>NZ_JBEYWZ010000015.1:0-221786 GCF_040644915.1 Streptomyces sp. NPDC046925 | reverse complement strand
TCTCTAACCCCCACCAACACCCGGGGCGCCGTCCGGACCCCCGCCACCACCGCGCTTGGGCATGGTGCGCGCCTCTCGGGGGCGCCCACACTGGCGGGGCCCCCCCCTCCAGGTCGGCATCGCGCAGGTCGGCGCCGGTGAAGTCGCTGCTGGCCGCCTCCACTTCGGCCCGGCCGCGGGCCGACTCCTGTGCGGTGCGGCAGGCGTGCTCCAGGCCGTCGACGAGGTCCCGGGCCACAAGACTCACCCCGCCGTCGCCGGCGGGGGCGCTCTGCAGGAGGGGCACCAGCTCTTCGCACGACGCAGAACAGCTCGGCCGCGGCGCGGGCCAGCCGGCCTCCGGCCGCGGCGAGGTACCCGGCACGATGCCGTGCGGCCGCGCTGCCGGGGCGGGGCAGGCGCAGCAGTTCGTCCAGCCGCCGGACCAGCTGCCCGGCCACGTCACCGGGGGCAGCGGCGGGCTGGTCCTGGCTGCCCGGGGCGTCCAGCTGTCCGAGGATGCGCAGGGCGGTGCGCAGGGCGGCGGCCAGATCGCCGGGCCAGTACCGGACCAGGATGTGCAGCGTCTGGTCACGGTGCTCGAGCCGGACCCGGGCGGGGCGGTCTTTGAGACTGCGGTCCGCGCCGCGCGGGCCAGGTTCCGCCGGGTTGCCGGCCGGGGCCGGTGGGTGCTGCTGGTCGAGGCGGATGGCCACGGCGGTGCCGATCTCGCGGTGGGCCGAGGCCGGCAGACGGTCCAGGGCCCGGCCGGGGCGGGCGAGCTCCGGGGGGCGTCCCCGGCCGTCAGCCGGTCGTGCACGGCGGTGGCCAGCTGCGCGTGTGCCGACTCCAGCAGGGCGTTGAGGATCATGCCGGCGGTCGTGGGCGGCGGCGGGCTCTTGCTCATGGTGCTCCCCTCGTCGTGTCGTCGTCGCATGGTTTTTCCAGGGACAGTGCGGTTTGGAGGGCGGTGCGGGCGCGGCTGAGGTTCTGCCGCACGGCCGCCTGCGTGGTGCCCATGGCCCGGGCGCTTTCCTGCGCGGTGAAGCCGTCGAGGTGCCAGGCCAGCGCGCAGCGCTGGCCTGGCCGGCAGGGTCAGCAGCAGCGCGATGAGACGGCGCTGCTCCTCGCCGGTCTCGGCTGCCCGGGCGCGGGTCAGGCACTGCAGGACCGCGGCGGGCTCCGGCACTTCGGCGCAGCAGTCCTGGGCGCTGACCTGCTGGCGTACCCAGGACCGCCGGGCCACGGTGCGCAGCCAGGCCTCGGGGCGGGAGACGGACACTCCGGGTGCGCACATCTGGGTGAAGGCATCCCGGGCGGCGTCCCGGGCCTTGTTCCAGGACGCCCCGTTGAGCAGGAGGAAGCACACGAGTGCGGGGTACCGGGCGCAGTGGAGAGCTTCGGCCAGGTCTCTGCCGGGCAGCGGGACACACGTCTCGTCCGCGCGCTCGGCCACGACGGCTTCACTGCCGGCTGCCGTGTCCATAACCTGCACCCCCTGCCCGGGGCCCGCAGGCAGGGCGGGGCAGGAAGGCCGACTGCGCCCCGGCCGGGCCCCCGGGACGGCACTGCGCAGGCGTCGGGCGGCCGGTCCCCCCGGTGATCCGCACCAACCCTGTTCGCACAGCCGCAAGGCAGTGAGCGGTCTCCACCACGGCGCTCACCGCACTGACGCATACGGTCACCGCTCCCCCGACGACCACGGGATCCACTGCATTGTCTCCTGTCTGTCCTCGCTGCCGAGGTGAGCCGCACCGTCCGTGCACCCACAACAGTGCATGGACGGGCGGGAGTTGTGACATCTGCCTGGCGGGAAGCGCACGCCCCGAGGCCCGCAGGGGCTCTCCCGCGCGCCGGCGGCCGGCGGCGTCGGGGAGCGCCGTCCTGCGGCTGCGGACCAGGCGTCCCGGTCAGTGACGTGCGGTCTGCCCCAACTCCCCTCGCAGGAAGGGCAGGCCGCCGGCGGTGCCGTGCGGGCCGGCCGGCTGCGGCCCGGTGTGTTCGCCGGCCGGGTCCGTGCTCCGGGTGTCCTCCCACATGGTGCAGTGCTGGGTGTTGAGCCGCGCGGTGATCTGCGCGGCGAAGTCCCGGCCCGGCACGGGCAGGGCGATGTCGGGCTGGCGCAAGTAGCCGACGGCGACGGCGGTGGGCACGTAGGCCATCAGCTGGCTGACGGCCCAGGAATGGGGCCTGCGCCCGGGAGTCCGGGCCAGATTGCGCAGGACCCGCAGGATGGTGGCGGTGGAGGAGGTGGCCTGGCGGACACCCGGGTGCCACTCGACCTCGGGCACCTCTTCCTCCTGGGCCTGGGGTTCGGTCGGCAGCGTGTAGTCGTCGTCGGCGCTCTGGCCATGCCACCAGGCCGCCACCTCTTCCTCCCCCAGGGAGAGGTGGTGGAGGTAGAGGCAGTAGGCGGCCACGGCCTGCCCGGCCCCGGCGGCGTACTCCCACCAGGCCCGTGCGCCGTCGCCGGTCTCGGTCAGCTGCAGCAGGCAGGCCAGGACCAGCGCGCTGCGCGGCTGGGGGACCTGCTCGGTGACGAAGTCCGCGAGTGCGGAGGCAGGGGTGTGCACGACCAGGGTCTCGCACAGGGAGCGCAGGTTCTCGGCGGCTTCCGTGTACCGGTGCTGTCTGCCGGCGGGAGCCCCGGCCGGGGTGTGGTCCGCCCGGGAGAGGGGGACGATGTCGCGCGGCACGGTGCGATCGCGTACGAGCAGGGCCCTGGATAGCAGGTCGGCGATGGCTGTCATGCGGTGTCCCCTTCGGCGGAGGCAGGGTTGATGAGGCCCTCCAGGTAGCGGCTGGCGTGCCGCTCATCGGAGTGCACCGACGCCAGCGGCAGGCCCAGGAGCGCCGAGGCAGCCCGGTCGCTCATCCCGCACAGGTAGCGCAGGACGATGACGTCGAGCTGGTTGTCGGGCAGGCGGCTGATCGCCGCGAAGAGCTCCAGGCTCTCGGTCAACTGCCGCAGGCGGTCGGCAGGCGTGGTGCGCGAGCGCAGCGCGGCGGTGTCGAAGACGGCCCCGCCCAGGCTGGGCCGGCAGTCGTGATGCGGAGTGCGCGACATCACGGTGGTGCGCACGATGCTCCAGGCGAAGCGCCGCGTGTCGGGGCTGGCGAGTGCTTCGTTCCAGCGCAGCCACAAGATGTCGAAGGTGTCGTCGACAGCGGTCTGGCACCTGAGATCGTCCAGAAAGCACGAGGCGTAGAACCAGTAGTGTTCTTCGACCAGTTCGCGGAAGGCCGCCAGGTCCAGGGGCGGGATTCCAGGGGCGGCGGTCAGCGTCTTCTCGCCGGAGCGCTCCACCCACTCCCGGCTCTTGCGGGCCTCTTCGAGAGCGGCCTGCCGCCACAGCCGGTACAGCGGCCAGTCGGGCAGCTTCAGCTCGGCCGCCAGACTCAGGACGATCTCCCAGCGCGGGTACAGCCCCATCCCCCGCAGCATTTCGGACAGTTTGGACTTGGCGAGGCGGACCCGCACGCTCAGCTCGCTCAGCGTCAGTCCGCTCTCCAGGTAGGCGCCCCGCAGAGGGTTCAGCCAGGCCTGATGGGTGGTGCCCACGCCGGGCGCTATCGGCCCGAGCTTGCGTCCGGGCCGTCCGGACGGCGTTGGCGGATCGGGAGGGGTCGTCACGGGGCGTTGCCCCCCTCGTCCCGCAGCGACGCCCCCAAGCCGGTGCCGCGCCGGCCGTCCGCCCGGACAGCACCCGTGATCTGCTGCACCGCGGGCCGGCGGTGCACCGCCGGCCCGGGGGTTGGTGCGAGAGCGGCGATCACAGCGGCCCGCCCGGACGCCGCCGCGGCGACGCTCCAGGCAACAACCGCTGCGGCCGTCGGGACGAGCCCCAAATACGTACGTTCCATTGATCTCTTTCCAGAGGTGCGGACGAAAGCAGCCCTGCGGCGCATCCGGGCACCGCAGAGCACCCGGGGCGGCAGGGTGCCGAGCCCGCCTCACCGGGAGGGCAACAGCATGGAGCGGCGCGCGCTGTTACGCCACGTGATCAGTGATTCACGGAACAATGCAGGTCGTTGAATGCGCACGAATGACCGGATCCTGCGCAAGTGAGGGCAGCCCGGCACGCCTTCGCGTGGTTATTCCGGGTTCCCCTTGCGACGGCGCCCCAGGCGCCCATCAATTGGAACCTGACACCCAGAGGTGTCGGCCTTCCATCCGGAAGCCGCTCCCGTGCCGAGAAGTTGGGAGCGAGTGCAACCGTTCCCGCCTGGCCTTGTATGGAGGCCAGGCGGGAACGGCCGATACCCGCGCGCAGCACGAGGACACCCCGGCGCCGACCCGCACCACCGGCTATCCGGCCAGGACACGGGCAACGCAGGCACCGGGGACGATCTAACGACCCGCGACAGAATGCCGGCAACGCGGCGCGCCCGGCATCTTGTGACAGCCGACCCCTACCGGCGGCGTGCAACTCGCGGCCACCCGCAGCGAATCAGCCCCGGTCTTCCCCTCCGCGCCAGGGTGCGGTGCTGCGGCCGTCGCCGGTCTCCCGGCACACCTGCGGGCACCAAGCCGGCCCGGCGCCGCGTCGCGGGAGGCCTGCCTGTGTTCCTTCCCGGCCTCCCCCGTCTTCCTCCTGCTCCCCCTGCAACCCGAGCCCGGCCCGACGCCTGCCAGCCAGCCGATCGGCCGCGGTGACGGGCCAGTCCGGGGACGGGCAGGCTGTTCCCGCAGCGCTGCAGTGCCCTCATGGCCCCACCCGGATCCGGGCGGGGCGGCAGGCAGGCGACCGCAGGCGGGGCCGCGGCCCGCCGGTTCCGCGAGGACGGCCCGGGCCCCGCCCGCAGGCCGCGCCGGCCCGTCCTCGCGATACAGCCCCGCCCCGCACATGCGTCGCCCCCCGCACACCGCGGGTCTTGCCGCCTCCGGTCCGGCGCCAGGGCACACCCCGCACGGGTTCGCCCTGCCGCTGCCGGGGGCGCGGCTGCTGGTACCCGACGAACCGACGAGCGGCCTCGACCCGGCGCTGGCCCACGCCCCCGGGCAGCCGGAAGCCCGCGCGACAGTCCGACGGGCACCGGTCAACGCGGCGGACGGCCTGCACGCAGGGCCGGGACCGGCGGCCGCGCAGAGCCGTTCGCGCGTGAGCGATCACGCCACGGTGCACCGCTGCCGGCAGCCCAGCCTGACTCTGCCGGGGACCCTGCACGGGGCCGGGTGCCGAGGCTGCGCAGGACCGGGCCGGCCCTCTACCTGATCTGGGCTGAAGCCTGCACAACGAAGGAGTTGAGAAACGCCCGTGCCTCGACCGACCTCCTGCACAGTTCTTCGCGGTCCGCGGCGCGGTGAAGAGCACCGATCATTCCGATGGTGTGCTCGGCCCGTGCATGCAGGTCGCCATCGGGCGGGCCTGCCCGGAGCTGTTTCGTCGACCGATACAGCTTCCGAGGCGCCGTTGTCCCACCCCCCCCCGTCCCGGTGAGCAAGCATCTTCCCTGACCGCGCAGATCGCACGGGCAGGCACCCCGGCTGCTACCACGGCGAAGAGGGTGAGAGACCCGATGGACAGGCTGCGGCGCGATGAGGACGTCGCCGACTCATACCCGCGCGACGAACGGCTCGACGGAGGAGGCCAGCTCCCTGCTCGTCGGTGCCACGCCCTTCTGGATGCCGTCGCGGACGCCGTCGGCTGCCGTCTGTGCTACGGAGGGCTTTGTCTCTTTGGAGAGTCCGGCATCTTGTGCACGCCCCTCCGCCCGTCCTGCACAGCCGGGGTTGTGCACGGCTCCATCTCCTGCACATCGGCTCCCCAACTCCGCCGTCGAGCTGTAGCGTTGAGCTGTGAGCCTCGAAGACGATGCCAGGCGTCGCGAAGAGCAGCGCCAGGCCCGGGCGGAAAGCACCCGCCGGCGTGAAGAAGAGGCCGCGGCAAAGGGCGCAGAACCGCTGGCCGCGTTGCTGGCCGAATTCGCGGAGGCGCTGCGCCGGCGCAACGTCCCCACCATCCCGGTGTACGACTTCAAGGTCGTGAAGCTGCGGGAGAGAACGGAACGCCGCCCCACCCGCACAGTTCTGGGCAGAGGATGGCTGTTCTCGTCCTACCACGACGACGGTGAGAGCTGGTCGAGCCACACGTTGTTCCTCATGGCCGACGGAGCCACATTGATCGAACCCTACACAGGCAGAGAGATGTCCCGCCGCTGGAAGTTCCCCCGCAGCTTCTGGCCCCGCGGCCAGTTCGTCTGCCAATACCGGCCGTTCAGGCTGTCTGCCAACCCCGGACGGGCGGAGACCATCGAGGCGATTCGAGAAGGCATGGTGCGCTTCCTCGACTCGCGCGCATAATCAGGCGGAGCGTTCGATCACCGCGGTGGCGGCAACGCCGCACCGGCCGGCTGCGGCTCCTGCCGGGGCCCGCCAGCCGACCGCACCACGCGGCCCCGTAGGTTTGCCGGGCCAAGACCGTCGGCCGCTGACCAGCCGCCAGAGGTTCCCCGCAACACGGCGGGATGCGGCCGCGGAACTCATGCCGGCCATCTCGAAATCGATTGCATGCCATGACCGGCCCGGACGCAGGGACGGTCGGCGGGGCGCATTGCGCACAGCCCGCCAGGGGCGACGGACCCGGCCAGCCGGCCACATGCGTGCGTGCACCAGCCGCAACCGCGGCAAGAGCAGCGGATGCGAGGCTAGGGGCGCGACTCCTCCCGCCACAACGGATGCAGCTCATAGGGCAACGCCATGGTCATCAGGACGACGGCGGCATCCAGGGCCGGCCACGCCCTCGGGCGTGCAATCCTGCAGGCGCACTGTGTACGCCTCCACGTGCTCCAGCCGGCCCGTCACCGCCTGCAGCCGGGCCCGGCAGCGTCTTGGTCCGGGCGGTATGGACCAGCTCAAAGCCGCTCTGTGAGAGGTGGATTGCCAGTCCTGCGGTGTCTTGTCCGAGCTGAAGGGAGCGGTAGTGAAGTGGTGGCTCACACAGGGCGACACCGGGATCGGCGAGCTACGGCAGTACGCAGTCGACCAGCCAACGTTCCTCTGCCACTTCGTCCCCGGACCCGGATGGGAAGAAGTCCGTGCGCTGTTCGAGAGCTGGGCGGCCCTCCGCGGCCCGGACCCCGACGGCTCTCGAACAGCACAGGCCGTCAAGCCCATCATGGACCTCGGACTCACACTGGTTCCCGAAGACGAAGGCCGGCCCCTGGCGCTCTTCAAAGAGTGCATCGTCCGTATCGACGGCGACACCGCCCGCGTGCGCTGCTGACCTCAACGAAGTCGCCGACCATAAAGAACACGCTCAGGGCTGCCGGAAAATGGATCGTCAGGGCAGGCCAAGCCACCTACCGTTCCGCCATGCAGATCGTTGTGACCCTGGACTGTGCCGACACCGAAGCGCAGGCCGACTTCTGGCTTGCCGCGCTCGCGCCGCTGGACTACCGGCGCGGCTTCCACGGACCTCCCTACCTGAGCCTGGTCGGGCCCGCTCCTGCACCGTCCCTGCTCCTGCAACACGTCCCGGAACCAAAACACGGCAAGAACCGCATGCACCTCGATCTCGACTTCGGCACCGCGGACCTGATGCCCGAGGTCAACCGCCTGGAACAGCTCGGTGCTACCAGACTCTCCGAAGAACTCAGCGAACACGGCTTCCGCTGGATCGTCGTCGCCGACCCCGAGGGCAACGAGTTCTGCGTATTCGACCCCCCGAACGCCACCGGCACCGCACCGTAGCCACAGCCAGGCAGGGGCCCCACCCCCCGCCCGGCCCGCCGAACCGCGAGCGGACGGCGAAGGGAGGGACCGGCCAGCGGGCAAGCGAGCGACATCGAAAGTCATCGCGATCGATCACGCCGGGAGCCAACCAGTGACTCCCCCGCACGCCTCGAAACGACTCCCGCTCAGAGGCTCTGGTCCACTTTGTGTGGCCGCCTCACCGACAGTGATGTCAAGGGCATGTGCTGAGATTGATCTCGCTCTGTCAGCCGTCTGTTGGGAGACCTTGTCGATGTCTGCGTACGCGTCGCTGAGCCGTGCTCTGGCGGAGGCTTTGGGCGATGTCCTCTGGTTCGTTGAAGGATGCGACGACGACCAGATGAACCAGGATGACGCGGTCAAGGTCCTGGAGGGCGTCGCCCACCTGGCGACGCAGTTGTCGAGTGATCAGCGAACCGAGCTCATCGAACTGCTGCACTCAATGGCCGAGGAGGAACCCGATCCCCTGCGCCGCGAATTCCTGGAGGACTTCCCCGCGGGGTTCGGCCTCGTCGAGGAAGACTCCTGACCTGCTCCTTGCTCGTAGAGCAGGTCTCGTCCTGCGTGGACAGGAGCCCTCCGCGCAGACGAACCGGCGCACCCGCAATGCCACCACGACGGGCTTGCCCGCGGCCGGCAGATCCCGGGGAATCCGCAGGTAGGAGCCATGTACTCGTCCCGACAGGCAACCGCATCCCGGGCAAGTCGCCTGCCGGGCAGTGGTCAGGCGTCGCAGCCCGGCTCACTGCGGCGATCATGGATGTCATCGGCGGTGTGGCGAACGCCGAACTGCGCGAGGACCAGGCGCCGATCGTCGCCGGCCTTCCGGGACCGGTCCCCGCAGCGCCAGCCCTCGGTGGCAGGTCCATCCCCGCGCGCAGGGAGCAGTACTCAATCAGCTCGGCCATTGTGATGTGGGGGGGCCATTCCCAGCGTGAGCGGGGCCGCGGAAGACCTCCGCAGATCCGCGTCAGCCGTTGCCTGCATGGCAGCCGGGAGTCACGCGGGCCGGCCGCGGCCCGGGGGGGGGGATCCGCAGGCGTCGAACGGGTCGCTCTTTGGAGTGACGCAGAGCGGCGCGTGAGGTCCTAGTCTCAAGCGGATGAACGTGTTCGAAGGCAGGTGGCCCGCTTGGGCTGGTGATGCCGGGTTGGTCGTGCTGACGTTTGTGCCGCCCCTGCTGTCGCAGCCGTACGTGGACACCTCCGGGCCGGCGTGGGCGTCGCTCCTGGGCTTCGAGGCCGTGGGAGCGGTGGTCCTGATGCTGCGGCGCCGACTGCCGGCCACCGCCTTCGTGGCGGGCTTCGCGGCGCTGCTGGCGGCGCTGGCGGGGAGCGCGGGCGCGGGGGCCAAGCTGTCTCCGCTGATCTTTCTGCCGCCGGCGGTGCTGCTCTACAACCTGGGCAGTCACTGCACCAACTGGGCACGGACCGTGTGGGCGGCGGGCGGCGCCGGTGTGCTGACCGCAGCCGGTTTGTGGGTGAACCGACTGACCACCGAGTCCGGTGACTTCCAGGGAGGTCTGGACGTTCTTGCCGCGCTGGCCCCGATGCCGCTGGCGTGGGTGCTGGGATTCGCCGCCCGGACCCGGCAGACCCTCCTTGCCGCGGCCGAGCGGCGGGCGGCCGACGCGAGCCGGGCCCGGGCCCTGGAGGCCGTGCACGCCACGCAGCGCGAGCGGGCGCGGATCGCCGGAGAAATGCACGATGTGGTCGCGCACTCGCTCACCCTGCTGGTCGTGCACGCCGAGACACTGCGGGCCCGCGGCGGCGAACTGCCCCACTGGGCCCGCGCCCAGATCGACGGGCTGGCGACGGCGGGCCGGCAGAGCAGCGGCGAGCTGCGTGCTCTGCTGCGGATGCTGCGTGACCCCGCGGACGCGGCCCCGCTGCAGCCGGTGCCCGGACTCGGGCAGCTGGACGGGTTGCTGGAGTGCCACCGTGCCGCAGGGGGAACAATCGAGGTGCAAACAGAGACCGCGCTCCAGTCGCTGCCGGGGCCGGTGCAGTTGGCGGGCTACCGCATCGTGCAAGAAGCACTGGTCAACGCGCGCCGCCACGCCCCCGGCGCGCCGGTCCGGCTGACCCTCGACGACGCCGCCGGAGAGCTGCGGTGCGAGGTCGTCAACAGCCGCGCGGCGCGGCGCGCCACACCCGGCGCGGGGGCAGGAATCGGTCTGGTCAGCATGCGCGAGCGGGTGGGCGCACTGGGCGGAGAACTCACCGCCGGACCGACCAATGACGGCGGCTTCCGTGTCCTGGCCACGCTGCCGCTGGAGCATGCGGATGCCTGAGCAGATCAGCGTACTCGTCGTGGACGACGAGCCGGTCATCCGCGCCGGCCTGAGCGCGATCCTGGACAGCCAGGCCGACCTCACCGTGGCGGGCACCGCCGATGACGGCGAGGAAGCCGTCCAGGCGTGCGCCCGGCTGCGGCCGGACGTCCTGCTGATGGACATCCGCATGCCGCGCCGCAACGGGCTGTGGGCGCTGGAGGAACTGGGCCGCCGGGGACTGCTCGGGCCCGGACGCAGCCGGGTGCTGATGCTGACGACATTCGACCTGGACGAGTACGTCGACGACGCACTCGCCGCCGGCGCCTCGGGATTCCTGCTGAAGAACAGTGCCTACGAGGAACTGACCGGAGCCGTCCGCGCCGCGGCAGCCGGGCACAGCGCCCTGAGCCCCGCGGTCACCCGGCGGATCATCGCGGGCCATCTGCGCGGCCGGCGGCAGCCCGACGACCAGGAACTGGCCCGGCTCAAGGACCTCACCGAGCGGGAGCTCGACGTGCTGCGGCTGGTCCGGGACGGGTTGAGCAATGCCGAGATCGCCGCCCGGCTCGTGCTGAGCCTGCACACGGTCAAGACGCACGTCAGCCGGATCCTCACGAAGACCGGCTGTCAGAGCCGGGCGCAGGCGGCGGTGCTGGCCCGCAACACACTGTCCTGACCGCCTTCGGCGGGCGGGACGGCGGGCCGCCCCGCCCGCCGAGATCATTCCAAGGAGTGATCCGGCGCCGGTGAGAAGCCCGCCATCGAGCGATGTGCCGGGCGGCCGCCGCTGGCTGAATGAGTGCTGCGCACAGGGACCGCCGGGGAAACCGCTCAGCGAGTCAATGCCCGGGGTTCCGCGACGCACCAAGCAACAGCCATGCGCCGAAAGGGAAATGCCATGTCCGCATTCACGTCGTCCCGTCGTCACCGGATCCTGCGAGGGGCCCTGGGCGTGACGCTGGCGACCGGTATGGGCGCGGTACTCATGGGCTGCTCGGAGTCGCCGTCGCACGGCACCGGGCCATCGGACGGGGCCAGGCCCTCTGCCGGGCACAGCGCGGCAAACACGACGGCCGGCAAACAGTTGACCGGCCTCGCGCAAAAGGCGGCAGACGCAGGCTCCCTGGGCGTCATCGTCCGGGTCGACACCGGCACCGGAAAGCCGGTGGAGATCGCCCGGCAGGCCGCCTGGACAAAGGACGACCACCGCCTGGCTGCCGACGACCGGTTCCGGGTCGGCTCCAACACCAAAACCCTCACCGCCACCCTCGTCCTGCAACAGGTCGCCGACAACAAGATCGGCCTCGAGGACACAGTAGAGAAGTGGCTGCCCGGCCTGGTCGAGGGCGGCCAGGACATCACCGTGCGGATGCTGCTCAACCACACCAGCGGCCTGGGCGACTTCCTGCTCACCCCACAGTTCCTGCCCTCCCTCACCGGCCAGGAACAGCGCACGTGGACGCCCCGGGAACTGCTGGCCGTCACACCGCGGCAGAACCCACCGGCCGAGCCCGGCACGAAGTACTCCTACAGCAACGCCAACTACGAGGCCCTCGGGCTCATCCTGGAGAAGGCCACCGGCCAGACCCTGGCCGACCAGATCGAGGAGAAGATCACCAAGCCGCTCGACATGAACGACTCGAACCTGGCCACGGGCGCCGACTGGAAGGCCGGGAAACCACACGTGCGCGGCTACGAACCCGATGCCGGGCGGCTGAAGGCCATCCTCTCGGGCACGGTCGACCTGCCCCAACGCGTGGGTTTCGACGGCCCGCCACGCCCCAACGACAACATCGACACCTCGGCCATCGACCCGAGCTGGTCCTGGGCAGCCGGCGGTATGGTCTCCACCGCACAGGACTGGCAACGCTTTTTGACCGCGCTGGTCTCCGGCGAGCTCCTGCCAAAAGAACAGATGAAACAGATGCGCACCACGGTCGACGCCCCCGAGGAAGGCGGCGGATACGGCCTTGGCCTGATGAAGGTGGACACACCGTGCGGCACCGTCTGGGGCCACACCGGCGGACTGCCCGGCTACTCCAGCGAGATCTACACCGACACCGGCGGACACCGCAGCATCGCCGTCCTGACAGCCACCAACTTCGGCATCAAGGAAAAGACAGCCGCCTCCGCGAACAAAGCACTCGTCACCAAGGCCACCTGCCACATGCTGGGCAAGTAACAACCCCGCACAGCCCCGCCACCGAACAGCCGCGGACGAAAGCCCTGACCTCCCAGTCGCCACGCGACCGTCCGCCGCCACGACCGTTGCAACACCCCCCACACAACCACATCCCCCGACCGGGCCGACCCGCGGTATGCCGTGCAGGTCATGCTTCCGAAGAACGACGGCGCCCCCAGGACCAGGTCGGGGACCGGCTTCCCGTCCGGCGAGTTCTGCAACAGCTCGACGTACTCCTGATCGACCGCCACACCGGTGACGCTCTTCAGCGTCTCCACCCGACGACCACCCAGCTCAATCTGCCAACGCGAATCGTGCGGTCTTGTTCGTCATTCAGATCGTCCCCTCACACGTGGTCCACTCCCGATGATCACCCCGGCCGCAACGGCGAGAGTGGCGGGTGATCCAGGCTGCGGCCGGCATCAAGAGTGACGGCCTCGCTGATGGACCTTAGGGGCCCTGCGAGCGGCCGGCGCCGACACCGTCCTCACCGATCTGCAGGACACCGACCGTCTGACGAAACTCGTGAACGGCCCCTGCTGAGCTTGAGATTTAACCTCTGATGGCTATGTCGGCGAGAGGTAGCACCAAGAAGCGAGCGGGTTCGTCGCGAACTGAAGCTGGAATCCGCGGAACCCGCGCGTGAGCGGCCGCTCCATGAGGGAGAGTACGGCGGGTTGCACTGCTCGCCGTGGCTGGGCTCCGAGCGCCACGGTCTCCGGCTGCACCGAGTCGGGCGGACTTCTCTACAGCAGGGGAAGCTGGAGGTTCAGCTGGCCGTCGAGCGGGACCTGCGGACTACCACCCTGCAGCCGCGTCGTTGCCTCCGGCGCCACCCGCTGCCACCCAGAGCCATTGGCCGTGCTCTTCTCTTGACCGCTTCGCGTCGATCTGCCCGAAGCTCACGGCGTGCTGTCCCAGCGTACGCAGCAGGGATGTTCCGAGGTCCTTTCGCGACCGGTGCGTCGGCAGGCACGGGTCCGGCCTGCAGCCTCCCCGAACGGGGACTGCGGGCCGGGGAAGGCGGGCCTCAGGCGGGAATGAGGCCGTGGGGGTCGATGATGAACTTTTCGGGCACTCCCGTGTCGAAGGTCGCGTAGGCGTCGGGGGCGTCGTCGAGGCTGATCACCTTCGTGTTGAGCATGGCGCTCAAGTAGGGCATGCGGTCCCACAGGATCGCCATCATCAGCTCGCGGTTGTAGTGCATGATCGGTGCCTGCCCGGCGGCGATCCGCGGCGACTTAATCCAGGCTTTGCCGAAGTCGAGCGGGTACGTTCCCTCCTGCTCGGCCTTCGACTTCGCGAGCGGGTCGGCGCCGTAGACGCCGATGACTCCGGTGGCTCCGCCCGCGCGGGTGGCTTCGATGACCTGATTGATGGCGTGGGCCGGGTCCATGTCCTCGGCCTCGCGGCCGATGCCGTGTGCCTCGTTACCGACGTAGTCGACTGCGCAGTCGACCATGGGTTCGCCAAGGATGGCGTCGATCTGGTCGGTGAGCGCCGCGTCCTGGTTCAGGTCGATCGTTTCGCAGCCGTTCTTCTTCACCAGCTCCAGGCGGTCCTTGTGGTAGTCGCCGACGATGATGCAGGACGCCCCGAGCAGGCGCGCCGCTGCTGCGCCGCAGCGGCCGACCGGGCCGGCGCCGGCGATGTACACGGTCGAGCCCGGCTTGGCACCGGCCTCCATGAGACCGTGGAACGCGGTGGGCAGGATGTCCGAGAGCAGCGCCAGATCACGGATCTTGGCCATGGCCTGGTCCCTGTCCGGGAAGCGCAGGAGCTGGAAGTCGGCGTACGGGACGAACAGGTATTCGGCCTGGCCGCCGGTCCAGTCGCCCAGGTTGAAGCCGTACGCTCCGCAGGCCACCTTGGGGTTCGTGGTCTCGCAGACGTCGGTCCGGCGTGCCCTGCAGTTGCGGCATCGGCCGCAGGCGACGTTGAACGGGACGGAGACGAGGTCGCCCTCACTGAGGAACTCGACGTCGGGGCCGACCTCGATGACCTCCCCGGTCATCTCGTGCCCCATCACCATGCCCTGGGGCACCGGGAAGGACCCGCGGTAGATGTGCAGGTCACTGCCGCAGATGTTGGTGGCGACGATCCGGAGGATGACCCCGTGCGGGGCCTTCTTCCCGTTCGGCATCTGAAGCTTCGGGAAGTCGAGAGACTCGACGCGCATGTCTTTCGGGTTCTGGAAGGTGACGGCGCGGTTGCTGCTTGCCATGACGATCTCCTCTGCTGATTCACGGGGGCTCGGCCGTGGAGTGTCGGCGGTCATTTCGGTGGCTTTGCGATATCGGTTTGTCCGGTTTCTCCGATGTGAGGCTGTCACCCAACGTGCGCACGCCACTAACGCTGCATGCCACTAACGCTGCGCGCCGTGCTCCCGGCCGTGTACGTCTTCTCCCGATCAGGCGGGTTTCAGTGCGGTGGCGAAGCGTTCGATGATCGCCTCGCAGAAGGCGGGGAGGTCCTGCGGGCTGCGGCTGGAGATCAGCTGGCCGTCGATCACGACTTCCTCGTCGACGACCTCGGCTCCGGCGTTGCGCAGGTCAGTACGAATGCTGGGCCAGGACGTGAGGCGGCGACCGCGCACCACGTCGGCCTCCGCCAGGATCCAGGGTCCATGGCAGATGGTGGCGACGGGCTTGCCGGTCTCCACGAACTCCCTCACGAAGGCGACGGCGTCGCGGTCGGTTCGCAGTTGGTCGGGGTTCATGGTGCCGCCGGGCAGCAGGAGCGCCTCGTAGTCGCCCACGCGGGCGTCGGCGACCTTCTTGTCCACGGTAAAAGTTCCGGCCGGGTCGATGTCCATCTGGCGCGCGTTGATCTCGCCGGTGTGGAGGGAGAGGAGTTCGGCCCGCGCTCCGGCGCCCAGCAGTGCGCCGAGAGGTTGTTCGAGCTCGACGCGCTCAACGCCGTCTGTGGCCAGGATGGCGACCTTCCTGCCGTGCAGTTCGTTGGTCATGATGCGTGGTTCCTTCCGGTGGTCGGCGGGGGAACGGTTCGGGTCCGTGCTGCCGCCGCTCAGCTGCCGTCGGGGTGGAGGATGACCTTGGTCCAGCCGTCGTCGCGGTGGACGAATTGCTGGTGGGCCTCCGGCGCGTGGTCCAGCGACAGCTCCTGGGAGATGATCCGGGACGGCTTGGCTCGGCTTTGACCTGCTCGATCAGCCCGCACAGCTGCCGGTCGTACGCCTTGACGTCGGCCTGGCCCGTCCCCGTGGTCTGGTGGGCACATCACCGTGGACAAAGTGCCGCACGGAACGACCTCACCACTCCCACTGTCCCACCCCCACAAGACATGTCAAAAGGGGCGACTCGCCAGGCATGGCCGGTGGCGCGTCGGGAACCCGGCAGGCACTGAGGCATGCCCGTCCCACGCCAAACCACTAGCGGTCACTGGATCGTTGGCCCGTCGTCGCACATCGGAAGGCGATGCCCACGGGTGCGCACTTCTATGTCGTCGTACTGGCGCGGGCCCGGCGGGTACACGGCCGCGCACGGAGCGAGGGGGCCGGCGGGGTCACTCCCGGACGACGACGTGGCGCTTGCGCCTGACCGGCGCCTCGACGTCCTGGAGGACCGCACGCGCTCGACCGCGCCCGGTCGTGGCCGCTGGGCCGCAGCAGCCCACGGTGCAACACATGACGCTGTCGTACACCCTCGACCCGTTACCACCAGCCAAGACCTGCAGGCCTTCTTCGACTGTCGCCGCCGGGCGGTTGCCCACTTCGGCGGGCCAGCCGGGGAAGGGCTTCATGGATGTCATCGCGCCGCTCCCCAGGGATGCACACCCGCCTCGTTCCAGGCGGCCGGCCGACGCCAGCAGGTCATGCCCGAGCCGGAGCCCAATTCCTGCGGCAGGGACTCCCGTTGGATGCCGGTATGCAGTACGAACAGCGTCTGCCCTCGACGGCCGCGACTGACGGTTTCCCATACCCAGACCTACGAGCAGGCAGGCCGACACACTCATGATCAGCAGCTTTCGTCAGTGCTAGCTGAGGCCACTGGGCTGATCACGCCGCCCCGCGGGCAGCACCTACGCTACGCGGGCTGCTTCTCGGCGACGACATCAAGCTGCTCGATCGTGGGCTCCTCGAAGAGCTCACCCGTGTGTTCACCGAGCGCCTCCGCGACCTCACCCGACAAATGCGCCTGGCGCCCGTCGTCGTCGGGAAAGGCATCGAAGATCCCGAACGACGAGGGTCCGAACTGGATTCCGAACCACCTGACGGTCTTGGGCTCCCCCTCGACGATCGTCAGCCCCTGGTTCAAGAAGTCGCGGACGTCGTCCTCCCTGCCGGGCAGTGCTTCGAGGCGTACCAGAAGCGCCTTGGTGACCTGCGTTGCCATCTTGGGTCTCCTCTTCTCATGCGCGGTTCGCGTTGTCGATGAACCGAACGCCGCCATGGCCGCTCGGGCGACGGTCCGAACGGCCCGCCGCTAACGAAGATCATCATCAAGCGCTGGTTGGAGCCCAGGACGCCGTAGAAAGTTTGGGCTGTCGAAGACACGCGCTGTGAGGGCCTCGATCGCCGCCGGGGAACCGTTTGATCTATTGATCTATCTCTACCCTCACCTGGCGTCGCCGTACGCGCAAACGCAGTCTGCGGACGATCAGCGTCCGATTCTCGGCCCAGGCAGCGAGTCTCTTGGGCAGTCCGTTCTAGCGGCCGCGCCGGCCCCGAACTGGGCCCGATCAAGGTCCGTGGGTGTTCCGGGCGTAGGACTCGCCGAGCCGCTTCGTCGTCCACAGCACAATGGCGTTGAGGCCCTGGCGGAGCGCGCCGAGCTGGCCCTCCATGCCGTCGCGGCGTGCCTGGTGGATGGTGCCGCGCTTGCCGTGGCACCCGAACACACGCCTGCACCCGACGCGCAGCCGAACATCTCTGCCACCCATCGCTCAACGTCACAGCCGGATCTGGAGCAGGCACTCAGCTTGTTCTTAATGGTCTGAGTCGCCTTGAGTGGGTGTGACGTGACCCGATCAGATGCTAAGTAAGGTTGCGGCCATGATCAAGGGGATGGGGCGGCGGCTCAAGGTGGACCTGGACAGCGGCGTCGAAGACGTGACGCTGGCCATCCTGGAGTGGCTTGGCGAGCAGGGGGTCGGTGCCATGATTCGGGTCGACGCGGAGCGCATGCGTGACGGTCAGCCGGCGTGGACATTCGCCGCCTCTGGTGGGCCGCTGGACGGTGCGATGAGGGCCGACGGGGCCTCGGTCGCCGAGTGCATGAGCATGGCACTGCTTCGATTGCGCGAGGCTGGGCTGGCCGTTCCATTCTGACGTCGTGTTCCGCCTCTGAGCTGATCGGGGGCCAGGGGCACCACGGCCAGGGTGCCGCCGTCGGCGGTCTTCAGGGCGTAGGTGTCGCGGTGCTTGGGCTCGCTGCGCAGGAAGTAGCGGCGGGCCTGGCGGGGGTCCCAGCCGTCGTTGCGGTCGCGGTAGCCGTCCTTGGCCTCCCGGGTGACCTTGTTGTCGGCGAGGATCCGGCCTTCTTTCTTGCCGCCGGTGGTCCACAGGTCCTCGTACGCGTCGGGGATGTCGGCGGTCGTGTGGGCGCCGGCGCCGGCGGTGGCGGCCACCGGGGTTGCCAGACCGTCGGCGTCGGTGGCGATCTTCGGGAGGGTGGTGCCGGCGGCGACGGACACCGTCATCCGCCAGCCGTCCTCGGTCTTGTCGAAGACGTGGAGGCTGCGGCGGGCCTCGGGGGTATCCGTGCTGCGCCCGGTGAACGTGAACCAGTCGGCCTTGCCCTTCGCCGGGATGAAGAATGTGCGCTCCTTGTAGAAAAACGGTTCCACGTAGGCCTTCTGGTCCTTCGCGCTCAGGGTTTCGAACTGCTCGTAGGCGGCGCTGCTGCGCTCCAGCAGGTTGCCGCCCTCGACGGTGGACAGCAGCCGGGCGTTGCGGGCCTTGTTCGCGGCGTTGCTGACCTTCTCGTAGTGGTCGACGATCCGGTGGGCCTCGGCACGGTCCACTACCCCGGCCGCCCGGGCGGTGGCGTCGGCTGCGGCCGGCTTCTTGGTCCGCTTCGCGTCATCGGGGGTGTCTCCGTTGCCGCAGGCGGTCAGGAGCAGGGCGGCTGTCGCGGTGAGGACGGTGGCGGTCAGGGGCAGGGCGCGCACGCGCATGGGCTCAACCCCCTGGCCCGGCTGGCCGCCGACCCCATCGCCCACGCCTCCTCGGCCAGCCCTGCGGCGTCTACGACATCCGGTGGGCCATGGACAACCGGTGGATCGTCTGGGCGAGCACCGCGGGCAACGGGCCCACCGACAAGCTGCTGACCGCCCTGATCAACCGCGACCTGCTGCGCGCCGGACGCTCCCGCGCCGAGCTGCCCGAAGAACAACGGGTGCCCTTCCGCGGCTACCTCGACGAACTCACCACCCTCGCCGGGACGGGAGGCGACTCCATCGCCTCCATGTTCGAAGACTTCCGCAAATACAAGATCCAGCTCCACGCACTGACCCAGCTCCTGTCACGGCTGCTCGTCGCGGTTCGCCAGTCCCTCATCCAGAACGCCTCCGCCCTCTCCGCCACCCGCGGCTCCCGCACCGCCGTCAGTCCGATCACCGAGGAACGGGGAGAACGACCGGGCGCCGCGCAGGTCGCCGGCCTCGACCAGTACGACCACTACGCCTTCTTCACCGTCAACGGACGCCCCGTCGGCCCCGTCCTCATCCACGGCCCGCACCTGGGGGAAGTCTTCGCCGAACAGCACCGCCCGGGCCGAAGCCACATCACCGCCCTGGAGCGGGCCGCCGACCACAACGCCCGCGCCCTCCCCCTCGACCATCTCACCACCACCGCCGCAGGCCAACTGCACCGCGTAACCGACTTCCTGCGTGAACACGCCCCCGCCCACCGGCGCCGTAAACCTGGCCAAACCACACGACTACGAATGACCTGCCGACCACCCCAGCACCCGTGGGGGTTCTCCGGCGGTGATCGACCGGCGTGCCGTGCCGCCCAGATCCTCCCCACCGGAGTGGGGGGTGTTCCAGACGCAGCGAACGACGCTTGTCTAGGACGGCCTCTTTCAGCCCTGGGATACCGGGGTGAGTTCTAGATCTCGTCGCAAAGCAAGACCCCGAAGGTGTTGCAATGTCGAGGAACCGCCGAGGAGTCAGAGGGCCTGAATCCGAGGCCCAGGCCGACAAGCGCGAGGGTGCTGGTCAGAGGGTGCAGCGGGCGTCTTGGGGTGGGGTTTCGAGGTCGATGAGATACGAGTTCACGGTGTTGTCGACACATTCGTTGCCTCCGAGGACGTAGGCGCCGTGCTGCTTGCCGTCGACGGTCAGGAGGCTTGCGTCCAGGGCGCGAGCCATCTCGATGCCGCCCTGGTGGGGGGTTGTGGGGTCCCCGGTGGTCGAGACAACGAGCGTCTTGGGCAGGTCGGCCGTATCGGTGAGCCACGGCTCATCTCGCGTGGGCGGCGCGGGCCATGATGCGCACTCGTTGTGGTAGGAGGCGCCCGTGAAGACATCGAGGTCGAACATCGGTGCCACCTCTCCGATGTGGCGTGCGAGAGCGGTGTGTTCCTCGGCCGTGCGCCGGGGCCAGTCCATGCAGCGTACGGCGATGTTGGTGTCGAGGTCCGTGTTGTAGACGCCGTCCGGTCCGCGGCCGTAGGCGAGATCACGCAAGGCGAGGATCTCGTCGGGGCGTCCGGCGTCAAGGGCGGCCAGCGCAGAGATGATCACCGGCCACCTCTTCTCGGAGAACAGGCCAGAACTGATGCCGAGATAGACGTCCCACACGCTCACCTTGCGGCCGCTGGAAGATTCGATCGGGGCATCGATGGCGGGCTGGACGATATCGTGCAGGCGCTCATTGGCCGCCTCGGGGTCGTCGCCGAGGACGCAGCCCGGGGACTCGGCACAGAGAGCGGCGAGGTCGTTGAAGCGCGCCTGCAGACCTTCGAAGGAGGCGGCTCGGAACTCCTTCGCCGTCAGGTTGGGCGATACGGCACCGTCGAGGACCATCGCGCGGACCTTGTCGGGGTAGGTCGTGGCATACATGGCCCCGAGCTCGGTGCCGTAGCTGTATCCGAGGTAGCTGAGTTTGTCGTCGCCCAGGACTTCTCTGATGATGTCCATGTCCTGCACGACATTGGTGGACCCCGCGTTCGCGAGGTTTTCGACTCCGCCGGACGCGTCTGTGCACCGCTTCGCGAGTTCAGCGGCTTGGCCGGCCGTGGTGATGTCGTACACGGCCCCGTAACGGGGGACTTCGCCGGCGTCGTACTCCTTGTCGGTGTAGCAGTCGAGGGAGGGCGTCGAGGATCCGATGCCGCGGGGGTCGAAGCCGACGATGTCGAAGTGTTTCGCTATGGGGTTGGACTGCCAGAGCGGCTGGGTGGACGCGACCATCTGAGTGCCTGAACCACCGGGACCGCCCGGGTCGATGAGCAGTGATCCCCGGGCGTCATCGGTGGCGCGCAGACGCGTGAGCGCTACCTGCGCCTTGTTGCCCCCGGGTTTGTCGTAGTCGACCGGGACCTCGACTCGGGCGCATTCGAGCGCCGGGTTGGCGAACAGCTTCTTGTCGGACTCGCTCTTTGCTGTGTCCTTGCACGCAGTCCAGTCGGGTTTCTGCTGGTGGTATGCGTTGAGGTCGGCCTCAGGGGCGGAACTCCCGGGTTCAGGCGTTGCGGGTGAGCAGCCGGTGAGAATGAGGAGCGTCGATACGGCTGCGGCGGCGGTTGCCAGGAGATACCGCGGGGAGCTCGAAGGGGCAGGGCGTTATCGCATGGTTTCCTTTCTGACGGGCCGCCATCACGCGGGGCGCGTGGCGGCGGTGGAGCCGTGTTCTGTGGGGAGTGCCGCCGGGTTCTAGCCGGTCATCCCGTCAGTTGCGGCATCCAGCAGCCGGTGGTGCCGGAAGGTGAGTGCCCGTTCGACTCCTGCCAGGCCCGCGGTGATGGTGAGGGCTGTGTTCGCCCAGGCCGGCGGATGAATCGGCGAGACGAAGGGCGCGAAATGATCTGCCCACCACGGCACCTGCGTGATTGTTGCCAGTAGTCGGGGCGCGATGAGCGTCAGGTTGGCCAGCGGGACGACGATCGCGGCGACGGCCAGAGCACGTCCGAGACCGGGGTGCCGGCGGGAGAGCCGGGCTCGCCAGTACTCGGGAGTCCCCGGTGCGGGATCAAGGCGCCGTCTGCTGCCGTCGGCGCCGACCAGGTGGATCCGCTCCATGCCATAGCGGCTCGCGGCGACGTCGATGCGGTCGGCACCACAGGCGAACCGCACCGGCATTTCCGCCGTCTGCACATGCCGAGCACCGCGGTAGAGCGAAGCCAGCCCCGCAACGTGATCGACATCGACGGTGACCGTAGAGGTATCGGGCAGCCGAGCCGTGAACCGGGTGCGCTCCAGGGTGAGGGAGGGGCGGAACCGCGGCAGCGGCGCTCCCGGGGCCGGGGAAGTTTTCGACCACGTTCCTGGGTCGCCGTCGAGACCCGGGAACGAACCGAAGCTCCATGCGGGGTCCTCGTCGCGGTGACCGGGCGCCGCCGGCTGGTGCCCGCTGTTCACGCTGCGCCCTGTTCCGTGGCGGCGCGGAGGACGCCACGGCGGATAACCATTTCTAGCACGCTCATGCTAGAAAATTAGCATAGCCATGCTAAAGACGCTAGACTCGCCTCATGCCGCCAAGAGTTGCCCCCGAGGCCCGCCGAGAACTGATCGCCGACGCCGTCATCGACGAGATCGCCGAGCACGGGCTTCGTTCGGTCACCCTCGCGCGAATCGCCGCGCGGACAGGCCTGGCGATCGGAAGCATCCGGCACTACTTCGGCGACACCTTCCGCGAGGTCATGCGCTTCACGCTCGGCATGCTCGTCCAGCGCATCGTGCGGCGCCGCGCCACGCCCGCGACCGATCCGGTCTCGCGGCTCGTCGACGCCATTTCACTTGTCGCCCCCACGACAGACCAAGAACGCAGAGAAAACAGCGCCCTGATCGAGTACCACGTCGCTGCGCGCACCGACCCCGAACTCGCCAGCGAGATCGCCAAGACATCGGTCCGGGGAACCGAGGCCATACGCGCACTCCTGCGCGACGTCCTCGCGGACAAGGACGTCAGCGAGGAAGCCCTGCGACGTGAAGCCCTCCTCCTGTTCACACTGATCGAGGGCTTCTCTCTCAGCTCCTCAACACTTCCGGCGCCACTGGGCGAAAGCGACGTGCGTGCCGTTGCAGCGATGACCGTGCAACGCATGCGCGACGCATACCCGCCCATCGGCACCGGCTGAACGCCGGCCATCAGCCTGCTGCTGCGCCGACAGGCGAGAAACACCCAACCGCTGCCGGCGGCTGGACGACGGGCGGGAATTCGCCGCCGCCCTGCCGCCCGGATGGATGTCCCGCGGATACACCTGGCCCACCCGCCCGTGCGCGGACGCCGGCCTGGACACACCGGGGTTCACCGCCCCGACCGTCCTTGCAGGCTCGCCGGTCCCGGCCGATATCAACGACATGGCCGGGTCCTTGAGTATGCATCTCGGCGAAGACGTGCTCACCGTGGACGGCGAGCTGGCACCAGTCCAGTGGATCTCCTACTCCCCCAGGCTGCACGGATACCCGGACGCCTTGCTCCCCACCAAAAGGAGCGACTTCAGGAGGCATTCGAGGAGAAGGTGAAAGCCGCCCATCACACCCACCGCGTCTTTCACACTCACTCGACCATGTACCACTTGTGCCACTTGCCGCTGCTGAAGATCGAAACCCAGATGTGCCCTCCGACCTTGACGCGGACATACCGCCCGTTTCCGGTGCGCCCGATGTTCAGAGTGTCGTCGGCGCGCCCATTGTTCGGCATCTCGACCCACCGTCCGGCGTTCTTCCAGTCGTGCCAGATGGTGCGGTTGGGGGCAATGCCGAAGTATTCGTCCGGCGTACCGTTGTTGTCCCAGTCGGCGCGCAGCACATGGGAGCCGCACTTGAACTTTCCGGTGTGGCCCCAAGGCGACTTAAAGGTCCAGGAGCCGGTGCATGCCAGGGCGCCGCCTTCCTCACTCCCCCCGGCCTGGATCCTGCTTTCCGCCGACCGCGTTCCGGTGTCCGTACCGGACGGTGCCGCATGGGCGACCTGGCCGGCGAGGAGCAGGCCGGCAACGGCCGACGCTCCTGTCGCCCACTTCACCTTCATCACTGACTTCACCTGCGGACCCTTCTCTCGTCCCGACCGGGATCGTGAATTGCTGCCTCAGGAAGCAATCGTGGTCAGTGGCAAAGCTAGCGACGGATACGATTGCGGGTCATCCCGCGCATGGTTGGTCCCCGGGTAAACCTCGGCGGTAGTTCATGAATCGCTGCAACTCTCGCGGTAGGGAATGCGCCGGATGCAGCGGTGTGCCGCCCGCGGACACGTGCCGGCCCGAATCAGCCGTATCCAACCACCGGTGTAAATCCCGGGTTTACCCCGCTGATGCGCCGGTTGGGGCAACACCTCAAACCACCGGGTGACGCGCAAATGTGCCCGGCCCCCGTAGCGTCCTTCCCCGACCACACAACTCACCGACACACAAGGGGGAAATACATGCGCACCATCCCGAATGCAGGGCTTGCGGCAGCGGGCATATCCGTTGCCGTGGGCCTGTTGCTGGCCGCCCAGCCTGCCAGTGCCGCTCCGAGCGGGGACAGCTCCGCAGCCACGCAGCCGGTATTCAGCACGATCCGAGTCGGAACCGGCGGGCACGCCGCAGCGTCCGCACCGCGGGACTGCAAGGTGACCTCGCCGTGGCGCCACGTCGGCTACCTCAAGTGCGGCTCCCACGCCCGGGCCGCCGACTGGGACGGCAACGGCACCGTCGATGAAATATTCGGCGTGAGCGCCAACCGCCGCATCTGGCACGACTGGAAGAACGCCGGCAAGTGGGTCGAGATGCCGAACTCAGGACGTGCCGACGACACCCACGACTGGGGGTGGAGCCACAACGGCACCCGGCGGGCCATTGACGTCAAGGTCGGCAGTTCCCAGGTGTGGCGCTCGGAGTTCTACTCCAGCAAGTGGCACGCCTGGACCAGGATCCGCTGAGCAGCAGCGTCCGACGGCCGGGCCCGACCTCCTGCCTGCCCCGCGGGCCGCGAGGAGCCGGGCGGTGGTACTGCCTGCGCCCTCGGAGCCGAAGGCGAAAAGGCGCGGCCGTCGCGGACGATGCACGATGCGTGCAGGACTGGCTGCCGACGCCGGCCAGGGCCAGGGCGCCGCCCCCGGCGATGCTGCCACCGCCGTCGCCCGGCACGGGCACGGTGGTGACACTCCACCAGCCGCCGAAGTGGCCCGGGCCCCAGTCGGTGATCCCCCTGGTGCCGCTGACGACCGTCACGGCCGTGGCAGCCGCGATGATCTGGATGGCACTCAGCCCCCGGGGTCTCCTTCGAGAATCTGCCGGCAGGGAGCGGGCCGCGAACCAAAGACAGCCATCTCCCCGCTTGCGGCGACCACTTCGGAAGCTGCTGAAGAACTCGCAGCTCGTCGGGACCACCCCCAGGTGCGCGGGGAGCAGCGGACCTGGTCCTCGGTGCGTTCGACCTCGTCGGGTCCATCCCCGCGTGCGCGGGGAGCAGTCTCGCCGACCTGGGCATTTACTCGGCGAAGAGGTCGTTCTGAGCAACTTTCAAAGAATCGGACATATGCCCCCACCTCGCTGAATGAGACACCAGAGGCACCGTACGCACACCCGGGCCGCCCGCGAAGCCCCCGCCACGAATACGCCGCCCGCTTGGCAGGGCCACAAGCCGAGCAGGGGCCACCGCCGCTGATAAAGAGTGCAATTGAGAGGCCCACGCTTCACCGACCCGATCAAGGAATCCACCCCCGCACGTGCAGGGAGCAGTTCGACCTGATGCACCCCGCGCTGCCCATATCGGCCCCTCCCCGACGCCTGCCCACGTGGCACCCCCTTACTGCGCCCCCAAGGGTGCCCTGCGCCTGCGGGCCCGCCACGAGCACGGACTGGCTCAGAGCCGGAGTCGTTTCGACGCGTCGGCGGATGTCGTATGACTGCACCAGCCACGTACCGCGATAGGACCGGATGCCGCCGCGGGCACGCGCGCCGCCTGCGGCAATGCAGGTGCGGTGACTCCCGCTTTCACTGACATTGATCTTGGCAGAGGCCCTCGACTGACTCCCAGTTGCATCGCGGAACGACATCCCCGGAGGCCTGCACGGCCACCGGATGGAGACGGGCAGCATCCGGTTGTCAGCAGCAGGGGCTACGGTCGCAGGTATGTCTTCGACTTCTGGAAGGTCCTCGACCCGGTGGCTGCTGGAAGCCACCTGCCAGTCCGCCCACTGCGAGAATCCGGCCTGGGGCGAGCAGCTACAACTCCTGCGTTCAGTGGGAACGTTCGACCATACCCGCCAGGTGTGGCTGGTACGGATCGGCACGCTCGACGCAGACGCGCTGCGCACCCTGCAGATCCTGTACACAGCGGCGGCGCGTTTCGGCACGCACGTCAAACTGGCCACCGCCCTCGCCCCCGACCACTGGCACGGGACGGTCTTCGACGACGACGGCGAACTCGCACACCGGGCAGCAGCCGACGCCGACCAGGGCCGCCCACTGGGCCAGTTGCTCGCAACCTGAACACGTCCGGGCGGGCCCGCCCCCGAGCCTGCCTGCCCTGAGGCGACCCGGCGCGATCGCCCCAGACTCCGAACCCCATATCAGCAGCGTCGACTTGGCCATCCCCAAGAACGAATTCCCCCTCACCACACCACCCCCGGCCGGACTCCCCGCCATACAACTCACATCGCCCTGCCCCACCACCAGCTCGAAGGATCCAGCCCCGCACGTGCCGGGAGCAGTCAGGCGGGCTCTGCGGCACCTGGAGTGGCTTGGGTCCATCCCCGCGCGTACGGGGAGCAGTGACGGTACAGCAGGTCGACGTTCTGTACGCAGGGTCCATCCCCCGCACGCGCGGGGAACAGACGAGACCGGACTGGCCTGGCTCCCCTTCATGGGGTCCACCCCCGCACGCGCGGAGAGCCGTGGGCCCCGCGGCTGTGGCTGAACGCCGCGACGGGTTGATCCCCGCGCACGGGGAGCAGGTTTCGCCCGTCGCGCACCTCCCGGCAGGACTGACAGCGGAGGCCGTCGGCACTGTCACACTGCTGAGCCCCCTCCGGCCCCGGACGCCGTCCCCCTGGGCCCGTCTAGCATCGGCTGCAGAGCAGCGGTCAACGTCGCAGCCAGGGCTGCGGCTTGTTCCGGCGTCGTGGCCCCAGTGACGGTGACCGAGATGTCCGCGCCATGCTCACCGCCGGGCGCGAGCGCGTCCACATCGAGCAGGCGGACGACGACCGTGTACCAGAAGTGGGGCGGCAGGACGAACGTCCACAACTAGCTTTTGCTGCCGCACTGTTGAGTACGCGCCGGGTCGCGCAAGGCAAAGAGGGCCCCGCCGCATCGACCCCGGTGCGGCGGGGCTTCGTCACGTGCAGCGGCTACCGAAACTCGCGCAAGCCACCGTATTCATCCAGCTGCCAGCGCACACCGTTATTGTCAGTGAACACGAGGTGAGGGCGCCCACCCCGGGCGATGGCATCGGTCTCAGACGAGAACCGCCAATGCTCACCACCGCCCATGGTCGGCACGACAGGGCCGGTTGGACTCCCCATGGCTACCCATCGGTCACCTCCCCTGAGTGTTGCAAGCGTGAGCCGGGCACCACTGGAGGATGGCTCGCCGCCGAAATGAGCCGTCACATCGTGCAATGGCTCGCTGCTCGCGTTGTGCATTTCCACGACGAGAATGTTGGCGATCGGATCCCCGTTCCGATCAGCATGGGCTGTGGTCCCGACGGATTCGCTAGCCTCCATGGTGACCATCTGTGCTTGGCTGATGCGCCTGTCGGCCAACGCCGCGCGTAGCTCCTCACGTTCCAGCAGCAGGTTCGCGGCCTGCTCTGTGATCAAGTCGCTCTGCTTCGCGATGAACCCGCGCTGCTCGGTGATCTGCTGGCGCTGGCTCTTAAGGGTCCACAAGGTGGCGCCAGCCGCGATGGCGGCGAATCCGGAGCCGACCCAAGTCGCAAGATCCCCTGCATCCATGCGGTGATTGTCGTATCAGACCGCCCCTGAGATGCAGACATTCGCGAAACTCCACCTGCTACGAAGAGCGCCGCGCCAACCGTGGCACGAACGCGCGTGTTACGAGTTCAACACAACGCCTTCACGCTCCCCACTCAAGGTCGCATCATGCGCAGACAGAGCACAACCGCAAGGGGGGAACCATGAGCACCACCACGCCACCACCGCAGCCCGAACTCCCGCCGCAGCAGCCCGCATCGCCGGAAAAGAAGCGCGGCAGCAACGCGATCATCATCGGAGCAGCCGCCGCCATCATCGCGGCCATCGTGGGAACCGGCATCTACGTCGTGCAGTCCAGGGACGACGGCAAGCCGGCCGCCATCGCGTCGAGCACTCCGAGCGACGACGCCGAGACCGTCCTTGCAGAGGAGGCAGACGCGGAGCCGACGTACGGGACGCCGGTCGTCGATGACTTCGAAATGACGCTGCGCACGACGGAGCGGCAGTGTTTCGGTTCGGCGGGCTGCAATCTGACGGTCGAGCCGAGCCTGTCGTACGTCGGTCCGAGTGAGAATCTTGATCCTGATGCGGTGTACGACATCACGTACGAGATCTCTGGTGACGATTCCGGGCCGGTCATTGAGACGGGCGAACTGTCGGATCGGACGACTCTCGACTACACGCAGACGATGATCAGTACGGCCTCGTCCGGCACGAAGATGTCTGTGAAGATCACGGACATCACGGAGCAGGGTGTGTAGCGCTCAGCTTCTTCTGCACGTGGACCGGCCCCGCCCGGTGGTTCCGGGCAGGGCCTTCGCCATGCTTGTCGCAGTCTGTACAGGGATGTGCAAGCAGCCCGTCCGTGAGCGCGCTGCGCACTTCGACGGGGGGGCGAGGTGCCGACATGCGCCCTCGACCCACTCGAACGGGCCGCCGACGGCTGCAATCTCGCCCCATTCCCAGCGCGGATCGGCAGGCGAGCCAGCCGTGTGTGCACCTCGAGCGTCTCCAACATCTCGGCGATCCCCCGCATGTGTCCGGGGTACCGCTGGGCTACGCCCGTTTCGTGAGATTGCCGGAGTATCTGCCATGCAGCGTCGATGTGGGCAGCGAGCTGCTCCTCGGCAACAGCAGCCAGCACGGTTGACACACCGCCACCCCCACCGGGGGCATCCACACGATCACGGGAAAAAGACCCTCGGGACCCACTCCCCCGGCCAACGGAGCAGAGGGCAGCCTCATTCACCGGCGCCCAGGTGGGGTTCATCCTCACGCGCGCGGGGAGCAGCGCGCGCTCCGTACGCGCCTTGGCCGCAGCCCGGGGTCCATCCCCGCGCGTGCGGGGAGCAGCCTCACTGACCTGGGCATTCACCAGGAGCGCAAGGCGTTCTGAGCAACTTCCAAAGAATCGGACATATCCCCCACCCCGTTGAACGAGACATCCAACGCAGCCTACGCGCAACCAACTCACCCGCAGGCTCAGTTGCCTCAATCACACCGCCCGAACGGCAGAGATCCACCCCGCTCGTACAGAAGCAGGAGATCGGCAGGGCCGCCAAGGCTGACGATCAGGGCCCATCCCCGCGCGCGGGGAGCAGCAGCCCGCGTGCTCGTGCAGGCCATGCTGCCCGGGCCCGTACGCATGACTCGGCGGTACGTCCGAGGCGACGAGACATTCACCGACAGCGCCTGGGTAGTGATCGTCTCGCTCTACCAGGTCGTACGCCGATACCCGATCTCACTGCGCCGCAACCGGGGCATTCCTCTATGCGTCACTATGGCTTGCTCCTCGAACGGTGCATCAACCGATCAAGCAGTGGCGCGGCATCGCTGCCCGCTACGAGAAGACAGCCACGGTCTGCCTGGCCGGACTCCATGTCGCAGCATTTTCCTCTAGTCCGCACGATGATCCAGACCAGAGCCCTCAGCTGTGCCGGCGCCCCGTCATCGGATGAGGGAGTGCAGCACCGGGATGCTGACGCCGGCGCCGGCCAGCCCGGCGAGGACGGCGGCCGCGGCGGACACCTGAGTGAGCCAGGTGAGCCCGCCGAGGACGAGGCCGATGACGACGGCAGCGAGCAGGACGACGGCGGTGTGCAGGGACAGGAACGGCTCCGGCCCTGACGGGCCGGACTGCTGCGGGTTCTGAGGTTCGGTCATGCCTCCTTTATGGCACCGCCCAGAGTCATGACCTGCACAAATGGAACAGTCCCGTAGAAGGCCGATCGCCTGTGTCACAACGCCGCACGGGGCCGGGGTCCGGCCGAACACCCGGAGCGCACGGCACACGTCCTTCGGGGCTGTTCCGCCAAAGCTGGCGTCGTTCAACGGCCAGCCCGCTACCGTGCGATATACGCTGCACGACGGGAGCAGGCCCATGGCGCAGTCTGAAGAGACCAACCGCGGCACGGACACCTACGAAGCCGCGCTGGCCGACCAGGCCGAGCGTCTGCGCCGGCTTCGGGTCGAGCGGGGCAATCCCTCCCTGCGCACGATCGAGGCCCGCGCCCACAAGCTCTTCGGCCCCGGGGCGCTGCCCATCGCAACCCAGAGCGCCGCCCTGAACGCCAAGTACGTGAGCATGGACAAGCTGATGGCGCTGGTGCGCACCCTGCTGTCCTGGGACGAGCGCGGACACCAGTGCCAGTCTCCCGACCACGGATCTCCCGCCCTTGAGCCCTGGCGGACCCGGTGGAAGGCGCTCACTTTGCTGCAGCCGAACCGACGGCGCTCCTCCGCTGCTCCCGACCCGACCGCCCCGGACGGAACAGGGACGGCAATGCCGCAGCCCGAACCCCGCCCAGCCGCCAGGAGCCACTTCGTGCAAAGGCCGGGGGACCAGGCGCAGGCCGCCTACTCCGCTCTTGCCACCCTGCCCCACAAGGGACAGGTGCTGTCGGCGGCCTTCTCTCCCGACGGATACATCCTGGCCACCGCCATTAGCCTCGGCACGGTGCAACTGTGGGACGTTGCCACCCGCACCCCTACCGCCAGCTCCTCTCACGCCAAAGACGTCAACTGCGTGGCGTTCTCCCCCGACGGGCGCCTCCTGGCCACGGGCAGCGACGACAAAAGGCTGCGGCTATGGGAGACCGCCGCCCTCGCCCCGGTCGGCAAGCGGCTGAAACACACCCACCGTCTGACGGCTGTGGCCTTCTCTCCCGACGGGTGCCTCCTGGCCACCGCCATCAGCCACTGGACCGTGCAGCTTTGGAACATCGCTACCCGCACCCCAGTCGATCAACCACTCGAACACGACGGCCGGGTGCGGTCGGTGGCCTTTTCTCCCGACGGATACATCCTGGCCACTGCCAGCAGCCTCGGCACGGTACAACTGTGGGACGTCGCCACCCGCACCCCAGTCGGCGCTCCCTTCACCGCGCATTCCAAAGACGTCAACTGCGTGGCGTTCTCCCCCGACGGGCGCCTCCTGGCCACGGGCGGCTCTGACAACAGGCTGCGGCTGTGGGAGACCATCACCCTCACTCCGCTCAGCGACTCACTCATCCACGACGGCTCGATCCGGTCGGTGGTGTTCTCCCCCGACGGGCGCCTCCTGGCCACGGGAAGTGACGACAAGACGGTGCGGCTGTGGGACGTTGCCACTCGCTCCACTCTCGCAATGCCCTTCGCCGACCACTCTCTGGGGGTGAATTCGGTGGCGTTCTCTCCGGACGGGCGCCTACTGGCCACCGCCGGCATGGATAAGACGGTGCGCCTTTACCATCGCAGGGAAGCGGCTGCGTAGGGGCGCGACTGTCCATCCTCGAGCCGGCCAGCCAGCCCGGCCAAACGCTACGCGAAGGCAGTCACGATCTGCGCGGCCGGACTCCACGCCGCGGCGGGTACGGCGATGCCGGTGGGTCCATCCCCGCGGGCGCGGGGAGCAGTCTCGCCGACCTGGGCATCTACCCGGCGAAGAGGCCGTTCTGAGCAACTTCCAGAAAATCGAACATTTACCCCACCCGGACAACATGAAGCCAACCGCAGCCTACGCACACCGCACCCGCCCGCGTGGCCCTCGCCGGAAGGACTCCAAACAGCACCCGGCACAATGACCCCAAAGAGTCGATGAGCGGCAGCTCTTCAAGGACAGACCTAGCGCGAAGGACAGCGTCAGCGAGTGGAAGGCCATCCCCGCGCGCGGAGAGCAGCTGCGAACGCACGCGGGTGCGGGGGGGCGATCCAGGCGACCCGGTCGTGTGCCTACGGCGGTCCGCCCCTGGTGTCGCCGGAGTTGCGCCCGCCGCGCACGCGCACCGGGATCGACCGCACACCCCGCAGCCAACGGGCCAGCAAATAGAGACAACCACCCATTCCCGCGCAGGTCTGCCACTCCCCGGCAATCACCGCGTGAAGCCCATCTGTGCGCACAAGATAGGCGGCAGTCAACACCACTACAGCGGTGATGCAGGTGTTGAGCCTCCGATCGGTCGACAGCACCCAGTCCACAGGCCTCCAAAGTTGCGCCGCGCCGTCCGCTGCGCGCATGCGCACTGCCGCTATCAGAAAGCCCAGAGCGGCACGGTGGCGCTGATGTAACGTCAGCCTTGCTCCGGTCAAAGGGTTGTCACCCTCGAGGTGGGCCAGCCACTCACCGTACAGATGAGGTCGGCGGGACCCCGCAAAGCGAACCGCGGAGGCAGTGACCGCCGTGGTGAGAAGTGATGCCGAGCGGGCACCCAGGGCGGAGAGAGGGCGCCCACCCCGCGACGTACCGCCCCACCACGCCCACTGCTGACGGGCAGACCGGTACAGGCACCAGGCACCGGGAAGCAGACCCAGCCAAGCCGCCAGCGGCCAGTTGACCGACAGGCCGATGATAGTGATCAAACAGCCCGCGCTGACACTCCTGCCCCAAACCTTAAGGATCATCAGGTCTGGCCCCACAACGGAAGCCGAAGAGAAAGCCGCCGCCTGGCCGATCGCTGCTCCAAGAGCTGTCGCACCTGAGTACGCCCGTCCGCTGTCAGAGCATGGAAGCGGCGCGGTGGCCTGCCGGGATGCGGAGTGCTCTCACTCCAGCTGATAACCCACCCCAGCTTCGACAGACGATCCAACACCGGGTACACGGTACTGGAACCAAGATCTGCCTGAACACAGATTTTCAGCCCCCAAGTCGGCTCCTCCTGCGACGCGTCGAGCAGCTCGTTGAGTACGCCGATCGTTGCTTGCGTGAGACGAAGCGCTGCCATGTCTTCCAGTGGAGCACCGGAAAGAGAGTATGTCGAGTACGAGTGTCGGTGACGGGAAAACAACGCGCGGCGACGCCAGCTGCGCGCAGAGCAACGACATTTCCCCCTTCGGCTCCGGCCTGCGGCGCGCTGAGGAGAGACTGCCGCTCTTCAGTCCGGGCAACACTCTGACCTGGCGTCTTACCGCAGGATAGGTACTTTAAGAGCCGCTTCTGAGGAGCCTTCCGTGAACGTCTCAGCCGCCGATTGTGGGCCTCGCGTAGGCACGCGCGTATCCGGGTGCGATATCGGCTGTGATGGCCCAGCGCTCGTGACCGCGCCACTCGCCGTTGATGAACTGGAAGGCGGTTGGGTAGCCCTCCTGTCGGAAGCCCAGGCGCGCGACGAGGTTCAGCGATGGCGTGTTGTCCGGCTGGACGTTCGCCTCGAGCCGGTGCAGTTCCAGCTGGTCGAAGGCGAGGCGGACGACGAGGCCCAGCTCTTCCGTCATATAGCCACGGCCAGCGGTCGTGGCGTAGGCGGTGTACCCCAACGTCCCGCTCTGGAGGGCGCCTCGGACGATGTTGTTGATGTTGACGCCGCCGACGATCTGGCCGGTGCTGTGCAGGCAGATGACGAAGCCCTCGTGAGTGGGGTGTTCAAAATGCTGGAGGCGGCGCTCGAAGCCCTCCGGCGTGTGCTCTTGAGGACCTAGCCACCGTCGGTGAATCGCCGCGCTGTCCTTGGCCAGCGCGGGACGTTCCTGCGTGCTTTCATGATCCACGAAATGGCCCGTTCCACTCTCCACCTCTTTGCGAAGACAGCTAAGCCGTCCTGGTCCTTGCGGCGGGGCACCGTTTCAAGCGTGAGGCCAAGTGAGTGGTGGGCCCAGTCGATGAGGGCACCCCCGTAGGCGGCGTCGGCCCAGGCGACCGTGAGTTCGGGATGCCCCAGCCAACCACCCCGTGGGAGTTGCCGCTTCCGATGTACCACTTCGACCCGTCAGAAGTACCCCCCGCGGGCTTCGGCGGATGCCGGTGCGCCCAGAGCACCGAAGGTCAGGACCGCCGCCGCAGCGGCAAGCACTGCACCCGCACTGTTCTTCACGGAACTTCCCCCGCGTCTGTGGACAGTGGCGCTGTGAGGCTTGCAGCACTCCCGGCGCATTTACGGGAGTTTCAGCCAGCTCTCAAAGGTGCTAACCTCCAGCAGCTCGCAGTGCCGTGGCCGGGCGAGGGAGCGCCGCGTCGGGCCGGAACGGGAACCGGGCAGGACGGCATGTCACGAGGCGACCGGCTTCCTCCTGCACATCGACGGCGCTTGGTTCCGCTGGAGCGAGGAGCCCTCCGAGGGCACAACCCGGGCTCAGTGCGAGTCGACGAACCCGTAGCGGGCGGCAAGGACGCGCGGCTTCCCGGTGGGCGGCAGGTGGGCCAGGGCCCTGGCCGTGGAAGTCGTCGACGACGACCGCGCGGGCGCGCAGATCGCAGATCTTTCCCTCGGCGTCGGGGGTGATCTGCAGACCGGCATTGAGGACGCGGGCCACCTGCTGGTGGGCCAGGGGCACCACCGCCAGGGCGCCCCCGTCGGCGGTCTTCAGGGCGTAAATGTCGCGGTGCCGGGGTTCGCTGCGCAGGAAAGAGCGGCGGGCCCGCGGGGGTCCCAGCCGGCGTTGCGGTCGCGGAAGCCTGCGCTGGCTACCTTGGTGTCGGCGAGGAGCCTGCCGTTCTTCCTTCCGCCGGTGGCCCACAGGGCGGGCGGTAGCAGCCTTGCGATCTCCGGGAGGGCGGTAAACGTGGAGGCTGCGCTGGGCGCCTAGGTGGTCCGTGCTGCGCCCGATGAACATGAACCAGTCCGCCACGCCTACTTCCCAGAGCAAGAGCTACACCCAACTCAGTTTGGTGAACAGCTCCGGTCTCGTTCGTGGTGTGCGACAGGGATGTGCGGCACTGCGGTCACCTACGCATGTTGATCTTCGCGTGTCAAGGACGATCATTGTCAGGCAGCAGAATCCCCTTCAGTAGTTTGCCGAAAACGGCTGCTGGGCCAGCCGCGCCTCTCGCCTGGCGCCGCCAGTAAGTGAGGCTGTGCCGCTTTTCCATGGGGTTGGTGGGATCGGAGTCCAGCACTCGCAGTGTGGCGTCCAGGATCTTTTCCAGGGCGACTGATCTGGCCGTTCCCCTCGCCCGGCGCTGCCAGTAGGCGAGCCCGAGCCGCGTCCCCGTGGTGAGGGAGTGGTCAGGACCAAGCACCTGCAGCATGTGGTCCAGCAAGTCCTCTAGGGCGACTGCTGTCCCGGCTGCGTCTCCCGCCTCCCCCCGGCAGATGGCCAAAGCGCGTCGTGTCCTCAGAGTGCTGGGGTGGTCGGGGCCCAGTACGCGCCCTTGGTCGGCGAACAACTCCGACAAAGTCGTTCCCGCTCCGGCCGCGTCCCTCGCCATCCCCCGCCAATAGGCGAGGTGATTCCAGGTAGTGAAGGTCTTGGGGTGGTCGGGGCCCAGTGCGCGCTCTTGATCGGCGAGCAACTCCTTCAAGCTAGCCGCCGCTCCGGGCGCGTCCCCCGCCATCCCCCGCCAATAGGCGAGGCGCGTCCGTGTGGCGAGGATGTCAGGACGGTCGTCTCCCCCTCTCAGGACGGTGAACAGCTTTTCTGCTGCGTCGGCCACTGTCCCCTGACAGGCGGTGAGGCATGCCCGGGTGGCCCGGGTAATCGGGTGGCCGCGCCCCAACGCCCGCTCCAGCACTGCGAACAGTTCCTCGGCTGAACCGGCCGTGTCCTTTACCATCCCCCACCAGAAGCCAAGGAGCCCCCAGGTCACCTGGGTGATCGGGTGGTCGCGCCCCAGCGCCCGTTGCTGGCCGGCGAGAAGGTCCGCGTAGGCGGCTGCTGCCCCCAGTGCATCCCCCGCCTCCCCTCGCCAGCGGGCCAGTCTGGCGAGGGTGCTGAGCGTGTCGGGGTGGTCGGGCCCTAGCACGCGTTCCCGGTCGGCGAACAATCCCTCGGCGACGGTTGCTGCTCCCGTCACGTCCCCCGTCTCCCGCCGCAAGTCGGCGAGGGCCTGCCGCGCAGCAAGCGTGTCGGCGTGGTCCGGCCCCAGCGTCTGTTCCTTCTCGGCAAGCAGCCGTGTGGCAGCCCCCGTTGCATCCCCCGTCTTCTGCCGCCAGTGGGCAAGGCCATCCCGGGCGGCGCGGGTGGCGGCGTGGTCGGGCCCGGCCACCCTTTCCAAGTCGGCAACCAGTTCGGCGAAGGCGGCTGCCGCTCCCCTCTCATCGCCCGTCTTCCCCTGCAACCAAGCGAGTTCGTGCCGCGTCTCCAGGACTTCAAGGTCGTCGTGCCCCAGTACGTGTTCCTGGTCGGCGAGCAATTCAGCGAAGGCGACTGTCGCGCCGGCCGGGTCCCCCGCCCGGCCCCGCAGCCAGGCCAGGTTGTGCCGGACAGCGAGGGTACTGCGGTTGTTGCGCCCGAGCACGCGTTCCAAATCGGTGAGCAATTCGGCGTAGGCAGCTACTGCTCCAGCCGTGTCTCCCGCCTTCTCCCGGAACCACGCGATTCCTTGTCGTGTCTCCAGGACGTCTGGGTGGTCATGCCCCAGCACACCTTCTTGGCTGTCGAGCCGCTCCTGGAGGACGGCTGCCGCTGCGGCTACGACGTCCGCCTCTTCCAGCAAGTCGGCAAGGTTTCTCCCCGTGACCGAGATGTCCGGAGGGGTGTGGGGGACGTCCAGGCCCAGGCGGCGCCATGCCTGTGGCATGACGTCGCAGATGAAGTGGAAGCGCCAGTCAAAATGCACTCTTCGGTACGCGACATCCCGCTCAGTCCACAGGAACGACCCGATCTTAGGGGCCATTTGCTGCTGGCGATCCCGCTGAATGTAGACCTGGACATAGGGGGCCCGCATCGCAGTGGCCAGCAAGCGGTTTGCCTTCTCGTCGTCGCCGCTGCGCCATGCAATCATCCCGAGAATGGCAACCGTGGTGTAGTACGCCTCACACGCCTCGGTCGCGCGCCGGGCGCTATGCAAGGCCACACGTTGGTACTGCAGCTCATGCTTGAAGCGCCCAGGGGAGAGGCTACTGGCACCGGAGGTGTCGGTCTTGAAGAACCAGGTGCCGAGGAAGTAGTTGTAGCTCCGGACGAAGGTCGACGCGTCCGCCATGAGCTCTTCGTTCGCCTCCTCGGAAATCTGAAGAAGCGAGGCAAAGTCCCTCGGGAACAGCCTCGTTCTTGTCGTCTCCTCTGCTGGAGACAGGTCCCCGTGCTGGATGTGGGCGAGTTCGTGCGCAAGGACGAACGCGATGGCCGCTTCACGGTAATCCTGAGGGCCCTGTCCGTGCGGCCACTCCTGATGCGAACGATGCTCCAGAGCGATGCTGACAGCGCTGGTGGGCATGGGTGTTTCGCCGATGCCCTCCAGCGCACGCACATACTCGCTGATCTGGAGGTCGAGCGTCTCCCTCCCCGCTGCCGCGTCCCACGTGCCACCGATGTTCTCGGCGGCATAGGGAGAAAGCATGTTCATCCCCCAGGCGATATCGGCGCTCAACTGGACCACGAGCGGTGAGATACCGATGAGGTAGCCGGTGGCCTCGCCCGGGTTTTCGAAGACGCGCGACGCCGTCTCGTTCGATGGGAGACAAAACGCCTCCACGGAACCAGCCAGCCCGATGGCTCGATCCCGCTCCTCCGGAGGAAACGTCGCCAGCAGCCGGTCAAGGACTTCCCGCACCTGAGGCTGGGTAGCGCCGAAGTACATCTCCCATGCACGTTCCGGATCTTGCTCGCCAGTGAGCCACCGAAGATAGGAGAGGTCGATGCAGCTCATACTCATCTCGCGTGCCTCGGCCGCGAGCACGGGATTCTGGTATCGGGCGAACATCACGCTGCGCCCCTCGTCACGCATTCCCCGGCCCTTCGCCCGGGGTGTCGCTGCCGCGCGAGGGCAGCGCGTCCGCGATGATGTCCGCCAGCCCGGCTCCATCGCGAACGGTCACTTCTCCCGACTTGGAGCGCACGACTACCAAACCACGGGGAAGTGCCGCGTCCTGACGGATAGTCAGTCGACGCCCGACAGCATCGATCACCACGCCCTTGCTCCACGCTTTGCGCAGCGTGTTGATCAGGTAGGCAAGCCCATGCATTGCCACCGACCCGATCAGCAGCACATCGCCCAGAGGAACGGCCCCGCGTGCACCGACACCCTTCCCGACGCTCTCGGCCGCCGCGAATGCCGCCTGCGCAGTGGCACGCGACTCCGGATCATCTGGAGCGAACAAACTTACCCGGACCTGCTCGACCCCAACCCCGTCCACACGGAACCCCCGTCACGCACACGACTACGGCCAAGTCGACTGTAACGCAAGTGACTTCGAGGCACGGACATTGCGCAGCCGCCTACGCACGGGCTGCCCCTGGCGACGCACGCACGGAGCTGACGACCGCCTACCTCCGTAGGTTGACGCCGGGCAATCAGATCCAGCAGGGACGGAGGACCGGGTCCGGCGTCGACGATGCTCCGCATGGACGCGGGCGCGGGCGTCGAGGCCGGCGGGCAGCTGGTCGACGCACAGCGGCAGCAGGAGCGCCAGCGGCAGGCTGATGCAGACATCCAGGCCGTGGCCGATGGCCCAGCTCATGCCGAGGAGGGCGCCAAGGGCGGGCAGTGCGGTCCTTCTGCAAGCCCCGGAGCCAAGCCCGCCGGCGGAACGGATACGGCTTCACCGCTCCACCGCCTCGGCTGGCAGAGGCCGCGCCCGCCCTCGATGCGGACGCCGGCCAGCCTCCCCCAACCCACCGGCAGCCCTGCGGAAAAGCACCGCTGTCCTGCACGGCGTGAGCTTCGAGAGCCGGAGTGTTGGCACGGGAGAGCGCGTCGGACCCCTGCACCCCGTCCGCGGGTATGACGCTTCCTCAAAGATTCGGGTGTGCTTCAGAGTCGTGAACTGAATTGCGGCTTCCAAGGGGCACTGTCCACCTGATGTCGGGGCAGTGGCGTCCGACGGCGATCGTCAGACTCGCCGCGATCTTTGGGATCGGATATCGGACGGGCCTTCGCGCCGGGCGCCGCAACGATCGGGGTGACGTGAATCCGGAGTGCTGTTATAACGAGCGCGTGGGCATATGGGTTGATACCTTCATCGCGCCGCAAGCGCCTGTGCTGCTGCCGCGGGAGGACTTCGAACGCCTGGTCGTGGACCTCGGCCGGGAGCAGCTCGTGTGTACGCCCTGGATGCTGTTTGCCGGTTCGCTGTGCGTGAATGCCGGTCTGGGCTGGGGCGGCGTCCTGGGGCGGGCCCGGTTCGAGTCGCCGGCGATCGGAACGGAGCTCGTCTTCTCCGAGGTCGGCGTGCCCGGCCCGGACAGTGAACCGCCGCCGTGGGGTGCCTCGGTCGAGCGGGCGGTCCTCCTGGCCCGCGGTGACAATCTCGAGGACGTGGGGCCCGCCCTGCGCAGCGCCCCCTACGGCCTGCAGGACATCGCCGTCACCTTCCACAGCCTCGACTTCACCCACCCTGCGATTCTGGACCACTACTGGTGGCAGGACGAGCGCACCATGCTGGCCTGCTACGCCCTGGCCGCCCCGCAGGACCGGCCGCTGGAAACCGACACCGGCGGCCGCTCCGGGGGCCCCGTACACCCCGTACAGACCTGCATCGTCAACACCTGGAAACACGGCGACGGCCCCGCCTGCCCGGCCATCACAACCGTGGCCGCCCGGCACTTGGATCCCGACCTGATCACCGGCGCCACCTGGGGGTGAGCCAGACCTGCAGCATCCCGGGCGATCTCCAAACGGTATCCAGAGCAGCTACCGGCGATGCCTTGCAACAACGGCCAATCAGCTGGTGATGACAATGGCCGGGTCCTCGGCGGACAATCCGGATCCGGTGGAGGACGAGCACACTCAATCGAGAGATACAGGAGGCCCACCACCCCATGACCTACGGCTTTTTCACGACGGACAGCCGAGTTCCCAACGCCCTGCCCGAGTTTCTTTCCCAGGCATTCGGCGTTCTGATTTGCGAGACGGATGTGTCGGATTTTTCCGAGCTTGAGTCGCGAAACTGGAACGCCCTGGTCACCTGCGATTACGAGCGCCTTGAGGGAGACTTGGCCTGGTCGTTGATCATTTACGCGACCGCGCAGGTGCGGCAGCGTCTCTCCGAGGGGGAACTGGCCGCCCTCTTGGCGCAGCGGCTCGACGCTCCCGTGTTCTTCAGCTCAGCCTGCGGACTGCCGTGGATCAAGCAGGTCGCTGAACCCGGGGCAGCATCACGCTGGCGCGTGTCTTCGATGCGGACACCAGCGCCGCGGGCCTGACCGTAGCAGCAGCGGAATCTCCCATCGCCGCGTTCCCCTCGCTGCCCATCGAGCACTTTCCGGAAGTAGAAGTCAGGCCCTCTTGAGGCCCGAGCGCCGTCGAGGGGCTCGTTCTCACGAGTTTGGATGGCCCCTACCGCCCCAGGGCGCGCCGCTGGCAGAAGTACAAGATGCGCCACACGTCGGCGCCGTCACCGAAACTCCTGACGCTCCGGGAGCCTGCTGCTCGGCCTGTACGACTCGACCGGGCGCCTGCATTACACGGGACAAACCACTCGCCCACCCGGGCGGCCCGCGGCGCACTGTCCGGCCTGCTGGAACCCGCCTCCCCGGGCCACCTCTGGACCGGCTGGTCATTCTCCGCAGGATGGGGCACCAAAAAGAAACTGCAGGTCACGCTGGTGCGACCCGAGACGGGGGTGGAGGTGGACGTCGATGTGGCCAGGGACGCGGCCGGCTGCTGGCACCGCCCCGCACGCCTGCACCGCATTCGGGCCGAGATGCATCCGATGCACGTGCCGAAGGCCGCTGAATAGAACGGGCCCGCGTTGACGGCATCACGTCGAACCCCGAGGGGTCACCCCGCGGCATCAACCAGTCGTGCAAGCTCGGCCTCGGCAGTCTCGGCCACGAGACGAATGGCGAAGGTGTATCCCGCATCGCAGAACACCAGTGCAAGGTCAGCGGACGTCAAGCGGCGAAAGACGGTCGCTAGCCAGATCGCGTCCTCCAACCGGACGTCCGCCCTCGTCGCCGAATGGGGAGAGATAGTGACCGTGGCGGCGGGGCACGGGTGGGGCATCCTCGGCCTGCAGTGCTGACCGGGGCCCGCCCACCTCGCCGCCGCAACGCTCCTGCAGGTTCCCGAGACAACCCCGCGCGCACAGCCTCTACGGCGGCCCACGCACGTCTCGCGATCATGCCCCAACTCGTATTTTCCGTCGCCTTCCCCAGTTGAGAAACGGGCTCTCCCCGAGCTGCTCACTAAAGGCCCACGAGCATGCAACGGCGATGAAGTCGTGGGGTCAATGCGCTCAGCGGGCCCTTGCCGACCTTGACCGCGCTCACACCGCCCTCGTCGCCGAGACCGGGGGCGGGGACGAGGTGCCGTTCTGGGCGCTGGTGTGGAAGCCGCCCGCGGCCACTGTGCATAGCCGCACGGCGAAGGTATTCGAGACGCTGGGCGACCGCCCCAACTCCGCCCGCAGCTAAGCGATCGCCTCCGCGAGTCGGCCCGGGGCGACGTACGCGCGGATCATCGCCCTCGACCTCGTCGCCCAGGTTGAGCAGCAGGCCAAGCAGGGCGGTATCGAGCAGGCGTGCGCCACCTGGGACCGTGCCATCGACACCATGGCCGCGGTGAAGTCCACCCGGGCCCTCAAGGCGGTCCGCTCACTGCGCGGGGACCTGCGCCAGAACCGGGCCGAGGGCCCGCGGTGCGCGCCGAACTCGACGAGCGCGCCCGCGTCTTCCTCACCCAGCACCGCTGACGAGGAGGGCGGCCGAACACCAGTAGTCAAAGCAGTGCTTACGAATTCGCGGTGGCGAAGTGCGTGCTCGTCACGGCCGTCGGCATCGTCCGCCTGTCCCGTTACGACGTACACGTCCTGGCCCGTCACCAGGAAGTGCACGCCGCCCTCGTCGACTGGCAGACCTTTCAGTCCGGTGCCGGAGTCGGACTGACCAGATTCCGCCACGACGACCCCGTGATCATCACCGGCCGCAAGGGGCCACCCGGAACCACCAACTCCCCGGTGCCGGGAAGGAAGCGAACCGGCTGGTCAGCCGCGAACGCGCCGCCGTCGGGCACGGGTTCGCCCACCTCACGTCCTGGCGCATCCTGACCAAGGTCCGCACGAACGCCCGCCACGCGAGCACCCTCCTGCAGGCCCTCCTCGTCCTCGCGGACACCGGATCCAGAGGTGACCGACGATCCCCCCGCAGTGATCATGATACTGACCGGCAGGAATCCGTTACTCCCGGACCGCACCAGCCCCACCCTCAGCCCCGCGAGCTGCGAAATCAGGATGAAACGATCCCGCGGGTCGTTCGCGGTGTTCGCCGTACCTATCCGGTACCTGAGCGGCGAGCGTCGTCCAGGACGTCACGCAGTGCCCAGTAGGCGGGTTTCGCCTCGTACGCCGCGTCCCAGGGAAGAGCGTTTCCCGGACTGGGGGGATAGTGGCGCAGGTCGGCCGTGGAGCCGTACTTGTCGGTGAAGCCCCAGGTCGCAAACGAGGTGCAGTTGGGTTCTTCGGCGCAGACTGCGAGTTTCCCCGCCAACTGGCGCGCCTGGATGTCCTCTTCGTCCTCGTCGACGAGGACGTCCGCCTCCGAGACCCGGGCCTTCAGGCCGAGCCCGGCCAGAGCCCGGACCTTGCGTCGGAAGACCTCGGGGTCGGTACGGTCGCCGACGGCGTACTCGTGGTCCTGGAAACCGACGCCATCGATCGGAACGCCCCGCTCCTTCAACCGGACCAGCAGCGCGTAGAGGGCATCCCAGCGTGGACCGTCCTCCTCCACCCCGTACTCGTTGAGGTAGAGCACCGCGTGCGGGTCGGCCTCGCGGGCAGCACGGAAGGCGATGTCGATGTACTGCTCGCCCATTGCTTCGAACCACAACTGCGGCCGCACGCCCCGGTTGCCGCCTGCGTAGTCCTCGTCCTCGTCGGACATGGGCTCGTTCACCACGTCCCATTCCGCCACCTTCCCCCGGAAGTGGCCCGCTACCGCGCATATGTGCTCCACCATGACGCGCCTGCGCTGCCCGTGCGTCATCTTTTCGCGCATCCATGCGGGCAGGGCCTCGAACCAGACGAGGGTGTGGGCGTGCACCTTCATCCTGTTGGCCTCGGCGAAGTCCGCCAAGGTGTCGCCTTCCGCGAACGCGAACACGCCGCGCCGGGGTTGGACGAACTGCGGCTTGAAGTCGTTCTCCGGCGTCAGCATGGAGAACTCCTCACCCGCCGTCCGGCGGTAGGCGCTGTCTGTCAGCAAGGGGCCCGCGGCCAGGGCGGTTCCCATACGGATCGGGCGTGGGAGATGCGCCGCCAGATCACGCATCGCATCGCTGGACCGGGGCACGCGCAGACCGGGCGCGTCCACGACGGACATCCGGCCCCCTCCCAGTGACCGCGCATTAAGATTGCTGAGGGTCCAGCCCTTCCCGCGGGCTCCCGCATCCGCGCCGAACCAGATGCGGCCACTGCCGAAGACGTCGTGCGCGGGAACGCTTCCCACGACCCTGCCGTCGGCCTCCAGCACCAGCCTGTTGGCGCGGACTTCGACGGCGAGGCGGACTCCGGGCCCCGGGCCGCTCCCGAAGGTCCGGGTCATCGCAGGTTGGTCGGAGTCCCCGTCCCAGCGGTCGATCCGCAGCCTCCCGCCGACCACGCCGATGCGCACGCCGCGCCGTTCGTAGCGCCATTCGTCGTAGACGACCGGCGTCTGACCGTACAGATGCAGGTAGGCATCCGTGTCATCCGTGCGCCGCAGGGCAGCTTCGATCCGGACATCCCCTCTGAACACCAGGTGGGGACCGCGCAGGTTCACCGGCGGGTTCGGCTGTCCGCCCGTACCGTCCTGGCGTGTGATGCGCCGGTCCAGGGCCGTGATATGTATCCCTGCATCCGTGGGCTTGGCGCCGGCGAAGTGAGCCCAGTCCCTGCCGTTCAGGAGGTCCTTCACAGGTCCCCCCGCAGTCGCGGAGGTGCCGGCACGGTCCCCCGGGACACCAGCGACCAAGGCACACACAACCGCGATGACAGCGCTCTTTCGAAACCGCATGAACAGCAGCACTCCGTATCCCCAGCCCGTCTTGCGACGGCACCGCCTCCCCCAGCCACGCCGTCGCCGAGCACCGTCCTCCCCGGCCGCGGCAAGAACGGCGCGCAACCGATCGCGCCGCCCCGCTGTGACTGATCACCATTGTTCCAGGTGCGAGTGAGGCACCGTCGGCCGAGGACCGATCGGGAACGACGGCCGGAGACCCCCCACCGAAATGGGGTAGCGGATGCACTCTTTGCAGGGTGACGATCTCTCGATACGTGCCGATGAAGGGGCAGCTATGGGCGACATCGCTCCGAGGGAGCTCATCTCTCTCGCCGATGCCGAGGGGAACAGCGTCACCGTCAACGTTCTGGGCCGCGATCCGGGCTGGAGCGCCGGGCTCGACGCCGAGATTGTTGTCAGGACGCCGTTTGTGTCAGGCCGTATTGGCCTGGTGCTGTCAGCCTCGAAACTTGGAAGTTGGGCCACCGCGTTGCACAGGCTCGACGCCGACGAGGATGTCGTGTGGATGGAGTGGGACCGAGGGCCGTCCATCTCCATCCAGCTCACCGGCGAGCGTGACTGTCCGGAGGTGGTCGTGGAGGACGAGTCGGGGTCCATGGTCACCGTGCGGGTGCCACTCGTCCCGCCGGACGACTGGATCGCCGACCACAGGCAACGTCTGCACCAGGTGATGAATCACTGGGTTCCGATGCTTTCAGCGTAGGGAGACAAGTCGCCGCCGGCAGATCAACGCACATCCGGGGGTGAGGAAGGCTTCGTGGATGTCGTCCCGTATCTCCCGGCGGATCCGCAGGCGACAAAACCAGTGCAGATGGGCGAACGCGCGCTCCACGACCCAGCGTTGGGTACCGAGGCCGGAGCCGTGCTCGCTGCCCCGGCGGGCAATCACGGGCTTCACCCCGGGAGCCCGGACGAGGCGACGGTACCTGTCGTGGTCGTATCCACGGTCTCCGAGGACGATGTCGGGCCGGCGCCGGCGACGTCCACGCTTGCCCCGCACGGGTGGGACCGCTTCGATAACCGGGATGAGCTGCGTGACGACGTTGCGGTTGCCGCCGGTCAGATTGACGGCGAGCGGGATACCGGCAACACCGTGTTCTTCCCCTGCTACGTGAAGTCGTTCAGCCGCCGCGAGGACATCCCCCCCTCTACTCGGTCGGCAGACGAGCAAGTGGAAGCGTTCATGGGGTTCATGGAGATCGAGGCGGACCGTGTTCAAGCAGCCCGCCAGCACGACGGGCCCATCGTCCTGGACCGCACCGTAGACGCCCTTCTGGCCCACGCCCACGTCATGGACGAGATGCACGGCTTCGGGGTCGTGCCCGAACTCAGGCGCCGAGTACAGGACCTGCCTCACCTGCAGCCGCACCACACCCTGTACCTGGACGTGGCCCCCGAGTTGTTGCACTTACGGCGCAAAGCGGCCGGGCACCACGAGGTGGAGCCGGAGTACTTCCTCCACGACCCCGCCTTCCTCAGCTACTTCCGTGACTACTTCTGCCGCCCCGCGCGCAGGCCCGTGGGCAGGGAGATGGCCGTGGCCGATGGCGACGGCGATCGTCAGGAGACCGCCGCCGTCGTCCAGGCTCTCTTCGCCTACTGGGCAGGCCGGTGACCGGCGTGGCGACGTACACCACCGCCGCTACTGATCGGCGGCGCGGAAGTCTCCGAACAGCTAGTCGCGGAGGAGTTCGCCCAGGCCGGGTGGCAGGTGGTCTACCTCGGCAGCCACGAGGCCCCCTGGAACGGGTCAGCACAGAGCGGGCGCCTCCGCGCCCACCTTCAGGCCCGCGGCACCGAGTGGGAGGAAGCCGGTGGGGAGGTCCGCTACGTGTGGAACGGGATCCGTTGCCGGGCCGTGCCCCAGGACCGAGTGGAGAAGGCCCTGCGGGAAGTCCTGGGCACGGTGCGGGCGGAGCTCGTGGTGACCTCGCAGGAGGGGGCAGCCGACCTCGCCGTCCTCGCCCGCCGGGCCTCGCGGGTTGCCGGATGGCTGCACTCGGTCTCGGCCAACAGCATGGACGTCCTCCGCGGCGAGCCGCACGTCGCCCTGGCCACGTCGAGGTTCGTCGCCGGGCGTGCCCAGCCCCGGGCCCAAACGCAGCCGGTCGTCTTCTACCCACCCTTCGCGCCGGCCGGAGGCAACGAGCACCTTTTCGCCGCGGGCCACGGCAGGGACGGTCATCCCGCCGGTGGCGTGCTGATGGTCAACCCCATCCCCGTCAAGGGCGCGGCTCTCCTGCACCAGCTGATCCACCGGCTCCCCGGCCACCGGTTCCCCCTCGTCGAGGGATGGTGGGACACCGCCCGCGAGTTCATCGGCTACCCCAACGTCCACTGGGTGCCCCGTACCTGCGCCATGGGACCGATCTGCGCCGCGAACGACCTGCTGCTCGTGCCCTCCCAAGTCGAGGGTGCTTTCCCCCAGGTGATCGTGGAGGCCGGACTCCACGGCGTCGCCACGGTGGGCTCGTCCCGGGGAGGCATCCCCGAGGCGGTCGGGGACGGCGGGGTGATTCTCCACCCGGACGATGTGGACGCCTGGGTGCGGGCGATCGAGTCGGCCGACCGACCCGGCCTCGGCACGAAGGCCCGCTCAGGGACAGTCCCGCTGGTCCGGCCGTGCCTGCCCGAGCTGGCTGCCGCCGGGCTGATCCCCGCCGCAGCAGTCGGCTAGCGGGCCGCGAAGGCGGCCTGGACCTCGTCGGCACGGTCGGTCCACCAGTGCAGCAGTGCCTCGTTCGTCAGGAACATCTCACCGAAGGCGGGGTCCTGGCGGTCGAGGTAGAACTCCAACTGCCAGAAGTCGGTCAGCCGCTTCCACCACAACCGCTTCACGGCGTCGGCAAGGTCGGCCTCGGACAAGTCGATCGCGGACCGGTAGCCGGAGCAGAATGCGGCGATGCGGTCGAGGTCGAAGACGCCGCCGACCCCGAACTGCACCTGCGCGGTCCGCGCGACCTCCTCCCCGTACGGACGGATCCCGAGCCGATCCCAGTCCAGGACCGCCACCACCCGGCCCTCCCGCCGCAGCAGGTTGCGGTACTGGAAGTCACCGTGCGTCCAGCCGTAGGGCCCAGTCGGCTCCTCGCCCTCCGGGCAGGCATCAGCGTGCCGCGCCAAGAGACGGCGTCGGTCGTGCAGGGCCTCGGAAACCGCCTTGTCGAAGTCGGTCACCGGATCGGCCGGTAGATGGCCCAAGAGAGCGACAGCGGCCCGCTCGGCCTCAGCCACATCGCGGACCTTCGCAACCGGCGCCTGCTTCGGGACCGGACCGGGACCGCACCGGCGCAAGCCCTCGTGAAGGTGGCCCAGGAGAGCTCCGAGATCGCGAACCTGGCCGAGCGTGAGGTCTGTCCCCTGCACGTGCTCGCCGTCCACCCAGGTCAGGACGCAGTAGCCGTGACCGTCGGCCTCGACCACGAGATCCCCGCCCTCGGCAGGCAGCGGCGCGGGGACCGGGACGCTCTCACGAGCCAGGTCTACCAGGACCGCGAGGTTTCTGCGGACCTTCGGCAGAGGAGCGTCGGTGACCTCTTTCAATGCGTACGTCCCGACAGCCGTCTCCAGCCGCCAGTTCCGGTTCATCAGGCCATGGGCAAGGAACTGCCGATCGCGGACCTCGCCCAGCCCGAACGCACGGGACAGAGTCGGGAGAGCCGCCGGAAGATCCTCTTCTCTGGTCGCATCCGTCACCCCAAGCACGTTACGCCTAAGCCAATCCGGCACATTCGTTGTCCGGGCGTGCGTATCCCGAAGATGACAACCCTGGCCCTCGCGGCAGCTCAGAGGCGGGCGCCAGGGCGTCCGGCGGCCTCGACGCAGGCCGTCCCGTCGCCCGCGCCGGAGGCAAGCGTGTGCGAACTGAGTCTTCTCGTACGCACCTCGCCATTCCGGCGCCCTACCCGACACGTAATCTGGGACAGATTGGTTCATAATTGCGTTCATTGTGCGGCCACTTGCAGGATCGAGGAGAACCATGGCAGTCATCACGCCCGGACGGGTTTTGCTGACGCTGTCGTCCCTGAGCACGATGTGCGGCGCGTACATCGCCGACTGGAACGACACCCACATCTACAACCCGAACTGGCCACCGCACGCGAAGTTCCACAACGCGCAGACCATGAGCCTGGGGGCCGCACTCGGGGCAACAGGGCTCTGCGCCTTGTGGGGTCGCGGGGACAGCCGTTCGCAGGAGCGCCTCAACCTGGCCGCCGGGGCGGCATCTCTGTACTGGGTCACGCAGCTGTCGGCGATCGCGTACCCGGGCACGGCGTTCATGGATCCGCCGAAGAAGGGCGCCCCTCAGGCGTTCCTCGCCGGGACCACCCTGGCCCTCAACGGGCTGGCGTATGCGCTGGAGCGCCGCAGGCTGCGCAAGTAAACATGCGCGAAGAGGGCCAGCAGACAATCAACGGCACCGGCGGGCACCAACGCGCCACCGCTCAGCCGGAACCCGTCCGGGAATTCTCGAGGCAGGTTCCCGGACGGGTTCTGATTAAAAGCTGCTGATCATGTGACGTCCGGCCGTCGTGCCCGCATGTACGGGGACCATTCCGGAGGGCATCGAGCTGCTGCGACCACGGGGCCGGACTCCCCCGGCGGTCAGGCCGTGCCGGATGGCCCCATCGCCACGCCGTCGCGGGTGACGCTGATGCGTTCACCGTATAGCTGTACGTGTCGACCGGTGGGCTCCAGATCGCCTTCGGCGAGGTCCTCCGTCTCGTCCTGCCCTTCGACGTGTACGGAATAGCGCCACGTCCTGCACTGCGGCTTGGTGTCGGCGTCGTAATCGGGGAACCCGACGATCACCTCCGCACCGACCAGCCCCAGTTCGCGTGCGCCACAGGAGTCGCGAACCCTCACGACGTCCCCCGTTTCGAACCGCGGAGCGGTGGCCGCCTCCATTTCGCCGCACTGGGCGCCGTGCACGGCAGGGTGCAGGAAGGCCCTGCCATCGACCGGCCGTTCCCAGCCGTGCCCGCCCCAGTCGAAGCCAAGTGCGCGCAGGCATTCAGAGGTGGACGCGCGAGGCGTCAGATCGATCTCGAAGTGCAGCATCTGCGGGGTGCGGGGGAAAGGATCCCGAGCGTGCACGGCGACCTCACCGTGGGGTGCGAGAGCCGTACGGAAGTGTTCGGTGAACGCCGCGCTCTCCTCGGGCGACGCTTCGACCCACAGGGCCAGCCAGATGAGCCGATAGGGGGCCAAAACCATTGCCGAGGACTCCGTTGCGGGCAGACGGGCAGAACGAGCTACGTTAAGTGTTTCCGAGCACCCGCCTCAAGACCCTCCAAGCAGGCTCCAGGACGTAGCGATCCACGGCGGTCGGCTGCACTTGGTGCGCGACAGGCTCGTGCCGGCGCGGCCCGCCGTCCGTGGCGGGCTCGGGCTGTTCCGGCGGCGGACCGGACCCAGCGGGTGGCTGTTCCCCCGGCTCGGCTGCGGTCTGCGGGGCGAGAACTCCTGCGGCCTCGTTCAGGGCGTCGCCGGAGTCGCGAGCGTGGCCGCCCCCCGGCCGTGAGGGGGCATAACCCCGAGGGGCAGCGGCACAATGCCGATCATGCACCGGCGCACTGCGCCTGTTGGGCGATTCATCACGCCCGCAGTTGCCGTCCGGCAATGGTTTGGAGAGGTAAAATCGGATGCGATCCGGCGGGCGTCAACCCAGGGAGCGAGCCACCGGCGGCCCGCAACCGCCTGCAGTGTGCGGATCGCGGTGGATGGGGAAGCGGGACGACGTGAAGAGACAGACCACCGTCGAGCATGCGCTGCGAGCGGCGATGCCGAGCGCACTGCTCGAGATCGTTACGGTGACCCTCGGGGAGCAGTACGGCGCCGCGCGCGTCGAATTGCGTTTGGCTGATTACGGGATGAGGTCGCTGCAGGCGGTCGAGACCGTGCCGTTCACGACCAAGCCGGTCATGATCCACGACAGTCCGCAGGGGCGCGCTTTCGGATCTCAGGAAGCCCAGGTCAGTGCTGATCCCGACGGACACGCGGTGACCGTGCACTTCCCGGTGACCGTCCGCGGAGACCGCATGGGGATCTTGTCCGTCACGTTTCCGGAGGATCGTTACGATCGGGCGCTGATTCCGGAGGTCCAGCACATCTGCGAGGTGCTGGGGCACGAGATCCTCGTCGCGGAACGGGACACCGACCTGTATGTGCTGGCCCGGCGAGCGGCACGCTTGACGCTTGCCGCGGAGATGCAGTGGCAGCTGCTGCCGGGCCGGGCCTGTTCCCGCCCCGAGTTCGCCCTCGGGGGCCACCTCGAGCCCGCGTACTCGATCTTCGGAGACAACTTCGACTGGTCCGCGGACGAGGACTATCTGACCCTGACCGTCACCAACGGCATGGGCGAGGGCATTGAGGCCGCCTTGCTCACCAACCTCGTCGTCAACGCCATGCGCAATGCCCGGCGGGCCGGTCTCAGCCTGGCCGACCAGGCCTGCCTCGCCGACCAGGCGGTGTATGCGCAGTACCGCGGTGCGGCGCACGTCTCGGTGCTGCTGCTGCGCTTCGACCTGGCGACCGGTGAGGTCGAGGCCGTGGATGCCGGATCTCCCCGGCTGTGGCGGCTGCGGGACAAGAAAGTCGACGCCATGTACCTGGAGGCTCAGTTCCCTTTGGGCATGTTCGAGGACACGGAGTACACCTCCCAGCACTTTCCGGTGCTCCCCGGCGACCGTCTTCTGATCGGTAGCGACGGCGTCTATGACACCCTCTCCTCGGCCAGCGAGAGGTACGGAGAGCGAGCGCTGGCGCGGTCGCTGACGGCCACCAGCTTGCTCCCGCCCCCGCAGGTGCCCGGAGCCATCTTGCGTGAGCTCTCCACGTACCGGGGTGAGACCCCTCTTGACGACGATGCGCTGGTCGTCTGCCTCGACTGGTACGGGCGCCCGGAAATCGGTTAGCGGGCCGAGCTCGCCGCGTGCGGCGGCGTACAGCCGCGTACGGCCGCGTCGCCGGTTCCACCAGCCATGATCGCGGCGAAGCGGAGATGTGGACGCGGTGCACGGCGACACTCCCGGGCCATCGCGATCCCGAGGCGAAGGACAGTGGTTCAGGCGGAGCGGGCAACGTCCTGCGCCCCGGGGGCCGGGGCCGGCGGGGTCTCGGGCGGCAGCAGACGGGGATCGGGCCGGCCCGTCAGTGCTTCCTGGAAGGCGGCCAGGCTGCGGGTCAGGGTGGTGCGCTGGCGGGCGGGCATGGTGGCGAGAGTCCGCATGAGGAGGTCGTCGCGTTCTTCGCGGATGCGGGCCAGATACCGGCGGCCCTCGGCGGTCAACGAGAGGAGAACTTCACGACCGCTGTCGGGGCAGGGATCGCGCCGGACGAAACCAAGGGCCTGCAGACGATCGACCAGGCGTGAGGCGGACGGCGGGGCGGCTCCCAGGAGTTCGACGAGCGCGCGCATGCGGAGGCCGTCCTCGCGGTCGACGAGATACATCACCCGCAGTTGTGAGGCGGGGACATTGGGCGCCGGGGAGTCGCTGCGGGCCTGTTCCCACAGAACGTCGAGGAGCTCGGCTATGTCGCCGACCTGACGGGCTGCCTGGGCGGAGGCGGTGCGGGCGTGCTCGGTCATGTGGTCATCCCGTTCGAGGGAGGCGGTCCCCGGTGGTGAACATCCGCGTCGATCAGGCCTGGTCGGGACCTGCCGCGGTCTCCGGCTGCCCGGCCCGTATGCCGTCGTCGAGTGTATGACGATAAGCCATCGGGTCCGACCGGGTGCGCCGGTCCGCTTCGCCGAGCCGCCCGGGCGCGAGGTGGTCCAGGGTGCCGGTGATCGTCAACATGCGGTCCAGGGCCGCGGTGCGATCGTGCAGGTGCAGGCCGACTCCTGCCGTGGTGGTGCGGCGGTGGAGCATGAGCAGGGCGGACAGCCCCATGGAGTCGATGCTTCCCAGGTCGGCGCAGTTCACCCGCAGCGTGCGCAGACTCGCGGGGGCGGCAGCCAACTGTGCGGTGGCTTCGGCCAGGAAGCGCTCGCAGGTGCCGTGTTCCAGATATCCGTGCAGCTCCAGGTGCAGGACGCCAGTGTCACAGCCCGGCGTGGAGGTCGTGACGGCAAGCCCGGTGGTCCGGTGCGCGGAGGGTGTGGTCATCGGGTGGTCCCGGGAGTGGCGGTGTGCGTATAGCCCGCCGGCTGTGAGGTGGTCGGCGGCCTGGCGGAGCATGTCGGCAGCGCGGTCGAAGTCCTCGAGTTCCGCGCCGAGGATGTGCAGGGTCGGAATGAGGGATCGGGCGGGGACGCTGCGGGCGGTGAGAATGCCGGCGGTCCAGGTGAGGAAGCCGGTGAACAGTTCGACGTCATCGGTGTAGAGAGCAGTCCCCCAGAAACCGACGATGTGCGCGATGTCCTCGGCTGTGCGCGCCCGCTGGGCGTCGGTGTGGGCGGCCATGGCAGGGAAGCGGTCCGGGAACCCATGACGGTGCGGACCAGGGCGGGGCGGGGGCGGGCAACCATCGTGTATTCCTGGTCGGCCAAGCGGGGCAGGTCGTCGATGGGCTGGTGGGCCGGCGCTAGCCGCAGCAGGGGCGCGCTCCAGGAGGCCGGCTGCGGCGGCATCGGGGGCCCGGGCGTCCGCCCCCAGCAGACGGGCGTGTTGGCCCCGGGCGCCGAAGGCGGCTCCGCCGGCCATGGCCGGAGAATCGGTGGCCTGGACCGCGGTGATCGCGGCGTGGGCCAGGGGCAGGCGGGTGGGGATCGCGCTGGAGAGGGCGACCAGGTCGGGGCCGGTGTGGTGGATGTGGGAGATCAGGTGGTCGGTGGGGACCTGCGCGCCGAGGCAGTCGGCCTGCCAGCCGCGCAGCCTCAGGACTTCTGTGACCAGGCGGGCGGGCAGAAAGTGCCACTCGGCGTCCACACCGGCCACCAGGACGCGGCCGCGGGCGCCTGCGGTGTGGTCGGCGCAGTGCGCCGAGAGCGCCGCCAGGGCACGGTCGTTGATGGCGGTGGCGGCGTGCTCCCGGGCGACGGTGATGCGCTTGGCGGCCCGCTCCTCCCCCACCCGGCGCTGGACGTGAGTGATCAGGTCCAGCAGCACGCGCTCGGCGGGTATGCCCTCCTGCGGTGCGGTGAACGGGAGGGCGGTGGCGGTGCGCTCATCTCCGCGCGAGACCGCCTCCCACAGGCCGTCGACCGTGGCGTGGCCGGAACGGTCGGCCGTCGCAGCGCCAGACCCGTCGCCCGTGCCGTCGCCGAGGACGGGGTGCGCAAGGGTCCTCATGCGGTGAACCTCCCCCGGGTGCGACCGTCCACGGCGCTCAGGTGGTGCGTGAGAGGGGCGGCGATGACCATGATGGCCATGTCGTCGTGCGGCCGGCCGGCCAGCCACTGGGAGGCCAGCATCTGCACGTGCTCGACGACCGCCTCGGCCGGCATCGCCGCGCACCGCGCCAGAGCGTTCCTCAGCCGCTGCTCGCCGAACAGCTCATCACCCAGCGGACCGCCCCTGGCCTCGGTGATGCCGTCGGTGAACAGCGCACAGAACTCACCGGGCGCGAGGTGGGCCTCGATCGTCGTGGACGTGATCGTGGGCATGACGCCGATCAGCGTGCCGCGCGAGCCCACCTCTTCGACGGTGCCGTCCTGGCGCACGATCAGTCCCGGCGGATGACCGGCATTGGTCACCCGCAGGAGCACCGAGGCGGCCTCGCGTACGGCAGAGGCCAGCACCAGTGTCGCGAAGCGGGTGTGGTGGGAGCTGAGCAGGGCCCCGTTGAGAAGTTCGAGGACCCGCTGGTGGTCGTCGGCCATCGGCAACAGCGCATGCAGGGTGTTGCGGATCTTGCCCGTCAACACGGCCGCCTCCAGCCCTTTGCCGCACACGTCTCCCAGGACGGCGAAGGACGCCTCCCCTGCCGCCGCGGCCGGGTGGACGTCGTAGAAGTCCCCGCCGATCCGCTCGCTGACCTGCGAGGGACGATATCCGCCGGCGAACTCCACCCCGGAGATCTGGTGCAACGCCGGCGGCAGCAGCTCACGCATCAACGTCACCGTCAGTGAGGCCTGCTCCGCGTACAGGCGGGCCGCGGACAGCGCCGCACCGGCTCGCGCCGCAAAGAGGCGGGCGAAGACCTCCTCGCCCTTGGTGAAAGCACGCTCGCCGCTGCGCCGGAACAAGACCAGCGCTCCGGCAGGAACACCGTGGCCAGGCAGAGGGGTGATCACTATCGAGCCCACCTCGCCTGTCCCCTCGGGGATCAGCCAGTCCGGCGCGTTTGCCGGGTCGATCCAGCGGGAGTGCACCGGGGGGAAGCCCTGCAAGGCCTCGCTCAGGCCCGGTACGTCGGCCGGGTCGGCGTCGTATGCGGCGTGCTGGGGGCTCTGGCCGTGCAGGCAGGCGACGAGGGGTAGCAGCCGGCCGCGCATCGGCGCGACGACCACCGCCGCGTCCGCCAGGTGCTCGGCGGCCAGCCGTGCGGTGACGTCCATGCACCGGGTGACGTTCAGCGAGGAGAGCAGCGCGTTGGAGGCCTCGGTGAGGAACGCGGTGCGCTCACGTTCCATGCGCAGGGCCTCACGGGCGAGACGGTGGTCGGTATCGTCCACCAGCCACCACACCACAGCCCCGTCGCCCTGCACCGTGGGGTGGGCCTCGAAGCTCCGCTCCCCCACCATGCCCGACACGCTTTCCCCCGTCGGAGCCTCTCCTTCGCGGCAGGCGTGGGCCCTGGCCAGCCAGGCCGGCCCACAGACATCCAGGGGCACTCCGGGGCCGAGGCGGGGGAAGAGTGCGACGGCGTGCCGGTTCGCATGGCGTACCGTCCTGTCCGCCTCCACGACCAGAACCGGATAGGGCGACGACGTCCATGCCGCGGCCGACTCGGCCACGGCGCTCTGGGCGGGAACCTGCTCAGCGGGAGTCACAAAATCGAGGGCCCGCTGCGCGAACCCCTCACCTCATCCGGTCGAAATCATTTGCCGTCCGGCAAAGATCTCTCATGGACCCCCCGGCTGGCAACCCGCCCCCGCGATCGCCGTTTAACCGCGGACGTCAATCCCCGCCAGCCCCGCAGAAATGGGACAGCTCATCGCTGGTCCTGCGCCGGTTGGCAGCCCCAGCCCAGCACCGGAGGACGCCTGAAAGGCGGTCAGCGGACTGTCCTTGCGAGGCGCCCGACGAGGAGCACGGCCATCGTGAGGCAAATGGCGCTCTCCGAACACATACGCAGGTACTCGTAGTCCCTCGACAGACGGCGGCACCGTCCCAGCCAGGCGATCGTCCGCTCTACCACCCAACGTCCCGGGACCACTGCGAGGAGGGGCACGGCCGGAGGCGGCGTACCTGTCTTCGCCTGGCCCGGGTCGCGCGGAATCCTCCGTCGCGGCGCTGCGCGAACACGAGCAGGTGGCTGTTGATGCCGCTGACCTCTATACCGCCGTCGTAGCCGTGCAGACCACGGCGTTCGCTGACCCGGACACTCTGACTGTCCACGATGGCCGCACCGGGTGTGGGATCACGGCCAAGCCGCACCCACTCATGTTCGCAGCGCCGTCAGCATCCGTTCCCACTGGCCTTCTTGCTGCCAGAGCCGCCAGTCTGGCCTTCTTGCTGCCAGAGCCGCCAGTGGTGGTAGACGGTCGGCCATGGTGGCAGGTCATGGGGCAGCAATCGTCAGGCGCAGCCGGCCCGTAGCCACTACGCCAACGCGGTCCGGGCAGCAACACCTTGGGTACCAGCCTTCACGCCATGTCCCTCCCTCGCGTCGGCGTGGAGCGCAGCATCGATCGGCCAACTCCACGTACTGAGGGACGGGTTCACAGATTCCACCCGCCGTTGTGATCAGTGAGACCAGCCATACAGGCACACGCTGAAGACATAAGCAGGTCCTCCGCAAAGGAGTTCGGTGGAGCAGCGGCAGCCGAGAAGGGAGTCGCGCAGTCCGTGACGCGATGCCGTGAAGCGGGTTCGGCGGGTTCAAAGCCCCGCAAGTGCAGCCATGGCTGCCTCCCCCGATGAGTTTCGGCCACGGGAGTAGTCCAACGTCCGAAACGACTGTGCGGAGAATCCGAATGGATCTGTACAGCATCGTGTGCGTGAGTGATCGCAGCGAGGCGCTGGAGTGGTTCAGGGCGTTCTTCGGGCGCCCAGCGGACGAGATCATCGGCGATGAGTATCTGTGGCAGCTCGGTGAGAACGCATGGATCGTCGTCGACGACCGGAAGATGCGCGCCGAGCGAGTAGGCACAGCCATGATCACGCTCGGCGTCACCGACCTCGACGACATCCCGGCCCGGCTCGCCGCACACGGGATCGAGCACGATCCCCTCGAGACCTACAGCAACGGCGTGCGCCACGTCGTCGTACTGGACCCCGACGGCAACAGCCTGTCCCTCGCCGGGGCGCCCATCCAGTGAGCCGTGGGCCTTCGCGGTGTGTTGGCACAAGAAGCATGACCTGTCGTGAGCAGATTCCCGGCTGCTGAAGCGTCATCAACGTCGCACGTCAGGGAGGCCTGCCCTCTCTTCGCATTCCCCACGCCAGCTGCACGATCCAAGGTGGCATGATTGATCGTCTGATGAATTGGACGCTCCATGTCCGCGTTGGGGGGACTTTCATGCGTGCTCGTACCGCCGCAGTTTCGGCCGTCTTGATCCTGTGCACTGTCATGGGCTCGGCGGCCTGCTCGTCGTCCTCGGACGGTAACCCTTCTTCGGGCACCTCGACCTCGGGCACACAAGAGAAGAGCCGGCGCGAGGCGGACAGGAGCGGCCCCGATGCCGCCCCCTCGGCCTGCGCGACTTCCAGCGAGAAGATCCCGGAAGACTGCGCCGTCGACATGGATGCAGCCGAAATGGACGAGGCAACTCCCGCCACGCAGCCGCCTGCGACGAACGCGACGCGGGTCCCCTCGGCGAAGTGACTGAGTGGGCCGACCTCTTCAACTCCTGCGCTCGCCCGCGGGTGTGACGCCGCTTCCCCGGCGCCAGATGGTGTCGCCGTGCGGCGGCCGGTGCCCGCGGCGATCGCGATGACCTCGCCCGCAAGGCCAGCGACGACGGCATACCAAGTTCCGCGCCAGGAGGTGCTCCAGGCACGCGTCCATCCGCTCGTCTGGTCCCTGGTGTGCGCCACCGCCTGGAGCACACCCCTTCGCTCTCCCGGCCGGCGCTCCCCCTGCAGCTCGCCGATCCCCCTGCAGGGTCACGGCGGCGGGCCCGGGGCGGAGTGCCACCGGGCCCTCAGGGATCAGCGTCTGCGGGTACGCGTACGGCTGGTGCCGATCCCCGCAACGTGCAAGGCCAGGGCGATCAGCCCCAGGAGCATGACGTTCGTCGAAGAGAACACCTCGTTGGTACTCAGATCAGCCGCATTGATCAGAAACGCCACGAAGAACAACACTGCTGCCACTATGCCGGCCATGAGGCTAGCCCCTCTCCTAGGTAGTACAGCCCGTATGCCCGGCCACCACCCATGCAGACGCGGGGAACAGCGCGAGCAGATGTCCAGGACGCATGCCAGATACAGCCAGGTGCCTCCCACCTGCACGTAGGTGATGTCGCCGCACCGCTTCTCGTCCAACTGCCGGGCCGAGAAGTCACGGCGGACGAGGCCGGGGGCCGGTGGTGCGAGCCGGTCGGGGATCGTGGTGCGCGTACGCCACCGCAGGTGACGGTCCTCGATCCCGTTGGTACGCATCAGCCGCTCGACCCGCTTGCGTTTGACGGCGTGCCCGAACCTGCGCAGCTCGGCGTGGACCCGGCGGACCCCATACGTTCCCTTGTGCTCGGCGTGGATCTCGCGGATCTCCGCGACGAGCCCGTTCTCGGCGGCCCACCGTTCTTCGCGGGCCCCAGCCCCGGCGAGCCGCCGGTAGAAGCCCGAGCGGGAAACCCCAAGGATCCGGCATATCCGCTGCACGCCAAAGTCGGCGCGGTTGTCGGAGATGAAGTCCCAACGGCAGGGCTTCACTCCACCTCCCGAGCGAAACGCGCGGCTGCCCGGCGCAGGATCTCCCGCTCGAGCGCTATGGCGTCCTCCCAGCGACATTGTCTGATCCACCTGGCGACCGGTGGCGTCAGTCCGTGATGTCGGCGCAGTTCGCAGAGCGGATAGGAACACACAAGACGGGTGACATCGTGAAGATGGTTCGTGGTTTCGGAAAGGCCGCGGCGGTCATCGCTATCGGCGGAGGCCGAGCCATCAGCAGGCGGCGGTGGGCGTTGAGGCGTCGGGCTAGGCGTTTGAGGAGTGCGGTGTCCTCGGACTGGACGGCCGCTAGGTGTCGGCGACGGCCGACAAGTGAACCAGTGACGACACCTCAAAGTTGCCCCCCTCCAAGGGGTCTGGCTCGTAAGACCCGGTCCGCAGGCATCCGGGCGGCCGGCCGGGGTAGACGGCTGACCGGCCCGCCCATCGGCGCGGCCAAAACCCGGGAGAGGACACGATCAGCGTGAGCGACGCCGAGCACCGGAAGCAGACCCCCGACGGAGCAGCCGAACTCCTGGTGCGCTGCCTGGAGAACGAGGGCGTCGAGGTGGTGTTCGGCGTGCCCGGCGAGGAGAACATCCGTTTCACCAACGCCCTCGCCCGCTCGGAGAAGATCCGCTACATCCTCACCCGGCACGAGCAGGCCGCGTCCTTCATGGCGGAGATGCACGGCCGACTCACCGGCTCGGCGGGTGTGATGTCCGCGACGCTGGGGCCCGGCGCGATCAACCTGATGCTGGGCGTCGCCGACGCCATGACGAACAGCACGCCCGTCGTCGCGATCACCGCGCAGGTCGGCAAGGAGCGCAACTACAAGGAGTCCCACCAGTTCGTGGACCTGGTGAGCATGTTCGCGCCGGTCACGAAGTGGTCGGCGGACGTCCCGGCCACCCGGGCCATCCCAGAGATGGTGCGGCGCGCGTTCAAGACCGCGGAGTCCGAGCGGCCCGGCGCCGTCTACCTCGCCGTGCCCGAGGATGTCGACGAGGCGACGGACGGCTCGGACCTGCGCCCGCTGCGCAGAAACGTCGTGCAGCCCGAGGCGCCGTCCCCGAAGCAGATCAAGCGGGCGGCGGAGCTGCTGCGGGAGGCCCGCCGGCCGGTGATCCTCGCCGGACACGGCGCGGCGCGCGGCGGCGCCGAGGAGTCGCTGACGGCGTTCGCCACCGCACTCGACGTGTCGACGGCAACCACCTTCCACGGCAAGGGCGTCCTGCCCGACGACCACCCGTGCGCGACCGGCACGTTCGGCTTCATGCGGCGCGACTACACCAACTTCGGGTTCGAGGAGGCCGACGTCGTCATCGCCGTCGGCTACGAGCTGCAGGAGTTCGACCCGTCCCGGATAAACCCGGATGGTGACAAGAAGATCGTCCACATCCACCGCTTCCCGGCGGAGGTGGACGACAGCTACTCGGTCGATGTCGGCATCATCGGCGACATCTCCGCCTCCCTCGACGCCCTCGTCACCGAACTCGACGGCCAGCGCTGGACCATCGACGACGAGGACACCACGGCCACCCGCGCGCTGCTGGCCAAGGAACTCGAGCAGGGCGCCGCGGACGAGCGCTATCCGCTCGCTCCGCAGCGCGTCATCGCCGACACCCGCGCCGCGCTCGGTCGCGACGACATCGTGCTGGTCGACACCGGCGCGCTGAAGATGTGGATGGCCCGGCTCTACCCGACGTACGCGCCGAACACCTGCCTCATCTCCAACGGCTTGTCCACCATGGGCTTCTCGCTGCCCGGCGCGCTCGCGGTCCAGCTCGCCAGGCCGCAGACGAAGGTTCTGGCGGCGGTCGGCGACGGCTCGTTCCTCATGCACTCCCAGGAGATCGAGACGGCTGTCCGCGAGAACATCCCGCTGACCGTGCTGATCTGGGAGGACAACGGCTACGGGCTCATCAAGTGGAAGATGGACCTGGAGGTCGGGGAGAACTCCAACACCGACTTCGGCAACCCGGACATCGTCCAGTACGCCCGCAGCTTCGGCGCGAAGGGCTACCGCATCGAGTCCGCCGGGGACCTGCTGCCGACGCTCCGTGAGGCACTGGCGGACCCGGGCGTGTCGATCATCAACTGCCCGGTGGATTACGCCGAGAACATGAACCTCATCGAGCACCTCGGTCACCTCGACTCGGCGCTCTGACCCGCCCGCGCGGCGCGGCCCGACTCCCGTACGGGCCGCGCTTCCTGGGCCACTGTCACGCCTCGCGCGCAGCGTCCCGCCCCGAGGAGGGCGGCAGCTGGGGCACCGGCAGCAGGACGGGCCCGGCAGTGGGCTCCTTGGGGCACACGTCCCCGCACTGGCTGTCCAGCGAGCAGCACAGCGAGCAGATCGGACCGTCGTGGGCCGGGCAGTCCGCGATGTCGGGCAGCGCGTAGTGGGTGCGGCACACCACGCACTCGTGGGGTGACGGTGACGTCGGGCACGTCCACCCCCAGCCCGTAAAAACGGTGTTCGTCCGAGCCAGGTAGAGGCCGCCCTTGGTCAGCCAGGCCATCAGCAGCACAGCACCAGCGCCTGCCCGCACGCCACCGGGCTGGAGATCAGGGGCCTGCCAGGCCGGTCATCGCCTTGCGTTCGCCACCGCCGCCCAGTGGGGCGCCCGCCTCACCGACGCTCATGCCAACGGCCGCCTGGCCGACGGACTCACCCGGCTCAGCCGGATCCCGCTGATCGTCGTGGACGAGATGGGATACATCCCCTTCGAGCCTGAGGCCGCGAACCTGTTCTTCCCGTTCATCTCGGGCCGCTACGAACACGCGTCCGTGATCGTCACGAGCAACAAGCCCTTCGCACGCTGGGGTGAAGTCTTCGGCGACGACACCGTCGCCGCCGCGATGTTCGACCGACTCGTCCACCACGCCGAAGTGATCTACCTCAAGGGCGACTCCTACCGCATGCGCGGCCGCGACCTCGGACGGGTTCCCGCAGCCAACACCAGGCAATGAACAACATCAACTGACGGACCGGGGTCGTCTTTCACCCGTCGGAACTGGTCCACAGTTCAGGCGTCGCCGACAGGGGAAGAGGCGCCTTGCGGGACGCACCCGCGTGGAAAGCATGCCGCAAGGCGCCGCGCCCGAAGCGCAGAGACCACCCCAGCCCTGTGGCCGGCGCTTGATGCTGACAAAGATCCCTAAGGCGGTTACGCCCCACCGCTCAGGCCGAGTGGCTCCCGACACCGAGCCGCTCCGGACAGGACTGCACAGACTCGTGACGTCGCGTGCTGATCAGGCCGCAGTCGTATCTCCGAATACCCGACGGGGGGGCAAGGACGTGCTCAGGCAGTGAGCAGCTCGGCGATCTCATCGGCGAGCTTGGGGCCGAGCGAGCCCCAGCCGTCCTTGTAGCCGTAGACGCTCGCCAGGGTGCGGGCGTCGTAGTCGCCGTTGAGGATGTCGATGTCGGTGGGGTTGATGAGCGAGGGGTGGGCGACGCCGACGGCGCCCGCAACCCTCAGCAACTCCCTGCGCAGGGTGCGCAGGTACATCGCGGCCCGGATGGCCTTCGAGGGTGCGTCGATGCCGCGCGTCAGCCACGGGTCCTGGGTGGCAATGCCGGTGGGGCATGCGTCGGTGTGGCACTTCTGCGCCTGGATACAGCCGATGGACAGCATCGCCTCACGGCCCACGTTGACCATGTCGACGCCGAGGGCGAACGCGACGACGGCGTTCTCGGGCAGGCCGAGCTTGCCGGAGCCGATGAAGGTGATGTCGTCGGTCAGCCCGCGCTCGGCGAACACGCCGTAGACGCGGGAGAAGCCCATGCGGAACGGCAGGGACACCGAGTCGGCGAAGATCAGGGGAGCAGCCCCGGTGCCGCCCTCGCCTCCGTCGATGGTCACGAAGTCGACCCCTCGATCACCTCGCTCCATCAGGGCGGCGAGTTCCTCCCAGAAGCCCATTTCCCCGATGGCGCTCTTGATCCCGACGGGCAATCCGGTCTCCGTGGCGAGCAGTTCCACGAAGTCGAGCATCGAGTCCACGTCATGGAACGCGGTGTGCCGCGACGGCGACGCGCAGTCCTTGCCCGCGGGGATGTCGCGGATCTTGGCGATCTCGTCGGTCACCTTCGCACCCGGCAGCATGCCGCCGAGCCCCGGCTTCGCACCCTGCGAGAGCTTGATCTCGATCGCCTTGACGGGCCCGCTCGCGACCACGGACTTGAGCTTGTCGAGGTTGAACGTCCCGTCCTCGTTGCGGCAGCCGAAGTACGACGTACCGATCTGGAGGACGAGTTCCCCACCGTTGAGGTGGTAAGGCGACAGGCCGCCCTCGCCGGTGTTGTGCATCGTCCCGGCCAGCGCCGCGCCCTTGTTGAGCGCCGTGACGGCCGCGCCGGACAGCGAGCCGAAGCTCATCGCCGAGATGTTGACGACACTCGCCGGACGGAACGCCTTCGCGCGGCCTCGTGGTCCGCCGAGCACCTTGGCCGAGGGCAACGGCGCCTGCGCGTCGCGCAGATCGGGCAGCCGACCGGCGAACGTGCGCTGCTTCACGTACGCGTGACCCTGCACGTGCTCGACGTCGTTGTCGGTGCCGAACCCGAAGTAGTTGTTCTCCTCCTTCGCCGACGCGTAGATCCAGCTGCGCTGGTCACGGCTGAAGGGCCGTTCCTCGTCGTTGGACGTCACGACGTACTGCCGCAGCTCGGGGCCGATCCTCTCCAGCAAGTACCTGGCGTGCCCCACCACGGGGAAGTTCCTCAGCAGTGCGTGCTTCTTCTGCACAAGGTCGCGGGCGGCCACCAGCGCCAACGCCGTGGCGGCTGACGCGCCTATGTTCCGAGCACGCATGAAAGACGTTCCTCTCCTCGACTGGCCGAACCTCACCACGACCGGCTACCCCACGCCACCGAAATGCAACGGGAGGGCGGCGAAGGCTCTCGTCCCACCGCGCCAAGCTAGGGGCATCAGGGCGGCTCGCAGTGATTCGGCAGCCGCCCACTCGGCCGTCGGTCGTCGGCCTTGTGCGGCATGACCATCTCGCGGAAGCCACACCGCTGCGCGCCGACGTTCGGCAGGCATCCGCCGGTCTAGGCCGATACGCGCCCCTGGCGCAGCGATGCCTACAGCCCCCTTGACGCTGATCCTGACTCGGGCGAATCGTGGCCCTCTGTGTCACATTCCGCCCCGAAAGGGGACTTGCATGTCGTTCACCTGGCGATGCCCGGTGCGCCCCGACTGCGACTTCTGCCGCATCGGCAACCTCGATGGTAGTTTCGACGAAGGTGCTCCCCCAGTTGTTCGAGGACTGGGAGACCGAGACCATGCACACACACGGCTGGACCCGGGCACCTCAACTCGCGCCTCCCGAGAGCCCGGCTCCCCGCCGATGCGGTTGAAGACCAGCGGCATGGGCGGGTGCGGCACATCGCCAAGCCCACCTCCGGGGGCCACCCAGCGGGTGCGTCACATCGGGCTCTCCGTGCCGTCGGCGTCCTTCACCTTGCGCCCGATCTCCAGCTTGTCCTTTCTCAGGCGGTCAAGTCCCGCAGTGTTCCTGAGCAGCTACGCGCACCAAGCCGCTCTCGTTCGACCCGAGCGCGATCGCGCGCGACCCGTAGAACGAAACGGCGGTAGGTCAGCGGTCCTGTGACAGTTTGTAGAGTTCGGCAAGGAGTCCACCGCGGTCCATCAGTTGCTGCCAGGTGCCTTCTTCGCGCACCCGGCCGCCGTCGAGCGCGATGATGCAGTCAGCGATCCGCCGTTCTCGAGGTTGTGCGTCACGAAGACCGCGGCCCGGCCATGGGCGAGTCCTTTGAACCGGCTGATCACCCGGTGTTCGGCGCGGGCGTCCATCGCGGACGTCAGCTCGTCCGGCATCAGCATGGCCGCATCCTGGTAGAAGGCCCTAGCGACCGCGTGCGCTGCCACTGCCCGCCGGACAGGTCGGTACCGCCCCAGTTGGAGCTCGCGACCAGGGTGTCGAGCCCGTAGGGAACCTGTCCGATGACGCTGTCCGCGCCGGCCGCCGCCCGGGCAGCATCCAGGAGCAGGGCGTCGTTGCTGGTGCGGGGTTGGCCGAGGTGGATGTTCTCGCGCAGGTTCATGGGCCAGCGGGTGTAGTCCTGCGAGCCCAGTCCCACGCGTGGCCAGAGGCTGTGCGGATCGGCTTCGGCCACGTCCAGGCCGTCCCACGTCACCCTGCCGCCAGAGTTGGCGGAGCGTAGTCCGGTGAGCAGGGCGGCCAGGGTGGTCTTGCCCGAGCCGTTCTCTCCGACCAGTGCGATCATTTCACCGCGGCGCAGGATGAGTCTGACGCTGTCGGACGCCGGGATATGTGCTCCGCTGAAACCCATCCGTGGTGGAGGGGTACCGGGATAGCAACGAGAACATGCGCCCGGTCAAGCCGGACCGCGGAAAGTCATCCGCCCGTTTCGACGGGTTAGCCGCTGCGGTCATGGCCCTTGACGGGTACGTGCGTAAACCACTGAAGCATCCTCGCGTTGCGAGTGCTTAGCTCTGCAGCTCTCGTCGAACCTGCTTTAGTTCGCGTTTGAAGTTACGAACAGCACTCTCGTTGTAGTTAGTGAGGCCCTGCATGAAGAAGGTGCTAGGAGTTAGTATCGCATGCACTCCTTGCTTCCAGCTCTTAAGGGGGTGCTCGAAAAGTTTCCCAATTTGACTCCCAAAACGCATCTCATCGGTTACTTCTAGCGCTTCACGTATCGCCCTTTTGCTTAGTTCAAACTCTCGTAAGTAGACGTACGAAGAAGCCATCAGGCAACATGCCATCACATCTCCCTTCAGCGCTCCAACGACTGCCGGGAGGGTGGCGTATTCATCATAGCTGTAGACATCTTGATAAGCGGAATGAGCTGACTCCAGATGCGATACGGCTGACCATAGTTGCCCGGAAGGATTAACAGCCATTTCCGTCTTACTCAATGCGTCACGTGCAGCTTTCATTTCCGAATGACCGAAAGTGCCTAGCGTTCGAGCCATATTGCCGTTCTCAACATACCTCTTGAGTTTGGAGTAATACGGAGTTACGAATTCCACCAAGTCATACACATCGTCCGGGTCAACGGCCATGGCGCGCTCGCTTCCAACTGCTCGTGATCGAGATGCTAGCCCATAGCTACCGCGCTAGCCATACGTCGTTTCAAGTTTGGATTGGACACATGAAGAACATTAGAGAACTCACGGCACTTGAATCCCAGCCGGAAAGGAACAGCCGATGACGGAGACACCGTTGCAAACTACAGTTCGACTCCGCGCGCATACTGATCGCCGGAAGAACGGAGCCCAGAATTGGTCGAACGCGGGGTAGGCCGGATCAATCTGAACTGCCCCTACCCCCGGTAACGACAAAGCCCGGCGCATCGAATCCTTCACCGACCAGGCTCGGGCGCATTTCGGCCAACACGCGGTCAGACCCGCCACGCTCGCCATGCAGCGCCCGTCCGATCGACCAAGTATTCCGTTTTCTGGCCTGCGGTATCGATGTAGCCGACCGCGGCACAGATCCGGATGGGACACGTCGTGGTCGGTGGCAGCAACGAGTCCACCGGCGCGCAGCCCGGTATCCCCGACACCGCCATCTGCACAGGCTGCGGACCCAGGCACCTGCGTCCGCTGGCACAGTCCCTTTCACGCCGGAACCGCCGGCGACAACGCGGCCAACGCCACCGACCTGGGTTGGTGAGCTGCTGAACGGCCCGTGCACGGGGAAGAACGCATACGCAGGGGCGGATCGGGAGGGGGCGGTATTCGTGATCGCGGGCAACAGCGACTCGGCGCTCAAGCGCGCCAGAGGAGCGCGGAACATGACGCTGGAGGAGGCCGCCGACGAGTTGAACGTGATCACCGGCGGGGCGACGGATGCCAGTTTGATGAGCGCTTGGGAGTCGGGGCGGCGCCGTACGGGCAAGCGGAACCGCGCGGGGTGGTGCCGGCTCTACCGCGAGCGCCCGGAGGTCCTATTCGCGCACCAGGACGGCGCGGACACCAGCGTGCTGGAGACCTCCGGCACCGCGGTGGTCGTCGAGGTCCTCACCCGCTGGACGGACTTGGTCGAAGCGATGCTCGACGTCGTCGCGGGAGCGCGTGAGCAGCTGGTAGTCACCGGGAGCCGGTCCGGGAGAAGGCGTATCTCGCGGCGATCGAGACGACCGTGGCGCAGCATCCCGACCTCCCCCGCTCGTCGGCTCTCCGCTCTGCCGGCCGCGTCGATGGCTGGCTGCCGAACGGAAGCCGCTTCGCGGTGCTCGTGCTGTTCACTCTGGTCCTGGCGAATTGCCGGGGCCGCTGACACGGCCCCAGGTCAGGGAGACTTGGGGCGCTTAAACGTGAACACCCACTCCACGACATACCCTTCGTCGAGCCCCGCGCTGTGATTCGTTCTATAGACATGCCCTGCAGGAGCAAGGCCGACTACCTCCCAGCCGTTCTCTCCCCACAGCCTCAGCGTCTCGTCGATGTCCTCATCGCTCGCGGGCTTGATCCTCACGAATCGCTGCTCCCAGACCGCCACCGGCCCCACCTCCCATAGACGCCGGGGCCGCCGTTCGCCGCCAGGCATCCCCGCCGCCCCGGTACACCCATCCCGATCACACGAGACAGGAACACCACCATGGCACGGGACAACGGCCCCAAGACCCTGGCCCTGCGCAACCCCACTGCCCAACTCCCCTCCAGGCCCGCCGGCCGGACACTCGCCGGGGTTGGGGCCGGGCGTCGGCGAGTGTGGGTGTGATCCCCCCCTCACCCGCAGGAACCATGAACCCGCAACCCGTGCACCCCGTCATCGACACCCACGTCATCCTGCGCGACGGCGACCAGCCCCTCCTCTCCCTGCGCGGCGGCCCCTACGGCAGAGGCCGCTGGCACCTGCCCTCCGGCAGCTCGACCGGGGCGAGAGGCTCAGCGCCGGGGCCGCCCGCGAACTGCTCGAAGAGACCGGCATCGAGGTCGACCCCGGCCACCTGCGCCTGGCGCACGTCGTGCACCATCGGCTGAACGCTGCCATGGAGCGAATCGGGTTCTTCTTCCTGGTTACCGAGTGGAGCGGGTAGCACGTCAACCGGGTGCCGGCGAAGTGCCGGGGCCTGCGGTGGTTCAGCGTCCACGAGCTGCCCGACGACATCATCGAAGCCCCAAGGAAGGCCTCCTCGGCTCCCTGCACGAGCACGGCGGGCTCACCGAGCACGGCTGGGCATAACTCCAGTGCCCCACACCGAATGTCGGCTCCGGCCCCGCAGCGACCAGCGGGACCGGAGCCGAACACCCGTCTTGCGCCGGGATGTAACGCTTCGTGCAATGACGAAGTCCACAGGACAGGGCCGGTGTTGAGGCTCGGCACCGGGCCGATGCCCCGTCAGCCGGAGAAGCCGGGCTGCGACGGCCTCACCCGTTCCGCTTGCCTCATGCTCGAAAGCGCCTGACTCCGTTCGCCGTGACTGGCCTGCACGAGGGCCAGTTGGGCCAGTAGGTAGGCGCGCGCATCTGTGGGCGCCCGCGATCCTTCGACCTCCAGGGCTGTGGACGCGAGGTGGCGTGCGTTAGTCATTTGGTTCAGTTGCAGCGCCTGGGTGGGCAGGGCGCGCAGGGCGATGGCGGCCTGCAGCGGGCGTCCTGCCTGGCCTGCGCGGCTGCAGGCGAGCTGGAAGTAGCGCCGAGCAAGAGCGTGGGAGCCAGTATCGGAAATCATGTCGCCCGGCAGACGGTCCAGTTGCGTCGCTACTGCGAGCAGACCGGTGTGTCCTGGGCGCGCTGCGAGGAGATGGCCTGCTTGGTCACCCGCATTCGTCACCGGCGGCCTTCACGTACTGACCGGCGGACTCGGCGGTATCGGCGCGCCACTCACCATGCGCTTGGTCCTGCGTATTCTCCCCTCGGCCCGAACGTGTTTCACTGCGGCTATGACTGACGCAGCATCAGATAACGAAGCGGACTACATCGTCGTGGGCGCCGGCAGCGCAGGCTGCATCGTCGCGCGCAGGCTCGCGGACACCGGTGCGAGCGTCATTCTGGTGGAGGCGGGCGCGGATCGGCTTGACCGATCGCGCGTCATCCGGGTCCCGGGCATGATCTCGATCATGCACTCCGTACCCCAGGTGAAGAAGCGTTTCGACTGGGGCTACTACACGACTCCGCAGGAGCACGCGGGCGGCCGCCGAATTCCCGTCACCCGCGGCAAGCTGCTCGGCGGCTCCAGCGCCATCAACGGCATGCTCTTCGTCCGTGGCCACCGGCGCAACTACGACGACTGGGCCGCGGCAGGCTGCACCGGCTGGTCACACGCCGAGATACTGCCCTCCTACAAGCGCATGGAGGACTGGGAGGACGGCGCGAGCGAACTGCGTGGCGCCGGGGGCCCAGTGGCGGTGACCCGCCAAAGCGGTCTCACTCCGGCGTCCCACGCGTTGGTGGAAGCATTCGGCGACGCGCTGGATTCACCCCGCAACGACGACTACAACGGAACCGAACAAGCAGGCGTCGGCGTCGTACAGATGAGCGCCCGAGACGGTGTCCGCTACAGCGCCTCGCACGCCTATCTCGGTAACGACCGGCCGACCGGCCTGAAGATACGTTCGGCGGCCATGGTGACGCGCGTGATGCTCGAAGCGGGCCGGTGCGTGGGGGTGGAGATCACCAACGGCCGACGGCAGCGGCAGATACTGCGCGCCGGGCGCGAGGTCGTGCTGTCGGCCGGTGTGGTGGGCTCGGCGCAGATACTGCTCCTCTCCGGGATCGGTCCCGCGGAGCAACTGCGCGGCCTGGGGCTCGATGTGGCCGTCGATCTTCCGGTCGGGCGAAACCTCCACGATCACCTCTTCGTACCGATGACCTTCCTTGCCCCTAGCGCACAACACCGCGGCACCGCACGCCACTTCTTCGCCGGAATGGTCTCGGAGTCGGTGCGCGGCGGCGGTTGGCTGGGACGTACCGTCTTCGAGGCGATGGCCTTCGTACGGACTGCCGCAGCCCAGACTCCCGCCGATCAGCCCGATCTGCAGCTGCTCGCCCTCCCCTGGTCGTATCCGAGTCCCAACCAGGACGCGCCCGTCCGTCACGCCGTCGACAAACGGGCGGCGCTGACGGTGATGCCGACGCTCATCTACCCCAAGAGCCGCGGCGAGTTGCGGCTGGCCTCCGCCGACCCCGCCGTCGCTCCACTGATCGACCCGGGCTTTCTCTCCGATCCTGATGACGCCCGTTTCCTCGTCGCCGGCATGAAACTCGTGCGGGAGGTCATGGCGCACAAGCGCCTCACCGAGGTCGTCACCGGCGAGCTTCATCCGGGCCCGGCCATCGCCGACGAGACAGACCTCGCACGCGAGCTGCCACAGCGCATCCACTCCGTCTACCACCCGGTCGGCACCTGCAAGATGGGCGGATACGAGGATGAGGATGCCGTCGTCGATCCTGAACTGAGGGTGCGCGGCATCGAAGGCCTGCGCGTCGCCGATGCCGCCGTGATACCGAGCATCACGGGCGGGAACACCAACGCTCCCGCCATGCTGATCGGTGAGCGGTGCGCGGAGTTGATGACGCAACACGGCAAGTAGGCAGTGGGTGTGCCGGTGCATGTGGGCCGCCAGGCGGGGTCCGCTCCCGCTTGCGCGGGGAGCAGATTCGCCGACCCGGTGCTCACCGGTGAAGGCGACCAATAGTTTCCTCGATCCAGCCCGCGGTGTGCCTTGGCCGGCAGCAGCGGGGCTGGCTCTGACGCCCAAGATCCAAGTCGGACGTTCCGCTTGGCCGCTCTGGGCGTCACCGGCGGCCGGAGGTTGCCGAGGGGGCGCACGCCGACAGACACGGTGCACATGTCGCCGAACGCCGGCGAGGCCAGCTTCGGTGTCCCGTACCGCTACCCCGTGACGCGGAGGCTCGAGGACCTGTTCAGCGGCCTCTGGGGAAGCGGGAGGGCTCAGCCCGGGGTCCCCGCAGCAGCCACGACAGGTGTGACGTTCTCCTGGTCCAGGATGCAGTGGGCAGGGCACCGACTGGTCATCCGCGGCATTCACTCGCACGACGCCAAGGAAGCGCGACGGGTAGGTAATTCTGGCGGACGTTCCAGATGGCGAGTGAGGCGGTCCTTCAGGCCTTGGAGGAGCGAGCAGAGATCGTGGGCGCCTCTTCCGCACAGGCAGACGGACGGCACGCACATCCTCACCGCGGCGTACGACGCGGCGTCGACCTTCCCCGGTCAGGAAGCCCACCCGTTCGGACAAGCACGCTCTGCAGACTTCACGCATTCACAGACGGTGTCAGGGCATACGGGCAGCTACGGCAACTCGACCGCAATACAGCACAGATGGGTGTGATGTCATGTCCTTCCCCGAGCATCCCCAGACCCCCGGCAACTACGGGCAGCCTCCTGAGCACTCCGGGATGCGGCCGGGAAACGGAATGGCGATCGCCGCTCTTGTTCTCGGCATTCTGGCGATCCTGCTCTTCTGGACGGTCATCGGTGGCGCACTGCTCGGCCTGCTGGCGGTGATCTTCGGCATCATCGGCGCGCGCAAGGCGCGTGGGGGCCGGGCGCCTCACGGTGTGATGTCGATCATCGGTGCGGTGCTCGGCGGGCTTGGCCTGATCGCCTCCGGCGTGATCATCGCGATCGGCGCGTCGATCCTCAACTCGGACGAGTACAAGAACTTCGACGACTGCATCAAGCACGCCGACACGAAGAGTGAACGCGACGCGTGCGCGAAGGACTTCGACCGCGAAATCAACGACTAACCCGCCCCGCGCCCCATGCCGTCGGTACCCGAGCATCTCTTGATCCGACCCTTCACGAGTACCACCATGCCGCCTGAACAGGCCGGATGATCTATCGGCCCCCGCAGGGGCAGCGACACGGCTGAGATGGATCACGGGCTCGCGCCGGGAAAGCGCCCGGTGCCTGTGCCGTTGCGGTAGGTGGGGGGCAGCATCGCCGCAGGGACTGCCGTCAGCGTGCGACCGACTCGAGGAGTGCGCGGATCTCGTCGTTGCGGCTCTTCGGGATTCCCTTGGGGTTGGGCAGTTCGGTGCGTTTGGATTCCGCGGCGGCGGTCCGCCAGTCCTTGGCGCGCACTGCCGCGATGAACTTCGGGAACAATTCGAACAGCTTGCGCTCGCCGAGGTTAAAGCCCATGTCGAGCAGGGCCTCCTGTGCGGCGGCGGGGTACTGGTCCCAGTCGGGAAGGCGTCCGCGCAGCCCGGTGAGGACATGGTCCAGATCGGCGAGCAGCATGGCCTCGATGGTGTCCGGCGCCATGTGCAAGCGCACATACTGTTTGTAGAAGCTGGCCGGGTTGTTCTTGACGCGTTGCGCGACGGAGTCGAAGTCGGCCCGTTTCTCCGCCTCGGTGGCGGGCTTGCCATCACTGTCACGGAGCAGCTTGAGGGGGATCGCTGCCTCCGGCGAGGACAGCATGTGCCCGACGCCTATCGTCACGGCGCCGACGGAGTCCAGGTACATGTGGTTGATCGCGGCTTCGAAGCGCCGGGTCCTGGCTACTACGTCGCCGGGGAGTCCGGGTGACGCCGTTGCGGCGGTGCTATAGGGGGCGGGCCCGCGGAAGGGGTAAGCGGAGAAGGATCCGGCCATGGGCCTGTAGCGCTGCCTGCGAGGGGTGTCGGTGGGGGTGCGGCCCGCGGTGCGGCGGCTCATCGTGGCCGGCAACGCCGCGGCGGCGGCCGGCTGCGCATCGGGCTGCGAGGGGGCTGTGCCGCCCTTGTCTGCCAGGGCCCGCTCAAGGTCGAGGTAGCGGTTTGGCATCGTGGTTGTCCTTCCGTGCTCGCGTCACGCCACGTCGGTGATGTCCAGCAACTGCAGCTTCGCGTCGCTGGCCCGGTGGTAGAACTCCTTGCGGCGCAGGCCGCCGGGGTCTTCCACGATTTGCCGGGCCACCTGGTAGGCGTCGGCCGGCTGTTGGGCTTTCCGCAGCCTCAGGTAGCAGTAGAGGGTGGGGAAGGCGCCGTCCTCGTGGCTCACCAGGGCGGAGTGCGACGCTGTCCAAGGTTCGGCCGTCATGGTGCTGAAGTACACGTGGCCTCGCGTCGAGAGCAGGAAGAACCAGTGGCCGGCCAGGGCGGTCTTCTGGGCCGGGTCAGGGTGCTCGATGACCTGCAGCCAGTTGTCGGTGATACCGAGGCGTTCTCGCAGGAAGTTGACCGTGAGGGCGAGCGCCTCGGCCTGCGGCGGGGGCGGCAGGACGTAGTAGGGGCCCTCCTTGGGCGGGGCCCAGGCGACGCGGATACGTTCGCCCGGGGGCGTTTCTGCCGCGGTCGCGTCCTTGTCGAACACCGGGTTGACCACCTCGATGCCCACACTGTGCTGCGAGAACTGGCGCGCGTGCCAGAGCATGTCGACGATGTCGTTGTGCTGCACCACAGTCCCGTCCCGCTCGATGTGGAGTTGCACGCCTTCGGGGGCCGGCACGCCGGTCCAGGCGGCTCCCACGGTCTCGTGCACGACCACTTGCCGCACGTCCGCGAGCGCCCGGGTGCGCTGCTGCGGGCGCCCGCGGAACTGCTCCACACCGGGCGAGGTCCAGTTGCGCCAGGTCAGCCCGGCGGGCGCGGGCGACTCCGCGCCGTCGACGATGACGGTGTCGCTCGCCGTCGGGCGGAAGTCACGCCAGGCCGGTGGTGGGGCCGGGGCACTGTGTGCGGAGGCCATCGGCATCAGCCCGAAGTCTTCGGCTATGTCGAAGGGAGCCAGAGCGGGCGGCACTGTCCGCTCCGTTGCCTTGGCCGCCCGCCGGGTCGCCTCGTTCTCCTCACGGTCCATGGCCTCTTCCAGCGCGTCGAAGGCATCGGTCACGGAGACCGACCCCAGATCGAAGGTGGCCGGCCTGGCGAGGCTGTCCGCGACGCTCTGGAACACCGCATAGCGGCCGGATTCTGCGTCGGGTTCGCGCTCCTCAGCGGGCGGGGCGGGGGGTTCTGCGGGCGCCGTGACCGGGGTGGCCTGCTCGGGCTCTGCGGGGCGAGGCGGGGGTGCGGCGGGGGTGGTGCCGCCGGCCGCGCCTTCGACCAGTTGCCGGATGCGGCTGGCGAATTGTTCGTCCGATGCGTCCTGGAGCAGGGCTTGCGGCACCACTGCAGCGGAAGGCAGCCCGGCCGCAGGGGGCGGCGGGGCTGCAGGGGGCGGCGGGGCGGGCACGGGCGGGACCAGCGGCTGGGGTGCCGCCATTTCTTGGGCGGGAGCAGGCGGGGCCGGAGCCTCCGTTACCGCCTGCGGGTTCTCGTAGCGAAGGTCGATGGGCGTCCCGTCGTCGTAGGCGCTCAACGTCCACGCCGTTTCGCGGGACAGGCTCAAAGCGGAGTCGTCGGCAGGGGTCCGGCCGGCCGTGCCGGGCCAGGCGTCCCTGGGTCGGTTCACGGCGGCGCTGTTCCCGTTGCGGCGACTCGAGAACACGGTGCGGTGTGGTGGCGGCGCCCCGCGGTCCGCGAGCCGCCGGTCGAGCCGCAGATAGCGGTTGCGTTCACCCATGGCGTTTCTCCAGGTGGGGATCGTGCTCCGGGCGCGGGGGGTCGAGGCTGAGCCGCAGGGTGAGATCCGTGTACGGGTCTAGCTCCACGCTCACCGGCTGCTCGGCCAGAGGGCGTTCAAAGGGCACGGCTACACAGAGCCGTCGTCCCCCGGCGGAGACCCTGGCGGGCACCCGCCGCTCGCCCACGGTGGCCCGGGGGTAGCCGGGCGGTGAGCCGGGCAGCGGTGCCAGGTTGCGGCCGCCGAGGGCCAGGACGCCGAGGCCTCGTACGTTGGCTGCTTCGAACCGGGTGCTGTCCACGCGCGGTGCGCCGTTGCCGAGGCGCCGTGCCCGGCGCAGCACCTGGGCGAGTTTTCCGTAGTTGACCTTGCCGCCGGTCAGCCGGTCGAGGTCCACGTTGTTCTCCTCGACCGTGCGCACCACGTCGTCGGCGGAGCGCAGCCCGAGACGCTCCAGTTCGATCCGTTCCTGCGGTGCGATCTCCGGCAGGTCCAGCGGCACGTCGTCGCGGGTCGGTGCGGCGCGTGCGATCTCCCTGATCTGGGTGTCCCGTATGGAACCCAATTGCACGCTAACGGTCGAGGCGCCCTCCTGGCCGGGCTGGGCGGTCAAAAACCTGACGGAGCCGCCGTCGTAGACCGGGAAGACCTGCAGCGCCAGGGACAGGTCCTGGACGGTGTACGTCATGCGGACGTTGTCCTTTTTGACCGACAGCGCGTCCACCGCCCGGTCCAGGTCCAGGATGACCGAGTCGAGGAAGCTCTCCAGCTGCCAGGGGCGGTTGGCTTCAGCGGGCATCGCGGTGTTCCTCACCTGTGATCCGCACCGTCATGCGGTGGAAGACGGGCAAGAACGTGGTCGCCACGCGCTGGGTGGGCGGACAGGCCCGTACCCGCAGGGCACCGTCGGCGTCCGTGCCGACGTCCAACTCCACGGGCAGGTCCAGCCCGAGCGAGGTGAGGCGCATCGCGCCGTCCATCGCCGCGTCGTCCACCTGTGCCGCGGCGCCCAACCGGGTGAGGAACTCGGCCAGCGGGGCTCGCAGCCCGTCGTCCGGGGCGGGTTGCGGGCCGGTCACGGGTGCCTCCCCGGCCGGCTGGGCGCAGCCTCGTCTGCGGGGTCCTCGGGGCGGCGTTCGAGGTCCAGCGGGTAGAGCGGAACGCGTTCGGAGAACACCGTCCGCATCCCGTTCAGCAGCACGGGGGGACGGCTCGGGTCCCCCTCGGCCGGTGCAGGTGCGTCGAGGCCATCGGCCTCCGCCGAGAGGCCCAGGGCCCAGTTCGGGAAGCGGCGTTCGCGCCTCATGCCAAAATCACCCGCCGTTCTGTTGGGACGTCACCCCGACGAAGTGCACAGCCTGCGGGAAGGGGAAGAGGACCGGTTCGGGCACGGTCGCGGTGACCCGGCCGTGCCCATCGCTCTCCTGGCAGCGTTGAAGCAGGACCGTCCGCAGCCGCAACTCGGGAAAGACCCATAGGGCCACGCTGGTGCCGCGGCGTCCGCCGAAGCGGACCTTGGAGCGTCCGGCGGCGGAGAAGCGCCGCGTGAAGTCGGTGGTGTGCAGGGCGGACAGGTGCGCAGGATCGAGGCCGGGGCGGCCGCCGGCGGACTGCAGCACGGCGTTCAGGTCACCAAGGGCCAGTTGCAGGGCGGCCTCGAGGCGACCGGTGCGGGTGTGCAGTTCCAGAGGATCGTCCTTGATCCGGGTGATGCCGCGTTCGGTGCGCTGCGCCTGGGTGTCCAGGCCGACGTAGTACTTGCATTCGTAGTGGTAGCGGAAGACGTCCTCGTCGAGGGTGGCCTGCCACACCTTGTGCCAGAAGTCCCGGTGGAGCTCGACGTCGTCGAGCAAGATCGTGGCGTCGTCCGTGCCCTCCTGCACGCTGTCGTAGGCGTAGGGGCCCACCGGGGTGAAGGACACCAGGGTCTCGGCGCCCAGGGAGCGTCCGCTGCGCGTCTCCCACAGCACGTACGCGCACAGCACGTGCTCCTCGCCGGGAGCAAGGCGTGCCATGTCGGCGGCCGACAACTCGGCGCTCAGCGCGGACGGCTCGGGGCCGGGGATGCGCTCAACGGGCCGTACCTCGTCGATCAGGGGGTCGGCGCTGGTGGCCCGGCGGACCTGCCAGCGCAGTCGGGCGCCGTCGATGGGCCGCGGAGCACTCAGGACCAGGGGGAAGGTGCACGCCCGGTCGTTGCGGTAGAGGCGCCGCACCCGGCCGCGCAGCGTCACCGCGGGCCGCTCCGCGCGCGGGTCCACGGCCAGTTGTGTGCCCGGTGCGGGCGAGTAGAGCGGCATCACCGCGGAAAGGGAGCCGGTGCTCGCCTGCTGGCTGAGCAGGGCCAGGAGTTGGTAGATGGCGGTCGTGTCGGACGACGGCAGGATGCGTTCGAGGTGCTGGCGGACCTGTTCCTGGGCTGCCTGGGCCTGCGAAGAGGCAGAGAGTCCGCCGATCGCCTTGAGCGTCTCCGGGTTGAGCGCCTTTTCGATCACCGGCATGGCGGCCAGCAGCATGGGGTTCATGGCCCGGGAGTAACCGTGGCCGTCGCCGGCGGACAGGGCGAGGGAGGCCTGCTGAACGGGGCCGATCCCCGGTGTTGGTGCGGCAGGGGATCCCGTGGGCGCGGCGGGGGTGCTCTGCAGCTTCTTCAGGAGCAGTTCGAGCAACTGCTGCACTACGTCACTGCCTGCGGCCCCCGCGGCGCCGGGTACCGCAGGTGCTGCGGATGCCCCGGTCGGCGCCCCGCCGCCGCCCAGCATCGGCAGGAGCTTTCCCAGCAGCGGCATCGCGAGGTTGAGCACCGGGGCCAGCGCCTCCAGGAACATCTCCTCGGAGTAGCCCGATTCCCGGTAGGAGAAGGGCTGCACGGCCCTCTCGGCCGCTGCCGCAGCCTGCTGCTGGTGTCCGTAGGTCATGCGCTGCTCCCCTCCCCCGGGCGGGCGCGGATGGGCTCCGGCCGCCGGGCGCACCCGCACAGGCTCCGCGAGCGCGGGGCCGATGTCGGGTGGCTGGCGGTAGCTGACCAGTTGCAGTAGATCGTGGTCGCGGGTGAAGAGGTCGGCGGGGACACGGAGTTGGGTGCGGCCGAGGCTGTGCTCGGGCAGCGGCCCGGCCAGCGGCCCGGTGTGGGATACCTCGGACAGTTCGGGAAAGCCGTCCCTGTCGGCCCAGTTCGGGCCGCCGATGATATAGGTGAAATACCGGTTGGCGCCGAGGTCGGCCTGGAAGAGGAGATGGCCGCGGCCGTCGTCGCCCTGTTGCCGCAGATGTGCCAGCGCCATGGCCGCCCCGCCTCCTGGCTCCTGCCGGTCCTGCTCCTGCCGGTGTTCACGGTGCCGCCACGGGGGGTGCCGCCGGGCCGGCCGGTGCAGGGGCCCCCGGCGGCACGCCGGGCGCCGGTGGTGGTGTGGAGATCTGCCGGTACATGTCGGCGAAATTGTCGAGCTTGAAGTAGTCCGACTCGATCTCCAGCGATACCGAACCGGTGATCTTGGCTGTGAGATCGGTGCTGCTGCGGCCTGCCGCAGAAGACACACTGATCTCGGTCTCCCGGTGGGTGCTCGACCCTCCGCCGGAGAACAGCCCGAAGATGCCGCCGCTGGCCGTCGTACCTCCGGTGTCCACTTCCTCGCTCTGGACCATGCCCTGCCGGGTGACCTTCTCCTTCGCCTTGATGTCGAAGACGCAGGCCGCCTCGATGCGCCCCTTCTTAATGACCATGCGGGTGATGCCCATGAGCAGCACCTCGCGCAGCAGGGCCCGGTTCTCCTGCGCCATGGCGATCTTCGTATCGAGGATCTTGGCTTTGATCTCACCGCTGGTGACGTCCACCGGACTGCCGTTGCGGTCCAGGAGCGCGGGACCGCCCGCCTGCCCGGTCCTCTCCGCAGCGTCCTCGTCGCCGCCCTCATCCTCGTCCTCGTCCGGGACAGCGGGCAGCGCCAGTTGGAACCTGTCCGGCTCGCTTTCTGCGAGCTTGCTGTAGGCGTCGAAGTCGTCGACCTTCCGCACGAAGTCGCCCAGCGAGGCCGAGGCCATCTTCAAGAGCCGGATGAAGTCGTCCGTCTGCTGGTGCTGGACCTCCAGATTGCCGCGGAACACTGCGAGCGTAAGATCGCGCACGAAGCCGGGGAAGTCGATGGACTCGATGAACTCGCCCGCCAGTTGGCCCGCCTGCTCGATCCGCCGGTTCTCGAAGTTGGCCGGATCGGTGGGATCATTCGGGTTGTATCCGGACTGGTTGCGCTGATTGCCCCCGCGGCGCCTTCTGGGGTCGACCGCCGTCTGGCGCACCAGTCCGTCCCCGGACGCCGTCGGCGGCAACTGCGTGTACCGTCGGCGGGCCAGCCGGTCATAGCTCGCCTGGTACACCTCCCGATAGAGGTCGCGCTGCTGGTCGAACGGCAGGGCCAGGAAGGAGGTGCTCTGGGCCAGCAGCGTCCGCGCCTGCTGCCGCGCCTGGTCCTTCAACTCGTGTTCGGCACCCATGGGTCACTTCCCCGATCGCGTCGTCAACGGTCCCAGTCGTCCAACTCATCGTCACGGCGCTCCGGCTGGCCACCGGAGTACCGCGCGGGCGAGCTCCGGCGCCCTCGGCCCCTGTTCCGGCCGCGCTCGTAGGGGTCCTGGCCCTCCCACTCCTCGTCCTGCTGCTCCCGGGGCCAGTCGTCGCCGCCGATCGCGGCCCGGGCGATGATCACGCGCAGGGATGCGTCCAGGAAGTCCTGGAACGGCTGCTCGCGCACCGAGCCGGGAGCGAAGTCGGCAAGGAACTGGAAGATGTCGTTGCCCTGTTCGGACAGGTCCACCAGGTCATCGGCCGGGATCGACACGCCCAAAAATTCCTGCCCCAACTGCTTCACGGTCGACTGGAAGTTGTGCTCGATCCCCCCGTAGCGGGCCATGACGATCGGATCCGTGATCAGCTCCTGGGCCTCTTCGAGTTGCTTGTTCATCTCATTGGTCTTCACGAAGGCGGAGCCGGTCAGGAACTGGCTCAGGTTGTGCTGCAGCGAGACCAGCGCGGCGGTGACGCCCGAGCGGGAGATCTGCCGCGAGTCGCTGTAGGCCCGGTCCTGCAGGTCCACCAGCCGGGTCACCTCGTACATCAGGGTGTCGAAGTGTTCCCCGAAGCGCTCGTTGACCAGCGACCCGGACAGGACTTCCGCCTGTCCGAAACCGAGCAGACGCCGGTAGATCATGCCGCGTTCCTCGTCGTCGAGGCGCACCTCCCGCAGGTGTTCGTAGCGGTTGAGGCGGCGGGCCAAATCGCCCTCGGACACATCCAGCCTGCCCCGGTGCCACTCCAGGACCAGGGCATCGCCCAGGTCGAAGAGACGCATGAGTTCGCCCTGGACAAAGGCATAGAACAGCGCGCCGGCCGCCCGGATCGCCAGCGGACGGACCAGCGGGGTCCCGCGCTCACTCATCCGGCGGACGGTGAAGTCCCAGGCCGGCGCCGTACCGCGAGTGCCGCCCCGGGCGATGTCGACCGGGTCGTCACTGGCCACCCGGACCCGGCGGGCGTGGTCGTAGGCGAGCGCGAAGTACTCGTCGAACTCCCGGTTGACCACCCGCGGGAACGTCATCATCAGCCGCAGATCGACCAGGTAGTCGATCATCGCCTGGCGGGTCTCCTCATCGACCGCGTCCTCGGCGATCTCCTGGTGGCCCGGGGTGTCCAGGTAATGGGCGACGAACCGCGGGATCTCGCCTTGCTGCCGGCGCATCTCGACCAGATGCAGCACCACCGGACGGACCCGCCCGGCGCCCAGGGGCAGCCCGCGGGCCACCGCCAGGCGGACCACGTCGTCGCGTTCGGCCGGGTCGAGTGCGATGCCCTCGGCAGCCAGTACGGCACTGACCACACCGGTGAGCAGATGCGGCAGCGCCTCGTCGTCGACGTGGTTGCTGATGTGGTCGAAGATCCCTGCAACATCGGAGTCATCGACCCGCCCGTCGTCCAGAGCGTCGAGGAACAGGGTCTCGTAGACGGCCGGCTGGGCGAGCGTCAGCAGGCGCGCGTCGTCCAGAGCGACCGAGTTGAACCGCTCGGTAACGCGTTCCACGGTGCCCGAAATGCCCCGCTGCGAGAGCCTGCGCCCCGGCCGCTTGGACAGCCGTCCCTCGTACTCCGTGCGGGTCAGACGGGCCGCGCCCAGCGCGACCGAATCCAGGTCGCGCGGCGGACGGATCCGCAGCAGCGCGGTGCCGTTTCCCCGTTCTTGCTGCTCGATGCCCTCGGTGACCACCTCGGCCGGCAGACCCGCCGCGTCCGCGAGCTGGCGGATTTGAGCGGCGCTGATACCGCGCGGCACGGCGCGCCGCTGCACCACGTCGAGGACCACCCGCCGGGCCAGCGCACGGTCCGGAATGGCGGTGACCAGGTCGATCAAAGGGTCCACCTGATCCCTGTCGGGGAGCATACGCAGCGAGCGCACGTCGCCGAAGATGCCGTCGATGACCACCATCGTGGCTCCTTACCGAGAGTCCATGCGGAGCTTGACGTAGAGCCGGCGCTCCTCGGAGCTGAGCTTGGCCAGCCTGCGGGCCCGCTCCCCCTCGTCGGTGACCGTGAGGATCCTCTGCAACTCGTCCTCCTGGTCCTCCCGCCGCTCCAGTTCCCTACGCTCGTCGCGCAGCTGCTGGTTCTCCCGCCGGCTGGTTTCCAGTTCGCGCTCCACCACCTGCAGGCGCCTTTCGAGTTCGGCCACCCGGGCCTTCAGCTTGGCGACCTCATCGCTGTCATCGGGCGGAGGATTCTGGGATCCGTCGGGCCCCGTCGCGGTCTTGCCCCCGGCGCCCGCCCCCGCATCCTTGCCCGATGTCTTAGCCGCACCGCTCGTCACGTCGTCACCTCGTCCTGTCGTGGGATAGCCGCGCGGGAATCGCTCCGTGGCGGCCGGTGCCGACACCGCGATGCCCCTCGTACGCGAGAAGCCGGGCTGCATCGGCAAGGTTGAGCCGGCCATGTCCGCCCCTCGGGGTCCGCAGCCGGGCGTCGGGCCGGTCCGCGGTCCGTACGAGCAGACGCCGGATACCGGCTGCCGAGAGGCGTTCGCCGACCGCCCGGACTGCCAGCGACTGCAGGAAGGCCGCGGCGCCGGACACAAAGGGCGCCGCCTGCGAGGTCCCGCTGGCGAAGGCGTAGCGGTTGCCCGGCACGCTGCTGTAAATGTCCGCGCCGGGTGCGGTCAGCACCACCTGCGGCCCGTACGTCGAAAACGCCGCGACCTCGTCATCCGCATCGTTGGCGCCAACCGCGATCACATCGGGCAGCGCCCCCGGGTAGTACAGCTCACGATCGCTGCCGTCATTACCGGTCGCCGCCACCATCGTCACCCCGCGGCGCAGTCCGTAGGCGACCACATCCCGGTGCGGCAGGCCACCACCCCTGCTGCGCAGTCCGAAGCTCATGTTGATCACGTCGGCGCCCTGGTCCACCGCCCATTTCAGCGCCACATCGATGTTCTCCACGAGGCCCGCGCCCACCGCCCGCTCGCCACGCCGCATCGCCCCGAGCACCCGCACCGGCAGCAGCCGGCACTGCGGCACCACACCGCGCGGCATCCCCACTCCCCGGCCCACGATGATCCCGGCGACGTGCGTGCCGTGTCCCACCAGATCCTCGGGATCGGGGTCGGCGTCGAGGTGGTCGCCGACGAACCGCTCGGCACCGTCGATGATGTCCACGAAGTCGAATCCGGGGAGCACGGCCGGCGCCAACTCCGCATGATCGACGTCGACTCCCGTGTCGAGCACGGCCACGACCACCTCGGGGCTGCCCTCGCCCAGGCGATGGGCCTCGGGCAGGCCGATGTGCCTGCGGGAGCGGGCATCCGTGCTCCGGGCCAGGGCCCGCACCGGCACCGGCACCGGCGGCGCCAGCGGAGTCGACGTCACCTGCGGGCCGCGCGCGAAATCCACCTCGGACTGCATCGCGATCTCATCCACCATGCCCGACGGCAGATCCGCGCGGTCACGCACGATCAGCCGGTAGACCCGGTCGAGACCGGCCGCCCGCTCATCCGCGCTCCACCTGCCCGGCCGGGCCTGCGGGTACTCGTGCGTGACACGCACCCCGACCCGGTGCCGCCGCAGCACCGAGTCGATCGCGGGCGTGAGCACGGCCGGGCCGTATGGCCGCGGGTCGGGTGCGTGGCCGTCGTGTCCGCAGGCGGCGTCCAGCCAGGAAGCGGCCTCGACCCCTTGGCTGCCCGCCCGCAGTCGCAGCAACAGATGCGGTTTCATGCCCCCACCGCTCAACTCGCCACGCACGGCCCCCCGGCCGTGCGTGCTGCCAAAGTCCTGCTGTCGGAGCCGGCCGTCAATGCGCGGTCATGCAACTACCAGTCCCTCTACGCCACGCGCCTGGCCCGCGCGTAGGCCACCCGCAGCAGCCGACGTAGGACGGAGTCTTCCCCTCAGCGATTCTCCGCAGGTAGTAGTTCTGGCCGCGGCCGCCATCTCGGATCTGACAGGGCACTCGGACGTCCCTCGCGCGACACGGTGAAGGGGGCCCAGGCGCCGGAAGGAAACCTCCGGCGGAACGCTCACAGCAACCGCATCACCCCGAGCCGCCGACACCCCCGAGCGGACCGGCCCGCGCAAGCCGCCTGTTCTGCAGGAACAGGAAACGCCCCGGACAAGCCGGCAGCAAGCGAGTGCCGCTGCCTGCCTGCGCACGGCTGCGCTGAACGCCCCACCGGCCGCGCCGGCACCGGCCGCAGCCGAACACCGCCCCGGCGCGAGCACGCTGACCGGGGCCCATGCGGTTGGACTTGCCGACAGGCCCATCCGTCGGCACGTCGGTCGCGCCGTTGTCGGCTTACGCTGCGGTGGTGATCATGGAGTAGGGCGCCGGCGTCGTCGACGCGGGTGAGCACGGAGCAGGTGCCGTTTCGGGACAGCCAGCGGCCGGCCTCGGCCAACAGCCGAACCTTGTCGAAGCAGGCGGGCGAACAGCTGGCGCAGGTCCGGGTCACCGCCTGGCAGCGGCTTGTCGAAGCCTGTGCGGCCTTCGCGCAGCAAGGCCCTGCCGTGAGGCTCAGCCTTGCCCACGTCCAGGGTGCAGAACACGTCGATCGAGATGAAGTTGTTGCTGGTCACCGGTCTTTCCCCTCCCTGGAGTCCGGCACCCGGCGCCATCCGCTGTATGCGACAGTTGCTCCATGCCTGGGGCCAGACAACACGATCCCGAGCAGTTGTGGTTCATGCGCCTTGCCGCCTGGATCTTTCCCGTGGACATCGACGGCCGGCAACGGCAGTCGTGGACGCAGTGGATGAACTGGCGGATGTTCGTGCTGCTCCTCTCGGGACCGGTCCTGCTGATCGGCGCAATCACCGCCCGAGGCCCCGGAGTGACGTGGTGGGAACGCGGCGGACTCGCTGTGGCCGGCGCAGCCATTTCAGCGATCCTGGTTCGCGCGGTGATCGGATACAGGCGACTGACAGCCTCAACTCGGCAGACGCCGAAGACGAAACCGTAGCCGCCCAGGCAGTGACACATGCAGCACCCGCAGCGGCCCCTGTACCGCTCCGCAGCCCGCGTGCGCGACACAAGCCCCGCCCAGCTACCGGTCAATGATCGCCTGTCCACCGCCCTGAACGCCGTCGGCCGACCCCGGGCCTCTCCGCCCTCACCCGCTGCGACAACGGCGGCCCGTTCGCCAAGACAGCCGAGAACTTCCCCGCGGGGACCGTCACCGGGACGTAAGCCACGCCGCGAGCCCGCTCCCCGCCGTCGTGGCGAGGCCCGCAACCAACCATCCGGGAACGCGCTGAATCGTCAAATGCAGCCCACCGCAACGGAGTTCAAAAGCAGGCGGGGCCGGCTTGGCGCTCGAATGAGTCATGCCAGACAGGGTGTACCCCGCATGGCGTAACCCACAAACTCCCGCGCCACGCCTTACGCCGAATGGTGTGCCAGGCGGCATGGAGCTTGGTAGAACGTCCTGCCTAACGTCCGGCGCTCCTGTTCACCAGGCCGCAAGCCACGCAGCGAGCCCACTTCCCATGGCCGCAACGAGAACCGCCACCAACCATCCAGGGACGCGCTGAATCGTCAAATACACGCCATCACAGCAGAGTTCAAGCGCGGGCGGCTGCCGTCCATCGCCGCTCCCTGATCCCGCCATCGCCCGCGAGCTCGGCTACCCAGTCGTCTTCCGCGCCCGGCGCCGCGTGCGCATCGCACTTCAGGAGCCCGAGACTACCGCGGCCACGGTTCTCGCCATTGCCGAGGACGAGCTGGAATGGGGGCTTCGAATTCGGCCCCGCCCGAGGACGGTAAGCCCTCTCGGCAGGGCCGACGATCATTCGCGACCGTCCCTTACTTCATCGCGCACGGCACGAACGGATCGAATCGCAATGATCAGCTTTTGAGCGAGGGCCGGCACTTGGTCGAAGAGGTGCCCCACCACTGTGAAAGCCCCAACAACCACCGCTGTCCCGACGGTCACCCAACCCGCCAGTTCCATGTAGCTCCTTCCGAAGAGATCAGCGGCGCCGAAAGCGCCACCCCCCAGCAGGAGAGCCCTCGGCGTCCAATCTCTTGCGCGAACTACACGGCCTATTAGGCGCGTTGAGTGTATCTACTTCGCGGCTTCCCGTCCCCGAAGTCCAGGAAATGAGTCGTGCCTGCTCCTCACCCCTGAGAGGGCGTTAAATCCGATCTTCCTCGGTTCGTGACCGCTCGGTCGTGGGACTGATCGTCGCGAGGGGCGCCTGACCGACATGTTCATGCTGAGATGCGGGCGTGAAGAGAGATCCGAACCCGAGCGACTCAGCGGATGAGCAGTGGGTGTTGATCGAGCCGGTGATCACGGCCTGGAGGCAGGACCGGGTGAAGCGGTCGGCGACCGAAGATCCGGGGGCCTGTGACCTGCGGGAGGTCGTGAACGCGACCTTCTATCAGAACCGGACGGGCTGCCAGTGGCGCTACCTCCCGCATGATCTGCCGTCCTGGTCAGCGGTGTTCTACTGCTTCGGCCTGTGGCGCCAGGACGGGCTTGACCGGCGCATCCAGGAACTTCTGCGCTGCCAGGTACGGGAGAGAACGAAACAATTAGAGGGCCCGCCCCTCGTGGTCATCGGCGCCAGTCGGTCCGCGCGGCCGCGGGTGTTCCCAAGGCCACGACGGGGCTGGACGCCAACAAGTAGGTGTCGGGCCGCAAGCGCGGGCTGGCCGTCGATGTTCTCGGCCTGATCATCGGCGTCGTGGTGCTGGCCGCCCCGTAGACGACAACGCCGCCGGCACCGCTCCGCTCGACCAGGTGGCCGAGCGGTGCGGCCACCGTCTGGAGAAGGGCCGGGTGGACCAGGGCTTCAAGGATGAAGTCCTCATCCACGGCGCCCTGTTGGACATCGACGTCGAGGCCGTCCGCCGCAACCCCGCCAATCAGGGCAAAGGTTACGTCCCACCGCCGAAGCGATGGATCGTGGAGCAGGTCAACGGCACGTTGATACTGCACCGCCGGCTGGCCCGTGAGTACGGCCACCGGCCCGACACCTCCGCTTCGCGTGTCTACCGGGCATCTGTCGCGAACATGACCCGCCGCCTCACCCCGCCCGCCCCCGCCTGGCGCGGCACCCTCGAGCTGGCCGTATGAACATCACCAAGCTCCTCGCCGACCTGCAGGCCCAGCACGATGAAACCGCGGCCAGGACCGGTGGACTACGCCACCGGATCACGCACTTGACCGGCGCCCTGACCGAGACCCAAGCGCGGCTGGCGGACCTGGCCACCACCCGGAAGGTCATCACCGAACTCGCACCGGCCGCAGGAAGCGAAAGCCAACCGCCCGAGACCAACACCGCCTACCAGGCCATCGTGAATGCCTTCAACCACTCCGCCAAGGCTTCCCCTCAGCCAGCCCGGACGAGGCCGCTACCAGAAACGGACTTAACGCCCTCTCATGCGGTGGGCTGGGTGCGGGCGCCCCGGGCCGAGAAGGTCTTCAGTCTCAGACAGAGACATACCGCAGGTCAGCGCGCCGATCCGGCCAGTGAGGGAGAAGGCGACGAGTACGTCCATCACGGTGACGCCAGCGGCTATGTCACTCCGCTGAGCCGGTGCGCAGTGAGACGAACCTCTGTCTGATCCTCGCGAAGGGCTGAAAAATGACCCATGCATGCTGGACCCGCAACTCCCCACCAGGGCCTGGCGTCCCTCTGCCCGAACCGCAGAGGTACGACAACGGAAGGGGCGTGGCATGCGAATCCGCAGAGCAACAGCAGCAACAGCGGTGGCGGTGGTGTTGGTGACAGGAGGGGCACTACCCGGCCCCTCCCACGCCGCTTCGGCCGGCGCAGATGGCCGGCACGAGCCGACCCAGAGAGCCTTGGACGCCGCCGTCCGAGACGGCGTGCCGGGAGCTGTCGCCCGGGTCCGGGACGGACGCCAGATCTGGCGGGGCACCGCCGGTGTCGGCGACCGGAGCACGGGGCAACCGAGGACACCCCGGGACCGCTTCCGGATCGCCAGCATCACCAAGACGTTCGTCTCCACCGTCCTGCTGCAACTGGAGTCGGAGGGCCGCCTCGACCTCGACGACACGGTGGAGGAATGGCTGCCGGGGGTCGTCCAGGGCCACGGCAACGACGGCGCGAAGACCACCATCAGGCAGCTGCTCAACCACACCAGCGGCATCTTCGACTACATCCAGGACGAGGAGTACGCCGGCAAGCTCTTCGGCAAGGGCTTCCTCCGGCACCGCTACGACACCTGGACCCCGAAACAGCTGGTGACACTCGCCATGAAACACCGGCCCGACTTCGCTCCTGGCGCCGGGTGGAAGTACTCCAACACCGGCTACGTATTGGCCGGGATGGTCATCGAGAAGGTCACCGGGCACTCGTACGCGGTCGCCATCAAGCAGCGTGTCATCGCGCCCCTCGGGCTGCACGCGACCACCGTGCCGGGAACCGACGTGACGATGCCGCAGCCGGGCAGCCGAGGGTACTCCAAGCTGTTCTTGGACGACGGACCGGTCTACGACGTCACCGAGCTGAACCCGTCCGCGGCGGGCGCCAGCGGGTCGATGATCTCTGACGCGGCCGACCTGAACCGTTTCTACTCGGCCCTGTTGGGTGGGGAGTTGCTGCCGCCCGCACAGCTCAAGGACATGAAGACTGTCGTGCCGAACCAGTCGCAAGATCCGCAGAACGGATACGGGCTCGGCATCGAAGGCGTCCGGTTGCCCTGCGGTGTGGTGGTCTGGGGCCACGCGGGTGATATCCACGGTTCGCACTCCGATGGCTACAGCACGGCCGGCGGTCGGCACTCGCTGGCGGTGAACTTCAACGGCGACTGGGCGGGCGATGCCGGGCGGATCATCGAGGCGGAGTTCTGCGGCGTGTAAGGACAGCCACCGGCTGACGAAGGACCAGGAGGAGTGCGTCAAGCCCCTCTTCTGGGGCGGCACTACTTCTTCGAACCGGCCTGCGGCGAGACCGACTTGCTCTGTGTTCGTCGGCCGCCGGTCGGACCGTCTTGTTTCGCCGGGGCACTGGCCGGGGGGCGAGGACGCCTCCGAGCAGCCCACTCAGCGCCGGGTATGGCTAGCATTCCTTCACTGTCTACATTCACGTAGACTTTGCTGCGCACGGCCGTTCGACCCACCTCCGCGAATTGAGGCACCCATGTCCGCCCGGCGCGGCGAGGTCGAAGCCTGGCCCCGCTCGCTTTGGCCGAGCGCGAGACCCGAAGCGAGATCTCCCGTCCCGCTGCCTGGCGCGTCACTGGTTCCCGGGCTGGACCAGACCCGCGAGGTCGGTCTTGTCGCCCATCCGTGCTCGTTCGTCGGCAGGGTTCTGGCCGGTTCCAGCGTCACCGTGGGCCTGGTCGCCGGGTTCTGACTCGCCGCACCCCGCCGCGGGACACAGCACGCGTTAGCACTGTGGGCCTGGTCCTCCTGGCGTACGCGCCGCGCCACGCGGAGCAGCTCGACCTCGGAGGGCCCCGCCTCGTGACCGGAGGTTCGACAGTACGCCTGCTTGCACTCAGCCTCCGGCTAACTCCCGCCATCTGTATGCCTGCCTTGGGAGGAACATGATGTACGAGAGCAGGAAGCCCAGCGCCGAATCCGTCCGGGCCGCAGCTCCCCGGGCCGGGCTCGCCATGAACTGGCTGGCCGCCCGTGACGTGGTGGAGCGGACCCTGCGCCGAGCCGCTGGAGGGACTGCCAAGCGAACGGGCCATCCGCCAGTTCACCGTCGGCATGTGCCGCCCCCAGGCCCTCCTGCAGATCACCCTCGCCTCGATCGCGGTGAACGCGGCGCTCAACTGGGTCCTCGTCCAAGGCACGTTCGGCCTGCCCCGGCTCGGCATGACCGGCGTCGGTATCGTCTATGTCACGCTGCCCCGGCTCGTGCCGGCTCCCTTCCTCGAAACCGGCTCGGACCGTCCCCTGACCACCGCCACCCACCTGCTGATCGTCACGGCGTTCCTGCAGTTCTTCGACTGCGCCCAGAACATCGACGTCGGCCTCCTGCGCGGACTGGACGACACCACGAGCGGCTTCCGCATCACCCTGATCGGCTACTGGGCCATCGGCCTCGCCGCCACCGCCCTGCTCCTGCTCCTGCTCCTGCTCCTGCTGCGCCGCTACAGCACGGCACTGACCGCGGCACAGTCCCAACCCTCCCCCACGACAGCCTGATCACCTCGGCTCACACCGCCCGCAGGAGCAGACGGACGCGCGCCCGAAGCGTGCCGCGAGTCCGTCTGCTGCCGCGCGGTGGCAGCACGCGGCCCCGTCGCCGATCCGCCGGACGCGGCCGCCGAAAGGGCCGGCCATGATCGCTGAGGCATGCCCGGACGGGACTACGCGCCCAGCAAGTTCCAGCAACTCGAGCATCCCGACGGGGCGCCGATCAGCTGCCGCGCGGCGTATTCCACGTACTCGTGCAGCCCGTAGGCCAGCGCGAGGGCGCCAACCGCCGCTACGACCACCGTCCCTGCCAGGCTGACGGCGCCAGCTCGCCGGAATGCCCCGTGCGGTGCCGCAGGTTCGGGCAGCAGCAGGGCCTCGACACGCTGCGGAACAGGTCCGCTCGTCGCCGAGAGCAGCGGATACCCGCCGCTGCGGCCATGGGCCGCCCCGGCCAGAGCGGCCCGGGCCACTGCCGCAGCGGCCACCCGCCGATCGCCCACAACCGCGGCCGCTTCCTCGTCCGCCCACCGCTCCAGGTGGAAGGCCAACGACGTACGCAGGCTGCGAAGCGCGGGATGGACGACAGCCACAAGATCGACCACCGCCGACAGCAGATGATGGCGCCCGGCCAGGTGCGCCCGCTCGTGCGCCAGCAGAACCCCGCGCTCGCCGGTCTTCAGTGACCGCACCATCCCGGAGGTCATCACGACCCGGCCCCGGCGCCCCCGGTATCCGGGAAGCGCAAAGGCATCCACGTAGCTCCCGGGGACCACCAGCAGATCCCCGTCCCCCGTGCCCTCGTCAGCCACCAGCCAGGCGCGCTTGAGCAAAGACCGGTGCTGAAGCCAGCGCCGCACCAGCAGTACCGACTGCGCCAGCATCACGGCTCCGGCCGCACCGGCCAGCGGCACCGCCGCCGGCCATTCCTCCAGTACGCGGGTGAAAGACAGCTGCTCGAGCGAGGCGAGAAACGGCACATGGAACAAGCCGACCAGTGCCGATATGGTCCCGCCGGCCAGGAGGACAGCGGCGCCCGTCAGCAGCCAGCAGGCCCAGCGCGGAGGCAGCACAGCAGCAAGGCGCCGTGCGATGGCCGCCCCGCCCCAGGGAAAAGCGAGGGTCAGAACCACCACGACCGGCCCATACGTCACTCGGACTTGTCCTCGGCTTCCAACAGCAGACTCCGCAGCGTCTCCTCGTCGTCCTCGGACAAGGACGAAACGAACCGCTTCAGGACGAGATCACGCCGCGGATCGCTCTCCAGCTCGCGGTGCATGCGCCCTGCCACCAGGCCCGCCGCGTCTTCCACCGGCTCATAGGCATAACCACGCACTACCGGAATCCGGCGCAGCGTGCCCTTCTCGTAGAGCCGGGCAAGGATGGTGGCCATCGTGGTCCTGGCCAGCCCCTTGTCGAGGGCGGCGTTGACCTGCTGCGCGGTCATCGGCTCACCGGCCTGCCACAACACCGCCAGCACGTCTGCGACCAGTTCCCCGTGCGGACGTCTCTCGTCCCGGCGCTTGTCCGCCACAGTCTTCTCCTCCCACAACCGGCGTCCCGCGGAACACCCCCGGAGCCCGCGCCCGATCAACGTTCACCTTGTTGTACACAGAGGTCAAAAATGATCTCGCAGCGCGCTCAATTTAACCCCGGCGTGGCCTGGCAAAGCTACCGCCTGGGGTGGGCCCCGGGGTCCTCCGGGGCGCGGTGCTGTACCGCGCGGACCGCGCACCCGTGAAGAGCATTCCGAGGCGCAGCGGTCCGCGCTCGCCTCACGGCTCACCCTGCCGCCAGCTCTGCGCGAACTCGACGCAGCCGGCCAGGGCAGGGCCGGTTAAAAGTCAAGATCTCATTGGCTTAGGCTGCCTAGGCACTGCTGCGGTGGGGAGTCTTCCTGCGGGGCGCAATTCCGCATCAGCGGTCGGGCAGTGCGCCGGCGGCGCTGCCGCCGTCCCGAAGCAACCCGCCGGACTGGACTCGTCCGATCACTCCGTCCAACGCCGCCTTGGCCCGCGTCAGTTCGTTGATGCGGACGGCGATGCTGTCGCGCTCGGCCAGCAGGCGGTCGAGCTTTCCCTGTGTCACTGCGCCGGTGGTCGCACACGGCAGGAGTTCCGCGACGGCCTTGCCGGTCAGTCCGGCGTCGTAGAGGCGCCGGATGAGCTGGACGCTGCCCACTGCCCCTTCGGGATATTCGCGCGGCCGCCCGGGGGCGCGGTCGGCCTCGAGGAGGCCTTGCTCCTCGTAGTAGCGCAGGAGGCGCACGCCCACCCCGGACCGCCTGGCGAGTTCCCCGATTCGCATGGACTCCAGTAGACCGACTACGGTCCTGTAGACGCAAGAGTCTATCCGTCCGCAAGGCGGCGACAGCGCTCCGTCCCATCGGGCGCGGACGTGACAGCCTCTCGCCGGAGGAATCCGGCCGGCTCGCCGAAGCCCGCGTCCGATGCGCCGGCGTCGCGGAAGCGGGGGCCAGGTAGGCGCGGTAGCCCTCGTACACCCCGAGCCCCTCCAGGCGGTCCGGGTGCCAGGTGCGGGCGTACAGAGGCGGCCGGCTGCCGGGGGGCTCGATGGCGGCGACCTCCATGGTCCGGGCCGCCCGGATGATGCGCCCGGCGGTCGCGTTGGCATTGTGGCCGCGCGTGTGGGCGGAGGCGCACCCGGCATAGAAGGCGATGGGGATGGCCTGGTGTCCGGTGAGCAGGCAGGGCGGCCGTATGCCGAGGTGGTGCAGCTCGGCGGCGGCGCGGGCGTAGTCGCGGCGGGCCGCGGTGGAGCGGTGCACGGTGTGCTCCAACACCGTGTACTGCACGGCCAGATGCCCCGCGAGCACGGCTGCCACCAGCGCACCTGTCACGGCCCGCCACCACCCCTTGGGTGCGGTGACAAGATGGGCGAGGGCGTCGGCTGCCGGGATCGTGAGGAGCGCGTAGGCGGGCAGCAGGAAGCGCGGCGCCGCGTAGCCGATCAGGAAGAGGTACGGGAAGGCCGCCGAGGCGGCGCACGCCAGCGCCAGGAGCGTGGTCGCCGCCCGGCCCGCCCGCGCCGCGATCGCGAGACCCGCCGCCGCGAGCAGCGGCAGCACGAACCACCACACGGTCACGGCAGCATCGGGCATCGCTCCGGTGCACGGACGGCACAGTGTCCGCCCGCCCAGGCTGCGCAGTTGATCGCCGACGGCGAGGTGCCATCCCAGACCGCCCTGTATCCGGGAGCCCTCGGCAAGGCGCGCGCCGAGTCCGCCGTAGCGCAGGTACGCCTCGACGACCCACTCGGCGGCCCCGGCTGAGAACCCGAGGGCGAGCGCCCCCAACAGCCTTGGCTGCCGCCACCGTCGTATGCCGATCAGCGCGGCGCACAAGGGCAGTGTCACCCAGGCCGCGTCCGTGGGCCGCATCAGCGCCATCAGCGCCACGCTCACCGCGAGGCCCCCGGCGGCCCTGCGGTCGTGGTGGTTCCGCTGGGCGCGCAGGAAGCACCCCGCGGCCGCCAATGCCCCGATGGCGACCCAGTAGTTGGGCATCGCCTGCGGGCCGTAGGCCACCGTCACCCACAGCGACCCGAACAAGGCCCCAGCCGGCGCGAGGACCCGCACGGGCAGCAGCCCCCGCCAGCAGCGCAGCGCCACGTAGAGGCCGACGCCCGCCAGCAGCGCCAGATAGACCCGCAGCAGCACGGTGGACGACGACCAGGAGGCCACCGGCGCCACAAGAAGCGAGACGCCCCGGGCGCGCGGCGCGCTGAAGAAGGCCGCCGGAGCGTGCGAGCCGACCTGGCTGACGTAGACCGTCTCGTCCCAGCCGAGCCCCATCTCGGGTCGTACCAGGATCAGTTGAGCCGCTGCGAACGCTGCCGCGACAGCGGCGAGCGCGGTGTGCGTGGTCCTCGCCATTTCCGCCCCCACCCCTACAGGTTGTAGGGTTATTCCACCCTACGTCATGTAGGGTCGGGGTGAAGGGAAGGACCGGACATGCGCGAAGAGCGGGGCGCCGACGGGGTGCACGGCGTGGAGGTGGAGGAGGTCTGGCCGCGCGACGGACAGATCCGGCTGTGCCTGTCGCTGGCGGGCGGCGGGGGCGAGCGGGCCGTGCTCGTCCTGAAGGCGCGGGGCGAGGCCGGCGCCGAGGTGCGGGTACCCGCCGGCGGCGACGGCGTCCGGCTCGAGGCGCGCATTGCCCTGGAGTCCCTGAGTGACCCCTGCGCCGCATCGGAACAGGTCTGGGACCTCTATCTCGATGTCGGCGCGGGAGTCGGCCTCCTGCGCGTGGGGCGGCACTTGGATGACATCACCGGCAAGAAGAAGATCTTCGTGTACCCGGCGCAGTTCGCCGCCGGCGCCTGGGTGGAGCCGTACTACACGGTCAAGGACAACCTCTCGATCGCCTGCCGCCGGGAGGGGAAGTGACGATCCGCTTCCTGCTCTTGAACGCGTACGCGGTCGGCGGCACCGTCCGCACCGTCGTCAACCAGGCGAACGCGCTGGCCGCCGTCGGACACGAGGTGGAGATCGCCAGCGTCCACCGGCACCGTGCCGCCCCCGCCTTCCCGCTCCACCCCGGCGTTCACCTGCACGCCCTCACCGACACCACCGCCGCCGGCCCCTGGGGCAGGCGGCACTTCGAGGCGTGGCAGCGGCGGCGCCCCAGCCAGCTGATCCCGCGCGCGGAGGTCAAGTTCACGCGCTTCAGCCGTCTCACCGACCGCCGCATCACCCGCTACCTGCGCTCCCTGACCGATGGCGTCCTCATCACCACCCGCCCCGGCCTCAATCTTCTCTCCGCCCGCTTCGCCCCGCCCTCCGTGCTCCGCATCGGACAGGAACACCTGCACTACGAGCGCCACAAGCTCGCCCTGACCCACCAGATCGACCTCTGGTACCCGCGGCTCGACGCCCTGACGGTGTTGACCGAGGCCGACCGGCAGACCTATGCCGCGCGCCTGGCCGATGCACCCGTCCGTATCGAGTGCATCCCCAATCCCCTGCCCGGCGCCGCCCCCGCACGCTCACCCCTGGACCGGCCCCTCATCATCAGCGCCGGGCGGCTGGTCAGGGCCAAGGGCTTCGACACCCTCATCGAAGCCTTCGCCCCCGTCGCCCGCGCCCACCCCCATTGGCGGCTGCGCATCTACGGCTCCGGCCCCGAACGCGGCCGCCTGCGCGCGCTCATCCACGAACGGCACCTCTACAACCATGTCCACCTCATGGGCAGTACGCCCTACCTGGAGGCCGAACTCGCCAAAGCCTCCGTCTTCGCCCTCGCCTCCCGCCACGAAGGGTTCGGCATGGTGCTCGCCGAGGCGATGAGCCACGGCGTCCCGCCGGTCAGCTCCGACTGCCCGCAAGGCCCGCGCGAGATCATCACCGGTGGCCGGGACGGACTGCTCATCACCCCCGGCAACACCGCGGCGCTCACGCAGGCCCTCAACCTCCTGATCGAACGGCCCGAACTGCGCGCGAAGCTGGGTGAGGAGGCGGCCCTCGCCGCCCGGCGCTACGCCCCCGCACGCATCCGCGAACAGTGGGAGAGCCTGTTCGCTGAACTCACCGCGGCCCGGTCCGGTGCGCCCGGCGCCCCCTCTCCCCCAAAACCCTACGCACTGTAAGGTGACGGCATGGCAGGCACCAACCCCCAAGGCAGATCGGGCAAAGCGGAACGGCGCGGCGCAGGCGAGCTGGAAAGCGAAGTCCTCGCCTCCCTGTGGGCCACCGACAAGGCCCTCTCCCCCGCCGAGATCCAGGCCGGGATCGGCGGTGACCTCGCCTACAACACGGTCCACACCATCCTCAAGCGTCTGCACGACAAGGGCCTCGTCCTGCGCGACGCGGAGGGGCGGCGCGGGGCTTACCGCCCGGTGAAGAACGCCGCCGAGATGACCGCCGAGGCCATGCACCAGGCCCTCGACCGCGGCCCCGACCCGATCGCCACCCTCCAGCAGTTCGTCACCGGACTGAGCCCCGAGGAGGAGCGGGCGCTGCGCGACCTCCTCGGCGGGAGCGGCCCATGAGAATCGACGTCTACACTCCGCTCGTCCTGTCCCTGCTGCTCGCCGCCATCGGCCCCACGCTCGGCAGGCGGGTCGCCCCCGCCCTGGCGGCTCGCGTGCTCACCGCCGCCGCAGTCGTCACCGCCGCCGCCACCACGTGGGCGCTCGTTCTGCTCGCCGCCACCCTCATCAGCGAGGCCCCGCCGGTGACGGCAGAAGCGCACGAGGACGGCCGCAGCCTGCCCGAACCGGTCCCCGAAGCCATCGCCGTCGTCGCCGTCCTGGCGCTGATCGTGATCGGGTACCGGGTGTGGCGTTCGCTGCGCGAGGAGTGCACCACCCGCCGCACCCTGCGCCGCCTGTGCGAAGGCCACCCGCAGGACACCGAGTTGGTCGTCGCCGCCTCCCCGGTGCCGCAAGCCTTCGCCATCCCGGCTTCGTCCGGGGCCCCCGGCCGGATCCTGGTCACCGCCGCTATGCTCGGCGCCCTCGAACCCGCCGAGCGCCGCGTCCTGCTGGCGCACGAGCGCGCCCACCTCACCCACCGGCACGCTCTCGTTGCTGCCGCCGTGACCGTAGCCGTCGCGGCCAACCCCTTCCTTGCGCCCGTACGCACGACCGTCGTCTTCCTCATCGAACGCTGGGCCGACGAACGCGCTGCCGTCGCCGTCGGCGACCGGACCACCACCGCCCGCGCCCTGGCCCGCGCCGCCCTCGTCGCGGCGCGCTCCCAGCCCGTCTGCGTACTGAACTTCACCGACCGCGCCGTCACCCGCCGCGTGGCCGCCCTGCAGACCGCCCCACCCCCACGCCTGTGGCCCCTGACCGCCGCCGCCCTCACCCTCGGTCTGCTCCCGGCCCTCGGCGCCGCCGACGCCACCGGCGACTTCCTGCAACTCCTTGCCGGTACGCTGCCGCTCTAGCCAACACCGTTGTGGGAAGCCCGGTTCGAGGAGGGGACGCCACCGCCCTCACAGGGGTTGGGGGTGCACGAGCCCGCCTGCCGGACGCTCCCTCTGGCTAAGGGCCTCGCTCCAGGCGGTAGCCGTGCCCTCGGAGCGTGGTGATCTGCGGGAGTCGGCAGGGGCGGGCGGATCCCGCGGCGGCCAGGGCGAGGCGGCGGCGCAGTCCTGCCATGGTGACGTCCAAGGTCTTGGTGGGGCCAAACCAGTTCTCGTCCCACACCTGTGCCATCAGGTCTTCGCGCGGCACCGCTTCCCCGGGGTGCCGTGCCAGCAGGGCGAGCAGGTCGAACTCCTTCGGCCGCAGGGGGATGTCCGTGCCATGGAGGGTGCAGCGGCGTTCCATGGTGTCGATGGTCAAGTCACCGACCCGTAGCGGGCGTTGTACTGGGGGCGCGGTCGTCTGGCGTCTCAGGTGGGCGCGAAGGCGGGCCAGCAGGACGGTGAGGCTGAAGGGTTTGACCAAGTAGTCGTCCGCGCCCGCGTCCAGGCCGGCGATGACGTCGATGTCGTCCGTGCGTGCGTGCGGTGAGGATCACGATCAGCAGGTCGGGGCACCGCGTGCGGAGGGTGCGGGCGAGGTCGAGGCCGTCGAGGTCGGGCAGGCTGAGGTCCAGGAGCACGGCGTCGTAGGCGCTACGGGCCGCCTCGGTCAGGGCCGAGGTGCCGGTGCGGCTCCAGGTGGGGGTGTAGCCGTTGCTGCGCAGGCCGGTTTCCTGGTGGCGTCCGATGGTGTCGTCGTCCTCCACGACGAGGACGCTCAGGCGGCCGCGGTCGGGTGCGGCGGGCGTGCCCATGGGCGACAGCGTAGGACCGGGGCGGGTCATCGGCACGGGCTTCCGTTCCGTACGTCCGGGGCGTTCACACGGCTGCACGGTTTACGGCTCACAGGTCAGGTCGCGGAGTTCTTCGACGGCGGGGCGTCGGGCGCCGCGGATGCCGTTCAGGGCCGCGGCCAGTACGGCGAGCGGGGCGGCGCTCGCCGTGAGCGCCGGGTGACGGGAGACCCGGCACGCCTCTTCGAGCGGGGCCGCGGCGCCGACAGAAGCAGCGGGATCGGCCTGGCCCTGGCCCGCGACCTGGCGACGAGGCTGGGCGGCAGGCTCTCGGCCACGCGCGCCGCCCCCGCCACCTTCACGCTGTTGGTCCCGGCCGGTGTTCGCCGCGACGAGGAACCCGGTCCATCCGGCGCGCCCCGGTGACAGCCGGCGCTCAGCGGCCGGCCTCGCCCTGGGCGACCTCGATGTCCTGGTGAACGTGGACAGCGACGGTCGCCGCAGTGGCGCAGGAGGCCAGCGCGCAGACGGCCAGCAGGGCGGCGATCCAGGACGTGGCCCGCGGGGACCGGGCGGCGGGGGAAAGGAGGGCGGCCACCCGCTGCGGCACGGGGCTGGTGGTGGCCGCGGGTGTCACCGCGGGCCGGGAGGTGTCGCTCGCGTGTGCGGCCAGGGCGGCGCGGGCGATGGCGCGCGCGGTCAGGCGGCGGTCGCCGACGGCGGTGGCGGCGGCCTCGTCGGCGGCCCGCTCGGCGGCAAGCCGGATGGCCGCGCGGACCGGGCGCAGGGCGGGGTGGCAGTGGGCGGCGAGTTCGGCCACGGCCAGGAAGTAGTGGTGACCGCCTGCGTTGTGGGCTCGCTCGTGCGCGAAGAGCGCCTCGCGCTCGCGGGCGTCGAGGCTGCGCAGCATGGCGCTGGTGACGACGATGCGATGCGGCCGGCCGGGCAGGGCGTACGCGTCGGGGTGCGCGGACTCGACGACGCACAGGTCGCCCGCGGGAGGCCTGCGGTCGGCCCGGGAGCGGGCGGTCCGCAGAGCCGTGGCCTGTCGCACGACCGAGCGCCCGAGGGCGAGCGCGGCGAGCACGAGCAGCCCGGCGGCGAGTGCGGCCAGGGGCAGGACAAGGCGCACGGACGGCGTCGGCAGCGGGTGCACCAGTTCGCCCAGGGCAGCCAGGGCCGGGATCTTGAACAGTCCGGTCAGGGCCAGTGTGCCGAGCGCCGCCACGGTGCCCGCCGCCAGGAGGAGCGCCGAGGCGCTGAGCGTCCACAGGGCGGCCCGGGGCGGGCAGCGGCCCGGGATCCGGCGCGCAAGCGGCGGCGCCACACAGGGCAGCAACAGAGGGAGCAGCAGTACCGCGATCGTCATGGGCCCTCGTCAAGGATTCGGCGCAGGACCTGTTCGTCGTCCGGGTCGAGCTGGGCGACGAAGCGGGCGAGGACCGTCTCGCGGTCGCTGTCGCGGTCGAGTTCGCCGTGCATGCGCAGGGCGGTCAGGCCGTGCGGGTCCTGTATAGGGCGGTAGGCGTAGCCACGGCCCTGCCGCTGCCGCTCGAGCGTCCCCTTCTCGTGCAGGCGGGACAGGATCGTCGTCACCGTGGTGCGGGCAAGCCCGGAGCCGAGCTCGGCCTGGACCTCGGCGGGTGTGAGCGCGGCATCTGCCGTCCACAGCGCGGCCATCACCGCGGCCTCCAGTGCACCCGCCGAGCGGCGGTCGTCCTTCTCGCTGCTCATGGGAACGATCCTCACCTCCACTGCGTCTACAGTAACGTAGACCGTCTACAGACTTGTAGTCAGTCAGGTGCTGCGTATGCCGGTTGCTGTGCGCACGAGCGCCATACCTCCGGTCGCCCGCAGGGAAAGGACTCATGCCGATGACCACACCCGTGGTTCTATCGTCGCAGCTCGCGGTGAACCCGCTCAACGCCCAATCGCTCCTTGCCGCCTTCGGCGTGCTGGGTGTCGGGGTGGTGATGTTCGCCGAGACGGGCCTGCTGATCGGCTTCTTCCTGCCGGGCGACTCGCTGCTCTTCACGGCGGGCCTGCTGTGCACGGGAAGCGGGCAGCACGGCGTCCGGCTGTCGCTGGCACCGCTGCTGGCCGCCGCCGCGTTCGGCGCACTGGCCGGGGCGCAGTGCGGCTACCTGATCGGGCGCCGAGCGGGCGGAGCCCTGCTGGCCCGCGGCCGCTCGGCGCGGCTGCACGAGGGGGCGAAGAGAGCCGAGGAACTCCTCGCGCGCTACGGGCACGCGAAGGCGATCGTCCTGGCGAGGTTCGTGCCGGTGGTGCGGACCGTGCTCAATCCGCTGGCCGGGGCGCTGGGGGTGCCGGTCAGGGTGTTCACCGTGTGGCAGGTGGCCGGCGGCTTGGGGTGGAGCGTCGGCCTGACCCTGGCGGGGTACGCGCTGGGCTCCTCGATCCCGAACGTGGACCGCTATCTGCTGCCGCTGGTCGCGTTGATCGTGGTGCTATCGCTGCTTCCGCTCGCCGCAGAGCTGTACCGCTCCCGCGGGCGCGGCAAAGAGAAGGAGGTCCGAGGATGATCCTCGCCTTCGACGGGGCCTCGGTCGACGGCTCCGTCTACCGGGACGTGACGGACCTCGCGCAGCGCTCGCCGGGCTGGCTGGATGCCACGGTGACGGTGTGGTCGGCATACGGGCTCGCGGTGTTCGCGCTGCTCATGGTCTTCGGCTGGTGGCGGGCCCGGCGCGTGGGCGCCGGAGCGGCGGTGACGGCACTGGCCGTTCCTGCGGTGGCGGCCCTGGCGTTCGCCCTGGACGACGCCCTGAAGCTGATCGTCCGAGAAGACCGGCCGTGCCAGAGCCTGCAGGTACCGACCCTGGAGGCGTGCCCGGCGCCCGGTGACTGGTCCTTCCCCAGCAACCACGCAGCCATCGCCGCAGCGGCGGCCGTGGCACTGCTGTTCGTCTCGCGGCGCCTGGGCGCAATGGCCTGCGCAGCAGCAGCCGCCATGGCGGCCTCGCGGGTGTGGGTCGGTGTGCACTATCCGCACGACATCCTGGCCGGGCTCGTGGTGGGCTCTCTCGTCGCGCTCGGTTCCATGCTCGTGGTGAGGCGTCGGGCTTCGGTGCTGGCCCGGCGGATGACGGCGGCGGCTTCGCTGCGTCTGCTGCTGACGGCCACATGAACCGCGTCGATCTCACGAGCCGAAGGGACGCCGCCGATCTGCTCGGCAGCGTCGCGCTGGGCGCGTGGGCGGCGTTCGGGGTCCTGGCCCTGGTCGTGATCGGCCGGGCCGGTTCACCCTTGTGGCTGGACGACGGTTTCCTCGTCTGGTCGGTCGGCCACCGCCCGGAGGTCGCCGTGGCAGTGGCACGCGGAGTAACGGCCTCCGGTACCGGCGTGGTCCCGTACGTACTTGTCGTCCTGGCCGGGTTCGTGGCGGGGCACACCGTGCGACACCGGCTGCTCGCGTCCGTCCTCTCGCTCGCCTGCCTCGGCTCGGGGCAAGCACTGCGGTACGCCGTCATGGAGCTCGTGCACCGCGCACGGCCGCCGCAGGGCGATTGGACGACGCACGCGAGCGGATTCGCCTTCCCGTCCGGGCACACCACCACAGCCACCCTGACCGCCGGTCTGCTGATCGCCGCGCTCACCCTGCGCCGCCCGCGCGGCGGCACCGCGCTCCGGATCGCCGTGGGTTGCTGGGGCCTGCTGGTCGGACTGACCCGGGTCTTCCTCGGCGTGCACTGGTTCACCGATGTCCTTGGCGGCTGGCTGTTCGCCCTCGGCTGGCTGGGCACGTACTTGTGCGTGGCCGCCCACCTGTTGCCCGCCCGCTTCCTCACTCACACGACGGCCTCTGCCCCTCAGCCGATGGAGAACCATGCGCCCCAAGATCCTGGTGGTGGAGGACGATCACGCCCTGCGTGACGTCCTGCGCCACGGCCTGCGGGAGGAGGAATTCGACCCCCTGCCCGCCGCCGACGGAGCCACGGCCCTGCGGCTGGCCACTGCCGACATCGCCGCACTCGTCCTGGACGTCGGGCTGCCCGACGCGGACGGTCGGGACGTGTGCCAGGCACTGCGCGCCAACGGATTCCTCGCCCCGGTCATCTTCCTGACCGCCCGTCACCACCTCACTGACCGGCTGGCCGGGTTTTCCGCCGGAGGGGATGACTACCTGCCCAAGCCCTTCCACCTCGCCGAACTCGCCGCCCGGCTGCGCGCCGCACTCAAACGCGCAGGCCCCCGCTCCCCGGCCATGACCGGTGATCTACTCCTGGACGCGGTCGGCCACCACGTCACCGTGCACGGCCTCCGCGTCCCGCTGTCCCCCACGGAGTTTAGGCTCCTTGCCCCGCTCGTCGCGGCGGACGGGGACCTCGTGCGCCGCCGTGACCTGGTCCGGGCCGGCTGGCCCGAAGGCGCGCAGGTCAGCGACAACACCCTGGACCAGTACCTGAGCCGGTTGCGCCGCAAGCTGCGCGAGGCGGGCAGCGCCCTGACGATCGGCACCGCACGCGGGATCGGACACCGCCTGTCTTGACTCCTCATCCGCTGGAAGCCGGCGGATTCCTAGCTCACGCTGCTTGCCCCTCGGCGAGGAGGCAAGTCTTACGCGATCAGCGCTAGCCGGGTGCGAGACCAGCCCGGACGAGCATCACGCGGGCGGAGTTCTTGTCCCTGGGGGACACCCTTCCGCACGCGGTGCACGTATACGTTCTCTCGGAAAGAGGCAGGCGGTGCTTGGCTCTCGCACCACACGCGGCACAGTCCATCGTCGTGTGCCTCGGATCGACCAGATACAGGCGGCGCCCGTGTTTGCGGGCCTGCTCGAGCAAGGCCTGCTTGGTGGCGCCGATCGCAGCGTCGGCCGCCGTGCGGGCCATGGTCGACCTCGCCAGGAACCGCGGCCTGAAGTCCTCGACGACCAGAACATCGGGGCCCCGGACCACGCGCTTGGACCACACTCCTCACCCTCGGCGCGCCTTCTTCGAGCGTGCCACGCACTCATTCCAGAGCCACCGGCAACGCGCCCACTCCGCCTCCAGCCCAGTGCCCCCGGTCGACGACACCCGCAGACGGTGGGTGTACCGCACGTGCGCGGACTCCCGTTTACCCCTGCCCCGCTCACGCCGCAGCTTCTATTCCTCCCCCTCCTGAAGGCAGGGGCATCCACGGAGGAGACATGGTGAACCGCACGGAAGACGTCGTGCGCCGCCTCGCCCCGCGCACTCTGCGCGGCCGCCTCTCCCTGGTGGCACTTGCCATCGCCGCCCTGCTGATGACGGTCCTGACCGTCGTGTTCAACGGCGCGATGGACGGGCACCTGCAGCGCCAGGCCGACCACGAACTGCACAACAAAGCGGCAGCGGTGGCCACGACCATCGACACCAGCGGTCCTCGCGTACGCGTCCTGGAGACCGCCAACGACCACCTGCTCGACGCAAACGTGTGGATCTACGCCGGAACCCGCCTCCTGGAGAAACCGCCATCCGCCGCAGCCGACAGCCCTCTCACCCGGGCCGCCGACCGGCTGACAAGCCAGGACGGGCGCGCCTGCGCAGCCGTCCACACCATCCGGCTGTGCGCGCACCCCCTCACCGACCGCCGGGCCACCGTCGTCACCGCCCTCGACCTGACTCCGTACCGCAACTCGGCCGGCACGCTGCTCCTTGGATCACTCGTCCTGGACTTGGTGATGCTCGGCTGCACGTACGTACTCACTCGTCTGTCCGTCGGCCGGGCGCTGCGCCCGGTGCGGGCGATGACGGACCAGGCCACCCAGTGGAGCGCGGTGGCCTCCGACGAGCGCTTCGGCACCGAGGACCACCCGGCCGAACTCGTCCGCCTCGGTGCCTCGCTGGACGCGCTCCTGGACCGCATCCGCACCGTGCTGCGCCACGAACAGCAGCTGATGGGCGAGGTGTCCCACGAACTGCGCACGCCACTCACCCGGATCGTCATGGAACTCGACTGGTGGCGCTCCCGCCCCCGTACGCACGCCGAGACCCGGGCCACCGTGGAGGTGATCGCCGAGGCCGCCCGGTCCATGCGCACCATCTGCGACACCGTCCTGGACGACGCACGCGAGAACGCCCTCAACCCGGCGACAGCCCCCGGCACCACCGACGTCGTGCCCGTGATCGACCGCCTGCTCCACAACCTCACCCCACCGGGCCAGGTGACGACCACGATGGAGACGGCAACCTCCCCGCTTCAGGCGGGGGTTGCCCCCGTTCTCCTCGAACGCATCCTCAGCCCCCTGCTCACCAACGCCGCCCGCTACGCCCACTCCCGCGTGACCGTATCCGCGCGGCGGGTCCCCGGAGCCGTACACATCGATGTCCTCGACGACGGCCCCGGAGTGCCCGAGACGTTCGTGGACGAACTCTTCCAGCCCGGCCGACGCGCCGACACCGATGACGGACACGACGGCGCGGGACTGGGGCTGCCGCTCGCACGACGCCTGGCGCGCGCCGTCGGTGGCGAGGTGACCCACGACCCGGGCCACACCCCCGGAGCCGCCTTCAGCGTCAGCCTGCCCGCCGGGTGATCGCCGCAGCAGCCCGGCGCTCGCGCGCCTGGGCGCAGGCCAACATCCCGAACAGCACGGCGAGCAGGACGTCGGACGGGCCCAAGGTGCCGAGATTGAGCACGCCCTTGGCCACCGGCTTGGTGAGCAGATCACCCGCGGTAGCGCCCGGCGGGCGAGTGAGGACGAAGGCGATTAAGAACGGCAGCACCTTGAGGACCACGGGCATCAGCACGAGGCCAGAGCTGTCGGACAGGACCTCACCCATGATGGTGCCGGCGGGTTCGACATCAGGGTGGCCGACCAGAACAGGGCCTCGCCCTTGAAGGTGACGATGTCGCGGATCTGGAACGTCATCCTCCAGGCAAGGAAGATCGCCAGGAGGATCGAGATGCGGATCGCCGCCCCGGCGGGGTAGCCGAGGCGAGCCCTGCGGGCCCCAGTCGAGCGAAGTGGCGCCGCCCGCGGAGTACTTGACGCTGGCGTCACGGTTCACGAAGTGGTACTTCGTGGTGCCGGCCATGCTGGTCGACAGGATCACGGTCCAGCAGGAGAACGGGGTGTAGCGCCGAAAGCCCGGCTGGACTACCAGCGTCACCACGAGGACCAGGAACAGCGCGATCGTGGTGAGGAAGTAGCCCAGCTTCAGGGTCTGCGCGAAGAGATCGCCCGCAGTCTCGCCAGAGTGGTCGCGGCGACCTTCAAGATCCAGAAGGCGAGTGTGACCTCGGGCAGCTTCTTCAGCACCGCCTTCGCGGTACCTGACGCACCCGGCACACGCGACGTGCTCGTCACGTGGGGATCAGTGCGGACTTCCGGCTTCTCCACGCCAGTTCCTCCGCTCCGGCCGTATGACAGGGTGCTCGCCGCACACCGGACGAGCACCCTGAGGGACGGGCCGCCCACCGACGCCGGCCGCGCACACCGTCCCTGGCGCCAAGAGCCTCAACGCATGCTGAACGCGGGCCGGTTCGCCGGGTCAGGCCGGGAGCCCGACCTCCGGCTCGGTGACGTCCTTGCGTGTCACCGCCAGATACACGACCAGAACGAGGATGACGGCCAGGAACAAGGCACTGGTCACCACCGTGCCCAGGCCCAGGCCGCCGTCGCCGGTCGGCTGGGAGAGGTAGTCGCCGATCGAAGCGCCGAGCGGTCGGGTGAGGATGTAGGCGACCCAGAAGCTCCACACCGCGTCGAGCCTCAGCACGATGTGCGCCGCGGCCACCGCCGCGATACCCAGCGCGAACAGGACGGCGGCGAGCCAGTAGCCAAGGGCCATGCGCTCGGAGACCAGGTCCCCGGCCGCGGTGCCCAGGGCGAACGTGAACAGCACGGCGAGCCAGTAGAAGGACTCCCGGCCGGTGGTGTCGATGCTGTGGATGGACAGCGTCCGCTGCTTCAGGTACCAGACCACGAACACGACCGCGAGCGCGATGGCGAACACCGCCGTGCTCGTTTCCAGCGGCACCCCCATGTTGTCGGTGAGGTTGTCGCTGATCAGCGTGCCGACGACGCTGATCAGGGCCACGGCGAGCCAGTACACGCCCGCCCGGTACGCGCGCGTGCGGAACTGCACGACCAGCACCCCGGCCAGCAGCACGCTCATGAGCACCGACACACCGGTCAGGCCCAAGCCCGCCTTCTCGTTGAGCAGGTCGGCCGCGGTCTCACCGACCGTCGTGCACAGCACCTTGATGATCCAGAAGTAGACGGTGACCTCGGGCACCTTGTTCCAGCGCAGCCGGTGCCGCGCAGGCACGGCAGAACCGCCGCTGTCGGGGATCGCGGGTGTCTCAGACGTTTCATGGGTCATGGCGGACGACCGTGCCACCGGAAACCTGAACACATCCTGACTGCCGCGCGGCATCGCGCACACCGCACGTCTTCGACCAGCAGCATGGAATTCGTGAACACCTACGTGGTCCTGCACATACCGGCGCTGCTTCCCCCTGCTCCCCTGCCAGTGACGGAGGAAGGCCGCCGTGACCACTCCAACTGCCCGCCGCCCGCCGTCTGACCGCGCAACGAGCTGGCTGCGCCACCGGCTCGGCCGCGCGATCGTCCTCGCCTACGCCGCCGCCCTGCTCCTGCCCGGACCGGGGCTCTGGCTGCGCCGCACCCACGTGCTGTCGCTCGGCGCGCCGGGCGACCTCCCCCTGCCCACCGCTCAAATCCTGCTCTCCTTGGTCCTGTTCTCGGCGGGACTCCAGGTGCCCGTACGCGCGCTCGGCACCCTGCTCCGCCACCCGACCGCCCTGCTGGCCGGTCTCGTCCTGCACCTGGCGATTCCGCTCCTCGCCATCCCCGCCGTCGCATTCCTGTTGCACCAGACTCCCGACGCCGACGGCGGCAGCGGCCTGATCACCGCGATGATCCTGATCGTGGCCATGCCCGTCGCCGCCGGAGCGACCGTATGGACCGGCAAGGGGGACGGCGACCAACCGACCATGGTGGGACTCGTCCTCGCCTCCACACTCCTCAGCCCCTTGACCATCCCACTGATCATCAGCGCCCTGCAGCCACTGCTCAGCGGCGAATACGCGCATACACTCGCCCGAACCGGGCACCCCACACACGGCGGATTCGCCCTGGTCGGCGTGGTCCTGCCCTGCGCGACCGGCATCCTGCTCCGCCTGGCACTACCCGCACCATGGCTGACCCGAGCAATCGCCGTCGTCGTCCCCGTCGCCCTGGCCGGCTCGCTCCTGCTGACCTACGTCAACGCCAGCGGCGTCCTCGGCACCTTCCTCGCCCGCCCGCGCCCGCTGCTGCTCGCCGCCGCGCTCGCCGCGGCCACGCTCGTCTGCCTGCTGTCCTTCGCACTCGGCCACGGCGCCGCGCGCCTACTGAGACTGGAGGACCCCGCGGCGTCGTCCCTCACCCTCGCCTGCGGCATGAACAACAGCAGCGCGAGCGCGGTCCTGCTCACCACCACCCTGCCCGACAAACCACACCTGCTGCTGCCCGTGCTGGCCTACGGACTGCTCCAGAAGACGGCGGCGAGCAGAGTCGTCAGCCGGAGGACCGGGCCCTCCGCCGGCCCGGGCCCGCGGCGTCCCTGCGGCCACTGACGAACCCTCATGTGGCGTGCGCCGAACGCCTGGCAGGCGCTCCTGGACGAAAGGCGGGCACCCAATGCCTTGTCCACTGCGCGGTCCACCGTCATGCCGCCTTCGGCCCCCCTTCCATCCGTTGCCCGTCTTGGCGCAGGTAGAGATCCCGTACCAGCGGAACAGGTCCAGGCCAGCAGGACCGGGACGGGCCGAACAATCCACGCGGGGTCCCCTGGGGCATCTCCGCATGGCGGGCATTTGCTCGTGGTCCACCCCCTGCCCCCGTGGGCTACACGTTCTGGGGTTGCGGGTGGAGTTGCTCGATTCGATCGCGCTTGGTGTACATGTCCCAGTACTGCTCGGCGATGTCGTCGGGGTCGACGACCGGGTACTCCGTGGTCGTCCCGGCCTCGGCGATGAGTGCGCTCATCTCGCTGCGTGCGATCGACGCTCCGACGGAAAGGGTGCCGGCATAAACACCCGCGGCGGCCAGTTCGCCGTGAAGTGAGTGGATGTAGTTGCGGGCGGCGGCTCCCAGGGGGGCCAGGCCGCTGAGTCCGGGCACGGGGTGGACCGCCGTGACACCGGTGGTCAGGAGGAAGGCCCCGTCTCCCCGTTCGGTCCACTCCGGAAGTACGGCGCGGATGATCTCCACGGGCGTCAGCAGGAACATCGCGAGGCCGCTCTCCAGCAGGGCGGCATCGGTCTGCGTGGCCGGGCCGAAGCTCTGGCCGGGGCTGAACGGCCCGTACTCGACCGCGTCGATGCGGCCGAAGCGCTCCCGGATGCCAGCGATCAGCGCCGGCACCTCTACGGGCCGGGACAGGTCGGCGGTGAACCCGGCGGCCTCGATGCCGTCCGCCGCCAGCTGCGCGACGAGCGCGTCCAGGCGCTCGCGTCGGCGTGCCACCAGGGCGACTCTGAAGCCCTCACGGCCGAAGCGGCGGGCGACGGAGGCCCCCAGACCGGTGCCGGCGCCGAAGACTGCGATCACTTTGGACATGGGGTGGACTCCTAGCTGCTCAGCATCTTGACCCGGTGGTCAACTTATGATTCGACGGTAGCATGTAAGTTGACCAGGGGGTCATCTTCTGTTGACGGGCAGAACAGGGCGCGGGAACGCCGGGCCAAGAGACCAGGAGGGACCAGCAGATGCGGGCCGACGCGCAACGGAACGCGGAGAAGCTGCGAGCAGCCGCCGCCGAGCTCTTCCAGGAGCGCGGGCTGCACGTGCCGCTCAAGGAGATCGCCCGCCGGGCAGGGGTGAGCCATGGCACCCTCTACAACCTCTTCGGCACACGCGAGGCCCTCATCGACGAGGTGGTGGCCGATCGCGCTTCACGTCTTCTGGACCAGGCCGCCGAGCAGGCGCTGTCCTTCGAGGACGCCTGGGAGGGTTTCGCGTACTACGTCGAGCAGCTGTGCGAACTCCAGGCCGCCGACACCGCGGTCGCCGATGCGGTCAGTGGCCGGTATCCGGGCGCGAAACGCCTCATGACCGCCTGCGACCGGAGCATGGGCGCCGCACAACGGATCGTCGAGCGGGCCCATGAAGCAGGCACCCTCCGCCCCGATTTCACCAACGCGGATCTGGTGTTCGTCTTCGCCGCCAACGCCCTGCTGGCCCGGGCCACCGGCGAAGCCGCCCCGAACGCATGGCGGCGCCAAGCCGCCTTCCTCCTGGACGGCCTGCGCACCGAATCCGCCCGCAGCCCCCTGCCTGCAAGCCTGCCGACCCCACAGCAGGTCCACGACGCCCTGGCAGGCCTCGGGGACAAGGCATAGAACCGACCCGCCAGCCCACAAGAGCCCGTCTGGTTCGCGTGTCGAAGCACCAAGGGGCACGCACTCTTGCGTCCTCCCGGCGTCGCAACATCGCCGGCGTCGCGAGCAGCCTCCGCTCCACCTGACACACCTGCGGATCATGGCTCAATCCGCACCCACTGCGCATCAGCCAACGACACGCCCGGGCCGACGACCGACTGATCCAAACGAAACCGCCTAGTCGTCCCGGACGGCCGGGAAGACCGTGTGGAGCAGGTGGAGCACGGTGCGGGTGAGGATCACGTGGAGGTCGGCGCGCGAGAGCGTGCCGCGGACCAGCCATTCCCGGGAGGCGGACTTCAGCATGGAGCTGTGGGCGCGGATCATCGCCCGCAGCTTCTCCCGGCCCTCGACGACGTCGGTCATCATCGCGGCCTCCAGGATGCGGTCCGTCGAGATCTCGTCCGACTCCAGCATGATCCGGTCGATCTCCGGATCGTTGCCGAGTCCTTCCAGGCCGATCGCGGACAGCCACATCTCACGGTTCCGCTCGACGACCTCGAGCCAGCGGTCGACACAGACGGACAATCGCTCCTCGGCGGTCGTCGGGGGCAGCCGCTCGGACACGGAGGCGGGAATGACCATCATCTGGCGCACGACCTCCAGGTAGAGCTCGCGCTTGCCGCCGAAATAGTGGTTGATCAGCGCGCGGGCCACGCCGGCCTCGGTGGCGATGTCCGACAGGGACACCTTGGTGTAGCCGCGCGCCCCGAAGAGCCGACGGGCCACGCTGAGGATCTCGGCACGCCTCGCGTCCGGTTCCATCCTGCGTCGCTGCGTCTGGCGCTGACCGCTCATACCGTTGTCGTCCTTCTCGTTGCTCTGCGGGTCTGGCTTCGTGGTCTTGCCTCGTGGTCGTGGTCTTTGCCTCGTGGTGTGTGACGGATTCATGTCTACATCGACCCGGCCGCCGCGCGCGGGGAGTCGATGTTTCTCCGCGCCCCGAACTCACTGTTGGCTCTACGTCAATAGTCGGCGCATGTCGGAGCCGTACTTGCCCGAAATTCCTTCCTACGGCTTTACACGCAAGCAATTCTAGGCCTGCGAGCTCTATTGACACTGCGCCAATACGTGGCATTACTAGTCCCGCCGGATCCGCTGGGTCCGCGCTGCGGTGTCCACCACGAGAAGGAAGGGCGAGCACGGTGAGCGAAGCCTTCATCTACGACGCGATCCGCACCCCGCGCGGCAGAGGCAGGGACGGCGCCCTGCGCCACATCACGCCGCTTTCGCTGGTGACCGGACTGATCGACGAGTTGGGCCGGCGGCTGCCGGGCCTGGACCCCGGCCGGCTCGACGATGTCGTGCTCGGTGTGGCTACGCCGGTCGGCGACCAGGGCATGGACCTGGCCAAGGCCGCGGCCCTCGCCGCGGGATTACCCGACCACGTGACCGGAGTCCAGCTCAACCGGCTGGGCGCCTCGGGGCTCGAAGCAGTCAACTTCGCTGCCCAGACGGTCCGTTCGGGGTGGGAGCACCTGGTACTGGCGGGGGGCGTCGAATCGATGTCGCGGGTCCCGATGGAGAGCGACGGCTGCCCGATGGCCGACGCCCCGGGGATCGCCTACGACCTCCGCTTCGTCCCGCAGGGCATCGGCGCCGATCTGATCGCAACTCTCGGCGGCTTCACCCGGGAGGACGTCGATACGTTCGCCGTACGCTCGCAGAATCGGGCGGCCGCCGCCTGGTCCGGCGGGTATTTCGCCAAGTCGGTGGTGCCGGTCAGGGACCGTGGCGGGGTCATCGTGCTGGAGCAGGACGAACCCCTTTGCCCGGACACGACGTTGGAGACGCTCGGCAGGCTGACGTCCTCGTTCGCGGACATCGGTGATTTCGGCCGCCTCGACGCGATGGCGCTGGAAAAGTACCCCGTGGTCGAGCGAATTGAGCACGTCCACACCCCCGGCAACTCCTCCGGCATCGCCGACGGTGCCGCGCTCGTCCTGATCGGCTCCGAACAGGCCGGGGTCGAACTCGGCCTGGCCCCTCGGGCGCGCATCGTCTCCACCGCGCTGAGCGGAGCGGATCCGACGATCATGCTCACCGGTCCCGCCCCCGCCACCCGGAAGGCACTGGACCTCGCCGGCCTGACGGTGGCGGACATCGACCTCTTCGAGATCAACGAGACCTTCGCGTCCGTGGTCCTGCGCTACGTCGAGGACCTCGGCCTGTCCTGGGACAAGCTCAACGTGAACGGCGGTGCGATCGCCATGGGGCATCCGATCGGCGCCACCGGAGCAATGCTCGTCAACGCCGTCGTGGACGAACTCGAACGTCGCTGCGCGCGCCGGGCCGTCGTAAGTCTCTGCGCCGGCGGCGGCATGGGCATCGCCACCGTCGTCGAGCGCCTGTGAACTTCCTGCCCACATGTGCGAGCGCCCCGGCAAAGGCTGCCCGAGCGGTCCGGCCGCCTTCGCCGACCGGCCCGCCGAACTCGCCGACGGCTATGACGCCCGCTTCACGCCGACTCACGCCCCGGCAACGGGAACCACGAGCCGCCGCGGCTGACGCACTGCCGGCTTCCGGGCTTCCGGGCTGCTGCTCACGAAGGCGTCCGGCTCGACGGTCAGCGGGCGGATGGGTCCTCACGCGTGAGAAACACATCGGCATTTCCCTCGCCATACGCAAGGTCATCAGCGGAACTCAAGGAGGAGTTGAGGAGAATGGACGAACTCAGCAGACGCAAGATGTTGTTCGCGGGCGGCACTCTGACAGCGCTCGGAATGCTCGGCATCGCCTCGCCCGCCCGTGCGCAGACCCCCTGGACCTGGTCCCCGGTAGCCTCGGTGGCCGGCTCGGGCACGGGCAACGATCCGCACTGGATCTGGGACGACGAGGCCGACCCCGTGATCGCCGACGTCATCAAGCGCGGCGACGTCCCCAAGGTCAACGAACTGCTGCGCACCTGGACCCGCAACGACCAGCCGCTGCCGGACGGACTGCCGGGCGATGTGCGGGAGTTCATGGAGAAGGCACGCGAACTGCCTCCCTGGACGGTCCAGTCCAAGCTCGACGCCGCCGCCCGTTTCACCACGAAGAAGGGCATCTACGCCGGCGCGCTGTACGGGCTGGGCAGCGGTCTGATGAGTACCGCCATCCCCCGCGAGGCGCGCGCCGTCTACTACTCCAAGGGCGGTGCGGCCATGAAGGACCGCATCTCCAAGACGGCCAAGCTCGGCTACGACGTCGGGGACCTGGACGCCTACCGCCCCTCGGGCGAGATGATCGTGACCACCGTCAAGACGCGGATGGTGCACGCCGCCGTGCGGTACCTGCTGCCGCAGTCGCCCGGCTGGTCCGACACCAGCGGCGGCCAGACGATTCCGATCAGCCTCGCGGACGTGATGGTCACCTGGCACAGCCTGCCCACCTTCGTCATGCGCAAGCTCCTGGAGTGGAAGGTCCCCGTCAGCGCCTCCGAGTCCGAGGCGTATCTGCACGTGTGGCAGGTGACCGCGCACATGCTGGGCGTGCGCGACGAGTTCATCCCGGCCAGCTGGGCGGCGGCCAACGCCCAGTCCAGGCAGCTCCTCGACCCGGTCCTCGGCCCGACGGACGAGGGCAAGAAGCTCACCGAGGTGCTGCTGGACATCGTCGCCGAGCTCGACGCGGGCGCCACGCGTCCCCTGATCTCCGCGTTCTCCCGGTACACGCTCGGGGACCAGATCGGTGACTACATCGGGCTGCGGAAGTCGAGGCCGCTGGAGACGACGGTGGAGGCCGCGTGGCCGCTTCTGGTGGCGTTTCGTGAAGGTCTGATCCCCCTGCCGCTGGTTCCGGCCGTGGCCTGGACGCTCGAGGAGATCATCAGGAAGATCGTCCTTGTCTTCCTCTCCGAGGGCGAGAGGATCAGCATCGAGCTCCCGGACGCCAACCGCCCTTCCTGAGCCACCCGTTGACGCCCCGAAGGTGATCCCGAGAGGCAGGAGTACCTACGTATGGAGAAGACAGGTGCCGCGTCCGGTGCGAGCGGCATCGGCCGGCGCCGGTTCCTCGGCTACGTGCTGGCCGCGCCGACCCTGGCGACCGCCGCCGACCTGGGCACCGCGTCCGGGGCCGCGGCGGACGGGATCCCCTCCGGGGACATCACCGACATCGTCGACCTGAACGACGTGATGACCCTGGCGGCCCGGCCCACCGCGAACCTGATCAAGGTGGTGGTGCACACGGACGGCACCGTGTCGTTCGCGTTGCCGCGCGCCGAGGTCGGCCAGGGCATCACCACGTCGACAGCGATGCTGATAGCGGAGGAGCTGGACGTTCCGCTCGACCGGGTGCGGGTCACGTTGGCCGACGCCCGGCCGGAACTGGTGTTCAACCAGCTCACCGGCGCATCGAACACCACCATCTCCACCTTCACCCCGGTCCGGGTCGCGGCCGCCACCGCGCGGGGCCGCCTGCTGGAGACGGCGGCGATCGAACTCGGCGCGCTCGTCACCGACCTCACCCTGAAGGCCGGCGTCGTCACCGATACCGCGGGCCGCAGCATCGGCATCGGCGAGCTCGCGGGGAAGGCCGCGAGTACCACCCCGCGCCACGTGCTGGTGGAACTCAAGGAGCGCGACGAGTTCACCGTCATCGGCACGCCCCGCAACCGCATCGACGCACTCGCCGCCGTCACCGGGCGCAAGAAGTTCGCCATGGACCTCCAGGTCTCCGACGCGCTGCCGACCATGGTGTGCCGACCGCCGACCCTCAACGGCAGGCCCGGGCCCGTCACCAACCTCGACCAGGTCCGCGCCATGCACGGCGTCACCGACGTCGCCGTGGTCTCCACGGGCGTGGCCGTACGCGCCCGGACGTTCGGCCAGTGCATCGACGCCGTACGGGCGCTGCGGGTGACGTGGAAGGCCGGCACCGCCGAGGGCAAGTCGGACGCGTCCGTGCTCAAGGAGCTGCGCGCCGCCGAACTCTCCCTCGGGCTGCCCGCGGCGGCCCCGTCGGTGGAGGAGACCTTCACCTTCCACTTCCGCAGCAACAGCGCGCTGGAGACCAACTGCGCCATCGCCGACGTACGGCCCGACCGCGCCGAGATCTGGTCGGGCCTCAAGGCGCCGATCGTCGCCCGGCAGGCCATCGCGGCCAAACTCGGGCTGCCGCCGGGCGCGATCACCGTCCATGTCACCGAGAGCGGCGGCTCGTTCGGCCGCAAACTCTTCTTCGACGCGGCCCTGGAGGCCGCCGAGATCTCGCAGCGGATCGGCAAACCCGTCAAGCTCATGTGGCACCGGGCCGACGACTCGCGCCAGGGACGTACCCACCCCATGGCCACCTCCCGGGTGAGAGCCACGTACCTCGGCGGTTCCGTCCTCAGCTACCGCCAGCGGCACACCAGCGTCGCCACCGACCTCAGCCATGGACTCGGCGAGATCTTCACCGCCCTGGCCGCGAAGCTCCCGGTGGGCGACATCGGCTTCTCCGAGACCTTCTTCCAGCTGTCCCAGTCCATGCCCTACGACTTCGGCCTCCACAGCCGCCTGCTCGCGGAGACGGACAAGGGCTTCAACACCGGAAGCATGCGGGGCGTCTACTCGCCCGACGTCACCTGCGCCCGTGAGCTGATCGTCGACCGGCTCGCCGCCAAGACGGGAAAGGACCCGCTCCGCTTCCGCCGTGACGCCCTCAGGGACGACCGGTCCAAGGCCGTCGTCGATGCAGTGGCACAGGCCGGAGACTGGGGCCGCGCCATGCCCGATGGAACGGCGCAGGGCATCGCCTTTCACTCCGAGTACCACGCGGTCAGCGCGGTCCTGGTGGAGATCGACTGCCGGCCCGGGACCGTGAACCGGCCCGTCCGCGACGGAGTGGCGGGACCACGCGTCACCAAGGCCGTCATCGCCGTGGACGTCGGTCTCGCCGTCAACCCGCGCGGCCTGGAAGCCCAGATGACGGGCTGCCTGATGGACGGCATCGCCCAAACCCTCACCTCCAGCCTGCACCTGCGCGACGGCCACTTCCTGGAGGCGAGCTGGGACAATTATTTCTACACCCGGCAGTGGAACACGCCGCCCGAGCTGGAGATCATCATCATGCCGACGACCACCGGGGAACCGGGCGGCGCCGGTGAACTGGGTGTCTCCGCGTCGATGGCGGCGGTCGCCTGCGCGTACGGCAGGGCCACGGGCACGATGCCGACCACCTTCCCCATCAATCACGGCACGCTCTCCTTCACCCCCAAACCGACCGTTCCGCCCATCCCCGCATCCCCCACCGACGGCTTGGACCACGTCCGCTGAGCTGCCGGTCCCCCCAAGGAGAGGCCCCGTGCCCGAGCACACATTCCGCGTCAACGGCGAGCAGGTGACGGTCGAGGCGGCAGACGACGAGCGATTGCTGTGGGTGCTGCGCGATCTGCTCGGCATCACCGGACCGAAGTACGGCTGCGGCATCAACGTCTGCAAGGCCTGCACCAGTCACGTCAACGGCAAGGCCGCCAACCCGTGCGCCATCCCCGTCAAGGACCTGGGCCCGGGCGACGAAGTGACCACGATCGAAGGGCTCCCGGCCACGGTCGGTGCCGACCTGCATCCGATGCAGCAGGCCTGGCTGGACCAGGACGTGGCGCAGTGCGGCTACTGCCAGCCCGGCCAGATCATGGCCGCGGTCGCCCTGGTGCGCAGGGTCGGGGCGGAGGGCCGCGAGATCACCGACGACGACCTGGACGGCATCCGCAACATCTGCCGCTGCGGTACGTACACGCGTATCCGGGAGGCGATCAGGGCCGGGGCCAAGAACATGTAAGGGCTGCGGACCGACCCCGGCTCCCCCTCCCCGGTCCGGCACGCGCGCCGGACCGGGGGCAGGCCGCGGGCCAAGACGCCGTTCGGGAGACGCTGCTTGAAGTACTAGGAACGGATCCGGCACTCCGCGGGCGGCCGGCTGTCGGTGATGAAGGCTCTGGCCAAGCCGGCGACGGCATCGGGCCGTTCCATCAGCAGCATGTGATCGCAGTCGGGAATCGTGACGAAGCGGCTGCCGTCGATGGTCTCGGCGAACGCGCGTTGCAGGTCGGGCGGGGTGAGGGTGTCGTGCTCGCCGGTGAAGACCAAGGTGGGCACACCCGCCAGGCCGCCGGTCAGGGCGGTGCGCGTTCCCAGGGCGCGGGCCAGCATGTCCTGGGCGTGCGGCCGTTGGGCAACTCTCAGCAGGGAGCGCCGGAAAGAGCGCAGGGCCAGGTCGCGGCGGTGGACCCGGCGGCTGTCGTCCAGGCAGAACATCTCCGCGGAGATAGCCGCGACGAACCCCTCCGCGTCACCGTTCGCCAGGAGTTCGCTGGCTTTGCGGTAGCGGGCGAAGGGGGCGTCGGTGAGGTGGGCGGGCACGCCCCCCAAGAGGAGACGGGCGCAGCGCCGGGGACGGCGCTGGGCGTAGCGGAAGGCGAGGACCGCGCCGTGGGAGTAACCGAAGAGGTTGACGCGCGGTACCTGCAGGTCATCCACGATGGCGTCGAGCACCGCGTCGAGCAGGGTGAGGGTGTGCTCGGGGCGGGGCACGTCGGAGTCGCCCGCGCCGGGCAGGTCCGCGGTGAGCAGGCAGGACACGTCCGTCAGGGCGTCTTCGAGCTGCACCCAGTCGTACATCCCCTGGAAGGCGCCGCCCAGCGCGATGAGCGGTTCGGACCGCGAGGCGGTGGGAGACACCAGGCGATAGCTGCAGGACAGGCCGTCCACGTTCAACGTGCGTACGCAGTGCATGCGCCGATCCCCCGCCTCAGGCCCTGGTGAGGACGAGTGCGGCGTTGTGGCCCCCGAAACCGAGCGAGGAGCTTGCCGCGCACGCAAGCCGTGCGGGGCGGGCGGTGCGGGCCACCACGTCGACCGGCACGCCCGGGTCCTGCACCTCCAGGTTGACTGTCGGGGGCACCAGTTGCTCCTCCAACGCCAGGGCGGTCAGGGCGGCTTCGATGCCGCCGGTGGCGCCCAGGGTATGTCCGGTCATGGCCTTGGTGGACGTGACGAGCGGACCGTCGCCGAAGACGCGGTGCAGGGCCGCGCTTTCGACGAGGTCGTTCATGACCGTGGAGGTGCCGTGGGCGTTGACGTGCCCGATGTCCCCGGCAGTGACCTCGGCGTCGGCCAGTGCGGCCCGCAGGGCCGCTTCGATGCCCTGTCCGCTCTCGTCGGGAGCCACCGGGGACAGGGCGTCACTGGTGGAGCCGTACCCGGCCAGCTGCGCGCGGACGGTGGCACCGCGGGCCCGGGCGTGCTCGGGGCGTTCCAGGACCAGCAGTCCGGCGCCCTCGCCGATGACGAAGCCGTCCCGGCCGGCGTCGAAGGGCCGGCCGGCGGCGGGGTTGTCCACCCGGGTGGACAGGGCCCGCATCCGGCAGGTGCTGGCGAACATCAGCGGTGAGCGCAGGGCCTCCGCCCCGCCGGCCACGGCGATGTCGCAGCGGTTGGCGCGCAGCCAGCCCAGAGCGGTGCCGATCGCGTCGGTGCCGGAGGCGCAGGCCGTGCTGACCGTCAGGCTCGGCCCTCGTGCGCCGAGGTCCTGGCAGATGCCGCCGGTGGCGTTGTTGGGCATGCTCAACGGCGCGACCTTGGGGGCGACCCGGCGGGCCCCGCGCTCGCTCAGGACGGCCTGCTGTTCGTCGTAGTAGAGCAGGCCGCCGTGCGCGGTGCCCACCACGACCGCGACGCGGGCGCCGTCCCAGGTTTCGGGGTCGAGCCCCGCGTCGGCGACGGCTTCGCGGGCCGCGATGACGGCGAACTGGGCGAAACGGTCCAGGAGCAGGGTGGCCCGGCCGAGTCTGGCCTCGGGGTCGAGCCCGTCCACCGTGTACATGAAGTCACAGGGCAGGTCGCGCAGGGATGCCAGGCTGCGCACGCCCCGGGGGGATGGGGCGGTGGTGACTTCGCTCCAGGTCTCCTTGGCGCTGTGCCCCGCCGCCGTCACCAGACCGATACCGGTCACCGCGGCGGCCCAGGAGCCGTAGCTCTGCGCCATCAGGCCACCGCCGCCTTGGCGCACACCGCGTCCACCAGCTGTTGCACGGTGCTGCGCGACGTCAGCTGCACATCGTCCAGGTCGACGTGCAGTTCGTCCTCGAGAACCAGCCGCAACTCCTCCAGGGCCAGGGAGTCGATGTGCAGCCGGTGCAGCGGCTGGTCGGGGTGCACCGTCTCCGGAGCAAGGCGGTACATCCTTACCAGTACGGCGGTGACCCGGTCTGCGACATCCATCAACTGCTGCTCCTTCTGGCGCTGTTCGCGGTCCTTCGTCGGCTCAACGCCAACCCGTACGCGAAGTGACGTCCACCGGCCCCGATCAACCCGTTCGGGGCACAGCACTTCGGGGGGTGCACCACGCGGCTGCCGCGCCCCGGGGATCAGCCGTGCGAAGACAGGGTGCAACTGCGCGGGCAGCATCGGCAGGGGCGCCGTCACACGCCGTGCGCCGCGTCGTACCGCCGTCCCACGACGACGCGTGGAACCCCTCGCCGTCAGGGATTTCCTTCCTCGCGGGCCGCCCGCAGCCTCCTTCGGCCTGCCCGCCCTCCTTGGACGAGGGGCGTGCCCCTCGTCCACGTTTCCTCCCCACCGCGGACATCTTCTTTACACGGATCCGTTTCAGGGGCGCAGTCACGGCTAGACGGGGGGCATGGCTGAAACCGCGAAGAACGACCAGAACGCACAGGGCGCCAAGGCCACGACCGCCGCCCGATCCGCAGGCCGGACCGCCGCGTCGACGGCGTCCAAGGCATCCAAGAAGACCGAGTCGGCAGCTGCCGATGTCCGCGAGGCGGGCACCGGTCACGTGGTTGCCCTCACGTCGAAGGCGAAGGCGGGCGGTGAGTTCCTGTCCACCGTTCCCGTGAAGTCCTTGCAGGCCGCGACGACGGCCTGGGCCGTCGTCAAGCATCGCAGAGCGATAGTGGCGGGGGCGGGCGGCGGCGCGATCGCCGCGCTGGTGGGCGCCTATGGACTGGGCCGGGTGAGTGCGCGGCGCGGCCACGGACCGATCACCCGCGCTACCGGCGGCCGATTTTGATGATCCGTCAGCTCTCTCGGCGCGTCGGGAGTCGCGCACAATAGCTCGTAGGTGAGGGACCGGCCAACGCACGTGGGTCGGTCCCCACTTGCGTCTTGCGTGCGTCGCGACGTGCGGTCGTCATGGCGTGAGTGCGGCACGCCTTGTTGTACGAGGAGAAGCCGGATTCGTAGACGGTGAAACCGGCGGACACCGCGAGCCAGATGAGCAGCGCGAGAAATCCGCCCGGGGTGACCCACCGCCAGCCCCGCCCCCTCACGTTGGGCGTCACCCAAAACAAATAGGCCATCATCAGTACCAGCAGCACCGCTAATACCGACTACTTCGCCACCGACCGCCCGTGAGCGCGGTGTCCCCAACTCCGAATGCGCTTCCGGCCCCTCTTGGCGAAGCCGACCGCGAATACCACGATGAGCGCACTCACCGCCGCCAATGCCATCAGCGCAGGGTGAGGCCAAGACGCATTGGAAGGATCTTCCGAAGGGGCAGGCCTCCGGTACGGCATAGATCTGGTTCGCGGTCCTGGCGAAAGCTCCGGGCGGGGCCCGGCCCGAGGGTCTCCGGATTCTTCAGAACCTTCTGTGTGGCGCTCTCCCCCACCACCCCCAAAAGCGCTACCAGAACCAGGAGCGCCGGGTAGAGGGAGAGAACGCCGTAGTACGTCAACGCCTCGGCTCGGTCGCGGAGTTCATCCTCCTGGAACTGGCGGAAACTCCTCTTGCGTGCCGCTTTCCAGGCCTGCTTGGGAGATCGGCCGGCGAGTCGGGCGCTCGTCGTTCGACCGCTTCGGACGGAACGGAATAATCAGTTTCGTTTTCAATCGCTTCCGCGGGTGCGCCCGAGTGCTCTCCCCTCTTCATCTGGGCCATACGTACCGCATGTCCTGCGCGTTCGGAAATATCTCTTCCGATCGGGAGTCGTAAGTCGGTTCAAGCGGGGAATCCGGTCTCCGTCCCCTGCCTGAGCCGTCTGCCCGTCCGTCCATCCGGAAATGTGGCGTTACTCGCACTTGACTATCTTCCGGTGCGGCTCAAGGCCAGGGGCGTCACATCGGTCCACAGGATTTCAGGTTTAGCCAGGGATCCATGGGTACAGGGGGCGAGATGCTTTATGACTGACTCTTCTCAGCCAGCGGGCGCAGAGTCCCGTACACGCAAGAAAACCACCGCCAAAAAGACCCGGAGTTCCGGCGAACACGCCGAGCCCTCAGCGCCACGACGCACCAAGAGACTCCGTCCGGCCGACGCCATCCGCGAAGCACGCGCACAGCTTTCCGAGCTCACCGGCAAGCCGGTCGACGCGGTCTCCACGTTCAGTGCCACCGAGAACGGCTGGCGGCTGGAGGTGGAGGTGCTGGAACTCACCCGTGTCCCCGACACGATGAGTCTGCTCGCGAGCTACGAGGTCACGCTCGACAGCGAGGGGATCCTCACCGGCTATCAGCGGCTCAGGCGCTATGAGCGCGGTCGCTCCGACGACCGCGCTTCCGGGTGACACCCGCCGGATGTCATCCGCCGGCTGATTTCGCCGGCCATCACCACCCGGGAAGGCACCCCGCACGAGCGTGCGCGGCGCTCTCCCGGCCATCGACGACAAGAAGGGGAGAAACACCATGACAGTCGCCACCACGCAGAGCAGCGGAGGCGGAGGGTCCAGCGGCCTCTACGACGTGCTGGAGCTGGTTCTCGACCGCGGCCTGGTGATCGACGCGTTCGTACGCGTCTCCCTGGTCGGCATCGAGATCCTCAAGATCGACGTACGTGTCGTCGTCGCCAGCGTGGACACCTATCTGCGCTTCGCCGAGGCCTGCAACCGCCTGGACCTGGAGAGCGGCAGCAAGAAGCCCTCAGGCCTGACCGACATCATCGGCGACACCATGGAGTCAGGCGCCCACGGCAAGACCAAGGGCGCCCTGTCCGGCGCGGCGGAGACCATATCCGACGCCTTCAGCCAGGCCCGCGACGAGGGCAAGAGCCCCTCCCGGTCGCGACAGCGCCGCACCTCGAGCCGCAAGGAGGAGCAGGAATGAGCACGTACGTCTACGGCATCGCGGACGCGGGACACCCCGGCCTCCCCGAGGGGGCCACGGGTGTGGGAAACCCCGCACTGCCCCTGCGCACGGTCACCAGCGGCGGGCTGATCGCACTGGTCAGCGACGCCCCGGAGAATCTGCGGCCCAAGCGGCGGGATCTGCTGGCCCACCAGAGCGTCCTGGCCGACGCCGGGAGCGGAGGCACGGTGCTGCCCATGCGCTTCGGCAGTCTCGCGCCGGACGACGACGCGGTCGCCGCCGCCCTCAGCGAGCGCGAGACCCATTACCAGGAACGTCTGGCGGCGCTGCACGATCGCGTCGAGTACAACGTCAAGGCCCAGCACGACGAGGATGCCGTGCTGCGCACTGTCATGGCGGAGAACCCCGATGTCCGCGCCCTGCGGGACACCAACCGCAGCGCCGGAGGCGGCAGCCACCAGGACAAGATGCGGCTCGGCGAGCTGGTCGCCACGGCCGTGCAGCATCGCGAGGCCCGGGACGCCGCGGTGGTGCGGGCCGCGCTGGAGCCGCACGCGGACGCGGTCAGCGCCGCGCCCGACAGCAGCGGCTGGATCACCAACCTCTCCTTCCTGGTGGGCCGTTCCTCCTATCAGCCGCTCCTGGATGCCGTCGACGAGCTCCGCCAGGCCCATCCCCACCTCGTCCTGCGGGTCAACGGTCCGCTGGCTCCCTACAGCTTCGTGGAACCCGACGTCACGCAGCCCGTCGCGGGTTAGGGCCCGATGGGACTGCTGAGCGACGTGCTCCTGCTGCCGCTCGCCCCCGTGCGGGGCTCCCTGTGGGTCATGGAGCAGGTCGTCGCCGACGCGGAGCGCCAGTACTACGACCCTTCGACCATCAAGGCGCAACTGGCCGCACTGGAAGAGCAGTTGGAAGCGGGCGAGGTCGACGAGGAGACGTTCGACCGGCTCGAGGACGCCCTCCTCGACCGGCTGGAAGCCAGCCGCACAAGACAATCAGGCGCGTGACGTCACACGGCGCGCGAGAACGGACACCACACCATGAACAACAGATCAACGCTGGGCCTTGCCGTAGGCGCCGGATATCTCCTCGGACGCACGAAGAAACTGAAGCTGGCCATCGCCGTCGGCACCGTGGTCGCCGGCAAGAAGCTGCAGCTGAGCCCCAAGGCCGTCCTGGACCTGGCGCGCACTCAGCTGGAGAACAACCCGCAGTTCAAGGAGATAGGCGGACAGCTGCGCGAGGACTTCCGCGGCGTCGGCAAGGCCGCCACCGGAGCGATCCTCGAACGGCTGATGGAAGGTCTGGCCGGCAAGCTGCACAGCAGCACGGCCGGTGTACGTGACCGTCTCGCGGGAGCGGCGCCCGGCACCGACGACATCGAGGACACGGCGGACAAGGCCACCGGCGGGCTGAGCGGCAAGGCCACCGCACGCGCGTCGAAGAGCACGGAGAAGTCGAAGGGCCAGGAGAAGGGCGAGAGCCGCGAGGACGGTGACCGCTCGCAGGACACCGAGCGGCCGGCCTCCCGCAAGCGGGCTCCGGCCAAGAAGTCCGCCCCGTCCGACGAGCGCGAGCCCGCGCCGCGCAAGCGGACGCAGAGCGCCCCGGGAACGGCCAAGAAGTCGGCGTCGGCATCGGCGCGCAAGAGCACCGGGGCCGCCCGGCGTGCCCCGCGCAGCGGTGCGAAGGGAGAGCGCGGCAATGGCTGAAGCGCCCGCGACCAACCCGCTGAAGGACCTGGCCAAGAGCCAGGCCGCGGACAAACTCAAGGCCGAGGCCCAGGACTACCTGGCGGCGCAGGCGACCCGCCTGCTCACCGGGGCCGGGCGCAAGCTGGGCCAGACCACGACCAAGCTCAACGACATCGCCGAGGGCAACAGCCCCGGCTTCGCCAAGCTCGCCCTGGAGGGCGGCCGGAAGCTCGCCGACGGCAAGGGGCCGCTGCGCTCCGCCGTCGAGGTCGGTGCCGGGCACCTCAAGGACAACCTGGTCGGCGGGGTCAAGGGCCTGTTCGGCAAGGGCGGCAAGGGCAAGTCGAAGGCGGGCAGCGGCCAGAAGCCGACGGTCATCCTGGAGAGCATCGACATCGGCGTGGGGGTGCGTACCGCCTACGACCAGTGGACCCAGTACCAGGAGTTCTCCACCTTCGCCCGCGGCGTGAAGAACGCCAACCGCGCGGACGACGTGACCTCCGACTGGCAGATGAAGATCTTCTGGTCCAGCCGGAGCTGGAAGGCGCACACCACCCAGCAGGTCCCCGACCAGCGCATCTGCTGGACCTCCGAGGGCGCCAAGGGCACGACCAAGGGTGTCATCACCTTCCACGAGCTGGGCGAGAACCTCACCCGCGTCCTGCTGATCATCGAGTACTACCCCAAGGGCCTGTTCGAGAAGACCGGCAACATCTGGCGGGCCCAGGGCCGCCGCGCCCGCCTCGACCTCAAACACTTCGCCCGGTTCATATCGATCAAGGGTGAAGCGACCGACGGCTGGCGCGGTGAGATCCAGGACGGCGAGGTCGTACGCAGCCACGACGACGCGGTCGCGGAAGAGGAGGAGAACGCCGCGAACGCCTCCGAGGACGACGAGGCGTTCGACCAGGACGACGAGTACCCAGACGAGGAACCTCGCGACGGCGCCGGGGAACCCGACGACGGATACGAGGACTACGAGGACGAGGAGGAGTACGTCGACGAGGACGCCGCGGCCCACGAGGACGACGACCTCGAGGACGAGTACTCCGAGGACGAGTACGACGACGAAACCGGCGAAGAGGACGCGGAGTTCGAGGACGGCGAGGAACTCGCGGACGAGGACGAGTACGACACCGACCTCGAGGATGACGAGGCCTCTGCCGACGAGCGTGAGCAGCCCGAGCACGCCGGTTCGCGGAGCCGTTGATGGGCCCCGCGAACAGCTTTCCCGACTCCCCTCTCGGCGGCGGGAACTCGGGGGCCAACCTCGCCGACATCCTCGAGCGCGTCCTGGACAAGGGCATCGTCATCGCGGGTGACATCAAGATCAACCTGCTCGACATCGAGTTGCTCACCATCAAGTTGCGCCTGATCGTCGCCTCGGTCGACAAGGCGAAGGAGATGGGCATCGACTGGTGGGAGCAGGACCCGGCGTTGTCGTCCGGCGCCCGGCATCAGGAACTCGCCCGGGAGAACACCGAACTGAGGCAGCGCCTCGCCGCCCTGGAGAACGACAGCGCACGCGGGGAGCCCGAATCGCTCCCCGGAACGGAGACGCCCCGTGACTGAGTTGCGTTACGTCTACGCGATCTGCGGCCCCCTCGACGCCCCGCCCGCGGCAGAAGCGGCCGGCGTCGCGGGGGCCGCCCCCCGCCTGCTCCATCACCTCGGCCTGACCGCCGTCGTCGGCGACGTGCAGGCCGAGCAGTTCACCGAGAAGGCGCTGCGCCGCAACCTGGAGAATCTGGACTGGCTCTCCGATACCGCCCGCGCGCATCAGGCGGTGATCGCCGAACTCGCCTCGGCCACCAGTCCCCTGCCGTTGCGCCTGGCCACGGTGTTCCACGACGACGACGGCGTACGGTCCATGCTGGAAGCCGAGGCCGACCGCTTCCGGGCCTCGCTCGAGCGCCTGCACGATCGCGTCGAATGGGGCGTGAAGGTCTATGTGGAGGCCCCTTCGGCCAGTCAGGACGGCGGAGCGACCGCCGCGTCCGGCTCGGGCAGCGGACTGCGCGACCGCCTCTCGTCCGACTCGCTCGCCTCGGGGTCCGGCCGCGACTACCTGCGGCGGCTGCGGACCGAGCGGGCGGGCCGGGACGACGCCTGGCGCCGGGCGGAGGGCTTCGCGCAGGAGCTGCACGACGCGTTGGCGCAGCACGCCGACGACACGCGCATGCACCCTCCGCAGAGCTCCGAGCTGAGCAGTTCCTCGGGCCGCAATGTGCTCAACGCGGCCTACCTGGTGAGCCGCTCGATGTCGGAGACCTTCGTGGAACTGGTGAACGGCCAGGCGGACCAGGAGCCCGGCCTGCGTGTGGAGCTGACCGGCCCCTGGGCCGCCTACTCCTTCTCCACGCCGCCCGAGGAACGCTCCGAGGCGCAGCCGGCGGCAGGGGGCAGGCGATGACCGTCGTCGAACGGCGGGAGATCGCACTCGTCGATCTGCTCGATCGTCTGCTCGCCGGCGGTGTCGTCCTCGTGGGGGACCTCACTCTGCGCATCGCGGACGTGGACCTCGTGCGGATCGACCTCAATGCCCTGATCAGCTCCGTGAACGAGAACGTACCCTCCCCGTGGGAAGACCTGCCGTGAGCACACCCGACGAAGCCAACCGTGCGGCTGACGCGTCTGCGTCCGCCGAGAACGCCCCCTGTGATGCCTGTGGCGCGGCTCCTTCCGGCACCCCGGCAGAGCGGCGGTCCGGACACGTCAAGATCGATCCTGACACCGTGGAACGCGACTTGATGAAGCTCGTGCTCACCATCGTGGAGCTGCTGCGGCAGTTGATGGAACGTCAGGCCGTACGCCGCTTCGACACGGGGGATCTGTCGGAGGACCAGGAGGAGCGGATCGGTCTTACCTTGATGCTGCTGGAGGACCGGATGGCCGAACTGCGCGAGCGCTATGACCTCGGCCCCGAGGACCTCAACATCGACCTGGGGCCGCTGGGACCGCTGCTGCCGCGCTGACGGCGGCAGAGCACGTGATCAAGGCTCTTCTCGTGGATTGAGGGATTCGTGCCTTCGGGGATTCGGGGATACCGGATCCCCGAAGGCACGTCGTGGCGCGGTTCGGCGTCAACGCGGCAGTTCCACGTCGGAGTTCAGGCCGGGAACGCTTCCCGGCGCGGCCGAGGAACCGTCTCGGGACGGTTCCTCGGCAAGAGTCCACCTACGTCCCGCGAGATAGACGCTGACCAGCCCGAAAATGATCACGGCCAGCAGCACAGGAGCGGAACTGGACGCAGCCAGATCGGCCAGATGGGTTCGCATGATCTTCGTGTACCCAGAAATGGGTCCGTGAGCGGAGTCAGACAGTCCGGACTGCCATTGATTATCGCGAGGCCGGGCCGAAAAGCGTCTTGAGAACGGCCAAATTCTCGCCGTAGGACCGCAGTTTCGGGGCACATGGGACAGCAAAGGCCTCGACTGACAGAGGCTCCTGATGCGCAAGGAGATGACGGTGCTGCTTCCCACGCCTGCCGAACTTCGACGGGCATTGGCGCGATACGCCGACGCTGCCATCGATGACGAGCGTCATTCGACGCCTGAGAAAGCCCGTACACGAGAGGACCACGCTTACACGCTCTGCGTCATGACGGGCACCACCAATATCTTCGAGGCAATGCGTGCTGCGGACGCCATAGTGGAAAGCACCGCCACTGACCTGCCGACCGTGACGTCAAGTGTCGGGGCGCTCTCGCCCGCGCAGAAGCAGGACGACGTCACCGAAGCCGCCTGACCGCAGGCCCTGTCGCAATTCGCCCGGGCCCGCGGAGTCTTCGCGACACGCGAAGGGTCCTCCCTCTCACGAACGGAGAGGGAGGACCCACAAGGGACAAGCCCGTCCCTGCTAGAAATAGTGCTTGCGTCCCCCCACCGCGCGCCCGCTGGCGCCCAGGACCCACAGGACAGCGCCGACCACGACGAGAATGCCGCCCACTGTCGACAGCAGGGAGATACCGGCCAGTAGACCGATGATGAGCAAGATGGCGCCCAGGACAATCATGTGGATTCCTAACGTCAAGTAATTTCGAGATGCGCGGCCTTCTTTCCGGCCCGCGTCTCCCGCCCTCTGCACAGCCGGATCGGGTAAACCCGACATCCGCGAACTGTGCGGTTGCCGGTTCATTGCCGCGCGACCTCCGTGTGCCCCTCCTTGACTTGCCCATGCACGAACAAGCTCTTTTTGTCGTCGCTCATCGAATGCGACGCCATCTGCCGACGAGCCACCCCCGTCCGCCCGGCCCCATTGGGGCCGCAACGCCACAGCAGGGCCGCGCGCAGATCGAGTTTGTGATCGCCTTCCCGCAGCATGGCGGACTCCGTCCGGGTCCTGCCGCTGACCACCGTGGCGGCGACTGTCTCCGGGCAGGTGCCGGGGTGTGTATCGCGGCCGATCGGCAGTACTACACGTGCAGCACGACGTCCACGGGCGGCGGTGGGGCAGGGACTCCGAACGGCAGGCCCACCCTGCTGACCACCGCCGGGCAGCCGCTGCACCTCGGATGCGACTTGTCCGGAGCAGAGACCGAAACGAACTCCCCCGCAGGGCAACCCCCTGGCCCTCAGCTCCGACGGGAAGACGCTGGCGAGCCTGCGCCGCGATGGGCGGATCACACTCAGGACATCGCAGCCCGCAAGACGTCCGCGACCATCACCGGACCCAGCTCCGGCGTGACCTGTGTCGCGTTCGGGCACAGCGGGGTCCTGACGGGCGGTTTCCTTGACGGCACCGTCACCCTGCGGGACACGGTCAGCGGCAGGAGCATCGCGGTCCTCACTACCGGCACCAACAGCGCCGTCAGTTCCCTCACCTTCAGCCCGGACGGTGCGTTTCTCGCCAGCATGACCAGAAAGCTCACTGTCTGCCCACTCGAGCAGTGAGATCCCGCGGAGAACAGGCGCGGCTGAGCGCCGTGGAAACACGGCCTGCCGCCCAGCCTCACCACCCCCGCTTTCCGCGCTCTGCCGGGTCGGCTGGCCGAGGCGTGGCACGAGGCCGAGGAGCAGGAACAGATGTGCCCGCTGTGGTACACCGTGGCTCACGAGGCCAGCCGGCCGACCCTGGAACATCTGCCGACCGTCCACGCGGGAGCAGCATGGGTCCAGCTCAGCTCGGCACGGGGGCATCGTCGTGATCAGTCATCCGCATCCCGCGTTGCCCGCCCGCCCGGCCGGCCGGGCGGTACCATCCGACTGTCAACCTGGAACCACGAACCGTACATACGCAGCCTCGGAGGACGGCATGAGCGAGCAGCCGTGGACCATCGACTCAATCGCCCACGCGATCCCCGTCGCCGACACCCGCCAGACGTTCCTGCGCCAGGTCAACCTCACGCCGCTCCCCGACCTCCCGGACGTTCTCGCCCGCTGGCAGCAGTTCGTCGAGGACTGGCAGAACGAGGTCACCCCGGAGATGGATGCCCTCCTCGAATACGCCAAGACGCACAACGGAGAGCTACCGACCGAGTACCGTGAGACCTCCGAATCACGGGCCGCCTGGGATCAGTGGGAGCAGACAATGCGGCAACATCAAGGACACAGCGCGGCGTGACCTGGCACTTTTCACGCGACCAGTTCGCCCTCGACTTGATCGCCTCTCTCCCCACCGAGGCCCAGTTCGCTTTTTTTAACCTGCTCCCGCGCCTTGAAGAAGACCCTGACGCCGTCACCCGGCCTGAAGGCCTTGACGTCGACGGACCCGTCAGGATGCGCTCCGCCCAACTCCCCAGCGCCATCACCGTCCTGCTGATCAGCGATCACACCGGACGCATCAACCTCGTCGCCGTCCGCGAGCCGCCCGCCGAAGCCTGATACCCCGCAACCGCAGGGAGCAGATGACCTCCGCCTGACGCGATGCCTGGCGCGAGGTCCATCCCCCGCACGTTGGTCCCACAGGATCCATCATCGCGTGCGCGGAGAGCAGAGGCGGACGAGTCGGGCTCCTCTACCCGGCTCGGGTCCATCCCCGCGTGCACGGGGAGCAGCACGGCCCGCGCGGGCTATTCCACGGCGGTGAGGAAATAGTGGATGGCCACCGATATCGAAGGCCGATCCGGCGGAGATGGTCCCGTCCACACAGATCCCAGGGCGGCGGCCAGACGGCTGCGGGCAACCTCGCGCGCAGCGTCGGCTTCAGCTCCACCAGGGCCAGCGGCTCATGACTGCCTTCGCCGAGGATGGCCAAGTCGGTGCGGCCCGGCCCCCGCGCGGACTCCACTCACGGGCGGTGACGCATCCGGGCAGCGTCCTATGCAGCGAACTCGTCGAGCCGGCCGTCGTCTGGGTCGCGAGAACCAGGTCAGTGGTGGTCAGGGTGAGTTGCGTGAGCGGCCATGGCGCATGGGTGCCTCCGAGAGGGTCAGAAGCCATCGATCCCGATGACGTTTCCGAACGGGTCGGTTAGCTGTGCGATGCGCCTGGTGCGTCCGCTGGGGTCGTCCGCGACGTCGAGGGGGCCCCGGTGGGGGGTGCATCCTGCGTCGATCAGTTGCCGGCGTACGGCGGCGACGTCGTCGACGCTCCAGTACGGGACCGGGCTGCCGCCGCGGCGGTTGTTCTTCTCGTCCAGGGGGTGGAACCCGAACTCGATGCCGGCGACATCGAGCCAGGCGTACACGGCGCCGTTCTTGTCGCTGACGTCGAGGCGGACCTCGGTGTCGAGGACGCTGGCCCACCAGCGGGCGGACGTCTCAGGGTCCTCGGCGACGATCATGATGGCGCGGATGCCGTGGAACACGTCGTCCTCCGGGGGTCATTGATCGGCTTCGTGGAGGGACGTCAGGCCGGTGGCATCAGCGAACGCGCGCAGGGCGCCAACGAGACCGGCGTCGCTCCACTGGGTGCCGAGGTGGTTGGTGTGACGACAGTACGTCTGGCGGACCCAGCGCGGGGACAGCGTGCGTCCGCCGGTAATGGCGAGGCAGGCGAGGGTGATCAGGTCGGGCATCCCGCCGAGGTCGGGCGTGCGGATGCCCTGTTGGTGACCAGTGAGTGGGCCTGCAACGCGATCCTGCACGTAGCGGGCTCCCCCGGTTCCACGCCCGCCTCGAGAACGCTTCCCTGCTGGTACAAGTGGGCGACGACACCACCACGCCGCCCTGCCTCGTCCGCCCCGGCCCCGCACCGCCCGGCGGCTTCGGCTGGATGATTGCTCAGCGCCCGGCTTCTCACGTCTCCGTCGATCCCCAGCCCGTCGGCAGATCCATCACCGCCGACCTGGCCGCGGGCGTCCCCGGAGGCCGTCGTGTATGCCACGACACCGGCATACCCGGCCCTGCCCGGCCCCGAAGGTAACGGCGAGGAACGCAGATAAGAAGCGCACCCCGACCACGGCAGGCGTAACGTCTGTTTGAGTTCGCGGATTGCGGGTGACCAGAAGGTATGCCCGTTCTCAGGAAAGTCGCCCGACCCATGCTCGCCTCTGTCTTCCTCGCCGGAGGTTGGAGCACTCTGCGAGACCCCAAGCGCGTGGCCCCCGCGGCCGAACCGGTGGCGGTCCCGCTGGCCTTCCGCATCCCCCGGCTCACCGAGAATCCGGAACAGCTGGTCCGCGTCAACGGCGCGGTCCAGGTGGGAGCCGGGCTGATGCTCGCGACCGGACGCGTTCCGCGCCTCGCCGCCCTCGCGCTGGCCGGTTCGCTCGTGCCGACAACCCTCGCCGGGCACGCCTGGTGGAAGGAGGAGGACAAGGATCAGCGGGCGGCCCAGCGCACTCAGTTCCTCAAGAATCTCTCGCTGCTCGGCGGACTCCTCATCGCGGCAGCTGACACACACGGCAAGCCCTCTCTCGCCTACCGGACACAGGCCGCCGCGGTGGCAGGACGCCGCAGTGCCCGTCACGCCCGCCGCGAAGCGTCGAGCACGCTCAATGACGCAGCCGGCACTCTCCGATCGATGTCCAAGAACGCACAGCAGACCGTCGCGCGGCAGTTCTGATCCCTGCTCGTCCACTGGCACACCGCCGAGCAGGGCGTTCGGCGCGCGCCCGGCGCCGAGCCTCGCACGACTGACGTCACGGCGTCGTCGTCCCGCCGGATACCGGTCAAGGGGGCACGCCTGGCCCGACCGGCGGGACGACGACGAAACGTCGCCATCAAGGTCTGCGCACCGGGTTCGAAGCAGCACCGACCCGGCGCGCATTGGGCTAGCCGAAGGCGCCAACAGGGGCAGATCCGCGAGGTGCGCTCAGCGGTCCACGCGCTTCTCGTGCGGTCCTGTGTCCGGGACCTCGCCCATTTCCGCCGCCGCGGGATCGAGCACGCGCGCCAGGAAAAGTCGGGTCCGCTCGTGCTGCGGGTCGCCCACCACGCGTTCGGGCGTGCCCTCCTCGACGATCACTCCGTCGTCCATGAAGACCACCCGGTCGGCGACCTCGCGCGCGAAGCTCATCTCGTGGGTGACGACCAGCATCGTCATGCCCTCCCGGGCCAGCGAGCGCATCACCGCCAGTACGTCCCCGACCAGCTCGGGATCGAGCGCGGAGGTCGGCTCGTCGAAGAGCATCAGCTCGGGGTCCATGGACAGCGCCCGGGCGATCGCGACCCGCTGCTGCTGGCCGCCGGAGAGCTGCGCCGGATAGGACTGCTCCTTGTCGACGAGGCCCACCCGCTCAAGGTTGGCCCGCGCGATGCGCTCCGCCTCCTCCTTGCTGCGCCGCAGTACGCGGCGCTGCGCGATGGTCAGGTTCTCCAGTGCCGTGAGGTGCGGGAAGAGGTTGAAGGACTGGAAGACCATGCCGATCCGGCGGCGTACGCGATCGATGTCCACATCGGGGTCGGTGACCTCCGTGCCGGCTACCGTCACCGTGCCCGACGTGGGTTCTTCCAGGAGATTGACGCAGCGCAGCAGGGTCGACTTGCCGGAGCCCGAAGGGCCGATGACGCAGACCACGTCGCCGCGTCCGACCGTCAAGTCGATGCCCTTGAGCACCTGCAGATCGCCGAATGACTTGCGTAGCTCGCGCACCTCGATCGCCTGGCCCGAGGGGGCGGGTGCGTCGGGTGTCTTGTCCAACTTCATGGTGCTCACCTGGCTTTCGCCGTACGGGCCTCGAGCCGCCGCACCAGATGGCCGAGCGGGAGGGTGATGACGAGATACAGCAGTCCGGCGATCAGGATCGGGGTCAGGCTCTTGTGCTCGTTCAGCGCGTCCCGGCCGAAGTTGGCCAGCTCGAACTGGCCGAGCGAGAGGCCGAGCAGATACACCAGTGAGGAATCCTTGGTGAGCAGGATCAGCTCGTTGGTCAACGGCGGCAGCACGATCCGGAATGCCTGCGGCATGACGATCGACACCATCGCGCGCCCCGGTGACATGCCCAGCGAACGGGCGGCCTCGCTCTGGCCCTTGGGCACCGCCAGGATGCCCGCGCGGATCGTCTCGGCCATATAGGCGGCGCCCACCAGGCCCAGTGACAGCATCACCGTGATGTTCATGTCGAGCGCGACCTCGAAGGCCAGCGGCACCCCGAAGCCGAGCGCGATGAACACCAGCAGGGAGGGAACGCCGCGGAAGAACTCGATGTAGGCGATCGCGATCCAGCGGTAGGGAGGCACCGTGGACAGCCGCATCAGCGCAAGGACGATGCCGAGCCCCAGGCCGAAGCCGAAGCCGAGCAGCGTGTAGTAGGCGGTGTTGACCAGCGCGGTGGTGATCACCTCGGGGAACAGCGCCTTGGCGATCTCCACGTCGAAGAATGCCTGGCGCAGCGTGCCCCAGTCGGCCACCAGCGCGAACACGGCTATGGCGATGAACAGCACGGCGTACTGGACGCCGCGGAACAGCCGTGCCCGCTGCCGTCGGGACATGGACATACGTGCAGAACTCCTCTGGTCAGCCGTTTGGATCCTCGAGGTCAGCTCTGCGGTGCGGTGCCGAACCACTTCTTGTAGATCTTGTCGTAACTGCCGTCGGTCCGGGCCTCCTTGAGGACCTTGTTGACCTTCGAGCGCAGTGCGTCGTTGCCCGTGCGCAAGCCGATTCCGTACTTCTCACCGGTGTCGAACTCCGCGGTCACCTCGGTGTCCGGGTTGTCCTTGATGTATTCGAAGAGCACGCCGTTGTCATTGATGCCCGCGTCGACTTTGCCGGCCTTGACCGCCGTGAGCAGCAGGCCGACGTCCTCGTACTCCACGAGTTCGATGTCGAGGCCCTTGCTCTCCTTCTTGGCGTAGATGCCGCCGGTGGTGGCCTTCTGGTAGCCGAGCTTCTTGCCCTTGAGATCCTTGAAGGTCTTGTAGGGCTGCCCCTTCTTGGTGATCAGCGCCTGGGTGGCGTTGAAGTAGGGGTCCGAGAAGTCCATGACCTTGTCGCGCTCGTCGGTGATCGTCATGCCTGCGGCGGCCAGGTCGCACTTGCGGATGTTGAAGTCCTGGCCGGTTTCGATGCCCTCGAAAGGCGTGTTGACGATCTCCTGCTCGACGCCCAGTTCCTTGGCGACCAGGTCGACCAGATCCACGTCGAAGCCGACGATCTTGCCGTCCTTCTTCGACTGGAACGGCGGATAGGGCAGATGCGTGCAGGTCTTGAGCTTGCCGGACGAGACGAGCTTGACCCCCGAGCCGTTCTTGTCGCCGTCGCTGTCGGACTTGGTGCTGGTGCAGCCCGTCATCAGCAGGGCGGCGACCGCGGTCAGGGCTATGGCAGCCACCGGGGAACGAACGGGCTTGGGGGGACGAGCGGACACAGGACCTCCAGGGCGGGCTCGGACCAGGGCGCGAGCGAGATCAACAGCGCTGTGTGCTGCGCAAGCTGCGGTGCATCCTGCCATCGCCCGGGGCTCTTGTCCTGCCCTCGGGGTTGCGTATGGGTAACACAATCGATCTCCGCAGCATCAACTCCCCTCTGCCACCCCGGCCTTACTTTGCGTCAGCTTCCGGATCGACGGCGAAGGGCGGCCGGAGACGCGGAGAGGACCTGTCCCCGTAGCGCCCGGCACGACGAGCCCCGGCTCGTACGCGACGACCTCCGCCTGCGTACGGTCACGCAGGCGGTGGTCTGGTGAGCAAGGGTGCCGTCGCGGCGAGTTGGACGCCCGCGGCCCCGGGCCCTTCCTGGAGCGGATGATGCGCGTGCCGCGTCACCCGAGATCGGGCATGTCCCTGAGTTGCCTGCGGGAGGTGATACCGAGCTTGCGGAAGATGTTCCGCAGGTGGGCGTCCACGGTGCGCGGGCTGAGGAACAGGCGCCCGGCCACCTCTTTCGTCGTCGCACCCGCCGCGACCTGGCGTGCGATGTGTGTTTCCTGCATGGTCAGACGGTCGTAGGTGTGTTCGGAGCGGCTGCGGGCGACTTCCCCGGTCGCGCGCAGTTCGTCCGCGGCCCGCCGGGCGAACGCCTCCAGTCCGGTTTCCGAGAGCTGCTCGTGCGCGGTGCGCAGGTGTTCGCGTGCGTCACGGCGGCGGCCGGCGCGGCGCAGCCATTCCCCGTACCGCAGGTGCGCCCGCGCCAGGTGCGGGACCAGCGTGGTGTTCGTCAGGTACTCAAGTGCCTCCCGGTGGTCATCCTCCGCGTCGCTGACCAGTGCCCGCGCCCCTGCGGCCACGCCGAGGGCGAATCGGGTTCCCGCGGGCTCCGTACGCTTGACCAGGGACTCCAGCGCCGACCGTGCGGCGGCGCTCTCGCCGCATCGGACTGCGGCTTCCACCAGTTCGGGCAGCGCGATGCCGGTGAGGAACAGGTCGCCGCCCGCCACCGCGCGCTTGGCGGCGGCCAGCGCGGCCGGGTAGTCGGCCAGGCCGTTGTACAGCACGGCCGTCGCCCAGTGGGCATTTCCCGTCAGCTGCCCGCTGGGCCGGTTCGTCACTTCGGCGAACAGGTCGAGCACCTCCTGACGGCGGCCACGCCACGCCGCCAGGTGCACTCTGGGGTAAAGCTGCGGGAGGTCACCGACCGCGTCGGCGAGCGCTTCCTCCTCGGCGATCGCGGCCATCGCCCGCCCGAAGTCGCCGGTGAACACCGCGGACAGGCTGAGCTGGGACAGGCCGAGCCGGATGATCATCGGTGAACCCGTGTCCCGGCCGGCACGCACCAGCCATTCCACGATCTTCGCGTGCAGGTCCAAGTCCCACAGCTCGCCCGCGATGACGGTGGCCAGCGCGGGCGTACTGGCCCATCGGGCAGCGCCGTCGGCCTCGTCGCCGACCAGTGCCCGCCGCAGTGCCGGTACCCCGGCTCGGTGCCCTTCGCTGCTGAGCAGTACCAGCGCGTCGAGGAGATCCGGCGTGCCGGAGGCCGGCGCCGTGCGGGCGGCCTCGAGCACCTGGTCCATCACTCCTGCGGCCCGTCCCACGGCGAGGCCCATCTCCAGGGCCGCCACGCAGTATGCGCGTGCGCGGTGCGGATCGCTGCCTGCGAGGCGCCGCGCGGCCCGCAGGATGAGTTCGGGTCCGCGCACGACCCCGTCCGCGCCCCGGGCGAAGGCGATCTGCCCGCGCAGGAGGTCGAAGGCGGCGTGCTGGAGGTCGTCGAGCGACTCGGCATCGATGCCGGTCAGCAGCTCGCCCGCCGCGTCCGCCCGGCCCGCCGCGAGGGTGGCCCGCGCGGCGGCGAGCGCGCGCTCGCTCTGTCTGCCGGCATCGAGCGAGAGTTCCGCCGCGCGTTCAAGGAACGCGGCGCCGGCCGATACGCCCCCGCGTGCCTGGGCGCGGGACGCCGATGACTCCAGCTCCGCCGCGACCTGTTCGTCCGGGCCCGTGGTGGCCTGCGCGCGGTGCCAGGCCCGCCGGTCCGGGGCGGCGACGGGGTCGGTGGCCTCGGCCAGTGCCCGGTGTGCCGCCCGGCGCTGCTCCGGCTCGGCCGCACGGTAGGCGGCCGAGCGTGCCAGTGGGTGGCAGAACCGCGTACGGGTGCCGAACCGCACAAGACTGGACGCCTCGGCGCTGGCGCTCGCGGCCGGAACGCCGAGGCCAAGGAGTTGCGCGGCCGGCCACAGCAGCCCCGGGTCGCCGGTCGGATCGGCGCTGGCGAGGGTCAGCAGCAACCGTGCTTCCAGGGGCAGTTCCGCCATCCTGGCTTCGAAGCTCCGCTCGATCCGGCTCGCGACCGGGGACGGTGTCAGCGGCGCGAAGCCGCCCGCCTTCGGCAGCTCGATCAGCGCCAACGGGTTGCCGCGTGCCTCGGCGAGCAGACGATCGCGCACCCGCTCGTCGAGCGTCAGGACCTTCTGCTCGGCCAGCAACGCGCGCGCGTGCGCGTCGCTCAGGCCACCGACGGTCAGCCCTGGCAGTTCGTCAAGGCCGCGGAGCGTTCCCGCGTCGCGTGCCGCGAACACCATCGCGATCGGTTCGGCCGCAACGCGCCGTGCCAGGAACGTGAGCGCCTGCGCGGACGCGGCGTCCATCCAGTGTGCGTCGTCGACCAGGCACAGCACCGGGCGCTGTGACGCGGCGGTCGCCAGCAGTTGCAGCGCGGCCAGGCCGACACGGAACGCGTCCGGCGTGCCGTCGGAGAGCCCGAACGCGACGAGCAGGGAATCGCGGTAGGCGGGCGCCAGCGATTCCAGGTGCGCCAGTACCGGCACGCACAGCTGGTGCAGCGACGCGAAGGGCAGTTCACCCTCGAACTCCGCACCCGAAGCGCGGATGACCTGGAACTCCTTGGGTGCCGCACGCTCGACGTGTTCCAGCAACGCGGTCTTGCCGATGCCGGGTTCGCCTCGCAGGACGAGGACACCGCCCCGGCCCTGTTCCGCAGCGCCGACCAGGTCCAGGAGGCGAGTGACCTCGTCGTGCCGACCGAGGAGCGTGCGGGCGGGCGTCGTCGACATGATCGAAACCCTAGCGGTGATGTCGTCCAGGCGTCCGCCCGTCACCGGCAGCGCCTGCCGACGCGACCTCCGGCATACGTAGGTGATTCTCACCGACGCGAACGCGGCACTGTTCACGGGATCGTCCTGGCATGCACCGCACGGAACCGGAACGAACAGCGCCCGCAGGCCCCTTCACGCGTCGGACGCCGCCGCAAGCCCCCTCCGCGAAGGACGAGACATGAGCGATGCGCCCGCCCTCACGGCATTGCTCGCCCGCCGGCGGCCGCCACGCGGTGTGGCGATGGCCGCTCTGGCCACCGCGGTGTTCCTGGTGATTCCCGACAGCGCGGTCGGGCTCGCCGCCCTCGCCGGGATCGCCAACGGCATCTCGGGAACACACGGCGACATCTCATTCACCGCAGCCCTCCTCGGCCAGACAGCTCTCGTCCTCATCACCTTCGCACTCTCACTCGTGTCCACCCTCCGGACACAGCCAGCCACAGCCACCGCGGGCACGCACTGAACTCGCAGAAACCACCGCACCCACCGATCTCACGGAACCACCCCAGCCGCCCGACCCCAGAAAGGCCCACCCCCATGAACACCCCCACCGTGCTCGTGACCGGCGCGACCGGCACCATCGGCCGCGACCTGGTCCCCGCTCTGCTGGCCCGAGGCGTCACCGTCCGCGCCATGATCCGCGACGCCGGCCGGCCCGTCCCCGGCGCCGAAAACGTCGTCGCCGACCTCACGAATCCCGCCTCCGTCACCGCCGCGCTGCACGGCGTCGACGCCGCCTTCCTCAACAGCCCCTCGGCCCCGGACGCCGCAGAGCTCCAGATCCGCTTCGCCGACCTCGCCCGCGACACCGGAGTACAACAGCTCGTGCTGCTCTCCCAGTACGCGGCCCGCGCCGACTCACCGGTACGGTTCCTGCGCTGGCACGCCGAGGTCGAAGGACATGTGGCGGGCCTCGGACTCAACCACACCGTGCTGCGCCCCAACCTCTACCTCCAGGCACTTCTCGGCCTCGCGGGCACCATCGCCCGGGGCTTCCTGACCGCGCCCATCGGCACCGCCGCCGTGAGCGCCATCGACACCAGGGACATCGCTGACGCCGCCGCAGCCGTACTGACCACCCCGGGACACCACGGCCGCATCTACACGCTGACCGGCCCGCGCGCCATGACCCACGACCAGATCGCCGAGGCGCTGTCCACCGCCACCGGACGGCACATCACCTTCCACGACGCCAGTGCCGACCGCTTCACCGCCGCGCTGACCGGTGTTCTCCCGCCCTGGCAACTCGCCGGCCTCGTCGAGGACTACGCCCACTACCGCAGGGGCGAGGCCGCCGAGGTGCACACGTCCGTCCCCGACCTCACGGGACGCCCCGCCCGCGACCTCACCGACTTCGCCCGAGACCACGCCACCGCCTTCACCCCGGCCCTGAACAAGGCCTGAAAGGACAACCGATGATCTACCACGGAAACCGCTTCACTCTGCGCAAAGGCGTTTCGACCGAAGACAGGGATGCTGCTCTCGAAAGCCTGCGCCACCAAGGCAGGAGCATTCCGTCCGTCAAGTCGTACACCGTGGGCGCGGACTTCGGCGGAGAGTACGAGTACGGGGCCGTCTTCGTGCTGGAGGATCTTGCGGGGTACGAGGAGTACATGAACCACCCGGCGCATCTGCACACCGATCGGATCGGACTGCCGCTGGTGGACATATTCATTTCGTTCGACATCACCGACGACCCGGCCCCGGAGGTCGGCGCGAAGATCGCTGACATCCACCGGCGCCGGTACGAGGCTCTGCCTGACATAGCCGCACTGGTTTCCGGTCTCGGCGCGTACACCGGCAGCGCGGCCCCCGGCCGAACCATGCCGGGCGCGGCGTCCGGCACCGCCCAGTGACCGCGCCCGGGGGAACGCGCTGCTAGCTGCCCACGTCCGCGCCGAGGTCGCAGCGTCGGCCGCTCGACCAACGGAGGCTGGACCAGTAGCCGTCCTACACGGCAGAGCCATGGTGCGCCCCTCCCGAGAGCAGGGAGCGGGCGCACCACTCAGCCGAGCACTGCGTACGGACGCCCCGTTCGCCGCGGTGGAGCCGCGACGCCTCCGGCCGCCCGCGCGGAGAGGGAGAGGGGGCACTACTGCGGAGGCTCACATGGACTTTCATCACCCTCATGACTCGTCGGCTCACCCGCCCTCCCCCGAGGGCTAGCGCGGTGGCGCTGAGCGTGCGCGAGCGGACGTCTCAATCGGGTGCCCGTAGGCTCAGGGTGTAGCTGATGCCGGTGTCGATGTCGCTCTGCGCGCTCTTGCGGTATGCAGCCGTGTAGGCGTCGTCTCCGATCGCTCGGCGTGTCAAAGTCTCGCAGGCTTCCCGGGCAGACAGAAGTTCGGGCGAACCCATGCGGGATCGGCCGATGGAGGCCCACAGGGCATCGACGAGGCCGATCACCAGGGCCGCCTGGTCCGGGTCGGGTGCGACCAGGGCCGGTGCCAGCGCGTCGAGCGCCAGCGCGGCTCCGAACGTGTCGTTGATCCGCCACCGGATCGCGAGCGAGGCACGGGCGTGCAGCGCGGCACGAGCAGCGTTGTCGTCGGCCATCGCGGCCACCGACAGGTAGTACAACGCGAAGCTGCGCATCCACTGCTCGCCACGGTCCTCGCACTCCTTGCGCAACTGCTCGGCCGACTGGGCGGCCAGGGTGAAGTCGCCCGTCTGCAACAAGGCAAACGTCTTCATGCCGAGGGCCAGGAGGTGGACCGCGAACGGTTTGCCGACACCATCGGCCGGGCCCAGGATCTCTTCCAAGAGAGCAACGGCCTGCGCGGGCCGGCCGGTCGCCGACCAGCGCGCGCCCGTGAGGAATCGTGCCGCGGTGATCGCTTTCGGGGCGCCGAGCTGCTCGGCCAGCAACAGGCACTGGTCCTCCACCACCTCGACCCTGGTGAAGTCTCCTTGGGTCACAGCTACGATGCCCAGCGCCCACAGGGCCCAGAACCGCTCGTCGCCGGGAGGCTGGTTTGTCGCTGCTGCCAGGGACCGCTCCAAGTAGCCGCGTCCCTCGCGAATGTATCCGCACCCGGCCCAGAAGAACCAGAGGTCACCCGCCATTTCGAGCGCGATGCCCGGCGCCGGTGACGCCAGGCAGTTTTCCAGCGCGAGGCACACATTGGCATATTCAGTGGTGAGGCGGTCGTACCAGCCAACCTGGTCGGGCCCGGCCCACTCGCGGTTGCCGACCCGTGCCAGCCACCGGTAGTAGTCCCGGTGCCGCTCCGCTGTGGCGGGGGCCTCACCGAGTTCGCCGAGCCATTCCTGACCGTACTCGCGCACCGTGTCGAGCAGGTGGTAGCGCGGACCGCGTGGGGTGGTGACGCGTTGGACGATGGACTTGCCGACGAGCGCGGCAAGCAGCGGCTCGATGCGTTCGCCCTGGAGTGGGGCCGCGCCGCACACCCATTCTGCGGCTTCCTCGTCGAAGCCGCCGCTGAAGACCGACACTCGCGCCCAGAGCAGGCGCTCCAGCGGGGCGCACAGTTCGTGGCTCCACCCGATCGTGGTGTGCAGCGACAGGTGCCGCTGCTCGTTGGTGTCCTGCACAGAATTCGGCGAGGTCAGGGTTCGCAGGCGGGTACACAGGGCCCAGCGGAGGTGGTTCAGGTCCATTTCCGGCAGCTGTGCGGCGGCCAGTTCGATGGCCAACGGAATCCCGCCCAGGCGGCTGCAGATGTAGGCCACGTCCTCGTCGTCCCTGCCGGCCTCGATCAGGCCCGGAGCGGCGGTGCGGGCCCGGTCCATAAACAACTCCACCGCGGACCCGTCCGGCCCCTCCCCCGCGCCGGGAACCGACCCCAGTGGCAGCGGAGGCACCGGCAGGACGTATTCCTGCGCGGACTCGAGGGGGCGGCGGCTCGTGGCCAGGATCCTCAGCCCCGGCGAAGCCGTCAGCAACTCCTCGGCTACTGCGGCGACTTGCTGGTGGAGGTGCTCGCAGCAGTCCAGCAACAGCAACAGCTTCCTGCCTTCGAGCCATTCGGCCACCACCTGCACTGCGGGCTGCGCGCTCTGATCGGCCAGCTGTAGCGCCTCGTAGATGCACAGCGCGATCGACGAGGCCTCGCGCAGAGGGGACAGTTCGACCAGCCACACCCCATCGGGGAAGTCGGATGCCTGCAGGACCCCGGCGTGCCGGGCCAGACGGCTTTTGCCTATTCCGCCGGCGCCCGTCAACGTCACCAAACGTTCCCGGGAAAGCAGCGCGCCGATGGCGGCAATCTCCCTCTGCCGCCCCACGAAACTCGTCGACGCGCACGGGAGGTTGCCCCGTCGCCCGTTCGTGCCCTGAACCATGAGCCTCAGCTCCCCAGCACATCGCTGTGCCGCGAGTCTGCACGAACACGACGCTGCGGGTCGCCGATTGCCAGGAGTTGACCGCTACTCATGGCCGACACGTCACGAGAACGCAGGACCGATCCGACTCGGGTCGGTAAACGAACCCCCACAGCCATCACGGATCGTCACCGATCAAGGGAGGTGAAGTAGGCATGGTCACCGCCCTGGCGCTTGACGTCGTCGGTTAGGCAGGGCGGCCGGCGCGGGGCAGCGTAGGCGGGGGTCAGGGCTTGAGCACGACTTTCGTCCATCCGGGGTCGCGGTCGTCGAAGTGCCGGTAGGCGTCGGCGGCCTCGTCGAGCGGCGGCTCGTGCGAGACGATGAACGACGGCTTGGCCCTGCCGTGGTGGATGAGGTTGCAGAGGTGGCGGTTGTAGGCCTTCACATTGGCCTGGCCGGTTCCGATCCGCTGTCCCTTGAACCAGAACTGGCCGAAGTCGAAGGGGAGTTTGCCCTGCCGGGTGAGCTCGGTCGGGGCGCCCTCGTCCTGAGGGAGGAAGACGCCGACCACGCCGATGGCGCCGGTCGCCTTCACCGAGGCGACGAGGTCGTTCATGGTCGCTTCTGGGCGCTCCTGGCCCTGCGGGTCGTGGGCCTGGTAGCCGACGCACTCGCAGCCCTTGTCGGCGCCGCCGCCGGTGAGGTCGAGGATTCGCTGGACGTGGTCACCCTCAGAGTCGTCGATCGCCACGGCACCGGCTTCTTCTGCCAGCCGCAGGCGGTCGCTGTGGCGGTCGACGACCAGTACCTGGCTCGCCCCGCGCAGGTGGGCGGAGTAGGCGGCCATCAGCCCGACCGGGCCGCCTCCGTATACGACCACGGACTCGCCCGGTGAGACGTCGGCCAGCTCGGTGGCGTGGTAGCCCGTGGGGAAGATGTCCGCGAGCATGACGTAGTCGTTCTCCTTCTCCGCGGCGTCCTCCGGCAGGACGAGGCAGTTGAAGTCGGCCCAGGGGACGCGCAGGTACTCCGCCTGGCCGCCTGCGTACGTGCCCATGGCGGCGAATCCGTAGGCCCCGCCCGGTGTGTCGGAGTCGACCGAGAGACAGAAGCCGGTGAGGCCGCGCTCGCAGTTGGCGCAGAACCCGCAGCCGACGTTGAAGGGGAGGCAGACCCGGTCGCCGACCTTCACCCGGTCCACCGCGTCACCGGCCTCGACCACTTCTCCGAGGTTCTCGTGGCCGAGCGTCCGGCCGGTCTCCATGGGGGTGCGCCCCTCGTACATGTGGAGGTCGGATCCGCAGATGTTGGTCGAGGTGATCTTGACGATCACGTCGGTCGGCCGTTCGATCCTGGCGTCGGGGACGTCGAGGACGGCTACGTCCCGCGGGCCCTGGTAGACGAGCGCTTTCACATGGCTCACCGCCTTCTGTTCCATCTCCGGCCAGTCTCGGCCCGAGGGCGAAAGGGGACTTCCCCCGTCTTTCCACCATGCGCCCGGGCCGCTGTGCATGCAGAACGGCCTGGTCAGCGGGCGGCAGGCACGGCAGCTCCGAGGGTGCGCCCGCGAAGATGCACCGGCCCGGCCGCCGCGTAGAGGTGCGCGTATCTGTGGCGGCCCGGGCCGCCACAATGCTGGCGGGCAGTTGCTTTGCCGTCTGGTCTCGTTCGAGGCAGCTCGTCGTCGGCGCGTGTTCGACCCCGCCGCACGGCACCCGTGCCGCCAGGGCCAGAGAGAGTCCTCGCCGCCCCTGTCGACACGCGCAAAGGGAGCCCTGCCGTGCGCGCACTCTCCGGCCGGGGTCCGGTTGCCGTCCGTGAGCGGTGCGGCTATCGGTGAATCATGACCAGCCACCCGCGCCTAGTCCCCGCGCCGACCAGTCTGATCACCGAAGCATGCGATCTCCTCGCCTACGGCCTCGCCAAAAACTGCACCGACTCCCGTGCCCTGCACCAGGCCCTCACGCAGGTGCAGGGCGATTACGCGGGCCTCTCCCTCCTCCCGGTGCCCCTCCCGCTCCTGCAGCAGCTCCAGCAGGTCCTGCTCCTCCTGTGCATCCGCGCGGGAGGAGAATGCGCGCCGGGCGAGAACGTGGTCCGCTTCGCCCGTGGTGCCGACCGTGTCCGTGCAATCGTCGACGGCGACGCGCAGGGCCGGGGCGCGCCCGCACCACACGCCACCCGCGACACCCGCCTGGCGTAACCAGCCTGCCGGCGGTCACGGTGGGGGCAGGCCGGGCAGGCCGGGCAGGCCGGGCAGGCCGGGGCCGGGCAGGCCGGTCAGGTCGGGGCCCACCGGCTATCCCGGGCGCTTCCGGGTCGGCGAATGCGGGGAGATCCAGGCAGCTTCGGCGCCCGCCGGCGCACTGCTACCGGGCGCCGGGCCGCTGCAGCCACTGCCGCAGAGAGGCGGCCACCGGCCGGGGCATCTGCCCGCCTCCGGGCCGGCCACCACCATCTCCGCGACGCGCCACAGTTTGGTGTTGGTGCGCTGCGAGGTGTCCACCAGCATCTGCCACGCACTCTCGGACCCGCAGGCCCCCAGGGCCATCAGCACGCCGCGGGCCTGGTCGATCACCGGGCGGGTGGCCATCGCCTCACGCAGCTGCGCATTCTCCCGCCGCAGCTCCTGCGCCTGCGCCCCGTTCGGCAGCACGCCCCCGCTCGCCTGATCCTCGCCGCCGCCACTGTCCGGGGCGGGCGGGGCGGGGGCAGGAGCCCGCGGGCGGGCCGGCGCGGCCGAACACAGCGCAGGCTGCTGCCTGCCGTGGTGGCACCACCGGATACTGCGGCCCAGCCCACGGCTCTCCTCCGCCACCTGACGCGCCCGGTACACCAGGTGACGGGCGTGCCCCCGCGTACTCTCCAGTTCCTTGCGCAGCACGTTCACATCTACCGCCATAGAGATCGGCTGCCCACCCAGCGCGCATTCAAGACAAGGCCGCCTGCCCTTGGCGCAGTTGCCCGGATGCGCGAGCTGCAGCCCCGGCCGGCCCGGGCACGCGGGTCGGTGGGCCGGGCGCGGGCCGGCACGGCGTCGCCGCCATCTCACGGCACATCGCCGCAGGCCTGCGCGCGGTTCACGACGCCGTGACCGTCGCCGCAGCACGGCCCGCACTCCACGCGCGGCCGGAGCGGCGTACCTGCTGCCATGCCGCAGGCCAAACGCTGCTCGTCGGCGCGGGTACGCAGGTCGAAGCCGCGCCGTGCGCACAGCAGCCCCGGGACGGCGGCCTGATGGGCCGTCTAGGAGGGCCACTGCGCGGCGGGCAGGGACAGATTGCGCAACCTCGCCTCGGCGGGTGCGGCTGCGCAGTAGGGGAAGGCAAAGCCGAGGGGTGCCGCAGGCAGTTCGTCGCTGTGCTGCTGAAGGAGCGGCACCTAGCGCGCCAGCCCTGGACCGGGCCAGCGCACAGGCGTTCGCCGCCCGGGGCTGCTCGCTTGTGCTCGCCGCGCTGCGGGGCGATGTGCTGGGCGAGGTCGCCGAGGGGTGCCGGGCGCGGCACGGCGCCCGCACGCTGGTGGTGCCCACCGACGTGACGGACCCCGAGGCGGTCCAGTCCCTCGCCCAGCAGGCCGTTGCCGCGTTCGGGCGTATCGACGTCTGGCTCAACAACGCCTCGGTGGCGGCCTTCGGAGCCCTGGAGGAGGTGCCGCACGAGGTGTTCCGGCGCGTCCTCGACGTCAATGTGCTGGGCTACGTCAACGGGGCGCGCGCCGCTCTGGACGTGATGCGCGCGCAGCGGCACGGCACACTCGTCGACGTGTCCTCCGTGGTCGGCGCCGGGTCGTCCCGTACGACATCCAGCCGGGAGCCGGGGTGGCGAGGGCCCACTGCTCGGCGCTCAACTCGGCGACCAGCCGGTCGAGTTTCTCGCTCTCCTCGCGCCGGTCGTCGAACACGGGGCGTCGGATCGGACACGGGACGCTCCCCTCGGGCACGGCAGCGCCGAAGAAAACAAGCAAGCAAGGATGCTTGCACAGTTGTGGCCGTTCGGTGCACGACCCGGGGCGAGGGCTGCGCGGACCCTGTGTGCTCAATACACTCGGCGATCGCACCCATCACGGTGCACACTCGTATATCGGGGGACGAACCATGAGCAACTGGAACCCGGGCGGACAGCCGCCCCAGGGGCCGCAGCCCTACCAGCCGCAGCCACCTCAGCCCTATCCGCCCCAGCCCTACGTGCCGCCACAGCCCCAGCCGCCCTACCCGGGGCCGCCGGTGCCGCCGCCGGGCGGGCCGATCACCCGGCTGCGGCGGCGCATCGGCCCCATCCGCACCGCGCGCAGGGTCTTCACCCCGTCACGGCCGGGCATCGTCTCGGATCCTGAGGTGGCGCGGATGCGGAAGATCAGGACCCTGGTCGGCGTGGGCGCGTTCCTGTGGATGTCCTACGCCTACAAGCTCGCCCCCAAGCTCAGCGATGCGGCGGACGAACAGGTCGACAAGTCGTGGACCAGCGCCCTCGTGCTGGCGGCGACCCTCCCGGTCGTCGTCGGCGTCCTGTACGGCCTGGCCGCTCCGGCGGCGCGACGGGACCTGCTGCGCCGGGCGGGGCGGTGCTTCGGCGCGATCGTGGCCATGATGGCGGCGGCCTCCGTCTTCCCGATCATCGTGCTCTCAGGGTTCTTCGAGGGCCAGGAACCTCTTGTGGAGGGCCACTTCACCGTGACGAAGGGCCTCACCCTCGCGTTCACCCTCTTCGTCCTGTTCTGGGTGACGCCGTTCGTCGTCTGGGGCGTGGGACTCGCCGTCCAGCACGTGTTCCGCACCGCGGACATCCACGAGACGGTGCCGCCGCTGCTGATCATGGCGTTGGCGTGGGAGATGGCACTGATCGACATGTTCACCGGCGCCCACGAGGGAGTGCCGACGGTGATCCGTTACGTGTTCATCCTGGGCGCCCCGCTCTCCGTCACGGCGGTGGGCCTGTGGGAGCTGCACCGGCTGCGCGTGCACTACGGGCTGGGGATGCGGGGACTGCTGATGCGCTAGGAACGGCGCCTCGCAGGACGTACCAGTGATCTGGTCTTGAGGTCGTGGGTCGCCACGCGGGGACCCTTTGACCAAGGGGAGCAACCCCGTGACGGCGTCTACTCCTTGCGTGCCGCCTTTAGGCCGTTCCCACCAACGGTGCAGCAAACAGACTGGCTGCCCAACTGTGGTGGCGGGCTCGCGGGGCTTGATCGGGGACGTTCGCCTGTGTTCGCGGCGAACTGGTCCATGGGTCGGGTGTCGTGTGCGGTCCCGTCTGAACGGCCATGTACGGCGCTGCATGAGACGGGAACCGAGACGGCCCCGGCCTGTGACTGTGCCGTGTCCGGGATGCGTGGCCTTCTGATCCGTAGCTCTCTGCGGACCAGTCATTGACGGCTGACTCGGGAGCATCGATCGGCTGCTGCTATCGAAGCCGGGGGCTGGCCGCTTCGGTTGCGGTACTACTTCGGTGCTGTATCCCTCCCGAAGCTTCGGTCACGTCCGAGCAGGCCGTGTCCGGTAGCCGAATGACCGCATCCGCCAGCGTCGGGAACACCTCGAAGAACTTCAATGCCCCCGTTACTTCGAGCCGTCGACGCGCGACAGAACTCAACGGTCCGGCAAGGCGAGGCAGTTGCCCGCCTTTGCGGGCAGGTCGCAACAGTTCATTGAGGACCTCCGCGCTGAAGAATTCAGCCTCGGAAAGATCGACCACGACCTGCTTTCCTGACCGCTGGCCCAGCTCAATACCTAGGGCCAAACCCTGCAGGCTCCACTCGTCCCTGACGTCGGCGCCTATGAAAATCAGGAGCTGGCAACTCAGCTCTGCGACGAGGACGACGTGCTCGGAGACAGGAATAGATACATGCATGCTCTATCGCCTCGGCGCTGAAAGGTATGCCATTGACCGCACAGGGCCCCGGATCCCCCCAGCCGGTTGAGGCCTCGGAGAGGGTGCGCATCGCACCACGCGCGCGCCCGTGGAACTCGGCAGCTGGTGCCGGGGTCTGGGCTTCCCGCTGCTGAGGCTCGACAGGCGGAGTTCTCCCGCCCGTCCCGTTCACGTCATGTCCGGCACGCCTTCGGTGACACTGAGTGGGAGGCTATGGCGCTGCGGCAGGGGGCAACGCTCCGGATTGCGCGGCACTATCCGGAAAACGCGAGACATATGTACGACGGACGGGACACGGGCAGTTTTCCCGCCGCGTGGCGGGGACTGAGAACGCCGGGGTCAGTGGGTGCGCAGCGTCTGGGAAGGGGTTTCCCCGAAGCGGGCCCGGTAGCGCACCGCGAACCGGCCCAGATGCGCAAATCCCCATTTGTAGGCGACATCGGTGACGGTCGCCGTGCCCGGCGGCGAGGTCCGCAGCTCCATCCGTACGCGCTGCAGGCGCACCTCGGTGACGTAGGCCATCGGGGACATGCCCACGTGCTTGCGGAACGCCTCCTGTAGGGTCCGCAGGCTGACCTGGGCGACGGCCGCGAGCCGGCCCGCGTCGTACGGCTCCGCCGGGCGTTCCCTGACGATGTCCATCACCCGCTTGACCGCGGCCGGGCGCATGGGCGGCGGCGCGGCCTCCAGCTGGGCACGGTAGGAGTGATCGGTCGCCAGCAGCAGCCCCTGGAGCAGGGTCTGCTCCAACCGGCCCGCGATGAGGGGCTGACGCAGCAGGCCTTGCGGGATGTCCCAGTCCAGCAGGCTCCACTGGGTCAGGTTCGCCCAACTGCGGCCGAGGCCCCGGGTGATGTCCATGTACGGCTTGAAGCGTGGCTGTCGCCCCAGTGGTTTGCCCAGCAGGGTTTCCAGCTGGCGGTGCATGGCCAGCTTGTCGACCTTCACGGCGAGGACGCGGCAGTCGGGCGACCAGTCGTAGACGCTGATGTCCCGGGCGGGGTCGTAGATGATGGCCTTGCGTGTGGTGGTGTACACGGGCGGGGCGGAGCCCTCCTGGACGCCGAAGCCGCCTTCGATCGGAACGCAGACGTGGTAGAAGCCCGGCTCGCAGTAGCCCGTCTTGATCTCGGTGCCGAAGCTGACGTCGCCGACGGTCAGCGCGCCGAGGTCGGCCATGTTGATCCGGGTGACGAAGTCCTTCGCGTCCCCTCCCCTCACCTCTAGTCGCAGGTCGTAGTAGACCTCCGAGAGCACGTGGCTCGCTTCCTCCACTGAGCGCGTGACGAAGGTGCTCGACTCGGCCGCCTGGCCGTTTGTGGACGTCATGACCTGCCCCCTCAAGTGCGGGCACCAGGATGGCCCGCCCCGGCGGACACGAGGGACGGTGGGCATTCTTGTAGCCGGCTCGACCACACTTCTGAATGCTCTTGGTGATCTCCGCTCGGTGGATGAACTCGTGTGGCTGCGGGCCGACTGAGCTCGTCTCATGGCCTCGGCGCGCTCCGCACACGGGCGGGCGATCGGTGCGCTGGCGGCGAGCCCGGCGGTCCGTGGTGCGGGGACCAAGTGATCAAGCATCTGGCACATATCCACCAAACGGTCACTGCGCGCCAGTGAAGCCCCACAGCAAGCAGGCCCAGGTCGCTGATCTCGGCCTCATTCATGGAGTGAGTGACGGGGCGAATTCGCACTCTTAGCTGGTCGGGGGCCTTCGACATGCACGCCGGCGGCAAGGAGGCGTGGCCACACGCAGGGCCTTGCGCCGTGCACGCGGGCAGAGGTTCTTGCACGGTCGAGGAATGGTGCGCCGAGAACTTCCGGGAATCTTCCGGCAACGTCGCCGCAACTCAAGGCCGCTCCCCTGCCCTGTCAACGGGGCCCCCGCCTCGCGCCGTCCGCCGCTAGGGCGCACCACCGGAACGGCCCCGGCGCGGCAGATCCGCGCGCATCCGTGCGACGGCCGCGAGGAGGGCGCCGCCGTGCGCGTGCGGCGCCAACCAACCTGGCCGGCCCGCGTTCTGGAGGCCGGTCGCGCAGGGATCAGGGGCCGTCGATTCGGCCGATCGTACGGACCGGGGGCTTGACCGGCGCGTGGTCGACGGCATGTCCTACGGTTCCGGAAGGCATCCGGAGATCTTCGGATGACGAGTCGACGGAGGTGGGGAACGTGGCCGGGGAAGGCGCTCAGCGCAAGGCGACCACGCGGAGCCCGGACGGGCCGGCCAAGGTGACGATCGCCGAGATCGCGCGGGAGGCCGGGGTCTCGGTCCCGACCGTCTCGCGGGTCGTGAACGGACGTTCCGACGTGTCACCGGCCACCCGCGCCCGGGTGGAGGAGCTGTTGCGCCGGCACGGCTACCGGCGCCGGCCGCCCGCGCCCGGGGACCGTGCGGCCCTGCTCGATCTGGTCTTCAACGACCTGGACAGCCCGTGGGCCGTGGAGATCATCCGCGGCGTCGAGGAGGTCGCGCACGAGGCGGAGGTGGGCACGGTGGTCTCCGCGATCCATGACCGGGCGGGCGCGGCCCGGCAGTGGATGACCAATCTGCGGGCCCGCGCCTCCGACGGCGTGATCCTGGTGACGTCGGTCCTGGAGCCCGGGCTGCACGACGAGTTGCAGCGCCTGGGCGTACCGCTGGTAGTGATCGACCCGGCAGGAGCGCCCGCGACCGAGGCGCCGACGGTCGGCGCCACCAACTGGGCGGGCGGCATGGCCGCCACCGAGCACCTGCTCGGCCTCGGGCACCGCAGGATCGGGTTCATCAAGGGCCCGCCCCGGCTGCTGTGCTCGCGGGCCAGGCTGGATGGTTACCGGGCCGCGCTCGATGTGGCGGGTGTGCCGGCGGACGACGAGCTGATCGTGCCCGGCGATTTCTACCACGCGTCGGGATTCGCCGGCTGCAACCGGCTGTTGGACCTCGCCGAGCCGCCTACCGCCGTTTTCGCCTCCAGCGACCAGATGGCCCTTGGCGCGATCGAGGCGCTGCGCCGGCGCGGCCTGCGGGTGCCCGAGGACATGAGCGTCGTCGGTTTCGACGACCTGCCGGAGGTGCGCTGGAGCGCGCCGCCGCTCACCACGGTGCGCCAGCCCCTGTCCGACATGGGCAAGTTGGCGGCCCGCGCTGTCCTGGACCTCGCGCGCTCGGTGGCACCCGCATCGCCGCGCATCGAACTGGCGACGGAACTCGTGGTCAGGGCCAGTACGGCGGCCCCGCGCGGCCGGTAGCGCGGCAGGCACCCGGACGGGGGTGTCAACGGCCCTTTTTGTTAAGGCCGTTGACACCCCCGCTGTGTGTCCGTAACTTCCGTGGCCATCTACCGATAGTTTTCGGATCACTTCCGGAAGGTGCGTCATGCCAGCCTCCGATCTCTCCCGCCGACGCTTCCTCGGCGCTGCCTCCGCCGCCGGTCTCGGGGCGGCCGCGCTGACCGCCTGCGGCGGCTCCGACTCCGGCAGCGGAAAGGACAGTTCGGGCCGGACCGTGGTGGAATGGTGGAACATCCAGACCACCGAGCCGTCCAAGACCGTCTGGCCCGAGCGGGCGAAGGCGTTCGAGGCCGAGAACCCCGACGTGCGGATCAAGCTCGTCACGCTGGAGAACGACGCCTACAAGTCGAAGATGACGGCGCTGACCAGCTCCGGAAAACTTCCGGACATCTACCACACCTGGGGCGGCGGCGTTCTGCGGCAGCAGGTCGACGCGGGCCTGGCCGAGGACCTCACCTCGTCCATCGAGCCGTGGGCCGACACACTCGTGCCCGCCTCGGTCAAGGCCTACCAGTTCGACGCCAAGACGTACGCGGTGCCCTTCGACATCGGCGCCGTGGGCTTCTGGTACAACAAGGCGCTCTTCAAGAAGGCCGGCATCAGCGCCCCGCCCACCACCTGGGACGACTACCTGGACACGGTCAGGAAGCTGAAAGCCTCGGGCATCACACCGATCGCCCTCGCGGGCAAGGAGAAATGGCCCGGCATGTACTTCTGGGCGTATCTGTCGATGCGGATCGCCGGAGTCGAGGGCATGCAGAAGGCCGCCGACGCCAAGGACTTCACCGGCGACGACTTCGTCAAGGCGGGCGAGCACCTCAAGGACCTCGTGGCGCTCAAGCCGTTCCAGAAGGGCTTCCTCGGCGATGCCTACTCCACCCCCACCGGAGAGGCCGCAACCATGGGCAACGGCAAGGCGGCCATGGAACTGATGGGCCAGTGGGCACCCGTCGTACAGGCCGACGCGGGCAAGGGCATCGGCAAGGACCTCGGCTTCTTCGCCTTCCCCTCGGTGGCCGGCGGCAAGGGCGCGCTCACCGACGTGTTCGGCGGAGGCGGCGGCTACGCGGTCCGCAAGGGCGCGCCGAAGGCCGCCACCGACTTCCTGAAGTTCTTCATGACCGCCAAGTCCGACCGCATCCTGGTCTCCAAGGCCGACACGATCCCCGTCGTCAAGGACGCCACCAGCGCTTTGACCGACCCCAACCTCACGGCGGTCTCCGACATGCTCGGCAAGTCCACCGGCTTCCAGCTCTACCTCGACCAGGCCTACCCGCCGGCCGTCGGCCAGGAGGTCAACGACTCCGTCGCCGCCCTCATCGCCGGCTCCAAGTCCCCCGACCAGGTGACCCGGTCCATCACCCAGGTCGCCAAGAGCCAGTAACAGACCATGACTTCGACTTACGTTAAGGACGCAGCCGAAGCCGTCACCGAGCCGTCGCGGCCGGGCCCCGCCAACCGGCGTCCGCTCGCCCGGCGCGTCACCGACTGGCTGACGGCCGTCTCCTTCACCCTGCCCGCCCTCCTCCTGTTCGGCGCGCTCGTGCTCGCCCCGATCCTGTACGCCCTCTACGTCAGCCTCTTCAACTGGGGCGGATTCGGCTCCCCTTCCAACTACACGGGACTGGACAACTACAGCCGCCTGGCCAAGGACCCGGTCTTCCTCGGCGACCTGTGGCGCGGCCTTCTCCTCGTCGGCTTCTCGCTGCTCGTGCAACTGCCCTTCGCGCTCGCCATGGCGGTCCTGCTCAACCAGAAGCTGCGCGGCCGGGCCGTCTACCGGATGCTGTTCTTCGCCCCGTACGTCCTGTCCGAGGTGATCACCGGCGTCCTGTTCTCCATGATCTTCGCGCCGGACGCCGGGCTCGCCGACAAGGCACTCGGCGCAGTCGGCCTCGACGGGCTGGGCGGACTGTGGTTCGCCGACCAGTCCACGGTCATGCCGACCCTGTTCCTCGTAATGACCTGGAAGTACTTCGGCTTCCACATGATGCTCTACCTGGCGGGCCTCCAAGGCATCCCCGCCGAACTGCACGAGGCCGCCCGCATCGACGGCGCCGGCGCCTGGCAGCGCTTCCGCTACATCACCCTGCCCCTGCTGGGACCGACCGTCCGCATCAGCGCGTTCCTGTCCGTCATCGGCGCCATCCAGCTGTTCGACCTGGTGTGGGTGATCTCGCAGGGCGGCCCCGACCACGCCTCCGAGACAATGGCCATCACCTTGTTCCAGTTCGGGTTCAAGCGCTACGAGATCGGCTACGCCAGCGCGATCAGCATCGCGCTGTTCCTCATCAGCCTCGTCTTCGCCCTCGCCTACCAGCGCTTCGTGCTGCGCCGGGACACCGAAGGAGCCCTCACGAACATGCGAGCCACCCGATGACCGCGCCCGGCGTGCCCGGCCGCCGCCGCTTCGGCACGGCGCCCCTGTACGTGATCGTGTGGCTGGTCGGCATCGGCATGGTGACACCGCTGCTGTACGCCCTGGTATCCGGCTTCAAGTCCACCGACCAGCTCTCCAGCAACCCCTTCGGCCTGCCCTCGCCCTGGGTGACCTCCAACTACACGGACATCCTCGCCTCAGGCCCCTTCTGGCGGATGCTCGGCGCCTCCACCCTGGTCGCCGTCGGGACGACCCTCCTTACGGTGGGGGCGGCGGCCCTCGCCGCGTTCTCCCTGGCCCGCTTCGCCTACCGCGGGCGGGAGGTGCTCTTCACGCTCTTCACGATGGGGCTGATGTTCCCCTTCGCCGTGGCGATCCTGCCGCTGTTCATCCTGCTGCGCACCTTCGGACTCCTCGACAACCCGTGGGGCGTGATCCTGCCGCAGGCCGCGTTCGGGCTGCCCATCACCATCGTCATCCTGCGCGGCTTCTTCCGCCAGATCCCCGGCGAACTGGAGGAGGCAGCCACCCTCGACGGGTGCTCGCCGTTCGGCTTCTTCTGGCGGATCCTGCTGCCGATGGCGCGCCCGGCGCTCGGCACCGTCTCCGTGCTCGCCGTGGTCAGCAGCTGGAACAACTTCCTGCTGCCGCTGCTCGTGTTCAGCAACGAGACCTGGTGGACCATCCCCGTCGGCGTCCAGCAGTTCCAGGGCCAGTACGCCACCGACATCGCCCGCGTCTTCGCCTACCTCGTCCTGGCCATGGTGCCCGCACTCGCCTTCTACGCCGTCGCCGAACGGCAGCTGGTCGGCGGCATCACGGTGGGCGCGACCAAGGGCTGACACCACGACCACGGGCTGACACCGCACCGCCGGGCCCCGCCACCACCGCCCGCCCACACCGCACTTGAGGAGTTCCATGGTCAAGCCCTGGCAGGACACCACCCTGCCCGCAAAGGTCCGGGCGGCAGACCTGCTCGCCCGGATGACCACCGAGGAGAAGACGGCCCAGCTGTCCAGCGTGTGGCTGGGGGCCGACATCGACACCGACAGCGCCGCCGTCGCGCCGGGGCAGCACACGCACGTCGCCGAGAGCGCGGCCCTCGACGCCCTGCTGCCGCACGGCCTGGGCCATCTGACCCGGCCCTTCGGCACCGTCCCCCTCGAACCCGCGGCGGGCGCGGCACGCCTCGCCGACCTGCAGCACCGGATCCGTTCCGCGAACCGCTTCGCTCTGCCCGCACTCGCCCACGAGGAGTGCCTGACCGGCTTCGCCGCCTGGCAGGCCACGATCTTCCCGACGCCGCTCGCCTGGGGCGCCACCTTCGACCCGGCCCTGATCACCGAGATGGCCCAGTCCATCGGCACATCGATGCGCACGGTCGGCATCCACCAGGGCCTCGCCCCCGTCCTCGACGTCCTCCGCGACCCCCGCTGGGGCCGCACCGAGGAGTCCATCGGCGAGGACCCCTACCTGGTCGGCACCATCGGCAGCGCCTACGTACGCGGCCTGGAGGCCGCAGGGATCGTCGCCACCCTCAAGCACTTCGCCGGGTACTCGGCCTCGCGCGGCGCCCGCAACCACGCGCCCGCCCCCATCGGACCGCGCGAACTCGCGGACATCTTCCTGCCCCCGTTCGAGATGGCGCTGCGCGAAGGCGGCGCCCGCTCCGTGATGGCCTCCTACAACGACATCGACGGACTTCCCGGACACGCCCACACCGGCCTGCTCACCCACCTCCTGCGCGACACATGGCAGTTCACCGGCACGGTCGTCGCCGACTACTTCGGCATCGCGTTCCTGGAGTCCGCCCACCAGGTCGCCGCGACGGAGGGGGACGCCGCGCGGATCGCTCTCGCGGCCGGCGTCGACGTGGAACTGCCCGCCGCGCGCTGCCTGCCCGTGGCCGACCGCCTTCCCGAGGACCTGCTCGACCGCGCCGCATTGCGCGTCCTCACGCAAAAGTGCGAGCTGGGCCTGCTCGACCGAGACTGGGAGCCGGTCATGGGAGCCACGGGGCCTACTGGATCCACGGGAGACGCCGAAGATGCGCTCGTCGACCTGAACCCCCCTCAGATGCGGGATCTGGCACGGGCTGTGGCGCAGGAGTCGGTTGTCCTGCTCGCCAACGACGCGGGGCTGCTGCCGCTGGCTGCCGCCGGGCTGCGCATCGCCCTGGCCGGCCCCCTCGCCCACGAACAGGCCGCCATGCTCGGCTGTTACACGTTCCCGCGGCACGTCGGCGTCAACCACCCGGGCCTTCCCGCAGGCGTCGACGTCCCCACGCTCGCCCAGGCGCTGCGCGCCGAACTGCCCGGCGCGCTCTTCGTCGACGACCCGGCGCAGGCCGACATCTGCCTCGCCGTGGTCGGCGACCGCTCGGGCCTCTTCGGGCGCGGCTCGTCCGGCGAGGGATGCGACACCGAGGACCTCAACCTTCCCTACGGGCAGGGCGCGTTGCTGGACGAGGTGTTCGACACCGGGACACCGGCCGTCGTCGTCGTCCTCAGCGGGCGGCCCTACGCACTCGGCCGCTGGGCCGACCGGGCCGCCGCCGTCGTCCAGGCCTTCTTCCCCGGGCAGGAGGGCGGGGCCGCCGTCGCCGGAGTCCTGTCGGGACGGGTCGAGCCCTCAGGGCGCCTTCCCGTCGGGGTGCCGCGCGGCCCCGGCGGCCAGCCCGCCCCCTATCTCGCGCCGCCGCTCGGCCGCCGCGGCGACGCCAGCAGCGTGGACCCCACCGCCCTCTACCCGTTCGGGCACGGCCTGTCCTACACCACGTTCACCTGGGACGCCCCGCAGTGCGCCACCCCCGAACTGGCCACCGACGGCGAGATCACCCTGCGCCTCACCGTCCGCAACACCGGTGAGCGAGCCGGCACCGAGGTGGTCCAGCTCTACCTCCACGACCCGGTCGGCACTGTGGCACGCCCCGAGGTCCGGCTCGTCGGGTACGCCCGCGTCCCGCTCGATGCCGGGGCGTCCGCCGAGGTCCACGCCACGTTCCCGGCGGACCTCGCCGCGTACACCGGAGCCGACGGCCGCCGCGTCGTGGAACCCGGCGCCCTCGAACTACGCGTCTGCGCATCCAGCGAACGCGTCCACCACACCGTGCCGCTCACCCTGACGGGTACGGAACGCGAGGTCGGGCACAAGCGGCGGATGCGGTGCGAGATACGCGTCAAGTAACGCGCAAAGACAGCACGGCGCACGCACAACCATTCTTCGCCCCGCATGAGTTGAGGTGTAGCACCATGCGCACACTTGCTCCGCGCACCCCTGCCCGTACCCGCAGCAGAGCCGCCGCCTGCGCGTCGGCGGCGGCCCTGCTGCTCGGCGCAAGCCCACCTACGAGGCGATCGCACACGCGCTCGCGACCGCGAAGAGGGGCAGATTGACGGTGCCGGTGACGGTGGTGCGCGGGCGCAGAACGCGCACCACCGTCCCGCTGTCTCGTCGAGCCGGGGCTGCCGGCGCCCCGCCCGCCGCAGGGCCCTGTTTCCGTCACATCACGCGGAGTTGACCGAGAACTCTTGACACGTTCGTCCCTCGCCCACACGATGCCCCCCATACCCACCCAGGGGCTTCGGACGCCTGTGGGGGCCGCTTCTGATTGGGAGCGCTCCCATGATTCTCCGGCGCCAACGGTTTACGTCCTCGGGCCCGGAGCCACCGCCGCCCGGCGGCGTCGCACCTCGCACTGCCACAGCGCGCCGCACGCGCACGTTCAGATCGATGCGCGTGCGCTGCGTCCCCCGACAGGAAGAGGTTCCCCATGTTCAGATACCGACGTGCCCTGCTCGCGCTGCTGCTCGCCTTCCCGCTCGCGCTGGCAGCCCCCGGACTCGCCCACGCCGACAGTCCGGTGGCGATGACCAGCGGGTTCTACGTCGACCCCCACTCTGCCCCCGCGACGTGGGCCGCCGCCAACCCCAGTGACGGCCGCGCCGCCGCGATCAGGGACAACATCGCGGCCAAACCGATGGCCCGCTGGTTCGGTAGCTGGAGCGGCACCATCGGCACGGCCACGGGTGCGTTCGTCGGCGCGGCCGATGCCGTGGACAAGCTGCCGGTCCTGGTCGCCTACAACATCCCCAACCGCGATATCTGCGGCGGGCACTCGGGCGGCGGAGCGGGCTCGGCAGACGCGTACAGGACGTGGATCGCCGCCTTCGCCAGCGGCATCGGCAGCCGTCCGGCCGTCGTCGTCCTGGAGCCGGACGCCCTGGGAGACACCAGCTGCATGACAGCCGCGCAGATCGCCGAGCGCAACGGTCTGCTCAACAACGCCATCGACCAGTTCAACCAGAAGGCCCCCAACACCTGGGTCTACCTGGACGCCGGCAACCCGGCCTGGCTGGCGGCCCCCACGATGGCGCAGCACCTCGCCGACGCGGGAGTGCGCAAGGCCCACGGCTTCTCGCTGAACGTCTCGAACTACCTGACCACCGGCGAGAACACCGCGTACGGCAACGCGATCAACGCGAAGCTGAGTTCGTCCTACGGTTACACCAAGCCCTACGCCATCGACACCAGCCGCAACGGATACGGCTCCAACGGCGCATGGTGCAACCCGGCAGGCCGCAGGCTCGGCACCCCGACCCAGCTCGGCGGGGGAGCCGAAATGCTGCTGTGGGTCAAGACGCCCGGTGAATCCGACGGCAACTGCGGTGTGGGCGCCGGATCGGTGGCCGGCCAGTTCCTTCCCGAGGTCGCCTACAAGATGATCTACGGCTACTGACATCCACATCCCCGCCCGGGCTGCCACCCCTTGAGCGCCCGTGGCCGTGCCCGTCGATGCATCCCCCTCCCCGTCTCGGCCCCATCCTCATCTCTGCCCCGCCCGTTCCTGTCCCCGTCCGCCCCGACCAGGAGGACACACATGAGATCCGCTATCCGGCCCGTCAGACGCATGGCCCTGTTCGTCTCGGCCGCCCTGATGGCCTGCGCGGCTGCCCCGGCCGCACAGGCGCAAGGGGCACCATCCGAACAGGCACAACCGGTCGAACAGGCACAACACAAGGTCATCACCCCGACCACGCGCTTCTACGTCGACCCGCACAGCAAGGCCGCCGAGCAGGCGGTGACCGACCTGCGCAAGGGGGACCGGGCCAACGCCCTGAACATGGCCAAGCTGGCCGCCCAGCCGCAGGCCGAGTGGTTCACCGAAGGCACGCCCGCCGAGGTCAGGAGAGAGGTGCGCAAGCTCGTCCAGGTCGCCGCGGTCACCCGGCGTGTGCCGGTCCTCGTCGCCTACAACATCCCCGGCCGCGACTGCAGCCTCTACTCCGGCGGTGGAGCCGCCTCCTCGGCCGCATACCGTCAGTGGATCGACGCCTTCGCCGACGGCATCGGCAACCGCAAGGCCGCCGTCGTCCTGGAGCCCGACGGCCTTGCGGCCCTTCCCAAGGACTGCGCCGGCGACATCGACCCCACCGGCGAACTCACCGCCCACCGCATGGCGGACCTCGCCTACGCCGTGCGCACCCTGAAAAGCGGGCCGAACACCGCTGTCTATCTCGACGCGGGCAACAGCCAGTGGAAGTCGGTCGGTGACATCACGCAGCGCCTCCTGGATGCCGGCCTCGAGCAGAGCGACGGCTTTGCCCTCAACGTGTCCAACTACCAGCCCACCGACCAGACTTCGCGCTACGGAACCTGGATAGCCAAGTGCGCGTGGTACGCCACCAAGGGACCGGAGTCGGACCGCGGCCACGCCGACTGGTGCGCCAGTCAGTACTACTCCCCCGCCGCGCCCAACGACGGCGGCCCGGGCAACTCCGTCTCCCCTACCGACCCATCGACCTGGCACTGGACCGACGCCTGGTTCGACCAGAACACGGGCGGCGCGTCCACCGATGAACTGGCCCGCTTCGTGGTGGACACCAGCCGCAACGGGCTTGGCGCCTGGACGCCGCCCCCGGGCAAGTACACCGGCGACCCGGAGACATGGTGCAACCCACCCGGCCGCGGCATGGGACCTCGCCCCACCGCCAGTACCAAGGTCCCGCTCGTCGACGCCTACCTGTACGTGAAGACCATCGGCGAATCCGACGGCAGCTGCACACGCAACACCGGCGGCACCATCGATCCCGAGTACGGCATCGTCGACCCGGCCGCCGGCGTCTGGTGGCCCGACCAGGCCCACACCCTCGCCCGCAACGCCGCACCCGGTCTGCAATTCCCCCGGTAACTCCCGACAACCCGCGCGCCGGGGAAATCATCCGTGGTGTCGAGGAGGTGCCCCGCAAGAACCGCGGCCTGGGCAGCCAGAGCTGTAGGCACGCGAGGGTGATCATGGCTTCGTTGTGGCGAGCCCGTGTGTCGTAGCGGGTGGCCAGGGTCTTGTTGTGCTTCAGCTTGTTGAAGCAGCGCTCGACGACGTTGCGGCGCCGGTAGGCGTTGCGGTCGAGTCGGCAGAGGGTGTTGCCTCGGCGAATGCGGCCGTTGATCTGGTCGATCCGCGTCGGGATGGCGGCTTTGATCCCGCACCTGCGCAGGTAGGAGCGGATCTTCGTGGATGAGGAACCCTTGTCGGCGACGACCCGGTCGGGACGGCGTCTGGGGCGGCTGAACTGGCCGTCGCGTCTCCTGCTGCCGTCAGGCGCCTTGCGCGGGTGCGGCTCCCAGGGCCCGGATCGCGAGATCGATCGTGGTGGTGAGGCGCTCCAGTTCGTGGCCTGCGCGCTCCCGTACCCGTAGGCCGAGCACCGTCGTGAACAGCAATTCCACGGCGTCGTCGATATCGAGATCGGTGGACAGCTCGCCTCGCTCCCGCCCCTCGGCCAGCGCCGCATGCAGGGCCTGCCGGGTGACCGTGAACGCAGCCTCGGTCCGCTCCTGGACCTGGGCGTCAGTGGTGCCGAGTTCGGTGGCGGTGTTGACCACGAAGCAGCCGCGACCGGACTCGCCATCGGTCGGGCAGGTCACCAGCCACAGCATCCATTCCCGCAGCACCTCACGAACCGGGCGGTCACTCGCGTCCAGACGCTGGCGGGCCTGTGTCGACTCGGTGACCCGGTAGTGGTCGAGCGTGCGCAGGAAGAGCGTGTGCTTGTCCGTGAATGTCCGGTACAGGCTGCTGGGCGTGAGCTTCAGCTCGTCGCCCAGGTCACGCACCGACGTGGCGTGGTAGCCGCGCCGCCAGAACAGCTCGGTCGCCGAGGTGACCGCGTTCTTCTCGTCGAACTGTCGAGGGCGTGCCATGAGTTCACCTTACCCATCTTGTGGAGCGTTCGCTCCCATACTAGGGTCCCCAATTCGGGAGCGATCGCTCCCGAATTGTTGGAGGAGGATCCGTTGACGACCGCAGAACAGACCCCCACACAGACGCAGGAACCAGGGACCCCGGACAGGAGTCGCTGGATGGCGGTTTCCGCGGTGGCTCTGGGCACCTTCTTGTTGGTGACCGCCGAGCAACTACCGATCGGTCTGCTGACCTCTGTGGGGTCCGCGCTGTCGGTCTCCGAAGGGACGGCAGGACTGATGGTGACGGTGCCCAGCATCGTCGCCGGGTTCGCGGCACCGCTGGTCCCGATGATCGTCGGGTCGCTGGACCGCCGCATCCTGCTGCTCGGACTGATGGCCCTGATGACCGTCGCGAACCTGGGCTCCGCCCTGGCGCCGAACTTCGCGGTGCTCGTGGGATCCCGGGTGCTGGTCGGCATCGCGATCGGCGGCTTCTGGGCAGTAGCCGCCGGCCTGGCGGTCCGGCTCGTCGTCCCCGCGGACGTGCCTCGCGCCACCGCAGTCATCTTCGGCGGCGTCGGAGCCGCGAACGTGTTCGGTGTCCCGCTCGGCACCCTGATCGGTGACCTGACCGGCTGGCGCATCGCCTTCTCCGTGCTCAGCGCCCTGACACTCGTAACCCTGATCGCCCTGCTTGCGGTACTGCCGAGTCTGGTCGCCTCCCAAGCCCTCCGGCCCAAGCTGCTGATGGAGCAGCTGCGCAACCCGGGAGTGCGCGTCGGCATCATCGCGACGGCGCTCCTCGTGTTCGGACACTTCGCCGCTTACACGTTCGTGAGCCCGGCACTGCAGAAGCTGTCGGGGATCGACGAGCGCCATGTCGGGCCGCTGCTGTTCGGGTTCGGCGCGGCCGGCATGATCGGCAACTTCGTCGCCGGTGCGGCGCTCTCCCGCCGCGTGCACCGCAGCGTGCTGACCATCGCCCTAGCCATGACGGCCGCGATGCCCCTCTTCCTGCTACTGGGCCAGACCGCGATCAGCGGCGCCATCCTGCTGATCGTCTGGGGTCTGTCCTTCGGCGGCGTGTCCGTGGCCCTCCAGACCTGGATGATCAAGGCCGCTCCGCAGGCTGTGGAAGCCGCCTCCTCGCTATGGGTGGCGGTGTTCAACCTGGCCATCGGTTTCGGCGCGCTGGCCGGCGGCATCATCGTCGACACGCTCACGCTCCAAGGCGCGCTCTGGCTCGGTGGCGCCTGCGCCTTGCTCGGAGCCCTGGCGATCTGGACCGCCCGCAACAACGACGCCGTGCGCTGACCGAGATCCACTCGGGCCGGCAGGGCACCGGAGAGGGACTTCCAGTGCCCTGCCAGCCCGCACTTCCAAAATCAACATCTCAAGCAGGCCCTAGATGCCATTCCACGGTGCCTACTGCGCCGGACGGTGGGAGCCGGCGTGGTGGTTGGTGAGCAGAGCGGCGAATCCGTCGAGGTGGCGGGCCAGGCCGTACTCGAACAGGAGGTCCAGGTCGGGTGCGGTGTCGTCCGAGAAGGTGGCCAGGAGCGGGAATCTGCCGCTGTCGAGGAGTTCCCGGCGGCGGGAGCGCTGGCTGTCGGACCAGCGGTTCAGTGTCATGCCGGTGTTCCGCTCGGCCCGGGCCTCGTCGGCCTTGGACAGTGCGATGGTGATGACGAATGCGTGGAGGGTGAGAGTTTCCTGCAGTCGCACCTCCATGGGGAGGTCGAGTCCGTCCAGGGCGCGCAGCGTCCATTCGGTGTGGTCCATCATGTTGGGCACCAGGGCGGGGCGCGTGAACGACACGACGCGGGGCAGCCAGAGGTGACGCCGGCACAGCCGCCATTGCTGACGGGCGACGAGTTCGAGTTTGGCCCGCCATCCCTGCGGGCCGTCCTCGGGCAGGCTGAGGTCGCCGAACACCAGGTCGGCCATCTCTGTCAGCAGCTCGTCCTTGCCCGCCACGAATCGGTACAGAGACATCGGGCCGAGGTCGAGACTGGCTGCGAGCCGGCGCATCGTCAGGGTGTGCAGCCCGCCGGTGTCCGCCAGTTCGACAGCGGTCCGCAGGATGCGCAGCCGTAGCTCCTGGTCGGGCGTCTCGCCTTTGCGGGTGGTGGAAGCGGCGCCGTCCGCCGCGGGCGCCCTGCGGCGGCCCGGTTGCGCGCTGACCACCGTGCCGGAGCCGACGCGCGCCTCCACGATCCCCTCTTCCCGCAGCACGGCCGTCACCTTGGTCGCGGTCGCGATCGCGACGCCCCACCGCTGCGCGATGGCCCGGATGGAGGGCACCCGGTCCCCCGGGCGCAGTTCGCCGCTGTCGATCCGCGAGCGGATCTCTGCGGCGATTACCCGGTAGGGCGGCTCGGCGTTCTGCGCTGGTGGCACGTGCTCCTCCGCTGGCTGGGAGTTCCAGCATGCCAGACATATTGAACTAGTTCACTTCGGATGGCGCACTAGTTCACTTACACCCACATCGGCTTCTCTACTGGCCTTTTACGCCGATACGTTGGATGCGCAGTGACCATTTGAACGACGTATGGACGAACGGAAGAACCAATGGAGAATCGGGACATCCTCGTGTCCGGTGGCGGCATCGCGGGGGCGGCCCTGGCGTACTGGCTGCGCCGGTACGGGTTCAGGCCCACGGTGGTGGAACGCTCGCCGGCCCCGCGCACAGGCGGCCACGCCGTCGACATCCGCGGCACCGCGCGGCAGGTGATCGAGCGCATGGGTCTCGTGGACGAGGTCCGCAAGGCTCGTATCCCTGCCCGCGGCATGGCCTTCATCAACGAAAAGGGCAAGCACACGGCCAGCCTGGGAATGGACGTCTTCGGGCCGTCCGGAGGGCCCGTCGCGGAGTGGGCGCTGTTGCGCACCGACCTGGCCCGGATTCTCTACGACGCGATCCGCGATGACGTCGAGTACGTCTTCGATGACGCGATCACCCGCGTGAAGCAGGACGCCGACGGTGTCGGTGTCACCTTCGGCAAGGCCGAGAACCGGCGATTCGACCTGCTCGTTGGCGCCGACGGCGTGCATTCGGGCGTGCGCAGGCTGGCCTTCGGGCCCGCCGAACGCTTCGTACGCGACCTGAACTCCTTCATCGCTCTCTACTCGGTCAAAACCGATGTCGACCTCGACGGCTGGCAGTTGATGTTCACCGTGCCAGGCCGCGCCGGCCGTCCCGGCCGTCCCGGCCGGACGGCGGCGCTGCGCCCGCTGGCCGCACCGGGCAGGGCGCTTGCCGCCTTCTTCTTCCGCGAAGACGGGGGCGGCTTCGACCGCCGGGACACCGCTGCGCAAAAGCAGGTCGTGGTCCGGCACTTCGAGGATGCCGGCTGGGAAGTGCCCGGTTTCCTGCCCAAGATCTGGGACGCGCCCGACTTCTATTTCGACCGCGTCGAGCAGGTACACCTCGACACCTGGTCGGACAACCGGACGGTGCTCCTGGGCGACGCCGCCTACTGCGCCTCGCCCATGTCCGGCATCGGCACCAGCCTCGCCCTGGTCGGTGCCTACATGCTGGCCGGCGAACTCTCCAAGGCCGACGGCGACCACCGGACGGCCCTCGCCGCCTATGAAAGGGGCATGCGCCAATTCGTCGACCGTGCGCAGGAGTTCGCCCGGACATCCGGCGACGGCGGCCTCATGCCCGGCTCACACGCGCAGATGTGGCTGCGCAACCAGTCGGTGCGGGCCCTGCCCCTGCTGCCCAGACGCATCGTCGGCCGGGGCCTGGAAAAGGTGGCCGACACCGTCGTGCTCGACGACTACACCAGCCACGCACATCACTGAATCCTCCCCAAGGAGAACACTCATGAGCATCAGCACCTTTCTGTGGGTCGACGGCCAGGCCGAAGCCCTCGCCGCCCACTACACCGCCCTGATCCCCAACTCCGTGATCCGCGACACCCAGCGGGACCCGGAAGGCCGCGTCACCACCGTCGACTTCACCCTGGACGGACAGCAGTACACCGCCTACAACGGCGGACCGCAGTACCCCCTCACACCCGCTGTCTCCCTCTACACGGAGTGCGAGAACCAAGCGGCTCTCGATGCCCTCTGGGCGGACCTCACCGACGGAGGCAAGGAGGGGCCCGGCGGCTCGCTTGTCGACCGCTTCGGAATGACCTGGCAGGTCATGCCCTCATGTCTGCGCGAACTCCTGCGCACCGCCGATCCGGCAACCGCCGAACGCGTCCTCAATGCCCTGCACGCCATGACCAAGATCGACATCCAGGGCCTGGTCGACGCCCACGCCCGGGCATGACACCTCCGCAGAAAGCGCGCGCCATGAACTCCACTCCCCCCACCACCACCCGCACCCTCCGCTCCGCGCACTCCCCGCCAGGGACCCGCCGCGTACGCGCCGCCTGGACCCTGGCGCTGCTGACGACGCTGTGCGCAGAACTGACCTTCACCGCCGTGGCGGTGCCCAGCACGTGGATCGCCCTGCCCCTGCTGCTGGTGATGTACGGCGCCGGCGTTCTGCTCATACGCGAGGCGGTGGTCCGCTTCGGTGGCGGATGGCCGAGCCTGGTGGCACTGGGTATGGCCTACCAGCTGGCCGAAGACGGCCTCGGCCTCCAGGCCCTGAACAGCCCGGACATGTACGACGCCGCCGACTGGGGCCTGCGCGCCCACGGCATCAACTGGACCTACTGGGAATCCCAGATCGGCATCCACGTCGTACTCAGCGTGCTGCTCCCTGTCATGATCGCCAATCTGCTCTACCCCCATCTGCGCGACCGGCCCTACCTGCGGGGCGGCGGCCTCGCCGTCACCAGCGTGATGGCAGTCATCGGCATACTCGGCCTGCGCCTTGGCATCTCGGGCACCGAAGACCCTGGCTACCGAACCCCGATGGGCTGGACCGCCACTTACCTCGTCGCGATCGCGCTGCTGGCCTGGTTTGCCCTGCGCGTCCTGCCCCGGCACTGTCCACGGGAGGTGATCCACCCCAGCCGGAAGGCGCCACGTCCCCTGGTGGTCGGGGTCATTTCCGTCTATCTGACGATGGCGTTCCTGACCACGCTGCTGCCGCTCGGCCTCGAGGGGGACCTGCTTTTGGGCGACGCCATGTCGAAGCCGTTCATGCTGATCGCTGCGGCCATGACCGCGCTCCCGTTCGCCTGGCTCGCCGCACGCTGGCGCACAGCAGGCAACTGGACCAACAGCCACCGGCTGTGGCTGATCGGCGGGACCCTGGTCTCCCACACCGTGTTCATGATGCTCGGCTCCCTTACCGGCGCCCTCATCGGCCTGCTCACCCTCGGCCTGGAAGTACTGGCCCTCCGAGCTCTGGGGCGCCACCTCCAACGGGTCGAAGCCCTGCCCGCATAGATTCCGGCGCGGCGGGACTGCGGCACGGCCGCCGGATCAGACCGCAGGGAGCCAGCTCCCCCTGCACCCGGCGGGCCTGACTCCTGCGCCCCTCTCCCCCGACACCTTCGGCGCCGCAGTCCCCGCCACGGGCACCGTTGCCTCCCGGGCCGCCAGCCTGCTCCGCGCTATGCCGCAGCCCTCGCCACGGGAATCGACAGGATTTCCGCGGGAAGGCAATGCAGAGCCGATCGAAACCGCCCCCCCATCACGCAGGAGTGCCTCATGCTCGAGATCAAACGCGAACGCGTCTTCGGACGCACCTACCAAATCCTGTCGGAGGGCAAGCCGGTCGCACAGTGGTCCGGGCACGCCTGGAAGTCCGGCGGGCACGTGGAGCTGGCCGGTAGGAACTTCGAGTTGCGGTCCTCGCGCTGGGGCCGTTCCTTCGAGATGCACGAAGGAACGTCAGGGGGGCCGATCCGGGTCGAGGCGCGCCGATCCGGCCGGCGGTGGAACATCATCGACGCGGAAGGAGAGTACGAGCTGATGCGTCCCTCGGCATTTCGCGGCAAGCGACAACTGGTCCGGGACGGCAGCGTCGTCGGCGAGTTCCGGCCCGGCCGGTTCGGCAGCGGGCTCACCGCTGAATTCACCGGCGTACCGCTTCCCGTCCAGGTCTTCGCGGGCCTGGTCGTCATCTCGCTGCAGCAGCGCCAGGCCACGGCCGCCGCGGCTTCCAGCGGCTGACGGGAAACCGGTCGGCGGTACATGCCCCCGCCTGAGCGCGATCGCTCCCCGGCGGTGACCCCACATGGGGCCGGCACAGGTCATCGGGGCTCGTGCCGGCCTCACTTGGCTCTGCCGTTGACGTTCAGCAGCGCATGCATCTTGTGGAGGTCTTCACGCATCTGCTGAGAAAGTTCTCGCTGTCGTCGTGCCCCGTCTCGATGATGTTCCCGCCGAAGTCAGGCGATCGACGAGGGCCGCGCGTCGCCACAGCCCTCGGCATGGACCCCGGAGGCTGCATGCTCACCGGCGATCTCCAGGAATCACAGACCTCCCCGGCCAGCAATCAGCCCCGGCCCAAGAGAGCCCGGGTCTCAAAGTCGATCTGCTGAGCCTCTCCGGTAGGTACGACCACCACGGGGACGCGTGCGCCGGGCGCGCTGACGATCTCTGGCCGTTCGGCGACCACAGGTCGCAGGCCGCCCGTGAGGCCGAACACTGAAAGCCCGGCACATACCTCTTCACGAACCTCAGGCTGGTCCTCACCGATCTCACCGGTGAAGACCAGGGCATCCAGACGGCTCAAGGATGCGGCCATCCCGGCGATGCCGCGGCGGCAGTGGTGGGTGAAGACATCAAGGGCGAGTGCAGCGCGCTCGTCGCCCGCCGCCCGGCTGCGGACCAGGTCGCGCGTGTCGTGCGACGTGCCGGAGAGGGCGAGAAGCCCGGACTTGCGGTTCAGCGCGTCTTCGATCTCGTCCGCCGACAGATTCTTCCGATTCAGCAGCCAGGTCAACGCCCCGGGGTCGACGCTGCCGCTGCGACGACTCATCACCAAGCCCTCCAACGGCGTAAAGCCCATCGTCGTGTCAACACTCCGCCCCTCGCGCACCGCGCAGGCGGAGCAGCCGCCACCAAGGTGCACCATCACCAAATGCAGCTGCTCCGCGCGCCGGCCGAGGAGTTCAGCGGTGCGGGCCAGCGCCCAGGCATAGGACAGACCATGGAAGCCGTAGCGGCGCAGCCCATACCCCTCGCGCCAGCTGGCAGGTACGGCGTACTCCCGTGCGGCAGCCGGTAGGCCGGAGTGGAATACCGTGTCGAAGCAGACCACGTGCGGAACTTCGGGCAGCAGTTCCCTAGCCGCGTCCAAAACGGTCAACGCTTGCGGGACATGCAATGGCGCGAGGTCTGCCACCCGATCCAAGCGCACACGCACTTCATCATCGAGCAGGGTGTGGCTGCCCATCTCCGAGCCGCCGTGGACAATGCGGTGACCCACGGCTGCAGGAGCCGGTCCTTCCCTCAGCAATTGCCGCAGCGAACCGACTGCGCTTTCGCCGGGAGGGGATTCACTGTGATGTTCTTGGAGGACCTCGCCGCCGTCCCCGAAAACCGTCAGGCGCAAACTCGATGACCCCGCGTCCGTCACCAGTACCGGGCTGGTTCCTGTTCGCATACACCAATCCTCTCCCTTGTTCCGCAACATATCCCGGAAGAGGCATCATGACTTTCATACCGGGCTGTCATGCCCCGGCATTAGGTACCCGATGCGACCTCACGGGAAACGGATCACTCTGCGGGGTGATTCCAGCGGATCGGGAACGCTTGGCGTGCCTATTCGCCGGATGCTCGGTATGAGGAGGCACTAATAGAAGCCGGTTGCGATGTGGCTGTCTGCTTGGACGCGCGTTGATCAGCGGGCCGGTCGCGGGCCCCTTATGCGACTACTCCATGGTTGAAGTCGCACTCTGCGGTCATTGACGCGGCAGGCCGCCTGTTTGCCGATCAGGGATACCTCGCGACGGCCGTTCACACCACCGCAGAACTGGCAGACTTAAACCGAGGTCACGGCGCAATCGGGTCAGAACCGAACGACGTGGCCCTCGCCCCTGTCGACACGCTAGTCATCTGGACTGCCGACGGGCCCAACCTCTCCCGCTTGCAGCACGGAGGACACGATGCACCGCCTGCTGCCCGCACTGTCGATCCTCGTCCGGGGGCAGGCGCTTTGGTGCCGCCCACAGCAGGCGTTGCGCAAGCGCTTCCTGCACGCAAGTTTCGATCTGGGGTGGGTGCGTCGCTCTGGTGGTTGGAGCCCGGGGGGCCCACACGGCGGCGTTGTCCTACCCACCTGGCACCATGACCGGCATGAGTGAGACAACTGGGCCCGAAGAGAATGCAGTTGCCGCTGCTCCCACCACGCCGCAGGAGTGGCGCGGCTTCCTGGAGCGGTACGGCGAGCAGTACTTGAAGAACGCTGCCGACGAGGACGAGCTGGACGATCTGCTGGACGAGGATCAGCTGGACGCGCTGGAGCGAGAGGAGCGGGTCGAGCTGTGGCTGGGTGAAGCACCGGCTCGGGAGGAGGCCGTGGCGGCATCCGAGGAGCGCCTCGGGGTGCGGTTCCCGCCGACCCTGCGGGGATTCTTCCTGGCCAGTGACGGATGGACGCACCTGGACACCTGGGTGGACGGCGTCCATCCGTGCGGTCGCGTCTCGTGGATGCGGGACAGCGATGCCGGCAGACGCGTGATCGAGACCTACGCATCGATACCCGGCAACGAAGACGATGTGCAGCTGTTTCGCCGGTCCCTCGAGATCGCCCGGGGAGAGGACTTCTGGTTGCTCGATCCGACCGACGTCGGACCGGACGGCGAATGGGCTGCCTATGAGTTCGCGCCGAAATACGGCGACACGACCAAGTACCCCAGCTTCTCGGCGCTGTTCTACTCCGAGTACGAGAGCATGGACGACGACGGGGACGACGACGAGGACTGAGTCGGCTTGTCGGACGTCACGCCCACATCAGACGTGGGGCGAGGGTGACGGCCGCTTCGCAGGACTCCCTGGTCCTGTCGTAGCAGCGGGTGGCGATGCCACGCCACCGCTTCAAGCGGTTCAAGCATCGTCCCAGGACGTCGCGGTGCTCGTAGATGTCGTGACCGGGCCCGGCGGGCGGCCTCACAGCTGCCCGCCGGGCCCGGTCGCGGGCCTGCTACCGGGAACGTCACCGGTCGGTTTGCGGATCATCCGTCGTGCACCGGCGAGAGCCGCGCGCCCACCCGCGCCGCCGTCTCCCGCAGCCAGATGTGCGCGGCGTCGTGCGTGTGCACCGGATGCCACCACAGGGCCTCCTGCAGCGGCACGGCCTCGTAAGGAGGTTCCACGACACGGACCGGTGCGATCGGCGTGAGCAGGCGGGCGAGCCGCCTCTGGATCAGGGCGATGCGCCGGGTCCCTGCCACCAGCAGGGGCAGTAGCTGGAAACTGTCGACGGACACCTCCACCCGCGGCTCCACCCCGAGCATTCCGAGCTGGCGCACGGCCGGGGCGTCGTAGGTCCGCTGGTAGGTGACCCATGGCAGGTCCGCCAGGTCCTGCCGGGTGAGCCGCTCCTCGACGGTGGGGTGACCGTCGGCGACTACGAAGACCCACCGGTCCTCGTAGAGATCGGTGGCGGGGAAGTCGTTGATCACGCCGTGCGGCATGAGCAGGCCGTCGACGGCGCTGAGCAGGGTGGCGGTGTCGTCCACGACGGTGGGCGGGGTCTGCGTGAATCGCAGCCGGACTCCGGGGGCCTCCTTGTGCACGACGCGGGCGAGTTCGGCGCCGAACACGGAGACGGCGTAGTCGGAGGCCACCAGCTTGAACTCACGGCTCTCGACGGCCGGGTCGAAGTCGGCCTGGCTGGAGAAGAGCCGCTCCAGCACGTCGTACGCGGTCGAGGTGCGGTCGAGCAGCACCTGGCCGAGCGCGGTCAGTTCGTAGTGGCCGCCGACGCGAGCGAGCAGATCGTCGCCGAAGTGGCGGCGCAGCCGGGACAGTGCGGCGCTCATGGCAGGCTGGCTCAGGCCGACGCGCTGCCCGGCACGCGTGACGTTGCGCTCCTCCAGCAGGGCACGCAGCGCGACGACGAGGTTGAGATCCAGGCGAGCCAGGTTCACGGAGTTTCCCTTGCTGTACTGCGTCGGACGACGCTGACCAGTCGAAATCTGCCCCGTGGATGACGGCCATCCACACAATCTATTTCCCTGATCACGGGTGGCGGGTCCAGATTAGTCCCACCGCAACCAGGAGGACACGTCCGTGAAACCCGCACTCGCATCCGCGCCCTTCGCCGGCCCCTTCGCCCTGGCGACCCTCTCGGCCCCGGACGGACCGGCTTTCCCCGCCCTGGTCACGTCCAACGAGTACGTCGTCGACCTGCGCGACGCTCTGAGCGACGAGCAGTTGACCGTCCGGCGCCTCCTCGAAGACTGGCGCGCGGTACTGCCTAGGCTCCGGGCGCTGGCCGGTGACGGATCCGCGAAGCGCGAGCCGCTGGCGCACTTCCGCGTGCACGCCCCTGTCGAGCCAGGCCAGGTTTTCCAGTCCGGCGCCAACTACCGACAGCACGTCATCGATCTGCACGTGGCCCATAAGGCTCCGGGAGACGACCGCCCGGAGGCGGAGCGGCGCGCCGATGCGGCGGAGATCATGGACCGGCGGGCCGCGGAGGATCTGCCGTACGTCTTCATCGGGCTGCCGAGCGCGATCACGGGCCCGTACGACGATGTCGTGCTGCCCGCGTGGGCCGAACAGCCCGACTGGGAACTTGAGTTGGCGGCCGTCATCGGCCGTCCGGCGCACCGGGTGTCCGTCGAGGAAGCGCTGGAGTGCGTCGCCGGGTACACGATCGCCAACGACCTCACCGACCGCGCAAGCGTCTTCCGCCGCGACATGCCGCAGATCGGCACGGACTGGCTGCGCAGCAAGAACGCCCCCGGTTTCACTCCGCTGGGCCCGTGGATCGTACCCGCCGAGTCGATCACCGACCCTGACGATCTGCGCCTGATGCTCAGGCTGAACGGCGAGACCATGCAGGACGAGTCCACCAAGGACATGATCTTCAATGTGGCGCGCATGGTGTCCTACGCCTCGCAGAGCACCCACCTCCTGCCCGGCGACCTGGTGCTGACCGGATCGCCCGCCGGGAACGGCATGCACTGGGGACGCCTGCTGCGTGACGGTGACGTGATGGACGGTTCCATCACCGGGCTCGGCGCACAGCGCACCCGGTGTGTGGCGGAGGTGGCGCCGTGACCCTGGACCGCACGGACCCGGAGGGAAGCATCGCGCAGGCCGCCAAGGCGTACTCGAACTGGGGACGCTGGGGCGCCGATGACGTGCTCGGCACCCTCAACTTCCTTGACGAGGCCAAGCGCCGCGCGGGCGCCGCGCTCGTGCGGCGGGGCGTCAGCTTCAGTCTCTCGCAGCGGTTCGACATGAACGGCCCGCAGAAGGGCTGGCGGCGGCGCACCAACCCGGTGCACACCATGCTCGACACGGGCACCGACGCCGCCCTCGGCAACCAGGGCTTCCCGCACGGGCTCGGCGGCGCCGACGACGTCATCGCCATGCCGTTGCAGTGCTCGACGCAGTGGGATGGTCTCGGCCACATTTTCGATCACGGCAAGGCGTGGAACGGGCGCCCGGCCGAACAGGTCGTCACCTCCGACGGCGACCTGGTCACCGGCATCGAGCACATGGCCCCGTACGTCGCCGGACGTGGCGTCCTGCTCGACGTAGGCCGTGTCGTCGGCGAGGACGGCGAACTCCCCGACGCCTTCGCCATCACAGAGGAGCATCTGACCGCCACCGCCGCGGCATACGGCGTGGCCGTCGGCCGGGGCGACATCGTGCTGGTGCGCACCGGCCGTCTCGCGCGGGCCCGGCGCGAGGGCTGGGGCGAGTACGCCGGCGGCCCGTCGCCCGGCCTGTCGTTCGCCACCGCGGGCTGGCTGCACCGCACCGAGATCGCCGCGATCGCCACCGACACCTGGGGTTTCGAGGTCCGCCCGAACGAGTTCGAGGATGCCTTCCAGCCGCTGCACCAGGTCGCGATCCCCAACATGGGACTGCTCATCGGCGAGATGTGGGACCTGGACGCGCTCGCCGCCGACTGCGCGGACGACGGCGTGTACGACTTCTGGCTCACCGCTGCTCCCCTGCCGATCACCGGCGCCGTGGGCTCGCCCGTCAGCCCCATAGCCGTCAAGTAATCCTCACCCACCCAGCGGAACAAGGGAGTTATCTCCATGAGCCCACCCCGCACGGTCCTTGTCATAGGCGGCGGCGCGGCCGGCAACGCCGCCACGGTCCTGCTGCGCCGCGCCGGGATCACGGTCGACCTGATCGAGGCGAAGGACGACTGGAACGCCACCGCGGGCTCCGGCATCACCCTCCAGGGGAACGCCCTGCGCGTGCTGCGCGAACTCGGCGTGTGGAAGGAAGTGGAGAAGTCCGGTTACGGGTTCGGCACGGTCGGCATCACCGCGCCCGACGGCACCGTCCTGCACGTCGCGGAAGACCTGCGCACCGGCGGCGACGATCTGCCCGCCACCGTCGGCATACAGCGCCCACAGCTCCAGCGCATCCTCATCGACGCCGTCCGCGCCAGTGGCGCAGGCATCCGCCTCGGCGTGCGCGCCGCATCACTGAACCAGAACAGCAGCGGCGTCACCGTCCGCTTCACCGACGGCACCGAGGGCCGCTACGACCTGGTGATCGCCGCCGACGGCCTTGGCTCCACCACTCGCGCGGCGATCGGCATCGCCGACAGGCCCGAGCCCACCGGCATGGCCATCTGGCGCGTCGCGGCACCCCGCCCGGCCGGAGTGACCCGCACCGATCTTGCTTACGGCGGCCCCGCCTACATCGCCGGGTACTGCCCCACCAGCCAGGACACGATCTACGCGTACGTCGTCGAGGCGAACCGCGACCGGGCCGCCATCCCGCCCGGCTCGTACGCGGACGAGATGCGCGCCCTGGCACAGCACTACGGCGGCCACTGGCCGGAGATCACCGCGCACATCACCGACCCAGCCAAGATCAACTACACCTGGTTCGACCGGATGCTGGTCGAGGGATCCTGGCACCGCGGCCGGGTCGTCCTCGTCGGCGACGCCGCGCACTGCTGCCCGCCCACTCTCGCCCAGGGCGCGGCCCTGTCGATGGAGGACGCCCGGGTGCTCACCGAGATGCTCACCGCCACCGACACCTGGGACGACGCCCTGTTCCAGGCGTACTACGAGCGGCGGATCGCCCGCGTACGTCCCGTCGTCGAAGCCTCCGTCCAGATCGGCCAGTGGCAGCTCGACGGGGTCCGCGACGCCGATGTGCCCGGCCTCATGGGCCGCACCATGACCCTGCTGAGGGAGCTGCCGTGACGACGGCCCCGCCCACCGTCGACGTGCACGCCCACGTCCTGCTTCCGGAGATCGAGGCGCTGGTCGAGGACCTGCCGGGCCGTGCCGAGGCGAAGGCGCTGGACGCCCGCCGCAACGGACCGGACGCGCTGAAGGTCAACGGCCCGATGATCGGCGAACGCATCCTCCGCCTCACCGATCCCGCCGCCCGCCTCGCCGCGATGGACGGCCAGGGCGTGGACGTCCAGCTGGTCAGCCCCTCTCCCTCGCACTACCACTACTGGGCCGGTGAGGAGAAGGCCGAGAAGGTGTACCGGCTGGCCAACGACGCGACCGCCGCGCACTGTTCGGCCGCACCGGGCCGGCTGCGCGGCCTCGGTCTCGTGCCCCTCCAGCACCCCGCGCAAGCGGTACGTGCGCTCGACCACGCACTCGCCCGGGGCCTGGTCGGCGTCGAGATCTCCAGCCACGCCCCCGGTCGCGAACTGTCCGACCCGGCCTACGATCCGCTCTGGGCCAGGGCCGAGGAGACGGGCGCGATCGTCTTCCTGCATCCCTTCGGCTGCACCCTCGACGAGCGGCTCGACCAGTGGTACCTGTCCAACTCCGTCGGCCAGCCCACCGAGAACGCCGTCGCGCTGTCGCATCTCATCTTCTCCGGTGTCCTGGACCGCTTCCCGGGCCTGCGGATCATCGCCGCGCACGGCGGCGGCTATCTGCCCACGCACATCGGCCGCGCCGACCACGCCTGGTCCGCCCGGTCCGACGCCGGCTCCGGCTGCGCCCACCTGCCGAGCAGCTATCTCAAGCGACTCTACTTCGACACGCTGGTCCACGACCCGCACGTACTGCGGGAGTTGGTGCGGGCAGCCGGTGCGGACCGGGTACTGCTCGGCTCCGACTTCCCCTTCGACATGGGCAGCAAGGACCCGGTGGCCGCACTGCGTGCCGCCCGGCTGTCCGACGCCGACTTCGACGCGGTGCGCGGCGGCAACGCGGCCGCCCTCCTCCGGAAGGACTGACCTCATGAGCAACCGTCTTCTCACCCACCTGCGGCACGTCGACCTCGCCGTGCCCGACTACGACAAGCAGCTCGACTTCTACGCCGGCGTCTGGGGCCTGACCAAGGTCGCCGAGGACTCCGGCATCTCCTTCCTCGCTGCCGAAGGCAGCCCGGAGAACTACGTCGTCCGACTGCGCAAGGCCGACGAGAAGCGCCTCGACCTCGTCTCCTACGGGGCCGCGTCCCCCGCCGACGTCGACACCCTCGCCGAGCGACTGCTCGCCGGTGGCGTGCAGTTGATCTCACAGCCGGGCCGGGTGGACACCCCCGGCGGCGGCCACGGCTTCCGGTTCTTCGACGTCGACGGCCGCACCATCGAGGTGTCGGCCGACGTCGAGGTGCGGCAGCACCGCAAGATCGAGGAAAAGGAGTCCGTCCCGGTCAAGCTCTCCCACGTCGTCCTCAACTCCCCCGATCTGAACCGGACCCGGGAGTGGTACGAGCGCCACCTCGGCTTCGCCCTCTCCGACACGCTGTCGTCGCCGCACATGGGCGAGGTCATGCACTTCATGCGAATCTCCGACCAGCACCACTCGATGGCCATCGCCCGGGGCCCGCACACCGCCCTGCACCACGTCTCGTTCGAGATGCGCGGCATCGACGAGTACATGCGCGGCTCCGGCCGTGTCATGCGGGCCGGGTTCAAGAAGATCTGGGGTCCTGGCCGGCACATGGCGGGCGACAACACCTTCACGTACTTCCTCGATCCGCACGGAAACACCATCGAGTACACGACCGAGCTGGAGTGCCTGGACGAGGACACCTGGCACCCGCATGTCTACGACTTCTCGCAGCCCGAGGTCACCGACCAGTGGGGCACCGCGAACGCGATGAACGAGCTCGTCGCCAAGGAGTCCTTCAACGACGTCGACCGCGGGGTGTTCGTCGCCCCGCCGGTCTGATCCCATCCCTACGGGGGCGCGGCGGCCCAATCCATGCCCTGACTCCGCCGGCCGCGCCTCCGGTCCCTGCCCGCGCCAGGAGTACCCCGTATGCGTTTCGCCACCTACGCACAGGAACACCCCGCCGACGCACGCGTCGCCGTCATAGAACAGGACGGCACGCTCTACCCGCTGCCCGACGCCGCGTCCCTCACCGAGCTGGTGCGCTCCGGTGGCGGTCCGCCCGCCCTCCTCGACGCGGGCGCCGCCGCACTCGACGCACCGGCCGGTCCGCACGTCTCCGAGGTGCGCCTGCTGCCTCCGCTCCAGCCGTCCTCCATAAGGGACTTCGTCACCTTCGAGGAGCACGTAGAGGGCGTACGCCGCTCCGTGGACGGCGTCAGCGGTGTTCCCGAGCAGTGGTACGCGGCCCCCACCTTCTACTTCACGAACCCGCACGCGATCTACGGCCACGGCGCCGCCATCCCGATGCCGCCCGGCTCGGCCGTGCTCGACTACGAGCTCGAAGTCGCCGCCGTGATCGGCAGTGAAGGCCACGACCTCACACCGGAACAGGCACGCGACCACATCATCGGCTACACCGTCTTCAACGACTGGTCCGCCCGCGACCTCCAGTCCGCAGAGATGAAGGTCGGGCTCGGCCCCTGCAAGGGCAAGGACACCGCCACCACCCTCGGTCCCTACCTGGTCACCGCCGACGAACTCGACCCCTACCGCGACGGCGACGGCTTCCTGCGTCTGGCCCTGACCGCCGAGATCAACGGCCAGGTCATCGGCAAGGACCTGCTGTCCAACATGAGCTGGACGTTCGAGGAGATGGTCGCCTACGCCTCCCGCGGCACCCGTGTCGTGCCCGGCGACGTCCTCGGCTCCGGCACGTGCGGCAACGGCGGTTGCCTCGCCGAACTGTGGGGCCTGCGCGGCGAACAGACTCCGCCGCCCCTGAAGCCCGGTGACACGGTCACCCTGACGGTGGAGGGCATCGGCACGCTCACCAACACCGTCGGCCCCGGCGCCGCCCCGGTCCCCCTGCCCGCCGGCCGGCGCCGCTCCCGGGAGCGGCCGTGAACGACCTGCATCCCAAGCGGCTCCTCGGGAAGGTCGTGGTCGTGACCGGCGCGGCCCGCGGCCAGGGCGCCGCCGAGACCGAGGCCCTCACCCGGGAGGGCGCCCGCGTCATCGCCACCGACGTCACCGAAGGGGCCGGCATCCGTCCGCTCGACGTCACCGACGAGGCTCATTGGGCCCAACTGGCCGCCGAACTGCGGGAGTCGTACGGGCAGATCCACGGCCTGGTCAACAACGCGGGCATCACCTGGCGCGCCCGCCTCGACGAGGTACGCGCCGAGGACTTCACGCGCGTCCACGCCGTGAATGTCACCGGTCCGCTGCTCGGCATCCAGCACCTCACCCCGCTGATGCCGACCGGCGCCTCGATCGTCAACGTCGGCTCGTCGGCCGCACTGACCGCGCACTATCCGGTCGCGTACACGGCCAGCAAGTGGGCGCTGCGCGGTCTGTCGAAGACGGCGGCGCTCGAACTCGGGCCACGGGGCATCCGCGTCAACACCATCCATCCCGGCTTCATCGAGACCGAGATGACGGCGTCGGCCGCCCCCGCCTTCAGGGAGGCCAACACCCGCGAGACACCACTCGGCCGCACCGGCACGGTCGACGAGATCACCCCGCTGGTCGCGTTCCTGCTGTCGGACGACGCCTCCTTCATCACGGGCGCCGAGATCCCGGTCGACGGCGGCTACACCGCCCACGGCGGGGCCAAGTCGATCTCCGACGCCCTGCGGCCGGGAGCGGAGCCATGAGGCGCCTGGAGGGCAAGGTCTCCCTCAGTACATCCAGCCCCGCGTCAACGGAGCCGTCGTCCAGGACGCCGACACCGCAGACGTGATTTTCGAGGTGGGTGAGAAGTCCTCTCCCTGACCAGCAATATTTTCACGCTCCATCCCGGTCCCGGCGACATCGTCGGGTCGAGGTCGAACGCCTCGGCAGCCTGCGCACGCCGATCGACACCGATCGTCGGACCCGAACCCGCTCAGTCGCTCCCGTATGCGCGCAGGAAGGCGTCCACGGCCGCGTCCGCGATGGCGCGGAGCTCGGCGGCGGGGACGCGACGGGTCCCCAGCCGGGAGCGGGACTCCAAAGGGCCCGTGAGCAGGGCGAAGAAATGTTCGGCGGCCTGTTCCGGGTCGCATGGGCGCAGGCGGCCGGCGAGCGAGAGGCGGGCCAGCCGATCGGCGAGCGCCGCGCGGGGACGGTGCGCGGTGCGCTCCTGCACGGTCTCGATCAGGTCGGGGAATCGCGCCACCTGGGCGTAGGTCAACCAGCGCAGCGCGCGGGCGCGTTCACCGCAGCAGATCCGCAGCAGCCGCTGGGCCAGGTCCGCAAGCGACACACGCAGGTCATCGTCCGGGGCTCGCTCGCGCAGCCGCCCGACGACCGCGAGGTTCTCCGCCATCAGGGTGTCGGCCGCTGCCTCGATGGTGTGGCGGAAGAGGGTCTCCTTGTCGTTCAGGTGGCTGTAGACGGTCGGCTTGGCGACGCGCGCCTCCTCCGCGATCTCCTGGACGCATGCCTGTGCGTAACCGCGCCGCGCGAAGACGACGAACGCGGCATCCAAGATCGCCTGTCGCTTGTCGACCCGCCCGCGCGAGACGCCACTGTGCCCACTTGACGCTGTTGAACCCATGGGTTCATTCTAACTGCGTTACTGAGAAGGCAGATTTTCTGAACCCATCAGTTCAATCTAGGGATGGCAAACCATGATCGTTCACACGCTGCGCTTCGCCTTCAAGGACGGGACGACCGAGGAACAGAAGGCACATGTACTCGCGCTGATGCGGCGAACGGCGTCCGTCGAGTCGGTCTCGTTCGCAACTGTCGGACAGAGCCTGGGCGATCCCGCCGATGGCCTCACCCACGCCTACTGCGTGGGTATTGCGGACCTGGCGGCCCTGGAGCGGTACATGCACGACCCGGTTCACCTGGCGGGAGATTCCGAGATCATCCCGCATCTGGCCAAAATCTCCGTCGGCCCCGACCTGTCCGACGACATGGCCCCGGAACTGGCCGGCGAGATCATGGCGGTACACGAGAAGAAGGCCGCCCTGCACCCGGAGTGGGCCGCCCAACTCGAACCGCTCCTCGAGATACACCTCGCCCCGGAGCCGTCAGGTCGTCCATGACCGCACGCCGCCAACTGCTTCTCGGTCGGCCGGGCTTGGGGAGAAACGAGTCCCACGCCCCCTGCGCGCGGCCGGAACTCAGTCGGATCGATCTGACCGCGGGTGCACGGAGTCCGCGATGGTGACGAGCGACTGCATCATGGCTTCCGAGGCCGGGCTCAGACGGCGTCCTGCCGCACGGGTGATCCCGACGCGTGCGCCGACGAGGTCGAGCGAGATCGCCAGTGCGGTGAGCCGCGGGTCGCTCGCGCCGATGAGTTCCGGCAGCGCGGCCACCATGTCGGTCTCCACGAGGAGCTGGCGGACGGTGAGGAACGCGGTCGTCTCGACGCGGTTCGGGGGCAGGGAGCAGTCGTTGCGGTGGAAGAACTCCTCGAGTTCCGTGCGCAGCGCCGTCTCCACCCCCGGCAGGACCCACGGGTAGGCGATCAACTCGTCGAGCGGGATGTGGGTGCGTGCCGCGAGCGGGTGCCCGCTGCGCGCGATCACGCGGATGGTCTCCGCGTGCAGCGTCTGCTGGATCGTCCCCTCCGGAGGCACCGTCGCCAGGCGGCCGATGGTGAAGTCGATCTTGCCCGCGACGAGGTCTTCGAGCAGCGTCTCCGGCGTCGCTTCGCGCACGACGATCCTCAGGGCGGGGCGGTCTTGCTTGAGATGGGCGATGGCCCGTGGCAGCAGGAGGTTGGAGCCCGCGAGATGGGTGCCGATGACCACGTGTCCGCGGGTGGCGTCGGCTATCTCCTGGAGATGCCGGCTCGCCTGGTTCATCTGGGCCAGCGCCGAGCGCGCGTACTGGGTGAAGGCGTCACCGAACTCGGTGGGCTGGATCCCCCGCGGGCCGCGTTCATAGAGGGTGACGCCGAGGATGCGTTCGAGGTCCTGGAGGCTGCGGGTGACCACGGGCTGGGTGACGTGGAGCGCGGCCGCGGCGCCGACCACGCTCCCCTGGCCGGAGAGCGCCTCGACGAGGAGGAGATGGCGGAACTTCAGCCGACCGTCCAACATCCGCGGTATTTCCATACGAGAACGGTAGACCGCCTTCCGTGCTGAGGCATAACCGTACGGCTGTGCGCGTCACTATGGACATACCCGCTGGTGGAGCCTGGTCCGCATGCCCGCCGACAGGCTTGTTCGAGCACCGGAACGGCGGACCCTGGGCGCCCTGATGGCACGGATGCCAGGGTCCGCCGGTCCCGGCCGAGTGGATGTCACTCGGCCGGAGTCACCTTCGGAGGGCCCCTCCGTCGTCAGCGGTCGGCAGGCACTCGCCCGACCCAGCGCAGCGCGTTGCCGCCGGCGATCGCCTCGCGCTCCTCGGCGCTGAGGAAGTCGGCCTTCCGGAGTACCTGGCCGACGGGCCGTTCGCCCAGGGGGTAGGGGTAGTCGCTGCCCAGCATCACGTGGTCCGCGCCGAGGGTGTCGACCAGCGTGCGCAGGGCCACCGGGTCGAAGACGACGCTGTCCACGCTGAACCGGTCGAGGTAGGCCGAGGGCGGCAGCTGCGAGGTGGCGATGAGGTCCGAGCGGCGGTGCCAAGCGTTCTCCAGGCGCCCCAGCCAGAACGCGAACGATCCGCCGCCGTGCGCGAAACAGATCCGCAGCGAATCCGGCACCCGGTCGAACACTCCGCCGAGGATCATGGCGAGCACGGAAAGGTGGGTCTCCGCCGGCATCCCGGTCAGCCACCGCGCCATCCAGCGTTCCAGCCGCGGGGAGGTGGGCATGTCCCAGGGGTGCACGAAGACCGGCGCGCCGCGCGAGGCCGCGTGCTGGAGGAAGGTGACGACGCCTTCCGCGTCGAGGTCCTGGTCGCCGACGTGGTTGCCGATCTCCACCCCTACATGCCCGGCGTCCAGGCAGCGGTCGAGTTCGCGGCAGGCCGCGTCGGGGTCCTGCAACGGCACCTGGGCGAACGGAATGAACCGCTCCCTGTCGGGCGCGCAGATCTCCAGGGCCAGATCGTTGAAGATCCGGCAGACCTTGACCGCCTCGGCACCGCTCAGGTCGTACCCGAAGAAGAGCGGGGTGGGAGAGACCACCTGGGCCTGCACCCCGTCGGCCGCCATGTCGGCCAGTCGGACCGACGCATCCCAGCAGTTCGATTCGATGGCGCGGAACTCGGTCTCCCCCACCATGATCATCGCCTGGCGTTCGGACTCCACCCGCAGCCAGGGCAGGCCGGGACCGAGGTCCGGCCAGGCGGCAGGGACGTAGTGGGTGTGTACGTCGATGACATCGGACACCGGATCAGCCCTTACCGGGGTGCAGCGCGCCGCAGTTCCCGCACGTGCGCTGCTCGACGGACGCGTGGAAGGCCTCGAACACCGGCGGCAGGTCGGCGACGATGTCCCGCACCTGCAACTCCACCGAGTGCACCTTCGTGCCGCACTCCAGGCAGAACCAGCCGAACTGCTCCGTCGTGCCCTCGGGGCGGACGCGCTCCACCACGATGCCGATGGATCCTTCCTCCGGCCGCTGCGGCGAGTGCCAGGTGTTGCCGGGCAGCAGCCACATGTCGCCTTCGCGGATGTCCACGCGCTGCGGACCGTCCTCGGTGATGACGTTGACGTGCATGTTGCCCTTGACCTGGTAGAAGTACTCCTCGAACGGCTCGAAGTGGAAGTCGTAGCGCTGGTTGGGGCCGCCGACGATCTGCACGATGAAGTCACCGCTGGTGTCCCACATCGCCTTGTTGTTGACCGGAGGCTTCAGCAGGTGCTCGTGCTCGGCGAGCCACTGCGGGAAGTTGAAGACCGGAGGCAGTGACGACGTCATGAGTTCTCCTTGGCGGCAGGACCGGGCCGGCGCGCGGCGACGGCCTGGATCTCGATGAGCAGATGCGGGTGGGGAAGCTGGTGGACCGCGACGGTGGTCCGCGTGGGTCCGGTGGTGTCGAAGTACTCGGCCCATACGCGGTTGTAGCCGCCGAAGTCGTTCATGCTGACCAGGTAGGTGGTGACCTGGACCAGGTCGTCGAGCGTGCAGTCCACGGCGGCGAGGACGTCACGGATGTTCTCGATCACGGCCCGGGTCTGGGCCTCGATGTCGAGGTCCGTCACGCCCATCGCGTCGGCGCTGGCCCCGGCGAAGGTGTTGTCGGGGCGGCGGCTGCTGGTCCCGGAGACGAACACCAGGTCACCGGCGACCTTGACGTGGGGGAAGCGGCCGCGAGGGGTGGCTTTCCCCTCGACGACGAGGGACTCGTCGTTCATCGCTCCCCCGCCGGTGTGCCGGTGGTGGTGACGTGGACGGAGCCCAGACCTGGGACGGTCGCGCTGACCCTGACGCCGCCCGGAAGGGCGACCGCGGCGGTCGCCGCCCCGGCCAGCAGCACGGAGCCGGCGGGCAGGACGACTCCCCGGGCCGCGGCCATGCGGGCGATCGCCGGCAGGGCGAGGACCGGGTCGCCGAGGATGTCGCTGGTGCTCCCGGTCGCCGCGACCGCGCCGTCGATCTCCAGCGTCACCGGACGGTCGTCGAACCGGACGTCGGTGGCGGTGAGGTCGGCCGGGTGCCAGGCCCCGGTCACGAAGGCGGCCGCTGAGGTGTTGTCGGCGACGACGTCGGTGAGGGAGAACTTGAAGTTCGCGTAGCGGCTGTCGATGATCTCCAGGCCGGGGGCGACCGCGTCGACGGCGGCTCGCAGTTCGGCCTCGGGATCGCCCGAGGCGCGGGCGTCGAACCGCGCACCGAGGCGGAAGGCCACTTCCGGCTCGACGCGCGGGTGGATGAAGTCCTCCATGGCCACGCTGCCGCCGTCGGCGTACTCGCCGCTCGCGTACAGCCGGCCGAAGATGACGTCGGAGACGCCCATCTGCAGCGCTTTGGCCTTGCTGGTGAACCCCAGCTTCACACCGACGACACGGTCACCGCGGGCCGCCCGGAGTTCGGAGCCGAGCGCCTGCACTTGGTAGGCGTCGTCCAGGGTGAGGGAGGCGGTCCCGCTCAGCTGCGCGATCGCCCGCCTGGAGGTGACGGCCTCGTCGAGAGCCGTGGCGTACGGGGAGAGAGGGGAGGTCGATGCAGTCACAGTGCCACGCACACATTCGTCGTCTCGGTGTAGAAGTGCAGCGAGTGGTTGCCGCCCTCGCGTCCGATTCCGGAGCGGCCCGTGCCGCCGAAGGGGGCGCGCAGGTCGCGCAGATACCAGGTGTTGACCCAGGAGAGGCCGACGTTCATCGCCTGCGCCACCCGATGGGCACGGTTCAGATCGCTGGTCCACACCGAGGCGGCAAGACCGTATTCGGTGTCGTTCGCCAGGCCGATCGCCTCCTCCTCGGTGTCGAAGGGGATCAGCGCGGCGACCGGACCGAAGACCTCCTCGCGCACGGTACGACAGGAGTTGTCCAGGCCCGTCCACACCGTCGGTTCGATCCAGGATCCGCGCGCCAGGTCCTCGCCGAGATCGGGTATGCCGCCCCCGGCGAGGACCTCGGCGCCTTCCTGCACGGCGAGGTCGAGATACGACATCACCTTGGCCCGGTGCTTCTGGGAGATCAGCGGGCCGGTCGTCGTGCCGGGGTCGTGCGGGCGGCCGAGGCTCAGTCCCCGGGCCCGCTCGGCGAGCCCGGCCGCCAGTTCGTCGAAGAGACCGCGCTGGACGTAGACCCGCTCGGTGCACAGGCAGACCTGACCGGTGTTCAGGAACAGCGACCGGGTCAGCCCGTCGAGGGTCCGCTCCAGCGGGGAGTCGTCGAAGACGACGGCTGCGTTCTTGCCGCCCAGTTCGAAGGAGACGGGCACCACGCGTGGCGCGACCTCCTTCATGATGGTCGCCCCCGTCGAGGACTCACCGGTGAAGGTGACGCCGTCGATTCCCGGGTGCCGGGTGAGGAACTCACCCGCCGAGCCCGGGCCGAAGCCGTGGACGACGTTGTACACGCCGTTCGGCGCGCCCGCCTCGGCGATGACCTCCGCCAGCAGGGTCGCCGTCGACGGAGTCTCCTCGGACGGCTTGACCACCACGGCGTTACCGCAGGCCAGAGCCGGTGCCACCTTCCACGTGAGCAGCAGCAGCGGAAGGTTCCACGGGACGATGACGGCCACGACACCGAGCGGCTTGCGCACCGCGTAGTTGAGGGCGCTGCGGCCCCCGCCCGTGTCGGTCAGATACGAGTCGAGACCGGCGGAGGAGATCGTGTCGGCGAAGGACCGGAAGTTCGCCGCCGCACGGGCCACGTCCAGGTCGCGGGCCAGCGCCACCGGTTTGCCGGTGTCACGGATCTCGGCGTCCACGAACTCTTCGAAACGCGCCTCGATCCCGTCGGCGATCCGCCTCAGCAAGGCGGCTCTGTCCCGGTCGGTGGAAAGGCCCCAGCGGCCGTCGAAGGCCCGGCGCGCGGACCGTACGGCGGCATCCACCGTCTCCTGCCCGGCCTCGTGCACCACGGCGACATGGGCCCCGTCGACCGGGCTGATTTTGTCGAACGTGTCCGCACCGTCGACGAAGCTTCCGTCGACGAGGTTCCGGAGCTGAACGACCTCGGTTGGCGAATCGTCACTCATGAGGCGACCGTACGAGCGCCTTTCCATGCCCGTCCAATACCGATCTGGGCTTCGGGCATAGCCGATCAGGCATAGCGGGAGCGGGCGGCGAGGGCGGTCAGGCACGTACGCCGCGCGGGCCCGGGGACGGGGCCGCACACCCCTGGTATGACCGGATGGCGATAGGTGCGGACGAAGTAGGCATTACCCGAGGTGCCGCGAGCCTGGTGATGATACGGACCACTGCACACCCGGAGCCGTCAGGGCGCCGGCGATGACCAGGAGGACCCGTGGCCGCAAGCCAAGCAGTCCGTCCGGCGGACACCAGTGAGTTCTTCACCTGTCGGCGCCCGCAGGACTATCACCCCGACTGGCCGGGCTTCTATCGCCGAGCCGCACAGCGCCGCCAAGAGCTGCGCTCGCGGGTGCCCCATGAGGTCGACCTCACGTACGGTCCCGACGCCCACCAGCTGGTGAACGTCTACCACCCCGGCCCGCCCACCGTCCCCACCGGCGCCGGATCCGGCGACCGCCCGGTCATCGTGTACTTCCACGGCGGCCGCTGGCGCGAGGGCCACCCGGCCTACTACGACCACCTCGCCGGCCCCTGGGTGGACGCCGGTGCGGTCTTCCTGTCCTGCGGCTACCGGCTCGAACCGCGCCACACCATCGCCGACGCGGTCGCGGACGCGGCCCGGGCGGTTCAGTGGGCGCGCGCGAACGCCGCTCGTTACGGAGGCGACCCGGAACGCATCACCGTGGCCGGGCACTCCGCTGGCGGTCATCTCGCCGCGATGGTCACGCTGACCGACAGCTCCCCGGGCCCGGTGGCCGGCACCGTGTGCATGAGCGCGCCCACCGATCTGCGCGGCATGGTCGAAGACCCGGCACAAGCCCAACTGCTCAGCCCCGCCCTGCGGGTGAGCCGCGGCCCCGAGCGGGTGGTGGTCTCCTTCGGCGATCCGGAGCCCAACCGCAAGACGGACGACGACTTGTGGCTGACCCGTCAGGGACGGCTGCTCGCCGAGGCCCTGACCGCCGCGGGCAGGCCGCCGGTGACCGTGGCGCTGACCGGGACCGACCACATCGGCACCGCCACCGCCTTCGCCGAACCGAAGTCGGAGCTGTTCGAAGCCGCACACCAGGTAGTTTTCGGAGGCACCCGATGAGACACGACGAGAGCACGGCGACGGGGAGTGGGCGGGGAAGCGTCCTGGCGAGTTTTCGCGGGATGCGCTTCGGCGTGGTGGGACTTGCCTTTCTCGCGGTACTGCTCGACGGTTTCGACTCCGCGTCGCTCTCCTTCGTCCTGCCCTCCCTGGCGGAGCAGTGGGGCGTCGCCTCGGCCGACTTCACCCCCGCGGTGGTGTTGACCAACATCGGTGTGGTGCTCGGCTACCTCGCCTCGGGCAGGCTCGCGGTACGCCTTGGCCTGCGGCGGATGCTGATCGCCGGGACCGTGCTGTTCGCCGCGGGCTCGCTGGCCACCGCCCTGGTGCTTCCCCTGGAGTCACTGACCGCCCTGAGCACGGTCCGGCTGATCACGGGCCTCGGCCTGGGCGTGGTCCTGCCCGGCGCCGTCTCCCTGGCCGCCGCGCACCACCCCGACGAGCAACGGCAGACGGTCTCCGTCACGGTCACCCTCGGACTCGCCTTCGGCGGGACGGTCGCCGGCGTCTTCGGCAGCAGCATGCTGGCGTCGGTCGGGTCCACCGGGGTGTTCTGGATCGGCGGCGCACTGCCGCTGCTGCTGGCCGTGCTGATGGGCCGGTGGCTGCCGGCCGCGCCGGCGCCCGCGGCCGCGGCCGCGGACAGCACGGTGACCGCGCCCGGAACCGACCACTCGGCCGCCGCCGCGCGTGAGGCGCGCGTCGGCGCGCTGTTCGCACCCGGACTGCGCGCCGCCACCGTACTGCTGTGGATCTTCGCCTTCCTGGTCTTCATCGCCAGCTACACCCTTCAGTCCTGGGTACCCACCTTGCTGACCGGGTACGGCTTCTCCGCCTCGCAGGCTCCGATCGGCCTGGCCTTCCTGAGCTTCGGCGGGGTCGTCGGCGGCATCGTGCTCCTGCTGCTCGCCGCCCGTAAGGGGATCACGTTCGCCCTGATGGTGATGCCGGTGATCGGCGCGGTGTCGATGGTCGCCGCGGCCACCGTCGGGACCGACCACACCGCGCTGCTGCTCGCACTCGCCGGTGCCGGTGCGGGTGTCACGGCCAGCCAGATCGGTCAGCTGACCCTCGCGGTGGCCATGTACCCGCCGGCCACCAGGACCGCCGGAGTGGGCTGGGCCGCAGCCCTGGGCCGGGTCGGGTCGATCGTGGGTCCGGCCGCGGCGGGTGTCCTGCTCGCGCTCTCGCTCCCCGGCGACGACATCGTGCTGCTGACCGCCATTCCGGTGGTGGTGGCGGCCGTGAGCGCGGCGGTGCTGCGGCGCCTGCCCCACGCGGCCGACCGGACGAACGAAGCTGAGGACGCGGAGCGGAAAGAGCAGGAAGTGGCGGCGCGATGAGTGGTTGGTTCGATCTCGGTGACGTCGCGGTGGTTCCGATCGTGGAGACACCACGGCTGCTCATCGACCCGGCGGAGTTCTTCCCCGGACACCCCGGCGTGCCCTTTGGCTGGGCCGCCGAGGAGCCCTGGTCCGAACCCGGGCAAGGACGGCTGGTCTTCACCATGCAGGCCTTCCTGGTCGTCACCCCGCACGAGCGGATCCTGGTAGACGCCTGCGTCGGCGACGGGAAACAGCGGGGCAGGCCGGAGTTCGACCGCCAGGTCAGCGGCTGGTGGCAGCGGTTCACGGCGACCGGACTGTCCGCCGACGACGTCTCCACGGTCGTCCTCAGCCATCTGCACGTGGACCACGTCGGCTGGGCGACGCGGTGGTCGGACGGACAATGGCGACCGGCCTTCCCGAAGGCCCGGCACGTTCTGACCGCACCGGAGTACAACTACTGGCGGTCGGCGGCGGGAGCCGCGGCGATGACCCGAACCGGCGACTACCTGGCCGACAGCATCGAACCGGTCGCCGAGGCGGGACTGCTGGATCTGACGCCCCCGGACGCCGAGCTGGGCCCGCATGTGCGGCTGTGCCCGGCACCGGGTCACACGCCGGGCAACACGGCCGTCCTGGTCACCGGCTCCCGGGCCCAACTGCTGCTCACCGGCGACATCCTGCACCACCCGCTCCAGCTGATGGCTCCGGACGCCAGCACCCGCTACTGCGTCGACCCCGAGCTCTCGGCGCGCACCCGCAGGCGGACGCTGGAATGGCTGGCCGACACCGGAACCACGATGATCCCCGCGCACTTCGCCGCCCCTTCCGCAGGCCGCGTCGACCGCCACGGCTCCGGGTTCACCTTCGCACCTGCCGCTGATCTCCACCGCCCGGGCCGGTACGTGGTGGCGGGCGAGTCCGCCGCCGGGTGACGCGCCGGCCCCGTGCGCAACGAAGACATCAGACGGTGAGGACGAGCTTGCCCTGGAGGTGACCGCCGTCGAGCAGCCGGTGCGCGTCGGCGACGCGCTCGAAGGGGAACGTCTCCTGCACGTGGACCCGCAGCCTGCCCTGTTCGACGAGCTGGACGAGACCTCGCAGGGCGACCGGATCGGGGCCGACCCCGATGCCGCTGAAGCGCATGCCGGCCGCCTCGTACTTGGCGGCGAGCTCCAGATCCTCCTCGGCGACCGCGGTCACCAGGTGACCGCCCGGCCGGAGCACTTGAAGTGACCGCTCGACGGTGTCGCCGCCGATCGTGTCGAGCACGACGTCGATGTCGCGGGCCGTCTCGGTGAAGTCGACCTCCGTGTAGTCGATCACCTCATCGGCGCCGACCTCCTCGACGAACTTCCGCTTGCTCCCGCCGGCGGTCGCGATCACTTGTGCGCCGAGCGCTTTCGCGATCTGGATCGCGACGTGGCCGACCCCGCCACCGCCGCCGTGGACCAGGACGCGGTCGCCCTCGCTCACGCCGCCGAGGTCGACCAGGCCCTGCCATGCCGTCAGCCCGACGACCGGCAGCGCCGATGCCTCGATATGCGAGAGCGACTCCGGCTTGCGTGCCAGATGCGACGCCGGCGCCGACACGAGCTCGGCGTACGCGCTCGCGGCCCGCGGGAACAGCGGCATCCCGAACACCTCGTCTCCGGGCCGGAACCGACACGTCTGCGGCGCCTTTTCGACCACACCACTGATGTCCCAGCCGAGGATGAACGGCGGCTCGCCGAGCAGCGGGAACTCGCCGGCGCGCAGGCGCGCCTCCAGGGGGTTGAGCCCGATCGCCTTGACCCGGACGAGGACCTCGGACGGAAGGGGGCGGGGCTCGGGCGCGTCCACGATGGTGAGCACTTCGGGACCGCCGAGCGTCTGCTGGGTGATGACTCGCATGACTCTCCTGTTTTTGGGAGGGGGGAGAGAACCCAAGCTAGATCTCCCACAGGAACCAGCAGGTACCTGCGGCGCAGGTACCTTTGGCGCCATGAGCGGTTTCGGTCCCTGTGACTTCTTTCTCGCCGACTGCCCGGCGCGGCTGGCGGTCGAGCTCATCGCCGACAAGTGGACGGTGGTCGTCCTTGCCGGCCTCAGCAAGGGCCCGGTGCGCCACGGCGAGCTGATCAAACTGATCGGCGGCATCTCCCGCAAGATGCTCACCCAGACGCTCCGACGGCTCGAGGCGCACGGACTCATCCGCCGCCACGCCTACGCCGAGGTCCCGCCCCGTGTCGAGTACGAACTCACCCCTCTCGGCGCGACGCTGATCGAACCGATCCACACGCTGACCGAGTGGGCGAGGGCGAACGGCGACGCGGTGCTCGATGCCCTCGACGCCCGCCCCGGGCCGGTCGCCCACAGCGACTGAGGTCACCGCCAGGGCGGGTGAGTATCCTCTCGGCCGCTTCTCGATGGACGGACCGCTCGTCGGCCGCCCGAGAGGTGGCCGACGAGCGTCGGTGCGCCGGGTACGCGCTATTCGTGTGATCCGACGGGCTGCATCTGTGGGTCCGGCGCGGGCGCGGCGTCGCGCTGCACCGTCTCGCGGGCGAAGTAGACCGAGACGAGCGTGATACAGCCGAGGAAGACGATGTACAGGGAGATGGGCCAGGAGGCGTCGGTGGCCGCCAGGAGCGCGGTCGCGATGAGCGGCGAGAGGCCGCCGGCGAACACCGAGGCGAGCTCGTGGCCGAGCGAGATGGCGCTGTAGCGCGAGGTCTTGCCGAACAGCTCGGTGAAGAAGCTCGGTTGGGTGCCGATCATGGCTCCGTGGCCGATGCCGATGGCGATGATGAAGGCGAGCCAGACGAGCACGGGGGTGCCGGTGTCAAGCAGCCAGAAGAAGGGGAACGCGAAGACGATGAGGGTGGCCGCTCCGGCCATGTAGACCGGGCGGCGGCCGATGCGGTCGGAGAGGGCGCCGAATCCCACCATCGAGGCGCCTTCCACGACGTTCGCGACGATGATCCCCGTCAGCAGCAGGCCGTTGCTGACCCCTATGTGCTTGCCGTAGGCGAGGGAGAAGACCAGGAAGATGTATGACGCGCCGTTCTCCGCCATGCGGGCGCCGGCCGTGATCATGATGGACCGCGGATGGGTCTTCAGGGCGTGCAGGATCGGCAGCCGCTGCTTCTCGCCCTCGTGCTGGACGCTCTGGAATTCAGGGGTTTCCTCGATCTTCAGCCGGATGACGAGTCCGACCAGCGCGGGGACGGCTCCCAGGAGGAAGGGGATGCGCCAGCCCCAGGACAAGAACGCCTCGTCGGACAGGGTCTGGACCGCGGCGAAGACTCCGGCGGAGGTGATGAAGCCGAGGTTGATGCCGACCTGGCTCCAGGCCGAGTAGAAGCCGCGTCGCCCGGCGGGGGCGTGCTCGGTGATCATCAGGACGCTGCCGCCCCACTCACCGCCGACCGCGATGCCCTGAAGGACGCGCAGCAGGGTGAGCAGGATCGGTGCCCACACGCCGATCTGCGCGTAGGTGGGCAGGGCACCGATGAGAAAGGTCGTGAAACCCATGACAAGCAGGGTGATCACGAGCATGGGTTTGCGGCCAAGGCGGTCTCCGAAGTGACCGAAGATGATTCCGCCGAGGGGGCGGGCCGCGAAGCCGACGGCGAAGGTGCCGAAGGAGGCCAGGGTGCCGGCGAGGGAGCTGGCCTCGGGAAAGAAGAGGGTGCCGAGCACCAGGGCGGAGGCGGTGCCGTAGAGGAAGAAGTCGTACCACTCGAGTGCGGTTCCGGTCAGGCTCGCGATGGCGATCTTGCGGATCGACTGCGGTTCGGCTGCCGGTTTGTGCGGTGCGGTGGGGCTCATCTCGTCACCTCTGGATGAGGACGGTGGCCATCGGGACGTCGAGGGTCGCGCGGGGTCGCCCCGGTGGCCGGGAAAGGGGGATGTGCCGGGGCGGTGTCCGCCCGAGGGAAGGTTCGGTGGCCGCCGCTGACGGCCACGACCTGTCCGGTGACGGCCACCGCCTTTTCGGAGGCGGTGGCCGCGATCTTGGAGGCGGAGGTCAACTGCCGCCTAGAAGTGGCCTCGACGAGGGAAACGGTCGCCGCTTCGGGCAGGACGGCAGCCTTCTCCGAGGCGGGCCCTGGAACGAAGAGGTCCCCGGGGATGCTGCTCAGGCCGGCCCCCGGCCGACGCGCGGGAGACCGCGCTCAGCTTTCGGCGCTCGTCGCCGAACGGCAGCACCATGCGCTGCCCGGCGTCGTCGGCGCGCACCGGTTTAGCCGATCGCGCGTCCACCAAGTGCACCCGGTCGACGACGGTGCCGTCCACTGAATCGGTGTCGGTGTCGGTGTCGGTGTCGGTGAGCAGCAATGTGCCCTCGAGGAGGAGCCGGCCACCGCCGGAGTCGCGGTATTCGGTCATGTACGAGCTCCTTCCGGGCGGGCCGTGGTCGCCTGCTCGCGCCGCAGCACCACACCGGCCGCCTCGCGGTCCCAGTCGGCGCGGTCGGCTCCCCACGCCCTCAGCACGGCCTTGCGCACCTTGCCGTTCTCGGTCAGCGGCAGTTCCGGGCACAGCGCCACGAAGCGGGGAATGGCGTAGTAGGCAAGCCGGGGCTCGCAGAAGGACACCAGCTCGGCGAAGTCGATCTTCTGCCCCTCGACCGGGACCACGGCGGCCATCACCTCGTCCTCGCCGAGTTCGGAGTCCACCGCGTACACCGCGACGTCACGGACACCGGGGTGCTGGGCGAGGACGCTTTCGACCTCGACGGAGGAGATGTTCTCGCCGCGACGGCGGATCACGTCCTTGATGCGGTCGACGAACCTGATCCACCCGTCCGCTTCGATCACCATCCGGTCACCGGTGTGGAACCACAGGTCCTGCCACGCGGCGACGGTGGCCTCGTGCATGCGGTGGTAGCCGGAGGCGAAGGCGAAGGGTTGCTCGCTGCGCAGCAGCAGTTCACCCGGTGTGCCAGGGGGAACGTCGAGTCCGTTCTCGTCGACGATCCGGGCGGAGAATCCTTCCTGAAGGAGTCCGACGAACCCCGGCCGCTGTTCGCTACGGCTCGCGGAGATCACCGCGTTGGTCTCGGTCGAGCCGTAGCCGTCGATGAGGACGACACCGAATCGCTCCTCGAACTCCCGGAGCAGCCCGGCGGGCGTGGCCGGCGCCAGTGCCGCGGTCACCCGGTGCGCCCGGTCGTGCTCTCCGGGCGGACGGCCCGCCAGGATGCTGATCATGGCGCCCAGCAGATAGGTGCAGGTCGCCCCGCTGGCCGTCACGTCCGACCAGAAGCGGGAGGCCGAGAAGCGCGGGCCGATAACGTACTGGGCACCGCTGACCAGCGCCTGGCTGAAGGCGTTGAGCGCGTTCGTGTGGAACAGCGGCAGGCAGGTGTGCAGCACGTCGGCCGAGGTGATGCCGAGCTGGGCCGTGACGTTGCGGCCCCACCAGTAGAACTGGGCGTGCGGGCAGACGACTCCCTTGGAGACCCCGGTGGTGCCCGAGGTGTAGAGGATCACCGCGGGGTGGCCGGGGCCGACCGCCACCGGCTCCACGGCCAGGCCGTCGTCAGGGATCAGGTCGACGGGAACCGGCAGCACCGAGACGACCTCGTCCTCGTCGAGGAGCCAGATCTGGCGCAGCTCGGCGGTGCTCGGCAGCGCCTCCACCTGTGCGAGGAAGGGGTGTTCCAGAACCAGCAGCTCGGCTTGCGAGTTGGTCAGGATGTGATGGAGCTGCTCACCCCGCGCGGCGGTGTTGATCGGCACCGCGACGGCACCGATCCACGCGCAGCCCAGGATCAGGTCCAGCAGCTCGACCCGGTTGGACGCCATCAGCGCCACCCGGTCTCCCCGCTCCACCCCGTGCCGGCGCAGCAGGCCTCCCGCGACGGCGACGCGTTCGAGCATCTGGGCAGCGGTCCTCTGCGTGTCACCGCAGCGCAGCAGCATGCTGTCCGGGGTGATGTCCGCGCGCCATTGCAGCAGTCCGGGGATGCTCGCGCGGGTGAGGTCCGGGACGGCGGTGGCGTCGCTCATGAAAGCTCCTCTCGGGGGAGGCCGATCGGCGGTACGAAGGCGACAGGGCGGCCGGAGGCGTCGGGGCGATCTGTGAGTTCCACGACGTCACCGACCTCGACCGTGCCGTGCAGCCTGGCCACGAGCAGCGGTTCGGGGTCGCAGGCCACCGACGCGATGACGACGTCGCCGAGGTGGGTCAGCTGCTCGACCACCCCGCGTTCGACGCTGAGGGGCGCCAGATCGGCGCCCCCGCAGCGGGGGCACATCAGCCGGGCGGGGAACCACTGACCGCCGCACGTCCGGCAGTTCTGCACGATCACACTCATTCGGCTGCCTCCAGGAGCCCGGCGGTGGCACACGCGCCGTAGCGATAAAGCACCATCCCGTATCCGCTGAACAGGCCGAGACGGGCATCGACCTGTCGCTGTCCGGCCTGGCCGCGCAGCTGCCGGACGGTCTCCACCAGTCCGTGCATGCCTCCCGCGGAACCCGGCTGGCCGGCCGAGAGCTGTCCGCCGGAGGTGTTGACGGCGAGCTTGCGGGTGGCGAGACGGTCGGCGACGAAGGCGGGCATCTCACCGCCGGCGACCAGACCGAGGTCCTTGAGCTGGGCGAGCGCCATGGCCGGGTAGTCGTCGTACACGCTGACCACGTCGACGTCGGCGGGCCCATGGCCTGCGGTGTCCCACAGCTCGGGCGCGCAGTCGACCAAGCCGGTGACCAGGCCGTCTCCCGTCTGGTCGTCGCTGTTGTAGCGGGCCGAGACGGCAAGGACCCTGGCTCGTCGGGTGCCCGCGGCCCGTTCGTCGGCCGCGACCACCACGGCGTCGGCGCCCGTGACGGGCGGTACGCAGTCGTACCGGCCGAGAGGTTCGGCGACCATGGGGGCGTTGAGGTATTCGTCGAGCGTCAGCGGCTTGCGGTAGACGGCCCCGGGGTTGAGGGAGGCCCATGCGCGCTGAGCCACCGCAAGCCGCCCATAATCCGTACGAGTGAGCCCCTCGGCCTCCATCTGACGCTGGGTCAGCAGGGCGAAGAGGGCGTTCGGTCCGAGCATGTCCAGCGGAACCAACTGCTCGGCGGTCGCCCGGTTGTACTCGGCCACCATCTTGAGGTGCACCTGCTGGTCCATCAGGTCGCCGGCCACGAGCACCACGACCGAGGCGTCGCCGGACTCCACGGCCCGCACGGCGTGCTGGAGCATCGTGCCCGCGCTCGCCCCGCCGTTGGTGTCCTGCATCAGCCAGCGCAGCCGCAGTCCGAGCCGCCAGGCCAGGTCGACGGCGTGGTCAGGGCCGAGGGTGAAGCTGCACGCCCCGAAGCCGTCGACCTCGGAGGCCTGGAGGTTCGCGTCGGCGAGTGCGCGGCGTACGGCGTCGGCCAGCACCCCTTCCGTGGTCGTGCCGGATGCCGGATGCCGGGTGTAGGGCGACTCACCGGCGCCGATGACCGAGACGCCGTTTGTCGTCTTTCCCATCAGAGCTCGCTCTCCCATGTCGTGACGTGGTCGGGGGGATTCATGCCGGGGCGCCTCAGTGCCCGAACGCTTCCTGCAGCCACCAGGAACCCCCGTCCGAGGTGATCTTGGCGTCCAGCACCAAGGGGCGGACGGGGCCGGCCGACAACCACTCCTTCACGGCGTGCATGTCCCCTGGCCCTCGGACGGTCAGCGCCTCGCACCCATGTCCCCGTGCAAGCGCCGCGATGTCCACGTCGGGGAAGGTCACCGTGTCGAGGCCGCTCGCGCCGGCCCCGAAGTGATGCACCTCGGCGCCATACATCGCGTCGTTGTAGACGACGATCACCATGGGCAGACCGAGGCGTACGACGGTCTCCAGCTCCGAGAGGCCCATCATGAAGCCGCCGTCACCGCAGCCGGCCACGGGCAGCCGGTCGGGCTGCGCCAGGGCGGCACCGATCGCGGTCGCCAGGCCGAGTCCGACGGACTGGAACGCCTGGGTGAAACAGAACCCGTACTCGTCGGGCACGTCGAGGTACATGCTCGGGTAGCCGAGGAAGTTGCCCGAGTCCACGGAGACGATCCGCTCGGTGGGCAGGATGTCGTTGAGCGCGACGCTCAGACGCCGCGGGTCGACCCGACCGTCCCCCGAGGCGTCCTCGAAGTCGACCTGGTTCCAGCGCAGGCCGGACCGGAGCCGCTCGGCCACGTCCGGAGTGCGATAACCCGTGCGCCCGCCGGGCGAGTTCGCCCGCAGCCACGCGGCCGTGGCCCGGGCCGTGCCCGCGACACCGCCCCACAGACCGAGGTCCACGTCCCGGTGTACGCCGATGGCCCCCGGTTCGATGTCGACCTGGACGACGGTCGCGTCCGGCGCGATGAGCCTGCCGTGCCGCATCGTCCACATGTTCAGGGCGCAGCCGAATCCCACCAGCAGGTCGGCGCCGGAGACGAGTTCGGCCGTCAGCGGCGAGGAGAAGCCGCCGGAGACGTCGATGTTCCAGTCGTCGCCGTTGAACATCCCGCGGGAGACGGCGGAGGTGGCGAGGAGCGCGCCGGCCTCGGCGGCCAGTTCCCGGACGGCGTCCCTGGAGCCGGGGGAACGGCCGCCGCGTCCGACGACGAAGACCGGCCGCTCGGCGCGTTCAAGCATTTGGGCGAACGTGGCTATCTCACTGTCGTCGGGCCGCGGTTCGACGACCCGGTGGTACTCCCGGGCCGGGCCCTCCGCGTCCAGGAGCGCGTCCTGCACGTCGATGGGAACGTTGAGGACGACCGTGCGCCTTTGGTGGCTACAGATCGCGAAGGCCCGTGCCACGTCGTCGAGGGCAGTGCGGGGAGAGCGCACGCGCAGGGCGACCGCACCGATCCCGACCGCGATCGCCGCCTGGTCGAGCGCGAAGTTCGAGGCGGGATCGGCGGCTTCGGCGGTCAACACCAGCAGTGGCGTCCTGCTCTTCGCGGCCTCGGTGATGCCGGTGAGGGCGTTCGTGTAGCCGCAGCCCTGGTGCAGGGAGAGCACGGCGACCTCGTCGGACATCCGGGCGTACGCGTCCGCCATGGTGGCCGCGCCGCCCTCGTGGCGAGCGGCGACGAACCGGGCGCCGCCGCGCACCATCGCGTCGGTGAAGTGGAAGTTGCCGCTGCCGACCACACCGAAGACCGCACGGACGCCGAGGTCGGTGAGCTGCCTGCCGATGGCCTCGTGGACAAGCTCGGTCACTGGTCTTCTCCGTTCGCTATGAGGGCCATGACCCGCGCCGGACTGCCGGACCCGCCGGCGATGCGGAGCGGAGCGACGATCAGGACGGCGCCGGTGGCGGGCAGCCGGTCGAGGTTCTGCAACTGGGTGACTCCGTACTTGCCCGCGCCCAACAGGTGGTGGTGCGCCGGGAACTGGGGAGTGAAGGTGAACGCCTGCCCGGCGTCGGTGCCGACCGTCTCCACTCCGAGTCCGACGATGGGTGCCTCTTCGGCCAGCCAACGGGCGCATTCGGCCGTGATGCCGGGCGTGTGCGGCCCGCTCTCGTCGGCGTTGAGGAACAGCTGCTGGTCGTGCGAGCGCGCGGCCCAACCGGTGCGGTAGAGCAGCCAACCGCCCTCCGGAAGCGGGCCGTTGTGCTGCTGCCACTCCTTCAGATGCTCGACCGTCAGCAGGAAGTCCGGGTCGGCGGCGCACTCGGCGGTCTTGTCGATGACGACAGCGGGAGCCACCAGCCGCCGGACCGGTACGTGAGCGACGTCCCCCTTGTCGGCGCCCGTGACCCAGTGGCACGGCGCGTCGAAGTGCGTGCCCACGTGCTCACCGGTGTGAATGCCGTTCTGGTAGGACGTGCGCCCCCGCTCGTCGTACCGAGCGAGCTCCTCCAGCTCGAAGTGTGGGATCGGTGCCATATCTGGCGGAAGGTCGAGCACGGGCGTCGACGGCGACAGGAGGGCGGTCAGGTCGACCACCTCGACGCCGCCGGACGCCAGAGCGGCCGTCAGGCCGCCCAGCAGGCCCTCTGCGGAGAGTGTCCTAGACATGGCCTCATCATTTGGCAGAGATTCGGCCTTGACTAATGCTTCTCCGGTCGGCGTTATGCGTGTTTGGCTATACCGAAGACCAACGCCATGTTACGGAGAGATGTCGAGGCATGAACGTGGATCACTTTCTGGACGGTCGGCTGAAACTGCGCCACCTTGTTCTCGTCACCGTCGTAGCCGATGAGGGCACCCTGGTCGGTGCCGCCAAGGCGATGCACGTCACCCAACCGGTCGTGACCCGGAGCCTGCAGGAGATCGAGACGATCATCGGGGTCGAACTCTTCGCCAGGGGCCCGCGCGGCGTCCGCCCGACCCAGTACGGCGAGATCCTCATCGAGCACGCCCGCGCGGTCGTCGGCAATGTGCAAGCCGCGGCCGGACGTATCCACGAGCTCCAGCGTCTGGGCATGGAGCCCGTACGCGTCGGAACGATTCTCGCCGGCGCGCACTCCCTGCTGCCGCAGACCCTGATCCGGCTCAAAAAAGCCCACCCGCATCTCACCGTCTCGGTCGTCGAGGCGATGCCCGAGGAACTCGGCCTGCAACTCTCCCGAGGCGAAGTGGACGTCCTGGTCGGCCGACTCCAGCCGTCGAGCCTGCGCGCCACGCTGCGTCACGTACGGCTCTACGAGGAACCGGTTCGCCTCGTCGTCCGGCATGAGCATCCCTGCCTCTCCGCACCCACCAGCGGCATCGAGGACCTGATGGATCTGCCGTGGATCCTGCCGGGCCGCAACAGCCAGCTGCGCCAGGAGATCGACGAACTCTTCGACCGCCGGGGCCTGCCTCTCCCCTCGAACATCATCGAGTGTTCGACGATCCTCACGCTGAGGACGGTCCTGCTGGAGACGGACGCCGTCGCTCCCCTGCCCATGCTGATCGGCGCACGGGATCCGCTGCTCGCCTTGCTGCCCTTGGGGCTCGACACCGTGCCGCGCGAGATCGGGATCACCACGCTCGCCGACCGGCAGCCGTCCGCGAGTACCAGGCTCCTGATCAAGGAGATCGTCGCGGTCGCCCGGGAGACCGACCCCGTGCTGCTGGAATCCTGACGATGAGAGGAGCAATCCGTTCAAGGCCTCCGCCTCAGGTCCACACCCCTCATGGTCCCGTACAGTCGGAACGCTGCGCTGCCCCGGAAAGAAGACCCCCTTGAGCAACGACGCGCCGAGCGGCGTCCTGAGCAAAGCCCTCGCCGTGCTGCAGGCATTCACCGTCGAGGACACCACCCTGGACTTCACCGAACTGCGGCGACGTACGGGGTTCGCGAAGAGCACCTTGCACCGGGTGCTCGGCGACCTCGTGGCGGCACGGCTCCTGGACCGTGTCGAGGAGCGCTACCGCCTGTCGGGACTCGTCTTCGAGCTGGGGATGCGCGCGTCTGTCGAGCGCGGGCTGCTCGAAGTGGCCACGCCGTTTCTCGAGGACCTGTACGTGCGCACGCACGAACTCGTCCACCTCGGCACCCGCGAGGGAACGGAGGTCGTCTACGTCGCCAAGATGGGCGGCCACCAACAGGCCCACTCCCCCTCGCGCCTCGGCGGGCGCATGCCTCTGCACGCGACGGCCATCGGGAAGGTGCTGCTGAGCCACGCCCCGGCCGACGTGCGGGAGGCCGCGCTGCGCGGGCCCCTGGAGCGCAAGGCGCCCCGGACGATCACCAACGTCGACGTGCTGACGCGCCAGCTGTCCGACGTCGCCGACAAGGGGGTGGCCTTCGAGTACGAGGAGTCGGCGGTCGGCATCGTCTGCGTGGCCGCCGGGATCTTCGGACCGTCGGACGAGATCGTGGCGGCGGTCAGTGTGACGGGCCCGGTGCACCGGTTCCAGCCCGCCCGGCACGCCACCAGTGTGCGGGCCGCAGCGGCAGGGATCTCCGCGACGCTCGGCCGCCGGGCGGAGCTGCGCAACCACTGACCGACTGCCGCTTGCCCCCTGTTCGGCGGCCACGTGCCCCCTCTTCGGCGGTCGAGTTCCGCGAGGCGGAACTCATTGCTGGGTGTGGGACGACCCCCGTGTCCAAGCTGTGGGCATGAACGAGTTCTCTCCCGGCGACCACGCCGTGGCGCAGGCGGCCGAGCGCCTGCTGCGTGCCACCGCCGACCGTGTTCCCTGTCCCCCGGTCCGCGACCTGATCGGCAGCGACGACGTGAAGGCGGCCTACGCCGTCCAAGAGCTGCTGACTGCCCGCCGCCTCGCAGCGGGCGGCAATATCACCGGCCGCAAGATCGGCCTCACCTCCCCCGCCGTGCAGAAGCAACTGGGCGTGGACCAGCCGGACTTCGGGGTGCTGTTCGCGGACATGAGCGTCGCGGACGGCGCGTCCGTACCGCTCGGCGAGCTGTTGCAGCCGAAGGTCGAGGCGGAGATCGCGTTCGTCCTGGGCGCCGACCTCACCGAGGGAGCGCTCGACGCCACGCAGATCCGGGCCGCGGTGGCGCATGCAGTCCCCGCCCTGGAGATCGTGGACAGCCGGATCGCCGACTGGGACATCACCTTCGGCGACACCGTCGCCGACAACGGCTCCTCCGCGCTCTACGTCCTCGGCACCCCGGCCAAGCCGCTCACCGACTTCGAGCCGGAGGAGGCCGCCATGACCCTCGAGCGGAGTGGGGAAACCGTCTCCACGGGTAACGGGGCGGCCTGTCTGGGCGATCCGCTGACCGCCCTGGCCTGGCTCGCCCGCACCGCCCGCGACGTCGGCGACCCCCTGCGCGCGGGCCAAGTCGTCCTGTCCGGCGCGCTCGGCCCGATGGTGCCCGCCACGGCCGGAGACGCGTTCACGGCAGACATCAGCGGACTCGGCTCCGTATCCGTCCGCTTCCACACCGCCTCCGACGAAGGAGCCTCCGCATGAAGACCAAGGTTGCCGTCATCGGCTCGGGCAACATCGGCACCGACCTGATGATCAAGGTGCTCCGTCTGTCGGACACCCTGGAGATGGGTGCGATGGTCGGCATCGACCCCGCCTCCGACGGGCTCGCCCGCGCCAAGCGGCTCGGGGTCCCCGTGACCGCCGAGGGCGTCCAGGGCCTGATCGCGATGGACGGCTTCGAGGACATCAAGATCGTCTTCGACGCCACGTCCGCGAAGGCGCACATGGCCAACGCCCACGCGCTCGCCCCGTACGGCAAGCAGCTCATCGACCTGACCCCCGCCGCCATCGGCCCGATGGTGATCCCCGCGGTCAACCTCGACGGCCACGTCGGCGCGGACAACGTCAACATGGTGACGTGCGGCGGGCAGGCCACCATTCCGATCGTCGCCGCGATCTCCTCGGTGGCGCCCGTCCCGTACGCGGAGATCGTCGCCTCGATCGCCTCGAAGAGCGCCGGCCCCGGCACCCGCGCCAACATCGACGAGTTCACCGAGACGACCAGCCACGCCATCGAGACGGTCGGCGGCGCCGAGCGCGGCAAGGCCGTCATCATCCTCAACCCGGCCGAGCCGCCGCTGATCATGCGCGACACCGTGCTCGCGCTCGTGGACGCGCCCGACGAGGCGGCCCACGAAGCGATCCGTACAGCGGTCGCGCGGCGGGTCGACGAGGTCTCGGCGTACGTGCCGGGCTACCGACTCAAGCAGCAGGTGCAGATCACCCCCGTCCCCGCGGACCAGCCGGTGCACACCCTCACCAGGGCCGCGGCCACCCACCAGGTGTCCGTGTTCCTGGAGGTCGAGGGCGCAGCCCACTATCTCCCCGCCTACGCCGGGAACCTCGACATCATGACCAGCGCGGCCCTGCGGATGGCTGAGGCCATGGCCGCCCGCGCCACCGAACTCCAGGGAGCCGACGCATGACCGTCGACAAGCTGTTCATCCAGGACGTCACCCTGCGGGACGGCATGCACGCCATCCGGCACCGCATCGAGCCCGAGCAGGTCGGGAAGATCGTGGCCGCGCTCGACGCAGCCGGTGTCGACGGCATCGAGGTGTCCCACGGCGACGGCCTCGCCGGCGGCTCGCTCAACTACGGCCCCGGCAGCCACACCGACTGGGAGTGGATCGAGGCGGCCGCCGCTCACATCGAGAACGCCCGCCTCACCACTCTCCTGCTGCCCGGCATCGGCACCATCGAGGAACTCAAGCAGGCGTACGCGCTCGGAGTGCGCTCGGTACGGGTCGCCACCCACTGCACCGAGGCCGACGTCTCGGCCCAGCACATCGCCACCGCACGCGAGTTGGGCATGGACGTGTCCGGCTTCCTGATGATGAGCCACATGGCCGACGCCAAGACGCTCGCCGGGCAGGCCAAGCTCATGGAGTCGTACGGCGCCCACTGCGTCTACGTCACCGACTCCGGCGGCCGGCTGATGATGGACGGTGTGCGCGAGCGGATGCGCGCCTACCGCGACGTGCTGGACCCGGCCACCGAGATCGGCATCCACGCCCACGAGAACCTCTCCCTCTCGGTCGCCAACTCCATGATCGCGGTCGAGGAGGGCGTGACCCGCGTGGACGCCTCCCTCGCCGGTCAGGGCGCGGGCGCGGGCAACTGCCCCATCGAGCCGTTCATCGCGGTCGCCGACCTCAACGACTGGAAGCACGGCTGCGATCTCTTCGCGCTCCAGGACGCGGCCGAGGATCTCGTGCGCCCGTTGCAGGACCGGCCGGTCCGTGTCGACCGCGAGACGCTCACGCTCGGCTACGCCGGGGTCTACGGCTCGTTCCTGCGGCACGCGGAAGCGGCGGCCGAGCGCTACGGCCTCGACGTCCGCACGATCCTCGTCGAGGTAGGCAAGCGCGGCCTCGTCGGCGGCCAGGAGGACATGATCGTCGACGTGGCGCTGGGGCTCGCACAGGCGAGCTGACAACCCGTCCGACAAAGGGCTGGGCGGGCTGGTCCCTGCCCAGCCCGCCGCGACGCAGGCCTTCGTCACGTCCCGTCGGCCGATCGCCGATGTCAGGACCAGGGCAGGACCAGGGCGCCCCAGGCCACCACGGGCCCCGCCGCGACGATGCCGCAGGTGTAGCCGAGGACCTGGCGGTAGAAGCCGCGCCGCTCCACTCCCCGTGCGTTGCTCAGCACCAGCGCTCCGTTGGTGGAGAACGGTGAGACGTCGACGATCGTGGTGGAGACGGCGAGCGCGGCGATCAGACCGGTCGAGCTGAGGTGACTGGACAGCAGCAGCGGCACGGCGATGGGGATGATCGCGGTGAGGATCGCGGTCGAGGAGGCGAAGGCGGAGGTGACGGCGACCGTGAAGCAGAGCAGGAGGGCCACGACGAGCGGGGTCCCGAAGCCGGCCGCGTGCTCGGAGATGTTCTCGATGATCCCGGCGTGCTCCAGCATCGCGATGTAGGTCATCATGCCGCCGACGAGGAGCAGGGTGTGCCAGCTGATGCCGTCCACCGCCTTCTCCTGGCGCTTCATGTCGAGGAGCGCCAGGAGCGCCCCGGCGGCCAGGGCGAGGACACCGATCTGCATCCGGAAGCCGAGGGCACACACCACGAGGACCGCGAGGGCTGCGAGCGTGGCCCACTGGTGCCAGGTGGATCGCCGCTCGGCCGTGTCGCCGTCCGCCGTCTCGTGCTGAGCCGGTGCGGCCGGGTCCGGCGTCATCGTGCGGCGCCGCAGGGCAGCGAAGGTCAGCAGGGACAACAGGAGATTGACGGCGAAGCTGGCGAGGAAGAGGGTCGCGGGCGCGACGGAGAGTTCGGTGTCGTCGACCATGCCGAGCACCAGCGCTCCCGAGACGGCCATGGGAGAGAAGGCCCCCGCGTGGGCGCCGCTGATCACCATCATTCCGGTCATGAGCGGGTTGATGTCGTGCCGGAAGGCGAAGTTCATCGCGATGGGCACCAGGATCGCCACGGCGGCGGGGGTGAAGGTGCCCAGCGATGTCAGCACGCCGGCGAGGAGGAAGAGCACCCACGGGATCAGGGAGGTGCGCCCCCTCACCAGGCGCACTCCGGCGGCGACCAGGAGATCGACCGTGCCGTTGCGGCGGGCCACGGCGAACAGGTAGGTGACGCCGACGATGGTGAGGAAGAGCTCCACGGGGAAGCCCTCGAATATCTGGTCCTCCGTCAGGTTCAGTGCGGTCGTACCGATCGCGAACGAAGCGACGAAGGCCAGGATGCCGATATTGATCGGCAGGACGGTGCCGACGACGAACATGACGAGCAGCGCGCCGACGGAAACCAACTCAGGAGACATCATTGTCCTCTTTGTCCTGCGGGGGCGGGGCGGGGGCGGGGATCAGGCGGCAGCCGGGAGGGCGGGATCGCGTACGAGAATGCGGGCCTGGCACAGGACGCGTGCCGCCCGGGCGACGGTGACCCGGTCCGGTCCGGTGCCCGCTGCCTCCACGGCCAGCACACCCGCCGGGGTGCCGATGCGCAGGATGCCGCGGCCGGCGGCGGTGGACGCCTCGGCCACCACGGTGTGCTCGACGAGGTTGGCGGCGGCCACGGCGACCGCGGAGGTGAGGCCGATGGACGGGTGCGGGGAGGTCATCGACAGCATCCGCACGGACACGTCGTACGCGTGCGCGGCCACGTGCTCGCCGAGAGTGGTGGTGTAGGCGACGGGAGGGCCGACGAGGCCGACCTTGGGCACCGCGTCACCGGGCACGGCCCCGGGCTCGGCCAGGCCCATGCGGACCGCGGCGGCGTGGCGGGCCGCACGGAGCCAGGGCACCTCCGTGCGCATCTGCTCCAGTGTCTCGGCTCCGGTCCGCTCGGCCCGCAGCGCGTCCACCAGGACAACCGGGGCGCCGGCGTCCACCATGCTCGCGGCCAACGACTCCTCGCCGAGGGGCAGTTCGTCGACCGGCGAGCCGGTCGGCAGGAGGCGGCCCGTCGCGGCGCCCGAGGGGTGACGGAAGGCCAGACCCACCGGCACACCTCCGGCCAGCGTGCCCGGGACCGTGCGGTCGCCGAACTCCTGGGCCCGGCCGCCCGGGGTGTCCACCTCGGCTTCGAGGACGGCGCCCGTATTGGTGTTGCGCATGACCACGGGGGTGCGGTCGCCCCGGAGCGGCACCAGGCCCTCGGTCACGGCGTACAGGGCGATGGCCGTCGCGCAATTGCCGCAGTTGCTGCCCCACTCGACCGTGCCGGTGCCGATGCCGACCTGGGCGAAGAGGTAGTCGATGTCGATGCCGTCGTGGGCACTCGCGCCGACCACGGCCGCCTTGGACGTGGTCGGCGTGGCTCCGCCGACGCCATCGAGCTGAACCGGGTCCGCCGCGCCGTAGGCATCGACGAGGACGCGCTCGATCCGGTCGCGGTCGGCGGGCATGTGCACCTGCGGGAAGAGCCAGCACTTACTGGTTCCGCCGCGCACAAGTGTTGCGGGAAGGTGCATGTCAGAGCATCTTTCTCTCAGCGCGACGGGTGCGGGGGCCGCCGCGTCGCGCAGACTCTCGCAGAGCTTTCGGCTTCAGCACAATGTCTCCTTTATTGATGAGGGTTTAGCTGTTCTAAAGTCGTCTCATGCTCAATGTCCGCCGACTCCTGTTGCTCGCCGAGGTCGCCGAGCGCGGCTCGCTCACCGCTGCCGCCGAGGCGCTGTCCATGACCACGTCCGCCGCTTCCCAGCAGATGTCCCTGTTCGAGCGTGAAGCCGGGCAGCCACTGATCGAGCGGCTACCGCGCGGCGTGCGCACCACTGCCGCGGGCGCCGCTCTCGCCGAGCGGGGGCGTGCCGTGCGCCGCGAACTCCAGGCGGCGGAAGCCGACTTGGAGGCGTTCGGTCATCTGGACCGTGGGGTGGTGGCCCTCGGCTCCTTCCCGACGGCCAGCGCCTCCCTGCTTCCGCTCGCCCTGACCCGTTTCCGCCGGGCCCACCCGCAGGTGCGCACGGTCGTGCGAGCCGGAGTACTGGCCCAGCTGCGGGAGATGCTGCACATCGGCGAGGTGGAGCTGTCACTGCTGTGGGAATACGACTGGAACCGCGTCGACGACGGCCAGCTGGCCCTCACGCCGCTCTTGGAGGACCCCACGGTCCTGGTCGTGCCGACCAGCTCTCCGCTGGTCGCCTCCGATCACGTGCGGCTGTCCGATCTCGCGGACCAGGAGTGGATCATCCGCGCCGAGAATCACCCGGTCGCGGACGTGCTCCGGCGATCCTGCCGTCAGGCGGGCTTCGAACCGCGTATCGCCTATGCCTCCCACGACTACCAGGAAGCGCAGGCCATGGTCGCCGCCGGACTCGGCCTGGCGCTAGCGCCCCGGCTGGCCCTGACCAACCGGCGCAGTGACGTACGTCTTCTCTCCCTGTCCCAAGACCAGCCGTCCGACGCCGCTCTGCCGGTCCGGCGCATTCTCCTGGCCACACCGGCCCAGCGCGCCGCCACGCCCGCGGCCCAGGCGATGGCCCGCGTCCTGCACGCCGTCGCGCGCGGTTTCACCGACCCGGGCCTGGACCGCCCCCAGCTGGGAGCCGTACGAAAGCGGTGACGTCTCACTCAACTCGGCGTGCAATGAGGACAGTTGAGGATACACCGGTCCGCCCAGCGGAACGCAGACGTGGCACATCTGCCGCACGCGTCGGAGCATGACGCGCCCATCGCTCCGACTCTCAGGAGAATCAGTGCGATCCACTGTCCGACAGAGACTTGCCTGCCTGGCGAGCCTCCTTGTCCTGCTGTCCCTCCTATCGGCTGCACCCGCATCAGCCGCCTCGCGCTCGTTGATCGTCCGCACCGACAAGGGTTCGGTCGCGGGATCCTCGACGGACGAGGTCGACCGTTACCTCGGCGTCCCGTATGCGGCTCCGCCCGTCGGTACCGGACGCTGGCAGCCGCCGGCGCCCGCCGCTGCGTGGACGGGCACCCGGTCGGCCACCTCCCCCGGCTCCCGCTGTCTGCAGAACGGGAGCAGCACGAGCCCGGGGATGAGCGAGGACTGCCTGTACCTGAACGTCTACACCCCCGCCAACCGGACGGGCCGCCCGCTGCCGGTGATGTTCTGGATCCACGGCGGCGGCTTCTCCTCCGGTTCGGGGGACACGCAGGACGGCTCGTTGATCGCCAGGACCAACAACGTCGTGGTCGTCACCATCAATTACCGCCTCGGCGTGTTCGGCTTCCTCGACCTGCCCGGGCTGAGCAAGCGGGGCGCGGGCAACTACGGTCTGCTCGACCAGCAGGCCGCGCTGCGCTGGACCCAGCGCAACATCGGAGCATTCGGCGGGGACGCGAGCCGGGTGACGATCGGTGGACTGTCGGCCGGCGGCCATTCCGTGTGTGCGCAGTTGGCATCGCCATCGGCACGTGGTCTCTTCTCCGGCGCGATCATCCAGAGCGGCGGGTGCCCGAGCCACACGGTCGATCAGGCCGTCGCCCGCGGAAAGAAGTACGCGACGGCCGCCGGCTGCTCCGCCTACTCGGCCGATCCGGCCTGTCTACGGGCCAAGCCCGCCAGTGAACTGCAGGCCGCGGCCGCGAACTTCATCGGCGGCCTCGTGACCGGCCCGCTGCCCACGTCCGGGGTTCCCGAACTGCCCGTCGCTCCGCTCAAGGCCGTACACACCGGACGGACCGCGAACGTTCCCCTCCTCGTCGGCCACACGCGTGACGAAATGCGCGGGTGGGCGGGGCCGTTCGCGAACGCGACGAAGGGCCAGTACGAGAAGGCGGTCCGGATCGAGTTCGGGGACGAGGCCGAAGCCGTCCTCGCACGCTATCCGTTCAGCGCCTACGGTGACTCGTACACCGGGGCGTACGCCTTCGGCGCCCTGTGGGGCGACAGCAGCGCCTTCTACGGACTCGGGGGCTGTCAGTACCAGGAACTCACGGCCCAGTACTCGAAGCGGCAACCGCACACGTACTACTACGAGTTCAACGACCCGCATCCGCCCACCGGCCGCCCGGCGTCCGACTTCGACGCGGGTGCCTCGCACGGCAGTGAGCTGCCGTACCTGATGCCCTCGGACAGATCGAAGCTGCTGACTCCCGAGCAGCAGCAGCTGTCCGGTGGGATGGTGCGCTACTGGGGCTCGTTCGTGAAGCACGGGGACCCCGCCACCTCGGGGATCGCCGCCTGGCCGTCGTACCGGGCGGGGAAGTTCATGTCCCTGCTGCCGGGCGGTGAGAGCCGGGCGCTGAAGACCGGCGTGTACGAGGCGCGCCGCCAGTGCGCCTTCTGGAACTCCGTCGAGTACGACTGGCTTCCCGTCGACCCGGACCAACTCGCCGCGCAGGCAGGTGTTTCCCCGTCCTGACCCGGCAAGCGCGAAGGGCCCCCTCCTGTGGGAGGGGGCCCTTTGGGTCTTCGCGGGGAAAACGCCCTGGGTCAGTGCTCCATGTCGAGCACGATCTTGCCCACCGCCGTGCCCGAGCGCAGCCGCTCCACCGCCTCGCCGAGCGCGTCCATCCCGTAGCTCTCGTACGGCAGCGTCAGCGCGCCGGAGGACAGGTCCGGCAGCAGGTGCAACACCTCGGGGGCGACCTCCGGGCCGCGGCTCATCATGTTCACGGGGAGGAGGGAGACGTCGGCGAGGAAGAAGTCCGCGAGGTCCAGGGTGAGTTCGCGGCCGGCCGTGTAGCCGAGGAGCGCGGCCCGGCCGCGCGGGCGGACCAGGGTGAGGGCGCTCTGCAGGATCTGGCCGCCGACCGAGTCGATCAGGACGTCGACCTTGCCGCCGATCGCGTCCTCGGAGAGGTCGGAGGCGAGCAGTGCCTTGGCGACGCCGGGTACGTGCGGCAGCTTCGCCGGCCGGCTGACCACGCCGACCACCTCCGCGCCGGCGCGCGCCGCGAGCTGCACGGCCATGGCGCCGACCGCGCCGGACGCGCCGGTGACAAGGACCCGCTCCCCCGGCCGCACCTGGGCGATCGGGTGGACGGTCGCCCAGGCAGTGCCGACCGGGGAGAAGTAGATGCAGGCCAGAGCCGGGTCGGTGCCCTCGGGCATGGTCTCCGCGGCGGTGTCCGGCACGAGCGCGTGCTCGGCCCAGGCGCCGTCACGGCTCAGGCCGAGCCCCTCACCGCGCAGCCGCACCAGGGCACCCTCGGGGTGGGTGTCCGAGGCGACGACATAGCCGCTGCCCTGGGTGCCGGGGATGAACGGCAGCTCGGGCAGGATGCCGAACTGTCCGTCGAGGATGTTGAGGTCCAGATGGGCGGCGGTGGCCGCCGCCACCCGGACGAGGGTCTGCCCGGGGCGCGGCTCGGGCAAGGGGCGTTCCTTGAGCTTCGGGAGAGTGCCGAACTCCTCAAGGAACAGGGCGCGCGATGTGGACGAGGTGATGCTCATGTGCTGCGTTCTCCATTCATCCCCCGTTGGTCACGGCGCTTCCCCCCGTAAGATCGTTACGGCCCCCGTTTACACCTTAGCTCCATACTTGTGCAGTACACGCATCGCGATGACGCGCAGGATCCGGTCGTAGACGAGGCCCAAAATGCCGAGGGTGATGATGCCGACGAAGACCCAGTCGATGCGGCCGTAGTTGCGGGAGGTCCAGATCAGGGAGCCGAGACCCACCTGGGCAGCGACGATCTCGGCGGAGACGATCGTCAGAAAGCTGTTGCCCATGGCGAGGCGGGCGCCCGTGAGGATGTACGGGACGGTGGACGGCAGCACGACGCGCTGGAGGATCTGGCGGCGGCCGGCTCCGAGGCTGGCCGCGGCCCGCAGCTTGGACTCGTTGACGGCCATCACACCCGCGCTGGTGTTGAGCGTGACGATGAAGACGGCCGTGTAGAAGATCAGGACCACCTTCGAACTCTCACCGATGCCCAGCCACACCACCGCCAGGGTCACGAACGCGACCGGCGGGATGAAGCGGAAGAACTCGGTGTACGGCTCCAGGAGCAGGCGGACGATCCTGATCTGCCCGATGAGCAGGCCGAGCGGGGCGCCGACCACGACGCCCAGGCCCCAGCCGATCAGAATGCGGCGGCTTGAGGCGATGACCGAGTTGCCCAGCGTGCCGTCGGACGCCAGTTCGCGGGCGGCCGACAGGGTCTGGCTCGGCGAGGCGACCAGGGACGGGCCGTACTTCATGGCCAGGAGCTGCCAGACACCCAGGCCGATGAGGATGGCGACGGCATAGAGGCCGACGGTACGCAGCGCTTGTCCGCCGCCCTTCCCGTTGGTGCGGCGCGGGCGGGTGCGGGTGCGGGCCGGGGTCGGGGTCGGGGTCGGGGCCTCGGTCGTGGTGATCGTCATGCGCCTTTCGCCTCTCGGTCGAGCTGGTCGTCGAGTCCTTGATCGCGCATGGCCTTGCGAACCTCTTCTCCGATGTCCTCGCGCAGCCGGCTGCGCAGGCGCAGGGCGGCGGGGTCGGACTCGTCGCGGGGGCGCGGCAGGTCGACCGTGTACAGGGACTTGATCGAGGCAGCGGGGCCCGCCGTCATCACGGCGACCCGGTCGGCGAGGAGGATCGCCTCGTCGATGTCGTGCGTCACGAAGACGACGGTGCAGCCGGACGCGCTCCAGATGCGGGCCGTCTCCTGCTGCAACACCTGCCGGGTCTGCGCGTCGAGCGCGCCGAAGGGCTCGTCCATGAGGACGACGCCCGGTTCGTTGGCGAGGACCCGGGCGATCTGGACGCGCTGGCGCATGCCGCCGCTGAGCTGGCCGGGGTAGCGGTCCGCGCAGTGGCGCAGGCCGACCAGGCCGAGGTACTCGTCGGCCACCCGGTTCTGCTCGGCGCGGGACAAGCCGCGCATGCGAGGCCCGAAGGTGACGTTCTGCTGCACCGTCATCCAGTCGAAGAGGGCCTCGCTGCTCTGGAACACCATGCCGAGGTCCGGGCCGGGGCCGCGGACGGGCACGCCGTCCGCGGTGAGAGTCCCCTCGCTGACCTGGATGAATCCCGCCATCGCCGACAACAGCGTGGACTTGCCGCAGCCGCTCGGTCCGAGGAGACAGAGAAACTCCCCGGCCGGGATGTCCAGATCGATGCCCTGGACGGCCCGGAAGTCACCGAAGGAGATGCCCGCGCCCTCGACGCGCAGCGCCGCTCCGCGTCCGGCTGTCGGCTCCGTGGGCGTACGGGGAGCTGTCACGGTCGTCGCGGCCACCGCGCCCTCCCCCGGCACTGTCTCCTTCTCGATGCCCTTGATCGCCTTGGTCATCAAGACCCCTCCTTGTTGTCGGCGAGCCAGCCGCGCTGGACGGTGCGGGACACGTCGGGGCGGGCCTTGACCTTGCCGGTTTCCAGGTAGAACTGGGCCGTACTCTCGTAGCCCTTGAGGTCCTTCGCCGTGAAGTCGCGGACGGCGAAGTCGATCTCCTTCGCCGCGTTCAGGGTCTGGTCGGCGGGGATCTTCGCGGCGTCCTTGGTGGCCTTCGCCGCGGCCTGCGGATCGCTCTCTGTCTTCTCGGCCGCTTCCGCGAGGGCTGCGGCCACCTTGACGGCAACGCTCTTGTTGTCCTTGAGCCAGGGTGCCGTCGAAAGGAGCCAGTGCTGGTAGCTGAAGCCGTAGTCGCCCGTGGTCTCCAGGATCCGCTCGCCCAGCTCCACCCCCTTGGCCGGCCACGGCTCCCACAGGACGTAGGCGTCCACGTCGCCCTTCTTGGTGAGCGCCGGGATCTCGGCAGGGTCGGCCGTCACGAACTCGACCGAGTCGGGCTTGATGTTTTTCGATTCGAGGAACCGCGTGGCGGCCAGCTCGGACAGGCCCGGGACCACGGCCATCTTCCGGATCTTCGCGGGGGACTTCACACCGGGTCGCAGGACGACCTTGAGGTACTTCCCGGAGTCCTCGTACACGAGGAGTGAGCGCAGATCCGGGTTCTGTCCGAGCAGGCCGATGGTGGTGGCGTCGGAGTTCCCCGCCATCTGGACCTGCCCGGCGCCCAAGGCGTCGACGCCTTCCCCGCCCTTGGCGAACTGGACGAGGTCGACGTCGACCCCGTGCTTGGCCCACAACCCCTCGGCATCGGCCACGAAGAACGGCGCGTACCCGGCATCGATACCCACTGCGATACGTATATGGGGACCACCTGCCCCGCCGCCGGAGCCCGAGCCGGCGTCGGTGGTGCCCGTTCCGCAGGCGGTCACCGCGGTCAGTGCGGCGGTGAGGAAGACGGTGCCGGCGATGCGCTTGGTCGGGCGGGCTTTCGGGCGGGACATTGTCTGCATGGTCACCTCGGATTGGGGCGCTTTTCGGCAGGTAATCGGGGTGCGGGCCCGCGAGTGGGCGAACGCTACTGCCAGTCCAAGGGCAGAAGCATGCGCAACGGTCCGCTCAGCGGGACGGCCCGGACGTGGCTCGTGGAAGGCGGTCACTTGGCGTGCTGGTCGTACCAGCCGCGCAGCAGCACGGTGTCGTAGTCGGGTGCGCTCTTGATGAGCTTCTGCGCGAGGAGGAAGTCCACGATCTTGCGCGAGGAGGCGACATCGGCCGCCGTCAGTGCGCGGGACGTGAAGGAGATCTCACCGACGGCCTTCTGCGTCTGTGCCACCGGCAGCTGGGCCTGCTGATGAGCCGCGAGGGCGGCCGCGTGCGGATCCTTGGTCACCAGCCGGTCGGCCTCCGCGACCACCTTGAACACCTTCCCGGCGAGATCCTGGTGCCCCTTCAGCCACTTGTCGTCCGCGAGCAGCCACTGCCGGTACGTGACACCGAAGTCGCCGGTGGAACCGGCGATGTGGCCGCCCGCCTCGACGCCCTTGGTCACCCAGGGGTCGAAGAGGATGTAGCCGTCGATGTCGCCGCGCTGGAGCATGGTGGGGATCTCCTGCGGAGAGCTCTGCTGGATCTTCACGGAGTCCGGCTCGACGCCGTGGTGCTGCAGGTACTCATGCGTGGCGTACAGGCCGATGCCCTGGATCGAGCCCATCGTCTTGATGTCCCGCGGTGAGGTGATGCCCTTGCGCAGGACGACCTTGAGGAGGCGGCCCGAGGACTGGAAGACGCCCAGGGCGCGCAGGCGCGGGTTGCTCACCATCTGCGGCAGCGCGGTGGAGTCGGCGTTGGCCGACATCTGTGCGGTACCGGCCGTGACCGCCTGGGCCGCGGCGGGTCCACCCTCCACTTTCGTCAGCTGCACGTCGAGGCCGGCCTTCTTGAACAGGCCGCGCTCGGCGGCCAGATACAGCGGGGCGTACGACGCGTCGACGCCGAGCGCGATCCGGACGGTCGGGCTCTTGCCGCCCGCGGATCCCTCCGAGTCGGTGGTGCCCGCACCGCAGGCGGTGGCGGAGAGGACTGCGAGCAGGGTGAGCAGGGCGGCCACCGGGCGCCGTCTGGTGCGGTGGATACAGGACATCGGATACGACCTCCGGGTCGGAGTGCTGTCGAGGTGGCGGAAACCTGGCACCCCGGGAGGCCGGCGGAAAGCACGGCGTCCCGCCTGGCGGACCGGCTCGATTGAGGCGACTTCCGGCCGTTCGTACGCTCCACCGATCTCAGGCTCGAACGGCAAGGAGCACACATGCCCCCCAAGAGCACGACCGAGGGCACGTCCACGACGCGACGCGTGGTCATCGCGTCCGTCGCCGGCAACATGATGGAGTGGTACGACTTCTTCCTCTACACCACGGCTGCCGCGCTGGTCCTCGGCACGGTCTTCTTCCCCTCCGGCGGGCATCCGCTGCTCGGCACCATCGCGGCCCTGGCCGGTCATGCCGTGGGGTTCGCCGCGCGGCCCATCGGCGGTCTGATCTTCGGGCACATCGGTGACCGGCGGGGGCGCAAGGCCGCGCTCATGGGAACGCTCTCGCTGATGGGCGGTGCCACCTTCTGTATGGGGCTGCTGCCCTCGTACTCCACGGCCGGTCTGCTCTCCCCGCTGCTTTTGGTCCTGCTGCGGGTCCTCCAGGGCGCGGCGGCCGGCGGCGAATGGGGCGGCGGCGTCCTCATCATCACCGAGAACGTCCCGGCCGAGCGCCGTGGGTTCCTCGCCTCGTTCAGCTCCTGCGGCATGGGCCTGGGCTTCGTCCTGTCGGCCCTGGCGCTGTGGCTGGCCGAGCAGGTATCCGGGGACGGCTTCCTGGCCTGGGGCTGGCGGCTCCCGTTCCTGGCCAGCGCGGTGATCTTCGTGGTGGGGATCTACATCCGCCGCAATCTCGGCGAGACGGACAGCTTCGAGGCCGAGTCCACCGAGGCCGAGAGCGCGCCTCGTTCGCCGCTGCGGGAAGTACTGCGGCGCCATCCGCGCCAGGTGCTGTTCGCGATGGCGCTGCGCTTCGCCGACAGCGGCGCCAGCTACATCTTCATGTCTTTCTCCCTCGTGTACGGGGCGTACATCGGGATCTCCCCGACCGTGCTGCTGTGGGCCGGGATCGTCGGGATGCTGGTGGACTCGGCGATGATGGTCGTCTTCGGGCGGCTCTCCGACAAGGTGGGCAGGCGTCCTGTCTATCTGGGCGGGGCGATCGGCATGCTGGTGTGGGCGGCGCCCTTCTTCCTCCTCATGGACACGGGTCGGCCCGCCGCGGTGTGGATGGCGTTCGTCGTCGGCCACGTCGCCATCGCCGCGATGATCGGCGTCCAACCCTCCTACTTCTCCGAGCTGTTCAGCACCAGCACCCGCTACTCCGGGATGGCACTGGGCCACGAGCTGTCGTCGGCGATCGCCGGTGGCCTGTCACCCGTGGTGGCGACGGCGCTGCTGGCCGCCACGGGACATTTCCTGCCGGTCGCGCTGCTGACCATGGGGATGGCTCTCGTCACGCTGGTGGCACTGGTCTTCTTCGCGCAGGTACCGAAGGACCCCGGGCAGCACGCCCCGCAGGACGCCGACCAGCCCCGGAAGGAGAACATCACCACGCCTGTTGCCTGATGTTTACACCCCCGCCCCTCTATGCAACATGGCGTTGTTGCACTTCAAATGGCCCGTACCGCCATGCGACGAATTAAAGGGGACGCTGATGGGGTCGTACGCCGACAAGGACGTCCTGCTGCCGAATTCCGTCCTGGGCAAGGCTCAGCTGCTGCTCGCCGCGTTCGAGTCAGGGGCGGACCGGCTGCGGCTGAGCGAGCTGAGCCGCCGGTCGGGCGTGCCCAAGGCGTCGGCGTACCGCCTCGCCCGGGAACTGGTGCAGTGGGGGCTGCTGGACCGGCACGGTGACACGTACGAGCTCGGCATCAGGCTCTTTCATCTGGGGCAGCGGGTGGCCTCCTCCTCGGTGCTGCGCACCGTGGCCCGCCCGCTGATGACCGACCTGTTCACGCGGATCCGCACGGCCGTGCACCTCGCGGTCCTCGACGGTACCCACGTCCTGTTCCTGGAGAAGATCGCCGGTGAGGCCAACGTGCTCACCCACTCGTACGTCGGCGGTCGGCTCCCCGCGTCCTGTACGGCGACCGGTCAGATGCTGCTCGCCCTGGCGGCGGACGGACCCGAGCGGGTGGCGGAGCTCGCCGGCAGGGGGCTGCCCGCACTGACCCCGCGCTCCGTCACGGACCCGCAGGTCCTTGCCCAGCGGCTGTCCAGGGCGGCCCGTCAGGGGTACGCGCTGGAGATCGAGGGAGTCAGGATCGGGGACGCCAGCCTCGCCGTACCGGTGGCTCTGGGCGGGACGGAGTACGCGGCGCTCTCGCTCACCGGACCGGTCGCGCAGGTGTCGGCGGACCGACACCTCGCGGCGCTGCGTTCCACGGCGGAGAGCATCGAGCGGGGCGTGGCGCAAAAGACGGAGGAGAGTCCGTCGTACGAAACGCCACGCGCGGCGCGCACGGTACGCGGACCGAAGCCGGCCGGGGCGCGCCCCGCCCACGCCGTGAGCTGAGTACTCGCCCGCCACTGCTCTCGGGACACGCCCCGGATCCGGGTACGGATCTGGTTCCGGTCAGCAGAACACCCCGGTGGCCCGTCTTCCCGCCCCCGTTGATCGTGAGATTCCGCAAAGGCTGCGGACACGTAAGGGGAGGAGCCGTGGTGGGACCAGACACGGACCCGGCAGCACTGCGCGTGCTCGACCTGACCGATGAACTCGCTTTCCAGGGCGCCCGGTTGCTCGTCGGGATCGGCGCCGACGTCGTACGGACCGAGCCGGGCACCGGCCTCGACGCGGCGGCCCGTACGCACTGGCACGCGGGCAAGCGCTGGGTGCCGGCGGCGGACCCGGCCGAGCTCGACGCACTGGCGGCGGCCGCCAACGTCGTCCTGGAGAGTGGGCCCGTGGCGCGGTTGCACGGCCTGCGGGAGGACGGTTCGTCCCGGTGGCCGCACGCCGTGCACGTGGTGGTGACGCCCTTCGGGCTGACCGGGCCGCGCCGCGACTGGATCGGCGACGATCTGGTGCTCGCGTCGGCGGGCGGCATGACCTGGCTCGGCGGGCGCCCTGACGCACAGCCCAAGCCGCCGCCGCGCGAACAGGCGCTCCAGACGGCCGGCGCCCACGCGGCTATCGGGGCGCTCCTGGCCGTCGTGTCGGGCACCCCTCAGCTGGTCGACGTCTCCGCGCAGGAGGCCGTCGCCGCCACGCTGGAGACCGCCGCCCTCGCATGGATCCACGCCGGACGTTTCCCCGTACGCAACGGAGGGGTGTACGAGCACGTGGCGCACCAGATCTTCGAGACGGCGGACGGGTATGTGGCCGGAGGCTACTCCGGCAGCAACCGGATGTGGACGGATCTGCTGGCGTGGATGGCCGAGCGGGGCGAGGCAGGTGATCTGCTCGACGAGCGCTGGCAGGACGCCACATACCGATGGCAGCAACGCCCCCATGTGGACGCTGTCGTACGGCGGTTCGCGGCGCGGCAGTCGGCCGCCGAACTGGCCGCGGAGGCGCGCGAGCGGGCCCTGCCGTGGGCCGAGGTCGTACCGGCCGGGCGGCTGACCGACAACCCGCAGCTGCGCGACCGCGAGTCCCTGGTCACGATCACCGGCGAGGGGCTGCCGGACGGCGGCGTCGAGGACGTCGGTTTTCCCTGGGCTGCGCTGCCGCGGCCGGTCACGCTGCCCGCGCTGCACCGGGCGGAGAGCGACGCGCCGTGGCGCGGCCCCGGCCGCACGCGCCAGCGGGCTGAACGGCCCACGTCCCGATCCCTGGAAGGGGTGCGGGTCCTCGATCTGACCTGGGTCCTCGCCGGCCCGTACGTGACCAAGCAGCTCGGGGAGCACGGTGCGGACATCGTCAAGATCGAGTCGCGGCACCGCCAGGACCCCACGCGGTTCGCGCCGTCGATGCATCTGCGGCCGGGCTCCGACCCCGACGACAGCGGCTACTTCATCAACTTCAACCGCAACAAGCGCGGCGTCGCCCTGAACCTGCGGACCGAGGAGGGCCGGCGGCTGCTGCGCGAACTGGTCCCCCACTGCGACGTCGTCGTGGAGAACTTCAGCCCGGGTGTGCTCGCCCGCTGGGGCATGGACTACGCGTCGCTGCGCGAACTGAACCCAAACGTGATCCTGGTGTCGATGGCGGGGGTGGGGCAGACCGGTCCCTGGCGCAACGCCGTCACGTTCGCCGACACACTCGCCGCGATGTCCGGCCTGTCCAGCGAGACCCGCGAGCCGGGCGGCCCGCCGCAGGGTCTGACCTTCGGGCTCGGCGACATGATCGCGGCCAATTCCGCGGTGCTCGCCACACTCGACCTGCTGGCGCGGGGGCGTGGCGGCCACGTGGATCTGTCCCAGCTGGAGGCGATGGCCGCGACGATGGGACCGGCCGCCCTGGAATCCGCCCTGGGCGACGGTGGGCCGGATCCCAGGACCGCCGAGTTCCCCAACCGGTCGCCGAGCGCCGTGCCGCACGGTGTGTATCCGGCGGCCGGGGACGACCGGTGGGTGGCGGTGTCGGTGACCGACGAAGCACAGTGGCACGCGCTGACGCACCTCGTCGAACTCCCCTGTGCTGACGGCGACTTGGCTGCCCGGCGGGCGCACGAGGACGAGATCGACGCCGCCCTCGCCGCCTGGACGGGCCGGCACGACGCGCACAAACTGGCCGAGACGCTCCAGGCGGAGGGCATCGCGGCGACGGTCGTGGCGACCGGGCAGGACCTGGTCGAGGCCGACGAGCAGCTCGCGGCCCGCGGCTTCTATCCCGTACTGGACCACCCCCTCACCGGGCCGGTCCGGCACGAGGGAATCGTCGCGCGGCTGTCCGCGACACCCGGCGAAATCGACCGGCCCGCACCTCTCCTCGGTCAGCACACCGACGAGGTGCTGCGAGAACTGCTGGGCCTGAGCGATGAACGGCTGGAGACGCTGACCGACGAAGGAGTGACCGAGTGAGCGAGGCGAGGATGATCCGGGAGAAGCTGAGCCAGGAGAAGCCGACTCAGGAGAAGCCGGCCGAGGAGAAGACCTCCGTGCTGCACGTGACGCGTGACGGCGCAGTGGCCACCGTCCGCGTGGACCGTCCCAAGGTGAACGCCGTGGATCCGGCGATGATCGAGGAGTTCCTCGCGACTCTGTCGCCGCTGGCCGCCGATCCGGGGGTGCGCTGCATCGTCATCACCGGCACCGGCAGGTTCTTCGTCGCCGGTGCCGACATCGCCGTCATGCGGGACCTGTCCGCGGAGAACCAGGCCAAGATGCGCCGCTGGATCCGCGTACAGCGAATGATCGAGCAGACCCCCAAGCCGGTCGTCGCGGCACTGAACGGCCACGCGCTGGGCGGCGGCGCGGAGTTGTCGCTCGCCTGTGACCTGCGGATCATCTCGACACAGGCCACGTTCGGCTTTCCGGAGATGCGGCTCGGGCTGTTCCCGGGGGCCGGTGGCAGTCAGCGACTCCCCCGGCTCGTCGGCCCCCACCTGGCGAAGCGCCTGATGATCGAGGGGGAACTACTCACACCGCAGCGCGCCCTGGAGCTCGGACTTGTCGACGTCGTGGCGGAGCAGGCCGAGTTCGAGGCGACGGTCGCCGAGCGGGCCCGCCGCCTCGCGGCGCAGCCGACGGCCACCATCGCCCTGCTCAAGCGGGTCGTCGACGAGGGGTACGGGCTGCCCGTCGAACAGGCCCTGGCACGCGAGGAGAAGGGCGTCGCCGACCTGATAGGGACGGCCGACGCGGCGGAGGGGCTTCAGGCATTCCTCGACAAGCGGGCGCCGGTGTTCACCGGACGGTGAGGCCGCACCGACGCGGGTGGTCCGGTTCCGGTGACCGGACCGCCCGCGTTGGCGTGTTCCCGTACGTTCCGCATCCTCGGCGGATGAGTTCCCTACAGCACACCGAGTCCCAGCCCACTGAGAACCAGCCCACCGAGAACCAGTCCAGCGAGACCCGGCCCACCGCAGAAGCCGCGCGAGGCGGGGCCGTGCTCGTCACGGGCGGCACGAGCGGGATCGGCCTGGCCGTCGCGGAGGCGGTGGCCCATGCCGGGCGCCCCGTGGTGATCACCGGGCGTTCCGAAGACCGCTGCCGCGCGGCGGCGAAGCAGCTCGAAAGCATCGCGGGCGAGCGCCAGTTGGCTCTGGTCGCGGACACCACCGACCCCGACGCGCTGGCCGCGGCCGTGAGCCGGGCCGCCGAACGCTGGGGCCCCTTCACCGGCCTGGTGACGGCCGCCGGCCAACTCGCCCGCGGCTCGGTGCTCGACCTCACGATCGAGGACTTCCGCGCCGCCCTCGACACCAACGTCATCGGCACATGGCTGGCGATGCGGGCCGTCCTGCCCGGCATGCTCGACGCCAGGCACGGACGCATCGTCACGATCGGCTCCGTGCTCGGCTCGACTGGCGCCCCTGAGCGGGGCGGCTATGCCGCCACCAAAGGCGCGATCGCCGCGCTCACCCGGTCGGCGGCCCTGGAGGTCGCCGGGACCGGCGTCACCGTGAACTGCGTCGCGCCCGGCCCCGTCCGCACCCCCATGAACGAGAGTGACACCGCTACCGACGCCGCCGCCCAGGCCGCCTTCACCGCCAAGGTGCCGCTGGGCCGCTGGGGCAGGCCCGAGGACATCGCGCACGCGGTGCTCCCGCTGCTCGCCGCCGGCTCGTCCTTCACCACCGGTGCGGTGATACACGCGGACGGCGGCTACACCGCGCAGTGAGCGGTCACCCGATTCGCCCAGCGAGAGCGGTTCGCTGAACGGACCGCGACGCTGGGCCCGCGCCCGGCCCGGTGATGGGCTTGACACCGCTCCCCTCGCATTCGTACGGAAGGACTCGCATGTCACCAGCACCGGAGAGCCACTACGCGGACGGCGCGGGCATCCGCTACCACTACCACGACCTCGGCTCGGGACCCGACACCGTGTTCCTGCACGGTGGCGGCCCCGGCTGCACCGCGTGGAGCGACTTCGGGCCCGTCGCGCACCTGTTCGCCGCCGACCGGCGCTGTCTGCTCGTCGACATCCAGCAGTACGGCAAGTCGGAGAAGTCCCCCATCGAGGGCCCGATGTGGGACCACCACGCGGCGAAGACCGTCGGCCTCCTCGACACGCTCGGCGTCGACCGCGCCGACTTCGTGTGCAGCTCGTGGGGCGGCACCATCGCCCTCAACCTCGCCGCGAAGTACCCGGACCGCGTCCGGTCCCTCGTCATCACCGGCAGCATGCCCGTCTTCTACGGGCCGCTCGCCCCGCTCCCGGAGAACGGTCACCGCGGCCGCACGGCCCGCGACGTCTACTACGGCGGCGAGGGCCCGACCCGCGAGAAGATGCGGGACCTCATCACGAAGCTGGAGTGGTACGACGGCGCGAAACTCCCCGAGGAGACACTGACGCTGCGCTACGAACAGAGCCTCGACCAGGAGGAGCGCGCGCTGGCGGCCATGTCCGACTCGCCCCGCGGCGACTGGCAGGACCTCACCGAGGAACTGGGGCAGATCCAGGCTCCCACGCTGTTCATCTGGGGCATGCAGGACGCGTTCCTCACCCCGGACTACCCGCTGATGCTGGCCCGCATGGTGCCGAACGGCAACCTCCACGTGATGGACCACACCTCCCACCACCTCGAGGAGGAGCGCCCCGAGGCGTACCACTCGGTGGTCAGCGGCTTCCTCAACTCCTTGAGCTGAAGCCTCCCCCGTCCCAACCGCCTTTCGGAGTGCAGCATGTCCATCTGGACCGAGATCAGCCCCACCCCCTTCCGGGTCGAGTACGTCGACGCGGCCGGGGTCCCCACCCGCGCCCTGCGCGCCGGTGACCCGAGCGCCCAGGCCGTCGTCTTCCTGCACGGCACCAGCGGTCACCTGGAGGCCTTCGCGCGCAACATCACCGCGCACGCCGCCTACGACCTGCACGCCATCGACATGCTCGGCCACGGCTACACCGGCAAGCCCGACAAGCCGTACGAGATCGCCGACTACGTCGCCCACCTGATCGATTACCTGGACGTCGTCGGTGTCGACAGCGTCCACATCGTCGGCGAGTCCCTGGGCGGCTGGGTCGGCGCCCGCGCCGCCATCGAGCACCCCGAGCGGGTGCGCAGCCTTCAACTCCTGTGCTCCGGCGGTACGGTGGCCAATCCCGAGGTGATGGACCGTATCCGCACCAGCACCAAGAAGGCCGTCACCTCCGACGACATCGAACTCACCCGCAAGCGAATGCGCCTCCTTATGGCCGACGATGCCTCCGCCACCGAGGAACTGGTCGAGGTCCGGCACGCGATCTACCACACGCCGGAGTTCGTCGCGGGCGTCGACAACCTGCTCTCCCTCCAGCAGATGGAGCGGCGCCAACGCAACCTGCTACGCCCCGAGCACCTGGCGCGGATCGCCCAGCCGACGCTGGTGGTGTGGGGACGCCAGAACCCGTTCGGCGAGACCCCTGAGGCGACGGCCCTGCACGAGGCTATTCCCGGCTCGCGCCTCGAACTGTTCGAGAACTGCGGGCACTGGCCGCAGCACGAGCAGGCCGAGCGCTTCAACGCGCTCAGCCTGGAGTTCATCGGCAAGGCCGCCGGCTGATGCGGGCGGTCCGGTTCCACGACTGGGGCGCCGCTCCGGTCCTCGACGAGGTGCCCGAGCCCGTGCGCGCGGCGGGTGAGGTGCTCGTCCAGGTCACGGCGGGTGGTGTTTCGCACCTCGATGCCACCGTCGCGTCCGGCGACTTCGAGCTCAAGCCCGCGCTTCCGTACATCGGCGGTGTCGAGGGCGCGGGTACGGTCCTGGAGGCGGACGCCGACTCCGGTCTGGCCCCCGGAACCCGGGTCGTCCTGCGCGGTGGCGGCCTGGGCCTGCTGCGCGACGGCACCTGGACCGAGCGGGTCAGCGTGAAGCGCAAGGCCGTCACCCCGCTCGGCGCCCCGCTCGACCCCGCGGTGGCGGCGAGCTTCTTCGTCCCCGCCACGACCGCGCACGTGGCTCTGCACGACATCGCCCGGATCGGTCGGAACGAGGACGTCGTCGTGGTGGGGGCCGCCGGCGCGGTCGGCGCGATGGTGGCCCAGCAGGCACTGGCCGCGGGCGCCAGGGTGACGGGCGTGGTCGGCCGGGAGGACCAGCTGGCCGACGTGCCGAAGGGGGTCCAGGCTCTGACGCTGGATGACGCGGAAGGTCTCGCCCGGGACCGGTCGACGTCGCTGCTCGTCGACACGCTCGGCGGCGCGGGACTTGTCGGCCGCAGCCGGTGGGTGCGGCAAGGCGGACGCGCCGTGGTCATCGGCTACGTGGCGGGCCCGCACGTCGAGCTCGATCTGCCGAGCTGGCTGCTCGACGAGGTGGCGCTGCTGCCGGTGAACATGATCCGCCAGGAGCGCCGGGCCCGTGAGGTCTCCGGCGACCTGGTCCGACGGCTCTCCGAGGGCGAACTGACGCTGGCAGTAGAGGAGTTTGGCCTCGCTGACGCTCCCGCAGCGCTTGCGGCTCTGCGCGGCGGACGGGTGCGGGGACGGGCTGTGCTGTTGCCCGGGTGAGAGCTCGGGGGCTGCGCGTCGTCGCCCGCGTGAGGGGGCGTGGGAACTGGTCGGAGTTCCCGCGCCCCCCGCTGACCTCCGCGCTCAACGCGCCGTCAGCGCTGACGGGTCAGCAGGCCCGGGCGGTAGGGCAGGAGGCCGTAGTCGCCGCCGGAGCTGGGGCTGCGCCCCTGGTACAGGAACTGGAGGTTGCAGGGGTCGACGGTCATGGTCTGATCGGGGCTGGTGCGGATCAGCTCGCCATGGCTGATGTCGTTGGTCCAGGTGGCACCGCTGTTGGCCTTGCCGGCGAACGGATTGCTCTCGGTCGCGGCCTGGGGTGTCCAGGAGCCGTTCAAGCTGGTGGCCGTGAACGAGCGGAAGTAGCGGCCCTGCGCGCCGATCGCCTCAACGATCATGAGGTAGCGGTTCTGGCCCTGCAGTTTGTAGACCTGCGGGGCTTCGAACAGGTTGTTCGTCGTATCGCTCATGACCACGGTCGAGTTCGCGCCGAAGCTGCCCGGGAAGTTTCCGATCGGCATGCTGGCCCGGTAAATCTTGCCGTTGTCACCGGCGAAGAACAGGTACATGTTCGTTCCGTCACCGATGAGTGTCTGGTCGATGGGACCCGTGCCGGAGCCGGAGATGGTTCCGGAGAAGAGCACCTGCGGGGACGACCAGCCGTTCGGGTTGGTGGGGTCGCTCGACGTCCGGTATGAGAAGGCGCTCCCGCCCCATTGGTAGGTGAGCACCCAGATGTTCTTCGGGGCGAAGTAGAAGAGCGTGGGCGCGACCGTGGAGCTCGACATCGCGTTCTGGCCGGCGGAGGCCATCTGCGACCAGTCGCCGAACAGGTTGAAGTTCATCGAACCCCAGCTGGTCCCCGTGTCGTGCGTCGTCGCGTAGACGAGTTGTTTGCCGTTGTAGGGGACGACGGTGAAGTCCTTGAGCGACACCCATCCCGACTTGGGCTGCGCCAGCGCGCCCGTCGACGTCCAGCGGTAGGAGGACGGAAGGTCGCACGGGGCGGAGGTGTCGTCGCCGACCTTGACCAGCTTCCACTGCTGGTTGGTACCGCCCCAGTCGTCGTACTGGACGATGTTCGCGCTGTCGGCCGTGGAGGCGCCCTGCACTTCGAGGGCCTTGTTGCTGTGGCGCGAAATCAGCCGCACATAGCCGTCCGAGCTGTCGGCCAGTCGCCACTGCTGGTTGGCGGCGTTCAGGTCGGCCCACTGGACGATCGAGCCGCCGTTCGCGGTGGACCAGTTGTGGACGTCAAGGACCTTGCCGGAGAGGCGGGACTTGATGCGGTAGTAGCCGCCCCCGGAATCGACGAACTGCCATTGCTGCTGGCTCTGATCGTTTCTGGGCCACTGGGTGATACGGGCGCCGTCACTGGTCGCCATGTTGTAGACGTCAAGGGCCTTGCCGCTGTTGCGGTTGACCAGCACGTACGAGGCATTGGTGTCCACTGTCGCCGCTTCGGCGGGCTGGACCCCGAGGAAGGCGGCCACGAGCATCAGCGGTGACAGGACGGCTAGTAAGCGTCTGAGCAGCCGTCGCGGGTGGGCCGAGGACGGGTGACGAGACCACATCAAAGGGCTCCTTGGAAGTGGGGGTGACCCCGGAACAGCGGACCGGCCGTGCGGGGCGGGACAGCTCCGAAAACTTTTCGGAAGATTTCCGGATGCAGTGACGCCACAAGCTAGGAATACGCGACCCTCCGGTCAAGCCCTCGCACGGATCTGTCTGCAAACAGCGGGTTGGCATGAGAGGTAGGGAGCAAAAGCTCAGGTGGGGGCGGCACTTCGCCCGGCCCATTGAAATTTCGGAAGTTTCGGCCGACGAACGGAAACTATTTCTGCAAGGAGTATTGACGCTGCACCGTCAATGCCTCAATGTCCCTGCCTGAGGAGCCGACCACAGTTCGATATTTCGAATGCCGCCAATCCTGGGCACCCAGTGCCGTACTACAGATCCGCGTACCAGAGCACCAGCGCCCCTCCTGGCTCCTCGCACCGCCCCCGCCCGGGCCCGCGCGTCAGTCCTTCCCTGATGTCTCTCCAGGAGATGCAGCCATGAGCTCGTATGCCCTCACCAGATCCACTGTCTGCCGGAAGACCCGCGGACTGCTGCTGGCGCTGATCGCCGGCATCCTCGGTCTCGCCGTCGCACTGGTCGCGCCGCCGCCCGCCCACGCCGCCGAGAGCACGCTCGGGGCCGCGGCGGCGCAGAGCGGCCGCTACTTCGGCACCGCCATCGCCTCGGGCAAGCTGGGCGAATCGGCGTACACGACCATCGCCTCCCGCGAGTTCAACTCGGTGACGGCCGAGAACGAGATGAAGATCGACGCCACCGAACCGCAGCGCGGCCAGTTCAACTTCACCGCCGGCGACCGCGTCTACAACTGGGCGGTGCAGAACGGCAAGCAGGTGCGCGGCCACACCCTGGCCTGGCACTCCCAGCAGCCCGGCTGGATGCAGAACCTCAGCGGCAGCACCCTGCGCCAGGCGATGATCGACCACATCAACGGCGTGATGAATCACTACAAGGGCAAGATCGCCCAGTGGGACGTCGTGAACGAGGCCTTCGCCGACGGCAGTTCGGGAGCCCGGCGCGACTCCAACCTCCAGCGCACCGGCAACGACTGGATCGAGGTGGCCTTCCGCACCGCGCGCGCCGCCGACCCCGCCGCCAAGCTCTGCTACAACGACTACAACGTCGAGAACTGGACCTGGGCCAAGACGCAGGCCATGTACAACATGGTCAAGGACTTCAAGCAGCGCGGTGTGCCGATCGACTGCGTCGGCTTCCAGTCGCACTTCAACAGCGGCAGCCCCTACAACAGCAACTTCCGCACCACCCTGCAGAACTTCGCGGCCCTCGGCGTCGACGTGGCCATCACCGAACTCGACATCCAGGGCGCCCCGGCCTCGACCTACGCCGCCGTGACCAACGACTGCCTGGCCGTCTCGCGCTGCCTGGGCATCACCGTATGGGGCGTACGCGACACCGACTCCTGGCGCTCGCAGGACACACCGCTGCTGTTCAACGGCGACGGCAGCAAGAAGCCCGCCTACACCGCCGTCCTCGACGCGCTCAACGGCGGCTCCACCACGCCCCCCGCGGATGCGGGGCAGATCAAGGGCGTCGCTTCAGGCCGCTGCCTGGACGTGCCGAACTCCAGCACCACCGACGGCACCCAGCTCCAGCTGTGGGACTGCTCGGGCGGCACCAACCAGGAGTGGACGTACACCACCGCCGGTGAACTGAGGGTCTACGGCAACAAATGCCTGGACGCCGCCGGCACCGGCAACGGCGCCAAAGTCCAGATCTACAGCTGCTGGGGCGCCGACAACCAGAAGTGGCGCCTCAACTCCGACGGCTCCATCGTCGGCGTCCAGTCCGGCCTCTGCCTCGACGCCGTCGGGGCCGGCACGTCCAACGGCACCCTGATCCAGCTCTACTCCTGCTCCAACGGCAGCAATCAGCGCTGGACCCGCACCTGAGGGTGGACCACCAACACCTGAGGCACGGGGCCCTTCGCCCCGTCGAGGGCACCCCCCCCCGGCCGGGGCCGGGGGCCGGCCGGGGCGGCCGCGGGGGGGGGGGGCTCGGGGGGGGCGTGGGGGGCGGTGGTGGCAACGAGGT
>NZ_JBEYWZ010000014.1:0-254917 GCF_040644915.1 Streptomyces sp. NPDC046925 | reverse complement strand
AACGCCCGGTTACATTCCGAACCCGGAAGCTAAGCCTCACAGCGCCGATGGTACTGCAGGGGGGACCCTGTGGGAGAGTAGGACGCCGCCGAACTTTACTTATAGCCGTGGCTCCTGGACTTTATTGTCCAGGGGCCACGGCTTTTTGTGTTTCTGGACCCTTTCCGCCCCTTGGCTACCCCTCTGCACCGCCGGCTGACAACTGAGGGTAAGGTCAGGAGGCATCATCGGCTCGTTTCCCACAGGAGGCCCCCGGGTGGAGGTCCAGGAGACTCGCGTCCAGACGGACCGGGTCCTCACCATCCCGAACATCCTCAGCATGGCGCGTCTCCTTGGCGTACCCCTCTTCCTGTGGTTGATCCTCAGGCCCGAGTTCGGCGGGCCCAAGAGTGATCACTGGGCGCTGTTGGTGCTGATGCTGAGCGGCATCAGCGACTATCTCGACGGCAAGCTGGCCCGCCGTTGGAACCAGATCAGCAACCTGGGCAGGTTGCTCGACCCCGCCGCCGACCGGCTCTATATCTTGTCGACATTGGTCGGGCTGACGTGGCGGGAGATTCTCCCGCTCTGGCTGACCGCGGTGCTGCTCCTGCGCGAGCTGGTTCTGCTGGTGATGGTCGGGATCCTCAGACGCCACGGCTATCCGCCGCCGCAGGTGAACTTCCTCGGCAAGGCGGCCACCTTCAACTTGATGTACGCCTTTCCGCTGCTGCTCCTCAGTGACGGAAGTGGCTGGATCAACACTCTCGCCGCTATTTTCGGATGGGCGTTCGCAGGATGGGGTACAACTCTGTACTGGTGGGCAGGGATCCTCTACGTGGTTCAGGTTCGCCGACTTGTCCGTGCGGACGTCACGGCCGATTGAGCTTGCCGATTCGGCAGCTGTAGAGGCTTGCAGCCCCGTAAGTCACAGATACGGGCCTAATTTGGCGGGCCAAGTCGGCTAGGACGTCGCCTATTGAGGAGGACGCTTCCGACATGAAGGCCGTCGTAATGGCCGGAGGCGAAGGCACGCGCCTTCGCCCTATGACCTCGAGCATGCCCAAGCCGCTCCTGCCCGTGGCCAATAGGCCCATCATGGAGCATGTACTGAGGCTGCTCAAGAGGCATGGGCTCACCGAGACCGTAGTGACAGTCCAGTTCCTGGCTTCTCTGGTCAGGAATTACTTCGGCGATGGTGAAGAGCTCGGGATGGAGCTCACCTATGCCAATGAGGAGAAGCCACTCGGCACTGCCGGGAGTGTGAAGAACGCCGAGGAAGCACTGAAGGACGATGCGTTCCTCGTGATCTCCGGTGACGCGCTCACCGATTTCGACCTCACCGAGCTGATCAACTTCCACAAGGAAAAGGGCGCGCTTGTCACCGTCTGCCTGACGCGCGTTCCCAATCCGCTGGAATTCGGCATCACCATCGTGGACGAAGAAGGAAAGGTCGAACGCTTCCTCGAGAAGCCGACCTGGGGGCAGGTCTTCTCCGACACGGTGAACACGGGCATCTATGTCATGGAGCCCGAGGTCTTCGACTACGTCGACGCCGATGTGTCGGTGGACTGGTCCGGAGATGTCTTCCCTCAGCTCATGAAGGAAGGGAAGCCCGTATACGGGTACATCGCCGAGGGCTACTGGGAGGACGTCGGCACCCACGAGAGCTACGTCAAGGCCCAGGCCGACGTGCTTGAGCGCAAGGTCGACGTGGAGCTCGACGGCTTCGAGATCTCGCCCGGTGTGTGGGTCGCCGAAGGCGCCGAGGTGCATCCCGACGCCACGCTGCGCGGGCCGCTCTACATCGGCGACTACGCCAAGGTGGAGGCGGACGCCGAGATTCGTGAGCACACGGTCGTGGGCTCGAACGTGGTGGTCAAGACCGGGGCGTTTCTGCACAAGGCCGTCGTGCACGACAACGTATACATCGGTCAGCACAGCAACCTGCGGGGCTGTGTCATCGGCAGAAACACCGACATCATGCGGGCCTCCCGTATCGAAGACGGTGCCGTCATCGGCGATGAGTGCCTCGTCGGTGAGGAATCGATTATCCAGGGCAATGTGCGGGTCTACCCGTTCAAGACGATCGAGGCCGGCGCTTTCGTCAACACGTCCGTCATCTGGGAATCGCGGGGCCAGGCCCATCTCTTCGGTGCGCGCGGGGTCTCCGGGATCCTGAACGTGGAGATCACGCCCGAGCTCGCGGTACGGCTCGCGGGGGCGTATGCCACGACCCTCAAGAAGGGCTCGACCGTCACCACGGCGCGTGACCACTCGCGAGGCGCCCGGGCCCTGAAGCGAGCGGTGATCTCGGCCCTGCAGGCCAGCGCCATCGACGTACGGGATCTGGAGAACGTGCCGTTGCCCGTCGCGCGGCAGCAGACGGCCAGGGGCAGTGCCGGCGGGATCATGATCCGGACGACGGCGGGGGCGCCCGACTCCGTCGACATCATGTTCTTCGACGCCCGCGGGGCCGACCTGTCGCAGGGGAGTCAGCGGAAACTGGACCGGGTTTACGCGCGTCAGGAGTACCGGCGGGCGTTCCCCGGGGAGATCGGGGATCTGCACTTCCCGTCCAGCGTCTTCGACTCCTACACCGGTTCGCTGCTGCGCAATGTCGACACGACGGGTGTGGCCGAGTCCGATCTGAAGGTGGTCGTCGATGCCTCCAACGGCAGTGCGGGCCTTGTGCTTCCCAGCCTTCTCGGCCGCCTCGGCGTCGACGCGCTGACCATCAACCCCGGTCTCGACGAGTCGCGCCCGACCGAGACCTATGAGGCACGCAGGTCGGGCCTCGTACGGCTCGGGGAGATCGTGGCGTCGTCGCGTGCCGACTTCGGTGTGCGGTTCGACCCCGTGGGCGAGCGGCTTTCGCTCGTCGACGAGAAGGGGCGGATCATCGAGGACGACCGCGCGCTTCTCGTCATGCTCGACCTGGTCGCCGCGGAACGCCGCAGCGGGCGGGTGGCGCTGCCGGTGACGACGACGCGCATCGCTGAGCAGGTGGCCGCGTACCACGGGACGCAGGTCGACTGGACGACCACGTCGCCCGACGATCTGACGCGGGTGGGGCGCGATGAGGCGACCATCTTCGGCGGTGACGGCCGGGGCGGGTTCATCATCCCCGAGTTCAGCAGTGTGTTCGACGGTACGGCCGCCTTCGTGCGGCTCATCGGCCTCGTGGCGCGTACGCAGCTCACGCTGAGCCAGATCGACGCGCGTATCCCGCGTGCGCACGTGCTGCGGCGTGACCTTGCGACGCCCTGGGCGGTCAAGGGGCTCGTCATGCGGACCGTCGTGGAGGCGGCGGGGGACCGGTCGGTGGACACGACCGACGGCGTACGGGTCGTGGAGGCCGACGGACGCTGGGTGCTCGTGCTGCCCGACCCCGCGGAGGCCGTCACCCATCTGTGGGCCGAGGGACCCGACGACGCGTCCGCTCAGGCGCTGCTCGACGAGTGGTCGGCCGTGGTGGACAGCGCCGGTCGCTGACCGGCCGTACGGGCCGGACAGCACCCGTGAGAGGTGCTGTCCGGCACGCCGGTGGGGCCATTCGGAGGTAGGGCCCGCGACGTGCGACGATGTGCGGCATGCCGCAGCAGCCCCCCATTCGGAGCACCCCCTCACGCCCCCGGCGTCCGGACGCCTCCATGTCGCTGCTGACCACGGTCATGGACCACAGCCTCGACGAGGGCTACGCCGAGGCGGCGGCCCGCAAGAAGGCGCAGGGTGACGGCGGAATGCCGCGTCCGCTGCGGGCGAAGCTCGGCCTCGCGCTCGGACTGGTGCTCGCTGCCCTCGTGGTGACCGTGGGTGCCGCGCAGGCGCGGATAGCTGCTCCGGTGGTCGCCAAGGAGCGCTCCGAGCTCATCGACCGGATCGAGGCGGCGTCCTCGGACGCCGACGAGCTCGAAGGGGACGTCGAGACGCTCCGCGACGACGTGGGCGAACGGCAGCGCGAGGCACTGAAGAAACACGGCGGCAGCCAGGGCGAGTTGGTGTCCCTGCTCTCCGGCGCCACCAAGGTCAACGGGCGCGGCGTGAAGCTCGTGGTGGACGACGCCAAGGAAGCCGACCAAGGCGGAGGCGGGCCGCGGGAGAGCGCGGGGTTCTCCGACACCGGGCGGGTGCGGGACCGTGACATGCAGCGGGTCGTCAACGGCTTGTGGCAGTCCGGCGCCGAGGCGATCGCCATCAATGACCAGCGGCTGACGGCGCTGTCGGCGATCAGGGCCGCGGGTGACGCCATACTGGTCGACAACAAGCCGCTCGTGCCGCCGTATACGGTGCTTGCCGTGGGTGACGGGCAGCGCTTGAGCACGCGTTTCCAGAACAGTCGCGACGGTCAGTATCTGCACGCTCTGCAGGAGAACTTCGGCGTCCGGACCAGCATTTCCGTCCATGATGACGTCCGACTGCCGGCAGCGCCGAGTGTGACCGTACGTACAGCAGAGCCGAAGGCAGGAAAGGGCACATCGTGATCGCCGTACTGGGCCTCGTCGTGGGAGTCGTGGCCGGATTGTTGGTCCGGCCCGAGGTTCCGGCCGTGGTCGAGCCGTACCTACCGATCGCCGTGGTGGCGGCGCTGGACGCCGTCTTCGGAGGCCTGCGCGCGATGCTCGACGGGATCTTCGACGACAAGGTCTTCGTGGTGTCGTTCCTCTCGAACGTGGTCGTGGCCGCCCTGATCGTGTTCCTCGGCGACAAGTTGGGCGTCGGCGCCCAGCTCTCCACCGGTGTCGTGGTGGTCCTCGGCATCCGGATCTTCTCGAACGCCGCCGCCATCCGCCGACACATCTTCAGGGCGTGACGCGGATGGGTACGCAAGAGACGCCCGGCGGCGACAACCGGAGCAGGGAGCTTCCCGCGGAGGTGCACGGGCCCCCGCCCGTGGAGCCCACGGAGCCTGTGCAGCCTGCGGAGCCGGAAGGTGACGAGCAGCGGGACCAGGAGGGGCAGGCCTCCCAGAGCGGCCGTCAGCGGCTGGCCAAGGGCCTGTGGCCGCCCCGCGTCACGCGGCCCCAACTCATCGTCGCCCTGCTGCTGTTCGTGCTGGGACTCGGCCTGGCCATCCAGGTGCGCTCCAACAACGACAGCAGTGCGCTGCGCGGCGCACGCCAGGAAGATCTCGTACGCATCCTCGATGAACTGGATGACCGTACACAGCGTCTGGAAGGTGAGAAGCAGCGTCTCGAGGATCAGCGCACCGGGCTTGAGAACAGCTCGGACCAGGCCGAGGAGGCCCGCAAGCAGACTGTCGAGAAGGAACGACAACTCGGCATCCTTGCGGGCACCGTGGCGGCGCAGGGTCCTGGAATCACGCTGACCATCGATGACAAGAAGGGATCGGTCGAGGCGGACATGCTGCTCGATGCCATTCAGGAGCTGCGCGCCGCGGGTGCCGAGGCCATCCAGGTCAATGATGTACGCGTAGTGGCCAACACCTATCTGTCGGATACGGACAGTGGTGGTGTACGGGTGGACGGCCGCAAGGTCGGCAAGCCCTACCGGTTCAAGGTGATCGGCAAGCCGCAGGACCTCGAACCGGCGCTGAACATCCCAGGTGGCGTGGTGCAGACTCTGGAGAAGGAGCAAGCCACCGTCACCGTGACGCGAGCGGAGAAGATCGTGGTGGACGCCTTGCGAGCCGCGAAGCGGCCTGACTACGCTCGGTCGTCGTCCCAGTGAGGCGGGGGTGCATGGGGGCCGCCGGTCGAGGGCATGAGGTTGCGGGGGGTCGGCGCATCGTAAGCGTGGTGCGTGGTGGAAACTGTTTGGCGGATGCGGACGTTGTGAGGATGTCTGTACTGCCGATGTACGGCGGTGTGTGCAATCAGGGTTCGTCCTGCCCCACGGGCGGGTCTGTTTCGGTCAAGGGGAATCGCCCGTGAAGTTGTTTGCGAAGTTGTTCGGCAAGAGTGCACGTGAGGACAGCGGCAACCCCGCCACTGCCCGGCACCGTGCCACGCGCCATGGAGATGCCGAGGAGCAGGGCGGCGAGCGCCCGATGTTCCGCGACCAGGTCGGTGGGCCAGGCGGTGACATTTCGGGCGCTCAGGGCGCGTCGTCTGTTGACCCTGCCGGTCCGGGCCGCATAGGTTTCGGAGAACCGTCAACCTCAAGTACGGGTGGAGGGTTTACCCCCGATCCGTACGCATCGAATGCCCCCGCGGGGCAGCCGCGGCAGGAGGATCCGTCCATGGCTCTGGTGTGTACGAGGTGCGGGAACCGCAACGCCGAGGCGAGCCGGTTCTGCTCCAACTGCGGCGCGCCGCTGCGGGCCGGGGCCACGCCGGAGCGTCCGTCCGAGACGACCTCCACGATCTCCATCTCGGGCCTGGAGGCCTACGACGCGGAGGTGACGGGGCAGACCGCCTCGCCCGCCCTCTCGCCGGAGGCCCAAGCCGCCGTTGACGCACTGCCGCTCGGCTCCGCGCTCCTCGTGGTGCGCCGGGGTCCGAACTCGGGCAGCCGCTTCCTCCTGGACGGCGAGCTGACCACGGCGGGGCGTCACCCGCAGAGCGACATCTTCCTGGACGACGTGACCGTCTCGCGTCGCCACGTGGAGTTCCGCCGTCTCGGCGACGGTTCCTTCACCGTCGCCGACGTGGGCAGCCTCAACGGCACGTACGTCAATCGTGAGCGCATCGACTCGGTCGCGCTGTCGAACGGCGACGAGGTGCAGATCGGCAAGTACCGCCTGGTCTTCTACGCGAGCCAGCGGGGCGTCGGTATCTGACCCTCCTCCGGACTCCGTCCGGGGGGACCCTCAGGAAGGGCCATGCCACAAACACCGAGGGGCGGTGCCGGAAACGGCACCGCCGCCGAGGACCATCGGATGATGAGCATCGGCGCCGTGCTGAACGCGCTGCGTGACGAGTTCCCCGAGGTCACGATCTCCAAGATCCGTTTCCTGGAGTCGGAAGGGCTCATCGAGCCGGAGCGCACGCCGTCCGGCTACCGCAAGTTCAGCCCCGATGACGTCGAGCGGCTCGGTCACGTCCTGAGGATGCAGCGCGACCACTATCTGCCCCTCAAGGTCATCCGGGAGCACCTGGACGCCCTGGAGCGCGGAGAGCGGGTCTCGCTGCCCTCTCTGGGGCAACCGCGCGAGCCGGGTGACGCCTGGGGCGTGAGTGACGCCGAGGAGCCCACTGCCGCCCGTGTGGGCCGTGCCGAGCTGCTCGCCGCCGCGGAGATCGAGGCGGAGCAGCTCGCGGACTGGGAGACGTACGGGCTCATCGTGCCCCTGCCCGACGGCGGTTATGACGCGGAAGCCGTGACGGTGGCCGCGCTCGTCGTCGAACTCGGGCGGTTCGGTATCGAACCCAGACATCTGCGCACCATGAAGTCGGCGGCCGATCGTGAGGCCGGCCTCGTCGACCAGGTGGTCGCGCCGCTGCGCCGGCACCGTAACCCGCAGACCAGAGCCCATGCGGAAGCCCGTACGAAGGAACTCGCCGGGCTGACCGGAAAGCTGCATTCTGCACTGGTGCAGACGGCACTCGGGGTGCGGTTGCCCTGACTCAGGAGGTGCCCGACTACCCAAACCGGCCGGGCACGTCCTAGGGTTGCTGTGTGAACGAGCTCGACGTCGTAGGTGTCCGGGTGGAAATGCCCTCCAACCAACCGATCGTGCTCCTGCGTGAAGTGGGAGGCGATCGTTACCTCCCCATCTGGATCGGACCAGGTGAGGCGACCGCGATCGCCTTCGCACAGCAGGGGATGGCGCCCGCACGGCCGCTGACCCACGACCTGTTCAAGGACGTGCTGGAGGCGGTGGGTCAGGAGCTTTCCGAGGTGCGCATCACGGACCTCCGGGAAGGTGTCTTCTACGCGGAGCTGGTCTTCGCCAGCGGAGTCGAGGTGAGCGCCCGGCCGTCCGACGCCATAGCGCTCGCCCTGCGCACCGGAACGCCGATCTACGGCAGTGACGGTGTCCTCGACGACGCGGGCATCGCCATTCCGGACGAGCAGGAGGACGAGGTGGAGAAGTTCCGCGAGTTCCTCGACCAGATCTCGCCCGAAGACTTCGGCACCAACAGCCAGTAGTCCGTCGATTCCGCAGGGTTCCGGCGGACCATTCGGCTAGCCTTTCCCGGCGGTGCGGTACGGCAAACCACTCTTAGGGTGATTATCACTCGGCGTGCCGAGTGTGGCGATCGTTGACGAGCCCCTGGCAACTGCCTACCGTCGAGAAGGCAGGTCAAGGACGGAGGTCGGCGTGAGAAGCAGCGGCGACGGTACGGCGATGGGTGGGCCGTATCCGCTTCACAGCAGCACGGCCGGACACTCTCCGCAGAGGCCGATTGCGGTTCAGGCAAGCGTTCAGGGGAGCGGGGACGCCACGTCCGGACAGGCCGAACAGGAACAGATCGGTTACCGGGGGCCGACCGCGTGTGCGGCCGCCGGCATCACCTATCGACAGCTCGACTACTGGGCCCGTACGGGCCTCGTCGAGCCCAGCGTGCGCTCCGCGGGCGGATCGGGGACCCAGCGGCTCTACAACTTCCGGGACGTCGTCGTCCTGAAGATCGTGAAGCGGTTCCTCGACACCGGCGTGTCCCTGCAGAACATCAGGACCACGGTGCAGCATCTGCGCGACGGCGGTTTCACGGACCTGGAGCGGCTGACGCTCATGAGCGACGGCGCGACGGTCTACGAGTGCACGTCGCCCGACGAGGTCCACGATCTGCTCCAGGGCGGCCAGGGCGTCTTCGGTATCGCCGTGGGCGTGGTGTGGCGGGACGTCGAAGCGGCGCTCTCGCAGCTCCACGGCGAGCGGATCGACACCGGGGAGACCCTGCTGCGGCAGAACCCCGCCGATGAGCTCGCGAGGCGGCGCAACAGGGCCGTGTGAGGCGGCCGTGACGGCCCCGGCGGGTGCGGAGTTCGGGGTGGCGTCCCGGGGGCGTTGTCAGTGGCGTAGGGCAGCATCAGAGGTGTGAGAACCGCGCCCACGATCCTGCATCTCGACATGGATGCCTTCTACGCGTCTGCAGAGCAGGCCGCGAAGCCGAGTCTGCGCGGGAAAGCCGTGGTCGTGGGCGGCCTCGGACCGCGGGGCGTGGTGGCCACCGCCTCGTACGAAGCGCGCAAGTTCGGGGTGCACTCGGCGATGCCCATGGGGCAGGCGCGGCGCCTGGCGCCCAACGCCGCCTATCTCGTGCCGCGCTTCGGGCTCTACCGCGAGATCAGCGACCAGGTGATGACGCTGCTGCGGGAGCTGTCGCCGCTGGTGGAGCCGCTGAGCCTGGACGAGGCCTTCGTCGACCTGGAGGCGGGCGGCGTGGCCGACGACCAGGCGTCGGCGCTGGCCGTGGGCGAGCGGTTGCGGGCGGACATCAAGGCGGTGACCGGGCTCGCGGGGTCCGTCGGGCTCGCCGCGTCCAAGATGCTGGCGAAGATCGCCTCGGAGGAGGCCAAGCCGGACGGGCTGCGCCTCATAGTGCCGGGGACCGAGCGGGACCTGCTCGGGCCGATGCCGGTGCGGACGCTGCCCGGTGTCGGGCCCGCCACCGGCGACCATCTGCGGCGGGGCGGGATCACGACGGTGGGGGAGATCGCCGAGGCCGGCGAGGACGAGCTCGTACGGCTCTTGGGGAAGTCGCACGGCAGCGCGCTGTACGCGATGGCGCTCGCGCGGGACGAGCGGCCCGTGGTGGCGGAGCGGGAGTCGAAGTCGGTCAGCGTCGAGGACACGTACGACGTGGACATCCATGACCGGGTGCGGGTCAGGGGCGAGGTGGCGCGGCTCGCCGACCGGTGTGTGGAGCGGCTGCGGGCCGCGGGGCACTCGGGGCGGACCATCGTGCTGAAGGTGCGGCGGTTCGACTTCTCGACCCTGACGCGCTCCGAGACGCTGCGCGGGCCGACGGACGACCCCGGGGTGGTGCGGGAGGCCGCCGCGCGGCTTCTGGAGGCCGTGGACACCACCGGGGGCGTGCGGCTCCTGGGGGTGGGGGTCACGGGGCTCGCCGACTACACGCAGGAGGATCTTTTCGCGCAGGCCCAGGCGCAGGCCGAGGCGGAGGCGCGGGCCGAGGCGCGGGCTCTGGCCGGAGGCCCTGAGCCGGGGCACGGCGTGGACGCGGGAGGAGCGGCAGGGGCGGGGGAAGCGGCGGAGGGGGTCACGAAGGCCGCGGAGGGGGGCGCGGAGGCCGCGCAGGAGGCTTCCGTCGAGGAGGTGCCGCTCGGTGCGCGGCGGTGGGCCGCCGGGCACGACGTGCGGCATGCCCGGTACGGGCACGGGTGGGTGCAGGGCAGCGGCCTGGGGCGGGTGACGGTTCGCTTCGAGACGCCGGAGTCGTCGGTGCCGGGGCGGGTGCGGACGTTCCGGACCGATGATCCGGCGCTTGAGCTTGCGGAGCCGTTGCCGCTGGTGGCTCCGCCGGGGGACGGGGCTGAGCCGTGCTCCCGGGTGTAGCGGTGCCCGGTGGGGCGGGCCCGGCGCGGGCGGTCAGGTGCTCTCCTGGCCTGCGATTTTGCCGAAGTCCTGGTCCGGTGGGGGCGGTGACTGCGGGGGTGTGACGTCCAGACCGTAGTGGTGGTAGAGCTGGAGTTCCTGCTCGGGGGAGAGGTGGCGGCCCACGCCGAAGTCGGGGGCGTCCTTGATCAGGGACCGTTCGAAGGGGATGCGCAGGGTGCCGTCGCTCCTGAGCTCGCTGGGCTCCAGGGGCACGAACGCGTCCCGGCTGAACAGTCCCGTGCGTATGGCCGCCCACTCCGGGGCGCCGGTGGCGTCGTCGAGATAGACCTCGTCGATCGTGCCGATCTTGGCCCCGTTCAGGTCGAACGCCTTCCGGCCGATCAGGTTGCGCGGATCGATATCGGTCTGCACGGTCCCTCCAACTGGTCGAGGCTTGTCGAAGTGGGGCGTAACTCATCCTTGTTCGTTCGTAATCACTACGAAAGAGCACTTCGGGGCAGGCGGCCACTCGAGGGATGGGCCACGGTCCTCGCTGGTAGGCTGGCGGATGGCTGCTGACCCCGTGCGGGAGAGCTCTCCGGTCACCACACCGGGGGCGCCGAAGGAGCAACTCCTCCCCGGAATCTCTCAGGCCCCTGTACCGCACGGACGAGGTCACTCTGGAAAGCAGGGCGGGCGTCGGGCGGGCACGTTCGGAACCCTTCCTCACCGACGGTGAAAGCCGGTACGGCGCCTCTCGCGGGGCACGGCCCGGTGAAACTCTCAGGTTGAGATGACAGAGGGGGAGGCCGTCCGGGTACCCGTGCCGTGGTGCCCCTCGCAGGTCGCGTCAGACCAGGAGGCCTCCGCAATGACCGCCACCCCTCGCATCCCGCTTTCAGAGCTCGAGCAGGGCATTCCCTTCGAGCAGCGGCACATCGGCCCCGATGTGGAAGCACGGGCCAAGATGCTCGCGCAGGTCGGATACGGCTCGCTCGACGAGCTGACCGCCGCCGCAGTGCCGGATGTGATCAAGAACGCCGAGGCGCTGAAGCTGCCCGGAGCGCGTACCGAGGCCGAGGTCCTGGCCGAGCTGCGCTCCCTCGCGGACCGTAACCAGGTTCTCGATTCCATGATCGGGCTTGGCTACTACGGGACCTTCACGCCGCCCGTGATCCTGCGGAACGTCATGGAAAACCCGGCGTGGTACACCGCTTACACGCCCTACCAGCCCGAGATCTCCCAGGGCCGCCTCGAGGCGCTGCTCAACTTCCAGACCGTCGTCGCCGAGCTGACCGGGCTTCCCACCTCCGGTGCCTCGCTGCTCGACGAGGGGACGGCCGCCGCCGAGGCCATGGCCCTCTCGCGGCGCATGGGCAAGGTCAAGGACGGTGTCTTCCTCGTCGACGCCGACACGCTGCCGCAGACCGTCGCCGTGATCCAGACCCGCGCCGAGCCGACGGGCGTCGAGGTCGTAATCGCCGATCTGAGCGAGGGCATCCCCGCCGAGGTCGCCGAGCGCGGTGTCGTCGGCGTCCTGATCCAGTACCCCGGCGCCTCCGGTGCCGTGCGGGACATCAAGCCCCTCATCGAGCAGGCGCACGAGCTCGGTGCCATAGTCTCCGTCGCCGCCGACCTGCTCGCCCTGACGCTGCTCACCTCGCCCGGTGAGCTCGGGGCCGACATCGCGGTGGGCACCACGCAGCGCTTCGGCGTGCCGATGGGCTTCGGCGGCCCGCACGCCGGCTACATGGCGGTGCGCGAGAAGTTCGCCCGCAGCCTGCCCGGGCGGCTCGTCGGTGTCTCCGTCGACGCCGACGGCAACAAGGCCTACCGGCTCGCCCTGCAGACCCGTGAGCAGCACATCCGCCGCGAGAAGGCCACCAGCAACATCTGTACCGCTCAGGTGCTGCTCGCCGTGATGGCCGGAATGTACGCGGTCTACCACGGGCCCGACGGCCTCAAGGCCATCGCGCGGCGCACGCACCGCTACGCGACCGTGCTCGCCGCGGGCCTCACCGCGGGCGGGGTCGAGGTCGTGCACGGCGCCTACTTCGACACCCTGACCGTGCGGGTGCCGGGCCGGGCCGAGCAGCTCGTCTCCGCGGCCCGCGAGGGCGGCGTCAACATCCACCAGGTCGACGCCGACCACGTATCCCTGGCCTGCGACGAGACCACCACACGCCACCAGCTGACCGCGATCTGGACGGCGTTCGGCGTCGAGGCCGACGTCGAGGCGCTCGACGCGGAGACCGAGGACACGCTCCCGGCCGGGCTGCTGCGCGAGGACGACTACCTCACGCACCCCGTCTTCCACCAGTACCGCTCCGAGACGGCCATGCTGCGCTACCTGCGCAAGCTGTCCGACCGGGACTACGCGCTCGACCGCGGCATGATCCCGCTGGGCTCCTGCACCATGAAGCTCAACGCGACCACCGAGATGGAGCCGGTCACCTGGCCCGAGTTCGGACAGCTGCACCCCTTCGCGCCCGCCCAGCAGGCGCAGGGCTATCTGACGCTCATCCGTGAGCTGGAGGAGCGCCTCGCGGAGGTCACCGGGTACGACAAGGTCTCGCTGCAGCCCAACGCCGGTTCGCAGGGCGAGCTCGCCGGACTGCTCGCCGTGCGCGGCTACCACCGCGCCAACGGCGACGAGCAGCGCACCGTCTGCCTCATCCCGTCCTCGGCGCACGGCACGAACGCCGCGAGCGCCGTGATGGCCGGCATGAAGGTCGTCGTCGTGAAGACCAGCGACGACGGAGAGATCGACGTCGACGACCTGCGCGCCAAGATCGAGAAGCACCGCGACGAGCTGTCCGTGCTGATGATCACCTACCCGTCGACGCACGGTGTGTTCGAGGAGCACGTCGCCGACATCTGCGCCTTTGTGCACGAGGCGGGCGGCCAGGTCTACGTCGACGGCGCCAACCTCAACGCCCTGGTGGGCCTCGCCCAGCCCGGCAAGTTCGGCGGCGACGTCTCGCACCTGAACCTGCACAAGACCTTCTGCATCCCGCACGGCGGCGGCGGTCCCGGCGTCGGTCCGGTCGGTGTGCGCGAGCACCTCGCGCCGTACCTGCCCAACCACCCGCTGCAGCCCGCCGCGGGACCCGAGACGGGCGTCGGGCCGATCTCCGCCGCTCCGTGGGGCTCGGCCGGCATCCTGCCGATCTCCTGGGCGTACGTGCGCCTCATGGGCGGCGAGGGCCTCAAGCGCGCCACGCAGGTCGCCGTGCTCTCCGCCAACTACATCGCCAAGCGCCTCGAGCCGCACTACCCGGTGCTCTACACCGGTCCCGGCGGGCTCGTCGCGCACGAGTGCATCATCGATCTGCGCCCGCTGAGCAAGGCGACCGGTGTCAGCGTCGACGACATCGCCAAGCGCCTCATCGACTACGGCTTCCACGCGCCGACCATGTCGTTCCCGGTGGCCGGGACGCTGATGATCGAGCCGACCGAGAGCGAGGACCTGGTCGAGATCGACCGGTTCTGCGAGGCGATGATCAGCATCCGCGCGGAGATCGAGAAGGTCGGCGGCGAGTGGACCGCCGATGACAACCCGCTGCGGAACGCCCCGCACACCGCGGCCGCGCTCGGCGGTGAGTGGGAGCACGCGTACAGCCGCGAGGAGGCCGTGTTCCCGGCCGGTGTCGTGGCCGCGGACAAGTACTGGCCGCCGGTGCGCCGCATCGATCAGGCGTACGGCGACCGGAATCTGGTCTGCTCCTGCCCGCCGCTGGATGCGTACGAGGACTGATACCGCGTCCACGACATGAGTGGGGGCCGGTCCGGAGGTTGCCTCTCCGGGTCGGCCCCTTTGTCGTCCGTGCTGTTGTCCGTGCCGTGTCGCTGTGTCGTCAAGCGGCGGTCATGATCGCGTCCGTGCCCAGCGGTCGGTGCGGGGCGATGATCTGTCCGTCCGGCAGCAGCTCACCGGTGTCCTCGAAGAGGAGGACGCCGTTGCACAGCAGGCTCCAGCCCTGCTCCGGGTGGCTCGCCATGAGGAGCGCGGCTTCCCGGTCTGCGGAGTCTGCTGTCGGGCACGGTGGTTGATGCTGGCACATGGAAGGGTTCTTTCGCTGCGGTGTGATGGCTGTGACGTCTGCCTTGCGGCTCGATGAGGTGTTCATGGCCGCCCCCCGTTCAGTCGGTCCGGTCCCAGTGTTGCCCTACGGGCGTCAATCCGCAGGGATTTAGCGGCAGCGCTCCTTACTGCTTAATGACGTATCACCCGCCCGGACGGTTCAGCCCAACTGCACTGTCTTTCCGGGTGGTTCGGGGTGGTCATACCGGGCTAGTCCGTATGGGTGCCGGGTGGGTGTACCAGGGGTGCAGGACGCGCCGAGCCCCGCGGCCGGGATCGGCGGCGGGGCACGGAGACGTACGGCGGGGTCAGGCGGGTGAGCCGAGCAGCGGTGCCGGGGTCATGCGGTGGGTGAGCACCTTGAGAAGGTCCGCGGCGCGGTGCGGGCGGTGCGCCGCGATGCCGGGAGGCGCGGGCGCCAGCGGCACGAGGATGTCGGAGGGCGCGAGGTCTCCGTCCGCGCCGTCCGCGGTGCAGTCGCCGTGCAGCCATAGCGTCAGCATGTAGAGCTCGGGTATGGACAACAGTCGTGGTTGATAGGGCATCTGCATCGCCTCGGCATGGCGCAGGGCGCGTTCGGTGGCCGCGATGTAGGGGCCTTCGAAGAAGTGGGAGAAGGTCCATCCGTCGGGTGTCAGCATCGTGTCGGCCGCGGCGACGGCACGCTCGCCGCAGCGGATCAGAAAACGCCACCCCGCGAGCCGGGTGGGCGAGGTACCCGACGGGGTGATCCGGTCCAGGACATGTACGGGCAAGGGGAGTTCGGGGCTTGCGGGACCCTGTGCGGCGCGCAGGGAGGGAGTTCGGGCTTCGCGTACGGCGGTGGGTGAACCGAGTGCCGCGAGGACGCTGCGCAGGGCGGGCGCGGGAGCCGGGGGGACTTGCAGCGGCATGATGGGTCGCCTCTCTCATTCGACAGGCACGGTGGAACGAGGACAGGTGCGGACGTCGCTGTCTGCTCCGGGGACAGAGGGGGGCGGGCAGGGGACCGCGAGCGCCAACTCTCTGCCTCGTTCGCGGAGTTTATACGACACGTGTTCAGACAGTGTTTCGGCTAACCGCACCCGATATTGCCCGCAAGGCGATATCCGGTCGCAATTTTGCGGGCTTTAACCCGATTCCGGATGAGCCCGGGCGTTTGACCTCGGCTCCCCGCCCGGGAGCGGACGGCCGATTCTCATCGGCGTTTTTCACCAGGGTTCGGAGCGGAGATTCCCGCCGGGAACCGCATGCCTGGTGAATGTGCCGCCCGGGCATGGCCACGAGCCTACTGGGCCGGGGGCATGTGCGGGGCGTTATCGATCACATTGCAGGGCATCATTGGTCGAGACACAGCGGCCGTGATCATTGGCTGCCCATCAGAGCCCAGTAGAGGAGGGACGCTTCGATGGGGGAGAAGGTCGTAGCAGGATCGTTTGACCTGGCCGAGCGGAACCGGTACCGGAGCAAGCTCAGGGAGTGTCTCGCGGGGCTGCGGAGGCTGTTGGACGAGGAGCGGTTCGACAGGCCCAAGAACCTGATGGGTGTGGAGATCGAGCTGAATCTCGCGGGACCCGACGGCATGCCGAGAATGCTGAATGCTGAAGTTCTCGAACGCATCGCGAGTCGCGATTTCCAGACAGAACTCGGAATGTTCAATCTTGAAGTCAATATCGCCCCGCACCGATTGGGCGGGCGCGTTCTCGACCGTCTCGCCGAGGAGCTGCGCACCGGCCTCGCCTATGCCCACCGGAAAGCGAACGAGGTGAACGCCGGCATCGTGATGATCGGAATTCTGCCGACCCTCGCGCACCATGACCTCGTCTCGGGAAATCTCTCCGACGTCGACCGTTACGCCCTGCTCAACGATCAGATCGTGGCGGCCCGCGGCGAGGAGTTCGTCCTCGACATCCAGGGGGTGGAGCGGCTGACCTGCACCTCCGCGTCGATCGCCCCCGAAGCGGCCTGTACGTCCGTGCAGTTGCACCTCCAGGTCACGCCGGACCGCTTCCCCGACGTGTGGAACGCGGCGCAGGCCGTCGCGGCGGCGCAGGTCGCCGTCGGCGCCAACGCGCCGTTCCTGTTCGGGCGCGAGCTGTGGCGCGAGTCGCGGCCTCCGCTGTTCCTGCAGTCCACCGACACCCGTCCGCCCGAGCTCCAGGCGCAGGGGGTGCGCCCGCGGACCTGGTTCGGGGAGCGCTGGATCAACGACGCGTACGAGCTCTTCGAGGAGAACCTGCGGTACTTTCCCGCGCTGCTGCCCCTCATGGACGAAGAGAACCCCCTTGAGGTGCTCGACGACGGCCGTGTGCCGCAGCTCGGCGAACTCGTCCTGCACAACGGCACCGTGTACCGCTGGAACCGGCCCGTGTACGGCATCGCGGGCGGCGTCCCGCACCTGCGCGTGGAGAACCGCGTCCTGCCCGCGGGCCCCACCGTCACCGACGTCATCGCCAACGCCGCCTTCTACTACGGCGTCGTACGCGCCCTCGCCGAGGAGCCGCGGCCCGTGTGGTCCCGGCTGCCCTTCGAGGCCGCGGCCCGCAACTTCGACACCGCGTGCCGCGACGGCATCGAGGCCCGTCTCCAGTGGCCGCGGCGCGGCCGCCACGGAGGCATCGCCGAGGTGTCCGCGGTCGCTCTCGTACGCGAGGAGCTGTTGCCGCTGGCCGCGGCGGGGCTCGACGCGTGGGGCGTCGAGGCCGCCGACCGGGACTTCTATCTCGGCGTCATCGAGGAGCGGTGCCGGCGGCGGGTGAACGGGGCGTCCTGGCAGGCGGCGACGTACCACCAGGCTCTGGAGACCGGGCTCGAACGCGAGGCCGCGCTCGCCGCGACCACCCGGCGCTACGCCGAGCTGATGCATGCGGGGGACCCCGTGCACACCTGGCCGGTGGGGCTGCCCGAGCCCGCCGTCCTCAGCTGAGGCGCCATGCACCGGGCATGAACGGAGGGGAGGCGGGCTCAGCCGTGGCTGCCCGCCTCCATGATGGCCTTGAGGATCACCGCGTGGATCTGCGCCGGGTCGTCGACCTGGTGACCCGATCCGCCGGTGGCCTCCGCGATCTGCACCACCTCTTCCTTGTCCGTGTTCGGGCCGACCGCGATCGCGATGAGCGGCACAGGGCGCTTGGGGTCGGAGAGGTTCTCCAGCTGCTTGATGAGGTTGCTGCGCGAGACGGAGCCGGGGTCCTGGTTCACGCCGTCGGTGAGCACCACGACGGCGTTGAACTTGCCGCTCGCGTAGCCGGACGTGGCTTCCTTGTAGGCGGCGAGCGTGGTGTCGTACAGGCCGGTCGCTCCGCCCGGGATGGGCGCCAGATCGCTGAAGGCCTCCGAGACCTCGTCCCGCTGGGTGCCGTCGCCCTTGCGGTCGCCGAGCCGCTGGGTCGGCACGAGTTTGCGGTAGTCGCGCTCGCCGTCCAGGAGGGTGGCGAACTCCCAGAGGCCGATCTCGTCCTCGTCGGTGAACCCCGCGAGCGCCTGGAGCAGCGAGGACTTGGTAACCTCCATGCGGGAGCGGTTCTGGCCGGGCACGAACTCGCCCATGGAGTCGGAGACGTCGACGACCGTGCTGAGCCTTGCGCTCTGGACGGTGATCGTCCACATGCCGAGCGTCTCCTGGAGCTCCTTCTCGGTGGGCGGTTCGCCCGCCTCGGCCGCGTACGGCTGGGGGGTGCGGCCGCCGGCCGCCGTGACGAGCTTGGCCGAGGGGTCCTCGGCGCCGGTCCTGAAGCCGTGCTCCTCCAGGAGCGCGCGGCCCTCGTCGTCGCCGAACAGCGTCATGAACCGCAGGGCGGCCCGGCTCTGGTCCGTGGACAGTTCGTCATCCTGGACCAGCGTGTACGGGTAGTCCAGACGCGGTGAGCCGTCCTCGGGGTAGAACATGTCGAGGCTGTTCTCCTCGCCCGCCGACGCGTTGTGCGTGAACGCGGCCTGCTCGGAGATGATCAGCGCCTGGTTGCGGCGCGGATTGCCCTGCTCGGCGCCGGACGCGTCCCGGGCCAGGGTGTCCACGAGCTGGGTGTCGCTGTCGGAGGTGCGCGAGGACAGCGCCTTGGCCATCCCCGCGGCCTGTGTGTCGCCGCCCTTGCCGCCCGATTTCCCGGCCGAGGCGCTCAGCTTGGCGAGCGCGAGCAGTCCGGTGGCGCTGCGCGCGGGGTCGGCGGCGCCCAGCCGCAGCTTGTCGTCCTTCATCGCCGCGCCGGTCAACTCCGGCCAGCTGTACGTCTTCTCGGGCCAGCCCAGGGATTCGGCGGCAGAAGGCACCATGGCCATGCCAACGGGCGAGGAGGCTATGTTCCCCGCGGGCGTCACCCTGCCCTGCTTGCCGCCGAGGCCGACGCGTTGCAGCCACAGTTCGCTGTCCGGTACCCACACCTCGTACTGCGGATCGCCTTTGCCCGTGCGCAGTTCGTCGGCGACCTTGTACGAATCACGGGCGGCGACCCGTACGTCGATGCACGAACCGTCCGACGTGACCTCTTTCTCGCGGGCGTCGTCGGCGGCCGCTTGCAGGGCGGGAGCGATGTCCGGGGCGGCCACGACGTCCAGCTCCACCGCGTCGTCGCGGCACGAAGCACCGAAGCTCAGCAGATCGCCGCGGACGGCGACCGCCGTGCCCGCCGCGACCGTCAGGACGAGCGCCGTCGCGATGGCGACGGTGCGGCCGCGGTTGCGCGGCCGTGGGTCGGGTGCGACCGCCCCGTCCTCATCGGGCAAGCTGTGACGTCCCATGGCGGTGGTGCCCCTCCTTGAGTGATGAAGCAAGGAAAGAGGGGGTGGCATGACCGCAGTCGGCGTCCGTCCCCCTCGGCCTGTCGCGCACGATCTTCGTAACTTCTTTCGAGACCCTAGCGGGACGGGGATGGGGATGAGGCGGGATTACTCAACTGGAGGCGGAGTGCAAGCGGAGTCCGGGCCGTTGGCCGGTTCTTTTCGGGGTGAGGGGCCATCGCGACGGATCCTGCGGGACGAGACGCTGCTCGTCCTGGCCCTGTCACTGGGCGCGAGCGGTGTGTCCGCCCTGATCAGCTTTGTCGGATCGGTCACCAAACCGGGCGGTCTGAAGGATCAGGCGGCGACCATGAACGCGTCCGCCGCTCCGGGGCGGCCATGGCTTGATCTCGCATGGCAATTGTTCGGAATCACGACCGCGCTGGTGCCGGTGGCGCTTGTCGCGCACTTCTTGATCAGGGAGGGCGCCGGGCTGCGCACGATCGGCTTCGACCGGAGCCGGCCGTGGCCGGATCTGGGGCGGGGGGCGGCGATCGCCGCGGTGATCGGCAGTACCGGGATCGCGTTCTATCTGGCGGCGCGCGGGCTCGGGTTCAACCTGACGGTGGTGCCGGAGGATCTGCCGGACGTGTGGTGGAAGTACCCGGTGCTCGTGCTGTCCGCGGTGCAGAACGCGGTGCTCGAGGAAGTGATCGTCGTCGGCTATCTGCTGCGCAGGTTCGGGCAGTTGGGGTGGACGCCGATGGCCGCCCTGGTCGGCAGCTCGGTGCTGCGCGGCTCCTACCACCTCTACCAGGGCATCGGCGGGTTCATCGGGAACATGGCGATGGGCGTGGTCTTCGTGCTCCTGTACCGGAGATGGGGGAGGGTCGGGCCGCTGGTGGTGGCGCACTCGCTCCTCGACATCGGGGCGTTCGTCGGGTACGCGCTGCTCGCGGGGAAGGTGGGGTGGCTGCCCACGCCTTAGGCGGCGGGCACGGCGGGCGGTGCCGTGGGGACGTACGACGATCGGCTCGTACGTCCCCACAGTGCTGTCAGGCGTACAGGTCGCCCTCGATGACGGTGACCGCGCGGCCGGTCAGGAGGGTGCGGTCGCCGCGCAGCTCCGTGCGGACCAGGCCGCTGCGGGCCGAGGCCTGCAGGCCGGTGAGTTCCGTGCGGCCCAGGCGCTGGGACCAGAAGGGGGCCAGGGCGGTGTGGGCGCTGCCGGTTACCGGGTCCTCGTCGATGCCGACGCGCGGGAAGAAGCCCCGGGACACGAAGTCGTAGTCGCCGGAGGGGTCTTCGGCGCGTGCGGTGGCGATGACCCCGCGCCTGGAGTGGCGGGCGAGGGCCTTGTGGTCCGGGGTGAGCGCGCGCACCGTCTTTTCGTCCGCGAGCTCGACGAGCAGGTCGCCGAGGTTCGCCCCCGTGTCGTACACCGCGATCGGCTCGGCGCCCAGGGCTTCGGCCGCGCCGTCGGGCACCTCGGCCGGGGTGAGCGGGGCGGTCGGGAAGTCCATGGTGATGGCGCCGTCGGAGTGCGCGGTCGTGGTCAGTACGCCGCTTCGGGTGGCGAACCGTACGGAGCCTTCGGCGGTGCCGGTGGCCTGGAGGACGTGGGCGGTGGCGAGCGTGGCGTGGCCGCAGAGGTCGACCTCGGTGGCGGGCGTGAACCACCGCAGGGCCCAGTCGGCTTCGCCGCCCGCGGGGAGGCGGTGGGCGAAGGCGGTCTCGGCGTGGTTGACCTCCGTGGCGACGTTCTGGAGCCACGCGTCGTCGGGGAAGGCGTCGAGGAGGAGGACGCCCGCGGGGTTGCCCGCGAAGGGGCGGTCGGTGAAGGCGTCGACGATCCGGATGCGATGAGAAGTCGGCATGACGCTGACGCTAGTGGGCCAATACGGGGGGAACACAAGGCCAATCGCCGGTGGGTGGACTGATCTGGGGTGCGGGGGTTGGCGGGTGGCCCGTACGGCTGCTGGCCGGGTGGGGGTCGGGCCGTGGGCAGGTCGGGGGAGGCTCTGTCCCTGTCCTGTCTCAGCGAAGTTAGTCGCTGCCGTCGCATTGACCTGGGCGGACTGGATTGGATGAGACGCCCGGACTGGGTTCGATGAGACGAACGGGCTCGTTTCGGACCGATTCAGGCTCAGCAGCGGTAGTAGGGGTAGAACGGGCTCCACCGTGTCTGGGGTCCGTCCTCTCCTTGCTCTGGCGTGATGGTTTCGCGGGGGAAGAACGCGTCGTAGATGCTCTGACTGCGATGGAATGCAACGAACTTGTGTAGAGAGAAGTGCTCTTCAACCCAGCGAATCAGGGGATCGTTCTGCTCCTTTGGCGCGTAGCCGATCAGGATGCCGCGGATCGTGATCTGCTCGACGAGCCAGAGGATGTGGCCGGTTGAACGAGTGTGGCGTTCCCATTCCCGGCCTGCGAGCAGGCCGGTTAGGGCCACGACCTGAGGGTGAAAGACGAGAGCGAGGGCCAGGTCGTCGGAGGGTTTTTTGCCCGTGCCGTCGGTGAGGAGGGTGCGTGCGGTCTTCAGCAGGTCGAAGGGGTCGGCGGAGTCTTGTAGCCAGTTGAAGTAGATCTTGCGGGCGGGCGGATAGGCGTTGTGGACCCAGCGTCGTCCGTGGCGGGCGATCAGGTTTCGGTGGTGCCTGTGGGCGTGCAGCGTGTCGGGGAGGGCACTGATGTCGATTTGCTCGTCGGCTCTGGCGATGCCGTCGCCGATCCAAAGCCGGTGACGGAGACAGATGTTGTGGTCGTGGGTGGCCCAGCAGGTCACGGGCGTGGGGATGCCGGCGGCGTGAGTGCAACGTCGGCAAGCAGGACGTTGGACGGCGGTGTGCAGGGTCGTGCGTGGGCGGCCCCGGGTGCCGGGTTCCTCGGGGGCATTGGGGTCTAGCAATTCAGGCAGGGCCAGTTCCAATGCCTCGGGGCGGGCTCCCGCTGCGGCTGCGAGGGGTTCAAGGAGCGTTTTGACCGGGGTCTTCTTGGTGCGGCGGATCTGCAGGAGGGGCAGTAGTTGGTTGGCCGGAAGGTGGTTGGCCGCGGCGAGCCGGTGGATGAAGGAGTCCAGGGTCTCGTTGTGGAAAAGCGGGACGGTCCGCGGGAGCGGCTGTCGCGGCGTCATCAGTCGTCGCGTTCCTGCAGGTGACCATGCTCTGGGAAGGGTCTCAGGCGTTCACGCTGGGCCGCAGCGCGGCAGATACGTGAACACCACGTCGGCTGGCGGCTACTTCCGCGCGGACTCGTCTTCTGCCGCAAGTCCTGGCCGCACTGCCCGCACTGTCCCTGGGCCCACCGGGCTTGGTAGGAGGCTTGCCTGCAAGGTTCAGAGCACCAGCGAAACGGGCGATTGCGTTCGACGACGGTGCCGCAGAAGGTGCAGGGCGAGGTGCGGACGGCGTGCCGGTGGGCGCCTTGAAGTGAGGGCGGGACGCGTTTCCGGCGGGCGATCATGCGGCAGCGGTCAGAACACCACCGTGCCGGCCGGCCCTTGACCGCCTGGGCGTCCAGGGGTTGGTGGCAGATGCCGCAGTGCGTGTCGATCAGGGCTCGCTGCAGGTCAGAAAGGGCGCGTCCCGTGACCGCGGCCAGTCTCTCGATCAGGGGAGGGCCGGTGGAGCCGGCCGCGCAGAGGCGGGAACGGAGAGCGGCAGGCGGCAGATGGTTCGCCTGTGCGAGTCGACGGATGTAAGCGTCGAGGGTGTCACCGTCGGCGGGGCGAACGTATATCGGCAGACGCGGGGGCGGGATGGTCATCGCTGCCTGGCGGGCTTCCGGGCGGGGCGGACGGACTCCGCCGCGTGATCCAGCGGGATTGCGTCGAGTCCCTCCTTGGTGACGCGCTCGCAGCCGTTGAGGATCGCATCGATGGCGGCGCCCCGAACGGCGTGGGACAGCGCCCCGATCATCCCGTTGGTGCGGTTGTGCAGGTAGCGGTCGAGTTTGACCAGACTGCCCGGTGGATGGTCGCCCAGGATTAGGGTCTCCTCCATGGTCGCGATCAATCCCTTCCACTCGTTGCCGTAGGGGAATGGGCCGGTGGGGACGAGGGTGAAGCGACCCGCGATCTGAGCACCTCGCGTGCCGACCAGCAGTTCACTGGTCTCCAAGCCGATCCCCGCATAGACGAAGGTGGCGGGGATGCGCTCGGAGAAGTACTTCAACGTGTCGGAGACCTCGGACCCCGCCTGGGTCCTCTGCGAGATGTTGTGAATCTCGTCGACCAGCACAAGCCCGGTGCGGGCATCGGTGCAGACCCCCACCACGGTCTCGATGATGTCGGTCATGTTCGACCTGGGGCGGACGGGCAGTCCCAGGAACCGGGCGAACTCTGCTGCAACCATGCGGGCGGTGGCAGCGGGCGGAACGGTGATGTAGAGGACCGGAATACGGTCGTCGATCTTCGGGTGACGTGCCCGGTCGAGAAGTTCGTGGGCGCGGCCGAGCTGGGCGATGGCGCTGGTCTTGCCCGTGCCCGGAAGGCCGGAGACCATCAGCCCTCGACGGGCACTGATCGCGTGTCGGTTCAGCAGGACCAGGCGACGGCCGCAGATCCGAGTCCTCTCGACGAACGACGTGGAGACCGTGAGCATCCGGGCGTGGTGGTCGAGGCGGTCCTCGTCGTAAAGGTCCCGCTCGGGCGGCGGCAGTCGCTGCAGTTTCCCTGGGGACAGGCGGACCGGCGGCGGGGGCGGGCCCTCGACCAATTTCCGCCAGCCGACCAGCGTAGTCAGCTGCCGGTTCGCTTCGGTGTCGGCCTCTCGAACTGTCGAGGGCCCGGCCGCCTCGTGAGGGGCAGTCACGTGCGCCGCCAGGGATCGGCGAGCGGGTCGAACAGGCCTAGCGGGATGACTTCGGCAAGCTCGGTGTCCGACGCGTCGCTGCCGTCGGGGTCGATGACTGGCGGGTCCGGGATCGGACGGTCGGTCGAGGTGGCGCGAGTGCGAGCGGCGACGCGCCGATCGCGCTTCGAGCGCTTGGCAGGACGGTCCTGTGCCGCACTCGGCCCGTCGTGGGCCCGCCGCAGCAGGGCCGCGGCCGCATCTGCGATCTGTTCTTCCGTGCCGCCGGGGACTTGGGTGCGAGCGTGGTCCCAGGCCAGCTCACCGAAGGGGACGCCGACGCGGTGCAAATGCTTCCAGAACACCGTGATCCATCGATCGCCGCGGGAGTCGCGCACCCAGATTCGAGACACGTCGTAGGGGTCGAAGTGGATTTCCCACAGGCCCTTCTTCGCCGTGGCCCCTGAGTGCTGGCGTCGCAGCGGGTTCAACTCCGGGCTGTCGTAGGTTCGGTGCTTGATGCGGATGCCGTAGGCGTTGATCGCCTGCCAGCGCTCGGGCAGCAGCTCGACGTAGTCCTCGCCGCCCAGCGGCACCGGGACGTAGCCGCAGGATTCGAGCAGCGTGGCGTACTTTTCGTTCGGCGAGAAGGCTTTGCCTGGTGCATCCGGATCGCGCAGGGAGTCATGGGCCCTGGTCTGCCAAACCGCGACGATCCACTCGTCGAGGAGGTTCTGAAGCTCGGGTAGCGACCACAGCGGCCCGTCTTCCAGACCCCGGCCGCGTCGGTCCGTTGTCGAGCCGGTGTATCCCGCGACGAACTGGGCGAACAGCGTGGCAACGGAGCCCAGGGTCTTCTCGATCGTGCCCTTGTCGGTCGGTGTCGCCTTGTGTGCTGGCTGCAGGTTGATGCCGAGATAGCGGCAGGACGCCCGGAAGGCGTGCGAGATGAACACGCTGCCGTGGTCGCAGACAATCGTCTCCGGCACGATCACCGGACGGGCGGCTGCATGTTCCAGTCGCTCGTCGATGTTCAGCAGCCGCCGATGCGGCAGCGCTGACCGGGACATTCGTAAGGCTTCCGCCCAGCCCGGACGCATCATCTCCGGTGTAACACTGCGAGCCAGCAACGCAGAGGCATCCGCGGCCTTCGTGGAGGGCCGCAACACCGCTGCGGTGATTGACCTGGTTGCGATGTCGACCATGGCTGTCAGTTCAACCTTCTCCTCAACACCGTCATCAAGCCGCACCAGCACGTCCATCGGTGTGGAGTCGATCTGCATCAGCTCGCCAGGTGCACTGGCTGGCACTTCGCCGAAGGGCCCCTCTGGCCGGGCCCTCACTGAGCGGCGGGTGCGGGCCGACCCGGTGGCGTGGGTGCCGGTGGCCAGCTTGTCGAACAGCCGGTAGAGCGTGGCCCGTGATGGCAGGTCGAGGTTGGCGCTCCCCTCTCGGCCGGAAAGGATCTGCTTGGTCCGCCAGATGATGAAGCCGATCGTCTTCGATGACGCGTCGGAGGTCTCGGAGATTGCTTGTCGCATGGCCTCCACCACGGCCGGGGAGACCTTGCGGAAGGCCTGCATCTGCTTCGCTGACCGGCCGTCCGCCAGTCCGACCAGCCCGTCTCGCTGGTAGCGCTGACGCCGCTGCTTGATGCCGCTGGCAGATACTCGGTGCCCGGCTGCCGTCAGCTCAGCAGCCTTGGTCTTCTCGCGCTGGGCCAGCGAGCACCGTTTGGGATCGAACTCCGGCCGGGGCCCGGCTCCTTTAGGGGCATCGGGTGGCAGGCCATGCAGGACTTCCAGGATGTGCCCCTCCCACCAGCGGGCCTGCTCGGCGGCAGCCTCGGGGTACTCCGCGATCCGAGACGTCGGCGGGACCCGCCTCTTCTTGGTCATCCCTCAACCTCACTGGTCAAGTGAATGATCGTGCGTGGCCCGAGTAGCTCAACCGCCATGTCTTCGACGGCCAACTCCTGGCGCCAGAGGAGGTGGAAGAGCACGGGTAGCGTCAACAGCCGATCTCCGGCCGCGTCCGATCCGGCCATCAGAGGTCCTGGAGTTGTGAAGACCTCCCGGAGTCTGGCGACCGCCGGGCCGTGCATGCAGCGTGGGTGCCGGTAGCGCGACAGCCATCGAATATTCGCGAGCAGAACCGTCTTTGGCGCCCCCAGCCGCGCGAATCGCCACCCGGCCTCGGCGCAGACCCGACGCGTCAACTCGAATGCCTCGGCATCCTTCGGCTCGATCCGCTCGTCCGCGCGGACGTCGACGACCATCGCCGAACCGTCCGCGCGGCGGACGAAGAAGTCTGGGGCATGTCGACGCTCCCGCCTGCCGTCATGCCAGTGCAGCCAGAAAGGCTGCGAGCCGATCCCCACCACGTGCGAATCGAAGTCCAACAGCAGCAGGCGGTCCCGCTCCAGCCACGACTCGAACCCCACATGCCGCCCCGTTGTCGCCGCCCAGTACCAGCCAGGGAAGTGACGCTCACCGCGCGACCAGCGGAATGCACGTACCGGGGCGACATCCTCGAACCGGCCTGTCACGCAGTCCCGAAGCGGACGCCGACGACGCCCGTGCACCGCGTCCATGTACGACAACTCGATACCGGGCCCTGCACTGCCTGCTCCCGCCGGTACGGCCATTCAGTACCCCCAGCTCACCCAGTCGCACGCCTAGGTTCGCTGAGACAGAAGCCCAAACGGCTCGGTTCGGTGAGAAAACGACTCGATTGAGTGAGACAGGACAGTCCCTCTCTCGGGAAGGGGTTGCCAGACGAACTCTTCCGATATATCGTTGACGCATCGCGACAGATCGACGATGGCGCGATAGATCACCTACAGAATCAAGATCACACAAGGAGTGATTCCTATGCGTTCCCACGGTTATGAACATGAGCACGGACGTGGAAAGTGCGGTCCCGGCCACGAGGGCCGGGGCGGCTTCGAAGGTCGGCGCGCCGCGTTCGGACCCTTCGGTCCCGGTTTCGGCGGTCCCGGCGGGCCCGGTGGCCCCTGGGGCGGGCGCGGTGGCCGAGGCGGTCCGCGGGGCAGGGCGCGGCGCGGTGACGTACGCGCGTCGATCCTGGCCCTCCTGAAGGACCGGCCGATGCACGGCTACGAGATGATCCAGGAGATCGCCGAGCGCAGCGGCGGGGCATGGAAGCCCAGCCCCGGTTCGGTCTACCCGACCCTCCAGCTCCTGGAGGACGAGGGCTTGATCAGCAGCGCGAGCGAGGGCGGCAAGAAGCTCTTCTCGCTCACCGAGGCCGGCACCACCGCGGCCGAGGAAGGTCCCGACGCGCCCTGGGAAGAGGCCGGGCGCGGGGTCGACTGGGAGACGCTGAACGAGATCCGCCAGGCCGGGTTCGGTCTGATGGAGGCGTTCGGCCAGGTCTGGAAGACCGGCAGCAAGGACCAGCGCGAGAAGGCCCTCACGGTCATCAACGACGCCCGCAAGAAGCTGTACCTGATCCTCGCCGATGAGGACTGAGGCGGCGGGGGTCGCCGACCCCCGGTGCCATTGAGGCGCCCCGCACTTACGTGTGGGGCGCCTCTTCGTGTGCGGGTGGGGGAGAGGGCTGAGGGTCGGGGGCTCAGGCGACCAGGTCCGCCAGCTTCCGCAGCGACTCGTTCAGCGCCGCCGTCGCCGAATCCTTCAGCTTGCCCGCCATCAAGGAGACCGCCGCGCCCGTGAAGTCGCCGTCGATGCGTACGGTCGTCGCGCCTCCCTCCGGGACGAGCGAATAGCGGGTGCCGACCGTGACGCCCATCGGGCCCTTGCCCCTGATGGCCAGCGTGCGCTCGCTCTCCAGCTCCTCGATCGTCCAGTTGACCTCGGCGGGGAATCCCATCAACTTCATGTTCTCCGCGAACGTGCCGCCCGTCTCCAGCGTGGTGGGCGCGCCCTGGGGGAAGCTCGTGTGCGTGGCGTTCCATTCGCCGTACGTGGAGAAGTCGGTGAGCTGGGACCAGACCTTCTCGGCGGGCGCCTCGATCCGTGCTTCCGCGCTGACTTCGGCCATGCGACGACCCCTTTTCGTTGGGCGCTGCGGCGGGGCGCAGCTGCGGTGTCGCGGAACGTAGCCGCAGGGCCCGGAACATTCAATACTGATGAACCGTCAGATGTGGTGCCGCATGATCCGGCGGTGCCGCTCATGAACCTGTCGGGTACTGTTGCCCTCCCCCGCGACGGACGCGGGAAGACGGACCAGGGAGGTGAGACCCATTACCGCTGTAGCAGGTAGGGCGCTTCCCCTTCGCGACCGCGCGGTCCACCCGGCATAGGTGATCGAGGTGACCGAGGGAGCCCCATCGGCATCCCGAGAGGTTCCTTTTTCCATGTCGGTTTCACCTTCGTCACCCATCGTCACCACGCTGCGCGCCGCCGGCTGTGTCTTCGCCGAGGACGAGGCGCGGCTGCTCGTCTCCACCGCGCGTGACCGCGCCGAACTCGCCGCCATGGTGGAGCGGCGCGTCACCGGTCAGCCGCTCGAACACGTGCTGGGCTGGGCCGAGTTCCGCGGCCTTCGGATCGCCGTGGACGCCGGGGTCTTCGTGCCCCGGCGGCGCACCGAATTCCTCGTACAGCAGGCCGCCGCCTTCGCCGGGCCGGGGGCGGTCGTCGTCGACCTGTGCTGCGGCTCCGGCGCGCTGGGTGCCGCGCTCGGCGCCGCGGTCGACCGGGTCGAACTGCATGCCGCCGACATCGACCCCGCCGCGGTGCGGTGCGCCCGGCGCAATGTCGCCGCCGTGGGGGGACAGGTGTACGAGGGCGATCTCTACGAGCCGCTTCCCGGCACCCTGCGGGGCCGTGTCGACATATTGCTGGCGAACGTCCCCTACGTACCCACCGAAGAGGTCGGTCTGCTGCCGCCCGAAGCCCGTATCCACGAGGCGCGGATGGCGCTCGACGGCGGTGCGGACGGTCTGGACGTCCTGCGGCGGGTGACCGCGGACGCGGCGCGGTGGCTGGCTCCCGGCGGGCGGCTGCTGTTCGAGACGAGTGAGCGGCAGGTGCCGTACGCCCTGGAAGCGGTCGCCGGCGGCGGTCTCGTGCCGCGGTCGGTGAGCGACGAGGAGATGTACGCGACGGTCGTCATCGGGACGCGGTCCGCGTAGTCGTCAGGTGGTCGGGGGCCGGATCAGCCGACCCTGCGTATCAGCGCGGCGTCGAACAGGTCGCACGCCCTGGGGAACGGGCCCTCGTCGTGGCAGTGCCAGGCATCCCAGAACAGGTCGGCGGGCAGTGCGTCATCGGGTGCGTACACCCGGTACACGTACTGCCTGCCGTCGACCGCCGGCAGCGCGACCATCCAGCACTCGCCCTCCATGCCCGGGAGACGAGTGACCGGTGGGCCGTGGTTGCGGTCCGGACGTGAAGGTCCGGGCGTGAAGGCCGTGGCCGCCGTCCGGGCCCGAATCAAGACGGCGCGCGCCCCTCGGGGGAAGAACTGCCGGATCTCATCCGCAAGGAGGAGAAGCCACACATGCGTGCCCAACCTGTGTCGGACGCGAAGATGCTTCCCGCCGCCGATGACACCGCTTTTGGGGGCTGGTGGGGTGGGAGATGTGCAAAGCCGTACCCCGCAGGGCGCCGAGCCCGGCCCGACCCGGGCAGAGACCGACCCACGCCTCAGCGCCGTCCTCGCGTCGGCGGTGGCAGGCGCGCGCCGGCGTGCGATGAGGGACGGGGACCGGCAGATCGACACCGCGCATCTGCTGCACTCGCTCATGGAGGCCGACCCCGATGTGCGGGCGACCCTCGACGACGGGGAGCAAGTGGTGCGGCTCTTCGGCTATCTCGTCCAGCGCAGCATCGGCTACGGCCTGCAGTGGCAGGGGACGGTCGAGGACTCCGGAGCGATGCCGCTGCTGCGGCCGGGTCACCCGGGGGCCGGGAAAGAGGCGGGCTGGTCGCCGTCCGCGGCCGCGGCCATGGAGGCGGCCGTCGAGCGGGCCGAACGGCGCGGCGGACGGCACGCCGTCGGCATCGATCTCCTCGCGGCTCTCGTCGCCGATGCCGACTGCCGTGCGGTCGAGGTCCTGCGGCGGGCGGGGGCGGACGAGCAGGTGATCGTCCGGCGCATCGAGGAGGACCCTTACGCCGGTACGTCCGTCGATCCGTACGCCGAGACGTCCGCCGATTGAGACAGGGTCTATCGGGGATGACGCTCATGACACGCCCTGCCATGATGTGCCCGTGCAAGCGTCTTCGGGGAATCAGACAGGCTCGCGGCTGAGCCGGGGCAGAGGCGTCGGGCTGGGGCTCGCCCTGGTGTCGGCGGTCGCCTTCGGCGGCTCGGGTGTCGCGGCCAAGCCGCTGATCGAGGCGGGTCTCGACCCGCTGCACGTGGTGTGGCTGCGGGTGGCGGGCGCCGCCCTGGTGATGCTGCCGGTCGCCTGGCGCCACCGCGGACTGCTGCTGCGCAGGCCCGCGCTGCTGCTCGGCTTCGGCCTGCTCGCCGTGGCCGGTGTCCAGGCCTGCTACTTCGCGGCGATCTCCCGCATCCCCGTCGGCGTCGCGCTCCTGGTCGAATACCTCGCGCCCGCGCTCGTCCTCGGCTGGGTGCGCTTCGTGCAGCGGCGGCCCGTGACGCGGGCGGCCGCGGTGGGCGTGGTGCTCGCGGTCGGCGGGCTCGCCTGTGTGGTCGAGGTGTGGGCCGGGCTGAGCTTCGACGCGGTGGGGCTGCTGCTCGCGCTGGGTGCCGCGTGCTGCCAGGTCGGCTACTTCGTCCTGTCCGACCAGGGCAGCGACGCCGGGGACGACGCTCCCGATCCGCTCGGCGTCATCGCGTACGGGCTGCTGATCGGCGCCGTGGTGCTCACCGTCGTGGCGCGGCCCTGGGGCATGGACTGGTCGGTGCTCGCGGGCAGCGCGGACATGGACGGTTCGGCCGTTCCCGCGTGGGTGCTCATCGGCTGGATCGTGCTCCTTGCGACCGTCGTGGCGTATGTCACCGGGGTGCTCTCGGTGCGCAGGCTCTCGCCGCAGGTGGCGGGGGTCGTGGCCTGTCTGGAGGCGGTCATCGCGACCGTGCTCGCCTGGGTCATGCTGGGCGAACACCTGTCGGCGCCGCAGATCGTCGGGGGCATCGTGGTCCTCGCGGGGGCGTTCATCGCCCAGTCGTCCACGCCCGCCAAGCCGCCGGGAGGGCCCGCGGCGGGCGGGATGCCGGGGGCCGAGGAACGGTTGTCGTCGACCGGCACCGCCGTCTAGGGTGATGATCATGCATTCACGCGCGCTCGTTCTTCCGCCCCCCGCCGCTTAGGCGCGGGCACCTCACGGATCACACCCGGCTGTCGCCGGGTGGAACGACGCTGCCCGCAGACGGAGCCAGGGACCTTCCTCTTCTTCTTTTCTGCGGAGAACTCACGTGTCTGATGTGTCGACTGCGTCGACGGCTGCCTCCGGCCTGTCCGTCGGGCGTGGCCTCCTCTATCTGATCGTCGCCGGTACGGCCTGGGGCACCGCCGGTGCCGCCGCCGCGCTGGTCTTCAATGCCAGCGACATGGGACCGGTCAGCCTGTCCTTCTGGCGCTGCGCGGGCGGCTTCGTGCTGCTGTTCGCCGTCCGTCTGGTGCGGGCGCGCCGACGCTCCGGGCAGGCCGCCGTGAGCGCGCCGCTGCGGCAGCGGCTGCCGCGGATCGTGGCGACCGGTGTGGCCCTCGCGGTGTTCCAGACCGCCTACTTCGCCGCCGTCGAGTCGACCGGACTCGCGGTCGGCACGGTGGTCACGATGGGCGCCGGACCCGTGCTCATCGCGCTCGGGGCGCGGTTCACCATGGGCGAGCGGCTCGGGGGCGGCGGGATCGTCGCCGTGGCCGGGGCCCTTGCCGGGCTCGTGGTGCTCGTCCTCGGCGGCGGCGACGCGAGCGTACGGCCCCCCGGGGTCGGGTGGGGGCTGCTCTCGGCGGCCGCGTACGCCACGATGACGCTGCTCACGCGGTGGTGGGGACGGGACGGGAGCGCCGACTCGTCCGATACGACGGTCTGGTCGTTCGCCGTGGTGTCCGTCTGCCTGCTGCCGCTCGCCGCGGTGGAGGGGCTTGTTCCGCATGCCGCGGATCCGGCGCGGATGGGTGTGTATCTGCTGTACATCGTGGTCATCCCGACGGCGGTCGCCTACGCCCTGTACTTCGCGGGTGCGGCGGTCATCCGGTCCGCGACCGTCTCCGTGATCACGCTCCTCGAGCCGTTGAGCGCGGCGGTTATCGCCGTGCTGTTGCTGGGGGAGGTGCTGACTGCGTCGACCGTGGTGGGCACCTTGCTGATGCTGGCGGCGGTTGCTGGCCTTGCGGCCTCGGAGGTCGTACTTGCCGGGCGGGGTGCGGTGCGCGTGCCGTCCTGAGGCTGCGGGTGTGTGGGGGCTGGTCGCGCAGTTCCCCGCGCCCCTTACGGGGCCTGGCGGCGGCGTAGTTGGTTGGCGTGGGCCGAGGTGTCGCGGGGGCCTTTGCGGTGGGTCAGGCCCGCTGCGATCTGGTCCTGGATCTCCTGTGGCTTGTGGTTGGCGTACTTGAACTTGGCTCGTACGTCTGTCACTTCGAGGCTCAGGGCGCGGATGCCGGAGAGCATGCGGCCGAACGGGGGCTCGCCCGGTGCCGCGGGGGCCGAGCCGCCGTCCGGCTGGAAGTGGGCGACCTGGCGGTTGAGGAGCTCGGCTTTCTCCGCCGGGTCGTCCACGATGCGGGCGGTGCAGCGCAGTTGGACGGCGGCGTAGAAGCTGGTCGGCACGCCGTGCTCGGGCGGGGTGTCCGGGGGCGCCTGCCAGGGGCCCGGCACGTACACATAGTCGTCTACCACGCTGAGCAGCACTTCGGGATCTGCTTCGAGCGCGGGCCACAGCGGGTTGGGGCGCGCCAGGTGGGTGATCACCCGGCCGTGCGCGCCGTGGCCCGGCTCGTAGGCGAAGTGGGCGGGTTGTACGTGCGGGGGCTCGCCGGGCAGGCCGTTGACCGCGAGCTGCCCGAAGTCGTGTGTCGCGAGCCACTGCTGCCACTCGGCGTCGGAGTGCGGGGCGTCCCAGGGGTGGATCAGCATCAGAGTTCGACGAGGTAGTCGGGGGTCTCGATGCCCGGGGCCAGGTCGGCGGACGGGACGAGGGGATCGTGGCCCTTGCGCAGCGGGACGACGCCGGCCCAGTGGGGCAGGTCGAGGTCCTCGGGGTCGTCGTTCGGACCGCCGGTGCGCACCTTGGCGGAGACCGCGGCGAGGTCGAGGCTCAGTACGGCGGTGGCCGCGAGCTCCTTCGCGTTCGCGGGGCGGGAGTCGGCGGAGCGGCCCGGCACGACATGGTCCACGAGCGCGTCGAGGGCCGTGCGCTTCTCCTCGGGGTCCGTGACCTGGTGGGCCGTGCCGTGGATGACCACGGAGCGGTAGTTGATCGAGTGGTGGAAGGCCGACCTGGCCAGGACGAGGCCGTCGACGTGCGTGACGGTCAGACAGACCGCGAGGCCGGGGTCCTCCTCCTGCTGACGGGCGTCACCGGCCATCCGCAGTGGCCGGGAACCCGTCGAGCCGTGCACGTACAGACGCTCGCCCACCCGGCCGTACAGCGTCGGCAGGACGACGGGCGCTCCGTCGCGCACGAAGCCGAGGTGGCAGACGTAGGCCTCGTCGAGTATCGCGTGCACCAACTCCTGGTCGTACGCAACCCTGTCCCGCCCGCGTGTGGGGACGGTGAGGTCGGTCGGCGCGTACGCGGCGGTGTCGGCGGCGGTCTCGATGCCGGACTCGGATGCGACGCTCATTGCCTTCTCCATTGCACTAGTGCATAATCTGGTTTGTGCTAGGAGAGTATCGGATCGAAGGCCGGCGCGCAGCCGAGATCGCCGCCAGCGTGGAGTGCGCGGTGGGGGACGGTGACCTGGAGCCGGGCCAACTTCTTCCGCCCATGCGGGAGTTGGCCGTACAGCTCGGAGTGAATCCCAATACGGTGGCCGCCGCCTATCGCACGCTGCGGGAACGCGGAGTCATCGAGACCTCGGGGCGGCGCGGCAGTCGCGTACGCCCCAAGCCCGCCACGACGGCGCGCGAGCAGATCCGGGTGGACGTGCCCGCCGGTGTGCGGGACGTGTCGAACGGCAATCCGGACACGGCGCTGCTCCCCGCGCTCGCCGGGGCGTTCGCGGCGGCGGCCGCGGAGGGCGACCGGCATCCCGTGCTGTACGGGGAAGAGGCCGTCGACCCCGAAATGACCCGCCACGCGCGCGTGGCCCTCGACGAGGACGGCGTGCCGGACGGCCCGGTCGCCGTCACCTCCGGGTCCCTCGACGCCATCGAGCGGGTCCTGGCCGCGCATCTCAAGCCCGGCGACGCGGTGGCGGTGGAGGACCCCGGCTGGGGCAGCCTGCTCGCCCTGATGCCGGTGCTCGGACTGCGTACGGTGCCCGTGGGGGTCGACGACGACGGGCCGCTGCCCGCCGACGTCGAGCGGGCGCTGAGCGGCGGTGTCCGGGCGCTCGTCGTCACCGACCGCGCCCAGAACCCGACCGGCGCCGCGATCAGCGCCCCACGCGCGCGTGCCCTGCGCAAGGTGCTCTCCGCGCACAAGGACGTGCTGCTCGTCGAGGACGACCACGGCCACGCCATCGTCGATCTGCCGCTGCATCCCCTGGCCGGCGTGACCCGCAGCTGGGCCTTCGTCCGCTCCACGGCCAAGGCGTACGGCCCCGACCTGCGGCTCGCCCTGCTCACCGGGGACGCCGTGACCGTCGACCGCGTCCAGGGGCGTCAGCGGCTCGGCCCCGGCTGGGTGAGCCATCTGTCGCAGCGTGCCGTGGTGCGACTGTGGAAGGACGGCGCGGTCGACCCGGCCGAGGTGGCGGCGTCGTACGGCAAGCGGCGTGACGCCCTGATCGCGGCGCTCGCCGAGCGGGGCATCACCGCCCACGGGCGCAGCGGCATGAACGTATGGGTGCCGGTGCCGGACGAGACCGGCGCGGTCGCCAGGCTGCTGCACGCCGGGTGGGCGGTGGCTCCGGGTGCGCGTTTCCGGATCAGCGCGCGGCCGGGGGTGCGGATCACGGTGTCGACGCTGGGGGCCGGTGACATCGAGGCGGTGGCGGACGCCGTCGCCTCCGCCACCGGGCCCGCTCCGGCGCGGCGCTACGAGTGAGCGGGGCGTCCGCGGTCGCGTGGCCGGGACTGGGTGAGGGCCGCGCCCGCCAGGACGATCACCGCGCCGACCGGTGTCGACCAGCTCAGGGACTCGCCGAGCATGGCGACGCCCGCGGCGGTGGCGATGACCGGGACGAAGTAGGTGACCATCTGGGCCGTCGTCGGTCCGACCTCGGCGACGAGACCGTACTGGATGAGGAAGGCGAGCCCGGTGCCGACGGCACCCAGTGCCACGATCGCGAGGAGCGGCACGACCGGGAAGTGCGTGGGGAGGGAGGTGAACAGCGGGGTGACCACGGCCAGTTCGGCGGTCGCGACCAGCAGCTGGGCGCCGGTCAGCGAGAGGTTCGAGTGGCCCGAGCCGGCCAGAGTACGGCGTACGTAGATCCAGCCGATCGGGTAGCTCAGCGAGGCGAGGAGCGCAAGCGCCGTGCCGCCGAGGTCCACGCCGTTGAAGCCCTGCCAGGCGCCGAGCACCGTGAGCACTCCGATGAAGCCGATGCCGAGCCCCGCGACCCTGCGCCGCGTCGGCCGGTCCTCGGAGAGCGCGACCACGGAGAGCGCCATGCCCCACAGGGGCGAGGCCGCGTTGCAGATGCCGGCCAGCGTGGAGGGGATCGTCAGCTCCGCGTACGCGAACAGCGAGAACGGCAGGGCGTTGAGGAACAGCGCCGCGACCGCGAGATGCGCCCACGTCCGTGCCCCGCGCGGCAGCCGCTCGCGCTTGACCACGAGGACGGCCGCGACGACCGCGGTGCCGAACACCAGGCGGCCCAGGGTGACCTGGAACGGTGCGTAGCCCTCCGTGCCCACCTTGATCAGCAGGAAGCTGAAGCCCCAGATCAGCGAGAGGACGCCGAAGCGCAGACGCCAGCCGAGAGCGCGGCGCCCCTTCGGGTCGGCGGGGGCGGGCGAGGGTGCGTTCGCGGGTGCGGGCGAAGGGGCGGCGAGGGAGCCCTGAGGGGTGCGGGTGACGCTCATGTACGTCACCTTGGAGCAGAGCAACGTCGTAGAACAAGCAAATTAAACTGCCCAGTATCGCGTAGCATTGCTTACATGTTGAACCTGGAGCGGCTGCGCACCCTCGACGCACTGGCCCGGCACGGCTCGGTCAGCGGCGCGGCCGCCGGGCTGCACGTCACGACGTCGGCGGTCTCCCAGCAGATGACCAAGCTGGAGCGCGAGGTGGGCCAGCAGCTCCTCGCCAAGAACGGCAGGGGAGTGCGCCTCACCGATGCCGGACGGCTGCTCGCCGAGCACGCCGCGCGCATCCTCTCCCAGGTGGAGCTCGCGCAGTCGGACCTGGAGGAGCAGCGCGGCAAGGCTGTCGGCGAGCTGCGGATCTCCGCGTTCCCCACGGCGATGCGCGGCCTGCTGCCCGCCACGCTCGGCGCCCTGCGGACCGGGCACCCCGGACTGCGCGTCCGCTCCCAGGAGCTCGAGCCGCAGTCGGCGGTGGCCGCCGTGCTGCGCGGCGATCTCGACATGGCGGTCGTCCTCGACTGGTACAACAAGCCGCTGCCGATGCCCGAAGGACTCGTGAAAGCGCCCCTCCTCGACGACCCCGCCGACGTCGCCATGCCCGCGGCGCACCCCCTCGCCGACCGCGCCGAGGTGGACCTGGAGGAGTTCGCCGACGACGAGTGGATCACCTGGGCGGAGGGGGAGTTCTGCCACGAGTGGCTGATGTTCACGCTGCGCGCCAAGGGCATCGAGCCGCGGATCGCGCACCGCGCGGAGGAGCACCATACCCAGCTCGCCCTCGTGGCCGCGGGGCTCGGGGTGTGCGTGGCGCCCCAGTTGGGGCGTGATCCGATGCCGGCCGGGGTGCGGACGGTTCCGGTGCGGCATCGGGTGCACCGTCATGTGTACGTGGTGTGGCGCGCGGACGCGGACCGCCGGCCCTCGATCAGGGCGGTGGTCGAAGCGCTTCAGGAGGCGGGGGCGGGGCCGCGCCAGCTTTCGGGGAGCGGCCTGTGACTCGGGGTGCGTCTTCGGTTCAGGGGCGCGACTGCAGGTCCGCCAGCTTCCGGAAGTCCCAGGACGCGATCGCGTCGGGCGTGAGCCGGATCCACGCGTGCTTCCCGTCGTAGGGCATCGTGTCCATCCCGAAGTACTTCTGGGCGAAAAGCCGCTCAGGGGCTTCGAGTTCGGGGAAGGGCTCGCCCACGCGCGGCGACTCGGCGACGAACTCCGCCGTCCCGGACAGCTCCACGCCCCGCAGCTCGGTGTACTCGACGCCGGAGTCGATCACCACGGCCACCCGCTGGTCCTTCCGGAGGTCCGCCCAGCGCCTGCTGCGGGTGATCGAGAACAGCCACAGAGACGTGCCGTCCCAGGCGAACCAGAGGGCGCTGACGTGCGGGGCGCCGTCGCCGGACACGGTCGCGACCCGGCAGGTGCGCTCCGTGGCGAGGAACGCGTCGAGCTCGTCCGGCGACATCATGATCTTGCGGCCCCGGCGCTGTGTGACGGCCATCGGTCCTCCCGCGACATGTGGAAAAGATGGGCGCGCGCACTGATCTGACTAAGCGTCAGATCAGTGCGTCAGGAAAGCATGCGGTCTCTTCCGCCCTGACGCAATGGCCGCTAACCTCCGCGCATCCCGACTCGGACAGGGGGAGCCATGCCGTCGCACGAACAGCTCAGGGAACTCCTCGATCCCGCCACCACCGTACTGATGACCGTCGAGTGCCAGCAGGGCGTGGTGGGCACGGAGAGCGCGCTGCCCGAACTCGCCGACGTGGCACGCTCTTCGGGCTGCCTCGCCAATGTCGCGCGGCTCGTCTCCGCCGCCCACCAGGCCGGGGTGCAGGTCCTGCACGCCGTCGCCGAACGGCGGCCCGACGGGCGCGGCGCCAACCGCAACGCCCGCCTCTTCCGCGCCGCGGGCAAGCTGCCCGTGCAGCAGCTCTCCGGCACCAAGGCGGTGCGGATCGCGCCGCCCATCGAGGTGGCCGACGAGGACTTCGTCGTACGGCGGCTGCACGGGCTCTCGCCCCTCGCGGGCACCGACGTCGATCCGCTGCTGCGCAACTTCGGGTGCCGCACCCTGATCGTGACCGGTGTGTCGGCGAACGTGGCGATACCGAACGCCGTCTTCGACGCCGTGAACCTCGGCTACACCGCCGTCGTGCCGACGGACGCCATCGCGGGAGTCCCCTCCGACTATGCACCCGCGATGATCCGCAACACGCTCGCCCTGGTGGCCACCATCGCCACCACCGAGGACATCCTCGGCGGCTGGAAGCGCCCCCGGCCCATGTGAGCTAGGCCAGTTTGATCGAGTCCCCGTCCACGGTGATCTCGGCGGCGGGCAGCGGTTTCGGAGCCGGTGACGCCTTCACGCTCCCGTCGGCGATGGCGAACTTGCTGCCGTGACACGGGCAGTTGATGGTGCCGCCCTCGACGCTGGTCACCGGACACTGCTTATGGGTGCAGCGGTTCGAGAAGGCCTTGAACTCGCCCTCCGTCGGCTGCGTCACCACCACCCCCGCATCCTTGAAGATCTTGCCGCCGCCCACCGGGATCTCGGACGTCTTGGCGAGCACGGCCCCGGCGGCACCACCGCCTGCCTCCTCGGAGCCGCCGGTGTCGTCGGGCTTCTTCTGGTCCGCGGCCGGGTCGGAGCCGTAACCGTCGTCGCTCTCGCCGCCGCAGGCCACCAGGGCGGCGGCCAGACTGACGACGCCCGCCGCCGCGACGACCGAACGGCGGGACGGCGCGGGCAGATGTTCCTTCGAAATGGTCATGTCTGGTGGTACGAGGCCGCGCGCCGCTGTGTTCAAATGCTCAAGCACTTCTTGCGCGAGCCCCGTTCGCACCGGCATTAACCTGGGGCAATGCTCACCGAAGTCACCGCGGTCCGCTACGTCACGCCCTTGCGCGAGGGCGGATCGCTCCCCGGCCTCGTCGAGGCCGTCGACGGCCGGGGAACGTACGCGCCGTACGTCATGAAGTTCACCGGGGCCGGACAGGGCCGCAAGACGCTGGTGGCGGAGGTGATCTGCGGGCAGCTTGCGCGCGCCCTCGGATTCCGGATGCCGGGCCTGACGACGGTCGGGCTCGATCCTGTGCTCGGCCTCGGCGAGCCCGATCAGCAGGTGCAGGAACTGCTCAAGTCCAGCGGCGGGACCAATCTCGGCATGGAGTACCTCTCCGGGGCGCTCGGCTTCGACTCGCTCGCGTTCGACGTCGATCCGGCCGAGGCGGGCCGCATCGTGTGGTTCGACGCGCTGATCAACAACGTGGACCGCTCCTGGCGCAACCCGAACATGCTCGTCGCGGGCGGCGAGCTGTGGCTCATCGACCACGGCGCGAGCATGATCTGGCACCACAACTGGCGCACCGCCGAGACCGCCGCCGCCAAGCCGTACGACGCCTCCGACCACGCCCTCGCCCCGTTCGGCCCCGATGTCGCGTCGGCAGCCGCCGAGCTCGCCCCGCTCGTCACCGAGGATCTGCTCGCCGCCGCCGCGGCAGACGTGGCCGACGCGTGGCTCGTGGACGAACCGGGCTTCGAGAGCCCCGACGCCGTGCGCCGCGCCTATGTGGCGGCACTGCTGCCGCGGGCCAAGACCATCCATGAACGGATCCAGCTGCCCGAGCCGCAGCGGAAGGGCGCCGCCTCGTGACCGGGCAGTCGATCCAGCGGGACGTCTTCGAGTACGCCTTGGTGCGCGTCGTGCCGCGGGTGGAGCGCGGGGAGCAGTTCAACGCGGGCGTGGTGGTCTACTGCCGGGCCAAGTCCTTCGTGGCCGCGCGTACGCATCTGGACGTAGCCAAGCTGCGCGCGCTGGACCCCGAAGCCGACCTCGGGGGCATCAGGGCCGCGCTCGGCGCCGTCGAGCGGATCTGCGCGGGCGGCGAAGCCGCCGGTCAGGCCGAGCGGGACGATGCCGGGCGGCGCTTCCGGTGGCTGATCGCGCCGCGCTCGACCGTCGTACAGCCGGGGCCGGTGCATACGGGCCTCACAGCGGATCCTGCCGCAGAGGTGGACCGACTCCTCGACCTCCTGGTGAGGTAAAGAATCACAGCCCCCTGTACGCCGTTGACACCGGGTGCCAGGGCTTCTAGCGTCTCGTTCAGCTGAAGGTACTAAGCGGTCGCTCACCATCGGGGCGTACCGTAGAGCCGCATCCCAAGGGCGAGGAGAACCAGCATGTCCACCACTGAGCAGCGCGTCGCGGTCGTGACCGGAGCAGCGCGAGGCATCGGCGCGGCGACCGCCGTACGTCTGGCCGCCGAAGGCCGCGCCGTCGCGGTGATCGACCTCGACGAGGCCGCCTGCAAGGACACCGTCGCGCAGATCACCGCTGCCGGTGGCAAGGCGATCGCCGTCGGCTGCGACGTGTCCGACGAGGCTCAGGTCGAGGCGGCCATCGCCCGGATCGCCGATGAGCTCGGCGCGCCCACGATCCTCGTGAACAACGCCGGTGTGCTCCGCGACAACCTCCTCTTCAAGATGAGCGCGAGCGACTGGGACACGGTCATGAACGTCCACCTGCGCGGTGCGTTCCTGATGTCCCGCGCGATCCAGAAGCACATGGTGGACGCCAAGTTCGGCCGGATCGTCAACCTCTCCTCGTCCTCCGCGCTCGGCAACCGCGGCCAGGTCAACTACGCGGCGGCCAAGGCGGGCCTCCAGGGCTTCACCAAAACCCTGGCCAAGGAGCTCGGCAAGTTCGGCGTCACCGCCAACTCCGTGGCCCCCGGCTTCATCGTCACGGAGATGACCAAGGCCACCGCCGACCGCGTCGGCATGGGCTTCGAGGACTTCCAGGCCGCTGCCGCCACGCAGATCCCGGTGCAGCGGGTCGGACGCCCCGAGGACATCGCCAACGCCATCGCCTTCTTCACGGGCGACGCCGCGGGCTTCGTGTCCGGCCAGGTCATGTACGTGGCCGGCGGCCCGCTCAACTAGTTCTGTTCCCGGAGGGATGCGGAGATGACTGTGCAGGACAGCGGAAAGGCCGCGCTCGTCACGGGCGCGAGCCGGGGCATCGGCTACGGCGTCGCGGAGGCGCTCGTCGCCCGCGGTGACCGTGTGTGCATCACGGGACGCAACGAGGACGCGCTCAAGGAGGCCGTGGAGAAGCTCGGCTCCGACCGCGTCATCGGCGTCGCGGGCAAGGCCCACGACGAGGCCCACCAGGCGATCGCCGTCGAGCGCGCCATGGAGGCGTTCGGACGGGTCGACTTCTTGATCAACAATGCCGGCACGAACCCGGTGTTCGGGCCGATGGCGGAGCTCGACCTCAATGTGGCGCGCAAGGTCTTCGAGACGAACGTGATCTCGGCGCTCGGCTTCGCCCAGCAGACCTGGAAGGCCTGGCAGAGCGAGAACGGCGGTGCGATCGTGAACATCGCGTCCGTCGCGGGCGTCTCTCCCTCGCCGTTCATCGGCGCGTACGGCATGAGCAAGGCCGCCATGGTCAACCTCAGCCTGCAGCTCGCACACGAGTTCGCGCCCAAGGTGCGGGTCAACTCGATCGCCCCCGCCGTGGTCAAGACCCAGTTCGCCAAGGCGCTGTACGAGGGCCGCGAGGAGGAGGCCGCCGCCGCGTACCCCCTGGGGCGGCTCGGTGTGCCCGAGGACATCGGGGGCGCGGCCGCGTTCCTCACCTCCAGCCAGTCCGACTGGGTCACGGGCCAGACACTCGTGGTCGATGGCGGCATCTTCCTCAATGCGGGCGTCGGCTGACGAAGGCCCGGCAATCGCCAGGTACGCCCCTCAAAAGGGACGTACACCCGCATGAAGTGCCCCGTCGGCGCCGCAAGTTGGCTCGGCGGGGCATTGCGGTAGGGTCTGCCGACCCATGGCATGGCCGATCGAGGAGCGTGCGCGTGTTCAGTGAAGTTCGACTGGTGGCGGCGGCGGGTCTGCGTGGCCTGGCCGGGCTGCCCCGCCGGGGCCTGCGGCCGGCCGCGGCGCTGGTGTCGATTTCCCTCATCTCGGGATGTGGCGTCCTTTCGTCGGACGATTCCGACGAGGAGCAGCAGATCACCGTCGGCACGATGAGTGCTCCCAGTACTCTCGATCCGGCGGCCGCCTGGGACAGCTCCTGGGAGCTGTACCGCAACGTCTTCCAGACGCTCCTGAGCTTCCCCAGCGGGGCGGCCGAGCCGGAGCCCGACGCGGCCGAGTCCTGCAAGTTCACCGACGGGTCGAACCAGGTCTTCACCTGTGAGCTGCGCGAGGACCTGAAGTTCTCCGACGGCCACGAGATGAACGCGCAGGCGGTCAAGTACACCTTCGACCGGATGCGGCGCATCGACGTGAAGGGCGGTCCCGCGGGGCTGCTCGGATCGCTCGACTCGGTCGAGACCAAGGGCGACCGGACGGTTACGTTCCGCCTGAAGAAGCCGGACGCCACCTTCCCGTTCGTGCTCTCCACGCCCGCCATGTCGATCGTCGATCCCGGTGAGTACCCCGCGGACAAGCTCCGCGAGGGCTCCACGATCGCGGGCTCGGGGCCCTACGCCCTGAAGTCGTACCAGGCCGGCGAGCGGGCGGAGCTGGTCAAGAACACCAACTACAAGGGCGCGGCCGAGCGCAAGAACGACGCCGTCACCATCCGTTACTTCAAGAAGTCGACCGCCATGGTGGAGGCTCTGCGGGACAAGCAGATCGATGTCACCTTCCGCGGGCTCGCCTCCCAGGACGTCGTCGACATGCAGGCCAACAAGAACGCGCGCGAGGGCATCCAGCTCGTCGAAGGCGCGGGCACCGAGATCCGCTACCTGGTGTTCAACCCCGATGACCCCTGGGCCAGGAAGAAGCCGGTCCGCCAGGCGTTCGCCCAGGTCATCGACCGCCCCGCCATCGCGCACAAGATCTACCAGGACACGGTGGAACCGCTGTACTCGATGGTCCCCCAGGGGCTCACCGGGCACGGCACCGGCTTCTTCGACGACTACGGAAACCCCAGCGACTCCAAGGCCGCGGACATCCTGAAGCGCGCGGGCATCAACGAGCCGGTGCCGCTCACCCTCTGGTACACGACCGACCGCTACGGCTCGGCGACCGAGGGAGAGTTCAAGGAGATCAGGCGGCAGCTCGAGGCCTCGGGACTCTTCAAGATCACGATCAAGGGCCGTCCCTGGACCGAGTTCGACGCGGGCACCAAGAAGCGCGAGTACCCGGTCTTCGGCCGCGGCTGGTTCCCCGACTTCCCCGACGCGGAGAACTTCATCGCACCGTTCATCGGCGAGAAGAACGTGCTCAACACGCCTTACCCGTCGCGGGAGATCACCGACGAGGTGCTGCCGCGCTCGCGCCGTGAGGCCGACCGCGGAGCGGTGGCCGACGACTTCGAGCAGGCCCAGAAGGTCCTCGTCGACGACGCCAGGCTGCTGCCGCTGTGGCAGGGCAAGCAGTACATCATGGCGAGCGAGGAGATCGCGGGCGGCGAACGCGCCCTCGACCCGTCGGCGATCATGATGATGTGGGAGCTGGAGCGCAAGACCAGCTGGTAGCGGGAGACCGCGGGCAGCGGGGCTGATTGTCAGTGGCCGCCGGTAGGTTCAGTGGTGAGAAGTGACCGCACACCGGAGGTTGTTGACGTGACGGACCCCTTGAACGCAGCCATGCTGCCCGCGTCCTGGCGCGGAGTCCTCGGCGAGGAGCTGCAGAAGCCCTATTTCAAGGAGCTCACCGAGTTCGTCGAGGAAGAGCGGGAGAAGGGCCCCGTCTACCCTCCGCGTGACGAAGTGTTCGCCGCGCTCGACGCGACTCCGTACGACCAGGTCAAGGTCCTCGTCCTCGGCCAGGATCCGTACCACGGCGAGGGACAGGGCCACGGCCTGTGCTTCTCCGTGCGGCCCGGTGTGAAGACCCCGCCCTCCTTGCGCAACATCTACAAGGAGATGAAGGAGGAGCTCGGCCACCCCGTGCCGGACAACGGCTATCTGATGCCGTGGGCCCGGCAGGGCGTCCTGCTCCTGAACGCGGTGCTCACCGTCCGCGCCGGAGAGGCCAATTCCCACAAGGCCAAGGGCTGGGAGAAGTTCACGGACGCCGTGATCCGCGCCGTTGCCGACCGCCCTGACCCCGCCGTCTTCGTCCTGTGGGGCAATTACGCCCAGAAGAAGCTTCCGCTGATCGACGAGGAGCGGCACGCGGTCGTGAAGGGCGCGCACCCCTCGCCGCTCTCCGCGAAGAAGTTCTTCGGCTCGCGCCCCTTCACACAGATCGACGAAGCGGTGGCGGCGCAGGGGCACGAGCCGATCGACTGGCGCATCCCGGACCTCGGCTGAGCTCGGCCGGACGCGCCGCCGCGGTCCTCCGTGACGGCTGAGCCGTGCGGGCCGGCCCGGACTGTCACCGGGCTGGCCCAGCGGCGCGCGCGGGCGCCTCGCGGCCGATCGCGCCTGACTGTGATTGTCGGTGGGTGCGGCTAGCGTCGAGAGCGGTGGGCACGTTGGGCACGTTGGGCTTACGAGTGTGGAGGACCCGTGGCGGAGCAGCAGGAGCAGGCGGCGTCAGACGCCGTGATGACCCGGATCGGGCAGGCGGTCATGCTGCACCACGGGGGCGACCGCGAGGAGGCGCAGGGGCGCTTCCTCGGCCTGTGGTCGGAGATCGGCCAGGAGGGCGACCCGCTGCACCGCTGCACGCTCGCGCACTACATGGCGGACACCCAGGAGGATCCCTCGGACGAACTGGCCTGGGATCTGCGGGCGTTGTCGGCGGCGGACGAGCTCACGGACGAGCGCCTGCACGAACACCACGACTCGATCGCCGTCCGCGGCTTCTACCCCTCCCTGCACCTCAACCTCGCCGCGGACTACGCCAAGCTGAACCGCCCCGAGGCGGCCCGCAACCACCTCAGGCGGGCGCGTGAGGTGGTCGGGGCATTGGGCGACGACGGGTACGGCGACGGTATCCGGGCGGCCATCGCGCGGCTTGAGCTGCGGCTGGGGGAGGGCAGCGAGGTGGAGTGAGAGTGGAGTGAGAGTGGAGTGAGACGGGGGTCGGGGGGTCGGTCGGTCCGGGGGCGGCCGGCTCAGTGCCCGTAGGCGTTGTCGCAGATGACGGACTCGGGGCTGCCGGGCTGCCAGCCGCCGTACTGCTTGCCGAGGGCGCAGAGGTCCGCGTTCGTGGGCGCGGCGGTGGGGAGCGCGGGTGGTTCGGCGGCCACGGGCCGCTGACCGTGGCGGTGCGGGGGCGGGGTGGAGCGCTGCGGGGGTCTCGCCGTGCGGGACGGCACGGCGGAGATGCTCGGCGCGGTGCCGGTGGCGCGGGGGGCCGGGTCGCGGGGCGGTCCGATCAGTTCGAGCGCCTCGCGGGCGGGGGCTTCCACGACGCGCGGGCGGGAACTGCCGTCGGGGCGGGGTGCCGGGGGCGGGGCGCTCGCTGCGGACGGTCCCGGCGCGGGGTGCCGCTCGACGCTCACACAGCCGGAGAGGGCGGAGACCGCCACGGAGGCCAGGAGTGTGGCGGCGGTGGTCGTGGTTCGGTGCATTCGCGCAACTCTGAGGCCAGGAGGGTGCTTTCGGCGAGGGAACGGGAGGAAGTTGGTCCGCATGAGTGAGGGCGCCTCTGGCCGGCGGGGGAGCGGGGGGCTTGCTGTGCCGCCGTTTCGCGGCGGATTTTTCCCGCCCCTCCAGCGGACCTTTCCCGCCCACCCACCCGATCGCCCCGCGTTCACGTCTCGTCCAGCATCCCCCGCAGCAGTTCCCGGACTCCGGACCGCAGAGCCTTCTGGTCCGGGGGGCGTGTGTGGTGGGAGCCTGCCGCGCACGTGAACAGGAGGCCCTCGCACCATGCCACCAGGGACAGTGCGTGCCGTTCGGGTTCCGGTGAGCCCATGGCGTGCATCAGGGCCACCAGCGGCTCCCTGAACCGGGCTCCCGCCGCGTCGTAGACGGCGCGCAGCTCGGGCCTGCGGGTTGCCTCAAGGGCCAGTTCGTAGCGGGAGACCAGGAGCAGGCGGTGGTCGCCCGTGAGGTAGCGGTGCAGGGCCAGGGCGAGCGCGGTGATCACGGGCTCGCGGTTCTCCGGGCCTGCGGCCGGGAGGCCGCGCAGCTCGGCGGGGGCAAGCACCGCGCCCTCGCGCTCCGCCAGCCTGCTCACCGCCGCCTCCAGGAGGGCGAGCCGGGTACGCGCGTGGTTCGACGTAGAGCCCTGCGGGAGCCCCGCGGCCTCGTCCACGGCCCGGTGCGTCAGCCCCCGCATCCCGCGCTCGGCGAGCAGGGAGAGCGCCGCGTCGGCGATCAGTTCGCTGCGGGTCGGACCCGCGCTGAGTCTGCGTACGGACATGAGGGCCACCCTACCGCCATTCACTACAGGTGTAGTACGGTCGGCATGTCGCACTCACTACAGGTGTAGTGAACGAGCTCTAGGAGGAGTCATGGCGCACCCCCGCCAGGAGCACCGGCCGCAACAGGGCCCGGGCAGCCGAAAGCCCCGCGCCATCGTCATCGGCGGCGGCATCGGCGGGCTCACTTCCGCCATCGCCCTGCACCTCTCCGGCTGGCGGGTCACCGTCCTGGAGCGGGCCGCCACCCTGGAGCCCGTCGGCTCCGGCATCGGACTCGCCCCCAACTCCCAGCGCGCACTGGACGTCCTGGGCCTGGGCGACCGGGTCCGTTCGCTCGCGGCCTGGGAGGGCGACGGCGGTATGCGCGCCCAGAACGGACGCTGGCTCGTCCGGATGAGCGCGTCGGCGGCCGCGGCGGAGTTCGGCGGCTCGCTCGTGCTCCTGCACCGCGCGAACCTCGTCGACCTGCTCGTCTCCGCCCTGCCCGCCGACGCCCTGCGCACCGGCGTACGCGCCGAACTCGCCGATCCGGGAGCGGCCGACCGCAGGGCAGTGGTCCGTACCGACGACGGGGACATCGAGGCGGACCTCGTGGTCGGCGCCGACGGCATCAACTCGGCCGTGCGCTCGGCCCTGTTCCCCGCGCACCCGCAGCCGGCGTACACGGGATTCACGGCCTGGCGCCTGATCGTCCCGGCGCCCGACCGTCCCTTCGAACCCCACGAGACCTGGGGACGCGGCGGAGTCTGGGGCACCCATCCGCTCAAGGACGGCAGGATCTACGCGTACGCCACCGCCACCGTCCCCGCGGGCGGCCACAGCCCCGACGGGGAGAAGACCGAGCTTGAGCGCCGCTTCGCCGACTGGCACGACCCCATCCCCGCGATCATCGCCGCCGCACGCCCCGAGGACATCCTGCGCAACGACGTGCGCCACATGAGCACGCCGCTCACGCACTACCACCGGGGGCGGGTGGCACTCGTCGGTGATGCCGCGCACGCCATGGCGCCCACCCTGGCCCAGGGCGGCAACCAGGCCATCGAGGACGCCGTCGTCCTCGCCCACCACGCGGACCCGGCAGCCGATCTCGCCGCGGGCCTGGCCGGCTACAGCGCGGCGCGGGTGCCGCGCACGACGGCGATCGTCAGGCAGGCGGCGCGCGCGGCCCGCATGAACCACCTGACGAACGCCCCCCTCATCGCCGTACGCAACGAACTCATCGCGGCGGCGGCACGCCTCGGCCCGAACCTGATCCTGCGGAGCTTCGCCTCCATCGCCGACTGGCGCCCCCCGCAGCAGCCGTATGCTGCGGGAACAGAACTCGCTCGGCGGTAGAACACAGGAGACAGGGGACAGTGGTGAAGGTCGGCTGCATCGGACTCGGTGACATCGCACAGAAGGCGTATCTGCCCGTGCTCACCACCCTGCCGGGGGTCGAGCTGCACCTGCAGACGCGCACGCCCGCGACCCTCGCCCGCGTCGCGGGCGTCCACCACATCCCCGAGGAGCGCTGCCACACCGACCTGGAGGCGCTGCTCGCGCAGGGGATCGACGCGGCCTTCGTGCACGCCTCGACCTCCGCCCACCCGGAGATCGTGACGCGGCTGCTCGAAGCGGGTGTCGCCACCTACGTCGACAAGCCCCTGGCGTACGAACTCGCCGACTCCCAGCGGCTCGTGCGCCTCGCCGAGGAGCGCGCGACGAGCCTCGCCGTCGGCTTCAACCGCCGCTTCGCGCCCGGCTACGCCCAGTGCGCGGACCACCCGCGCGAACTGATCCTGATGCAGAAGAACCGCGTCGGTCTGCCCGAGGACGTGCGCACGCTCGTTCTCGACGACTTCATCCACGTCGTGGACACGCTGCGGTTCCTGGCGCCGGGACCGATCGACCACGTCAGCGTGCGATCCCGCATCCAGGACGGGCTCATGGAGCACGTCGTGCTCCAGCTCGGCGGTGACGGGTTCACCGCGCTCGGCATGATGAACCGGCTGAGCGGCTCCACCGAGGAGATCCTGGAGGTCTCCGGTCAGGACACCAAGCGGCAGGTGATCAACCTCGCCGAGGTCGTCGACCACAAGGGCCAGCCCAGCGTGCGGCGGCGCGGCGACTGGGTGCCGGTGGCCAGGCAGCGCGGCATCGAACAGGTGGTGCTCGCCTTCCTCGATGCCGTGCGCGCGGGCAAGGTGCTCAGCGCCCGCGATGCGCTGGCGACCCATGAGCTGTGCGAGCAGGTGGTCCGGGCCGCTCAGGAGCAGGACGCCTGAACCGCCCCTTCGCGGGTCCCCGCAGGGCACGCACGCCCTCTGCCGCGCACAGCACCGCCAGCACGGCGAGGGCCGCGTGCACGGGCCAGTCGCCGAGCCTGACGTACGGCGTGACGCCCTCGGCCAGCGGGATGTCGTACGTCGCCGTCGTGCTCGCCGAGGTGCCCAGCGGCGCCCCGACCCGCTCGCCGTCCGGGCCGTACACCGCGGAGACGCCGGTGAGCGTGGCGTGCACCATGGGGCGGCCCGTCTCGGCGGCCCGCACCGCCGCGAGCGAGGCGTGCTGCTCGGGCGCCCAACTCGACTGGAACGTCGAGGTGGACGACTGCGCGAGCAGCAACTGCGCTCCCTCGCGCGTCAGATGACGGCTCATGTCGGGGAACGCCGATTCGAAGCACACCAGCGGTCCGACCTTCAGGCCGTTGTCGACGTCCATGACGACCGGCCGCTCGCCGCGCCTGCGGTCCTCGCCCGCCGCCTTGCCCACGGATGTCGCCCAGCCGAGGAGCGAGCGGGCGGGGACGTACTCGCCGAAGGGGACGAGCCGCATCTTGTCGTAGCGGTCGCCGGTCGGGCCCTTCGGACCCACCAGGACCGAGCTCTTGAATATGCCCGGCTTATCGGAGCGGCGCGCGTCCACGTTCACCAGGATGTCGGCGCCGACCTCACGGGACAGCGCGGCGATCCGCCGCGCGACCTCAGGGCGCTCCGCGAGGTCGTAGCCGACGCTGCTCTCGCCCCAGACGACCAGGTCCAGGTCCCGCCCGGCCAGGCCGCGGGTCAGCGCCTCCTCGCGCGCGAACCGCTTCCCGGCACCGCCGACCCCGTCTATGACACCGGGCTGCACGACGGCCACGCGCATCCGGCCCGCCGGTTCGGGGCGCGGCGCCCACGCCCAGGCGGAGGCGGTCACGGCGGCCACCGCCACGAGCCCGGCGGTGGCGGGGACGAGCAGGGCGGCGGGCGGGCGTGAGAGTCTCGCGGGGCGGGCGGCCAGGGCGAGGACGAGTACCGCGATGCCGGTGTTCAGGACGACGATCAGGGCGCTGAGCAGCCACACCCCGCCGATCGACGCGACGCGCAGGGCGGGCCCCACCTGCCACTGACTGGACCCGAGCAGCCCCCAGGGGCCGCCGAGACCCTCCCAGGACCTGACCAGTTCGACCATCAGCCAGCCGGAGGGCAGCACGACCAGGGCGGCAGCGGTCTTCCGGGGCGACGCGACACCGCCCATCAGGCGCCGCACGAGCCAGCCCCACGGCGCCCACAGCAGGCCGAGCAGGGCGGCTATCAGGAGCGTGAACACATGCAGGCTCGGCAGCAGCCAGTGGTGCACCGCCACCATGAACCCGAGGCCGCCGAGCCAGCCGTCGAGCGCCGCCCTGCGCCCGGTGTCCGCCGAGCGCGCGAGCAGGATCCAGGGCACCAGGGCGACGTAGGCGAACCACCACAGCGACGGGGCGGGGAAGGCGAGGGCGGGCAGTGCTCCGGCGGCGACCGCCAGGACGGCACGCCATCGGGGCGAGGCGAGCAGCTTCCTCCCCTGCGCCGAGGCGGCCGCGAGGTGTGGCCGTCGCCGCCCCCGGTCGTCGCTGAGTTGATCCATGCAGCGCCTCCCTCGGCCCCGACGCCCGGTTGTTCGTCCAGTGTGCGCGCCGTGGACGATCTAGGACAGTGCGCCTGCCGTGCCTTTCTCAGCCGGGCTCGTGGTCCCTGGACCGCTCCTGCATCCGGCGCCACTTCTCCTGCACGGTCACCTGCCGCAGCCGCCAGCCCTGGTCCGTACGCAGCGCCGTGAAGGCGTAGCGGCCGCCGCAGACGAAGTCCGGAGCCGTCGATTCCGCCCCCGCGCCCGCCCCCGCGCCTGCGCCCGCCCCTGTGCTGCTTTCGGGTGACGTGAAGCGCATCGGATTCACGTAGTCGGCCTGCACCTGTGCGACGTCGCCGATGTCCTGGTCGAGCGTCCCGAACCGCAGCCTCCTGTTGACGATCAGATGCTGGCGCATCGGGAAGAGCTCCATCGTCCCGGCGAGCCAGCCGGCCACCTCGGCGGCGCTCGCTTCGATGCCGCCCGCCGAGCTGTAGTCGGCGCGTCCGTCCGGGGTGAAGAGCCGCTGGTAGGCGTCCCAGTCGCCGTCGTCGACGGTCACTGCGTACTCGGTGATCAGGGAGTCGATGGCCAACCGGTCCATCACTGCGGCGAGTTCCACGCGCTGCGTCATCGGGTCAGTGTTGGGCACGAGGGGTGCCGAGCCAAGAGGCATGCAGGAACGTGCCGGACAAGGATGCGGGCACGCGGCGCGCGAATTGCGGTCGGCTCGGGTCGCATCACGGCGAACTTCCATACGATACGGGGGAGTTGAGCCGTCATGCGACCGTTCACAGGAGCGGGCGCATCCCCGAGCTGGAGGCCCGGTGAAGAACGAGCAGCGCATCGCGGCATACGAACGGCAGGGCAACCGCAGGGAACTGACGGGACGGCAGAAGCGCCGCCTGGCGAAGAAGGCCCATCAGGGCAAGGGCTGACACCGCGGAGATCCGTCAGAAGGGCCTAGGCCGCCCGCACGATCTCTTCGCGCACGGCGGCGGCCCATTCCGTCACCAGTTTTTCGTACTCACGGCGCTGTTCGGCCGAGAGGCGGCCTCCCGTGCGCATCCACAGGCCGCGGATCCGCTCGTTCAGTTCTGCGGCGGACCGCGCGGAACCAGGGGTCTGAGGGTTTAAGGGCATGCGGTCAAGCCTAGGGGATGGCTACGACAATCGGAACTGTCAGCTACTGTGCGGATCCTCCAAGTGAGGATTCGCACAGCGACGGGCCCCCGCATGCGCCCGTCACGCCCGTCACCCGGACGGCCCATCATCGCGCCGTACCGGGCCGGGGCTCCTGATATCCAGGGTGGAGGGACGCGCCGGAAGCCGCGCGCCGTGGGGGATTCGCCGCCCTGACGCCGCACCGGCGCCCGGGGCCCATCGAGTGGAGGACCACTCATGTCCCAGCAGTACACAAGTCTCTCCGTGGACTTCACCCAGGGCCTCAACGACGCCTGGTCGAAGGTCGCCACGTTCGTGCCGAAACTCATCGGCTTCCTGGTCGTCCTGGTCATCGGCTGGTTCGTGTCGAAGATGATCGCCAAGGTCCTCGACCGGGTCCTGCGCAAGGTCGGCTCCGAGAAGCTCGCCGAGCGGGCGGGCGCCTCCCGGATGCTGGCGAACTCCAAGTACGACATGACGGGGATCGTCTGCAAGGTCGTGTACTACGCCCTGCTCCTGATCACCCTGCAGCTCGGCTTCGGTGTGTTCGGCAGCAACCCGGTCTCCAGCATGCTCGACAGCATCGTGGGCTGGATCCCGCGCGGCATCGTCGCCATCGTCCTGATGGTCGTCGCGATGGCGGTGGCCAACGTCGTACGCGACATCGTCACCAGCGCCCTCTCCTCGATGTCGTACGGCAAGACCCTCGGCACGATCGCCTGGAGCTTCATCGTCGCGCTCGGCGTGATCGCGGCCCTCGGCCAGGCGGGCATCGCCACGACGGTCACCCAGCCCGTCCTGTACGCGGCCCTCGCGGCCGGTGCGGGCATCCTCATCGTCGGTGTGGGCGGCGGTCTCATCGGCCCGATGCGCCAGCGCTGGGAGCGCTGGCTGGACACGGCCGAGCAGGAGACGGCCAAGGCCCGCGGCAGCGTCAGCGCCTACCAGGCGGGTCGTGCGGACGCGATGACCAACCAGCCCGTGCAGGAGCGTACGCGCGGCGCGATGGGCGGCACCGGCAGCCATATGCGCGACGACGACACGGGCGACGACATGCGGGGCGGCGGTATGCGCGACGGCATGTGACCCCGCAAGTCCCGGGACTCCGAAGGTCTCAGGACTCCGCGGACTCCGGCACCAGGTCGTGCCGCCTCACCAGCCAGGAGATGGCGGTGAGGCGGCACACCGCGTAGTCGTGGCCGACCGGCTCCCGCCACCCGTTCTCGGACAGGCCGTCCAGGAACCCCAGGGCGTAGTCCGCGAGGAGCTCCGGGTCCGGAGCCGGCGGCACGAGCCCGGCGCCGCACATCTCCAGACGCTCCCGCACCTCGGCGACGTGCTGGTCCACGGCAGCCGTGAATCCCGGTTCGAAGGCGAACTCGGCGAAGCGCGGCGCGTACGAGGCGCTGATGCGGGCGAGGGGCGACATCCCAACACCGTAGGCCGGGCCAAACCCCCTGAAGAGGGTCTTTCGGCATGCCTTTGGTCACAAGGGGCGGCCGGGGGCCGGGCCTCAGCCCGCCGACTCACCCGCGTGCGGGCTGAGCGCGCCCGCTCCCACCAGGGCGAACAGGACGATGCCGAGCAGGATGCGGTAGTACACGAACGGCATGAAGCTCTTGGTGGTGATGAACTTCATGAACCACGCGATGACCGCATATCCGACGACGAAGGCGATGATCGTCGCGAAGATCGTCGGCCCCCAGGACACATGCCCCTCGCCCGCGTCCTTGAGCTCGAAGGCGCCGGACGCGAGGACGGCCGGGATCGCGAGCAGGAACGAATAGCGGGCCGCCGCCTCGCGGGTGTACCCCATGAGCAGACCGCCGCTGATCGTGGCGCCGGAGCGGGAGACGCCGGGGATCAGGGCCATCGCCTGGCAGAAGCCGAAGATCAGGCCGTCGCGCACGCCCAGTTCCTTCAGGCTCTTGCGCTCCCTGATGGCGCGGTGCTTGCCGCCCGTCTCGTCGCGGGCCGCGAGGCGGTCGGCGATGCCGAGGACGATGCCCATCACGATCAGCGTCGTGGCGATGAGCCGCAGATCGCGGAACGGGCCCTCGATCTGGTCCTTGAACGTGACGCCGAGCACGCCGATCGGGATCGAGCCGACGATGACGAGCCAGCCCATCTGCGCGTCGTGGTCCGAGCGCGGCACCTTGCCGAAGAGGGAGCCGAACCAGGCGGAGATGATCCGCGCGATGTCCTTGCGGAAGTAGATCAGCACGGCGGCCTCGGTGCCGATCTGGGTGATCGCGGTGAACGCGGCCCCCGGATCGTGCCAGCCCGCGAACGCCGCGGTCAGCCGCAGATGCGCGCTGGACGAGATCGGGAGGAACTCGGTCAGTCCCTGGACGAGCCCGAGGATGAAGGATTCAAGCCAAGACATGGAAGCTGCGCCGTCCAAGTACGGATCATGGGCTGCGGGTGCGGTCATGTGAGGGGAGCACGGAAGATATGCGCGAGGGGTGATCACTCCCCTGCCGTGGGGCAGCGTAGCGCCACAAAGTTACGAGACCGCCCCTGGGCCGCGGCCCGCGAGCGGCGAACCGTCAGCGGCCCCGCATGTGGTGCCGCTTGCACCACGCGACCACCGCGCCCGCAAGACCCGTCACCGCGATGAAGCCCATGGCGACGAGGAAAGCGGGGGACGTCGGTGTCGAGGCGCGGGCGCCCGCGATGACGTACGCGGCGGTGTTCGGGATCGACCCGAGGCCGGTGGCGAGCAGGAACGGCAGCCACCCCATCCGGGACACCGCGGCGCAGTAGTTGGCCGCCGCGAACGGCACCCCCGGAAACAGCCGCGCCGCCAGCATCGACCGGAAGCCGTGCCTGCTCAGCTGCCCGTCGGCCGCCTTGAGCCAGCGACCGCGCAGCAGCGGGCGCAGCGCGTCCTGCCCCAGCATCCGCCCGAGACCGAAGGCTATTCCGGCGCCGAGGACCGTGCCCGCGAGCGCGGCGGCGAGCCCCGCCTGCGAGCCGAACAAAGCGCCCGCCGCGAGATTCAGCAGCGGGCGCGGCACGAACGCCGTGGTGCACAGGCCGTAGGCGACGGCGAACACCGTCACGGCGGCGGCACCGCCGAGTTGGCGAAGACCCCCGTCGGACAACAGCCGCTGCGGCTCGAAGAGCAGCACGCACGTTCCGGCGGCCGCGAGCAGCACGAGCAGCAGAGAAAGCCGCGACCACGGCGAGAGAAGCGCCCTGGTGCAGCGCACGGCGAAGCCCTGCGGACGGGCGGCGGCGGTGTCGAGCATCCGGGGAGACTAACCGACAAATGTGTGTGATCGCCGTATGGTGCGTCTCATGAGCGTCACAGTCCCGCGCAGCGACTTGGCGGACATCGTCATGGAACGCCTCACCACGGCCTACCCGCGGGCGGCCGATCCGGAGCGGGCCGCGCAGGCCCGGGCGTACATGAAGAACGTCGCTCCCTTCCTGGGCCTGCCCTCGCCGCTGCGCCGCCAGTTGTCCCGCGAAGTCCTCGCGGACACCCCGCGCCCGGACGAGGCCGACTGCACGGCGATCGCGCTCCGCTGCTGGCAGCTGCCGCAACGCGAGTACGCCTACTTCGCCGTCGACTATCTGCGCCGGCACCTGAAGCACTGCTCGTCCGGCTTCCTGCCGGTCGCCCGCCATCTCGTCACGACGGTCCCCTGGTGGGACACCGTCGACGCCCTCGCCTCGCACGTCGTGGGCGGCCTGGTCGCCGCCGACCCGAAGCTCAGGACAGAGATGGATGCCTGGATCGGCGACGAGGACCTGTGGGTGGCCCGCACCGCCCTCCTCCACCAGCTCCGCCACAAGGACGCCACCGACACCGAGCGCCTCTTCGCCTACTGCCTGCGCCAGTCGGCGCACCCGGACTTCTTCATCCGCAAGGCCATCGGCTGGTGTTTGCGCGAGTACGCCAAGACCGATCCCAAAGCCGTACGCGACTTCGTCGAGCGGGAGCGCGGGCGCCTTTCGCCCCTCTCCGTGCGCGAGGCCCTGAAGAACCTCTGAGCACACCGGACTTCACCGGCCACTCCCGTCCGGCACCCGGCGAAATTCATTCGACGTACCCCAGCCCGTCGGCAATGATCTGCGACATGTTCCGGTACGCCTTCCACGCAGCAACGCCCGCGGTCGCGGGCGCTGCGAAGGCTGCCGTCTTCCTCTGCGCCGCATTCCCCGTCGACGGCGCCCGACGCTGACCCTCCCCGGACACTCCGGCGGACCCCATAGGGGGAGGGTCGGTTCGGCCCCGGGGTCCCCGTCCCGAGCGCGCACGCGAGCCGTGCGCCAGGGACTTCAGCTTCGAGTTCCAAAGAAGGAACCGCCATGTCCAAGACGGCGTACATCCGTACCAAGCCGCACCTCAACATCGGCACGATGGGCCACGTCGACCACGGCAAGACCACCCTGACCGCCGCCATCACCAAAGTCCTCAGCGAGCGCGGCAGCGGCACGTTCGTGCCCTTCGACCGCATCGACCGCGCCCCCGAGGAGGCCCAGCGCGGCATCACCATCAACATCGCGCACGTCGAGTACGAGACCGACACCCGGCACTACGCCCACGTCGACATGCCGGGCCACGCCGACTACGTCAAGAACATGGTCACCGGCGCCGCGCAGCTCGACGGGGCGATCCTCGTCGTCTCCGCGCTGGAGGGGATCATGCCGCAGACCGCCGAGCACGTCCTGCTCGCCCGGCAGGTCGGCGTCGACCACATCGTCGTCGCGCTCAACAAGGCCGACGCGGGCGACGAGGAGCTCACCGACCTCGTCGAGCTGGAGGTGCGTGAGCTGCTCTCCGTGCACGGGTACGGGGGCGACACCGTCCCGGTCGTACGGGTCTCGGGGCTGAAGGCGCTGGAGGGCGACCCGCGGTGGGCCGCCGCCATCGAGGCGCTGCTCGACGCCGTGGACACCTATGTGCCCATGCCCGAGCGGTATGTCGACGCGCCCTTTCTGCTTCCGGTGGAGAACGTGCTCACCATCACCGGGCGCGGAACCGTCGTCACCGGGGCCGTCGAGCGCGGCACGGTGCGGGTCGGGGACCGGGTGGAGGTGCTCGGCGCCGAGACGGAGACCGTCGTCACCGGGCTCGAGACCTTCGGCAAGCCCATGGAGTCCGCGCAGGCGGGCGACAACGTGGCGCTGCTCCTGCGCGGGGTGCCACGCGACGCCGTACGACGCGGGCATGTCGTCGCGGAGCCGGGGAGCGTCAGTCCGAGCCGCCGCTTCACCGCGCAGGTGTACGTCCTCTCCACCAAGGAGGGCGGCAGGTCCACGCCGATCGCCACCGGCTACCGGCCGCAGTTCTACCTCCGCACCGCGGACGTCGTCGGCGACGTCGACCTCGGTGCGGCCGCCGTCGCCCGGCCCGGCGACACCGTCACCATGACGGTCGAGCTCGGCCGTGACATGCCCCTGGAGACGGGCCTCGGCTTCGCGATCCGCGAGGGCGGGCGCACCGTCGGCGCGGGCACGGTGACCGAGGTCGGCTGACGCCCGACGCCCGTCTCTCCCGGGGGATCCGCCCCGGGGGAGACGGGCACAATGGAGCGGTGACTGAGGAAGAACGCGCGGACGAGGCCATGGCGGTCATCCGAGACGTGGATCACGGCACCGCCAAGCTGATGCCGGACGTGGACCGGGCGCGCGCCTGGCTGCTCACGGTCGACGGGGCGCCGCAGTCGTACGTCGACCTGGACGCGCCCACGCACCTGGAGTTCGAGTACGCCCAGCGGCTCGCCCACGTCATCGACACCACCGACGACCCCGACCGCCCGCTGGACGTGATCCACCTTGGCGGCGGCGCGCTCACCCTGCCCCGCTATGTCGCGGCCACCCGGCCCGGCTCCCGGCAGGACGTGGTGGAGGCGGACCGCGGGCTCCTCGAACTGGTCGCCGAGCGGCTGCCGCTGCCCGCGGATTCCGGGATCACCGTGCACGGCGCGGACGCCCGGCAGTGGCTCGAAGCGGCGGCGCCCGACAGCGCCGATGTCCTGGTCGCCGACGTGTTCGGCGGCTCGCGGGTGCCCGCCCATCTGACGTCGGTGGCCTACGCGCGCGCCGCGGAGCGGGTCCTGCGGGCGGGCGGGATCTACGCGGCGAACCTCGCCGACGGGGCGCCGTTCGACTTCCTGCGCTCCCAGCTCGCCACCTTCGCCGAGGTGTTCGGGCAGGTCGCGCTGATAGCCGAACCGACCGTGCTGCGCGGCAGGCGCTTCGGCAACGCGGTGCTCGTCGCCTCGCACGAGGCGATCGAGGTCGATGCGCTCGCCCGGCGGGCGGCGGGCGACGTCTTCCCGGCGCGCGTCGAGTACGGGGCGGCGCTGCGCCTGTTCACCGGGGACGCGCGGCCGGTGCGGGACGAGGACGCGGTCGCGTCACCCGAGCCGCCCGACGGAGCCTTCGGCATCGGCTGAGGCCGAAGGCACGACCGAAGGTCCCACCGGGGGAGTGCCCGCCCCGGCGATGTCCTTGGCGACCTCCGTCGAGTCCGTGCGCCGCGTCAGATTGCGTACGTCGGGGACGAGCAGCACGAGCGCCGTCACCACGACCACCAGCGCCGCGCAGCCCCACAGCGAGGCCGAACGCCCGAAGGCGAGCTCCGCGGGGCCCGCGAGTGCCGTGGCGAGCGGAACCATCGCGATCGAGCCGAACCAGTCGTACGCGGCGACCCGCGACAGCTTCTCCTCGGGTATCTCCTGATGCATCGCCGTCATCCAGGAGACGCCGAACACCTCGATGGCGACGCCGCTGACGAACATCACCGCCGCCAGACCCCACACCGGCAACGGCACCGCGAGCGCCGCCGAGGGCGCGGCGAGCGGGAAGACGCACAGGGTGCCCGCGAGCAGCAGGCGCCGCGGCTTCCACCGCATCATGAGGAACGCGCCGCCGACCGTGCCCGCGCCGAACGCGCCGAGCGCCAGGCCCCAGGGCCCCGCGCCCCCCAGTTCGTCCCGCGCGACCAGGGGCCCGAAGACGGCCTCGGCCGCGCCGACCACCGCGACCACCACCGAGAACTGCGCGACGATCGACCACAGCCACGGGCGGCCGATGAACTCACGCCAGCCGTCCCGCAGATCGGAGACCAGCCCGCCGCCGGGCTTTCGTGCCGGTATGTGACTTACGTCCAGGAACGAGCGCAAGGCTCCGGCGGCCGCGAACGCCGCCGCGTCCACGGCGAGCACCCAGCCGGGGCCGATCGCGGCGACGAGCAGACCGCCCAGCGCCGCGCCGCCTAGCCCCGCGCCCTGCATCGCCATGCGGTACAGCGCGAAGGCGCGCCCCGCCTGTTCACCGCTGACGGTCGAAAGGAGCATGCCTTCGGCGGCCGGGCCGAAGAACGCCTGGCCGGTGCCGCCGAGCGCGGTGAGCAGCATCATCGACCACAGCGGGGGCGTGCCGGAGATGACGAGCACCGCGAAGACGGCCTGCGAGGCGCAGTTGAGCGCGTTGGCCGCGACCATCACGTGGTGGCGCGGAAGGCGGTCGGCGACGGCGCCGCCGATGAGCAGGAACAGCACGAGCGGCAGCGTGCGCGCCGCGGCCACCAGGCCCACGTCCCCGCCGTCGCCGCCGGAGTCGAGCACGGCGAACGCCGCCGCGATCAGGGCGCCGGCGCTGCCCAGATTGGTCACGACCGCGGCGGCGGTCAGCAGGCTGTAGTTACGCCCGGCCCAGGAGGGACGGCGCGCGGCGGCGGGAGTGGTCACCAGGGGACTATCGCCGCCGCGACACCGACTTGCCAAACCGATTCTTCGTGGGGCAGGGGCCCCGTCGGCGGCTCAGGAATCCTCGGGGTCGCCGTGCAGTCGTACGGTGCTGAGGATCTTCTTCACGGTCGCGTCGGGGATCTCGTCCTTGACGCCCTTGGCGCCGTAGAGCGACCAGGCGACGTACTCACCGTCGGCGTTCTTGAACGAGAAGGTCGTGGCCTTGCCGTCCGAGTCGCACTTGTCCTCCTTGGCGACACCGGAGGTCGTGGAGGTCGCGACGCTGCCCTTGACGCCCGACGCGGTGGTGTACGACTCCACCTTGCCGATCTTGATCTTCTTCTTGTCGGCCTTCTTCTGGCCCGTGTATCCGCCGAAGACCCACCACGCGGAGTCGTTGCGCGCGACGTCCTTGGTGTTCTTGGCGCCGTTCTGGCCCTTGGTGCCGACGGCGCCGAGGGCGGTGTCGTCCTTCGTGCCGTCCTTGTCGTCGTCGGAGGAGCACCACTTGGACTTGTAGTACGCGGGCGCGGACATGCCGATGAGCGCGCTGCCGTCACCCTTCTCGTTGTCCTCGAAGCCGATGAAGGTGTCGGCGGTCTGCACCTCCCAGTCGGCCGGGACGTCGAAGGCGGTGCCCCACTTGGGGTTCACGACGACCTGCCAGCCCTTGACCGTCGCCTTGGGCCCCTTGCCCGTGCCGCGCGCGCTGCCGCCGTCGTCGGACTTGGTGGGGCTCGGCTTCTGGGAGGCGGTCTTGGCCGGGGACTTCCCCGGCTTGTCGTTCGCCTCGTCGTCCTTGTCGCCGCCGAGCACCAGGAAGCCCGTGACACCGGCGGCCACCAGGACGGCGAGCGCCGCGACGATCGCGGTGATCTTCGTCTTGTTTCCGTCGCCTCCCTGACTGCCCTGACCGCCCTGCTGGGGCGGCATCGGCGGCGGAGTCGGCGCGGCCCACTGCGGCTGCTCCGGCTGCGAGTAGGCGCCCGACTGCGGCTGCTGCTGGTATCCCGGCTGCTGATACGGGTTCGGCTGCTGGTACCCCGGCTGCTGGTACGGATTGGGATTCTGGTCCTGCGGGTTCTGCTCGCCCCCGGGCGGCTGCTGTCCTGGCCACATGAGCAGTAACCATAGAGGGGCTTGTGGCCTGATGTCATCGCTGCCCCCGCGGGGACGGCGGCACATCGGGTCACAAGCCCCACCGGTGCAGGAAAGGTGTCAGGACTCCGTCGGGTCCCCGTGCAGACGCACCGTATTGAGGATCTTCATGACGGTGGCCTCCGGGATCTCGTCCTTGACGCCCTTGGCGCCGTAGAGGCTCCAGGCCACGTACTCGCCGTCGGAGTTCTTGAAGCCGAACGTGATCGCCTTGCCGTCCGAGTCGCACTTGCCGCTCTGCGGAGTGTTCGTCGAGTGGGCGCGCGCGATGCTGCCCTTGACGCCGGTCTTCGTGGTGAACGGCTCCGCCTTCTTGGTGAAGGTCAGGCTCTTCTTGTCCGGCTGCGTGTACCCGCCGAACACCCACCACGGCACCTGGTTGACCGCGACCTCGTCGGTGCTCTTCGCGCCGTTCGCGCCCTTGGTGCCGACGGCGCCGAGGGAGGTGTCGTCCTTGGTGCCGTCCTTGTCGTCGTCGGACGAGCACCACTTCGACTTGTAGATCGCCGGTGCCGACATGCCGATGAGGGTGGAGCCGTCACCCTTCTTGTTGTCCTCGAAGCCGATGAACGTGTCGGCGGTCTGCACCTCCCAGTCGGCCGGGACGTCGAACGCGGTGCCCCACTTGGGATTGACCACGACCTGCCAGCCCTTGACCACCGGCTTGGGCCCCTTGCCCGTGCCGCGCTCGGTGCCGCCGCCGTCGGTCGCCGCGTCCGAATCCGGCTTCTTGGACGCCGACTTGGCGGGGGACTTCGAAGGCTTCGCGTCCGCCTCGTCGTCCTTGTCGCCGCCGAGCACCAGGAATCCCGTGACACCGGCGGCCACCACGACCGCCGCCGCCGCGACGATGGCGACGATCTTGGTCTTGTTGCCGTTGCCGCCGCCCCCGTCACCACCGGGCTGCTGCGTCACGCCCATCGGGGCGGTCGGCGCGCTCCACTGTCCCTGCGGCTGGCCCGGCTGCCCCGGCCCCTGCTGCTGATAGGGGTTGGGCTGTTGGTATCCCGGCTGCTGGTACGGGTTCGGCTGCTGGTACCCCGGCTGCTGGTACGGATTGGGATTCTGGTCCTGCGGGTTCTGCTCGCCCCCGGGCGGCTGCTGTCCTGGCCACATGGCGCGAACGATACGGGGTCAGTACACCGGGTCGGCGCGGCAACCCCTGGTCGCGGGGCCTGCGGTGGGGGCGGTTGCTCAGGATTCGGAACCGTTGTCGTATTCGCGCACCGTGCTGAGCATCTTCTTGACCGTCGCGTCCGGAACCTCGCCGTCCACGCCCTTGGCCCCGAAGAACGACCACGACACGAACTTGCCCTTGGAGTCCTTGAATCCGAACGTGGTCGCCTTGCCGTCCGTCCGGCACTTGTCCGTCTTCTCGGCGCCGGAGGACGAGGACGTGGCCACGCTTCCCCGGATGCCGGACTCGGTGGTGTACGACTCGACGGGGCTGGTCGTGATGTTCTTCCGGTCGGGCTGGGTGTACTGGCCGTACACCCACGTCGAAGAGTTCTCCCTGGCGATCTCCTCGGTGCTCTTCGCGCCGCGGTTGCCCTTGCTGCCTGCCTCGGCGAGCGGCGTGTGGTCCTTGACGCCGTCCCGGTCCGGGTCGCTCGTGCACCACTGCTTCTTGAACACGGCGGGTGCCACCATCGCGATCAGGATGCTGTCCTCGTCGTCGGCCTCTCCGACGGCGTCCACCCAGTCGCGCGACTTGAGTTCCCACTGAGGGGGCGCGTCGAAGGCGATGCCGCGCTCGACGTTCACGACGGTCTTCCAGCCCGCGATCGTCGGCTTCGGCCCGCCGCCGACACCGCGTTCGGTGCCCGCGGACGTGGTCGGCTCAGGGGAGGCCGAGGACCGCGCGGGGTCCGGCTTCGCCTCGTCGTCCTTGTCGCCGCCCAGGATCAGGAAGCCGGTGACACCGGCGGCGGCCACGACCGCCACCGCGGCGACGACGGCGACGAGCCTGGTCCGGTTGCCGCCGCCGCTGCCCTGCGGATCCGGGGCCGCGCCGCCCGGCACGGTCGGGGCGTTCCACGGCGCGGGCTGCTGGTAGCCCGGCTGGTGGTACGGATTCGGCTGCTGGTCGGGCCCGCCCCCGGGCTGCTGCTCTCCTGGCCACATGGGCAGCAACCATAAGCGATCGCGATCCAGGCCCCGGGGCTCCTGGCCAAAGAACGCTACCCGTGGGTAACATCGCGCCATGAGCGCTGACCAGATGTCGATCGGCGAGATGCTCGCCGCCACCGTGCCGATGGCCCGGACCCTGAAACTCGAGTTCCGCGAGACCACGCCCGAGAAGGCCGTGGTCGCCCTGCCCGACCAGGCCGAGTACCACAACCACGTCGGCGGGCCGCACGCCGGAGCCATGTTCACGCTGGGGGAGTCGGCGAGCGGGGCGATCGTGCTCGCCGCGTTCGGGGACCAGCTCTCGCGGGCCGTGCCCCTCGCCGTCAGCGCCGACATCGCGTACAAGAAGCTCGCCATGGGCCAGGTGACCGCCACCGCGACCCTGGGCCGCCCGGCCGCCGAGGTCGTCGCCGAGCTGGACGCGGGGCAGCGGCCCGAGTTCCCGGTGGCGATCGCGATCCAGCGCGAGGACGGCGCCGTGACCGGCGAGATGACCGTCGTCTGGACGCTGCGCCCCAATAACTGAGTCGCGTGCGGGCGTTCGCTTCCGTACGTTCTTTGAACACGGCGGCGTCACGCCGGCCGGGCCACGGGGGGCCCGACCGGCGGGGCGCCGCTCTTTCGTTCAACTCATTGACACGAGTCAGTGACGGTCATAGTTTTCCCGCGGCCAGGGGTCGACGTCATCCGAGGAGTCGCCGTATGAGTCGCAGGAGAACCACGACAAGAACGCGGCGCACCGCGTCCGCCTTGGTCGTCATGGCCGCCGCCGCGGCCCTGCTCGCCCCGCACCCCGCCCAAGCCGCCCCCGGCAAGGGCACGCTCGTCCGTACGGACGCGGGCTGGGTGCGCGGTGAATCCACCGCCGAGGGGCGGCAGTTCCTCGGCATCCCCTACGCGCGGCAGCCCGTCGGCGACCTCCGCTGGAAGGAACCGCGGCCCGCCGAGCCGTGGCAGGGCGTGCGCGCCGCGACCTCCTTCGGCAACCGGTGCGTGCAGGGCGCCAGTTGGGATCCGGGGTACGAGAACCCCAGCCACACGGAGGACTGCCTCGATCTCAACGTCTACACACCCGGCGGGCAGCGCGAGCAGCGCCCCGTCCTGGTCTGGCTGCACGGCGGCGGGCTCACCGCGGGCGCGGGGGAGGACGTCGTGCCCGACGCCTTCGCCCGGCGCACCGGCACCGTGGTCGTGACCGTCAACTACCGCCTGGGAGCCATGGGTTTCCTCGCCGGGGACGGGCTCGACGGCGAGGCGTCCGACGGCGTCTCGGGCAACTACGGCATGCTCGACCAGCAGGCGGCCCTGCGCTGGGTGCGCGCCAACATCGGCTCGTTCGGCGGCGACCGGCGGCGCGTGACCATCGCGGGCGAGTCCGCGGGCGGCAGGTCCGTCTGTATGCAGCTCGCCTCGCCCGCCGCCAAGGGCCTCTACCGCGCGGGCATCGTGCAGAGCGGCGCCTACGGCGACTGCGCCGCCCGCGAGCGCAAGGACGCGCTCGGCCAGGGAGCGGCCTTCGCGAAGAAGGCGGGCTGTCCCGACCCGGCCACCGCCCTCGCCTGCCTGCGCGGGAAACCCGCCGAGGAGATCCTCGCCGCGCAGGGCGGGTTCGACTGGGGCCCGGTGGCGGGCGGCGCCTTCCTGCCGGTCCAGCCGGACGAGGCGTACAGGAACGGGAGCGCCTCGCGCGTGCCGGTCCTCAACGGCGCGAACAGCGACGAGGGACGGCTCTTCGCCTACGGGCAGTTCGACGGGCAGGGCAAGCCGCTCACCGCCGAGCAGTACCCCGCCGCGCTCACACAGGCATACGGCACCGAGCTCGGCGCCGAGGTCCTGAAGCGCTACCCGCTGTCCGGGCACGCCACGCCCACGCACGCGTACGCCGCCGCCCAGGGCGACCGGCTCTTCGCCTGCACGGCGCTGCGCATGGACAGGGCACTTGCGGGCCGCGGCCCCGTCTACGCCTACGAGTTCGCCGACCGCACCTCGCCGCCCTTCGCCTCGATCCGCGAGGCGGGCAGGACGTTCGACTTCGGGGCGACCCATGTCAACGAAGTGCAGTACCTGTTCAAGCACTTCGGGCTCCCGACGCCGCTCGACGCCGAACAGAAGGCCCTGGCGCGGCAGATGGTCCAGTACTGGGGCTCCTTCGTGCACGGCGGTGCGCCGCGCGCCGACGGCCAGCCCATCGCCCCCGACCAGCGGACACACCCCGGCCGCGTGCTCTCGCTGCGCACCGCGTCCGCGGGCGGGAACGAGCTGAGCACCGCTGTGGCCCGTGAGCACCGGTGCGACCTGTGGGACCGCGAGGACTCCGCCCCGGCCGACGCCGGGTGAGCGGGTAGGCTGCCCGGCGTGCGCGCTCCGGGGGGATCGCGCACGCCGGGTACACGCACATCAGCACAGGAGGAACCGGCGTTGCACGTCCAGGAATGGCTGGAGACCGTACCGGCCGTCAGTATCTACGCGCTGGTGGGCGTGGTCATCGGTCTGGAGAGCCTGGGCATTCCGCTGCCGGGTGAGATCGTCCTCGTCTCCGCCGCGCTGCTCTCCTCGCAGCACGGCGAGCTCAACCCCGTCATCCTGGGGATCTGCGCCACCGCGGGCGCCATCATCGGCGACTCCATCGGGTACGCGATCGGACGCAAGGGCGGCCGGCCGCTCCTTGCCTGGCTGGAACGGAAGTTCCCCAAGCACTTCAGCGCCGCGAACGTCGGCAGCGCCGAGCAGTCGTTCCAGAAGTGGGGCATGTGGGCGGTCTTCTTCGGCCGCTTCGTCGCCCTGCTGCGGATCTTCGCGGGCCCGCTCGCGGGCGTCCTGCGCATGCCGTACTGGAAGTTCCTCATCGCCAACGTCCTGGGCGGCATCGTCTGGGCGGGCGGCACGACCGCCGTCATCTACTACATCGGTGTGGTCGCCGAGGACTGGCTCAAGCGGTTCTCGTACTTCGGCCTCGCCATCGCCGTCCTGATCGGCGTCGGCTCCATGCTGCTGGTCAAGCGCCGCGCCAAGAAGGCGGCGGCCGCCCGCGAAGCCGAGAAGGGCGCGGAGCCGGCGGCCGAGCCGGTGCCCGTTACGGCCGCCGACTGAACCTCACCCGGCGTGGGCGTCCCGGTGGGCCTTGGCCAGTTCGACGTACATCGTGCCGTTGAGCGTGACGCCCGCGCGCTCCTCGTCGGTGAGCGGCCTGCGCACCTTGGCCGGTACGCCCGCGACGAGCGATCCGGGCGGCACGATCATTCCCTGCGGCACGAGGGCCTGCGCCGCGACCAGCGAACCGGCGCCGATCACCGCGCCGTTGAGGACCGTCGCCCCCATGCCGATCAGGCAGTCGTCCTCGACGGTGCAGCCGTGCAGGACGGCGTTGTGGCCCACCGAGACCCGCTCTCCGATCCTCATCGGGAAGCCGAGGTCGACGTGGAGACTGCAGTTGTCCTGGATGTTGCTGTCGGCGCCCACGACGATCGGCCCGCCGTCGGCGCGAAGCACGGCCCCGTACCAGGTGCTCGCACCGGCGTGCAGCGTCACCTCGCCGATGATGACCGAGGTGGGCGCGGTGAAGGCGTCCTGGTCGATCTTCGGGTTCTTGCCGCCGAACCCGGTGACGAGTGCCTCGTGGCCCATCGGATTTCTCCATTCGTACGTGTCTCGCGCCTGGCGGAACCGTACGGGACGCGGGCGGACGTGCGGCCCTGTGGGGTGAAGATCACAGGGGTCCGAGGGCACCGGGCCGCGCCGGGCTGAGTAACGTGAGCCCGTGCCGAAGAACAGGAACACGTTCTCATCCGCGGTCGTCGCCTTGCGGCGCCGCGCGACCCAGCGCGCCGTCCACGCGGGCTGGGCGTGGGTGCAGCGCACGGGTGCCGTCACCGCGCAGCGGCCGGGCCGGCTGCGGTTCGGCGCGCTCGGCGAGGGCACGAAGCTCGCCTTCCCGCAGGGGACCGTCTTCGGTGAGCCGTGGATCCGCATCGGCGACCACTGCATCATCGGCGAGCAGGTCACCCTCACCGCCGGGATGATGCCCGACCTCGACCTCGGTCCCGACCCGATCCTGCGCATCGGCAACGGCGTCGTGCTCGGCCGCGGCAGCCATGTCATCGCCGACACGACGGTGACGATCGGCGACGACTGCTACTTCGGGCCCACGGTGTACGTGACGTCCACGAACCACTCGTACGACGATCCGCATGTGCCCATCGGCAAGCAGTGGCCGCGGATGGAGCCCGTCGAGATCGGTCCCGGCTGCTGGATCGGCACCAACGCGGTGATTCTGCCGGGGGCGCGGATCGGGCGGAATGTCGTGGTGGCCGCGGGGGCGGTTGTGCGGGGTGACGTTCCTGACCATGCCGTGGTGGCCGGGGCGCCTGCCCGTGTCGTGCGGACGTGGGATGCGGAGGCCGGGTGGCAGCCGCCTTTGCGGACGCCCGCGCCTGTGCCTATTCCTGACGGGGTCACGCCGGAGCAGCTTCTTGCGCTGGGGGAGTTGGAGGGGTAGGGCGCCTCTTCCCTCGGCTGCGGGTTCGCGGGGGCTGGTCGCGCCCACGCGGCGGAGCCGCACATGTCACAGCCCCGCGCCCCTGGCGGGGCGCTTGTCTCAGCTCGCCAGTAGCACCGTGCCCACCAGCGCCAGGCCCGCCCCCGCCGCCTGGACCCCCCGCAGGCGTTCCTTCAGTACCGCTCGTGCTGCCAGTGCCGTGATCACCGGGTACGTCGAGGAGAGCACCGCGGCCAGGGTGATCGGGCCGTTCTGGGCCGCCACCGAATACGTGCCGTTGGCCGCGACGTCCGCCAGGCCCACGAAGGCGAGCGCCGGGAGTGCCGTCCAGAGCAGGCGCATGCCCGTGCCCTCGGGGAGTGCGACGCCGCCCCGCTTCACCGAGACGAGCAGCGCGGTACCGCCCGCGGCCACGTTTGTCACGCGCTGCACGAACAGGGCGAGGAACAGGCCGGTGAGGTTGCTCGACGCCTCGGAGATCAGGGCGAGGACCGCGCCGAAACCGAAGGCCGCGAGCAGGGTCAGGAGGATCGCCTGTCGCTGCACGGGAGCGCCGCGCAGTTCGGGGCCGCCCGCGAGCACGATGCCCACGATGGCGACGGTGAGCCCGGCGAACTGCGGGACGCCGGGGCGCTCGCCCAGGAAGAGACCGACGGCCACCGGGACGACGACGCCCACGGAGGCGAGCGGTGAGGCGACGCTCATCGGGCCGATGGCCAGGGCCTTGTAGAAGGCGAGCATCGCCACCGGTCCGAGCAGCCCCGCGGCCACCGCGAACCACAGCTGCGGGCCCCATTCGCTCCAGCCGCCCGTGGCGACCACGATCGCGCCGAGGACGACCACGGCGATGGTCTGTGAGGCGACGACCACGGTGAGGGCGGGGATACGCCGGGTCAGCAGTCCGCCGCCGAAGTCGGCCAGGCCGTACATCAGGCTGGTGGCCAGGGCGAACAGTGCTGTCATCGGGATTCCTCGCAGTACAGTGTTTTGAACCTTTAGGTGCACCACACCGTAGTTCAATATCTTTGACCTTGTCATCCAAAATAATGGACGGAATGTGTCGGACCTCGATCAACTCACCCAGTCGCTCGCCCGCAACCTCAAACGCTGGCGCTCGGAACGGGGCTTCACGCTCGACGCGCTCGCGGCCCGCGCGGGCGTCAGCCGCGGCATGATCATCCAGATCGAGCAGGCAAGGACCAACCCCAGCGTCGGCATCACGGTGAAGCTCGCCGACGCCCTGGGCGTCAGCATCACCACGCTCCTCGACTACGAACAGGGCTCGCACGTCCGCCTCGTGCCGCCGGAGCAGGCGGTGCGCATGTGGTCCACGGAGGCGGGCAGCAGCACGACGCTCCTGGTCGGGACCGAGGCGCGCGGCCCCTTCGAGCTGTGGGCGTGGAAGCTGATGCCCGGCGACGGCAGCGACTCCGACGCCCACCCGCCGGGGACCATGGAGCTGCTGCACGTCGCGGCGGGCGAGCTGACGCTCCTCGTGGACGGCGTGGAGCATCAGGTGCCCGCCGGGTCGGCGGCCTCGTTCGAGGCGAACGTGCCGCACGGCTATCACAACAAGGGTGCCGAGCCGGTCGAGATGACCATGTCGGTGTCCGTACCGCCGGCGCACGCCTCGTCGTACTGAGGTCTCAGGTCAGAGGTCCGGGCGCTGTGTCCCGGCGGGTTTGTTAGCGTGCGGCCATGCGTGCACCCATGGGAAATTTCGACGTCGTCCGCGCCGCGCCCGAGGCCCTCGATCTCCTGGTGGCGCCCGTCGCCGACGCCCTGCGCGGCTGGAGCGGAAGCGTCCCCGCCGAGCAGGTCCTCCACGTGGACACCGACCCGCAGTGGGCCGACACCGCCACCTTCGTGGAGCACTACGGCCGGGACATCCTGGAGCAGTCCGCGAACTGCGTGGTCGTCGCGGGCAAGCGCGGCGGCGAGACGTCGTTCGCCGGGTGCCTGGTCCTGTCCACGACCCGCGTCGACGTGAACGGCGTCGTGCGTCGCCAACTCGGCGCGCGCAAGGCCTCGTTCGCGCCGATGGACACGGCGACCGGCGAGAGCGGCATGGAGTACGGCGGCATCACCCCGATCGGCCTGCCCGCCGACTGGCCGCTGCTCGTGGACGCCGCCGTCGTCGACCTGCCCCACGTCCTGATCGGCAGCGGAAGCCGCCGGGGCAAGCTGATCGTGCCGGGCAAGGCGTTCGCCGAGCTGCCGAACGCCGTGGTGCTCGAAGGGCTCGGCGTCGCCTGACACGGGCAGGGTCTCTCCGGGGCGGGCGGGGATCAGGTCCCGCTCATCCGCAAATCCCCTCCTCGCGCAGCCGGTTGATGTCCTCCGGGTCCCGCCCCAGCTCCCGCAGGATCCGCTCGGTGTGCTCGCCCGCGGCCGGTACGGCATCCATCCGCGGGTCCACGCCGCTCAGATTCGCGGGCGGCAGCAGCGCCTGCACGGGCGATGAGCTGCCCGGAATCGCGACCTCCCGCCAGCGTTCCCGCTCGGTGAGCGCGGGGTGGCCCAGGAACTCGGCCACCGAATTGACGCCCGCGTTCGCGATGTTGGCCCGGTCGAGCAGGTCCATCGCCTCCTCGCTGCCGAGTTCGGCGAACCGCGCGGAGATGATCGCGTCGAGCTCGTCACGGTGCGCGACCCGGTCCGATCCCGTGGCGAACCGCGGGTCGGCGGTCAGCTCGGGCCGCCCGATGACCCGCTCGCACAGGGCGGCCCACTCGGGCTCGTTCTGCACGGAGAGCAGGACGTCCTTGCCGTCGGACGCGGTGAACGGGCCGTACGGCGCGACGGTCGCGTGCCGGGCGCCGACGCGCGGCGGCTGCGTGCCGCCGTAACGCGTGTAGTACGCGGGCTGGCTCATCCATTCGGCGAGCGCGTCAAAGAGGGACACGTCGACGGTCGGTGCGCGCCCTGTGGTCGCGCGGGTGAACAGGGCGGTGAGGACGCCGGTGTAGGCGTACATCCCGCCCGCGATGTCCGCGACCGAGATGCCGGCCCGCACCGCCTCGTCGGGGGTGCCGGTCAGCGAGAGCAGCCCGGTCTGGCACTGCACGAGCAGGTCGTACGCCTTGCGGTCCGCCCAGGAGCCGCTGATGCCGTAACCGCTGAGGGTGCAGGGGATCAACGAGGGGTAGCGGGCCTGGAGCGCGGCCGCGCCGAGGCCGAGGCGGTCGGCGGCGCCGGGCGCGAGGTTCTGCACGAACACGTCGGCGCCCGCGAGGAGTTCGTGCAAAATCCGCACGCCTTCATCGGACTTGAGGTCCAGCGTCAGGGACTCCTTGGAACGGTTGAGCCAGACGAAGTAGCTGGCCTGTCCGTGCACGGTGGTGTCGTAACGGCGGGCGAAATCGCCGCCGCCGGGCCGCTCGACCTTGATCACGCGCGCGCCGAGATCGGCGAGCTGCCGGGTGGCGAACGGCGCGGCGACGGCCTGTTCGAGGCTGACGACGGTGATGCCCTCCAGGGGGAGCCGGCCGGCCGGTTCGTGCTGCGGCGCCATGACTGCCTTTCGTTCGCGGGTGGTGTCCGGGTCGTTCAAGAATTTCCCACCAACGACTTGGACACGAGCCGCCCGTCGGCGAAGCAGAGGCGATAGCCGTCGCCCGACAGGAAACGCGTGCTGTAGTACGCGCAGTCCTGGCCGCGCGGCGTCGCGGGCGCGCCGTCCGGCGGGCCGTCCCTGGTGAAGTGCGGCAGCCGGGACTCCACTTCGTCACGCGGCTGCCCGGTGGTCAGGCCGTCGTACACCTCCCGGTCGAGGACCGAGAAGACGGAGCTGATCATGCTGAGGGGGAGCATGAGGAGCAGGATTCCGGCGAGGACCGCGACGGGGGCCAGGACCGCCTGGGTGAGCCGCCTTCTGATCTGCCGCCTGGCCTGTTCCAGTTCGCGGGCGGAGGTGGTCGGCCGGGGCGGCTCCACGGCACGCGGGGCGGCGCCCGCCGCGGGCAGCTCGGCGGTCACCTCGAAGCCGCCGTCGTCCGTGGGGTCCGCGCGCAGCGTGCCGCCCGCCAGGCGCACCCGCTCGTCGAGGCCGACGAGACCGCTGCCGCCCGATGCCACCCCGGCAAGGCGTCCCGCCGGGGCCGGGTCGTTCGCCACCGTCAGGCGCAGTGTGCCGCCGTCCCGCACGATCCGGACCCGGACCCTCGCGCCCGCCGCGTGCTTGGCGGCGTTCGTCAACGACTCCTGGAGCACGCGCTGCACGGCGAGAGCGACCATCGGCGGCAGGTCCCCCGTGGCCCCCGACCGTTCGAGCGTCACCTCGACCCCGGACGCCCGCGCGCGCTCGACCACGGTGTCGGGCCCCTCGTCCGACGGGGCCCGCGGCGGCACCTCGTCGTCGGCCCGCAGCACGCCGATGATCTCCCGCAGCCGTTCGGTCGCCGCTCCCGCCGCCTCGCGCAACTCGCCGACCGCCGCCTGCTGACGGGCGTCGAGCGTGGGGTCGACCTCCAGGACGCCCGCCTGGACCGCGATGAGCGTCAGGTCGTGGCCGAGCGAGTCGTGCATGTCACCCGCGATCCTGGCCCGTTCGCGGATCCGCGTACGGTCGGCGACCGCCTGCTGTTCGCGCTCCATGCGCTCGGCGAGCCGCCAGCCGGTGGACATCAGGTCCGCGTACTGGCGGCGGTAGCGGCCGAGCAGCCAGGGCAGCACCACGGCGATCAGCATCGTCAGGAGCATCGTGGGCCAGCCCCACAGATCGCTCGACACGGCCGTGCACAGCACGAGTCCGACCGCGGCGACCGCCCCGAAGAACCACAGCGCGGGGCGCACCGCCACCGTGCGGCTGCCGGCGAGGTACCCGAAGACGGCGAGCGCCGCCCAGTACGCGGGCGTCAGCATCTCCGGGTCGGTCATGAGGCTCAGCCCGACCGGCACGGCGAGGGCGGCGAGCGGCCACCGCCTGCCGCACGCAACGGCGCCCCCGAGCAGCGGGACGCCCGCGGCGGCCACGACGGCGTCGCGCCCGTCGAGACCGAAGACGCCCGAGACCGGTGGTGCGCACACCACGAGCCACAGCCCGATGTCGAGGAGCCGGGAGAACCAGCCGGGTACGCCGCGCATCCGCACAGCATCGCCGATCACGCCTGCCCGGCGCGCCCGACTAAAGTAGGGAATCGCTCACGTGCGCCCCGGGCCGTTCACTCCGCTCCGACGAGCCCCGCCTCGTACGCGAGGATCGCCGCCTGCACCCGGTTCTTGAAGCCGAGGCGGGCCAGGACCTGACTGACGTACGCCTTCACCGTGCCCTCGACGACATGCAGGCGCCCGGCGATCTCCGCGTTGGACAGACCGGCGCCGACCAGCGCGAGCACCTCGCGCTCGCGTGCCGTCAGTTCCCCGACGCGGGCCCGCGCGGTGGTCTGCTTTCCGAGCTGTCCCGCGCCGAGGTGCGAGATGACCCGCCGTGCGATCGACGGGGAGAGATACGCGCCGCCCTCGGCGACGGCCTGCACCCCGGCGATCAGCTCGCGCGGATTGCCTGACTTGAGGAGGAAACCGGCGGCGCCCGAGCCGAGCGCGCTCGCGATGTACTCGTCCTCGGAGAACGTGGTGAGCATCGCCACGGCCGTTTCGGGCGCGACCCGGCTCAGTTCGGCCGCCGCCCGGAGGCCGTCGAGGCGGGGCATCCGGATGTCGAGGAGGCAGACGTCGGGGCGGTGCGCGAGGGCGAGATCGATCGCCTCGCGTCCGTCGCCCGCCTCGGCGACGACCTCGATGCCGTCGGCGGCGCCGAGGATCGCCCGCACCCCGGCCCGGATCATCGCCTCGTCGTCGGCAAGCAGCACTCGGATCATGCGAGCACGCTACCCGGCCGCCCGTGAGCCGCGGCCCGTGACCTTACGAAAGTCCAGGGCTGGTGCTGACCAACGTCCCCTGCCCCGCGCCCCGAAGCTTCGTAGCGTCCCTGTCATCACCGCCCGCGCAGCCGAAAACGCGGGCACCGAGAAGGACTTGGGGAACGATGCTCACCCTGCGGAGTCTGACCAAGAGATACGGCGAGAAGACCGCCGTCGACGCGCTGTCCCTGGAGGTGGCGCCCGGGAAGATCACCGGCTTCCTCGGTCCGAACGGCGCGGGCAAGTCCACCACCATGCGCATGATCCTGGGCCTTGACCACCCCACGTCGGGCACCGCCCTCATCAAGGGCAGGCGGTACGCCGACCACACGCATCCCCTGCGGGAGGTCGGCGCGCTCCTGGACGCCAGAGCCGTGCACCCCCGGCGCAGCGCGTACAAGCACCTCCTGGCCATGGCCCGCAGCCACGGCATTCCCGCGCGTCGCGTGGACGAGGTGCTCGACGCCACCGGGCTCGCCGACGTGGCGGGAAAGCAGGCGGGCTCCTTCTCGCTGGGCATGGGGCAGCGCCTCGGCATCGCGGGGGCGCTGCTCGGCGACCCCGAGATCCTGATGCTCGACGAGCCGGTCAACGGGCTCGACCCCGACGGCGTGCTCTGGATCCGCGGCTTTCTGCGCTCGCTCGCCGCGCAGGGCAGGACGGTGTTCGTCTCCAGCCACTTGATGAGCGAGATGGAACTCACCGCCGACCGGCTGATCGTGATCGGCAGGGGACGGCTCATCGCGGACGCGCCGGTGGCGGACATCCTCGCGCGCAGTTCCCGCAACGCGGTCCGGGTGCGCGGGCCCGAGGCGCAGGGCCTGCACGCCCTGGCCGGACGGCTCGCGACGGAGGCGCACGACGTCCGGCGGGTGTCGGCGGGCGAACTCCTCGTGACGGGTCTGACGCCGGAGCGCGTCGGCGATCTGGCCCACGAGAGCCACGTACGACTGCACGAGCTGCGCGCCGTCGAGGCGTCACTGGAAGAGGCATACATGGAACTGACCGCAGGCAGCGTCGAATTCGGGGAGGCCCGGCTGTGAGCACGCAGATCTCCGAGCGGCAGCGCAGGGCGCAGGGCGCCCGCGGCGGGCTCCGCGGGGCCGTGGCCGCCGAGTGGACCAAGCTGTTCTCGCTCCGCTCGACCTGGTACTTCCTGCTCACCGCGGCCGCCGTGATGGGGGTGACGGCCGCGTGCGTCGGCGCGGTCACCCACGACGCGGGAGCGTCGCCCGCCGACCCCGCCACGCTCGCCACCGTCTACGGCGTCGAGTTCGTCGTCGCCGGTCTCGCCATGCTCTGCGTCACCGGCGAGTACGCCACCGGCAGCATCACCAACACCCTCCAGTGCGTGCCGGACCGCGTGCGCATGCTGATCTCCAAGAGCGTCGTGACGGCGGCGGTCGCGTTCGCCGCCGGGATCGCGCTCGCCGTGATCGGGACCGTGGCGGGCGCGGCGGCCATGGACGAGTCGGCATCCGACGTCGCTCAGGTGGCGGGCCAGGTGTTCGCCGTCGCCGTTCACCTGATGCTCATGAGTGTCCTGACCGTCGGCCTCGCGGTCATCGTGCGGAGTTCAGCCGGGACCATCACCGTGCTGTTCGTGCTGCTGCTCGTCGTGCCGACGATCCTCCAATCGACTCCCCTCGACTTCCTCACGAACCTGGCGCGGTTCCTGCCCCAGGCGGCGGGCACGCAGTTCCTCACGGGCGACGCGGATCTCTACGGTCCCGCCGCCGGACTCCTGCTCCTGGCCGCCTGGACGGCCGCCTCCCTGACCCTGGCCACGGCGATCCTCAGGCGTCGCGACGCCTGAGCCACCTCCGCGGCCCGGGCCGACCTCCCCGAACGGAGACCGGACCTGCCATGCCCTCGACATCCACCGCAGCCACCGCAGCCACCCCGGCCGCACCCGCTGCCCCCGCCGCATCCAGCCCCTACGTCACCTCCATCGCCGACTCCGAAGAGCAGATCCGGGCCGCGCAGCGACTGCGCCACCGCGTCTTCGGCGAGGAGATGGGCGCCAGGCTCCACACCTCCCTGCCCGGCCACGACATCGACCCCTACGACGAACTCGCCGACCACCTGATCGTCACCGAGACCGCCACCGGCGAGGTCGTCGGGACCTACCGCCTGCTCCCGCCGGGCCGGGCCGAACGGGGCTACTCGGACGGCGAGTTCGACCTGCTCGCACTGGAGGGGCTGCGCTCCTCCACGATCGAGGCGGGCCGCTCCTGCGTGCACCCCGACCACCGCTCCGGGGCCGTGATCAACCTGATGTGGTCGGCGCTCGCCCGCTACGTCCTGCTCTCCGGGCACCGCTATCTGGCGGGCTGCGCCTCGGTCCCGCTCGCCGACGGCGGCAAGGCGGCGTCCAGCGCCTGGCTCCTCGGCACGTCGAGGCACGCGTCGCCGCCCGACCTGCGCGTGCACCCGCGCCGCCCCTGGATGCCCGCCGAGCCGACGGTGGAGCGGCCCGCCTACACGGACCTGCCGCCGCTCCTGAGGGGCTACCTGCGCCTGGGCGCGTGGATGTGCGGGGCGCCCGCGCACGACCCCGAGTTCGACGTCGCCGACTTCTTCGTCCTCCTCGACATGGACCGGCTCGGCGACCGCTACCGCCGCTACTTCCTGGGGGAGACGCAATGAGCCACGCGGCTCTGTGCACCCCGGCCTGCGTCACGCGCTCGGCCTCGTCGGTGCCGCCCGCCGAAATGGTCCGCCGGTACGCGGCGCTGTCGTACGCGATGGGCCGGGGCGTGGCGCAGGGCGAGCGCCTCGCCGAGCCCGGCACGCTGCGGGCGCGGGCCGGGGCGATCCTGGGCGCCCTTGGCGTGGGCCTGGAGGAGGCGCCGCGGCGTCTGACGGTCAGCGGTGCGGGCCCCGGCACCCTGATCGTCGCCAACCACATCTCCTGGCTCGATGTCATCAGCCTGCTCGCCGTCGAGCCGGTGACGGTCCTCGCCAAGCGGGAGGTGGGCCAGTGGCCGGTCATCGGCGCGCTCGCCCGACGGGCCGGCACCCAGTTCATCGACCGCGACGGGCTGCGCCAACTGCCCCGCTCCGTGGCCGACCTCGCGGCCACGCTGCGCGCGGGCCGCTCCGTCCTGGTCTTCCCGCAGGCGACGACCTGGTGCTCTGTGCCCGGCGGCCGGTTCCGCCGGGCCACCTTCCAGGCGGCGGCCGACGCGGGCGCGCCCGTGCGTCCCGTGACCATCCGCTATTACCAGCACGGCGCCCGCAGCACCACGGCCGCCTTCCTCGGCGACGAGACCTTCGGGGCCTCACTGCACCGCGTGGCCCGCGCCCGCGGCCTGACCGTCCGTGTCACCGCCCACACCCCGCTGCACGGCACCGACCGCCGAAAACTGGCCGCCGAGGCCCAGGCGACCGTCGCCACCCACGAACTGCCCGCCCACGTCTGAGCCCTACCCCTCAAGAACCCTGGCGGCCGTCACCTCGCGGACATGCGCCACGACGTCGAACCAGCCGGCGAGGGAGCCGCCGGAGAGGTGATGCGACGCGTCCTCGCGCGCGTCGTAGAAGGGGCCGACCAGGCGGGTCGTCGCGGGGGCGCCGAGCCAGGCGTCGACCGGCTCGGGGTGCCGGGCGCGCAGGTCGGTGAAGTACGCGGGCAGGCCGACCGCGCCGAGCACCGTCTCGGCGAACTCCGCGGGCGGCACCGGATAGTCCGTGCCGTGGTGGAAGGTCAGCCCGATCGACGCGTAGCCGCCGCCGAAGTGCTCGCGCAGGTGGCCGCCCGCGTTGCGGTGGGTCTGGGGCTCGGGCGACGACACCGTACGGGGGTCGCCGACGGCCGTGTGGGCGATGCCGCCCCAGTAGACGGTCTTCAGCCGACTGTGCTCGTGCCACCGCAGGACGTCGTCGGCCAGCGCCCGCTCGATCTCGGCGAGTCCGGCACCGGGCGGCGGCGCCTGCGTGGGGAGCGCGGCAAGGCGGACGGGGTCGTGCGGATTGCGTTCGTTGTGGGCGCGCATCCAGAGCAGTACGTCGAGGATCTCGCCGGTACGCCAGAAGGCCCGGGCCTCCAGGAGCATCGCTCGTGGATCGCCGGCTCCGGTCAGGACGTACGTGTCGAGCCCGAGCCGTGCGGGATCGTCCCCTTCGAGGGCGAGCGCACGGAACCCCTGCTCCTCGACCAGGAAACGCAGCATCCGGTGCTGGAGGACGGACAGTTCACGCGTCGCGCGGGACCCCACGCCGAGCGCGACGATCTCGGCGTCGGCCACCGCGTCGGCCAGCGGACGCAGGTCGGCCGAATCGGCCTGTGCATCAGAGGTGTTGAGGGGGTGGGCGTGCCGGGTGAGCCAGTCGACTGCCGTTTCGGTCGTTGCTTCCGAGGTCCGGTTCATGGGCTCAGGCTCGTTCCTGAAGCTTGCTTGAGGTCAAGTGTGACGTGCGTCTCGGGAACTCCGGTCCGTTCGCGGCCGACTCCTGGACGGGTGCGGTGGTGACGGGACCGTGCCGTTGGCGTTTGCGAGTGTCAGGAGAGCGGCGATGAGCGATCGACCCCGGCTTGCCCCGCTCTGCGGGTTTCTCGTGCTGCTCGCGGTGGTCTTCGCGGTGTCGTACGGCGTGGGGGCGGCCGTCGGGCCGGACGAGGCGGATGATCCGGGCGTGCGGCGGCCGGGGGCCGTGACGGAAACCGGGACCGAGACGCACGACATGGGCGATATGCGGGACATGCACTCAGGCGGTCACGGATAAGTCCTGAAGCTGTTTGAGCGGACCGGGTTCATTTCGCGTACCACCCCGGGAAAGAAGTGGCGCGAATGCAAGGATGGCCCCGCCATGACTGCTGGGTGGTGTTCTCGCGCGGTACGGGCTGCGGTGTTCGCGGCCGTCTGTGTGCTGCTCGCTGCCCTGGGGCACGTCCTGATGTCGGGCGCCCCGGTGCCCGGATGGGTGCTGGGTGCCGGTGCCTTCGGGGTCGGCGGTACGGCGTGGGCGCTCGCCGGGCGCGAGCGGGGGCTGCCCCTGGTCGTTGCCGTGACGGTGGCCGCGCAGGCCGCGCTGCACTCGGGGTTCTCGCTGGCGCAGGCCGCCGCGCAGCCTTCGGGCGGCGTGCCGCTCGTACGGCGGTGGGTGCGGCACCTGCTCTGTGCGGGGCCGATGGGCGGCGGCGCGACCGGCGGCGGACAGGGCTCGGCCATGTCCGCGCCGATGCCCGGGTCCGGGACGGCGGTGGGGACGGTGTCCGCGCCGGTGCCCGGTGCGACGCCCATGCCCGCCATGCCTGACATGTCTGAGTTGTCGTCGATGGGCTCCATGGATCACATGGACCACATGGGCGGCGGCCACGACATGAGTGGCATGTCGCCGACCGGCATGCTCGCCGCCCACCTCCTTGCCGCTCTCCTCTGCGGCCTCTGGCTCGCGCACGGCGAACGCGCGGCCTTCCGTGTCGCGCGGGCCTTCGCCGGATGGCTCGTCGCCCCGCTGCGGGTGCCTCTCGCGCTGCCCGCGCCCGCCCACCGGCCCCGCGTCCGGCCCCGACGCCACCGTTCGGCGGGCCGGCCGCGGCAGTTGCTTCTCGTGCACGTCATCACTTCCCGGGGTCCGCCCGCAGGGACCGCTGTCGCCTGACAGCTGGTTCCCCGACGCCGTAAGCGCGCGCCATGCCGCGCGTGACCACGGCTCGGGCATCGGCCGTACGCGCTCCCGCGCGGCCGTACCCCCCCATCACCGGATCGCCGCACGCGTGGTCGCGCCGTCGACGAGACCTACCGACGCCCGTGCGTACGGCGTGTCCGGATCCCGGATTCCGAGAAGGACACCAGGTGATCATTCCTGCCCTGCCCACCTCACCCGACGAGTCGATAACGGCCTGGGCGCTCGCCGCCCGCGCCGGTGACCCCGAGGCCGTCGAGCACTTCGTCCGCGCCCTGCACCGGGACGTCCGCAGGTACGTGACGTACCTCGGCGGCGACCCGCAGGCCGCCGACGACCTGACACAGGACACGTTCCTGCGGGCCCTCGGCAGCCTGCACCGCTTCGAGGGGCGCTCGTCCGCCCGTACCTGGCTGCTCTCCATCGCCCGGCGCGCGGTGATCGACAGCCTGCGGCACGCCGCCGCCCGGCCCCGGCTCTGCGACACGGACGACTGGCAGTCCGCCGCCGAGAGGGCCCAGCCGAGAGGGCTGCCGGGTTTCGACGACGGCGTGGTCCTGGCCGATCTGCTGGCGACGCTGCCCGACGAGCGGCGTGAGGCCTTCGTCCTCACCCAACTCCTGGGGCTGCCTTACGCGGAGGCCGCGCTGCTCACCGGCTGCCCGGTGGGCACGGTCCGTTCGCGCGTGGCGCGGGCGCGCATCGTGCTGATGGAGCGGCTGCGCGACGCCGAGCGCCCCGCGCTCGTGGGTTCCGCGGCCTGACACCCGCCCCTGGACGGCCGCCCGGCTCCGCGCCGGGCGGCCGTCAGGACCCCGCCAGGGCGCCGAGCTGCTCAGGAGTGAGCCGGTCACGTCCGGCGCAGCGCAGGGCGTCGGCCACGCGATCCGGGGTCCAGCCCAGCGCGGCGGCCAGGCGGTCCTCCGCGAGAGCTGCCCCCGCGCCCGCGTGCCGCAGTGCGGCAAGGACGGTCAGTGCGTCGTCGACCGCGTCGTGTCCGCCGCCCATGTCGTCGCTGAGGGTTGCGAAGAACTGGCTCATCTGGGCGAGCCGGGCCCCCGCGGGCGTCGCCGCGTCAAGAACGTCGACCCCACGCTGTGCGGTCTGCGCCCACATGGCGTGCTTCTGGGCGCTCGTCGTCCACGCCCGGAGCCAGACGTCGTCGTCGATGACGTACTGCTCGCGCCGGTGGCCGGGCTCCCGTACACGGCGGATGACCTTGAGGTCCGCCAGATAGCCCACTGCCTTGGAGACCGACGCGGCGCTGACCCGCAGCCGCTGGACGAGGTCCGCGGCGGTGAGGCTGCCGGAGTCCTCGGTGATCAGGCGGGCGAGCACTCGCGCCGCCATGCGGGGCACGCCCGTCCTGACCATGAGCGCCGCGAGCTGCTCGGCGAAATCGCGTACGGCATCGGGGTGGCGTCCGTAGGCGTCGGCGGGTGTGGCCGGTTCGGGGCGCGGGATCTTCTTGCGGCGGCGGGCGCGTCGTTCGGTGGCGAGGTGGGCGTGGTCGACGCGGTAGCCGCCGGGCCCGCCGTTGCGGGTCACCTCACGGCTGACGGTCGACGTGGGCCTGCCGAGCTGCCGGGCGATCTCGGCGTATCCGAGTCCTCCGGCGAGGCCCGCGCCGATGTGCCGGCGGTCCTCGTGCGTCAGCCTGCCTCCCGGCATGGGCGGGAACCTCCTTGCGTTCATCGGCAAGTTCATTGCAATGAATCCCCGAAATCGCCTACTGGGTGGGGATACCCGGCCAGTAATTCATTGATGGCGTACTGAACGCAACGTAGCTTCGCCGTCATCTGAGGTACTACGGCGAGGAGTTGACGTGAGGGCGAGTGAGGGGGACGTCGTGCTCGATGTCGAGGGGCTGCGCATGCGCTACGGCACGGCCGACGTGCTGCGCGACGTGACATTCCGGGCACGGCACGGCGAGGTGCTTGCGCTGCTCGGGCCCAACGGGGCGGGCAAGACCACCACCATCGAGATCATGGAAGGGTTCCGGATGCGCTCGGCGGGCCGCGTCCAGGTGCTGGGCGCGGACCCGGCGTCCGGCACCGAGGCATGGCGTGCGCGCGTCGGAGTCGTCCTGCAGTCCTGGCGCGACCACGGCAAGTGGCGGGTGCGCGAACTGCTCGCGCATCTGGGGAGGTACTACGCCCCCTACTCCACCGCCGCGATCCGGCGGCCGTGGGACACCGACGCGCTCATGGCGGCGGTCGGCCTGACCGCGCACGCGGGCAAGAAGGTCAAGACGCTGTCCGGAGGGCAGCGGCGCAGGCTGGACGTGGCGATCGGCATCGTGGGCCGCCCGGAACTGCTGTTCCTCGACGAGCCCACCGCGGGCTTCGACCCGGAGGCCAGGCAGGAGTTCCATGAACTCGTCCACCGCCTCGCCGCCGACCACGAGACCACGATCCTGCTCACCACGCACGACCTGGACGAGGCGGACAGGCTCGCCGACCGCATTCTGATCCTGTCCGGGGGCCGGATCATCGCGGACGGTTCGGCGGACGACCTGGCGCGGCGGATCGCGGGCGACGACGAGGTGCGCTGGACGTGCGGCGGGCGGCACTTCGTGAAGTCGACGTCCGAATCGACGGCGTTCGTCCGCGGGCTGTTTCGTGAGTACGGCGACGCGGTGGGTGAACTGGAGGTCCGCCGGGCCTCGTTGCAGGACACCTATCTGGCGCTGGTACGGGACCGCGACGGCCGCGGGGCGGTGGCCCGGTGAACGGGACGGGCGCTGCGATGCGTGCGGGCTGGTCCCGCGGTCTGATCGAACTGCGGCAGTCGTTCACCAACGGCGGTGACCTGCTGTCGCATCTGCTCTGGCCGGTGCTGATGCTGGCCGTCATGTTCTTCATGCGGGACACGGCGTTCGGCACGAGCGGACTCCTGCTCGGCACCCTCGCCATGCCGAGCATCCTGGGCATGAACGCGGCGATGGGCATGGTCAGCATGAGCCAGGCGCTCACCGTCGAGCGCGAGGACGGCACCCTGCTGCGTGCCAAGGCCACGCCGAACGGCATGCCGGGCTACCTCGTCGGCAAGGTCGTCTCGGTGGCGGGCGGCCTGCTCGCCGACCTCGCGATCCTGCTGGTCCCCGGCGTCCTTGTCGTGGAGGGCCTCGCGACCGGCGGCCCCGGCTCCTGGCTGACGCTGGCCTGGGTCCTCGTCCTCGGCCTCGTCGCGACCCTGCCGGTCGGCGCGATCCTCGGCTCGGTGTTCACCAGCGCACGCAGCCAGGGCCTGATCCAGCTGCCGGTCCTCGGCATGATCGCGATCTCCGGCATCTTCTACCCGATCACCGCGCTGCCGGACTGGCTGCAGTGGATCGCCCAGGCGTTCCCCGTCTACTGGCTCGGCCTCGGCATGCGCTCGGCCCTGCTGCCGGACGGCGCGGCCGCCATCGAGATCGCCGGCTCCTGGCGGCACTGGGAGACGGCCGGTGTCCTCGGCGCGTGGGCCGCAATCGGCCTGCTCGTGGCCCCCGCCGTCCTGCGCCGCATGGCGCGCGGGGAGTCGGGTTCCGGCGTGGCGGAACGCCGGGAGAGGGCGCTGCGGCGGGTGGGGTAGCCGGCCGTGCCCGGCGCCGCGCAGCGCCCCATCGTGCTACCGCAACATGGGCAGTTCGATCGCCGGGCAACGGTCCATCACCATGTCGAGCCCTGCCGCCCGCGTCCGCTCGAACGCGGCTTCGTCGATGACGCCCAGCTGGAACCAGACCGCCTGCGCGCCGATCTCGACGGCTTCCTCCGCGGCCTGGCCCGCGAGGGCGCTGTTGAGGAAGACGTCGACGACGTCGATCTTGAAGGGCACGGCGGAGAGGGACGGATAGCCCTTCTCGCCGTGCACCGTCTCGGCCTTCGGGTGGATCGGGACGATGCGCTTTCCGTAGCGCTGCAGGACGCCGGCGACCCCGTACGCCGCTCGTTCCTCGTTCGTGGACAGGCCCACGACCGCCCAGGTGTCCCCGAGCTCCGTCAGGATCTTGCGCACTGTTGCCGGATCGCCGTACACGTCCCGCTCCCTTCGCCGCCGATGGTCGAGTGACTACGTCAAGCGACTGCGACAGCGACGACGTCAGACATTTACTCCGAAGTCCGACGCGATGCCGCGCAGTCCACTCGCATAACCCTGGCCGACCGCGCGGAATTTCCACTCCGCGCCGTGCCGGTAGAGCTCGCCGAAGACCATGGCGGTCTCGGTCGACGCGTCCTCGGAGAGGTCGTAGCGGGCGATCTCGGCGTTGTCGGCCTGGTTGACCACGCGGATGAAGGCGTTGCGGACCTGGCCGAAGCTCTGGCCGCGGTTCTCGGCGTCGTGGATGGACACCGGGAAGACGATCTTCGTGATGTTGGCGGGGACCGCGGCGAGGTTCACCTTCACGGCCTCGTCGTCGCCCTCGCCCTCACCGGTGAGGTTGTCGCCGGTGTGCTCGACGGAGCCGTCGGGGCTCTTGAGCTGGTTGTAGAAGATGAAGTGCTGGTCGTCGACGACCTTCCCCGAGTCGTCGCAGAGCAGCGCGCTCGCGTCCAGGTCATAGTCCGTGCCGGTGGTCGTGCGGACGTCCCAGCCCAGGCCCACCAGGACGGCGGTGAGGCCGGGGGCCTCCTTGCTGAGCGAGACGTTGCCGCCCTTGGCCAGGGAAACTCCCACGATGTCCTCCTGAAGTCCTGAGGTGATGTGCGTACCGGCCGTGGTCAGGGCCGGAACCTAAAATCTACAACACTGTAGAAGTTACCGGTGTGCCGCATCCCGCCACCGCTTTCTGCTACTGCGTCCCGTTACGATGTGGCGCTCATCGAGGGGCCGTCAAGAGGGAGGGGTGCGGGCGTGGAGCGGCACGAAGACGAAGCGCGGCAACCCCGCCTCCGGCGGCGCGCGCAGGGCGAGTTGGAGGCGCAGGTGCTCGCGGTGCTGCACGGAGCGCCGGGGCCGGTGAACGCGGCCTGGGTGCAGGAACGTATCGGCGGCGACCTCGCGTACACCACCGTGATGACGATCCTGACCCGGTTGCTCGCCAAGAACACCGTCACGCGTGAACGCGCGGGCCGGGCGTTCCTGTGGTGTTCGGCGGCGGACGGGGCGGGTCTTGCCGCGCTGCGGATGCGCGAGGTGCTCGACGGCGAACGTGACCGCGGGGCCGTGCTCGCCAGTTTCGTCACCACGCTCTCGCCCGACGACGAACGGATGCTGCGGGGGCTGCTGAGGTCGCCCACCGACGGGGCCTGAGTGACGGCAGGGTCTGGGCGACGGCAAAGGCCTGAGTGACGGCACGGGCCTGAGCGGCAGCAGGGGACGTGCGGCCGGATGCCGCAAGTCCCCTGCCGGTGAACCGCTTTACCGCTGCGGCGCTCTACCGGACCGGGTCGGTCAGAGGTCGAACTCGTGCGGCGGCAGGTCGAGCGCGAAGCACGCCTCCCGTACGACCGCACGCTCCGTCTGGTCGAAGTCGCCGTCCGCGCCGCCGATGACGATGCCGATCTGGATCACGGCACGCGCCTCGGCGGGCTTCTTCTTCGCCTTGGCGACCTCCTGCAACACGCTGACCTTGCCGAAGTCGAAGTCGGTGGTCAGCTTGTCGAGGTACGTGTCGAAGCGGCGCCGCAACTCGTCGGCGGGGAAGTTCTGCAGCACCTCGTTGGTGGCGATGAGCTGCGCCACGCGCTGGCGCTCGGACGGGTCGATGGTGCCGTCCGCGGCCGCCACGAGGGCGCACATCGCCATACTGGAATCACGGAAGGCGCCGCTCTTGAGGTCGTTCTTCTTCGCCATGAGCTGGGTCTGCATCGTCGATGCGGATTCCTTGACGCGGTCCCACAGGGCCATGAGAGCTCCGTATGTCGGTGTGTCGGTATGTCGAGGTTTTTGTTTCTACAGCAGTGTAGAAACTAGCAGGCGGGCCGGGAGGTCCGCCCGAGACAGGGAGAACAGGCGATGACCAGGACCGCACAGGAACTGCTCGACGCCGTGACGGCGGAACTCGCGCCGGACCCGGCGGCCAACCCGCTCGTGCCACGGGTCGCGGACGGCACCGCGAACCGTTCCGCGATCACCGCTCTCGCCCTGGAGCAGCGCTCCGTGATCCCCGCGGACCGGCGCTCGTTCCTGCATCTGGCCGCACGCTCGGCCGACGCGGGAGAAGTCGAGTGCGAGGCCTTCTTCCGCACCCTCGCCGAAGGGGAGACGCTCGCCTTCGACCGCCTCGACGCCCTGGTCGCGGCATGCGGGGTGGACAAGGCCGACGCCGACGCGTACGAACCGCGCGCGGGCTGCCAGGCCTATCCCGCGTACGTGGCCTGGCTCGCCCTGAACGGCGCCCCCGCCGACGTGGTCCTCGCCCTGACCGCCAACTTCGCCGCCTGGGGCGCCTACTGCGCCACCCTCGCCCGCGCGCTCCCCGAGCACTACGGCTTCAGGGAAGAGGACTGCGGGTTCTTCGCGTTCTTCGCCGAGCCCGCGCCCGACCTGGAGCGCCGGGCGCTCGCCGCGGTGGGCGCAGGCTTGGGCCGCGGCCTCGACACGACGGACGCGGCCCTGCGCTACGGCAAGCTCCTCCAGCGCTACGAGGCGATGTTCTGGGAGACCCTCGCCGACCCGGCGCGCGGCCTCTGACCGCCTGGGTGCCGCGCAGACGGAAGCTGCGGGTCCCGCGCTGCCGCTAGAACTGCGGTCCACGTGCCACCGGAAGCTACTGCCCGCGCAACTCCGCCAGTTGGGCCACGAGACCGCGGATCAGCGCGTCAAGGCCCGTGGCGAACGCCTCATCGGCCCGCCCCGCCTTGCTGCCGTCCGCGGCGCTCTCCAGCGCGGCCGCGAGGACGGGCACCCGCGGAGCGTGTCCGGCCGGGTCGATCATCAGAGGCGGCGCCACGAGGTCGAGCGCCGAGCCGAGGAGAAAGGATTCGACGCTGGTCATCGCCCCGATCAGCCGCTCCCGCGGCCATCCGCCACGGGCAAGGGCGGCCACGACCGCCTCGTACATGCTCAGGGTGGCCGGTGAGCTGATGGTCGTGGTGGCGAGGAGATCGATGGCGTGCGGGTGCCGGGCGAAGGCGTCGCGGTACGAACGGGCCCACGCGGCAAGGGCGTCGGGCCACGGCAGCGTCTCGAACGCGGAGACGTCCATCTCCTCGACGATCAGGCGCCGCACGCCCTCGATGACCTCGGCGCGGCCGTCCAGATGGTTATAGAGCGAGGCGGTCTTCACCCCGAGCCGCGCGGCCAGGCGGGGCAGGCTGAAGGCGTCGGCCCCCTCGGCGTCGATCAGCGCGAGGGCCTGGCGCGCTATCCGGTCCGCGCTGAGCACCGGTACGCGCGGCCTGCCTCTGCCCATGATCCCGTAACTCCCTTCTCCGGACGCGGTCTTCACAGCCGCCCGCGTGCAGAGTACGGTCCTGCCCGACCCGGACTAAAGGCTTTAGTTTTCGGGCCGCCCCACCACAGCCCCAGCCCGAGCCCTTCCCAGCAGGCCGGAGACCCGCGTGAGCGAACCCACCCCCCACGTCGACAAAGGTCTGAGCGGCGGTGCCGTCGGCACCGGTGACCTCGTCTTCTTCGTCGTGGCCGCCGCCGCGCCGCTGACCGTGATGGCCGGAGTGGCACCCCTGTCCATCGGCATGGCGGGCCGGGCGGCGCCGCTCGGCTATCTCCTCGCGGGGCTGCTGCTCGTCGTCTTCGCCGCCGGATTCACCGCGATGAGCCGCTTCGTGCGCAACGCGGGCGCCTTCTACGCCTACATCGGCCGAGGGCTCGGACGTCCGGCGGGAGCGGGCTCCGCGTACGTCGCGCTCTACTCGTACAACGCCATCGAGGTCGGACTGCTCGTCGCCTTCGGATGGTTCACCGAGTCCGGCTTCGAGGACCTGACCGGGGTCCGCGTGGCCTGGTGGATCTGGGCGGTCGCCGGACTCGTCGCCATCGGGGTGCTCGGCTATCTCAAGGTCACCTTCAGCGCCCGATTCCTCGGTGTCGCCCTGGTCCTCGAAGTCCTCGTGCTGCTTGTCTTCGAGGTCGGGCTGTTCGCGCACGGCGGCGGGCCGCAGGGCCTCGACCTCGGCACGCTCTCCCCGCACCACCTGGGCGGCGCGGGGGTGGGCGGCATGTTCGTGCTCGCCGTCGGCGCCTTCGTCGGGTTCGAGGCGACGGCCATCTACGCGGAGGAGGCACGGGAGCCGGAGCGTACGGTGCCGCGCGCGACCTGCGTCGCCGTGGCGTTCCTCGCGCTCTTCTACACCTTCACGGTGTGGATGATCATCAACGCGTACGGGTCCGACCGCGCGCAGGCCGTCGCCGAGGGAGAGGGCGGCGCCGACATGGTCTTCACGGCCACCGAGCGGTTCGCCGGGGCCTGGGCCGCCGACTCCATGCACGTACTGATCATCACCAGCGCCTTCGCCGCGACCCTCGCCTTCCACAACGGCGCCGCCCGCTACTTCTACGCTCTGGGCCGCGAAGGACTCCTCCCGCGACGCCTCGGCACCGTGTCCCCCAGGACGCGGGCCCCCGCCACGGCGGTCGTCACGCAGTCGGCGCTCGCCCTTGCCGTGATCGCGGTGACCGTGGCCGGCGGCGCGGATCCGTACACCGTCACCTTCCTGTGGAGCAACGGCTCCGGCATCCTCGGCGTGATGCTGATGCAGGCGCTCGCCGCGCTCGCGGTGTACGGATTCTTCCGGCGCGACCGCAGGGGCATGCCCGCCTGGCGGGTGATCGCGGCCCCGCTGACCGCCTGCGCGGGCCTCGCCGTACTGATCGCCCTGGTGTGTGCCAACCTCGATCTCCTGACGGGGGCTTCGAGCGGCGTCAACGCGGCCCTGATCGCGCCGCTGCCCGTGCTGTTCGCGGCCGGAGCGGCACGGGCCCTGCGGATCCGGCGGCGCGCACCGAAGGCGTACGAACGGCTGACGACAGTGGACGCGGAAAACGTGTGACAGAGGGGCGGAGCAGGATGGCGGACGGGACGGCGACCAGGGTCTTCCTGGGGCGGGTGCGCACGGGAAGCCCCGCGCACGGAGACACGACGGCACTCGCCGTACGGGGCGGACGCGTCGTCGCGCTGGGGGACGATGCCCGCGCGCTCGCCGAAGCGGCCCAAGAAGTCGTCGAGTTGGGGGACGGGCTGCTCATGCCCGCCTTCGGCGACGGCCACGCCCACCCCCTCTTCGGGGGTCTGGAGAGCTTCGGCCCGCAGATCAAGGACCTCACCTCGGTCGACGCGATCGTCGCGGAAGTCGGACGGTGGGCCGACGCGCACCCCGACGCGGAGTGGATCGTCGGCGCCTCCTACGACCCCGCGCTCGCGCCCGACGGCGAGTTCGACGCCCGGTGGCTCGACGCCGCCGTGGCGGACCGGCCCGTCGTACTGCGGGCCCACGATTACCACACGGTGTGGTGCAACACGCAGGCGCTGCGCCGTGCCGGAGTGCGCGACACGACGCCGGAGCCGCGCCTCGGCTGGATCGTCCGGCGCCCCGACGGCTCGCCCCTGGGCACCCTGCGCGAGTGGCACGCCTGCGACCTGGTGCTCGACCAGGTGCCGGCCCGCGAGGAGGCCGAACTCGTCGAAGCCGTACGCCGCGCGAGCCTGGCGTACGCGCGAGCGGGCATCACCTGGGTGCAGGACGCCTGGGTCGAGCCGGAGATGGCGGAGGCCTATCTCGCGGCGGCCCGGCACGACGCGCTGAGCGTCCGCGTCGACCTGGCCCAGCGCGCCGACCCCGACCGCTGGCGCGAACAGCGGGGGCCCTTCGACGCGATGCGCGCCCGGGTGACCGCCGAGGGCGGCCCGATGCTGTCCGCGCGCACGGTGAAGTACTTCAGCGACGGCGTGATCGAAGGCGGTACGGCCGCCCTGCTCGCCCCCTATACGGACGCGCCGCACAGCTGCGGCATGCCCGTGTGGGAGCCGCGCGCGCTCGCCGAAGCGGTGTGCGCGTTCGACGCCGACGGCTTCGAGACGCACATCCACGCCATCGGCGACGCGGGCGTACGGGCGGCCCTCGACGCGGTGGAGGCCGCGGTCCTCGCCAACCCCGCCAGGGACCGGCGGCCCGTGATCACCCACGTCCAGCTCGTCGACCCGGCGGACCTGCCGCGCTTCGCCGCGCTCGGCGTCATCGCCAACTTCGAGCCCCTGTGGGCGCAGCCCGACCCGCTCCAGACCGAACTGTCGATGCCGCGGATCGGCGGCGAACGCTCCGACCGGCAGTACCCGATGGGAGAACTCGCGCGCGACGGGGTGCGGCTCTCCTTCGGCAGCGACTGGCCCGTCAGCTCGTACGAACCCCTGGAGGGCATCCAGGTCGCGGTCACCCGGCGCACGTTCGACGGAGCCCCCGAGGGCGGCTGGCTCCCGCATCAGCGGCTCACCGTGGAGCAGGCGCTCGCCGCGGCCACCAGCGGAGTCGCCCACCAGGCCGGAGCCGACGACCGCCTCGCCCTGGTGCCCGGTGCGCCCGCCGACCTGGTCCGGCTCTCCGCCGACCCGCGCGCCGTGGACCCGATGGCCGTCCGGCACGTGAGGGTGCTCGGCACCTGGCTCGGCGGAACCCCTACCTACCGGGCGCCGGAGGCGTGAGCGGCAGGACGATGGCGGTGACGGCGATGCCGTCACGTATCAGCCAGGAACCCCCAAAACCCGTCAGCTCGCGCCCCCCGACCGTCGGACCGGGGACGAGCAGATCCGCGGTGAACGTGCCGTCCGGCGCCAGATCCACCCGGGCGTCCTCGAAACCGAGCCAGCGCCCGGTGAGCGGAAACCACGTCTTGTAGACGGACTCCTTGGCGCTGAAGACGAGCCGGTCCCAGGGAACGTCCGGATGCCGGACGCCGAGCTCGGCCAGGGCGGTGCGCTCCGTCTCGTCCGTGACCAGCTTCAGGACATCGGCGTCGGCGAGCGGAGCGGCCGGCTCCGCGTCGATGCCGACGGACGAGACCGCCGAGTCGCGGGCCACGACGGCGGCGCGGTAGCCCGTGCAGTGCGTCATGCTGCCCACGATGCCGTCCGGCCAGCGCGGCGCGCCCTTGGGGCCCGGCAGGATCGGCACGGGTTCCACGCCGAGCCCGGCCAGGGCGGTACGGGCACACTGGCGGACCGTCGCGAACTCGCGGCGCCGCTTGTCCACGGCCCGCGCGACGGCTTCCGACTCCTCGGGGAAGAGGAAGGGATCGGCCGGGTCCTCGCGGGTCTCCACGACCGTCACGGGTTCGGCGGCGAGCAGCGTCCCCAACACGTCCGTGCTCCGGGGGACTTGGCGTACGCGATTCTCGGGTGACGTCACAACGGATCACCGTACCGGGGCCGTGGCCTGCGCGGGGGCCTACTCTGGCGGGATGCACGACGAGTACCGCACAGTGGCCCGCGAGGCCGTGCACGAGACCGAGATCAACCGCTCGCGCTTCCTGTGCGCCCTCGCGCCCGCGGCCACCGAGGAGGAGGCGCAGGACTTCGTCGCCCGCATCCGCAAGGAGCACCCGTCCGCCTCGCACAACTGCTTCGCCTACGTCATCGGGGCCGACGCCGGGGTACAGAAGGCGAGCGACGACGGGGAGCCCGGCGGCACCGCGGGCGTGCCGATGCTCCAGATGCTCCTGCGCCGCGACATGCGCTACGTCGTCGCCGTCGTGACCCGCTACTACGGAGGGGTCAAACTCGGCGCCGGAGGACTGATCAGGGCCTACGGCGGAGCGGTCGGCGAGGCCCTCGACGCCGTGGGCACCCTGACCCGCAGGCGCTTCAGGCTCGCCACCGTCACCGTCGACCACCAGCGCGCGGGTAAGATCCAGAACGATCTGCGGTCGGCGGGGCGCGAGGTGCGCGACGTGCGGTACGGCGACGCGGTGACCATCGAGATCGGCCTGCCCGACGTCGAGGTCGAGGCCTTCACGGCCTGGCTCGCGGACGCCACCGCGGGCAGCGCGGTCTTCGAGCTCGGGGGAGAGGCGTACGGGGACGCCTGACGCCCGGCGGGATGTTCGCCGGTGGCGGACCGGGGTTCGTGAGGGGGCAGGGGCCGGCAGGCGCTAGCGTGGTGGGTGCTGTCCGCGAGGCCCGTACTGGGGCGGTCCTTGTTCCGGGGCACAGGAGGGGTTGAGCGAGCATGCGGGCCGGAGCGGCGTCTTGAGAATTCTGCACACGTCCGACTGGCATCTGGGCCGGTCGTTCCACCGCGTGAACATGCTCGGAGCCCAGGCGCAGTTCATCGGTCACCTCGTCGCCACGGCGCGTGAGCGCGAGGCGGACGTCGTGGTCGTCTCCGGTGACGTGTACGACAGGGCAGTGCCGCCGCTCGCCGCCGTCGAGCTGTTCGACGACGCGCTGCACCGGCTCGCGGACCTCGGCATCCCGACGGTGATGATCTCCGGCAACCACGACTCGGCGCGCCGCCTCGGTGTCGGCGCCGGGCTCATCGGCCGCGCGGGCATCCACCTGCGCACCGCGCCCGCCGCCTGCGGGGAGCCCGTGATCCTGGCCGACGACCACGGAGACGTGGCGTTCTACGGCCTGCCCTACCTCGAACCGGCGCTGGTCAAGGACGAGCTCGGGGTCAAGCGCGCGGGTCACGAGGCGGTGCTCGGGGCCGCCATGGAGCGGGTGCGCGCCGACCTGGCCGCACGGCCGCCCGGCACGCGTTCCGTCGTCCTCGCCCATGCCTTCGTCACCGGCGGCGAGGCCAGCGACAGCGAGCGGGACATCACCGTCGGCGGGGTGGCCGCCGTGCCCTCGGGTGTCTTCGACGGCGTCCACTACGTGGCGCTCGGACACCTGCACGGCAGCCAGGCCATCAGCGAGCGCGTGCGCTACTCCGGCTCCCCGCTGCCGTACTCGTTCTCCGAGTCAGCGCACCGCAAGAGCATGTGGCTCCTCGACCTCGGCCCGGCGGGGGAGATCGCCGCCGAGCGGATCGACTGCCCGGTGCCCCGCCCGCTCGCCCGCGTCAGGGGAGACATCGAGACGCTGCTCGCCGACCCGGACCTCGCCGCCCACGAGGACTCCTGGGTCGAGGCGACGCTCACCGACCCGGTGCGCCCCGACGACCCCATGGCCCGCCTCTGCGAGCGCTTCCCGCACACCCTCAGCCTCGTCTTCGACCCGGAACGCGCCCCCGAGGACCCGGACGTCTCGTACGCCCGGCGTCTGGAGGGCCGCACCGACCAGCAGATCGCGGAGGACTTCGTGACCCATGTGCGGGGCGCGGGACCCGACGAGCGGGAACAGGCCGTGCTGCGGGCGGCGTTCGACACCGTCCGCACCGACGAGACGCTGCGCGAGGTGGCCCGATGAGGCTGCACCGGCTCCGGATCACCGCGTTCGGCCCCTTCGGCACCACCCAGGACATCGACTTCGACGACCTCTCCGCCGCCGGGCTCTTCCTGCTGCACGGACCGACGGGCGCGGGCAAGACCTCCGTCCTGGACGCCGTCTGCTACGGCCTGTACGGCTCGGTGCCGGGCCCCCGGCAGGGCAGCGGCCAGGGTGTGACGCTGCGCAGCGACCACGCGGAGTCCGCCACGCGGACCGAGGTGTGCCTCGAACTCACCGTCGCCGGACGCCGGTTGGAGGTCACCCGGCAGCCGCCCTGGGAGCGCCCCAAGAAGCGCGGCACCGGCACCACCACGGAGAAGGCACAGAGCTGGCTGCGCGAGTACGAGGCCGGGGAAGCCGGGCAGCCCGGCGCGTGGAAGGACCTCAGCCGCTCCCACCAGGAGGTCGGCGAGGAGATCACGCAGCTGCTCGGCATGAGCAAGGAACAGTTCTGCCAGGTGGTGCTTCTGCCGCAGGGCGACTTCGCGCGCTTCCTGCGGGCCGACGCCGAGGCCCGCGGCAAACTGCTCGGGCGGCTCTTCGACACGCGCAGGTTCGCCGCCGTCGAGCAGCGGCTCGCCGAGCAGCGGCGCGAGGCCGAGGGCGCCGTACGGGAAGGCGACGGGGAGCTCCTCGCCGACGCGCACCGGATGCAGCAGGCCGCCGGGGACACGCTCGACGGCGCCCGGTCGCCGCTGCCGGATCTCTCGCCCGGCGATCCGGGGCTCGCCGACGCCGTCCTTGCCTGGGCCGCCGTCGCCCGCACCAGCGCCCGCGAACGCCATGCGATCGCCGGGTGCGCGCTCGACGCCGCCGAGTCCGTGCAGGCCGCCGCCGGGCGCCGGCTCGACGGCGTACGCGAACTCGACGGGTTGCAGCGGCGGTACGCCCTGGCGCGGGAGCGGGCCGGGCGGCTCCAGGAGCGCGCGGGCGAGCACCGGGAGCGGCAGACCCGGATGGAGCGGGCCCGCAAGGCCGAGACGGTCGCCCCCGCTCTCGGTCTGCGCCGGGCCACCGAGGAGGAGCACCGCCGCGCGAGCGACGAGGAGGCACGCGCGCGCGGACACCTGCCCGCCACGTTCGCGGACTCCGGCTCCTCGGGCCTCGCCGCCGCCGCGCGCAAGGCCGCCGAAGAGCTCGGCGGCCTCGAATCCGCCCGACGCGCCGAACAACGCCTGGCCGAACTCCGCACGGAGCGCGCCTCCCTGGAGCGCGAGGAGCGCGCCGACGACGAACAGCTGCGCGAGGCCGCGGGCTGGCTCGACGGCTGGGCGGCGAGCAAGGCCGCGCTCCAGGAGCGCGTCGATGCCGCCCAGGAGGCGGCCACGCGCGCGGAGCACCTCGCGGGCCGACTGGAACCCGCACAGAGCAGGCTGGACGCGGCGCACCGCCGCGACGGCCTCGCCCGGGAGGCCGCGACCGCGTACGAAAGCACGCTCACGGCCCGCGAGAGCAGCACCGCGGCCCACGAACACTGGCTGACCCTGAAGGAACAGCGCCTGACCGGCATCGCGGCGGAGCTGGCCGCGAGCCTGGCCGACGGCGCGCCCTGCGCGGTCTGCGGCGCCACCGAACACCCCGCGCCCGCTCCGAAGGACGCCGGTCACGTCGACCGCGCCACGGAGGAGTCGGCGCTCGCCGCCTATCGGCAGGCCGAAGAGCGGCGCACGCGGGACGAGCGGCATCTCGGCGAGGTGCGCGAGGCGCTTGCCGCGGCCCGGGCGGCCGCGCTGGGGTCGTCCGGCGGTGACTCCGCCGACGAGGAACCGGCGGACTCCGCGGAGGGGCCGTCCGTCGAGCGACTCGCCGCGACGGTCGAGAAGCTGAGGGTCGAACACGCCGAGGCCCGCGGCAGCGCATCCGCTCTGCACGCCGCCCGCGAAGCCCTCGCGCACGCCGAGCGCGAGCACGACCGCAGGGTCGCCGTGCAGCAGGAAGCCGCCGTACGAGCCGCGTCGCGTACCACCCTGCGGGACTCCCTCGACCGCGAACAGACGGCCCTGGAAGAGGAGTTGACCCGCGCGCGCGGAGCCAGCGGCAGTGTCGCGGCCCGCGCCTCCCAGCTGGAGCGGCAGGCCGCGCTCCTGACCGACGCGGCGGAGGCCGCACGCGTCGCCGACGACACCGCCCAGCGGCTCAAGGACGCCGACGCGCGACTCGCCGACGCCGCCTTCCGCGCCGGGTTCGACACGCCCGGGGACGCGGCCGAAGCCCTGCTCGACGATGCCCGCCACCGCGAACTCCAGCACCGTATCGACGAGTGGGTGGGCGAAGAGGCCGCCGTGCGCTCCCTGCTCGCCGAGCCGGACGCCGCCGCGGCGGCCGAGCAGCCCCCGGCCGACCTCCGGGCCGCACAGGAAGCCGCCGAGCACGCCGACAGGCGCACCCGCGCGGCCGCCTCCGCGCTCGACGCGGCCTCCCGGTGCTGCGCCGAACTCGACCGGCTCTCCGAGCGGTCGGCCGCCGGAGCCCGGCGGCTCGCGCCGCTGCGCGCCGAGTACGACCGCGTGGCGCGTCTCGCGGGCCTCGCAGCGGGCACGTCGGCGGACAACGAACGCAAGATGCGCCTGGAGTCCTACGTCCTTGCCGCCCGACTCGAACAGGTCGCGGCTGCGGCGACCGCACGGCTGCGGCGCATGTCGTCGGGCCGCTACACCCTCGTCCACTCCGACGACCGCACCGGGCGCGGGCGTTCGGGCCTCGGCCTGCACGTGGTCGACGCGTGGACGGGCCGCGAGCGCGACACCTCCACGCTCTCGGGCGGCGAGACCTTCTTCGCCTCGCTCGCTCTCGCGCTCGGCCTCGCCGACGTCGTCACGGACGAGGCGGGCGGCGTACGGCTCGACACGCTCTTCATCGACGAGGGCTTCGGCAGCCTCGACGACCAGACCCTGGACGAGGTCCTCGACGTCCTGGACTCGCTGCGTGAGCGGGACCGCAGCGTCGGCATCGTGAGCCACGTCGCCGACCTGCGACGCCGCGTCCACGCACAGCTGTGGGTCGAGAAGGGGCGTGCGGGATCGGTCGTACGCCGCCGGGGCGGGGTGTGAGGGGCGGCCGGGGTCAGTGGCCCAGCGGGCGCCTCGGCAGGGGAGAGGAGTAGACGATGCTCGTGGTCACCGAACCCAGTGCGCCGATCTTCCCGGCGACCTCCTCCAGGTGACTCATCGAGCGCGCCGCGACCTTGATCACGAAGCAGTCGTCACCGGTGACGTGATGCGCTTCGAGTATCTCGGGCGTCGCCTCCACCAAGTCGTGAAAAGGCTTGTAATTGCCGTTCGGATAGCGAAGCCGCACGAACGCCAGGATGGGCAGGCCGAGGCGCTCCGGGTCGACCACGGCCGCGTACCCCTGGATCACGCCCGCCTCCTCGAGACGGCGGACCCGTTCGGTGACGGCGCTCGGGGACATGGAGACGGCGCGCGCCAGTTCGGCGTAGCTGGCGCGGCCCTCGCGCTGGAGGACATCGAGGATGCGCCAGTCGGTGGCGTCCGTGGAATAACCGGTCATGCCTGAGAGGTAACAGGGGAATCCCCGGCCGATCAAGGGGTAGGCCGGTGATCGGCTCTTCTGGGGCGGCGTCTTCGCCCGTAGATTTCTGGCCATGAGCACAGCGACGAACACAGAGCCGACGACCGCCACGAGCACGGTGGCCGGTACCGCGGCGGCGACCGCGACCGCCCCGAACTCCGTCCTGCGGGTCGCGCCCGCCGCCCCGGTTGCCGCCGCCGCGTACTTCGGCGCGAGCCTCGCCTTCCACGCCGACGTGTCCGACGTCGCGTCCGCGCTCGCCGCAGGCGGCGACCCCGGCTTTGTCGTGCTCGACTCCCGCTCGACGGAGAGCTGGGACCAGGGGCACGTCCCCGGCGCGATCCACCTGCCCACCGCGCTCATCCCCGCGCAGGCCGAGCAGCTCCTCGACAAGTCCGTCCCCGTCGTCACCTACTGCTGGGGCCCCGGCTGCAACGGCGCGACCCGCGCCGCCCTCGCCCTCGCCCAGCTGGGCTTCCAGGTCAAGGAGATGCTGGGCGGCTTCGAGTACTGGGCCCGCGAGGGCTTCGCGTTCGAGACCTGGAAGGGCGGCGAGCGCCGCGCCCCCGACCCGCTGACGGCGCCGCTGGACGCGGACGACTGCGGCTGCTGAAGCCGGGACGGCGGGCGGGTTCGCGGGAGACGAGCGGGGTCCAGGGGAGACGGGCGGGTCCCGCGGGGTGGTGCGGGCCCGCCCCGTTCCCGACGCCCTCAGCCCTCAGAGTGCCGACAACTCGTCCACCAGGTCGTCGAGGCCCAGCGACCCTTGCGACAACGCGGCCATGTGCCACGCCTTCGCGTCGAACGCGTCCCCCCGGCGCCGCCGCGCGTTCTCGCGCCCGAGCAGCCAGGCCCGCTCGCCCAGCTTGTAGCCGATCGCCTGCCCCGGGATGGAGAGGTAGCGGGTCATCTCGCTCGCCACGTACTCCGTGGGACGGCTGCAGTGCGCGTCGTAGAACTCCTGCGCCAGGTCAGGGGTCCAGCGCTCGCCCGGCCGGAAGGGCGAGTCCGCCGGGATCTCCAGCTCCAGGTGCATGCCGATGTCGACGATGACGCGCAGCGCCCGCATCATCTGCGCGTCCAGATAGCCCAGCCTGCGCTCCGCGTCCGTGAGGTAACCGAGCTCGTCCATGAGCCGCTCCGCGTACAGAGCCCAGCCCTCCGCGTTGGCGCTGACGATGCCGATGGTCGCCTGGTAGCGGGAGAGGTTCTCCGCGACGTGCGCCCACTGCGCCAGCTGGAGGTGATGTCCCGGCACGCCCTCGTGGTACCAGGTCGAGACCAGGTCGTACACGGGAAAGCGGGTCTCGCCCATCGTCGGCAGCCACGTCCGGCCGGGGCGCGAGAAGTCCTCCGAGGGGCCCGTGTAATAGGGGGCCGCCGCGCCGCCCGGCGGGGCGATGCGGGACTCCACCTTCCGTACCCGCTCGGCGAGTTCGAAGTGGGTGCCGTCCAGGGCCCCGATCGCCTCGTCCATCAGCTCCTGGAGCCACACCCGCACCTCCTCCACGCCCTCGATGTGCGTGCCGTGCTCGTCGAGGTGGGCGAGCGCCACCCACGGCGTGGCCGCGCCGGGCAGGATCTTCTCGGCCTCGGCGCGCATCTCGCCGAGCAGCCGGTGGAATTCGGACCAGCCGTACGCGTACGCCTCGTCGAGGTCCAGATCGGCGCCGTTGAAGTAGCGGGACCAGCGGGCGTAGCGCTCGCGGCCCACCGTGTCGGGAGCGCCCTCGATCGCGGGCGCGTACACGTCCCGCATCCAGTCGCGCAGCGCCACGACCGACGCGGTGGCCGCGCGCGCGGCGGCGTCCAGGTCGGCGCGCAGGGAGTCAGGGCCCTGTGAGGCGAACTCCTCGAACCAGCCGCGGCCCTCGCCGTCGCCCGGCCCCGCCCACTCGCCGAGCTGCTCTATGAAGGTGGCCGTCGGGCGGGGCGGCGCGAACAGCTTGCGTTCCAGGCCGAGTTCGAGCGAGGCACGATATCCCTCGTACGCGGCCGGTACGGCCCGCAGCCGCTCGGCGATCGCCGCCCAGTCCTCGTCCGTCTCCGTCGGCGTCACGGTGAAGATCTCGCGCACCGCGTGCGGAATCGTGTGCAGATTGCCGACCGCGCGCAGCCCCTCGTCGGCCTCGTGCACGGCGAGTTCGGCGGTCAGCCGCTCGCGCAGGAGCCGCCCGCACCGGCGCTCGGCGTCACTGTCGGCACCCGGCCGGCGCTCCGCGTCGGCGAGCCGGGCGAGCGTCGTGCGGGCCAGCTCCGCGACGGCTTCCTGGCCCGCCGGAGAGGTGTCGGGAAGCTTGCTGTGGCTCGCCCTGACGCCGAGAAACGTACCGTTGATGGGATCGAGGGCGATGAGTTCGTCGACATACGCGTCGGCGACCTGGCGAGGCAGCGGCCCGCCGCTCTCGCTCGTGTTCGGACTCGGGATCTTCGTGTCTGACATGCGGACATACTCGTATGCGAAACGCCCCCGCGTCAGCAGGATTGGCCGGAGCTCTCCCCCGGGTCGTCGACCCCCGGGCCCGGCGGCAGGAGCGGTCCGCACTCCCACTGCTGGAAGATCAACCGCGTCTCCACGCGTGCCACTTCGCGCCGCGCGGTGAACTCGTCGAGGACGAGCCGCTGGAGGTCCGCCGTGTCGGCCACCGCCACATGCACCAGATAGTCGTCGGGCCCGGCGAGATGGAACACCGACCGGGACTCCGGCAGCGCCCTGATCCGATCCACGAACGGCCCGACCAGTTCCCGCCGGTGCGGGCGCACCTGCACGGAGAGCAGCGCCTCCAGGCCGCGCCCGAGCTTCGCCGGATCGAGCCGCAGCTGATGCCCGAGGATCACACCGGAGCGGCGAAGCCGGGAGATCCGGTCCAGACAGGTCGACGGCGCGACGCCGACCTGGGCCGCGAGATCGCGGTAGGTGATCCGGGCATCGTTCTGCAGCAGCCGCAGTATTCGCAGATCCACCGGGTCGAGTACGACAGATTCAGCCACTCGCCGAACGTAGCACGGGGTTCAACCACCTGACACCGGCCTTTGTTCAGGCTGTCCGCCATGGACACGAACACGGAATCCCGCGCCGGATCCGGCCACCCGGCCCCTGCCACGGCACCCGCTCCGCGCGCCCTGGCCACCGAGGCCGTGCACGCCGGACGCGAAGACCTCGCCGGACTCGGCCTGCACGCCGCGCCGATCGACCTGTCCACCACGTACCCCTCGTACGACACCCGCGGCGAGGCGGCACGCATCGACGCCTTCGCCGCGGACGGCGCCCTGGACGACGGGCCGCCCGTCTACGCCCGCCTCGCCAACCCCACCGTCGCGCGCTTCGAGACCGCCCTGGCCCGGCTCGAAGGCACCGAGAGCGCGGTCGCGTTCGCGAGCGGCATGGCGGCCCTGACCGCGGTCCTGCTGGTACGGGGAGCGGCAGGACTGCGTCATGTCGTCGCCGTCCGTCCGCTGTACGGATGCAGCGACCACCTGCTGACCGCGGGGCTGCTCGGCTCCGAGGTGACCTGGGTCGACCCCGCCGGGATCGCCGACGCCATCCGCCCCGACACCGGCCTGGTGCTCGTCGAGTCGCCCGCCAATCCGACCCTCGCCGAACTCGATCTGCGGGCCGTGGCCCACGCCTGCGGCACGGTGCCGCTCCTCGCCGACAACACCTTCGCGACGCCCGTGCTGCAGCGGCCGGCCGAGAGCGGGGCACGGCTCGTGCTGCACAGCGCCACCAAATACCTGGGCGGTCACGGCGACGTGCTCGGCGGAGTGGTCGCGTGCGACGAGGAGTTCGCCCGGCAGCTGCGGCAGGTCCGCTTCGCCACCGGCGGTGTGCTGCATCCGCTCGCCGGATACCTGCTCCTGCGGGGCCTTTCCACCCTGCCGGTGCGGGTGCGTGCCGCCTCCGCGAACGCGGCGGAGCTCGCGCGGCGCCTGGCGGCGGACCCGCGCGTGCGCCGCGTGCACTATCCGCGGCTCGGCGGCGCCATGGTCGCCTTCGAGGTGTGCGGCGATCCGCACGCGGTGACCGCCGGGGTGCGGCTGATCACCCCGGCGGTCAGCCTCGGCAGCGTCGACACGCTCATCCAGCATCCGGCGTCCATCAGCCACCGGGTGGTGGACGCGGCGGACCGGCACTCCTCGGGCGTGAGCGACAGCCTGCTGCGGCTCTCGGCCGGGCTCGAGGACGTCGAGGACCTGTGGCAGGACCTCGACCAGGCCCTCGGACCCGTCCCGGCCGCTTCGGCCTCGGCTCCCGCTAGTGCGTGCGCTCCTGCTGCGAGGGGTCGTACGGCAGGCGTGAGCTGACCGGCGTCGCTTCCAGGCGTGCGGTGATGACCAGGGTGCCCTCCTCGATCTGGTAGTCGAGGGGGAGACCCAGGCCGCGCATCGCGGCGACCATGCCCGTGTTGGACGCCTGCGTCACCGCGTACGCGCTCTCGCAGCCCGCCTCGACCGCCATCGTCACCAGACGGCCGAGCAGTTCGCTGCCGATGCCGCGGCGCTGCCAGTCGTCCTCGACGAGCAGGGCGATCTCGGTCTCGTCGCCGTCCCAGAGCAGATGGCCGAGACCGACGATGCGCCCGGAGGCGGTCTGCACCGCGAGGGTGCGGCCGAATCGCGGGCTGAGCAGGTGGTTCAGATAGCGGTCGGCGTCCCGCACGGGACCGTGGTAGCGCATGGAGAGCGTGCGCTGCGAGCAGCGCTCGTGCATGGCCTTGGCCGCCTCGACGTCCGCGGTGTCGGCCCGCCGCACGGTGATGGCGCTGCCTTCGGCGAGCGTCAGGACGTCCTGGTTGTGCGGGATGCGCGGGCCGAGCCGGGTGTCGAGCTCGACCAGGGCACGCGCCCTGGCGAACTCGGTGGGCGTGAACGGCAGGTACGGCCGCTCCACGGTGATCACTTCGCCTTCCGGCGCCTGCAGCCGCAACACCGTCCCTTCCCCTTCGAGTGCGCCCTCGACGGGCTGTTCCGCCTGTGGTCCTGACGATCCCTGTGTCTTCGCGGGCAGGGACCGGATGGTGCAGCGGCCCAGCAACTGCCGCAGGGCGAGCGGGAGTTCGGCGGCGTCCAGGGCGGTGCGGGTGGCCAGGCCCAGGATGCGGGTGGGGGCGTCCACCAGGTCGTGGGCGTCCGCCCGCTCGATCCAGGTGCCCGAGCCGCCCGCGTACGAGACGCCGCGGGTGATCTCGGCCGCGGGCAGGTCGGCGGGCGCGCGCAGCAGGAACTCGTCGACGGTGCCTTCGGCCAGCGGGTGCGCCTGGAGGCTCAGGATGTCGACCCTGCCGTGCGCGAGGGCCGTGCACAGGGCGGCGAGCGAGCCGGGCTCGTCCCGCACCGTGGTGCGCATCCGCCACAGCGTCGTCGCCCCCGCGGACGACTCCGCCGCGGCGGCTCCGGCCTGCTCCATGGCCGTCACGGGGCCTGCCGGCTGCTGGTCCAGGTGGTCCCGGTGGTCCTGCCGCCCGGCGGTGTGCGGCCGGGCGCCGGTATCGTCCGTAGCCGGGGGTGCGTGGTTGTGGCGGCGTGCCCACCATGTGTGGAACCCGACCGTGGCGAGCAGCGCCACGGCCGAGATCACGAGCAGGGCGGGACCGTCGGGCCCGTGCCCGATCATGTTCGCCACCGCGTCCGCCACGGCCACCGCCGTGAAGAGGGCGGCGAGTTCCACCAGATCCCGCCGCCAGTGGTGGACGGGGCGGCCGTGTTTGGTTCGGTTCACATCAGACATGTCAGCACTCATACAGCCACTGTGGAGGAAGGGTGTTGCGTGATCACGAACGTTCTGTGACTGATGAGTTAAGAGGCCTTCTGCCCGTTTGATTCCTCTTTGCTCGCTCTTGGTGTCCGAACCTGCCTCTTCGTTGTGCGTTCGGGGCCATGATCACCCCTGTCCCACCCGCCCCGGCTGCAGCACCCGGGTGAACAGCACCCCGCCGCCTTCCTGCCGCAGCCGCACGGTGAGCTCGCCGCTGTCGCCGTCGATGTCGATCTCGCCGAAGTACTGCGGGGTCTCCGCCGGTGAGGTGTTGGACCGGTTCGGCGCCTTGATGAAGCGCTGCTCGGGGCCGAACGTCCCGTCGAGCTTGAGCGCCTGGAAGCCGCCCGCGGCCAGCGGACCCGAGACGAACTCCCAGAACGGCGCGAAGTCCTTGAACGCGGCGCGCGAGGGGTCGTAGTGCTGGGCCGACGTGTAGTGCACGTCGGTGGTCAGCCACACCGTCCCGGTGACCTTGCGGTGCTTGATGTGCCGCAGGAGTTCGGCGATCTGCAGTTCGCGGCCGAGCGGCGCGCCCGGGTCGCCCTGCGCGACGGCCTCGAAGTTCGCCGAGCCGTCGGGCACCACGAGGCCGAGCGGCATGTCGGAGGCGATGACCTTCCAGGTGGCACGCGAGCGCGACAGCTCACGCTTGAGCCATTGCAGCTGCCGGGCGCCCAGGATGCCGGTCGTGTCGTCGGTCTGGCGGCCGGGGGAGTTCGCGTTGCGGTAGGAGCGCATGTCCAGGACGAACACGTCGAGGAGCGGTCCGTGCCGCAGCACGCGGTACACCCGTCCGTCCTCGTCGCCCGGCGGGAGCGTCGACACGGGGAAGTACTCGCTGAACGCCCGCAGGGAGCGCCCGGCCAGGACGTCCACGTTCTTCTCCGTGTAGCGGGCGTCGGTCAGGATCTGCCCCGGATACCAGTTGTTCTTCACCTCGTGGTCGTCCCACTGGACGATGGAGGGGACCTGGGCGTTGAAGCGCCGCAGGTTCTCGTCGAGCAGGTTGTAGCGGAAGGCGCCGCGGAACTCCGCGAGCGTCTCGGCGACCTTCGACTTCTCCTCCGTGGTGACGTTGCGCCACACGCTGCCGTCGGGGAGGGTCACGCTGGGCAGGATGGGGCCGTCGGCGTAGATGTTGTCGCCGCTGCACAGGAAGAAGTCCGGGTTCCTGCGGCGCATCTCCTCGAAGATGCGCCAGCCGCCGCGGTCCGGGTTGATGCCCCACCCCTGGCCCGCGATGTCGCCCGACCACAGGAAGCGCACGCCGTCCCTGCGGCCCTTCGGCGACGTACGGAATGTGCCGGTGACCGGCTCTCCGGTGCGCCGGGGGTCGTCGGGGTCGGCCAGAAGCACCCGGTAGTGGATCTGCTCGCCCGCGGGCAGCCCGCGCAGCCGTGTCGTCCCCGTGAAGTCGGTGTCCGGGCCGAGCAGAGGGCCCTTCCAGCGTGTGGGGTTGCGGAAGGACTCGGTGGCGGACGTCTCCACGATCATGCGGGCGGGACGGTCGGATCGCACCCACACCAGGCCCGCGTGCGCCGTCACGTCACCGGCCTGCACGCCCCACTCGGCCCGCGGGCGCCCCGACAGGGCGAGCGCCGGAGCGGCCCCGGAGAGGGACGGCACGGCCAGCGCCGCCGGTACGGCGAGCGAACCGCGCAGCACACTGCGGCGGCGCGGGGACGGGCTCGGTTGGGGGTGGGACATGAATGCGCCTCCAGTGACAGGTCAGACCAGTGTGCAGGGCCACAACTAGCGGTGCGCGGCGGCGCACACGCAAACCACAAGTGAACAACTGCCCAGGGGGTAAAGGGAACCGGTGTGCGAACACCGTGTCGGCGGCGGACCGGCGTGTCCTCTACATCCCCGGTCACCGGCCCGGAGATGTACGTCCGGGGACGCAGGTCCGCAGGCGTAGGGCCCGGCCGCGCGCCCGAGGCCGGACGCCCGATGCGCGCGGATCGCCCGCTGCCTACGCTCGGCGGCACAGGCGCGCGGGCACACCGCCGAGCGCGTCGGCGCATCCTTTCCACGCGCTGCCGGCCACGCACTACCAGGGGGAGTCCCATGCCCGTCAACGGCCAGAGCCACATCCGCATCGCCCGTCCGTCCCGCGACCTCGCCGCGGCCGAGCGCTTCTGGGTGACGGGCCTCGGTCTGGACGTCGTATGGCGCTCGGCGGGCGGCGACGCTCCCGGCGAGCACGACCTGCTCATGGCAGGCTGGCCGGACGCGTCCTGGCATCTCGAACTCGTCCACGAGGCCGACAAGCCGGTCCGGCCCCGCCCCACCGACGAGGACCTGCTCGTCATCTACCTCGACGAGCCCGTCCCCGACGACCTGGTGGCCCGCCTGGAGGCGCACGGCGGCACCCGCGTCCTGTCGCCCAACCCGTACTGGAACGAGTGGGGCGCCACTGTCGAGGACCCGGACGGCTACCGCCTGGTGCTCTGCACGCGCGCGTGGTCCAACTCCTGAGCCGCCCCGGCGACGAGCCGCATCCCCTCGGCGATCCGGGCGGGCGTCAGATGGGCGTAGCCGAGCACGAGGCACACTCCGGGGCCGGACGCCGAGCCGTAGTCGCTCAGCGGCCGCAGCGCGACCCCGGCCGCCGCGGCCCGCCGCAGAAAGGCCTCCTGCGGGCCCCACCGGCCGGGGAGCCGGGCGATGACGTGCAGACCCGCGGCGATGCCGGTCACCTCCGTGCCCGGAAAGTATGTGTCGAGCGCCGCGACCAGCGCGTCCCTGCGCTCGCGGTAGGCACGCTGGCAGCGGCGCAACTGCCGGTCGTAGTCGCCGCGTTCGACGAAGCGCGCGAGCAGCGCCTGGTCGAGTGCCGGATTTCCCAGGTCCATCATGCGCTTGCGGGCGACGACCTCGTCGGTCAGCGACTCCGGTACGAGCAGCCAGCCCAGGCGCAGCCCGGGAGCGAGCGACTTGCTGACCGAGCCCGTGTACGCGACGTGCTCGGGGTCGAGGCCCTGCAGCGCGCCCACCGGGGCGCGGTCGTAGCGGAAGTCCCCGTCGTAGTCGTCCTCGATGATCAGGCCGTCCACGGACCGCGCCCAGTCCAGGAGCCCGGCCCGCCGCCGGGCGGAGTAGCCGATGCCCAGCGGGAACTGATGGGCGGGCGTGGTGACGACCGCGCGCAGACCGTGCTCCCTCAGTACGCCGATGTCCGCCCCCTCGTCGTCGACGGGCACCGGCACCGTGGCCACGCCCGCCGACGCGAACAGTTCGCCGTGCTGCGGGCTTCCGGGGTCTTCGACGCCGACGGTGCGCACCCCGCGCGCGTGGAGCACGAACCCGAGCAGCGCCGTGGCCTGGGCCACTCCGGAGCAGACGACGATCGCCTCCGGGTCGGCGACCACGCCCCGGCGGCGTACGAGCAGTTCGGCGAGGGCCGTACGCAGCCGGGGCAGGCCCCTGGGATCCGGGTAGCCCAGTGCGTGGTGGGGCAGTTCGGCCAGGACACCGCGGTGCGCGGCCGCCCACGCGGCGCGCGGGAACAGGGACAGGTCGGGGGTTCCCGCGATGAAGTCCACGCGCGCGTGGACGGGCCGCGGCGCCAGATCACGTGCGCCCGGAGCGGCTTTCCGTACCGCGCCGCCCACCCAGGTTCCCGCACCCCGGTCGCTGCGCAGATACCCCTCGGCCGTCAACTGCTCGTACGCCTCCGTGACGAGCCCCCGCGAGACACCCAGGTCGGCGGCGAGCGCCCGGCTCGACGGCAGCCGCGTCCCCTGCGCCAACTGCCCGGCCCTGACCGCCTCGCGCAGCGCCGACTGCAGGCTGCGGCCGCGGCTGCGGGCGGGGGCGGACGCGGCGGGCAGCAGCAGCTCCCAGGCCGCGGTTCCGGGCTCCTGCCTCGATCCTGATGTCACCGGGACGCGCCTCCAGTATGTGGCGGATCTACGGGAGCCCGCGGAAAGTGGTCCCCGAACAGGCCCCGGAAGTGGACCTTAAACCGGTCCGCGTCCGTTCCTAACGTCAGGGGCATGAACACGAACCTCACGCGCGGGTCCCTGCTCGCGGCCCTCGCCTGCCTCCTCGTCGGCGGCTCCTTCACCGCCAACAGCCTCCTGGGCGACTACCCGTACGCGGGCGGCCAGTTCCTGCGCTACGGCCTGGCCTGTCTGCTCCTCCTGCCGCTGCTCGGGCGGGGCGGCACGGCGCCGCTCGCCCGCCTCACCCGGCGCCAGTGGGGGCGGCTCGCGGTCCTCGCCGCGGTCGGCATGGTCGGGTTCAACCTGGCGATCCTCGCCGCCGAACGCACCGCGGAACCTGCCGTACCGGGTGTCTTCGTAGGATGCGCCCCGGTCGTCGTGGCGGTCGTCGTGCCGCTCCTCGCGGGGCGGCAGCCGCAACGGGCCGTGATGTACGGGGCTCTGATCGTCGCGGCGGGCGCCTTCACCGTGCAGGGGTGGGGCCGTACGGACGCCGTCGGCATCGTCTTCTCCGTGTGCGCGCTCGCGGGCGAGGTCGGCTTCGCGGTCCTCGCCGTTCCCGTGCTGCGGCCGCTCGGCCCCAAGCTGCTGTCCGCCACGGTGTGCGGGATCGCCGCCGTCGAGTCCGCCCTCATCGGCGTCCTGGCCGACGGCGCGGACTTCCTGCGGATGCCCGGCACCACTGAGGCGGCGGCCCTGCTGTGGCAGGCGGCGATCGTCACCGTCATCGGGTTCGTCTGCTGGTACTCGGGCATCCAGCGCATCGGCGCCGAGCGCGCCACCCTCTTCTCCGGTCTGATTCCCGTGGCGGCGGCCTTCACCGCGCCCTTGGCCGGGACCGGCGCCTACGGCGTCCCGCAGGCCGTGGGGAGCGCGCTCGTCGGCGCCGGGGTGGCGCTCGGCTCCGGCGTGCTACGCGGCCGACGGGCGGCGGCAGGTGTCGAGGACGACGCGCGCGACGAGAGCCGGGTCGTCGTTCATCGGGACGTGCCCGCAGCCGGGAAGGCGCACCAGACGGGCATCGGGAACGGTGTGCTTGGCCCGGATCCCCTGGCGGCGCAGCAGGATGCGGTCGCGGGCGCCCCACGCGACGGTGACCGCGAGTCCGGGCACGTCGTCGCCGAAGAGCACGTCACGCCCGGCGGCCAGGGTCTGCTCGAACCCCTCGGCGTCGCGCAGCGCGAGCGTCTCGGCGACGACGGCCTCGGGTGACCGGCGGCCGGGGTGGGCGTAGATGGTGCTGGTGAGCGCCGCCCGCCCGGCGGCGCTGCGGGAGAGCCGCTCGATCAGCGGCAGCGGAAGCAGCCGCGCCCCGTGCCGCATCGCGAGCAGGGTGTTGAACGCGTAGCGCCGCTCGCCCGGCGTCCAGAAACCGGCGGGGGACAGGGCGGTGACCGAGCGCACGAGCTTCTCGCGGCCCAGTTCCAGGGCGAGCAGACCGCCCAGCGAGTTGCCCGCCACGTGCGGCCGCTCGATCCCCAGGGCCTCGCACAGCGCACCGAGCACGGACACCACCGTGGTGATGTCGTAGGGAAGACCGTCGGGGAGCGCGGCGGACTCCCCGAAGCCCGGCAGATCGACGGCTATCACGTCGTACTCGGCTGCCAGGATGCCGAACACCGGGTCCCACGCCTGGCGGTGGTGGCCGATGCCGTGCAGCAGGAGCAGCGGCTCACCCTCGCCGGCGCGTTCGTACGCGACGGACAGGGTCCGCGGGCCGCCGGGCGATTCGACGCTGAAAGACACCTCTGCGGCCATGACTGCTCCAGTCCCCGCCGCCCGGCGACGGTCCTCAGACACCTTAGACACGTTGTCAGCAACAATTACCGCTCAGTAGCCTCCAGTTCAAGAGGGCGGGCGGGGTGACCGCCGGACGGAGGGGGCGGGGTGACCGCCGGACCGGTGTGGGGCGCGCCGCACCCGCTTCGCCTGGACACCGGGTGGCCCGTCGGCTGGGATGGACGGGTGGCGACCGACACCGTGACCGACGTCTTCGAAGAGCACCGGCCCGTCCTGATGGGCGTGGCCTACCGCATGCTCGGCCGGGTGGCCGACGCGGAGGACGTCGTGCAGGAGTCCTGGCTGCGCTGGTCGGCGGCAGACCAGGCACAAGTGCGCGAACCGCGTGCCTACTTGGTGCGCGTCACCACCCGGCTCGCCATCGACCGGCTGCGCCACGTGCAGTCCCGGCGCGAGTCCTACGTGGGCCCGTGGCTGCCCGAACCGCTGGTCACCGACTACGGCCCCACCGCCCCGGACACCGCCGAGCGGGCCGTGCTCGCCGACTCCGTCTCCATCGCCGTCCTGGTCGTACTGGAATCCCTCTCGCCCCTGGAGCGCGCGGTGTTCGTGCTGCGGGAGGCCTTCGGGTTCCCGTTCTCCGAGATCGCCCTCACGCTGGACCGCGGCGAACCGGCCGTGCGGCAGCTCGCGGCGCGCGCCCGCAAGCACGTCGAGGAGGGAAAGCCGCGTTACACGGTGGATCCGGTCGAGCGCCGTGACCTGACCGAGCGGTTCCTCGCCGCGGCGACCGGCGGCGACCTCGACGGCCTGGTGTCCCTGCTCGCCCCCGACGTACGTCTGGTCGGCGACAGCGGCGGCAAGGCCAGGGCGCCGCTGCGCGTCATCGAGAGCGCCGACAAGGTCGGCCGTTTCCTCGACGGCGCGGCCCGCAAGGGCGTGCCGGGAGGGGCGGAGGTCGAGGCCCGGTTCCTGGAGCTCAACGGCGCCGATTCCGTGCTGATCCTGGTCGACGGCAAGCCGGACTCCGTGTTCCAACTGGACGTCGTCGACGGGCGGATCACCCATGTCTACATCATCCGCAACCCGGACAAGCTGATCGGTTTCGCCTCCTAGAGCGCACTGGACCGCGGGTGAACCGCAGGTCAGACCCCCGTCACCCGAGGCGGGGGTCTTTGTCTTGTTCGCAACGCGCGCGTGGACCGACACCAACAACGCGTGAATGCTCTGTGGCATCGTCCCTGTGCGCGCTGTAACGGATCGAGGATTGGTCTTGACCAAGGGTGGGTGCCGCTCTATCGTCGCCAGGGATAGTGCAGGAACCTTTAATAAACAAGGGCGCTAAAAAGCCGCCGGCACACGGCGATTGCGGAGGACAGGGTGGGGACCACGCAGCTGGAAACGGCTCCGGAGCCGAAGTACTGGCACCTCAAGACCGTGCTCAGCGAGGCACTCGACTCCGAGTTCGGCGTCGGCGAGATCCTGCCCAACGAGCGTGATCTCGCGGCCCGGTTCGGTGTCGCCCGCGCCACGCTGCGCCAGGCACTGGAACAGCTTGAGCTGGAAGGCAGGCTGCAGCGCCGCCGCGGGGTCGGCACGACCGTCGCCCCGCCGCGGGTGGGGGTGGCCGTCGGATCGGCGCAGGGCACCTGGCCGGGCGAGGTCGGCGACGCCTGGCAGCCCGCCGACTGCGCACCGGCGGTTCCGCCCGCCGACGTGGCCCGCATGCTCGAGACCCCCGGCGACGAGCAGGTGCACGTGGTGCGCCGCACCCGCGTCTCGCACGGCCAGCCCGTGGCCGCCGAGCTCCTCTACGTACCGACGTCGTCGGTCGACGAGCTCTCCGCCATCGACGCCCCCTCCGGGCCCTCACGCGCGCGTGGCGTGCTGCGCGAGCTGCACCGCCTCGGCCTCGAAGGACAGGACCGCGCCGTGGAGCTCGGCTCCGCCCGCGCGGACGACGCCAAGGCGCTCGACCGGCTCCCCGGAGCCCCGGTCCTCGTCGTGACGACCCGCTTCTTCGCCGAGGGGCGCACCGCCGCGGTGTCCGTGGCCACGTACCGCGCCGACACCTGCCGCCTCACGTTCGGCGACGAGGGCGGCGTCGAGATCCACCACGGCCCGGAGAGCCGGGCCTCCTGACACCGCCCCTCTAGTTCTTCGTGTGCACGGCGCGTCGCCTCAGCGGCGCGCCGTGACCGTTCCCTCCACCGCGAACAGCTCCTCCTCGACATGGTCGAGGGCCAGGCGCAGCGCGCCCGTCGCGATGGCGGCCTCGCCGAGCATCGACAGGGCCACCCGGGGCGGGCGCAGACAGTAACGGGCCAACTCGCGGCGCAGCGGCTCCAGGACACCGTCGAGACCGGCCGCCCAGCCGCCCACGACGACCAGTTCGGGATCCAGGGCCAGCACCAGCGCCGCCACGTCGTGCACCAGCCGCCGGATGTACCGCTCGACGGCCTGCTGTGCCCGCTCGTCGCCCTCGCGCGCGTCGGCGAACACCTTCGCCACCGCCTGCTCGTCGAGCGGATGCAGGGGCTCGTCCGTGGTCGAGAGCAGCGTCTCCGGGGTCACGTCGCGGCCCAGCAGATGCAGGGCGCCGATCTCCCCGGCGGCGCCGCCGTAGCCGCGGTGCAGCCGGCCGCCGATCAGCGCGCCCGCTCCGGGGCTGAGCCCCGCGAGGACGAACACCACGTCGTCGGACTCGGTCGCCGCGCCCTTCCAGTGCTCGGCGACGGCCGCCGTGTTCGCGTCGTTCTCCACCAGGACCGGGCACTTGAAGGACCTGCGCAGGCGCTCGCCCAGCGGGAGCCCCGTCCACTCCGGCAGCGCGGTGCCGAGCCGGACCGTGCCGTCCGCCTCCACGATGCCGGGGCTGCCGACGCCCACCGCGCGCAGGGAGCTGCGGGCGATCCCGCCCCGGCGCAGCAGGTCCGCGACCGCCGTACGAAGCCGCTCGATGCGCTCGTCCGCCGAAGCCGTCTCGTCCACGTCCCTGGCCGCCGTGCCCAGCACCCGGCCGTCCAGGTCCGACAGGACGGCGGCCACCCGGTGCGGGCCGATCTCCAGGCCGAGCAGATGCCCCGCCTCGGCCCGGAAGCGGAACCTCCGCGCGGGCCGTCCCTGGCGCCTTGCCGCGCCTTCCTCGGCGGCGGTCTCCACCACGAGCCCGGCCTCGATGAGCCCCTCGACCACGCCCTCGACGGTCGGCCTTGAAAGCCCGGTCACCCGGGTGACCTCGGTGAGTGTCGCGAAGTCCGCCGCACGCAGCGCGTGCAGCACCACCGCGGAGTTGATCCGCCGCAGCAGAGAGGGATCCCCGCCGGTCAGCCGCCCCAACGTCCGTCCTCCCAGCTCGTGCGCATGATGGGCGGATCGTACTCGCCGGGGGCGACCACTGCGAGTGCCGGGCCCTCCTGTGACACAGAGTGGCGACCGGTCGCGGCTATCCCGGCGCGACGAAACCGGACTCGTACGCGGTGATCACTGCCTGCGTGCGGTCGCGGGCTCCCAGTTTCGCGAGGACGGAACTCACATGGGACTTCACCGTCTCGGCGCCGACGATCAGCTCGCCCGCGATCTCCGCGTTCGACAGACCGCGCGTCATCAGGCGCAGCACGTCCGACTCCCGCTCGGTGAGCGCGGCCCGCTCGAGGGCGGCCCTGGCCGCCGTGTTGCCGGGCCGCTGCCCGTACTCGCCCGCCAGCTGCCGCACCGCCGACGGGAACAGCAGCGACTCGCCCTCGGCCACGAGCCGGACAGCGTTCACGATCTCGGCGGGACGGGCCCGCTTGAGCAGGAAACCGTCCGCGCCCGCGCGCAGCGCCTCGTACACGTACTCGTCGTTCTCGAAGGTCGTCACCACGAGGATCTTCGGCGGGTCCTGCACGGTGCGCAGAACCGCGCGCGTGGCCTCGATGCCGTCCAGGAGCGGCATCCGCACGTCCATGGCGACGACGTCGGGCCGCAGTTGCCGCACCAGAGGAATCACCGCGGCGCCGTCGGCCGCCTCGCCCACCACCTCGATGTCGGGCTGCGCCTCCAGGACGGCCCGCAGACCGGCGCGTACGAGGGGTTCGTCGTCGACGAGGAGGACAGTGACCGGCATCCGGTCAGCGTAGATCACCCGAGCGGCAGCTCGACGTGCACCTGCCATTCGCCGTCGCGGGGTCCCGTGGTGGCCCGGCCGCCGAGCAGCGTGGCCCGCTCCCGGATACCGCGCAGGCCGCTGCCGCCGCGGCCGGTGCTCTCTCCCGGCGCGGGCAGCGCGTTGCGTACGTCGATCTCCAGGGCGGTCTCGCGGACCGCAACCCGTACCTGGACCGGCACCGGCCCGGAGTGGCGCAGCACGTTCGTCAGGGCCTCCTGGAGCATGCGGTAGGCCTCGCGGGAGACGGGGCCCGGCAGGCGTTCCACGGGCCCCGACACCTCGGTGTCGACTTTCGCCCCCGAAGCCCGTGCGGATTCCAGTAGTTGGGCGGCGTCGGAGAGTGTGGGGCGCCGGCTCGCGGGCTGTTCGTCCTCCCGCAGGACGCGCAGGACACGCTCCAGGTCCTCCAGGGCCGCCCGGCCCGTCTCCTCGATCGCGCCGAGCGCCCGCTCGGTGAACCCGGCGTCGGCGGCGGCGCGTGCGGCTCCCGCCTGGACCACCGCGACGGTCAGCGCGTGGCCTATGGAATCGTGCAGTTCCCGTGCGATCCGGTTGCGTTCGAGGAGCTGTTCCGTGCGCTCCTCCAGGGCGGCGAGGCGCTCGGTGGGGGAGGGGCCGAGCAGATGCCGGGCCGCCGACGTCATCAGCCGGCCCCCGACCACCATCACCCCCAGGAGCCCCAGGATCGGGAGCGGTACGAGTAGCGCGTTCGCCGGGTTCGGCCCCGGCAGGGGAATGAGCAGCCCGGGCTCCTCGGCCTGGTCCGACGACGCCGCTCCCACCAGGGCCAGCGTGGTCCCCAGGAACTGCACCGTGAGGTAGCCCGCCAGGAAGCCGGCCTCCAGGCGCAGCACCATCCACAGCGCGGTCCTGCCGCGGTCTCGCCAGGACGCGGAGGGAGCAACGGAGATACCGGACTCCTCCTCGTCGCCCGGCACGCGCGCGTGCTGCCCCGGGAAGAGCATCAGCCGTGCCTGCAGACCCTCCGCCCTGCGCAGGAACGGCAGCAGCAGGGCGGCCGCCACCACCAGCGGGATCGGCTGCAGCGCGATCTGCACCCACTCGGCGGGCGAGGTACGGCTGAGTCCCGGCGTGATGAACGCGCCCATCAAGGGGATGGCCGAGCCGATGAGCAGATGCAGCCAGCGCGTATAGGTCACCGCGCTGGTGACCGGCCGGAAGAAGCGGGGCATCCCGTCATCGTGCCAGCCGCACACCCCCGCACGGCTCCCCCGTGAGGGGGAGACGAAGCCCCCGGCCGGGGGAAGCCCCCACCCCCGTACGGCCGCGAGTCTGGACCCATGACCAGCATCGACGTCCAAGACCTCACCAAGGAGTACGGCACCACCCGCGCGGTGGACGCACTGACCTTCACCGTCCGGCCGGGGAAGGTCACCGGGTTCCTCGGCCCCAACGGCGCCGGCAAGTCCACCACCATGCGTCTCGTCCTCGGCCTCGACCGGCCCACTTCGGGGACAGCGACCGTGGGCGGCCGCCCCTATGCGGACATCGAGGAACCCCTGCACCACGTGGGGGCCCTGCTCGACGCGCAGGCCGCGCACGGATCGCGTACCGCCCGCAATCACCTCCTCGCCCTCGCCGCGAGCAACCGCATCCCCGCACGCCGGGTGGCGGAGGTCCTCGAAGAGGCGGGTCTGGCCACCGTGGCGGGGCGCCGGATCAAGACGTTCTCGCTCGGCATGCGCCAGCGTCTGGGCATCGCGGCGGCGCTGCTCGGCGACCCGCGCGTCGTCATGCTGGACGAGCCGTCCAACGGCCTCGACCCCGAAGGGATCATCTGGATCCGCGAGCTGTTGCGGCGCCTGGCCAAAGAGGGCCGCACGGTCCTCGTCTCCAGCCATCTCATGAACGAGACGGCCACGTTCGCCGACCACCTGGTGGTCGGCGGCCGCGGCAGGCTGCTCGCCGACACCTCGATGCCCGACTTCATCGCGGCGCACAGCAGCCCGCGAGTGCGGCTGCGCACGCCGGAGAGCGAGCGGCTGCGCGGCCTCCTGACGGACAAGGGGTACGCGATGACCGCACAGGACGGCGGCCGCTGGACCGTGGAGGGCGCGAAGGCCGAGGAGATCGGGTCCATCGCCGCGGGCCACGGCATTCCCCTCCTCGAACTCTCCGACGAGCAGGCCTCACTGGAGCAGGCCTACCTCGCCCTCACGGCCGACGACACCGAGTTCGCCGCCACCGCCCCGACGCCCCGCCAGGAGGCCTGACCATGTCGACGACCGCCGTGCTCCGCTCGGAGTGGATCAAGATCAAGTCGGTGCGCGCCAGCCTCGGTTCGCTCGTCGCCGTCTTCGTGGCCACCCTGGCCGTCACCGTGCTCGCGTTCGCCACGATCGGCACGGTGGAGGCCGACAACGCCGACTACGAACCGCTCTTCGGCGCCTTCTACGCGCTCAACTTCGGCCAGATCGCCGCCATCAGCTTCGGTACGACGGCGATGTCCTCCGAGTATCTGAACGGCGCGCTGCGGATCTCGCTCTCCGCGGTGCCGCGCAGAGGACTCTTCTACGGGGCAAAGATCGCGGTGGTGGGTGCGCTCGCCCTCGGCACGGGCATCCTCACCAGCTTTGTCGCCTTCCTGTCCGGGCAGGCCTTCATGGAGGACTACGCCATCGGTCTCGGTCATGACGGTGCCGTCAGGGCCTGCGTCGGCGGCGGCATCTACCTCGCACTCATGGCGCTGCTCGCCGCGGGCCTGACCGTGGTGCTGCGCAGCGGGGTCGCGGTCCTGAGCATCCTCATCCCGTTCACGCTCATCGTGTCCTTCGTGGTCGGGGACGTCGCGAGCGGCGTCGCGGGCTTCCTGCCGGACCGGGCGGGCCAGCAGATACTCCACGAGAACCCGACGGGAACTCTCGGACCCTGGGCGGGACTTGCCGTCACGGCGGCGTGGGCGGCCGTCTCGCTCCTTGCGGGCTGGTGGGCGGTGCGGCGGCGCGACGCGTGAGCCGCGTGTCCGGATGGTGACGCCGGGGGACTGACGGGGGCCCAGTTGTCAGTGGCGGCCGCTTTACTGGATGGCATGAGTACCGCACAGCATCTCGCCGCGATCGACCTGCTGCGCTCACGGGAGTTCCCCGCGGAGCACGGCAGGTCGCAGGACGGCGACGGCGGTCCGGGGTATCGCATCGCCGAGTTGATGACGAGCGACGGCTTCTGGGAGGACGACGGCACGCGGTGGGAGGCGACCGCGGATCAGTACGAGGCCGAGCGCGACGGCCTCTCGGTCCTCCTCGCCGACCGCTGGGGAGCGCCGCAGATATTCCGCTTGGAGAGCCTCTTCGAGCGGACACTGAGCGGCGACGAGGACTGGTCGGGCGAAGACGGGTCGGACGAAGACGGGTCGGACGAAGACGGGTCGGGCGGGGACGGGTCGGGCGGGGACGCGGCAGGCGAAGAAGCGGCGGGCGAGGACATACCGGAGCCGTGGAGCTCGCTCAGCTCCTCGGTGCCGGACCTGCACCTCTGGCGGGCCGACGGGAGATGGATCGCCCTCGGCGTCTCCCAGTGGGACAGGGAACTGCCCTTCCAGCTCCTCGCCGTGGTCACGGAGATCGATCCCCCGTAGCGGGCGCGTCCAGGACATGGATGCGTATGGGGCGACCGCAGTGATGGTCGACGGCGCCCCGCTCCACGCGCATCCCGAGCTTGTTCATGACGCGTTCCGAGGCGTTGTTGCCCACCTGGACGATGCTGACGACCCGCTCGAGACCGGCCTCGGTGAAGGCGAAGTCCAGGGCGGCGCGTGCCGCCTCGGTGGCCAGGCCCTGCCCCCAGAAGGGAGGCCCGAACCGCCAGCCGATCTCCACCGCGGGCAGCACCTCGGGGAGGTAGTGCGGCACGGAGAGCCCGGTGAACCCGGCGAGTTCACCCGTGGCGCGGATCTCCACCGCGAAGAGCCCGAAGCCCTCGGTCTCCCACTCGTGCTCCCACATCGCGATGCGGTCCCGGGTCTGTTGCTGTCCCTCGTGGACGGATCCGTCGCCGATCCACCGCATCACCCGGGGATCGGAGTTGATGACGGTCATGGGTGCGACGTCCGTCTCGCGCCAGCGCCGGAGCAGCAGGCGGGGCGTCTGGATCAGGGGCACCGCGGTCAGCCCCGTCCGGGGGCCAGGCCGAGCTCGTCGCCTTCGCGCGGCCGGAAGTGGCGGTCCACGTCCGCGTCGGTCACCTGCGAGAGTTCGGCGGGGGACCAGTGCGGATCACGGTCCTTGTCGACGACCTGGGCGCGGATGCCCTCCACCATGTCCGGTGCGGTGATCGCCGTCGCCGAGACGCGGTACTCCTGGTCGAGCACCTCCTCCAGCGAGGCGAGGGCGCGCGCCCGGCGCAGGGCGGCGAGCGTGACCTTCAGGGAGGTCGGCGACTTGCCGAGGACGGTCTCCGCGGCCTCCTTCGCCGCGCGCTCGCCCGAGTCGTACAGCCGGTCCACGATCTCCTCCACGGAGTCGGCGCAGTAGCAGGCGTCGATCCACTCGCGATGGGCGGCGAGTTCACCGCCGGGCGCGGCAGTGGCGTACCGCGCGACCACCTCGCTCACGTCGGCGTCGGCCAGCGCGGCGGTGAACTCCGGCAGGCGCTCCGAGGGTACGTAGTGGTCGGCGAGGCCGCACAGCAGGGCGTCGCCCGCTCCGACCGCCGAACCGGTCAGGGCGAGGTGGGTGCCCAGTTCGCCGGGCGTGCGCGTCAGCAGATACGTACCGCCGACGTCCGGCACGAAGCCGATCCCGGTCTCCGGCATGGCGATTCTGGAGCGCTCGGTGACGATCCGCACGCTGCCGTGCGCCGAGACGCCGACTCCGCCGCCCATCACGATCCCGTCCATCACGGCGACGTACGGCTTCGGGAAGCGGGCGATACGGGCGTTGAGCCGGTACTCGTCGCGCCAGAAAGCCACGGACGCGGTGCCGCCGCCCGCGCGGATGTCGTCGTGGATGGACCGGATGTCGCCCCCGGCGCAGAGACCGCGGGTCCCGTTGCCGGTGAGGACGACGGTGCGGATGTCGTCCGCCCGCTCCCACGCGGACAGGGCCTCGTCCATCAGGCGGACCATGGCGTGGTTCAGGGCGTTGATCGCCCGGGGGCGGTTGAGGGTGATGTGGCCTGCGCGGCCCTCGACGTGCTGGAGGACGGGGGCTTCGTCGTTGGCTGCTGTGGTCATGGGGTCAATCTAGACCGCCGCTTCGCGGCGGATGTTTCCCGCCCACCCGACCGAGCACCCGGCATCACATCCCCACCGAAGGGCTAGTCACCCCCCTGAAACGCCCCCAGAATCCTCTCCGCCGCCAGCGTCGCCGTCAGGGTGCCCTCCCGTACCTGCTGCTCCAGGTCAGGGGCCAGTTCCCGTACCGCCTCATGCCCCCGCAGCCGGTCGAGGAGTTCGTCCCGCACCATCGTCCACGTCCAGTCGACCTGCTGGTCGCGTCGCTTGGCGGCGAGGCGGCCCGTGGAGTCCAGGAGCGAACGGTGCTGCTCCAGGCGGTCCCACACCTCGTCGAGGCCGCTGGATTCCCGGGCGCTGCAACTGAGCACCGGGGGAGTCCACGCCGCGTCCGCCGGATGCATGAGCCGCAGCGCGCCCGCCAGTTCACGCGCCGCCGAGCGCGCGTCACGCTCGTGCGGGCCGTCCGCCTTGTTGATGGCGAGGACGTCCGCGAGTTCGAGCACGCCCTTCTTGATGCCCTGCAACTGGTCGCCGGTGCGGGCCAGGGAGAGCAGCAGGAACGAGTCGACCATGTTCGCGACCGCCGTCTCCGACTGGCCCACGCCCACGGTCTCCACGAGCACGACGTCGTAGCCCGCCGCCTCCATCACCACGATGGACTCGCGCGTGGCCTTCGCGACCCCGCCGAGCGTCCCGGCGGTGGGCGAGGGGCGCACGAAGGCCGCCGGGTCCACCGCGAGGCGTTCCATCCGCGTCTTGTCGCCGAGGATCGAACCGCCCGTGCGGGTCGACGACGGGTCGACGGCGAGCACCGCGACCCGGTGCCCGAGCCCGGTCAGCATCGTGCCGAGCGCGTCGATGAACGTGGACTTGCCCACGCCGGGCACGCCGCTGATGCCGATCCGCCGCGCCCGCCCGCTGTGCGGAAGCAGCTGGGTCAGCAACTCCTGGGCGAGCGCCCGGTGTTGCGGCCGGGTCGACTCGACGAGCGTGATGGCGCGCGCGATCTGCGCCCGCTTCCCGTCGAGCACGCCCTTCACGTACGCGTCGATGTCGATCCGCGGCGCCGCCATGCTCACAGCTCGTGGCCGAGGTCGGCCGCCAGCCGCTTCACCAGGTCGTACGCGGCGTCCGGGATCACCGTGCCCGGCGGGAAGACGGCCGCCGCGCCCATCTCCAGCAAGGTCGGCACGTCCTGCGGCGGGATCACGCCGCCCACGACGATCATGATGTCCTCGCGTCCCTCGGCGGCCAGCTCCGCGCGCAGCGCCGGTACGAGCGTGAGGTGCCCGGCGGCGAGCGACGAGACGCCGACGATGTGCACGTCGGCCTCGACGGCCTGGCGCGCGACCTCGGCCGGAGTCTGGAACAGCGGGCCCACGTCCACGTCGAAGCCGAGGTCGGCGAAGGCGGTGGCGATGACCTTCTGGCCGCGGTCGTGGCCGTCCTGGCCCATCTTGGCGACCAGGATGCGCGGCCGGCGCCCCTCGGCCTCCTCGAAGGACCCGACGAGGGTGCGGGTGCGTTCCACGGACGGGGACGATCCTGCTTCGGTGCGGTACACACCGGAGATCGTACGGATCTGCCCCGCGTGCCGCCCGTACGAGGACTCCAGGGCGTCGGAGATCTCGCCGACCGTCGCCTTCGCGCGGGCCGCGTCGACCGCGAGCGCGAGGAGGTTGCCCTCCAGGCCCGGACCGGGGTCGCGCCCGGCCGCCGCGGTGAGCGCCCGCAGCGCGTCCTGGCAGGCCGCCTCGTCGCGCTCCTCGCGCAGCCGCTTCAGCTTGGCGATCTGCTGGGCGCGCACCGAGGAGTTGTCGACCTTCAGGACGTCGATCTGCTCGTCGGTCTCCACGCGGTACTTGTTGACGCCGATCACGGGCTGGCGCCCCGAGTCGATGCGGGCCTGCGTACGGGCCGCGGCCTCCTCGACGCGCAGCTTCGGGATGCCCGCGTCGATGGCCTGCGCCATGCCGCCCGCCGCCTCGACCTCCTCGATGTGCTGCCAGGCGCGCCGCGCCAGGTCGTGCGTCAGCTTCTCGACGTACGCGCTGCCGCCCCACGGGTCGATCGTCCGCGTGGTGCCCGACTCCTGCTGGATGAGCAGCTGGGTGTTGCGGGCGATGCGCGCGGAGAAGTCGGTGGGCAGGGCGAGCGCCTCGTCCAGGGCGTTCGTGTGCAGCGACTGGGTGTGGCCCTGCGTCGCGGCCATCGCCTCGACGCACGTACGCGTGACGTTGTTGAACACGTCCTGCGCGGTCAGCGACCAGCCCGATGTCTGCGAATGGGTGCGCAGCGAGAGCGACTTGGGGTTCTTCGGGTCGAACTGCTTGACCAGCTTCGCCCACAGCAGGCGCGCCGCGCGGAGCTTGGCGACCTCCATGAAGAAGTTCATGCCGATCGCCCAGAAGAAGGAGAGCCGCGGCGCGAACGCGTCGACGTCCAGGCCCGCTTCCTGCCCGGCCCGCAGATACTCCACGCCGTCGGCGAGGGTGTACGCGAGCTCCAGGTCGGCCGTCGCTCCGGCCTCCTGGATGTGATAGCCGGAGATCGAGATGGAGTTGTAGCGCGGCATCTTCTGCGAGGTGTACGCGAAGATGTCGGAGATGATCCGCATCGAGGGCTTGGGCGGATAGATGTAGGTGTTGCGGACCATGAACTCTTTGAGGATGTCGTTCTGGATGGTCCCGGCCAGCTTCTCGGGCGCCACGCCCTGCTCCTCGGCGGCCACGATGTAGAGCGCCAGTACGGGAAGCACGGCGCCGTTCATCGTCATCGACACCGTCATCTTGTCCAGCGGAATGCCGTCGAAGAGCTGACGCATGTCGTAGATCGAGTCGATCGCCACGCCCGCCATGCCGACGTCGCCCGTCACCCGCGGGTGGTCACTGTCGTAGCCGCGGTGGGTCGGCAGGTCGAAGGCGACCGAGAGGCCCTTCTGTCCGGCCGCGAGGTTGCGGCGGTAGAAGGCGTTGGACTCCTCGGCGGTGGAGAACCCCGCGTACTGCCGGATCGTCCAGGGCTGGTTGACGTACATCGTGGGGTAGGGGCCGCGCAGGTAGGGCGCGACACCCGGATACGTCTCCAGGAAGTCGAGGCCTTCGAGGTCGGCGCCCGTGTAGAGCGGCTTGACCGCGATGCCCTCCGGGGTCTCCCACAGGAGGTCGTCGTCGGCCTTGCCGGTGGACTCCTTGACGGCGCTGCGCCACTGGTCCTTGGAGACGGCGGAGGCCTCGGACGGGGCGTCCGGCGTCAGGCCGACACCGGAGAAGTCGGGGATCGCCATTACGCCACTCCCATGTGGTCGAGGGTGGAGGAGAGCACGGACACGGCGTCGCAGCCCGCGAAGACGTACGCGTCGACCGCCGTGTACTCGGCGGGGCGCCCCGCGAGGAACACCCGCCGGGCACCGGCCGCCTTGAGCGCTTCGGCGACCTCGGCGGCCTGCTCCTCGTAGAGCGCGTCGCTGGAGCACAGGCACGCCACCGTGGCACCGCTGGCCCTGAACGCGTCGGCTGCCGTCGTCGCGTCCACCGTCACCGGGTCGTGCACGGCTTCGATGCCGCCCGCCTGGAAGAGGTTGGAGGCGAAGGAGGCCCGTGCGCTGTGCGCGGCGGCCGAGCCGAGCGCGGCGAGGAACACCTTGGGGCGGGCTCCCGTCGCGGCGAGGTGGGCGTCCGAGCGCGAGCGCAGGGTCTCGTACGCCTCGTCGCGGCGCACGCGCGGCAGACCGCCCGTCGCTTCGGCGGGCGAGGCCACGCGCTCGACCGGACGCTCCGTCAGGTTCGGGAACTCGCTGACGCCGGTGATCGGTTCACGCCGCTTGGCCAGCTTCTCGCTGCGCTTCGCCCAGGTGGCGGCGAGGCGTTCGCCGATCAGGCCGGAGCGCAGGGCCGCCGCCTGACCGCCCGCGCGCTCGATCTCCTGGAAGAACTCCCAGCCCGCGTGGGCCAGTTCGTCCGTGAGCCGTTCCACGTACCAGGAGCCGCCCGCCGGGTCGATGACGCGGGCGAGGTGCGACTCCTCCAGGAGGATCGTCGAGGTGTTGCGGGCGATGCGGCGCGCGAACGCGTCCGGCAGGCCGAGCGAGTGGTCGAAGGGCAGGACGGTCACCGAGTCCGCGCCGCCGACGCCCGCACCGAGGCAGGCCACCGTCGTGCGCAGCATGTTCACCCACGGGTCGCGGCGCGACATCATCACCGGCGAGGTCACGGCGTGCTGGCGCTGCGCGCCCGCCTCCGGGGCGCCGCTGACCTCGGCCACGCGGGCCCAGAGCCGCCGCGCCGCGCGCAGCTTGGCGATGGTCAGGAACTGATCGGCGGTGGCCGCGTACCGGAACTCCAGCTGGGCGCAGGCCGCGTCGACCGTGAGCCCGGCTCCCGTCAGCTCGCGCAGGTAGGCGACCGCCGTGGCGAGCGAGGCGCCCAGCTCCTGAGCGGCCGAGCCGCCCGCCTCGTGGTACGGCAGGGCGTCGACGGTCAGCGCGCGCAGGTTCGGGTACTCCCGGCCGCACACCCCCGCCAGTTCGATCGCGACGGCCGGGTCAAGGCGCTCGCCGGTGCGGGCCTCGTGGCCGAGGGGGTCCGCGCCGAGGGTGCCGCGCGCCGCGTCCTTGGGGACGCCCCGCTCCTCGTAGAGCCGGAACAACTCACGCGCCGCGGGCCCCGCTTCGCCGCCCGCGTCCAGGGCGACGGGCGCCAGGTCGAGATAGACGCCGTCGAGGGCGCGCGCGACGCCGGACACCGGGAGTGCGCCGGGGCCGACGCCGAGCCACAGCGAGGTGACGCCGTTCTCCAGGTCCGCGAGCACGGTCTCGTTCGTAGCGGCCGGGTCCGTGGTCGCATGCCGCTGCCGTACGTCCCAGCCGGCCGCGGCACTGCCCGCGGCGGTGCCGCCCCTGACAAAGGGGGCGAAACCCGGATAGCCGGCGTCAGGCGCGGTTTCACGGGCGGTGTACAGCGGGCGGGTGCTGAGCCCGTCCTCGAGTGCGGTGGACAGCGCTTCCTCGGCGGCCGGCCCCGATACGTCCTTACCCGATTTGCGCAGCACGCCTTCCACCAGGCGCTGCCACTGCTCATGGGTCGCATCAGGGAACTCGGCGGCCAGGGAAAGCCCGTCGTCAGGCAGGACCGTCATGCGCATGATGCTAGGGCGCAACCCCTGGCACTGGGTGCCGTACAGGGCTGTGACCTTGGCCTCTTCCGAACACTATTGATCTCAAAAGAGCGGGCGGCTACGGCGGGGCGGGTCCCGGAGCGCTCCGCCGGAAGACGGCTAGGTCAGGCCCGTCAAGCCCTCGTCAACGCGGGACCCGCCACCGTCAACGTCCCGTCATGGAGGGCGGGTGGCACTCGGGGCCGGGCATAGCTTCGGTACAGGCCCCCTGGTTCCTCACCGGAGCCCCGGGGGACCACCGCTCACCGAGCAGGACGCCCAAGGAGGAACCCCATGGCAGAGATCCAGTGCGGCGAGGACCCCGAGCCCTGCGAACCCGGCCCGGCCGGACCGCTCTTCGTCCCCGTCCGGCCGGGACCCGCGGGCTGCGTCGCCCGCCTGTTCCGCACCCCCGTCGGCGCCCGTACCGCCGTCGCCTTCACCGCCCCCGAACGGCTGAGCGCGGCCCTCGGCGCCCGCCAGGCCTGGATCAGGCTCTCGGAGCCCGCGCTGCGGGCGCTCACCGAGCCGCTCGGCGTCCGCGAGGTCACCGTCGACCCCCGCCTCGCGGCCCACCCCGTCGCCGCACCCGAGCGGCGCGTCCCCGCCTGGCGCGAAGGGGACCGCGACGCGGTCGGCGCGCTGCGCGTGACCGGGGCCGCCGCGATGGTCGGGAGCCTGTCATGACCACCCTGCACGAACCCGTGGCCCCGGCCGCCACCGCCGACGACGACCTGTCCGTCTGGCCCGCGACCACCGCACGCCTGGCGCACGGCGACCTCGCCGTCGGCGGCGTACCGCTCACCGAGATCGCCGGGCGCTTCGGCACCCCGGCCTACCTCGTCGACGAGGACGACGTACGCACCCGCTGCCGCACCTACCTGCACGCCTTCCCCGGCGCCGAGGTGCACTACGCCGCCAAGGCCTTCCTCTGCCGCGCGATGGCCCACTGGGTCGCGCAGGAGGGGCTCGGGCTCGACGTCTGCTCGGCGGGCGAGCTCGAACTCGCGGTGACCACGGGCTTTCCCGCCGAGCGCATCGTGCTGCACGGCAACGCCAAGAGCCCGCACGACCTGCACGCCGCGCTACGGCTCGGCGTCGGGCGTATCGTCATCGACAGCGCGTCCGAGATCGCGCGGCTCGCGGCGGCCGTACCGCCGGGCAGCCGCCAGAAGGTGATGGTCCGGGTGGTGCCGGGCATCGCGGCGGGCGGCCACGCCAAGATCCGCACCGGCACCGACGACCAGAAGTTCGGCCTGTCGATCGCCGACGGCTCCGCACAGCACGCCATCGCCCGCATCATCGGCCAGCCCGGACTCGAACTGACCGGCCTGCACTGCCACTTGGGCTCGCAGATCACCACCGACAAGCCGTTCCTCGCCGCCGTGCGCCGCCTGGTCGGCCTGATGGCCCGCATCAAGGACCAGCGCGGCCTGACCCTGCCCGAACTGGACCTCGGCGGCGGCCACGGCATCGCCTACCGCCCCGGCGAGGCGGCCCTCGACATCACCGCACTCGCCCGCAAGGTGCGCGCCGAACTGACCCGGAGCTGCGCGGCGGCCGGACTCACCGTGCCCAAGCTGCTCATCGAACCGGGCCGCGCCATCGCGGGCCCCGCGGGAGTGGCCCTCTACCACGTGCTCGCCGTCAAGCGGACCGGCGGACGCACCTTCGTCGCCGTGGACGGCGGGATGAGCGACAACCCGCGTCCCGCGCTCTACGGCGTGCGGTACGCGCCGCGCCTGATCGGCAGGCACTCCACCACCCCGCCCGAGCCGGTGACCGTCGTCGGACGGCACTGCGAGGCAGGCGACGTGCTCGCATCCGACGTTCGACTGCCGGGCGACGTACGGCCGGGAGACATCCTGGGGGTGCCGGTGGCCGGTGCGTACCACCTCTCGATGGCGTCCGGCTACAACCTCGTCGGGCGCCCGCCGGTGGTGGCGGTCGCCGGCGGGCACGCGCGGCTCCTGGTGCGGCGCGAGTCCCTGGAGGACTTCCGCAGCAGGGACGTCGGCCTGTAGCTCCGGGGCTCCGTGCCCCTCAGGAGCCGAGATAGCGCAGGACGGCGAGCACCCGGCGGCTGTACCCGGTCGTCCCGGCCAGCTCCAGCTTGTCGAAGATCGCGGCGATGTACTTCTCGACGGCACTCTGCGAGACGTGCAACTGCCCGGCGATCGCCGCGTTCGTGTGCCCCTGCGCCATCTTGCCGAGCACCTCCCGCTCCCGCGGGGTAAGACGCTGGAGCGGGTCGGTGTGGCTGCTGAGGGTCAGGAGCTGCCGTACGACCTCCGGGTCGAAGGCCGTCTGACCCGAAGCGACCCGCTCCAGGGCGTCCAGGAACTCGTCGACCTGGACGACCCGGTCCTTGAGCAGATAGCCGACGCCCTCGGTGGCCGTGGTCAACAGCTCGGTGGCGTAACGGCGTTCGACGTACTGGGACAGGACGAGGACGCTCGTCTCCGGCCACTTCGCCCGGATTTCGAGTGCGGCCCGCAGCCCCTCGTCCGTGTGCGTGGGCGGCATGCGTACGTCGATCACGGCGGCGTCCGGCGGATCGTCCGCGACGGCGGCGAGCAGCGCCCGCGCGTCACCCACCGAGGCCGTGACGGTGTGCCCCTCGTCCGCGAGCAGCCGGGCCAGGCCCTCCCGCAGCAGCGTCGAGTCGTCGGCGAGCATTACGCGCATGGCAGCTCCGCGGTGATCAGGGTGGGCCCTCCGGCGGGGCTGGCCACGGTGAGGGTGCCGTCCAGGGCGGCCACGCGCCGGGCGAGCCCGAGCAGACCGCCGCCGGACGGATCGGCGCCGCCCCGCCCGTCGTCCTCGACCCGCAGACGCAGCGAGCCGTTCCGCTGCTCGGCACGGACGGTGACGAGGGTGGCGCCGGAGTGCTTGACGGCGTTGGTGACGGCTTCGGCCGCGACGAAGTACGCCACGGCCTGCGCGGTCGGCGGAGGGGTCGCACGCAGGTCGCAGTCGAGTCGTACGGGGATCGCCGCACGCTCGGCGACCGTCTCCAGGGCGGCCGCGAGCCCGCCTTCGTCGAGGGCGGCGGGGTAGATGCGCCAGGCGACGTCCCGCAGCTCTACCAGGGCCTGCTGTGTCTCCTCGTGCGCCTGCGCCAGGAGCCGGGCCGACTTCTGCGGATCGGCGGCGCGCCGGGCCCGGCCCAGGAGCATGCCGAGGGCGACGATCCGCTGCTGGACGCCGTCGTGCAGATCGCGTTCGACGCGGCGCCGCTCGTCGTGCACGGCCTCGACGACTCCGGCACGGCTCGCCACGAGCTCGCCGATCCTGCGCTCCATGAGCTGACCGTCGTTCGGGCCGAGGAAACGGCGCGCATGCCGCTCGTCCGCGAGCGCGACGCCGTACGTCCCCTGGACGCACAGATAGAACAGGAAGAGGCCGGCGATCGAGGAGAGGATCAGATTGCCGGGGGCGCGGATGTCGGCGACGAACCACACCCACACCGCCACCGAGGCATACCCCGCCCCCACCAGCGCGCAGGCCAGCACGACCCCGCCGAGCAGACCCAGGGACCAGCGCGACGCGATGTAGTTCACGGCGGGGCGCCCGGTCGGCGCCGCCGCTAGCTCGGTGCCGAAGAACGCGGCCATACGGCGCCGCTCCAGGTCGGCCAGCCTGCGGGCACCGGCCACGATGCGGGCCTGCGCACCGTGCTCCGTGCGCCGCCCGAGCGTGGCGAGCAGCCACAACCCTGCCACCAGGGCGAAGGCCAGCTCGACGACCGCGGTGAGGGCACCGGCGAGTACACCGACCGTCACCCGCAGCCAGCGCCGTAGATGCGTACGCATGATCGGTCACGCTAGCCCGGGGGCCGGGACGCGCGGACTGCGGAAAACCACAATGCTGCCCTGCGGTCCACCGCACACGACGTCTGTGGCCCCCCTCATACCGCCGCGCACCGCCGTTTCCTACCGTCGAGTGCATGATCCTCAACTCGGCGTACGAAGCCACCGCCGCAGGCGAAGCACCCACCGGCGGTATCGCGGGCTGGGCCACCGACCTCATGGACACGCTCGGTGCCGTCGGCGCCGGAGTGGCCATCGCCCTGGAGAACCTGTTCCCGCCGCTGCCCAGCGAGGTGATCCTGCCGCTCGCCGGATTCGCCGCGAGCCAGGGCAAGTTCGGCCTCGTCGCGGCGCTGTTCTGGACCACGGCGGGCTCCGTGATCGGCGCGCTCGCGCTCTACGCGGTCGGCGCGCTGCTCGGCCGGGAACGCACCCTCGCCCTCGCAGCCCGCATCCCGCTCGTGAAGCCGTCGGACATCCACCGCACGGAACAGTGGTTCGCCCGGCACGGCACCAAGGCGGTCTTCTTCGGCCGGATGATCCCGGTCTTCCGCAGCATGATCTCGGTCCCCGCGGGCGTGGAGCGGATGCGGCTGCCGGTCTTCCTCGCCCTGACGACCGCGGGCAGCCTCATCTGGAACGCCGTCTTCATCCTGATCGGCCACGCGCTGGGGCGGCGCTGGCACCAGGTCACCGATTTGGTGGGCCTGTACTCCAAGGGCGTGCTCGCCGTGGTGGCACTGGCGGTGCTCGCCTTCGTCGCGCTGCGCGTCCGCAGGGCGGGCAAGGGCGAGCACCGTTCGTCACGGTGACGGGCCGGGCGGGAACCTAGAGGATCGCGCCGGGGGTGTAGGCCGCGGCCTCGGGGTGCTCCTTGAGCAGCGCCTCGATCTGCGCGACGACGGCGGAGACCTGGTCGCCCGCCGCGCCCGTGAAGGACAGCTTGTCGGCCATGAGCTCGTCGAGCTCGGCGCGCTCCAGCGGGATACGGGAGTCGGCGGCGAGCTTGTCCAGGAGTTCGTTGCGCTCGGCGCCCTGCTCGCGCATGGCGAGCGCGGAGGCGACCGCGTTCTCCTTGATGGCCTCGTGGGCCTCCTCGCGGCCGACGCCCGCCCGCACCGAGGCCATCAGGACCTTGGTCGTGGCGAGGAAGGGGAGGTAGCGGTCCAGCTCACGCGCGACGACCGCGGGGAAGGCGCCGAACTCGTCGAGCACGGTCAGGAAGGTCTCCAGGAGCCCGTCGAGCGCGAAGAACGCGTCGGGCAGGGCGACACGGCGCACGACCGAGCAGGAGACGTCGCCCTCGTTCCACTGGTCGCCCGCGAGCTCGCCGGTCATCGAGGCGTAGCCGCGCAGGATGACGGTGAGGCCGTTGACGCGCTCGCAGGAGCGGGTGTTCATCTTGTGCGGCATCGCGGACGAGCCGACCTGGCCCGGCTTGAAGCCCTCGGTGACGAGCTCGTGCCCGGCCATCAGACGGATGGTCTTGGCCAGCGAGGAGGGGCCGGAGGCGAGCTGCACCAGCGCGGTGACGACCTCGTAGTCGAGGGAGCGGGGGTAGACCTGGCCGACCGAGGTGAAGGCGCGGTCGAAGCCGAGGTGCCCGGCGATCCGCTGCTCCAGGTCGGTGAGCTTGTCGGCGTCGCCGCCCAGCAGGTCGAGCATGTCCTGCGCGGTGCCGACGGGGCCCTTGATGCCGCGCAGCGGGTAGCGGCGCAGCAGGTCGTCGACGCGGCGGTAGGCGACGAGCAGCTCGTCGGCGGTCGTCGCGAAACGCTTGCCGAGCGTCGTCGCCTGCGCGGCGACGTTGTGCGAGCGGCCCGCCATGACCAGCTCGGCGTACTCGCCCGACAGCTTGCCCAGGCGCGCGAGGACCGCGACGGTGCGGTCGCGCACCAGCTCAAGGGAGAGCCGGACCTGCAGCTGCTCGACGTTCTCGGTCAGGTCGCGCGAGGTCATGCCCTTGTGGACCTGCTCGTGCCCGGCGAGCGCGTTGAACTCCTCGATGCGGGCCTTCACGTCGTGGCGCGTGACCTTCTCGCGCTCGGCGATCGACGCGAGGTCGACGTCGTCGATCACCCGCTCGTAGTCGGCGATGGCGGCGTCCGGAACCTCGATCCCCAGGTCCTTCTGCGCCCGCAGAACGGCGAGCCAGAGCTGACGCTCCAGCTTGACCTTCTGCTCGGGAGACCAGAGGGTGGCGAGCTCGACGGAGGCATAACGCCCGGCGAGGACGTTCGGGATACGGGGCTTTGCAGGCGCGGCAGTCACGTGCACGGAGTTTACCTGCCGTCCGACCTGGCCTTTGACCGTCCCTACAGTCCGCGGGGCCCGGGGCATTGGAGCATCGTCCAGGACCGGCTCGCGCGACCGCCCCGGCTGTGCCGCAACTCCTGGTGATCCACGTACGTCTAGGCTTCACCGCATGGAGCAGCGCGAGATCATCCAAAGAGTCGTCGGCATCCTGACCGAGGCGATCGAGATGCGCCGACAGGTACGGGAGAACCCGGACGGCGAAGTCGAACCCAGCGGCGCGGTGGGCACGATGCTCGAGGAGATGCTGCCGCGCATCGAAATCCCCGCGGACGCCTCGCCCATCGAGGTCGCCGAGGTGGTGGGCCGCGAACTGAGTCCCGTCATCGAGCAGATCACGTCGGCCTTCGCCTTTTCCTTCGCCCAGCTCGCCGAGGCCCACGACGAGGGGCGCACCGACGTGACGTCGGCCGACGTACTGCAGTCCATCGCCCTGCACTTCGAGGAAGAGGTGGACGAGTAGGCCCGCGCCCGGCCGACCTATGCTGTGACGCCTGATCCGGCGGGGGCAGGCGAGGGGGGGCCGAGGGATGGACCAAGGACTAGCGGCCATACTCGGCGCCGCCGTGGGGGCGATCGCCACGGGGGCGGCGGCGCTCGTCACGGCTGCGTCCGCGTCGCGTCTGAACAAGAGCAAGGCGCGGCAGGAAGCGTGCCTCGCCTACCTCACCCTGGTGGCACAGATCCGCATGGAGCTCGTCGACGCCGGCCGGCATCTGCGGCCGGATCCGACCGGCTTGTACGAGCCCCTCGACGCCGCGACCGCGCGGGCCCGCGCCGCCGACATCGACGCCCGGTACCGCGAGCTCGTCACGCGGCACGCGGTGCTGATGCTGGCCGGGCCGCGGCGGGTCTACCGGCAGGCGGTGCGGACGACGGACCTGGTGGCGGAGCCGCTGATGTTCGTCACGCGGTGGAGCGCGGGCCCGGGACCGTCCGCGGTCACCGCCGAGCAGGCGCAGGGCTTCGACCGCGGCATGGAAGCGCTCGCCCGGGGCCTCGCCCAGTTCGCCGACACGGCCAGGGAGAGTACGTAGAGCGGCGTACGGAGAGGGTGCCTACGCGCGCGGGTCCTCGTACTCGTACGGCAGCAGCTCCGGACGCTTGGCCGGGAGGCCGTCACCGGAGGAGCGGCCCGTGAGCCGGCGGCCTATCCACGGGACCAGGTGCTGCCGGGCGAAGCGGGCGTCGGCGACACGGCGCGCCGCCCAGTTCGGCGGGGTCGCGGCCGGGAGCAGGGAGTTCCAGTCGTCCTCGGGGTCGTAGCCGAGCGACTGCCACACCGCTTCGGCGACCCTGCGGTGGCCCTCGGCCGTCAGGTGCAGCCGGTCCACGTCCCACATGCGCTGGTCGCCGAGCACGGGCGATCCGTACAGGTCCACGACCGTGGCGCCATGCCGGGCCGCCAACTCGTCGATGTGCACGAAGAGTTCTTCCATGCGCGGGCGGAACCGCTGGAACACGGGCCCGTTGCGGCCGGGGCTGTGCATGAGGACCAGCTGCTTGCAGGCGGGGGCCAGACGCTCGACCGCCTGCTCCAGGAGGTCACGTACGCGGACCATGTCGCACTTGGGGCGCAGCGTGTCGTTGAGGCCGCCCACCAGGGTGATCACATCGGGCTGCATGGCGGCCGCGACGTCCACCTGCTCGTCGACGATCTGCTTGATGAGTTTCCCCCGCACCGCGAGGTTCGCGTAGCGGAAACCGGGGGAAACGGCAGCCATCCGGGCGGCGAGCAGATCGGCCCAGCCGCGGTAGCTGCCGTCGGGCAGCAGGTCGGACATGCCCTCGGTGAAGGAGTCGCCGACGGCGACGAGACTGGTGTAGTTGGCATTCATCTGCATGGCAAGGAGCGATCGTACATGGAGCTTCGACCCTTCGCCGTGGCGACGGACGCGGCCACCGTGGCGAGCTGGCCGGCCAACGCCGACGAGGTGGCCCTGTGGTGCGGGCTCGGGGACTTCCCCGTGCCGGCCCGGGTGGTCGCCGGGTGGCAGCTGGACGAGGACGTGCGAGGTCAGGTGCTTGTCGCGGAGGAGCGGCTGCTCGGCTACGGGGAGGTGTGGTGCGACGAGGAGGAGGACGAGGCGGAACTCGCCCGCGTCATCGTGCCGCCCGATGCCCGCGGCCGGGGCGTCGGGCGAAGGCTCGTGCGCAGCCTTTCCGGTCTCGCCCTGCGGGTCGGCTACACGGAGATCTTCATGCGCGTGCACCCGCGGAACGCCGCCGCCCTGCGCTGCTACCGCGGGGCCGGATTCCGGCCCGTCGATCCCGCTCTGGCCGCGGAGTGGAACGCCCCGCAGCCGATCAGCTATGTGTGGCTGCGGCATGCGGGGGAGTGAGGCGTCCTACTCGGCCGGAGAGCCGGCTTCCGTATCGGTCGTCGTGCGGCCGATCAGCCGTTCGTAGCGCTGCCGCGCCGCCTGCGGGGTGCCGAGGCCGAGACCGAAGGCGATCTCCGGCCAGGTCATGCCGCGACCGCGCGCCATCTTCAGCAGGGCGGCCTCCACGTCGTCCATGTCGGCGCGCGCCGTCGGTACGAGCGTCAGTGCCGCGGTGATGTCCGCCTGATCCACCTCCGGCTCGTCCGCCGCGCGGTCCGCGGCCCCGGTCATCAGGAACGTCACGAGCCGTACCGCCTCGTGGGGGAGCACGACCGTGGCGTGCACCTGCCGATGCCGCTGTTCGGGGGTGGGCGCGTGCCGTTCGGCGATGCGGAAGAGGGAGGCGGGGGCGCGGCCCGCGCGCACCTGGTCCGGGTGCGTGGGGCTGAAGGGGTCGGTCTCGTCGGGCTGCTGGTGCTGGTGCTGCGGAGTGGAGGACATGGGATCAGCATCAGCGGCACACGTCGTGTTGTCAATGGAGTGTTGTGAACAATTTGTTTGCATGCCGGGTGCTGGGTGTCGGGTGTCGGGTGCCGGGTTGCCGGACCCGGTCATCGGGTCCGGTCGCCGGGTGGGCCCCGGTATGGAAGCGTGGAAAACGTATGGAATGTCAGACATCGACCATTTGGTGAGAGGGGAATCCCATGTCATCGAAGCGACGCCGCAAGAAGAAGGCGCGCCGCAAGCACGCGGCCAACCACGGCAGCCGTCCCCAGTCCTGAGGGCCGGCCTCGGACCGGTTTCCGGGTGATCTCGTCAACAGCCTTGCCACCTGGGTCAACGGGTGAACAATGGTGCAATGTTGGAGTTGTTGCGAGAAGTCGGCGTGGAACTGCCGGGCGGCGCGGGACTGTTGAAGTTCGGGATGACGCCCCGCGAGATCCTTGAACTGCTGCCGCCCGACCGGGTCACGCACCACCGCCAGTGCATGGGGCTGACCCTGGGCCAGTACGCGGAGCTTCGGCACGCGCACGACGCCTGGCTCGGCGGCCTCCTCTTCGAACCGGAGTGGAGCTTCGACGCCGAGTTCGACGGCGTCGTCCTGGGGTTCGGCGGCGGCGGCCCCGGCGCCACGGAACGCCTGGCCCGCGTGGAGATCCAGGCGCGGGCCCGGACGGACGGGCCGGAGGCGATTCCGGTGGCCTGGGACGACATCGACCTCTTCGGCTACCCCGCGGCGGAGATCGTCGCCGTGCTGCCGGGGATCGCCGCGGCGCCCGACGCGCCGCCGCTCGCCGAGATGGCCGTCGACGAGCTGAGCCTGCGGCTCTCGCGGGCCAGGCCGACCGCGGAGCACTGGGAGCGGGTGACCCTCTTCGGGCCCGGTTCCGGCAGCTGGGGTGCCTGCTGCACGGGCGGACTCGTCTGCGCCGAGCAGGGCGACGGACTCGTGGGGATCATGTACTGAGCGGCCGCACCGACGGGGTCATCGGCTCGCGTCCTCCAGCGCCGCCAGGATCCAACTCCGCGACCGGGCAGGGTCGATGACCGCGTCGATCTCCAGCGCCGCCGCGGCGTTCACCGCCTTGCCGTGCTCGTACAGCTCGGCGACACGGGCGTCGAACACCCGCTGCCGTTCGGCGGGATCGGCGATCGCGGCCAGCTCCTTGCGGTAGCCCAGACGTACGGCGCCCTCGAGCCCCATCCCGCCGAACTCGCCGCTCGGCCACGCGGCCGTGGCCACGGGCGCGCGCGTGGAGCCGCCCATCATGGCCATCGCGCCGAGCCCGTACGCCTTGCGCAGGACCAGGCTCACCAGGGGGACACGGAGCTGGGCTCCGGTCACGAAGAGACGGGAGAAGTACCGTACGGTCGCGGTCCGTTCGGAGTCCGGGCCCACCATGAAACCCGGTGTGTCGCAGAGCGAGACCACGGGAAGCCCGAAGGCGTCGCACAGCCGCAGGAAACGGTCCGCCTTGTCCGCGGCGTCGCGGTCGATCGCCCCGCCCAGATGTCCGGGATTGTTGGCGAGCAGCCCCATCGGCCGCCCCTCGACGCGTACGAGCGCCGTGATGATGCCCGCGCCGAAGCCGCGCCGCAGTTCCAGGACCGAGTCCGTGTCGGCGATGCCCTCGATCGCGGTCCGCACGTCGTAGGCGCGGCGCCGGTTCTCCGGGACGACATGCCGCAGCAGCCGCGGGTCCGGCGCCTGCCAGCCGCCTTCCTCCCCGTGGTCGTACGAGAAGTAGGCGAGGTACCTGCGCGCCACCCGCACCGCTTCGGCCTCGTCGGCCACCGCGATGTCCACGACGCCGTTCGGCACCTGGACGGACAGCGGGCCCACCTCCTCGGGGCGGTACACGCCGAGGCCGCCGCCCTCGATCATCGCCGGGCCGCCCATCCCGATGCTCGCCTCCGGCGTCGCGATGACCACGTCGCAGCAGCCGAGCAGCGCGGCGTTGCCCGCGAAACAGCGCCCCGACGCGATGCCCACCAGCGGAACCTGCCCGCTCAGGCGGCCCATCTGCTGGAACGTCGTGACGTCGAGCCCGGCGACGGACGTCGTGTCGGTGTCTCCGGGGCGCCCGCCGCCGCCCTCCGCGAACAGCACGACCGGCATCCGCCGTTCCCCGGCCAGCTGGAGCATCCGGTCCGTCTTGCGATGGTTCTGCAGTCCCTGGGTGCCGGCGAGCACGGTGTAGTCGTACGACATCGCCACGCACCGCACGCCGTCGATCCGGCCCGTGCCGGTGACCATGCCGTCGGCGGGCGTCGAGGCGATCAGGTCGTCGAGGGAACGGCGGCGGCGCTGGGCGGCGATGGCGAGCGCCCCGTACTCCGTGAACGTGCCGTCGTCGCACAGGTCCCGGATGTTCTCGCGGGCGGTGCGGCGGCCGATGCGGTGGCGCTTGGCGACGGCTTCGGGGCGGTGCTCGTCCAGGCCGAACGCGTGCCGGGCCAGGGCTTCGGCCAGATCGGGGCGGACGGCGTCCGGGTCCACGGCCGTCTCCGTGTACGCCGTGGCGGCTTCGTCCGCCGTGGACGCGTCCACCGTCACCAAGGGGTGGCCCTCCGCCGTGGTGTCGCCCACGCGCGCGTGCAGGGCGGTCACGGTGCCGGAGGCGTCCGCGCGCAGGACGTGCTCCATCTTCATCGCTTCGAGCACCAGCAACTGCTGCCCCGCCGCGACCTGTTCGCCCACCGCGACGTCGACGGTGACGACCGTCCCGGTCATGGGGGCGGTGATCGTCGCGTCTCCCGGCAGTGGCTGCGGCAGCGCTTGTGGTGGTTGCGGCTCGTCGGGCAGCAGCTCCGCGATGTGCTCCGCCACGAACCCCGTGTGTGCGCCGCCCGCGGTGAAGCCCGGATGGGCGAGCAGCGCGCGCAGCAGGGGGATTCCCGTGTTCACGCCCTCGACGGTGAAGTCCGCGAGGGCGCGGGACGCACGCTCGCAGACCGCCGCGAAGTCCCCGTGGGGCGCGTGTGTGATGACCTTCGCGAGCAGCGAGTCGTAACGCGCCCCGATCCGCGAGCCGCCCCGTGCCGCGGTGTCCACCCGCACGCCGGGCCCCGTCGGCAGGTCGAAGCGGGTGAGCGTGCCCGTGGAGGGCAGTGCGGTGCCGTCGGGGGTCGGGGTCTCGGCGTTGACGCGCGCCTGGAGTGCGTAGCCGCGTGGCTCGGGCGGAGGGCCCGAGAGACCCAGTGAGGCGAGCGAATCGCCTGAGGCGAGGCGGAGTTGTGCCACCACCAGGTCGACGCCCGTCACCTCCTCGGTGACCGTGTGCTCCACCTGGAGCCGCGGGTTCGCCTCGATGAAGTGGAACTCCTCGTCCGTGACCAGGAATTCGAAGGTGCCGAGCCCTGTGTAGCCGCACTCGCGGGCCATGAGCAGCGCCGCGGAGACGAGCTTCTCCCGCATGGTGGTGGGCAGTCCGGGCGCCGGGGCGATCTCCACGAGCTTCTGGTGGCGGCGCTGGGCGCTGCAGTCCCGCTCCCAGAGGTGTGTGACCTCGCCGGTCGTGTCGCCCAGGATCTGGACCTCGATGTGCCGGGCGCCGACAAGCAGTTCCTCCACGTACAACTCGGCACGGCCGAAGCCCTGGAGCGCTTCCGAGCGGCAGCGCTCCCAGGCGTCCGCCAGATCGTCCGGGTGCAGCACGGGCCGTATGCCGCGCCCGCCGCCGCCCCCGACTGCCTTCACCATCACCGAGCCCGACGGGCCGAGGCCGGCCAGGAACTCCGCGGCGTCGGCGAGGCTCGTGGCCCCTTCGGTGCCCGCCAGGACGGGCACACCCAGGCGTACGGCGAGTTCACGCGCGCGTGCCTTGTCGCCGAACAGTCCGAGGACCTCGGGGGACGGTCCCACGAACCGCAGCCCGGCCTCCGTGCAGCGCGCCGCGAAGTCCGCGTCCTCGCTCAGGAAGCCGTAACCGGGGTGCACCAGTTCGCACCCCGAGCGCCGGGCCGCGGCGATCACCGCGTCCGCGTCCAGGTAGGCGGCAGGGCCTGTGCCGGTCAACGCCTGCGCCTCGTCGGCCAGTTGGACGTGCCGCGCGGCCGCGTCGTCCTCGGCGTACACCGCGACCGTACGCAGTCCGGCCTCCGCGGCGGCCTGCACGACGCGGACGGCTATCTCCCCGCGGTTGGCGACGAGCACGGCGGCGGAACCCATGAAGCCCTCCAGTAAGTCCTGCGAAGTCCGGCGCCGCCATGCTCATTGACATTGGCGTCAACGTCAATAAGCTCGCCGCGTGGCACGCAACCAACAGCCCTGGGCGACCCGCACCGCCCGCGACCGCAGCGACGCCCCGGCCCGCGGGCGGCTCCTGGACGCCGCCGAGACGGTGTTCGCCCGGCGCGGCTACGGCGCGACGACCATCGCCGACATCACGGCCGAGGCGGAGGTCTCGCGGGCCGGCTTCTACGTGTACTTCGCGTCCAAGGAGGAGATCTTCCGCGTCCTCGCGGTGCGTGTGCGGGACGCGTTCCTCGCCGCGCAGGACGTGCCGGGTGTCGACCGGGACGACGCGCGCGAGATCGTCAGGGCGTCTACCGCCGCCTTCATCGCCGCGTACGCCCGGCACCTGCCGCTTCTGCGCCTCCTGGAACAGCAGGCGCAGACCGACGACGACGTGCGGGCCCTGTGGGAGGAGACACAGCAGCGCCCGATCCACCGGTCGGCCCGCTACATCCGGCGGCTCGCGGCCGAGGGCGCGGCCGATCCCGTCGCCGATCCGCTCGCCGTGGCCCGCGCGGTCGGCGGCATGAGCATCCAGTTCGCCCGGCTCACGGCGGCCGACCCCCGGACGTACGACGCGGCCGTGCGTGACGTGACCGCGATGTTCCTGCACCTGCTCGGCGTCGCTCCCGCACGCTGACCTGGCCGCACGTCGGCTTCGCGGGGTGCGGCTACGCCCTCGGCAGCGCCGCCATATGGTCCCACGCGGCCTGCGCCGTGAACTCCGCCTGGCCGCCGCGCAGCAACAGGCCCGCCGAGGTGAAGGCCGGTGCGTCCGCGTGGGCGGTGACGTAGGGGATCGCGATGCAGTGCATGCCCGCAGCGTGTGCGGCCGTGGCTCCCGGAGCGGCGTCCTCCAGGACCACGCAGTCCGCCGGGTCCGCGCCGAGGAGGGCGGCCGCGGTCAGGAAGACGTCCGGCGCGGGCTTCCCGTGCGCGACTTCGTCGGCCGAGACGACCGTGGTCAGGAACGCGTCGAGGCCGGTGCCGGAGAGGATCGCGTCGATGGCGGCGCGGGACGACCCCGAGGCCACGGCCATCGGCACCCCGGCTTCGTGCAGCCGCTCCACGAGCTTGCGCATCTGCGGGAAGACGTGGGTGTCGGCGCGGGCCAGGGCGAGATAGCGCCGGTCGAGCTCGCCGAGCAGTTCGGCCACCGGTACGTCGATGCCGTACCGGTCCTTCCACGTGGCGAGGGTCTCCTGGGTGCCGATGCCGACGTACTTCTCGTTGTCGGCCCACGTGTACTCGATGCCGTGCTCGGCGAGCAGCTCGCGCGACGCCCCGTAGTAGTTCGGCTCGCTGTCCACGAGAGTGCCGTCGAGATCGAAGATGACGGAGATGCCGCCGAGGTCGCTCATGGCGTCAAGCATGCCAAAGCCGCAGATCACCGCTGCTGTGGGGCGGAGGCGGACCGGCCGATCGACTCGACGAGCGGAAGCAGGCGGTGCGGGACGCGCTCGCGCAGGGCCATCTCCGTACGGGTACGGACCACGCCCGGCATCTGGATCAGCTGCTGGACGACGTCTTCCAGATGGCCGTTGTCCCGGGCGACGACGCGGGTGAGCAGATCACCGCCACCGGTAATGGAAAAAGCCTCGATGATCTCCGGAACGGCGGCAAGCGCGTCACCCACCTCGTCCAGATGCCCCTGCGTGACCTCGATGTGCACGAACGCGAGCACCGGATGCCCGAGCGCGGCAGCCGAGAGGGACGGCCCGGTCCCGGTGATGACCCCGTCCCGCTCCAGCCGATCGAGCCGCGCCTGCAGAGTCCCGCGAGCGACCCCGAGCACCCGCGCATACTCCCGCACGCTGGTACGAGGCTGCTCCAGAAGGAGACGCAGAATACGCGTATCAAGCTCATCGACGGCCATACCGCAAGGCCTCCGGGGTGCGAGGACGGAACCTTGCGAATGTACCAATGGAACAGTGCGAGCGGCTTCAGAGGCGCTGCTGGACCGCCCGTACGGCGTTGATCAGGGCCGTGATGCCTTGTTCGGTTTTTGTGCGTGGGCAGCCCGTGTTCAGGCGTAGGTGGTTGGGGGAGCCGTAGGAGGTGCCGGGCATGATGGCTGTCTTTTGTGTTTCGATCAGTTCGCGTTGCAGGGGCTCGTCGTCCACGCCCAGGGGGCGTAGGTCGATCCAGGCGAGGTAGCCCGCGCGGGGCGGGGTCCAGTTCAGGGTCGGGAACGCCTCCGTCAGGCGGTCGGCGACCAGCTGGAGGTTGCCGCGCAGGTAGGTGCCCAGGGCGTCGAGCCAGGGGCCTCCCTCCCGGTAGGCCGCGATGTGGCCGACCAGGGAGAGCACCGCCGGGGACGACAGGCCGTCCGCTTCCTTGAGGTGACGCAGGTACGCGTCGCGGCTGGCGGGGTCGCCGATGATTCCGTAACTGCCCGTCAGCGCCGGGATGTTGAAGGACTTCGAGGCCGACGTGACGATCGCCCAGCGGCCGCCCTCGGCGCCGTGCAGGGACCAGGGGCGGTGGACGTACGGCGGGTGCGCGAGGTCCGAGTGGATCTCGTCGCTGATCACCGCGACGCCGTACCGCACGCACAGCTCCGCCATGCGGTCGAGCTCGGCCTCCGTCCACACGTGACCCGTGGGGTTGTGCGGCGAGCACAGGAGGAGGACCGACGTGGTGGGCAGGGCGAGCAGGCGTTCCAGTTCCGGCCAGTCGTCGAGCGCGCAGCCGAGCAGCCGCCGCTCGTTCGCCGCGATGGTCTTGGGGAAGGCGTCGTACGTCGGGGTGTGCACGACGACACCGTCGCCCGGCCGTGACCACAGGTGCAGGAGCCGGGCGATCTGATAGATCACGGACGGGCCGTAGACGATCGACTCCGGGTTCACCCCGGTCGCGTGGCGTGTGCCGTACCAGTCGACGATCGCGGAGAGGAAGTCGTCCTGGCGCCAGCGGGAGTAGCCGAGCACGCCGTGGTCGAGCCGGCCGCGGAGCGCCGCGAGGACCTCCGGGGCCGTCTCGAAGTCCATGTCCGAGATGGTGAAGGGCAGCAGGCCGGGAACGCCGAAGCGGTCCTCCACGTAGTCCCACTGCGTACACCAGGTGCCGTGCCGGTCCACGGGCGTGTCGAAGTCGTACGAGGGCGAGGGCGAGGGCGAGGGCGAGGGGGACGGGGAAGGAGAAGGGGAGTGCACTGGTCAGCTCACCTTGACCATCGGCGCGATCGCGTCCTTCACCGACTGCACCTGCGGCCCGATGATGACCTGGACATTGTGCGCGTCGAGCTTGATGACGCCGACCGCCCCGAGCTTCTTCAGACGTGCCTCGTCGACCCGCTCCGCGTCCGCGACCGTCATGCGCAGCCGCGTGATGCAGTTGTCCAGGGTCTGGATGTTCTCGGCGCCGCCGATCGCGTCCAGGATCGCCACCGCGTCGTACTTCCCGGCGACCAGCTCACGCGGAGCCCCGCCCGCGGCGGCCTCCTCGGACTCGTCGGACTCCCCGGCCTCCTCGGCGGGCTCGTCGCGCCCCGGCGTCTTGAGGTCGAAGCGGACGATGGCCCAGCGGAAGAGGAAGTAGTAGCCCGCGAACCACACCGCGGCGATGACGGGGATCAGGTACCACTTCGTGGTCGTGCCCTGGAGGACGCCGAAGACCAGCCAGTCGATGACATTGCCGTCGGTGTTGCCGATGAACACCCCGAGGACGGCGGCGGTCAGGAACCCGAGGCCGACCAGGACGGCGTGGATGAGATAGAGCCACGGCGCGATGAACAGGAACAGGAACTCGAGCGGTTCGGTGATGCCGCCGACGACACACGCGACGACGCCGGAGATCAACAGCGCCTTGATCTCGGGGCGCATCTTCTTGTTCGCGCAGTGGTACATCGCCAGGGCCGCGCCCGGAAGACCGCCGAGGTAGACCGCCATCTTGCCCTGGGAGAGGAAGTGGGTGGCGTTCGTGACCGATTCGCCGGGCTCGCCGGCGCAGTTGAGCTGCGCGTAGAAGAGGTTCAGGGCGCCGGAGACATGGTCGCCGCACACCGCGCCCGAGCCGCCGACATCCGTGAAGCGGAACATGGCGACCAGGATGTGGTGCAGGCCGATCGGCCGCAGCAGCACCTCGCCCATGCCGAAGAAGAAGGGCCCGAAGACACCCGCGTGACCGATCGCGCGCCCGAGATCCGTGATCCAGCCGTTGAACGTCGGCCACACCAGCGGAATCAGCAGACCGAGCACGCTCAGCGTGAGTGTGGAGATGATCGGAACGAACCGCAGACCGCCGAAGAAGGCCAGCGCGTCCGGCATCCGCTGCGTACGAAACCGCTGGTGAAGGATGCTGACAACGATGCCAACGGCTACGGCGCCGAGCAGTCCCGTATCGATGGACTGGATGCCGATCACGTCGGCGATGCCGTAGTGGGAGATGACCTTCTCGTCCTCGAGGTCCACGCCCTTGGCGGTGAGGTAGAAGTTCACCGCCAGGTTCATGGCGGCGAAGCCCACGAAACCGGAGAACGCCGCGACGCCCTTGTCCTCGCGGGCAAGGCCCAGCGGGATGGCTATCGCGAACATCACGGGCAGGAACTTGAAGGCGACGAGACCGGTGCTGGCCATCCACGTGAAGACGAGGTGGAAGCCCTCGCCCTGGAGGAAGGTCAGATTGTCCGTGACGGCCTCGCTGGAGAGCGAGGAGCCGATGCCCAGCATGATGCCGCAGAACGCGAGCAGGGCCACCGGGAGCATGAACGTCTTGCCGAGGCCCTGGAGGAACTCCCAGAGCGCGGACTTGGTCTTCTGCATGTGTGCGGGTCTTTCGGGCCTGGGCGGAGACGTGCGATGACCGGCGCACGGGCGCGCGGGCCAGGACGGTGGTGGCCGGTCACATGCCGCACGCGAGGATTGCCCGCCGACCGGCGTGAAAGGTCCACCGATCCACGCCTGAGGTCGATCGATCCGCCCGGACGGATGAGATCACAGCAGCTCGTGAGCTGTCCACGCCCGTTGCACATGTCGCACGTGGCCTCAGGAGTCCCGCATCCGCAGCACCGCCCCGCCCGCGAGCAGCGCCGCGACCGCGTACCCGGCGAGTACCCCCATCCCCGCCCACGGCCCGATCGGCAGCCGGTCCAGGTCGACGGTCGACTGGATCGCGAGCCCGGCCGTCGCGGGCGCCGCCCGCCGGGCGTACTCCTGCCAGTCGGGGTCGGCGAGCAGCCCGGCGAGCAGGGGGAAGGCGTAGAAGAGGCCGAGGACCGCGGTGACGGCGGTCGCCGTGTCGCGCAGCGCGCTGGCCGCGCCCAGACCGATCAGGGCGGCCAGCGTCAGATAGAGGACCGTGCCGACGGCCGCGCGCAGAGCCGGCCCTTCGGTGAGGCCGGGCATCACGAAGCCGTCGGCGGAGAGCAGCATCCGGCCCGCCAGGAGCGAGCCGATCACTCCGACGGCACTGGCCGCCGCCGTCAGGGCGCACAGTACGAGCGCCTTGGCGGCGAGCAGCCGTATGCGGCCCGGCTCGGTCGTCAGCGTCGTACGGATGGTGCCCGTGCCGTACTCGCCGCTCATCGTCAGGACCGCGAGGACGACGACCGCGCCCTGACCGAGCCAAACTCCCGTGAGGCTGAGCTTGACGGTGTCCTCGTGGCACTCGGCCGGGACCGGGCAGTCCCCTGCGGTCAGCGACGCGGCGGTGGCGGCGCCCGCGAGGACGGTCAGGGCCACCACGGCGAACAGAAGCCACCAAGTACTGGGCAGCGTACGGAGCTTGGTCCACTCGGCATGCACCGCCCCGAGCGCACGACCGTCCCGGACCCGGCCCCCGAAGACGCCCCGCCCCCGCCGTCCGAGGCCGTCCCGGACCCGGCCCGCGCGCCCGGCGTTCACGCGTCCCTCTTGCGGATGCGCCACACCGCGACGGCGAGCAGTACGACGGCGTACGCGGCCAGCGTCGCGAAGCCGGTCCACGCGCCCTGCGGATAGCAGCCGTCCTCCGGGAGGCACAGGCTCGCTACCTGGTCGTAGCGCGGAGTCGTCTCCTGGATCGCGAATCCGGCGACCGGCGTGAGCCGTTGCAGCCACTGCGACAGGCCGAGCGGCAGCACGCTGACCAGGATCAGCGGCAGGACGATCACCACGACGACGGTGGTGATCGCGGCGGCCGTGCTGCGCAGCAGCGCACCGAGCGCCAGGGCGAGTACGGCGATCAGGGCGAGCAGGGCCGCGGTGCCGAGGACGGCACGCAGCGCGGGACCGTCGGCCAGCGAGAATTCGGGGAACCGCGGAGGCTTGTGCCCGTTCGCCCGCAGCACGGGCATGCTGAGCAGGAACGAGGCGACGGACGCCACGAGCCCGGCGGCGAAGGCGACGGTGCCGACCACCACCGCCTTGGCGACCAGGACCCTGCCCCGCCGCGGACTGGCCGTGAACGTCGTGAGGATCATGCCCCGCCGGTACTCGGCGGTGATGAAGAGGACTCCGAGCGCGGCGATCAGGACGAGCCCCAGCTGAGAGCCGTTCAGGGCGGTCGCCACGAGGTCGGGCTGCATGGGGGCGCCGGGAGCGATGTCCCCGGAGCCGGTGATCGTGAACGTACCGCCGCCGGGGCCGGAACGGCGCAGCTCACCCTGGTCGCGGGAGGCCTGGTCGCCGCCTGCCTGCCCCACGGCGGTCCGCCGCCACTCCTCTCCGCCCTTCGCGCCCTTGACCGTCACCTTGTCGAAGCGCGCGGTGGAACGCGACGGACCGCCGCTGACCGACACATTGCCGAACTCGCGCTTCGTCGACTCCACGTCGGGCGACGCCACGAACAGACCGACCGGGACCGCGCCCGTCGACCTGTCGAGCCGGGAGGTGCCGATCCTCTCCCAGCCGCGCCCGTCGGACGACGTGTACGCCGTGACCGTGCCGCCCGTCCGCGTCAGCCGCAGCCAGCGCGGCTCGTCGGCGGACGCGGCGCCGCCCGCGGCATCGCGGGTGAAGTCGTGCTGGAAGCGCACCCCGTGGCCGGGGGTGACCATCAGCGCCGCGTAGTCGGACGTGCTCTCGGTGTTCTCCTTGACGATCACCCCGGCCTTGGCCCAGTCGGGCGCCCGGTCCGGACTCACGCCGGTGGGGCCCGTCACCCGTGCCGTGATGCTGCCGTCGGCCGGCAGCGTGCGGTGCACGAAGGTGAAGTCGTCGCGGACGGAGATGCCGCCGGGCCCGGTGGGCGCGGGCGAGCCGCCGCCCGCGATCTCGACGCCCGAACTGGAGGCGGAGAAGAGGGAGATGAGCACGGTCACCAGGACCCCGGCGAGCAGGGTGAGCCCCCAGCGGCGCACCGTGCGCAGCTTGGTCCACTCGGCGCGCAGCAGCTGCGGGAAGCCGTCGTGGCCGACCGTCACCGTGCCGGGACGGCGGGGCGGCGTCGCCGTGGTCGTCATCGTGATCCCTCCCCGACCGGGTGCTCGGCGGCGAACTCCACGTCGCCCCTGGTCAGTTCCATGTAGGCCTCTTCGAGCGTGGCCCGGTGCGCGGCGACCCCGGAGAAGGCGACGCCCGCGCCGCCGAGCAGTTCCACGACGCGTCCCGCTTCTAGACGGGAGACGGTCAGCGTGTCCCGTCCGGTGGCCGCGACACTGGCCCCGGCGCCCGCGAGGACGGTCATCGCCGTCGCCCGCTCGGTCGTCCGCACCTCGACGCGGTCGCCCGACGCCGCGGCAAGCAGCTCTCGTACGCTCGTGTCGGCGATGACGCGCCCGCGGCCGACCACGACCAAGTGGTCGGCTGTGTCCTCCAGTTCGCTCATCAGGTGACTGGAGACGAGCACGGCACGCCCTTCGGCGGCCAGTGACTTCAGGAAGCCGCGGATCCACCGGATGCCCTCCGGGTCGAGCCCGTTGACGGGTTCGTCGAAGAGCAGCACCGGCGGATCTCCGAGCAGCGCGGCGGCTATGCCCAGACGCTGCCGCATGCCCAGCGAGTAGCCGCCCGCCCTGCGCCGGGCGGCCTGCCCTAGCCCGACGAGTTCGAGGACTTCGTCGACGCGCCGCACCGGCAGCCGGTGCGAGTGCGCCATCCACAGGAGATGATCGCGTCCCCGGCGGCTGGGGTGCACGGCGGCGGCGTCGAGCAGACAGCCCACTTCGAGCAGAGGGGTGCGCAGCGCCCGGTAGGGGCGTCCGCCGATGAGGGCGGTGCCCTCGTCCGCGGAGTCCAGGCCGAGGACGATGCGCATGGTGGTCGACTTGCCCGCGCCGTTGGGGCCGACGAACCCGGTGACCTGGCCCGGCGCGACGGTGAAGGAGAGGCCGTCCACCGCGGTGACGGAACCGAACCGCTTGCGCAGTCCGCGCACTTCGATGGCCGCTTCGGCGCCATCGGTTGTTGCTGTGATGCCATCCATGGGAAGCGAGGCTAGAGACGCCGGGCCCGCGGGTCGTCACGCGGTGGAGCCGTCTTCGTATCCCTCACGTGAGGGACTCCGGCGGGCCCCTGGACGGTGACAATGACCGTGTGAGGGCGAAATCTTCCAGAGCGGGATTCGGTGCAGGCTTCGGGGCGGGGCCCAGAGCGGGATTCGGGGCGGGGCCCAGAGCGGGCTTCGGAGCGATATTCGGGGCGGGATTCGGGCGCAGCCGCCTCGCCCGCCGGCCGGAGACCCCGGTCGCGGCCGCGACGCTGCTGGCGGTCGGCGCCGTGAGCGAAGTACTGCTGCGCGCGGACGGAGAGGTTCCGCTGCCGCTCGCCCTGTCGCTCGCGCTGGGCACGACGCTGCCGGTCGCGGTGCTCGCGGGCGGGAGAGCGGCGTCGGCCGGCCTCTTCGCCGCCGCGGCCGTCGTCGCCGGTGCGGCGGGCATGCTCTCCCTCGCGCCGTTCCACGTGCTCACGGGCGCCGGTCTGTGCGCGCTGCTCGTCTCGCTCCACCAGACCGGACGCAGGGGCCTGAAGTACCTGGCCGCCCTGCTTCTCCTGCCCTTCGTCGCGTACGCGGCCTCCGGGGCGGGCGAGGGGACGCTCGCCGTCCTCACGGCGGTGTGCGCCGCCGTCGCCGCCGGTATCGGCCTCGCGGGGAGCGCGCGGGACACCGCCCTCGTGAACAGCGCGGCCGAACAGGCCATCGCGGACACGCTCCTTGAGCACGCCGCGCGCGGCGAACGGGCACGGATAGCGCGGGAGTTGCACGATGTCGTCGCCCATCACATCTCCATGATCGCGGTGCAGGCGGAGACCGCCCGGCTGACCACTCCGGGCCTGCCCGCCGTCGGCGCCGAGCGCTTCCTGGCCATCGGCGACACCGCCCGCACCGCGCTCACCGAGATGCGCAGACTGCTCGGCGTGCTGCGCGAGGACGCGGGGGACAGCGCCCCGGACCGCAGGCCCCAGCCGGGCCTTGAACAGCTCGGCGAACTCGTCGACGAGGCGCGCGACGCGTCGGCCGCCGCCGTGCGCCTCATCGTCGAGGGCCCGGTACGCCCGCTGGATCCCGGGCTCGAACTCACCGCGTACCGCATCGTCCAGGAAGCCCTCACCAATACCCGGCGCCATGCGCCGGGCGCCGCCGTGGACGTCGAACTCCGCTACAGCGTCGACGCGTTGCGGCTGCGCGTGCGCGACAACGGGCCGAGCCCGCACCTGCCGACCGGCCTCGGCGAGGGGCACGGCCTCGTCGGCATGCGGGAGCGCGCCGCAATGGTCGGCGGCGCGCTGCGTGCGGGCCCCGCGCGGCGCGGCGGCTTCCTGATCGAGGCGACGTTCCCGGCACCGGTGAGGGAGCATGCCGCATGAGCACCCCCGGCACTTCAGGCATGCCCAGCACTTCAGGCACGCCCAGCACTCCCGATACCCCAGGCACTCCCGATACCCCAGGCGCCCCCAGTACCCCTAGCACCCCCGGCACCCCCAACGCCTCACCCCTGCGCCTGGTCATAGCCGACGACCACGAAGTCGTACGCGCCGGATACGCCGGACTCCTCGCCACCCAGCCCGACTTCACCGTCGTCGGCACGGCCGCCGACGGCGCGCAGGCGGTCGACCTCTGCCGCAAACTCCTTCCCGACCTGGTCCTGATGGACGTACGCATGCCGGTGATGGACGGCATCGAGGCGACCGGGCGGCTCGCCGGGACCGGTACGCGCGTGCTGATCCTCACCACCTTCGACCTGGACGAGCACGTGTACGACGCGCTGAGCGCGGGCGCCGCCGGTTTTCTGCTCAAGGACGTCACGGCCGAGCGCCTCTTCGACGCGGTGCGCGTGGTGGCCGCGGGCGAGGGGCTGCTCGCCCCCACGGTGACCCGCCGCCTCATCGCGGAGTTCGCCCGCCTCAGGCCGGGTCCGCCCGCGGGGCCCGCGGCCCGCCTTGACGCGCTCACCCCGCGCGAGACCGAGGTGCTGCGGCTGATCGCGGAGGGTCTGTCCAACCCCGAGATCGCCGGTCGGCTGCACGTGAGCGAGGAGACCGTGAAGACCCACGTGAGCCGGGTGCTCGGCAAACTCGGGCTGCGGGACCGCACCCAGGCGGTGGTCGCGGCGTACGAGTCGGGCCTCGTGGTGCCGCGGGCGGGGGCCTGAAGGGTGCCGCGGGGCCCGGCGGCCTCGCGGTTGTCAGCCCAGCGGCACGTCGAGGCGCGCCTTGCGGTGGCTGAACGTGGCGATGGAGTGCGGGCCGTGGTAGTTGCCGACGCCGCTCTCCCCGACTCCGCCGAACGGCAGGTCGGGGACGCGGAGATGCGCCATCGGAAGGCCGAAGCCGAGGCCGCCCGAGGACGTCTCCGCGGCCAGGCGCCGCCGCGTCGTCTCGTTCTCGGTGAAGCCGTAGAGGGCGAGCGGCTTGTCGCGGTCGTTGATGAACGCGATGGCCTCGTCGAGACCGTCGACGTTCACGATCGGCAGTACGGGACCGAAGATCTCCTCCTGCATCACCGGCTCGTCGGGCTTCACGTCGGTGAGCACGGTCGGCGCGATGTACACGTCGTCGCGGTCGCTCTGCCCGCCGAACGCCGTCGTCCCGGAGCGAAGGAGCGCGGACACCCGGTCGAAGTGCCGCTCGTTGACGATGCGCCCGTACGTTGTCGAGGACTTGGGGTCCGCGCCGAACACCCGCTCCACGGCCGTGCGCAGCTCCTTGGCGAGCGCGGGTGCGGTCTCCGGGTCGGTGAGGACGTAGTCGGGGGCGACGCATGTCTGTCCCGCGTTGCGGAACTTCGCCTCGGCCAGGCGCGTGGCGACGGCGGCCACGTCGACGTCACGGTCCACGAACACCGGTGATTTGCCGCCGAGTTCGAGGGTGACCGGGGTGAGGTGCTCCGCGGCGGCGCGCATCACGATGCGGCCGACGGTGCCGTTGCCGGTGTAGAAGATGTGGCCGTACCGCTGGGCGAGCAGCGCGGTGGTCTCCGGTACCCCGCCCTCGACGACGGCGACCGCGTCCGTGTCCAGGTACTCGGGGATGAGCCGGGCGATCAACTCCGAGGTGGCCGGGGTGACTTCGCTGGGCTTCAGGACGACGGTGTTGCCCGCGGCGAGCGCGCCCACGAGGGGCACGAGCAGCAGCTGCACGGGGTAGTTCCACGGCGCGATGATCAGGACGGTGCCGAGCGGTTCGTACTGCGTACCGGCGGTCGAGCCCTCCGGAAGCCCCGCGAGCGCCCCGGACGCGAGCGGCTGGGGGCTCAGCCACTGCTCCAGATGGGCCAGCGTGTGGTCGATCTCCCGTACGGGGAAGTCGACTTCGGTGGAGTACGCCTCGGTGCGCGGCTTGCGCAGATCGGCGTACAGGGCGTCCGCGATGTCCTCGCGGTGCTCCGTGAACAGGGAGCGCAGCTGGGTGAGCTGCTGCTCGCGCCAGGCCAGGGGCCGGGTGCGGCCGGAGGCGAAGGTGGCCCCGAGCCTGGCGACGAGCGCCTCGGAATCGAGTGCTTCGGGGGCGGACGCTTCGGGGGCGGAGGCCTCGGAGGCGGCGGGCGCTTCGGGGTGGTGCATGAGGGGTCTCCTCGGGAGAGCTGTGCGGGGGGTGGGGAGAGAGGGAGGTCCGGCGGGGGAGGGGAGGGAGTCCGGTCAGCCGGTCGCCGTGCTGACCGGTATGCCGAGAAGCCCGGTCAGGAGCGCGTCCGTGGCGGGGGCGAACAGGTCGCGGCCGTCCGGGACGGACTCGAGGCCTATGACCAGGGCGATGCAGATGTCGGCCGCCTCGGCGGGTTCCACGGCGGCCGGGGTCCCCGCTTCGGCGAACAGATCGATGAGTATCCGCCGCAGCGAGCCGGTGAAGCCGTGGCAGATGTCGCCGAAGGGGCGGGCCTTCTCGTCGAGGAGTTCGGCGGAGTGCGGGGAGTCCCCGGCCAGGCGCAGGACCAGGTCGAGCTTGGCGCCCAGGACGCCCCGGATGCGCTCGGCACTCGGGGCGTCCACGGCCGCCGCCTGCCGGGCACGCGCGAGCGCCTCGGAGTGCAGGCGCTCGGCGAGCTTGCGGAAGGCGTCGTCCTTGTTGCGTACGTACTGGTAGACCGCTGACCGGGACACGCCCATCGTGGAGGCGATGTCGTCCATCGTCGTGCGCCGTACGCCATACCGGGTGAGGGAGTCGTAGGTGGCGTCGAGGACCTCGTCGAGCCGGTCGGTCGGCATAGGGGTCAGGCCAGCTTCTTGACGAGCTCGTCCGCCAGCGGGGCCGCGGACGCCGGGTTCTGACCGGTGATCAGGTTACGGTCGACGACCACCTTGGGGGCCCACGGCGTGCCTTCCTGGAAGTCGACGCCCGCCGCGACCAGCCGGTCCTGGAGCAGCCACTTGGCCTTCTCGGCGAAGCCCGCCTGGGTCTCCTCGGCGTTGGTGAAGCCGGTCAGCTCGTACCCCGCGAACGCGTTGGAGCCGTCCTGCCTGGTGGCGGCGAGCAGGGCCGCGGGGCCGTGGCAGACGACGCCGAGCGGCATGCCGATCTCCAGGGCGGTGGCCAGGAGCCTGCCGGATTCCGCGTCGACGGCGAGGTCTTCCATGGGGCCGTGGCCGCCGGGGTAGAACACGGCGGCGTAGTCGGCGAGGTCGACCTCCGCCAGCTTGAGCGGCTCGAGGAACTCGCTGCTCTCCGCGAGGGTCGCGGCGATCTTGTCGGCGGCCTCCTGGCCGCCGTTGACCTCGGGCGCCAGGCTCGCCTGGTCGACGGTCGGCACGACGCCGCCCGGCGTCGCGACCACGATCTCGTGTCCGGCGGCCTTGAACGCCTCGTACGGCGCGACGGCCTCCTCGGCCCAGAAGCCGGTGGGGTGCTGGGTGCCGTCGGCCAGCGTCCAGTGGTCGGCGCCGGTCACGACGAACAGAATCTTGGACATGGTGTCTCTCCGAGGCTGTGATTTCTGACGTTCTGTGCTCAGAGCGTCAGGTGGTGCTGTCCTCGAAGGTAGGCGGGTGTGCCCAACGAAATCCAATAGGCTGACCCATATGGAAGATAGGAATTCCGATGGGTCGGCGGGAATGGCGCCAGAGGCTTCCGCGGGTCCGCCGGACCTGAATCTGCTGCGTACGTTCCTGGCCGTCTACCGGTCGGGTTCCTTCACCGCCGCGGCCCGCCTGCTCGGCCTCTCGCAGCCCACCGTCACCACGCAGATCCGGGCCCTGGAGCGGCAGGTCGGCAGGGAGCTGTTCGAGCGGCTGCCGCGCGGTGTCGCTCCCGCGCCGTTCGCGGACGCGCTCGCCGCGCGTGTCGTCGATCCGCTCGACGCCCTGGCCGCGGTCACCGGGCACGGCGGCCCCCTGGACGGCGCCCCCGCGGAGCCCGTCCATCTGGCGGGCCCGGCGGAGATGCTCTGCCACTGCGCGCTGCCCGCCCTCGCGCCGCTGGTCGAGAAGGGGGTCCGGCTGCGCGTGACGACGGGCCTGACGGACCGGCTCCTGGACGAGCTGCGGGCAGGTCGGCACGATCTGGTGATCGCCACGGCCCGCCCCCGCGGACGCTCCCTGAGTGCGGTGCCCCTCGCGGACGAGGAGTTCGTCCTGGTCGCGGCGCCCTCGTGGGCCGAGCGCATCGGCGGCGCCGCGCGGATCGACGCCGACGGGCCCGCCGTGTTGCAGGGCGTGCCCCTCGTGACGTACGCCGAGGATCTGCCGATCGCCCGCCGCTACTGGCGGCACGTCTTCGGCAAGCGGCTGACCTGTGAGGCCTCCGTGACGGTCCCCGATCTGCGCGGCGTCCTCTCGGCCGTCGTCGCGGGCGCCGGTTTCTCCGTGCTGCCCCGCTATCTCTGCCGCGACGCGCTGGCCGCCGGCGCCCTGACCCTCCTGCACGACCCGCAGGACGCCCCGATCAACACCGGCTTCCTGGTGCAGCGCCCCGGTTCCGCGGACAACCCCCACGTCGCCCTCGTGCGCGACCACCTCGTCCAGTCGGCCCGCGCCTGGTAGCCGGGCGCGCCGCGAGAGCCTAGGCGCCCGCCGCGTCCCGGGTGATCTGGTCCCACTGGGCGCCCATGGCCGCGGCGAGCGCCTGCGCCGCCGACAGGGGACGGACCATCACCGTGAACTCGTCGATCAGTCCGTCCTCGTCGAGGTGGAGGAAGTCGCAGCCGGTGATCTGCCGGTCGCCGACCCTGGCCTCGAAGACGAGCGCGAAATCGCGCCCCGAGGCGTCGTTGATCTCGCGTACGTACCGGAAGTCCTCGAAGACGCGCGTGACGCCGCGCAGGATCGCGGAGGTCGTCGCCTTGCCGGGGTAGGGCCGGAACACGACCGGACTGGTGAAGACGACGTCCTCGGCCAGAAGGGCCTCCATCGCCGCGTGGTCGTTGGCCTCTACGGCCTTGCGGAACGCCTGCATGCCCACACCTCGGTCTTCATCGATAGTCAATTAGTTGAGTAGGTGCGATGGAGAGTAATCACATCGGTGTACGGTGTCCAGATGTCTCTCAAGTACGCGGTGCTCGCGGCGCTCCTGGAGGGCGAGTCGTCCGGCTACGACCTGGCGAAGATCTTCGACGTGTCCGTGTCGAACTTCTGGTCCGCGACTCCCCAGCAGCTCTACCGCGAACTGGAGCGCCTTGCGGGGGACGGCCTGATCGACGCGCGCGTGGTGCAGCAGGAACGCAGGCCGAACAAGCGGATGTTCACGCTCACCGAGGCAGGGCTGCGCGATCTGCACGCCTTCGCCGCCGAGCCGCCACGGCCCATCGCCATCCGGGACGAACTCATGGTCAAGGTGCAGGCCATGGACGGCGCCGACCCCGCCGCCACCCGCGCGCTGATCGAGGAGCGCATGGAGTGGTCGCGCGGCAAACTCGCCCGGTACGAACGACTGCGGCGCCACCTCCTGGGCGGCCGCGACGAGACGGAGTACCTGCGCGACGCCGAGCGCATCGGCCCCTACCTCACACTGATGGCGGGCCGCTCCCTCGAGGAGTCGAACCTGCGCTGGGGCGAGCAGGTCCTGGACATCCTGGACCGACGATTCGACTACGCGGACCGAAGCGGGAACTGAGGAAGCGGGAACTGAGGAGGAAGACGTGGACGGCAAGACGGCACTCGACGCGGCGTCCGAGGCCGCGGAGGCGGGCACGGAAGCGGCGCCGCCGCGTGCGGTGCTCACCGACTTCGGGGGTGTGCTGACCACCAGCGTGCTCGACTCGTTCCGCTCGTACTCCGCGCGAGTGAGCGAGGATCCGCTGCTGATCGAGCGGCTGTTCCGGGAGGACACGGAGGCGTCGGCGCTGCTCGTGGAGCACGAGTGCGGGCGGATGGGCGAGGCCGACTTCGAGCGGGGCATCGCGGGACGGCTGCGCGAGAAGGGCGTGGAGGTGGAGCCGGCGGGCCTGGTCGCCGCCATCGGGGCGGGGCTGCGGCCGGACGAGACGATGCTCGCGGCGCTCGCCGGACTGCGCGCCAAGGGCATCCCGGTGGCGATCGTGTCGAACGCACTCGGTGACGACTGCTACCAGGGATACGACATGGAGGCGCTCGCGGACGTCGTCGTGATCTCCAGCGAGATCGGCTCCCGCAAGCCGGGCCGCCGCATTTATCGGACGGCCTGCGACCGCCTGGGCGTCGAACCGTCCGACTGCGTCATGATCGACGACCTGGAACACAACCTGAGCGGAGCGGCCCGCCTCGGCATCCGCGGCCTGCACCACGTCGACAGCGCCGAAACGGTCCGCGCTCTGGGGGAGTTGTTCGGCGTCGGTCCGCTCAGCCGGTAGCCGCCCGGCCAGTGGTCGTCCGCCCGGTAGCCGCCCGCCCAGTAGGCGCTCGTCCGGCAGCCGCTCGCACGCCGGGCCGGGCGTGCGAGCGGCTAGGGGCGGCTCGGGGCGGCTATCCGGCCGCGTACACGTCCTCGACGTAACGCCCCTGAGCGGTCAGCTCGTTCAGCCACGCCTCGGAGTCCGCCGCCGTCGCACCCGGCGTGCGGTCCCGGTGGAGCGTGCGCAGGGCTTCGCGTACGCCCGGTGCCATGCGTGAGCCGTCGCCGCACACGTACACCCTGGCTCCTGCGGCCAGCAGGTCCCACACCTCGTCGCCCTCCGCCGCGATGCGGTGCTGCACGAAGGCCACCCCGTCGACGGGCGACGCGCTGAAGGCGGGGCGCAACGAGACCGCGCCGGCGGCTTCCGCGGCGCGCAGCTCATCGGCGTGCAGGAAGTCGGCGTCCGGGGCGTCGCACCCGAAGTAGCAGACAGCGGGAGCGAGTTCGGCCCCCTCGGCCGCCAGTTCCACGCGGTCCGCGATCGTGCCGCGGAACGGCGCGAGGCCCGTACCCGCGGCGATCATGATGACGGGCGCCGCGTCGGCGTGGTCGATGCGGAAGGCCTCGCGGCAGGGCTGGACCCTGGCCAGGACGGTGTCACCCGGACGCACCCCGCCCAGGTGGCCGGAGCCCGTGCCGCGATACAGCGCCCCGCTGCCCGAGCGCGCCGGGGCCTCCAGGAGGGACACCATCAGGTCGGCGTGACCGGGGCGCACCGCAGGCGAGGACGACACCGAGTAGTGGCGGGGCCGCAGAGGCGTGAGCACGTCGAGCAGACGCGGCCACTCCAGGGCGCCGCGCAGCGCCGGGCAGGCCTCGACCACTTCGAGCAGCGTCCGCCCGTCGGCCGCGCGGGCGGCCTCGTCCTCGGCCAGGGCGCCGAGAACCGCGCGCTCGGGCGGGCAGGGATTGGCGGCGGCGAGCACGGCCAGCTGCTCAGCGGCTGGACGGCCCTGCAACTCCACATGCATGGAGAGGAGTTGGCGCACCGTCAGTGGACGGTCCACGGCGAGGCCGTCCCGTCGGGGGCGGCCCGCACGGATGTCGAGAACCGTCTCCGGGTCAACGCCGAATGCCGCGGCGGCCCGGTCGACCAGCGCCGGGTCGTTGACGGGCAGCACGGTGAGATGGTCGCCGGTGCGATAGGTGACACCGTCGGGCAGGGCGAGGCGCACGAAGCGCTTCCTGCGGGGGTAGCCGGGCGCGGTCAGGTCGTAGGCCTCGTCGACCGTCATCGGGACGAGCCCGTGCCGCGCGGCGAGCGCGTCCAGGGGGCCGCCGGTCAGCTCACGCACCTCGTACGTGTCCGGGGGAGCGGCGGCGTCAGGTGCGTCCTGTGCGTCGGGGTCGCCGTACCGCTCAAGGAGAGCCGTACGCAGCCGGGCCGCGAACTCCCTTACCGTACCGCCGAGATCGCCCGACGCGTCGGCCGCCGTGCGCTCAAGGAGCCGGTCGCCGCCCAGCTCCGCGAGCCGATCGTCGAAGCGCGTCGGGACGTGCTGGTAGGTGGCGGCCCAGTTGCGGTCGCCCACGCCAAGGACCGCGTACGTGACGTTCTCGGCGGCGGCCGCGGGGGCACCGTCCAGCCAGGAGGCGAACACGGTGGCGTCATCGGTGGGGCGGCCGTTGTACGAGGCGGCGGTGATGACGACCGGGCGGTCGGCGGGCAGCGCGCCGGCGTACGCGTCGAGGGGCGCGACCTCGGTCTCGCAGCCCACCGAAGCGGCCTCGTCGGCGAGCCGGGCGGCGAAGTCCCGGCAGGTCCCGTAGTTGCTGCCGTGCAGGAAGAGCGCGCGGGTGCCGGGCGTGACACGCGCGGGTAGCCCGGCGGCTTCGGGTGCCGCTGCCGCCGACTGGGTCGCTGTGCCCGGCAGCCGCCCGTGCACGCGGTCGGCGGCGGTGCGCGGAGTCAGCGTGAGCGTGAAGCCGTCGGGCTTGAGGGTGAGCGTCTCCTTGACCGTGAGCCGGTAGTCGGCGTGGTCGTGCAGCCGGTAGCGGTGCACCAGCATTCCGAGCAGCATCGTCGCCTCGTGCAGCGCGAACTGCCGCCCGATGCAGGCCCGTTCGCCGGTGCCGAACGGCTTGAACGCATGCGGGGAGCGGGCGGCCTCCGCCTCGGCGGTGAAGCGCGCCGGGTCGAACAGCTCCGGGTTGTCGCCCCACACCGGCTGCCGGTGCAGCATCGGCGTCAGGACGGTGACGCCCTGCCCGGCCCGCAGCGGGATGCGTCCGCCGAGGAGCGTGTCCTCGCGGGCGTGCCGGCCGAACGCGGCGGCCGTCGGCCACAGCCGCAGCGCCTCGTTGAGCACCTGCCGGGTGTACGTGAGCCGCCCGACGTCGTCGAAGGTCGGCTCGGGATCGGCGGCGTCGCCCCACAGGGCGTCCACCTCGCGCCGCACGAGGTCGAGCACGGCGGGATGCTTGGCGAGGTAGTACAGCGCGAACGACATCGCGCCGGACGTCGTCTCGTGCCCCGCGATCAGGAAGGTGATCACCTGGTTGCGGATGTTGGCGGTGTCCAGCTTGGAGCCGTCGCCCGGATGTGCGGCGCTGAGCATGAGGCCCAGCAGATCCTCGGCCGGTCCGGCGCCGGGCGTGCCGTCGGCCCGCGCGGAGATGACCTCGTCGACCACCTGCGCCAGATAGTCGGCATCGGCCCGGAAGGCCGCGTCGGCCGCCGAGTGGTCGCTGCCCGGCGTACGGCTCAGGCGCGTCATGCTCCACTCCAGGCAGCGGACCATGGACTCGATGAAGGGATGCGGCTCGGCCCGCTCGAACGAACCGAAGTCGTAGCCGAACCCGGCGAGCCCGATCGTGTCCAGGGTCATCCGGGTCATGTCGCCCGGTACGTCCACGGGGTGCCCGTCCCGCGCGCCCCGGTCCCAGGACTCGATCAGCCGGTGGGCGACGCGCAGCATCATCGGGTGGTACGTCCGCATCGAACCGAGCGCGAACGCGGGCATCAGGATGTCGTGCGCGCGGGCCCAGTTGGGCTCGTCGTTGTACGCGGTGAACAGTCCGTCGGCGGTGAACTCCCGCACGTTCTGGAGGGCGGGTCCCACATGCTTGGCGAAGCGGCTCTCGTCGGCGAGCTCCGTCACGAGATCGAGATCGCTCACGAACAGCGCGTCGCGGCCGTGCAGCCGCCTGCGCAGCACGGGTCCGTGCCGGCGGATCAGCTCCATGGCCTGCTGCAACGGGGCGGGCCCGGGGCCGGTGGCGGAAATGTCGATCAGCGGCACGCCGTCGAAGTCGGAGCCGGCGTCCCGGGGGAGCGGTGCGGTGGTGGTGGGGGGCATGGCGTGACAACTGCCTTTCGCCGTACGGAAGTCACTGCTCCCCAACCTTCGTCGCCGGTCCCCGGCGGATTGCGCCGTCCCACTACATGATTGTGTAGTGACGAACGACGCCCTGCTCTTGACTGTCCCTGGCTGGAAGGAGTCGCCCCGTGGACTCCGCGCACTCCGTGGACCCGGGGTCCCCCGTGGACTCCGCGGATCCCGACCCCGTGCTGTGGCGCAACCGCGCCATGCTCCTCTTCAACCGCATCCCGATGCCGGTCGCGGTGTGCGACGCGAGCGGGGCGATCATCCTCGCCAACCCGGCGATGACGGCGGAGTGGGGTGAGACCTCCGGCAGCCTGCGGGGCCGCAACGTACTGGAACTGTTCCGCCCCGAGGAGAAGACACAGGTCCTGCGGATCGCCGAGGCGCTGCGGCTGCGGCACCGCTCGCGCTATCCGGTCGCCGTGCACTGGCAGGCCCCCGACGGGGTGCGGCGGCACGGGGAGCTGACGGCGGAGCCGGTGAGCGACACGGTCGACGAGGTGCCGGGGCTCCTTGTGCTGCTCAGGGTTCTGGGCGAGGACCCTGCTCCCGCCGAGACGCCCGCCGCGGCCGCCGCCTCCCCGGCCGAGGCCCGCATCCTGGCTCTCCTCGCCGGCGGTGCGAGTACCGCCGGGGCGGCCCGTGAGACGGGCCTCACCCCGGACGGCGTCACCTATCACCTGCGCCGGCTCACCGAGCGCTGGGGCGCGGCCAACCGGACGGAACTGGTGGCGCGGGCTTACGTGCTGGGGGTGCTCACTCCGGGGGTGTGGCCGCCGGCCGTCTGAAGGGGGCGCCGCCGGGTCAGCTCGGCGTGTCGCCCGCCGTGTCCGCGGCCCTGCGGTACTCGGCGTTGATGCGCTGTGCCTCTGCGAGCTGGTCCTCGAGGATCACGATGCGGCAGGCCGCCTCGACGGGGGTGCCCTGGTCCACCAGCTCGCGGGCGCGCGCGGCGATCCGCAGCTGGTAGCGGGAGTAGCGCCGGTGCCCGCCCTCCGAGCGGAGGGGCGTGATCAGGCGGGCCTCACCGAGGGCCCGCAAAAAGCCTGGTGTGGTGCCGAGCATCTCGGCGGCCCGCCCCATGGTGTAGGCGGGATAGTCGTCGTCGTCCAGACGACCACTGAGCGGGGTTTCCGCAGTCATGTCACCTCTTTATGCCATGCGTAGAGGGGCCCTGGTGCCGTACGGCACCAGGGCCCCGAAGGAAATTCAACACCATCTGTCGGCCGTGTCGTAGCGCCGACTTATTGTTTCCGCCGTCCGGCCCGAGAACAGGGCGGGAAGCGGGGATCGCTGATGCGTGACCGAGGACCACCTTCCAATCCGAGGTCTTGCGGCACCCGACCGAAACGCTCTGGGCCGGGCGATCCTGATGGCGTCTGCTCCTCCGTTCTCCCTCTTGCTTGGTCTACAGCTACGAGAGAAACCCTAACGATGTGACCGCCCAATGTCTACGCTGACGAGCATAGATTTTGTGCACCGCTGCTCGACGTTTGTACAGAGGTGCGGACGGAGTCACGCAGAGAGGGCCTTGTCCCGGCACGCACGTGCCGGGACAAGGCCCTCTCGGGATCTGCTCTGCTACCGGGGGACGGGGGTGCCGAGCAGCGCGGATGCCGTCTCCAGCGGGGTGAGGCCGCGCGGCGCCGCGTTCTCCTCGGCAGGGGTGCGGCAGGTGAAGCCCAGGAGAGTCATGGCGCGGGTGACTTCCCCGGCGCTGAAGTCGCGGCGGTCCTGCCGCGTGACGACCGCGCCCACCTGCTTGATGGGGTACTGGCGGCGGCCGACGATGACGGAGTCACCCGTGACGGGCTCGGGCTTCACCCCCTTCATGGCGTCGAGCACTCCCTCTTTGGTGAGGTCGAAGGGGAAACGGGCGATGACGCAGCGCATGGTGCCTCGCAGGTGAGGAGGGAGAAGGCCGGTGACGGAAGGGGGCCGTGCGGGCCGGGCTTTCGCGGACGGCCGCAGGAGCGGGCGGGCCTGGTGGTGGTGAAGTCTCAGGCCGCTTGACTGGGGGTGGACGGTCCCTGAGCGGAGCGGCGCGGAGCCCGGTCGGTGCGCCGGTCCTGTGCGCTGCGGCTGCGGCGCCCCCGCGCGGAGGAGGAGCCGCCGCGACGGGGACGCTCCGCGGTCGGCGCCGCGATGGTGACCGGGACGCCCGAAGGGGCCTGTGCGCCGGTGATGCGGCGCAACTCCTCGTCGCCGGAGCGCACTTGGGCGATCTGCGGGGTGATGCCCGCGGCCGTCATGAGGCGGCTCATGTCGCGCCGCTGGTTGGGCGTCACCAGGGTGACGACGCTGCCGGACTCACCGGCGCGGGCCGTACGGCCGCCGCGGTGGAGGTAGTCCTTGTGGTCGGTGGGCGGGTCGACGTTCACGACCAGGTCGAGGTTGTCGACGTGAATGCCGCGTGCGGCGACGTTGGTCGCCACCAGGACCGTCACATGACCGGTCTTGAACTGGGTCAGGGTCCGCGTCCGCTGCGGCTGGGACTTCCCGCCGTGCAGGGCCGCGGCGCGGACGCCGCTGCTCAGGAGGTGCTCGGTCAGCCGGTCGACGCCGTGCTTGGTGTCCAGGAACATGATCACCCGGCCTTCGCGGGCCGCGATCTCGGTGGTCGTCCGGTGCTTGTCCGCGCCGTGCACGTGCAGCACATGGTGCTCCATCGTGGTGACCGCTCCCTTGGAGGGATCGACCGAGTGGACCACCGGGTCGCAGAGATAGCGGCGGACCAGGAGGTCGACGTTGCGGTCGAGCGTGGCGGAGAACAGCATCCGCTGGCCGTCGGGGCGCACCTGGTCGAGCAGCGCGGTGACCTGCGGCATGAAGCCCATGTCGGCCATCTGGTCGGCCTCGTCGAGGACCGTGACGGCGACCTCGTCCAGCCGGCAGTCGCCGCGGTCGATGAGGTCCTTCAGCCGGCCGGGGGTGGCGACGACGACTTCCGCGCCGGTCCGCAGCGCCCCGGCCTGCTTGCCGATCGACATGCCGCCGACCACCGTGGCGAGCCTGAGGCGCAGGGCCCGGGCGTACGGCGTGAGGGCGTCGCTGACCTGCTGGGCCAGTTCGCGGGTGGGGACGAGGACCAGGGCGAGCGGTCGGCGCGGCTCGGCGCGCCGACCGTCCGTGCGGGCGAGGAGGGCGAGGCCGAAGGCGAGGGTCTTGCCCGAACCGGTGCGGCCACGGCCCAGTACGTCGCGGCCCGCGAGGGAGTTGGGCAGCGTCGCCCCCTGGATCGGGAACGGCACGGTCATGCCCTCGCGGCCGAGCGCGGCGAGCAGCGGCGCCGGCATCGCGAGGTCGGCGAACGCCTCGACGGGCGGGAGCGCGGGGGTGACCGTGACCGGCAGGGCGAACTCGCCCTGCGGCGCGGACGGCCGGCGGCCGTGGCCGCCGCCCTGACGGCCCGGGGCGCCGGAGCGCCCGCGGGACGGCGCGCCGTGGCGGGCGCGCGAGGAGTGATCGGTCGTACGTGTGCGGTTCATGCGGAACCTTCCTCGATGCGGCACGTACCAAGGAATTCCGCAGCGGGAGCGCGCGAGCGCAGCACGGGGAATCGCGAGAACGAGTGCCGTTCCGGACAGGGGCTCGGAGGCGAAATCAATCCGATGGCGCGATCGGCAGGTGGCGCGATCAGCAGACGGTGCGATCGGTAGGCGTGCGATCGGCAGATGGCGCGATCAAGATGTTCGCGCGGAAATCCGTGGCCCCGGATAATGAGGTAAATGCACGAGCTGGGGCCCGCACCCCAAGGTGCGGGCCCCAGCCGTGAAGTACGCGTGAGCGTCAGGCGGAAACGATGTTCTCGGCCGTCGGGCCCTTCTGGCCCTGGGCGATGTCGAAGTTCACCTTCTGGCCTTCCTGGAGCTCACGGAAGCCCTGGGCGGCGATGTTCGAGTAGTGGGCGAAGACGTCGGGGCCGCCGCCGTCCTGCTCGATGAAGCCGAAGCCCTTTTCCGAGTTGAACCACTTCACGGTGCCGTTTGCCATGTCTGAATCTCCTTCGGGGAAATGCCCGGAGCCCGCGCCGTGCGAACTCCGTGTCGCGGCGATGATCACCCCGCCGGAAAAGACCGGAAATACAAAAGTGCTCCCACCTGCCGGTAAAGGAGGCGAGGGCACTTGGAGTTTTTGGGAACCACAACTGCAACTGAAAAGGACAGTAGCACGCCGAGGTCGGCACCGTGTGGTAAATAATTCCGTTCCGGGCGTCGCACGAGAAACCCTCAGAGCGCCTCGCGTCTATTTCTCATACGGCCGTCACATATATTGACTTCCCGCGGACTGCGGGGTGATCCGGCCGTCGGACTGCGGGGTGATCCGGCCGTGAATCCGGAACCTGCCGACGGCGTCCTCCCCGGCCGACCGCAGGCTGACCGCGACGGGCCCCGCGAACGTGTAGCCCTGCTCGGCGGCGTGACGGTGCACCTGGTTGGCGAGGTAGTGACCCAACTCCGTGCTGGTGGAGCTCAATCGGCGGTGACTCTCGGGCGGTAGCTCGACGACGAACGAGTTGGGGACGAGGACGCGCTCGCGTCCGAGGATCAACGCACTGTCGTCGCACTGCCGGCGCAGTATGTCGACTACCTCCCCGTGCCGGTGCACGGGCGGAACCAGCTGTGTCCACAAGGCAGTTGTCCAGCGCTCCATGGTGTGTTCGATCCGGTTGATGAGTTGCATGGCGCTTCCGCTGCCCGGTCCGCGCGGGCACATGCTCACCCGATGGGGTGGCCGAACCGAGAGACGGGTTCAGCGGGCGGGCGGCGGTCCGGCGGCGAGGACCAGTGCGTAGGGGCCGATGCCGATCAGGTGGCTGCCGGGTGTCGGGGTCTGGTCGCGGCCGATGTAGAGGTCGCCGACCGCGCCGGTGTCCGGGTCGAAGGTGACTTCGGTGAGCATGCCGATGTCCTCGCCGTACTCGGTCAGGACCCGCTTGCCGAGCAGCCGCTTGTGCGCCCGGGAGTGCGGGCTGCTCCGGCCCGCCTCGCCCGCGGCGGTGTCGATGATCGCCGCGTCCGGCCCCATCCCGCGCACCCGCGCCCACGGCACGCTGTCGCCGCTCTTGGCGTTCTTGAGATAGAGCTCCGTGATCCGGCAGGTCCGCGGGTCGATGCCGAGACCGGCCACCTCCCCGGCGGGGAGCGCGTCCTCGGCGCTGACGACGGAGAGTCCCAGGGCCTGGCTGAGCAGCATCATCGGTCGTCCTCCTTGCGCAGGTGCGCCGCACGCGACTCCGTCCCCCGGAGCCCCGGCTCACCCGCTGCCCGGGTCCGGTCCCATGCCGCGGCCAGCGCGTCGAGGTCGTCCACCGCCTGCTCGGCCAGCCGCGCCGGGATCACCAACGTGTCGCCGGTCATGGCCAGTCGGCCGTACGCCGGCAGGAACGCCCGGCGTTCGTGCCGCCCCATCGCCTCGGTGGTGTCGACGTGGAAACCGGCCACCCGGCCACTGGTGCCGCCCTCGACCACCGCGTCGAGGACGGTGCCCAACTCGAGGCCCGCGTCGCTCAGCACACGGGCGCCCCGCACCTGCCCGGATCCGGCCTCGCCCCTGTCCACCACCGCGTCCCTGGCCTGCAGTACCTCGACGGCCGGGATCATCACCGCGTCGGGGCCGAGGGCATGGACGCCGGTCCAGGGCAGGCTCTGCTTGAGCGGGCCGGAGAGCAACCCGCGGCCCGCCAGCGTGAATCCGGTGATCTGCCCGCCCGACGCGTCGAAGACGGTGTCCTTGATCTGCGCCACCGCTTCCCCGCCGAGGGTGACCACGGGCCGCTTGGTCAGTTCGGCGGCGAGCATCAGCGCGGTCATCGCGTGCTCCCGCGTCCCCCGCGACGCCCCCGGCGGACCACGATCGCGCCGCCGCCACGGCGCCTGGCCTGCGTCCCCAGGACCGCACCTGCCAGCAGGAGCAGCGCCACCAGCACTGCGGTCAGCCACATCCACCAGATCACAGCCGTCCACCTCCCTGTCATCCCGCGGGGTGACCGAGTGCCCCGAAAAAGGCATTCCATACGGAAAGTCAAGTCACGGGAATGTAACGGGAGATGGTGGGTAGGGGCCCGTGCACGGCGCGCTCTCACCCCCGAGAGCGCCTTGTGCTCCGGGAGTGACGATGGTGGCCTCGACGACCAGCAGTCAAGGATCGACAGGGTCGGTCGCCGAGCGACATACCGTCGGTTCCGACACGGTCGGCCCCGAGACCGCCGCGGCCCCGCCGACGGCCGCCGAGCGCCCCTTTCCGCCCACCGGCGGACGCCGCATGGCGGAGGTGAAGGCCCTGTCCAAGGCGCTCTTCGCCCGCCTCGACGCCGTGGAGGAAGGGACTCCCGAACACGCCTACGTACGCAACACGCTGGTCGAACTGAACCTCAACCTCGTGCAGTACGCGGCCCATCGGATGCGCCCGCGCGACGAATCGTACGAAGACGTCGTCCAGGTGGGCACGATCGGCCTGATCAAGGCGATCAACCGCTTCGACCTCCAGCGGGGCGTGGAGTTCCCCACCTTCGCGCTGCCGACCATCATGGGCGAGATCAAGCGCTTCTTCCGCGACACCACCTGGGCCGTACGCGTTCCCCGCAGGTTGCAGGAGCTCCGTCTCGACCTGGTGAAGGCCACCACGGATCTCGAACAGACGAACGGGCACCCCCCGACCACGGCCGAACTCGCCGAGCACCTCGACCTGGACGAGGCCGAGGTCAGCGAGGGCCTGACCGCCGCCAACGGCTACACCACGGCCTCCCTGGACTACCCGGCCGACGGCGTCGACTCCGACGACACGCTCGCCGACCACGTGGGCTACCGCGATCCGGAGCTGGACAAGGTCGAGGACCTGCACACCCTGAAGCCGCTCATCGCCGCGCTCCCGGAGCGCGACCGCAAGATCCTCGCGATGCGCTTCGCCGCCGACATGACACAGAGCGAGATCGGTGCGGAGCTGGGTATCTCCCAGATGCACGTCTCGCGCATCCTGACCCGGATCCTGGGGCGGCTGCGGGTCAAGCTCCTCGACAGGAGGTAGCCGAGGGGCGCGCGCCGGACTGTTCCGGGAGAGGCTTCTGGGCCGTCTCGGTACGATGGGTCATGGGGGTGCGATGTCCACTGAGACCCATCGCCTGACCATCACCGAGCTCGCGAGTTGCTCCGACTCCGCGGTGCTGCGGGTCAGCGGCGAGCTCGACCAGTCCTGCGAGGAGTTCTTCCTGCGTACCCTCGGCGCCAGTGTCGAGGCCGGGCACCGGCATCTGGTCCTGGACGTGACGGCGCTGATGTTCTGCGACTCGCGCGGGCTCAACTGTCTGCTCGCCGTGCGCTGGCTGCTCGAACGCCGCGAGGGCAAGCTGCTCCTCGCGGGGGCGGGTCGCCGCCTCACGGAAATGCTGACGCTGACCGGCAGCACGGAACTGCTCCCCGCCCACCGCACGGTCGGCCAGGCCCTGCAGACCCTGCCGGCCGACCAGCGCCCCCAGTGGCCGCCGACCGAGCCCTAGGACCCCGGCCCCGCGGTTCACTCCGTGCGCAGTGCCGTGGCCGTACGGGCCCTGGCCGCCCACCCTGCCGGGAGCAGCGCGCCCAGGAGCGCGATGACGACCCCGGCGAGGCCGAGCAGGACCAGGTGCGAAGGCGTGTACACGTCGAGGACCGACGGCGGCAGGCCGGTGCCCGCGGCGCGCCCCATCACCGGCAGGACGAAGCCGTGCAGCGCGTACCCGGCAGGCACGCCCACCAGGCCGCCGACCACCCCGACCCCCGCCACCGAGGCCAGGACGAGCCCCACGGTCTGCCGCGGTGACATGCCGAGCGCCTTGCAGACGCCGAGGTCGTGGACGCGCTCGCGGGTGTCGAGGACGACGGAGTTGAGCACGCCGAGGCCCGCCACGGAGACCAGCAGCAGCGTGAGCAGCACCGCCATCGTGTTCAGCAGGAGGACCATGCCCTCCTGCCCGGACCGTGAGTTGGCCATGGCGTCGCCGCCCAGCGGTTCAAGGGCCGCGGCCAGCTTCTCGGCGTACGCGGCGGGGGAGACGCCCGGCTTCACCTCGACGAGGAACGTCTGGGGCTCGGCCGCCGGGAACGAGGCGAGGTCCGCGTGCAGGTGCAGGCCGTCGTCCGAGGTGTCGAAGGCCTCGCCGACGATCCGCAGGGTCCGCGTCTGCGCCTCCACCGTCACCCGCACGGTGTCGCCGATCCCGGCGCCGGTGCGCTCCAGGAAGCGCGTGGACACCACGAGCTGGCCCGCGCCGCTGATCCAGTGCCCGGCGATCATCTCGTAGCTGCCCGAACCCGTGTCGCCCTGGTAGAGGCTGGTCTGCACCCGGCCGGAGACCCCGCCCACCACGGCCTCGGTCCGGGCCAGGCCGTAGTACGAGGCGGTGCCCGCCTGGGCGTCGACGGCGGCGCGCACCTTCGCCGGATCGGCGGCGCGGGGCTGCGCGCGGGCCGCCGGGGCGCCGGGTTTTCCGGGGCCCTCGGACGGGCCCGCCGTCGGCCGGCCGCTGAACACGGTGACGGCGGCCCGCTCCTCGGGATCCGACGCCTCACCGACCGCGGCGAGCGACGCGGTGAGCCCGACCGCGAAGGTCGCCGCGACGGTGCCGAAGGCCACCGCGAGCAGCATCGCGAGCGCACGGACCGGGTGCGCGAAGGGACTCGCGAGGCCGTAGGTGACCGCCCGCGGCAGCCGCAGGCGGCCCGCCGCCCGGTGCGCCCACCGGCCGCGGCCCGTGCGCGGCGCCCGGCCGACCGCGATGGCCTCGACCGTACGGAGCCGCCCGGCCCGCAGCGCGGGAATCAGGGCCGCGACGCCGACGACCAGCAGCGCGGCGGCCGCCACCACGACATCCACCCACCAGGCCACCGACAGCGAGGCGGTGCCGTACACCTCCTCGGTGTCGGCCAGGAGCGGGACGGCGAGCAGGTTCCCGAGGACGACACCCAGCGCGATGCCGGCGCCCGCGGGAATCAGGGCCTGGGCCACGTACGCGCGCACCACCTCGCGCGGCGTGAAGCCGATGGCCTTGAGGATGCCGATCCTGCGCAGGCTCATGCCGACCGCGCCGCTGACCACACTGCCGACGATGATCACGGACATGGCGATGCCGAGCACGCCGAACGCGATCAGGAACGGAATGGTCGGTGCCGCGCCCTCGTCGGCGGCGCGCTTGGTGTCCAGATATGACTGGGTGCCCAGCAGCGCACCGGAGGGCACCGCGGCCGCGAGCCTCTTCCGGGCTCCGGCGATCTCGCTCTGCGTGCCCGCGGAGTCGAAGCGGTAGAGCATCTGGCTCGTGACGGGGCTCTCTCCGGACGCCAGCGCCCTGACCTGCGCGGGCGTCGCCCACGCATCCGCGGTCTTGCTGACCGACACGGCGAAGCCGACGACCGTGAGGGTCCCGGCGCCCGCGGCGTCCGACGTGCGCAGAGCGGACCCGGGCTCGAACGCGGGCCCGGCGAACGATTCGGACAGGACGACCTCGCCCGGCTTCTTCGCCCACCGGCCCGACTTCAGATCCAGGTCGTCCACGGAGCCGTGCGGGTCCGGGCGACCCGCCAGCGTCAGTCCGGGCACATGGCCGCCGCCCGGGTCCGCCAGGTGGATGGTCGTGAGCGGGTACGGGCCCGCGCTCGCCGTGACGCCTTCGAGGCGGCCGGTGGCCTCGATCTCGGCCGTGCTCGCCCCGGCCGGATCGAACTGCGCGGTGACATGCGCCCCGTGCTGCCGCGCGAAGGCGTGGTCGAAGGGGGCGTCGGCGGCGACCAGGAGGGACCCGGCGACCACGGCCGACGCCACCGCCATCATCGTGGCCACGGCGATCACCACGGTCTGCACCCGCCGCCTGCCCACCCCGGAGCGCACCACGCGGCCGAGCGCGCCGCTGCCGACGCGCCTCACCGGAGCACCTGCGCACGGGTGTCGAGGGCGAGCCGGCCGTCGACCAGATGGATCGTGCGGCTCGCGCAGGCCTCCGCGAGCGCCAGATCATGCGTGACGAGGACGATCGTCTGCCCGCCGCGGTGCAGATCCACGAGGAGCTCACGGACGTCGTGGCCCGACGCGGTGTCGAGCGCGCCGGTCGGCTCGTCCGCGAGGAGCAGGGCGGGGCGGTTGACCAGGGCCCGCGCCACGGCGACGCGCTGGCGTTCGCCGCCGGACAGACGGCCCGGATAGGCGCGGGCGTGCCGCTGGATGCCGAGGATCTCCATGAGCTCGACGGTGCGGGCCGCGGCCTTCTTGCGTGCCGTTCCCGTGAGTTGGGCGGGCAGCCGGATGTTGTCCTCGACCGTGAGGTCGTCGAGCAGGTTGAAGAACTGGAAGACCATGCCCACCTGTTCGCGGCGGAAGCGGGCGAGCGCGTGCTCGCTCAGCCGGTCGATGCGCCGGCCCGCCACGGTGACCGTGCCCTCCGTGGGCTTGTCCAGGCCCGCGACGAGATGAAGGAGCGTGGACTTGCCGCTGCCGGACGGGCCGGTCACGGCAAGGGCCTCACCGGGGGCGACGCCGAGGTCGAGCGGCCCGAGCGCGGGCGCGCCCGCACCGTCGTAGCGCTTGGCCACGCCCGACAGTTCGATCACGTGAGTCATGGGAGGGTCCGTCCTTGGGGTCGATGGCCCGCGACCGCCGGATGCCGGGGGCGGTCGGGGCTCGTGCGTTGCCGGCCCGGTGAACGTAGGAGCGCGGGCCGTCCGGGCGCGTCGGCCGAGGCACCGACATCCGGTCCTCCCGCCGGACGACCCTGCCGGGCCGTCATCACAGCGACGTACTCCTGTGGGACAGCAGCCCGGCCGCACAGGCTGATGCGGGCCGTGCCGGGCGGGTCGCACAATGAGCCGGTGGACACGGACGACCGGCGCGGATGGCGTCAGCAACTGCGCGACGCCTTCCGCCCGGAGGAGCGGCCCGCCCCGCTCTCGCGCCGGGCGGTGCGCATCGACGCGGCCCTCGCGGTCCTGCTGACGGTCATCGCCCTGATCGTGGCGGCGCGTTACCCCGACAGCGGTCCTGCCGCGATCGGGCAGGACGTCCCGGCCGGGCCTTCCGCGCCGCCCCCGCTGCCCGAGCCGCCGCCCGTGGGGCCGGGGACCCCGCCGGACCAGGAGATCTACGCGGCGCCCTGGCCGCTCGTCGTCCTCTCGGCGCTGCCGCTCGCGGTCCGGCGCCGTTATCCGCTGGCCGCGTTCACGGCGGTGCTGGTCGTGGCGCTGGCCGTCGGAGAGGACAGGACCTCCTGGATCAACGTCCTGACCTGCGTCATCGGCGCCTACAGCGCCGTCATGTACAGCCGGTACCGGATGCGGGCGATGGTCGTGCTGCTCGGCGCCGCGGTCCTGGCCGGTATCGCGTTCCGGGACTCGGAAGCCATCCTTCCGAGCTGGTCGAGCCCGGCGGTCGTGCTGTTCCTCGCGGGGGTCCTCGCCGGCCTCGTCCGGTTGTGGCGGCGGCAGTTGACGGCGAGCCGGGACCGGTACGCGCAGCTGCAACAGGCGCAGGGCGAGGCCATGCGCCGGGCGGTGGACGAGGAGAGATCCCGTATCGCCGCCGAGTTGCACGACGTCGTCACGCACAATGTGAGCGTGATGGTGATCCAGGCGGGGGCGGCACGCAAGGTGATGGACACGGCGCCGGAACGGTCCAAGGAAGCACTCCTCGCCGTCGAGGCCGGGGGACGGGCCGCCATGGCCGAACTGCGCCATGTGATGGGCCTGTTGGCCGCCGCGGACACCGGCCGTCCCGACAGTCCGGCGGACGGCCTCGAGCCGCAGCCCGGCCTCGGCCAGCTCGACGCCCTGATAGCCCGCGTACGGGCCGCGGGGACACCGGTCGGCGTCACGGTGGACCTGCCGCCGCAGCCCCTGTCGCCCGGCACGGACCTCGCGGCGTACCGCGTCGTCCAGGAGGCGCTGACCAACACGATCAAGCACGCGCCCGGCGCCGAAGCCTCCGTCACCATCGGCCGCACCGACGACTGCCTGGAGATCGAGGTCGTCGACACCGGAGCCGCGCGGGAGGCCCCGCGGGCGGACGGCAACGGCCGCGGTCTCATCGGACTGCGCGAGCGCCTCGCGGTCTACGGCGGCGAACTCACCGCGGGGCCGACCCTCACCGGCGGCTACCGCATCGGGGCCCGCATCCCCTGGCGGACCTCATGAGCCGACTCCCGCTGCGCCTGGTCATCGCCGACGACCAGGCCCTCGTACGGACCGGCTTCGGGATGATCCTGGCCGCCGACGGCATCGAGGTGACGGCCGAGGCCGCGGACGGGGCCGAGGCGGTCGCCGCCGTCCGGCGCACCCGGCCCGACGTCGTCCTCATGGACATCCGCATGCCGCAGATGGACGGCATCGAGGCCACCCGGCGGATCCTGGGCGGGGAAGGCCCGCACGAGACGCGGGTCATCATCCTCACCACGTACGACCTGGACCACTACGTCTACGCGGCGCTCACCGCCGGGGCGAGCGGCTTCCTGCTCAAGGACGTCACCCCCGAGCATCTGGTGGCCGCCGTACGTCTCGTGCAGTCCGGTGACGCCCTGCTCGCGCCCGCCATCACCCGCCGCCTCATCGAACGCTTCGCCACCCGCGAGGAGGCCGAGCAGGCACCCCCGCACCGCGACCTCTCCGGTCTGACGCCCCGCGAGCTCGAAGTGCTCCGGCTGCTCGCGACGGGTCTGAGCAACGCGGAGCTCGCCGACCGGCTCTTCCTCAGCCCGACCACGGTCAAGACGCATGTGGGCCGCATCCTGTCCAAACTGGACCTGCGCGACCGCGTCCAGGCCGTCGTGCTCGCCTACGAGACCGGCCTGATCTCGCCCGGCGGGCGCGACGCGGTCACCTGAGGGTTTTTCGCGCGGCTCAGTGGCGTCCGCGGAACTTGCCGAGCATCCGCCTGGCCTGGGCCCGCTTTCTGGGGTCGGCCGAGGCGCGGCGGGCCTCGCGGATCGCGCGCTGTCCCTGAGGACTCCGGACGAACTGCTTGATGCGGCTGATGACTCCGGGCATACCGACTCTCCTAAGCGCTGACGTCGAGAGCGCACGCTTACCCCGCCCGGCACCCCCGAAACGGGAGCGGGCCGCGGCGACCGGCGACGTGGTCCGTTGGCCCTCCTGTGGCTCGGAACGATCGTACAAGAGTGAGCCAATGGCCCAGTGAAACCTGTGCCTGTTGAGCCAGCAGGACTCCGGATGGTCTGATGTGTCTGTCGATGGCGCTGCGGATTCCCGCGGCGCCTTTTTCATGCCGGTTCATGCGGGCGGTGCGAAATTCTGGCGGGCAGTTCGACGGAGCTGACCGCGAAAGGGGCGGGGAAGCTGTGCTGAAGAGCGTGTTCACGGCGCCGGATCCGGGGCGGATGCGGCTGCGGTTCGCCGCGCGGGCCGTCATCGGCATCGCCCTCGCGGTGGCCGTGTGCGGTCTGGCCGGGCACTCGCTCGCCGCGGCGATCACCGGCGGGCTCGCGGCGCTTCTCGCGCTCTTCACCGTGGGTGACGCGACGGTGAGGGGACAGGCCGTCACGACGGCCCTGCTGCCCGCCGTCGGGTTCCCCGTGCTCGCCCTCGCGGCCGTGCTGCACGACGTGCCCGTGGCGCGGGACGCCGCCTTCCTCGCCGTGATGGGCGCGGGCGTGTACGCGCGGCGGTGGGGGCCGCGCGGGCACTCGCTCGGCGTGTTCGCCTTCATGATGTTCTTCGCGACGCAGTTCCTGCACACGGGGCCCGGCCAGCTGCCCGAACTGTTCGCCGCCCTCCTGCTCTCGCTGTGCGCCTCGTCGGCCGTGCGGTTCGGCCTCTGGTGCTACGAACGCCGCGTGCCGCCCGCCGCCGTACCCGCGCCGCCGGCAGGACGGGGCCTCGCGAGGACGACCACCCGGCAGGCGGTCCAGGCGACGCTCGGCGGCGCCTTCGCGCTCGCGGCCGGGCAGGTGCTCTCCGACCAGCGGTGGTACTGGGCCGTGGGCGCCACCTGGTGGGTGTTCGTGAACACCGCGTCGAGCGGGGAGACCCTGGTGCGCAGCTTCAGGCGGGTGCTCGGCACGGTCATCGGCATCGGCGCGGGCTTCGTCCTCGCGGTCCCGCTGCACGGAGCGCCGGTGCCCTCGGCGATCATCGTCGCCGTCAGCGTCTTCGGGATCTTCTACACGGCCGCGGTCTCCTACACATGGATGATGCTCGCGGTCACCGTGATGGCCGGCGTGCTCTACGGCCTCCTCGGGGTCCTGAACCCGGGGCTGCTCGCCCTGCGGGTCGCGGAGACCGGCGTGGGCGCGCTCGGTGCCGTGCTCGCCGTGCTCCTCGTGCTGCCCGTCACCACGCATGCCACCACCAACGCCTGGATCGAGCGCGCCCTGCGCTGCGTGCACGCCTGCACCGCGGAAGCCGCCGCCCGGCTCGCCGGATCCGCGAGCGCCGACCCGGCGCCGCGCGTGGCCGAGCTTGAGCAGCTGCTGGGGAAGGTGCGGTTCTCGCTGGCTCCGCTGGTGCACCCGTTCAGCCCGCTGCGGGCCCGCAAGGAACGCGCCCGCCAGGTGCTCGCGCTGCTCGACGCCTGCGCCCGCGAGGTGCGCGGGCTCGCCTCGATCGCCGCGGACCCCGAGGCCTCGCACGACGACCGGCTCGCCGCCGCCTGCTGGCGCGTGGAGTCCGCCGTGGAGGCACTCACCGCGCCGGAGCCGGAACACGGACCGGCCGCCGATGCCGCCGCCGTGCCGCAACCGGTCGCCGCCGAGCCGGTCTTCGCCCATCTGCACGGCCTGGAGAAGGCACTCGTCGAACTGGCCGTGCCGCTGCGCACCCCGACCCGTACGCCGCTGATCGGGGCCTGACCAGGCACGATCCGGCCGCTGCCCTCAGCACGACCCGGCCGCTGCCCTCAACCGGACGGGTGACGTGGATGTATGGCACCGAACGGCCAGACATGAGGTGGCCGATCGCGTGGTAGACGGACTTCCGCTCCTCCGGGTGACGGGCCCAGCCGCGCGCCTCCGCCCGGAAGAGGCAGGCGGACCGTGAGGCGCGCGACGGAGAGGGATATCGACCATGCCGGAGATGCTGGAGGAATCACCGTCGATCGTGCACGACGTGTCGGTCGCCGCAGCTGTCGGGCGACACGCGCTGCCCAACCGGCTCTGTACCGCCTTCACCCAGTCCCTGGGCGCGCAGCGAGCAGCCCTGTCCTGGCTGCCCCGGCTCGAACACTGGCAGCTCCTGCACGCCACCGACGAACCCGCCCTGCAGGCCGAGGCCGCCCAGTTCACCCGCGCCGACGGCCCCTCGGTCAGCGCGGCCCTGGGGATGCAGCCCGTCTTCGTGCCGGACCTGCGCGACTACCCCTGCCGCACCGGACCGCCCCTGAGCGATGAACTGCCGGGCACCCGGCGGGTTCTCGCGCTCCCGCTGCACGACGGCCGCACACCGGTCGGCGTCCTGTGTCTCTACTACACCGAGCGCACCGACGTGACCTCCACCCACATCACCCACGCGCAGCGCGCCGCCGCCCTCGCCCTCGACGCCCTGATGCGCTGGCGGCCCGTGCACGCGGGCCACGGAAGCGGCCGTCCGGTGTGGACCACCAGCACGCGCGCGGCGCGCTGGGAGCGAATCCACCAGGCGGCCGAGCATGTCGCGGCGCGCCAGGACTGCGCCGTCGCCGAAGGGTTGGCGTGGCTGCAGGAAGTCAGCGCGAGCGACGGTCACTCGCTGCTCGACGTCGCCGACTCCGTCCTGCAGCCGTCCCGCGCCCATCACACCGACGAGCCCGAAGAAAGGAGCGGCCGTGAACGAGCCCGTGGAAGTGCTGCTTGACCGCGTCCAGGAACGCGGAGGCTATGTGGTCCGCCAAGAAGCCGCAGGAGCGGTGCAGAGCGTCCTCGAAGTCCTGGGCGAGCACCTGGTGGGCGACGACCGCACCGACCTGGCCCGGCTGCTGCCCCGCCAGTGCGGCCCGCTGCTCAACGAGGGCTCACCGGCCAGCGAACCCCTGACGCCCGCCGCCTTCGTCGCGGAGGTGGGCGCGCGCGTCGACGTCGACGCGGGTCAGGCCCGCCGCGCCGTCACCGCGGTGCTCGCCACGGTCGCGGAGGTCGCCGACGACGCGCTGCTGCGCCGCATCCTCACCCAGCTCCCGCCGGGGCACGCCGGTCTGTTCGGCCGTACGGACCCCGTCTGACGTCAGCGCTCCACCCCCACTGCCTGAATGGAGGCTCGTGATGGCACGGACAGTTCCACAGGGCAAGACCGTGGAGGAATCAGGGGGCGCAAGGGCCCCCGGTGCGCCCCCGCTCGCCGGATGGGCGCGCGCGATGGCCATGCTGGCGGCCTTCGCGGGGACGGTGGTGTTCGCCGTGCTCCTGGCCCGGCTGACCCTCGAACCCTCGGCCGCCTCCGAATCCCTGACGCACAGCAACCTGCGCCCCGGCGATTCGATCCGCGACTACCTCGGACAACCCGCGTTCCGCGACACCGTCAAACAGCTCGGCGGCAACATCGTCCTGGGGCTGCCGTTCGGCATGCTCCTGCCGGTGCTCGTGCCCCGCGCCCGCGGGCTCATCCGCGTCATAGCCCTGACGGCCGTGGTGATGCTGCTCGTCGAGCTGGCCCAGGGCATGCTCGTCACCGGACGCGCCTTCGACGTCGACGACGTCCTGCTCAACACGACGGGCGCCGTCCTCGGCTATCTGCTGGTCGGCCGCAGGCTGGGCCGTGCGGTACATCCCCGGCGGCGGCACTGGTGGCACCGCTTCACGAAGCGCTCGACCCCCGCCCGTTAGCGGCCGGGAGCGCGCGCGGTCACAAGACCGCACGCGCGGCCGCAGGTCATACGGTCAGTCGGCCGATGGCCTGCGGGTCGAGGCCGGTCAGCCGGGCGATGCGCGGCGCGGGAACACCCGCGGCGAGCGCCCGGTGGACCAAGGCCTCCCAGTCCCTGGTCGTGTCCCGGAACTCCAGGAGCTCGCTCTCCATGTCCGTGACGGACTGGGGCGCACACTCCTGCTGGACCCGCAGCGCCTCTTCCTCGCTCAACGGAATGGGCAGGCGCTCGGCGTCCTCGGGGATGAAGGCTTCGGCATCGGCAGGCAGGATCCGCACCAGCTCGGACGAGGCGGAAGCGTCGTGCGCCTGCAGCCAGCCGTGGACGGCGGGGCTCTCCGCGCAGTCCAGGGTGCCGACGGCAGCCAGCGCCGCCCCGAGGCGGGGGTGCCGGTCAGGAAGAAGGAAGAGATAAGCGTCGTCGGCCATTGCGGGGGATTCGCCTTCTGGTTCGGACATCAGCGGGGGCACTGATGCTAGCGCCCCCGCGGGCGGCCCGGATCCCTCTTCACCCCGCGGTACCGCGCCCGCGCGCGTCAGCGGGTGGTGAGCATTCCCGCGCGCAGGCGGGTCAGAGTGCGGGTCAGAAGGCGCGAGACGTGCATCTGGGAGACGCCCAGACGTTCGCCGATCTGCGACTGGGTGAGTTCGTCGACGAACCGCAGGCGCAGGATCTGCCGGTCGCGCTCGCTGAGTTGGGCGAGCAGCGGCGCCAGGGCGTGGAAGTCCTCCACGAGCTCCATGGCGGGGTCCTCCTCGCCGATGAAGTCGGCGAGAGCGGTCTCGCTGTCGTCGCGGTCGCCGTGCACCGCGGCGTCCAGGGAGGTGGAGTTGTAGCCGTTGGCGGCCTGGCGGGCCTCGATGACCTCTTCCTGCGTGAGGTCCATCAGCTCGGCCAGTTCGGCGACCTTCGGGGCGCGGCCCAGACGGGTGCTGAGCTCGTCGGTGGCCTTGGCCAGTTCGACGCGGGCCTCCTGGAGGCGGCGCGGAACGTGCACGGCCCATGAGGTGTCGCGGAAGAACCGCTTGATCTCACCTACGATGTACGGCACGGCGAACGTGGCGAACTGGACCTCGCGGGAGAGCTCGAAGCGGTCGATGGCCTTGATCAGACCGATCGTGCCGACCTGGACGATGTCCTCCATGTCGTCGCTGCGGTGACGGAACCGCCCGGCCGCGTACCGCACGAGGGACATGTTCATCTCGACGAGGGTGTTGCGGGCGTACTGGTACTCGGCAGTGCCCTCCTCCAGCGTGGCGAGCCTGGTGAAGAACAGCTTCGACAGCTCACGGGCGTCCTTCGGCTCGACGCCCTGGGGCGAGACGATCTCCGGCAGCGTCTCGATGCCGGTGTCCGTCGATGTCCCGGTGATCACTGTCATGATTTCCCTCCCAGTTCGCCGGCCCTCTGTCGTTCCCCGACCGGCCGGTGAAGCGCACGTACCCGGGCATCGGTGCTTCATGCGCCCCATGGTGCAACAAGATCCGTCGGGCATCCGGGGGTTATAGGTTCCGTATTGCCGGGCAAGTGTGCATCTCGGACAGCGGCCACCCCATATTCGGACAGAGGCCACCCCATACGAGGAGGGCTCATGAGGACGCACGGGATGCAACTGGACACCGGACCGATGGAGCAGGAGGTCTTCGACAAGACTCCTGAAGCCGTCGCCCACGCACGGGACTTCGCCCGCGCCTTCGTCGGCAGGCTCCGACCCGCGGTGGATTCCCAGGACGCCGCGAGCGTGGAACTCGCGGTCTCCGAACTCGTCACCAACGTCGTACGGCACGCCCGCGGGACCTCGTGCTCCCTGCGTCTGGAGGCACAGCCGGACGGCATCGCGGTACTGGTCGGCGACGACGATCCGCGACCGCCGAAGGAACGCGCGCCCGACCTTGCGGGCGGCACCGGCGGATTCGGCTGGCCCATGGTGCGGCACATGGCCGATTCGGTCACCGTGACCAGGGATCCGCACGGCAAGACCATCCGGGCCGTGCTGCCCCGATGAGGCGCCCCCGGCGCCGTGCGACGCCTGCCGTGGCCTGACGCGGACGGCATGAGAGCGCGCCGGCCGGGCAGGAGAGGCCAATGGACGACCTGTCTCAGCTACTCCAGCAGACCATGCGTCGACGCCATTTGACGCCGCAGGCGATCGCCGACAAGACGGGGATCCGCACCCCGCGTATCCGGGCGTTCGCCGAGGACGGCGCCGAGGGGCCCGTCCGCCCGACCGACGAGGAACTGGCGGAACTGGCCGGCGCCCTCGCACTGCCCGCCATCAAGGCCACCGCGCGGCCCACCGCCGCCGCGAGTTCACCCTGACCGCGAACCCCGCACCGACCTGGCGTTCCGGGTCGCGGCATGGACACACCGCCCGCGTCTGAGGCATGTTCACCGGGCACATACAGGGTGGATCACCCCGCAGGAGGGGTAACTCCGCGGCTGACGGACGTGCGGGCCGCGCGGGAGCGGTTCGCGCCACGGCGCCGCCTCCCGGGGGTGCACCATGCGCAATGTCCCGCGCAGGGCCGGACACGGAACCCCTGCGGACAGCGGCACGCGGGCAAGCGGAACCGCGGACCGGGCAGCCACCCACCGGCGCGCCGCGGACGCCGCCCGGGACGGGCCCGCACTGCGCCGGGCGGCCGCCGAGTTCATCCGCCTGCACCACGACGAGGCCCGCCGGGGTGACCCCGCCCCGCGGATCGCCGGGGTGTTCGCCGAGATCGACGGGACGGGCACCTACCGCCATACGCACGACGAGCTCGTCTTCGGCGCACGGCTCGCCTGGCGCAACGCCGCCCGCTGCATCGGGCGCCTCTACTGGCGCTCCCTGCACGTCCTGGACCGCAGGGAGCTGACCGCCGCAGGGGACATCGCCGCCGCGTCGGCGGAGCACCTGCGGCAGGCCGTCCGGGGCGGGCGGCGGATCAGGCCCCTGATCACCGTCTTCGCCCCCGACGCGCCCGGCCGCCCGGGGCCCCGCATCTGGAACGAACAGCTCATCCGGTACGCCGGGTACGAGAGTCCCGACGGCCGGATCGTCGGCGACCCGCGCAACGCCGGGATCACCGCGTTCGCCCGCGGCCTGGGCTGGCCGGGCGGCCCAGGCACACCCTTCGACGTACTGCCCCTGGTGGTCCAGGGGACCGGCGACGACCGGCCCCGCTGGTTTTGGCTGCCGCCCGACGCCGTGCTCGAAGTGCCGATCGAACACCCCGATCACGCCTGGTGGGCGGGGCTCGGGCTGCGCTGGCACGCGGTGCCCGCGCTGGCCTGCATGTGCCTGGAGATCGGCGGCGTCTGCTATCCCGCCGCGCCGTTCAACGGCTGGTACATGGGCACCGAGATCGGCGCCCGCAACCTCGCCGACAGCGACCGCTACGACCTGCTGCCGCGCGTCGCCCGGGGGCTCGGGCTCGACACGGCGAGCGACCGTTCCCTGTGGAAGGACCGCGCCCTGGTCGAGCTCAACCGGGCGGTGCTCCACTCCTTCGACCGGGCCGGGATCACCATGACCGACCACCACACCGAGTCCCGGCGCTTCCTGGCCCACGTCGGCCGCGAGGAGAGCAAGGGCCGCACCGTCGGCGCCGACTGGTCCTGGATCGTGCCGCCGCTCTCCGGCAGCACGACACCCGTCTTCCACCGCACGTACGACACGGTGGAGCGGCACCCCGCCTACGTCCACCACCCCGAGGCCCTGGCCAGGACGCGCGGCGAAAGCGGCCGGGCGTTGGTCTAGACCGCCTGCTAGCGTCTGCCGCACGAGCGCCCCCTGGACGCGGCGCTCGGTCGAGAGTCGAGAGGGGAACGCAGTGGTCGGCAGGCAGGGCGAGAGCGGGCGGGCGTACATCGGATCCTTCACCGCGGCAGGCGGGTCCGGGATCATCGCCGCCGCGGTCGACGCGGACAGCGGTGCGCTGACCGTCCTGGGCACCACGGACACGGTCGCCGACCCCTCGTACCTCGCCCTGTCGCCAGCGGGCGACATTCTCTACGCCGTCAGCGAGACATCGGACGGTGCCGTCGCCGCGTACCGCGTCGACGGCGACAAGCTGCGGCAGGCCGGGCCGCCGGTCCCGGTCGGCGGGGCGGCGCCCACGCATCTCGCCGTGCACGCCGGACACGTCCTGACCGCCAACTACGGCTCCGGCAGCGTCACCGCCGTGCCGGTGCGCCCCGACGGCGGCCTGGACCGCACCCCTTCCGGCATCCTGCAGCACACCGGCACCGGGCCCCACCCGCAGCGCCAGCAGGGACCGCACGCCCACCAGGTCCTGCCCGACCCGAGCGGCCGCTGGGCGGTGAGCGTCGACCTCGGCACCGACTCCGTACGCGTCTGCGAGCTCACGGCGGCGGGCGAGCCGGTGCTGCACCGCGAGGTCGCGCTGCGGCCGGGCTCAGGGCCGCGGCACCTGGTGTTCCATCCGCGCGGCGATCGCGCGTACGTCCTGAACGAGCTCGCCCCCACCCTGACGATCTGCGCCTGGGACGCCGCCGACGGAGCCCTCAAGCCGCTCGGCGAGGCGGCCGTCCTGCCGGGGCCCGTGGAGGGGGACGGCGAGGCCTACCCCTCCGAGGTCGTCGTCGCGCCCGACGGCCGCTTCCTGTGGACCGCCACCCGCGGCCAGGACGTCATCTCGGTGCTCGCGCTGGACGAGGCGGGGGACAGGCCGCGGCTGGCCGCCACCGTGCCGTGCGGCGGGCGCTGGCCGCGTGACCTGGCCATCGACCCGTCCGGACGGTTCCTGTACGCGGCCAATGAGCGCTCCGGCGACGTGACGTGGTTCGCCGTCGACCCCGGGACGGGCATCCCGCGCCGTGCCGGTTCGATCGAGGCCCCGGCCGCCTCCTGCGTGATCTTCGGCTGAATCACCGCGCCTGCCCCTACGCCGATGGGCCCGCCCCCTGCGTGAGGGGGCGGGCCCATCGGCGTAACGGCATCAGGTCTGCCGGCGCGGTGCGGTCAGTGGACCGGCGCGCCCGACGGCTGCTGCGGGGCGATCCCGAGCGCCGTCGCGTACTTGGAGAGGGCGAGCTTGCCGATCGCGGGGTAGGCGCCCAGCGACTCGGCGACCGAGCAGCCGGCCTCCTTGGCCGCCGCGTCGAGCAGGCCCGCGTCGATCTCCGGACCGATCAGGTACGGGGCGAGCGCCAGCTGGGTGGAGCCGGAGCCGCGCAGTTCCTCGGCCATGTTCGCGATGGCGCCCTCCTGGTCGAGAGCGGCGGCCATCACCGGGACCGCGAGACGGGCGGCGAGCAGCATGCCGGTGATCCCGGCGGCCTGCACGGCCTCCTCGCCGCCGACCGTGGCCAGGACGATGCCGTCCGCCGCGGTGGCCACCGTGAACAGGCGCGCGCGGTCCGCGCGGGCCAGACCGGCCTCGGAGAGACGCACGTGCAGCGCCTCGGCGAGCAGCGGGTGCGGGCCGAGCACGTCCGTCAGCTCGGCGGGGGCGCGGCTGTCGTTCACGGCCTGCCGCACGCGCCGCATCAGCGCGTTGTCGGGGCCCGCGAGGAGCGGCACCACGACGGCGACGGGCCCGTCGGGCTCGGCGACCTCCGCGCCCGCGGCACGCGCCTGCTCGAAGCGCGCGGTGCGCTCGGCGGCGGCGTGCGCGAGCACGGACTGCAGCGAGGGGAACTCCGGGAACGAGGTGGTCGTGGCGTCCTCGGTCCCGTCGAGGTACCCGATGCGGGCGTCGAGGCCGGGCAGCTCGGAGCGGGCGATGCTCACGACCTCTTCGGCGAGGCTGCGCGTGGCGGTGCTGGGTACGCCCGGTACGGCGAGAACGAGCGCGGGCGCGTTCTCGGGAGCCGCCACGGGCTCCGGGCGGCGGTGCCGACCGGGCTGGCGGGGTCGCGGCATTCGTACGGGCAGGCCTGATGCGGGCCCGGTGGGGGAGCTCATGGCCCCGCATGCTACTGGTCTTCGGGGCTTCACTGTTCGGGGAGGGTACAGGCGGGCGGTATAAGTCCACTTTTGTCTTGTGAGTTCCGAAGAGGTCAACTGTCACATTACGGAGTGGTCAACTGCCGCCCCGCATGTGCGCGCCTCACCGGGCGTGCACGGCTCACTGGACGTGCACGGCTCACTGGATGTGCACGGTGAGCATGCGCGGGTCCAGCGGCAGCCGCAGCCGGTCCGCGGCGACATCGGCGGCTATCCGTACCGCGCCGTCCAGGGGATCACCGGCCGCCGGAACGAGCCGTACGTGCCGCAGGCGGTCTGCGAGCTCCGCCTCCACCGGGCGCAGCAGCGCGTCACCCATCTTGAACAGGCCGCCGGTCAGGGCCACTTCGGGGTGCTCGCCCCGGCCGACCCGGTCCGGCGCCGGGCAGACGGCGGCCGCGGCATCGGCGATGTGCCGGGCGGCCTCGCGCAGGATCGCGGCGGCCGCGGGGTCGTCGGGGGCGCAGCGCGCCACCTCGGGCGCGAAGGAGGCGAGCATCGCGGGCCGGTCCGTACGCGGATAGAGCTGTCCGGGCAGTTGCTGCACGGGGCCGAACAGCTCCTCGGCGCGGGCGAGCAGCGCCTTCGAACCGCCCTGCCTCCCGTCGAACGCCCGCATCGCCGCTTCGAGGCCCGCGCGGCCGATCCACGCGCCGCCCCCGCAGTCGCCGAGCAGATGCCCCCAGCCGTCGGCGCGGTGCCACGCGGTCAGGTCCGTGCCGATCGCGATCATGCCGGTGCCCGCGGCGACGACTGCGCCGGGACGGTCGCCGAGCGCGCCCGCATAGGCGGTGACGGCGTCCGCGGCGAGCGCCAGGTGCCGTACGCCCAGGGCGTCCCGGAGCGCGGCGGGCAGTTGCGCGCGCAGGTCGGCGCCGAGGGTCGCCATGCCCGCGGCCCCGATGGCCACGGCGGTGATCCGCCCGCCGCCCGCCTGGTCCAGCAACTCCCGCGCCAGCGGCTCCAGTTGCTCCATGAAGTGCTCGGCGTCTATGCCCAGCGCACCGGTGCGCACCGGCTCCTTGGAGCTGACGGGGGCGGGGCGGGCGAGGCCGTCGAGCCGGTCCATGGCGACCCGGAGGCCGGAGCCGCCCGAGTCGACCCCGAGGACACACACGGCGTCCGTCACGGAAGCCGCCAGTCCACCGGCTGCCCGCCCTGCTGGACGAGCAGGTCGTTGGCGCGGCTGAAGGGGCGCGAGCCGAAGAAGCCGCGGTCCGCCGACATGGGCGAGGGGTGCGACGACTCGACGGACGGCAGCGGGCCGAGCAGCGGCCGCAGGTTGCGGGCGTCGCGCCCCCACAGGATGGAGACCAGGGGGCGCCCGCGTGCGGCGAGCGCCCTGATGGCCTGCTCGGTCACCTCTTCCCAGCCCTTGCCCCGGTGTGCGGCGGGCTGCCGCGGAGCCGTGGTGAGCGCCTTGTTGAGCAGCAGGACGCCCTGCTGGGTCCAGGGCGTCAGATCGCCGTTCGACGGCTGCGGGAGGCCCAGGTCGGAGCCCAGCTCGCGGTAGATGTTGATGAGGCTGCCGGGCAGCGGGCGCACCTCGGGCGCGACCGAGAACGACAGACCCACCGCGTGCCCCGGGGTCGGGTAGGGGTCCTGGCCGACGATGAGCACCCGCACCTCGTCGAAAGGCTGCTGGAACGCGCGCAGGACGTTCGGCCCGGACGGGAGATAGGTGCGTCCCGCCGCGATCTCCGCGCGCAGGAAGTCGCCCATCTCGGTGATCTTCCCGGCGACGGGTTCGAGGGCCTTCGCCCAGCCCGCTTCGACGATTTCATGCAAGGGTCGTGATGCCACGGCGTCACCCTACTGCCGTAACGGGGGCGCCGATCAACCGATGGCCGCCGCCCTGACGCACAGTACGTCGGGCAGGTGGGAGGCCAACTCCTGCCAGCTGTCGCCGTCGTCCGCCGACGCGAACACCTCGCCGTTGCGATTGCCGAAGTAGATGCCCGCCGGGTCCTGGCCGTCGCTGCACATCGCGTCGCGCAGCACCGTGCCGTAGTGATCGTCGGTCGGGAGGCCCGCGCTGAGCGGCTCCCAGCTCTTGCCGGCGTCACCCGTGCGGTACACCCGGCAGCGGTGGTCGGCGGGGACGCGGTCCGCGTCGGCGTTGATGGGGAAGACGTAGGCGGTGTCCGCGCGGTGCGGGTGGGCGACGACCGCGAAGCCGAAGTCGGAGGGCAGGCCCTCGCCGATGTCCGTCCAGTGCGCGCCCGCGTCGTCGCTTCGATACACGCCCCAGTGGTTCTGCAGATACAGGCGGTCCGGATCGACGGCGTCGCGCGCGACCTTGTGCACGCACTGGCCGAACTCCGGGTTCGGGTCCGGCAGGAAGGCCGCGGAGACGCCGCTGTTCGACGGGGCCCAGTTCTTGCCGCCGTCCCGGGTGCGGAATACCCCGGCGGTGGAGACGGCGACCGTCACCGCGTCCGGGTCGCGGGAGTCAGTGAGCACGGTGTGCAGGCCTTCGCCGCCGCCTCCCGGCACCCACCGGTCACGCGTGGGGTGCTCCCAGAGCGGGCGAACGAGCTCGAAGGTCTCGCCGCGGTCCTGCGATTTGTACAGCGCGGCCGGTTCCGTGCCCGCGTACACCACATCCGGTTCGGCGGCTGCGGGGTGCAGTTGCCAGACACGCTCCAACGAGGCGTCGGTGTCCTTGGGGAACTTGACGGCCGCCTTGGCCGGCTCCGTCCAGGTCCTGCCGAGGTCGTCCGAGTGGAAGACGGACGGGCCGTAATGGGAGCTGTCGCCGCCCGCCAGGAGACGGGGCGTGTCCCCGCGGGTGTCGATGGCGACCGAGTAGATCGCCTGGGCGTTGAAGTACGGACTTTCGTCGAACTGCCAGGTGCTCGTGCCGCTGGGTTTGCGGCCGATGAAGAGGCCTTTGCGGGTGCCTACGGTCAGGATGATCTCAGCCATGGGAGCCACCTCCGGGACGCCGTTGTCTCAGGTACGGCTCAGTCTGCACCCCGGCACTGACAGTCACCTTCGGACAGGGCGTTTTCGCAGGTCGTGGCGGGTGTGACGGAAACGCGGCGCCCTCTCCGCCAGCTCACTGCGGCCGGTCGGACGCGGACAGCTCCGCCGCCACCCGGGAGATCGTTTCCGGCCCCACCCGGCAGCACCCCCCGATCAGCCGCGCCCCCGCGTCCCGCCAGCCCGTGACCCGGCCCGCACCGAAGCGCCGGGGCCCCCGCCACGCCCTGGCCGCCGCGTCCCACCTCTCGCCGCTGTTCGGGTAGGCGACCACCGGCTTTCCCGTGATCCGCGCGGCGAGACGCACCGCCGCGTCCGCGTCCCCGGGGTCGCAGCAGTTGATGCCGACCGCCAGGACCTCCTCGGCGTCGGCGGCCAGGGCGAAGGCCTCCGCCAGGGGCTGACCCGCCCGTGTGTAGCCGCCGGAGACGCTGTACGAGAGCCAGGCGGGAACGCCCAGGCCGCGCACCGCCCGCAGCAGCGCCCGCGCCTCGTCCGTGTCCGGGACCGTCTCCAGGGCGAACACGTCCGGCTCCGCGGCGGCCAGGACCTCCAGGCGCGGACGGTGGAAGCGTTCGAGCTCGGCGACCGTCAGGCCGTACCTGCCCCGGTACTCGGAGCCGTCCGCGAGCATCGCGCCGTACGGTCCCGCGGACGCGGCCACCCACACGTCGCGCCCCGCGTCCGCTCCCGCCTCGCGCGCCAACTCCACGCTCAGGCGCAGCAGTTCGGCGGTGCTCACGGCGTCGATGCCGTGCCGGGCGAAGCCCTCGAACGTGGCCTGGTAGCTCGCCGTGGTGGCGATGTCCGCGCCCGCCGCGTAGTACGCGCGGTGCGCCGCCGCGACGGTCTGCGGCGCGTCGGCGAGGAGCCTCGCCGACCACAGGGCGTCGCCCAGGTCGTGCCCGGCGGCCTCCAGCTGGTTGGAGAGGCCGCCGTCGAGCACGAGCGGGCGGCGGGTCAGGGCATCCGCGAGTTTCACACTGGCCGCTTTCACACCGTCGACGCTAGCCGAGGCGCGGACAGCGGGAAGTGGCACGCGACCTGATGTCCCGCGCCGTTCGGGGTCGACACCAGAGGCTCCGTGGTGGCGCACACCTCCTGTGCCAGGGGGCACCGGGTGCGGAAACGACAGCCCGACGGTGGCTTCGCGGCCGACGGTGTCTCGCCCTCCAGGGGTGTGCGGTCCATGCCGTCCGCCGCCTGCGGGTCCGGCAGGTTGACCGTGTCGAGCAGCCCGCGCGTATAGGGGTGCAGCGGATGCGCGTACACCTGCTCGGCCGGGCCCGACTCGACCAGCTTGCCCAGGTACATCACGCCGACCGTGTCCGCGAGGTGGCGCACCACCGCCAGGTCGTGCGAGATGAACAGATACGTCAGGCCGCGCTCCCGCTGAAGCTCCCGCATCAGGTTCAGGATCTGCGCCTGTACGGAGACGTCGAGCGCGGAGACCGGCTCGTCCGCCACCACCAGATCGGGCGACAGCGTCAACGCCCGCGCAAGCCCCAGGCGTTGACGCTGGCCGCCGGAGAACTCGTGCGGATAGCGGTGCACGGCGCCGCGCGGCAGGCCGACCGCGTCCAGGAGCTCCGCGATCAGCTTCTCCTGGTCGGCGCGGCTGCCGACACCCTGGATCACGAGGGGCTCCCGCAGGATCTCGCCCACGCGCATCCGCGGGTCCATGGCGGCCGTGGAGTCCTGGAACATCAGCTGCACGCGCCGCCGGTGCGCCCGCCGCTCGGTCCGCGACATCCGCGCCGGGTCGTGCCCCTCGAAGCGCACCTGCCCGGCCGTCGGCTCTTCGAGGCCCGCGACGATCCGGCCCAGCGTGGTCTTGCCGCAGCCGGACTCGCCGACCATCCCGAACGTCTCGCCCTTGCGGATCTCCAGACTGACCCCGCCCACCGCGCTGACCGTGCCCCGACGGCGCGAGAAGGCACCGCCCTTGAGGGGAAAGTCCTTGACCAGGGAGTCGAGTGCGACGAGCACGTCGCCCGGTGCGCGCGGCGCGGGCACGGTCGGCGGGATCACGACCTCCGCCTCCGTGGCGTCGTCCGGCACCGGGTGGAAGCAGGCGAACCGGTGCGCGGCGCCGCGCACGTCGTCGTCCGCGAGTTGCGGCTCCCGCTCACGGCACTCGTCCGTGGCGAAGGTGCAGCGCGGTGCGAACCGGCATCCGGTCGGGCGCACCGCCAGGTTCGGCGGAAGGCCGGGAATGGTGTGGAGCGCCGAGCCGCTGTCCGCGGCCCGCTCGGGGAGCGAGGCGAACAGCGCCTCGGTGTAGCGGTGCCGGGGCCGGGTGAACAGGTCGCGTACGTCGGACTGTTCGGCGACCGTGCCCGCGTACATCACGGCCACCCGGTCGACCCGGTTGGCGATGACGCCCAGGTCGTGCGTGACCAGGATCATCGCCATGCCGAGCCGCTCGCGCAGGCCGTCGATCAGCTCCAGGATCTGGTGCTGCGTCGTCACGTCGAGGGCGGTGGTCGGCTCGTCGGCGATGAGCAGCTTCGGCTCGCAGACCAGGGCCATGGCGATCGCCACGCGCTGGCGCATGCCGCCCGACAGCTGGTGCGGGTAGGCCTTCATGCGCTCGGCGGGCTGCGGCATGCCGACCAGGCGCAGCATCTCCTCGGCCCGCGCCCACGCCTCTTTGCGGCTCAGTTCGGGGCGGTGCAGGACGAGCGGTTCGGCCACCTGCGCGCCGATCGTCATCGTCGGGTTCAGCGAGGTCAGCGGGTCCTGGAAGACCATGCCGATGGTGTTGCCCCGTACGTCCTGGAGGACGGGTGCGGGGGCCGCGGCCAGGTCGTGGCCGTCGAACAGGATGCGTCCGCCGGTGACGGCGCCGCCGGGCGGAAGGAGGCCCAGGACGCTGAGCGCGGTCATCGTCTTGCCGCAGCCCGACTCGCCGACGATGCCCAGGGCCTCGCCCGGGGCGAGTTCGAGGGAGATGCCGTCGAGGGCGTGGACGGTGCGCTCGCGCGAGGCGATGTCGACGCGCAGGTCTTCGATTCTGAGCAGCGGCCCGGTGGTCGGCCGTGGCTCGGTCGTGAGCAGTGGCTCGGTCATCTCGTCGGTTCTCCCTTACTTCCGCAGCCGGACTTCGAACGCGTCGCGCAGGCCGTCACCGATGAAGTTGAACGCGGCGACGACGAGGACGATCGCGATGCCCGGCGGGAAGATCAGCCACCAGTAGCCGTTCTGTGTGTAGGTGATGCCGGCCGAGAGCATCGAGCCCCAGTCGGCGGAGGGCGGCGGAATGCTCAGGCCCAGGAAGGCCAGGTAGCTGACGTAGAGGATGGCGTCGGCGATCTGGAAGGTGCAGTTGACGATGACCGTGCCGATCGCGTTCGGCACGATGTGCTTGAACACCGCCCGCGCACCGCCGCCGCCCATCATCCGCATCGCCTGGACGTACTCGCGGTCGCGCAGCGAGAGCGCCTCGCCGCGCACCAGGCGGGCGGGGGAGAGCCAGGCGACCGAGGCGATGATGACGATGAGGACGCCCTTGCTCGGCGTGATGATCGCGGCGACGACGACGAGCAGGAACATCGCCGGGATCGCGAGCGCGGCGTCCGTGATCCGCATCATGGCCGCGTCCACCCAGCCGCCGAAGTACCCCGCGACCGCCCCGTACACCGTCCCGAAGAGGGTGGCGAGGAGACCCGCAGCCAGGCCGATCTCAAGCGACGTCTGCCCGGCGACCATCAGCCGCCCGACCATGTCGTAGCCGAGGTCGGTGGTGCCCAGGAGGTGGCCGGAGCTGCCCGGCGCGAGGTTGGCCTGCGACAGGTCGGTGTGCACCTGTTCGGTCGAGTAGAGCAGCGGCCCGAGGTAGCTGAAGGCCAGGAGCAGGACCAGGACCACCACGCCCGTCAGGGCGAGCTTGTTGCCGGTGAAGACCTGGAGCGTCCGGCGGGCGAGCGAGGGCGTGGCCTGCGCCGCCGCCTCGTTGCCCGGAGCGGCCCCGGGGGTGACGTCTGCGGTCGCGGTACTCATGCCACGCTCCGGATCCGGGGGTCGAGGACGGCGTAGAGGATGTCGGTGAGCAGCGAGCCGACGACGGTGGCGACACCGACGACGAGGGTCACGCCGAGCAGCACCGGGAAGTCGGAGCCCTGCGCCGCGTTCCAGAACAGCAGCCCCATGCCGGGGTAGTTGAACATCGACTCGACGACGAGGGCGCCGCTGAAGAGCGTCGGCAGGTAGAGGCCGAGCAGCGTCGCGAGGGGGATCAGCGCGTTGCGCAGGACGTGCCGGACCATGATGCGGCGGCTCGACTGGCCCTTGGCCATCGCCGTACGGACGTACTCCTCGGTGAGGTTGTCCAGGACCGCCGAGCGCATGTAGCGGCTGAACATCGCCACGATGCCGAAGGCCATGGTGACGACCGGCAGGACCAACCCCGTGAAGTCGCCCAGGAGTTTGCGCACGCTCTCGCCCTGCGGTGCCTCCGCAGGCAGGATCGGCATCACCTGCGCGAACAGGATGATCATGATGAGGCCGAGGAAGAACACCGGCGTCGCGTAGAGCAGGAAGGCCAGCCCCGTCAGCGCGTAGTCGGACGCCTTGCCGCGCCGCACGGCCTGCAGCAGGCCCAGTGGGACCGCGATGACCACGGCGAGGGCGGTGGAGAGCACCGTCAGGAGCAGGGTCTTCGGCAGCCGCTGCTTGAGCAGGTCGAAGACCGGCGAGTTGAGCTTGAAGGACTCGCCGAGGTCACCCGTGAAGAGCCGCTTCAGGTACATCACGTACTGCTGGGGCAGCGAACGGTCGTACCCCTGCTGGTGGTTGAAGTGCTCGATCTGCTGCGGGGTGCCCTTGGGGCCGAGGATGGCGCGTGCCGGGCCGCCGGGCAGCATGTGGAGCAGGGTGAAGACGATGATCGAGACCAGGAACAGTACGACCAGCGCCTGAAGGAAGCGCTTGACCAGAAAGCCGGTCACTTGTCGGCTCCCTTCTTCTTGACGTAGTACCAGTCCTGCGGCGCGAAGGTGACCGTCGGGTTCTGGCTGACGCCCCGCAGGTCGTTGCGGATCACCGAGACCTGGTAGGCGGGGTTGGGCATCCACATCACGGGCAGCTGCTCGGCGAGGTATTCGCCGTACGCGTGCACGGCCTTCATGTCGGGCGAGTACTGCACCGCGCGGATGATCCGGTCGGCCTTCTTGTCGCTGTAGTTGCCGAAGTTGGCGGAGGCCCCGGTGGAGAAGAGCTGCTCACCGCTGGGGTTGAGCGGGTAGTACCAGCTGCCGGCCGTCCCGAAGAACGACATGTCCCAGTCGCAGCCGGGGTCCTTCGCCTTGCAGGGCACGGAGTTGCCGAGCACGGAGTTCAGCGGCTGCTGGCGCACGGTGAGGTCGATCCCGGCCCGGGAGAGCGAGGACTTGAGCTCCTGCATCATGTTCGTCGTCTCGGTGGAGCCGGACTGGGAGAGCAGGGTGAGTTCCAGCGGGGCGTTCTTCGGGATGCCCTTGCCGCACGCGTCGGCTCCCGTGCCGGGGCGCACACAGCGTGCGGTGCCGTCCACCGTCTTCCAGCCGTGCGCGGTGAGAAGCCGCCGGGCCTTCCGCACGTCGAAGGGGTATTGGTTCTTCTCCATCGCGTCGGAGAGGTACTGGCTCTTGGGCGTCACCGGCACCGGGCCGAGCGTCGGCGTCGCGCTGCCCTGCCAGACGACATCGCTCATCGCCTTCTGGTCGACGAGGTGCTGCATGGCCCGGCGGATGTAGAGCTGGTCCATCATCGGGCCCGCGTGCGTGGAGTTGAAGTTGTAGACGATGTACGTCGCCGCCCAGCCCTCCCACGGATCGACGCGGTAGCCCTTGTCCTGGAACTTCTCCTTCTGCGCCATCACCGACGGCGGGATGTAGCCGTAGTCGACGCCTCCCGAACGCAGGACGTTGTACTCGGAGTCGGCCGTGGTGAAGGGCTTGAAGACCACCTTGTCCAGGTGCGGGCGCTGCGACTTCGGGCCGGTGTACTTCTCGTTCGGAACGATGGTGACCTGCCCGCTGTCACGCCAGCCCGCCAGCTTCCAGGGCCCGTTGACCGTCTTCCAGAGGGGGTCCGAGCCGTACGATCCGAGGCTCTTGGCGTGCCGGGTGAGGCGTGCGAAGACGGTCTTGGCGCCGGCCTTCGTGCGGTCCCAGTCACCGATCTTGCCGCCGTCCGTCTTGGCGTCCCAGGCGTGCTGGGGCAGGGCCCGCATGAGGGTGAGCTGGTTGGCGGTGAACCAGTCGGGGTTGTAGGCGCGGCTCAGGTGCAGGCGCACGGTGTGGTCGTCGACGGTCTCGAAGCGCTTGACGTTGTCGGGCATCGTGCCGACCGAGTAGTTGCCCCAGCTCGCCTTGTTGGCCTTGACGAGGTTGAACCAGAACTCGATGTCGCGTGCCGTGACGGGCTTTCCGTCGGACCATGTCACGCCCTCGCGCAGCGGCACCGTCACGGTCTTGTTGCCGTCGCTGAACTCCGGCTCCGAGCCGAGCGTGCTCGGGCCGTGCGTGGTCAGCTCGCCCTTGTCCTGCACGGCGTCGTACACCGGCATGAAGAGCAGCGACTGGATGCCGTAGTTGTACGAGGCGCCGTAGCCGGGCGCGCCGATCGGGAAGATCCAGTTCGGGGTCGCGGCGGGCGGCAGGGCCATCGTGGCGGTGCCGCCCTCGACCGGTGTGCCGCCGGTGGGGCCCATGTCGATGCGGCCGCCCTCCTGCGTGCAGCCGGTGACCGCCGTGAGGGCGAGCGCGGCGGCGGATGCCGCGACGGCTATGAGAGCGCGACGCCGCGCGCGGGGACGTGATCGCCTTGAGCGCATGGCGAAGGGCCTCCAGGGATGCGAGAGCCGGACCGTGCCGGAGATCGACGGGCGGCGCCTGAACGCTAGATCTGGCGACAAAATCAAGTCAAGAGCTTCGTTCGGCAAGAAGTCCTAAAGTCGAAGGCCCTGGCCAACTTGGTTCGAAGAGACTTAGTGTTCCTCCTGATGTCGAACGAACCGATCGAAGCAACTGGGCACGGCATGACAACTGGGGGCGGCATGGCCGGAACACCGCACGGCGAACCGGGGTCGGCGCAGCACATCCTGCAGCTGGTCTCCTCGGGCGCCGCCTCCTCCCGGGCCGATCTCGTACGGGAACTGGGGCTCGCCCCCTCCACCGTGTCGCTGCGCGTGCAGGAACTCGTCAACGCCGGTGTGCTGACCGAATCCGGCGAGGGAGCATCCCGCGGAGGCCGCCGCCCCCGGCTGCTCCGCGTCCGCGCGCAGGGCGGCGTCGCCCTCGCCGCCGACCTCGGCAGCCACCACGCGCGCATCGGCGTCGTCGACCTCGGCGGCACGGTCCTGGACGCCGTCGACCTGCCGCACGACATCACCGCCGGGCCCGAGTCCGCCGTCGACTGGCTCTGCGGGCAGGTCGCCGAGCTCGGCGAACGCCAGCGCGAGGCGGGCCGCACCGTCCGCGCCCTCGGCGTCGCCTTCCCCGGGCCCGTACAGCCCGCCGAGGGCCGCGTCCTGAGCCCCTCGCGCATGCCAGGCTGGCACCGCTACCCGCTGCGGGACGTCCTCGCCGAGCGCCTGGGCATCCCCGTCACCGTCGACAACGACGCCACGATGATGGCCGTCGGGGAGCACCGCACCGCGCGCCCCGGCCTCGACCACATGGTCGTCGTCAAGGCGGGCCGCGGCATCGGCAGCGGCGTCATCGTCGCGGGCCGCCCGCACGACGGCGCCAACGGCTCCGCGGGCGACATCAGCCACGTACGCATAGAGGCGGCGGGCGAGAGGCCGTGCAGCTGCGGGAACATCGGCTGCCTGGAGACCGTGGCCAGCGGCGCCGCCCTCATCCGCGAACTCGCCGCACAGGGCGTGAAGGTGGCGGACACCACCGAACTCCTGCGGCTCGTCGCCGACGGCGACCCGCAGGCCACCACCCTGGTCCGCACCGCCGGACGGCACATCGGCACCGTCCTGTCCGTCGTCGTGAACTTCTTCAACCCCCGGGCCGTCGCCCTCGGCGGGGTCCTCGCCACCGCCGAACCGCTCGTCGCCGCCGTGCGCGGTGTCCTCTACGAGCGCTGCCTGCCCCTGGCCACCGCGGACCTGGAGATCACCACCACCGTGACGGGCCGCGACGCGGGCCTCCTCGGCGCCGGACTCACCGCCCTGCGCCAGCACCTCCCCATCTCCCCGGCATCACAGGACCCGTCATCCCAGGAAGAGAGCGTCCAAGCATGACCACCCCCGCAACGAACCAGCGTCGCCTCCGTATCGGCATCGGCGGCATCGGCATCGAGTCCTCCACCTTCTGCCCGCACCGCTCCACCACGGACGACTTCCGCCAGACCCGCGGCCAGGACCTCCTGGACCGCTACACCTGGACCCGGCCGGACTCCGACCTCGCCCCCGAGGTCGAGTGGGTGCCGCTCCTGCACGCGACCTCGCTGCCCGGCGGTCCCGTGGAGGCGGAGTCGTATCTGATCCTCAAGGACGAACTGGTCACGCGCATACGGGAAGCGGGCCCGCTGGACGGCCTCGTGTACGACATCCACGGCGCGATGAGCGTCATCGGCCTGACCGACGCCGAGGCCGACCTGACCGAAGCGGTCCGTGCCGCTCTCGACGCGGTGGGCACCCCCGACGGCGGACGTCCGATGATGTCGACCGCCATGGACCTGCACGGCAACGTCTCGCGCCGGTTCGCCGAGCCGATCGATCTGCTCACCGCCCACCGCCTCGCCCCGCACGAGGACGCCTGGGAGACCCGCGAGCGCGCCGCCCGCAACCTCGTGCGCTGCCTGCGCGAGGGAGTACGGCCGCACCGCGCCTGGGTGCAGGTGCCGGTACTGCTTCCCGGCGAGAAGACCAGCACCCGCCTGGAGCCCGCCAAGTCCCTCTACGCCTCGCTCGCCGAGATCGAGAAGCTGCCCGGCATCCTCGACGCCGCGATGTGGGTCGGCTACGCCTGGGCGGACGAGCCGCGCTGCAAGGCCGCGATCGTCGTCACCGGCGACGACTCCGCGCTGGCCGCAGCCGAGGCCGAGAAGCTGGCCCGCCGCTACTGGGACGCCCGGCGTGACTTTGTCTTCGTCGGGCCCACCGGCGGCGCCGACGAGTGCATCGCACAGGCGGTCGCCTCGGACAAGCGGCCCTTCCTGATCAGCGACTCCGGCGACAACCCCACGGCGGGCGGCGCCGGCGACCTGGCGTACATGCTGGGCAGGCTCCTGGAGAACGACGCGATCCGCTCCGGGAAGGTCACCGCGGTGCACCCCGGCATCACCGACCCCGTCGCCGTCGCCCGCTGCTTCGAGGCCGGCGTGGGCGCCGAGGTCACATTGAGCGTCGGCGGCAAGGTCGACGCGAACCACGGCGGCCCGTACGAACTCACCGGCACCGTCGTGGCGTTGCAGCGCGCCGCCGACCAGAAGGACCGGGCGGAGGGCGGCGCGTACGACCGGGGTGTCGACATGGCCGCGGTGCGGACCGGCGGCGTGACCGTCATCCTCGTCGAGCGCCGCAAGCCCTTCCACACCCTCGCGGACTTCACGGGCCCCGCGGACGGCGGCCTCGGCATCGACCCGCGCACCTTCGACCTGGTCGTCGTCAAGATCGGCTACCTGGAGCCCGAGCTCTACGACATGGCCGCCGACTGGCTCCTCGCCCTCACCCCCGGCGGCGTCGACCAGGACCTCCTCCGGCTCGGTCACCACCGGGTGGAGCGCCCGCTGTACCCGTTCGACGAGGACGCGTACGACACCGGGGACGGCCCCGCCCTCACGGCGGCCCAACTGACGCCGCTCGCCTGATGAGAAGGGGCTTCACCTGCCATAACGCTTCTGCGAGGGTGATCCCTCCGAGCCGCGAAACCCCGTACGGAGGAGCCCCATGAAGCGCGCCGCCACGCTGTCAGCCCTGGTCTGCCTGCTCGCCGTCACCGCCGCCGCGCCCGCGTCACCCGACACCGGGCGCGGCAACGGCGGCCACGGAAGCCGCCACGGCAGTCTCCTGGACTCCGTGCCCAAGGCGGGCGTCCTGAAGGTGTGCACCACCGGCGACTACCGCCCCTTCACGCACCTCGACCCCAAGGGCAAGACGTACAGCGGCATCGACATCAAGATGGCCGAGGACCTGGCGGAAAGCCTGGACGCCAAGCCGAAATACGTGGCCACGACCTGGGCGAACCTGACCAAGGACGTCGCGGCGGGCCGCTGCGACATCGCGGTCGGCGGCGTCTCGATCACCCTCCCGCGCGCCCGCCAGGTCTACTTCAGCGAACCGACCCGCGAGGACGGCAAGACGCCGATCGTGCGCTGCGCCGACAAGGAGAAGTTCGGCGAGGGCACCCTTGCGGACATCGACAAGGCGGGCACCACCGTCATCGTGAACCCCGGCGGCACGAACGAGCAGTTCGCCCGCGCCCACATCAAGCAGGCCACCATCAAGCAGCACCCCGAGAACACCACGATCTTCCAGGAGATCATCGAGGGCCGCGCGGACGTGATGATGACCGACGCCAGCGAGACCCGCTACCAGGCCAAGATCCACCCCGAGCTCTGCTCCCTGCACCCCGACAAGCCCTTCACCTTCTCCGAGAAGGCCTACGCCCTGCCGCGCGGGGACGAGGAGTTCAAGGAGTACGTCGACCAGTTCACGCACCTGGCGACCCACGACGGGACGTACGCGGGCTACGAGGCCGAGTGGATGGGTGCCCCCTCGGGTTCCTAGTCCGCCGGGCCCCGCGGGCTCAGGGGTTATCCCTGAGCCCGCCCCCGATGCCGGGCCGGCGGGGCGGTTCTACCGTCCGGGGCATGGCTTCCTTCCGTGATCGGTGCATCCACAGCAGGCAGGGCGGTCGGCTCGCCTCGACCACCACCGCCGACATCGACTCGCTCGTGGCCGGGCTCAAGGACCGGCCGCGTGTCGTGCTGCACTTCCACGGGGGGCTCATCGACGACACCCTGGGCTTCGCCACCGCACAGCGGCTCGCGCCCGTGTACGAGGCGGCGGGCGTCGATCCCGTCTTCTTCGTGTGGAGCAGCGGGCTGCTCGAAACGCTGCGCAGCAACCTGCCGCGCATCCTGAACGAGAGCGTCTTCCGCACGCTCCTCAACAGGGTCACCCGCTACGCCACCGGTGCCGTCTTCGGGCAGCCGGGGCAGCGCGCACTCGGCACGGCACCCACCCCGAGCACGCGGGCGGTGGCGGCCGAACTGGCCCGGGTGCGGTCGGGCCAGGAGCCCTACGCGCGCATGATCGTGCCGCCGGACGTGCCGCCGCTGACCGAGCCCGAGCAGACGGCGATCGCCGCGGAGCTCTCGGCGGACACCGAACTGGCCGAGCGGACACGGGAGATCGTGAACTCGGTCCTCGACGAGGACAAGACGCAGACCAATGAGCCGGCCGTCGCGGCGCGAGAGGTCATCGGGGGGCGTGCCGCGGCGGTCACACTGATGTCGCCGGACGTCGTGGCCGCCCTCGCGGGCAGGGCGGGCACGGGGGAACGCGCCCTGGTGAGCACCGCGTTGGTCGTGCGCAAGACCGTGCGGGTCGTGGCCGCCGTCGTCGGCCGCTTCCGGCAGCGCACCGACCACGGGCTCTACCCGACGGTCGTCGAGGAGATACTGCGCGAGTTCTACCTCGCCCACGCGGGCGCCGCGATCTGGGACGCGATGAAACGGCAGACCGCCGACACCTTCACCGCGCCGGACGACGAGATCCGCGCGGGACGCTACTTCCTCGACCGGTTCGCCGAGCTCCTCGCCGCCGGAACCCGCCCGCAGGTGACCGTGGTCGGCCACAGCGCGGGCGCCGTGTTCATCGGCAACCTCCTCGACGACCTCGTGCGCAGGCGCGCCGCCGTCGACGATCCGCTGCCCGCCGACTTCCGGCTGCGGGACGTGGTGCTCCTCGCGCCCGCCTGTACGGTGGCGCAGCTCGCGCCCGTGGTCCGCCGCCAGAGCGAACTCTTCGACCGCTTCCGGATGTTCACCATGACTGACCCGGCGGAGCGCGCCGACCATCTCGTGCCGTTCCTCTACCCGAGGTCGCTGCTCTACTTCATCTCCGGAGTCCTGGAGCGCGGACCCGTGGGACAGTCCGCCGTCACGCCGATCGCGGGAATGCAGCACTGGTATCTCGACGCCGCCGCGGTGGGGCCCGACTCGCGGGACGTGCGCGGATTCCTGCGCGCCGACCCCGAACGCACCGTGTGGTCGCCCGGCGACGGCGGCCCCGGACTGAGCGCGGGGGCGCGCAGCCACGTCGCGTTCGACAACGACCCGCAGGTCCTCGCGAGCGTCGCCGCCATGCTCGCGGACTGACGGGGCGATGAGCCACCGAGGGGGAGAGCCCGATGAACGACCTGCACTACGCCGTGGTCGTCGGCATCAACCGCTACCCGGCCATCGGCGACCTGCAGGGGGCCAGGGGGGACGCGGCGCGGTTCCGTGACTGGCTCGTCGACCCGGCGGGCGGCGATGTGCCCGCGGCCAACGTGAAGCTGGTGACCGCCTCCGCGGAGCAAGAGCTCGTCGCCGACTTCATGTGCGCCATCCCGACCAGGGAGAACGTCAACCAAGCGCTCTACCGCGCCAATCTCGCGGTCAGGCGAGCGGTGGAGAGCCACCCCGAGGAGGAACGGCACGCCGCGCGGCAGCGGACCCGGCTCTACCTCTTCCTCGCGGGACACGGATTCAGGCTGGGCGACACGAACACCGCGCTCCTGATGGCCAACGCCGCGATCGACCTGCTCGGCAACCACGTCGCCGTCCGCCCGTACCTGGACTGGTACGAGTCGGCCGCCCCCTTCCGGGAGGTCGTCTGCTTCGCCGACTGCTGCCGCACCGGCAGCAGTGTCGGCGCCCTGTCCTTCGGGCCGCCCTTCACCGCGGCCGAGACGCGCGAGGAGGTCGACTGCTTCATCGGGTACGCCACGTCGAGCGGCGACCCCGCCTACGAGGAGCAGAACGCACAGCCCGACCTCGCGCGCGGGCACTTCACGACCGCGCTCCTGGACGGACTGCGCGGCGGCGGCGCCACCCCCAAGGGCCTGATCACCTCCGACAGCCTCGCCGACTACGTCGTACGGCACGTCGAGGACCGCACCCGCACGCTGCTGGTGCCGCAACAGCCCAGGTTCATCAAGGGCAACGACCCGATGATCTTCGCGCGGGGGCTCGAAGGGGAGACGTACCCGGTCAAGCTCTGCTTCCCCGACGGGTTCCGCGGCTGGGTGCAGCTGCGCGGCGGAGACCCCGGCGAGCCGCCGCTGCGGCTGTACGTCGAAGAGGCGGAGAGCGTCGAGAAGCTCGCGCCGGGTCTGTACCGCTGCACGCCGGAAAGCTGGAACGCGGCCGACTTCAACAACGGTGGATTCTTCGAGGTAATGACAGGCGGTGGAAATGGTGTCCAGCTCTGAAGACCGGCGGCGCCCCGTGAGGGCCGCCGCGGAACACGTGCCGTTCGTCGTCATACCGGACACCCCGTCGGTCCTCGTCACCGTCACGGACTCCGCGTTCCGCGAGGTGGCCCACGCGATGGGCACCATCGACACCGTGCTGCCTGCCGGTATCTACCGCATCGAGCAGCGGTTCGGCGGAGCGGTGGAGAGCCGCTTCGTCGAGGTCGGCCCGGAACCGTTCACCGAACGGCTCCCGCTGCCCGGCATGCCCACGCCCACCCCCGTCGAGGGCACCCCCACGACCCGCGGGGACCACCGCGCGGCGGCGGTGCGCTGGAGCACCCGGACCACGTACGGCGAAGGCGCGCCGACCCTGATGGTGCTGATCCGCAATCTGCGCCGCGGCTGGCAACTCGACCCGTACGCACTGGAGATCGCCGGCCCGGACGGCAGGCCCGTCGACGGCGGAGCCGGCGGGTGGGAGCCGTCCGGCGGCGAGGAATGGTCGGCATGGAGCTGCGAACTGCCGCCCGGCGGCTACCGGTTGCGCACGCGCAGGATGCCGGCCGACGGACTGCCCCTCGCCCAGGCCCTGCACGTGCTCGAAGGCTGGACCACCCTGGTGTTCGTGAGCAACGGCCCGCAGGGCCCGCAACCGCAGTTCGCCTCGGTCCAGATGGTGCGTCACGGCACCGGCTGGACGCCCGCGGACCGTGCGTTCGACCTGTCCCTGGAGGCCGCGCTCTCCGGGCTGCGGCAGGGCATCGACCTGGTGCCGACCCGGCACCTCCTCGAACTGGTCCGCTCGGGTAACGACAACCCGTTCCTGGGCATCGTCGGCGCCCACGCACTGCTCCTGCACCCCGATCCCGACCTGCGGGAGATCCGCGGGGTCCTGCAGAACCTCGTCCATCTCGCGGACGGCCATCCGGACATCGCCGCGCTGTGCACCCTGATCGGCGAACCGGTGCGGCCCGTCGTCTCGCCGCCCATGCTCGCCGCCTCCTGCCGTCTGCTGGTCCGGGCCGACACGGCCGACCCCGGGGTCCTGCGGGACGGCTCGGCGGCCGAGAGCGTGGCCGCGCATCTCGTCGGGCGCGGAGTGTGGACGACCTGGCTGGAGCAGGAGCGGCTGCCCGAAGCCGGTGCGCGGGGTGCCGCGCCGCGCACCGGCCTCGACCCGGCGGCGCCGGGGGACGCCGCCGGGGCGGGGCGCGCGAAGGCCCTCGACCCGGTCGACCGGGTCCAGCGCTATGTACGGGAGGTCGCGGGCGTCGAGGGCCGAAGCGTCGACGACGTACTGAGCAGCATGCGGCCGAAGGACCTCTGCCGCCGGACCGGCATGCCGCACAGGGCCGTCGACCGGGCCATCGAGGAACTCAAGGGCCCGCAGGGGGAGTGACCGGGGAACGGCGACGGCCGGGAGGCACTGCCTCCCGGCCGTCGCCGTGTCCGACGCCTTCCCCCGTCACCGCGCGCGGCACCCCCGTGTCCGTGCGTGGCGGAGCGTCGGCAGGGCCTGCCGGCCGCGTCCCTCGACACGGCCGGCAGGTGTGGGCGGGACGACCTGCGGCCCGTGCGCCCCCGAGCGCGCACGGACGGACAGGCCGACGGTGACGACGTGGTGGCGCGTCACCCGTGTGTGCGGTGCTCCCGATGCGGGCGCCCGTTCAGGCCAGCGCATGGCGCACCATCGTGCGGAACTGTTCCGAGGGTTCGATGCCGAGCTCCGTGCGGAGCAGTCCGCGGAACGCCTTGAAGTGGCGCACCGCCTCCGCGAGGTTGTTCTCGGCGAGGTGCACCGTCACGACCGCCCGGTGCGCGCTCTCGCGCAGCGGATCGATCCGGGTGCTCTCCAGCGCGGCCTCCAGGGCGGGGGCGTACTGCTCCTGCACGACGAGCCGCGCCGAAAGGGCCTCCAGCGCGTGCAGCCGCAGCTGGTGCAGCCGCTCGCGCTCGAACACCACCCAGTCCTGGTACCAGCCGGGCAGCAGTTCGCCCATGCCCATCAGCGAGGCGCACGCGGCCCCGATCCCCTCTGCCGGGGCCGTCAGTATGTGGTGCGCCGTGGCGGTGAAGTCCTGGATGTCCATCCGGACCTGCCCGCTGAGCCCGAGCACCCCGGGCCGGGGGTCGGTGACGGCCGAACCCGCGGTGTTCAGGCGCCAGATGGCCGTGCGCAGACAGGCCCGCGCACGTTCCTCGGCGACGTCGGGCCACAGCGTCCCCGCGAGCACCGAACGCGTCGCGGGGCCGCGCAGCCCGAGCAGGGCCAGCAACTGCTGCCCGCTGGCGGACACGTCGACCTGAGAGCCGCCGTGCCCCTCGCCGCGGCTGAGGTGGAATCCGCCCAGGAGCCGCAGCCGCAGGGCCGGTGGCGCGTCCCCGCGCACCCCCGGACAGTCCGTGACAGCCATCTGCGCACCCCCAGTCGTGCATCCCGTCCCCTGACCAGCCACGACGTTACGCCGGGCGGCGGCAAGGGTGCCTCAGGGAACCGCTCAGGGATAACCCCGGTCTGTCCGTCAGGGCTCCGGCCAGGGGGCAAGGTCAGGACGACGTACGCCGGTCCCGGGGGGCGAAGTGATGCACGAGCCCCATGCGCGAGGTGATCCCGAGCTTCGTGTACGTGTGGCCCAGGTGGTATTCGATGGTCTTGACGCTCAGGGCCAGGGCCGTGGCGATCTGCCGGTTGGTGAAGCCCTGCGACGCCAGGCGCGCGACGGCCAGCTCCTGCGGGGTGAGCCCCTCGGCCGCGGTGTCGGAGCCGGCGGCCGCCGGGTCGTGCGCGGGCCGCGAGGGCGCCGCGCGACCGCAGGCGTCCAACTCCCTCTCGCACCGCGCTAGATAGGGCGCGGCGCCCAGTTCGCTCATCGTCGTGTACGCGGCCTGGAGCTGGGTCACGGCGACCGAGCGGCGGCCGATCCTGCGCAGGAACGCCCCGTGGTCGAGCTCGACGCGGGCGCGGCCGAACGGCGAGGGGATCTGCGCGGCCTGGTCGTGCGCCCGCAGGAACGCCGCCTGCGCGCGGTCCGTCTCCCGGCGCGCCGCGTGCAGATTGCCGCGCACCCGTGCCGCCGCGGACAGCGCCGCGTGCTGCCCGCGCTCCGAGGCCCGCTCCTCGTAGGGCACGAGCACCGCTTCCGCCTCGTCGAGCTCGCCGAGCTGGACGAGCGCGTCGACCAGGAGTTCGCGCCAGGACACCACGCCCGGTTCGTTCACCCCGTCGTGCGTGGCGAAGCCGAGCAGCGGCCGCAGCGCCTCGACGACCCGCTCGGGCTCGGCGCGCGCCTCGACGAACGCCCCGTGCGCCGAGGCCGCGTACGCGTAGGCGAGGGCGCTCTCGTCGCAGCCCGGTGCGTCCAGGGCGAGCCGCAGATGGGCCGAGGCCCGGTCCCAGTTGCCGCGTGCCGAGAGGATCCAGCTGGCGATGGCGTGCGTGACGGGCTTCAGCCACGACTGCTCGGTGTCGTCGGCGATCGACGCGGACGCCTCGGCGTGGATCAGCGCCTCGTCCCAGTCGCCGAGCCGGTGCAGGGTCTGCGCGAGCGCGGACGCCGAGAGCAGACGCAGCGGCACGGTCCCCCTGCGGCAGTTGGCCACGGCCCCGAGCAGGTCGGCACGGGCGCCCGGCAGATCGTCCGACCAGAGCCTCAACTGGCCGCGGGCGAGCAGCAGATCGATGTTCGCGGGCGGGACGAGGAGCGGATCGGGAAGATCACCGGCAAGTTCGATGCCCTTCTTGGCGAACCCGCTCAGGCCGAGGGCGAGCAGGTGGTTGAAGCGCAGCATCCGGCTCGGCCCCTGGAGGGTGGAGAGCCGCTGGGCACGCTCCGCCCACTGGGCGGCGTCGGCGGAGCGTCCCCGCATCACGGCGGCGTAGCTCAGCTGCTCGGCCGCCCGCGCGGCCAGGGACGGATCGCTCTCGTGGTCGCACTGGTTCCAGGCGTCGAGCAGCAGCGTCTGCGCCTGCTCCATGCGCCCCTGTACGCGGGCCACATAGCCGCGTACATAGCCGCGCAGCGCCGGATCGGCGCCGGCCGGAAGTCCGGCCGCGAGCTCCGCCGACTCGTGCACCCGGCCGTCGAGGAGCAGCGCCTCGACGGCCTCGACGGCGAGCCGGTCGCGTTCCATGTCGGTCGTCGCCACGCGTGACGCGTGCCGCAGGTGGGTGCCGGCGACCGCCCACTGTCCGGTGGCCGCCTCGCGCCGGGCGCACGCGGCGAGGGCGGCGGCCAGATGCTCGTCAGGGCCCGTGGCGGCGAGCACCCGGTGGCGCAGGCTCGCGTAGTCGTCGTCGACCAGGGCGGCGGCCCGCGTGTGCAGGTCCGCGCGGTGCGCGGGGCCGATGTCCTGGTAGACCGCGGCGTGCACGAGCGGATGCGGGAAGGCGATCTCGGGCACGGCCCCCGGCTGGGTCTCCTTCAGGAGCCCTGCCTTGACGGCCCGTTCGAGCGCGGGCAGGGGAGCGGTGACCCGGGCGAGCGAGGCGGCCGTGCCCAGCGGGCAGGAGAGCCCGAGGACGCTGACCGCCTGGACGAGCCGCAGCGCCTGGGGCCCGCACTCCGCGAGGTTGGCGAGCACCAGCATGGCGTACGACCGCGGGGCGGGCAGCGGCGTGGTGACATCCCGCAGGACGTGCGAGGGCACCTGGTCCAGGAGCGCGCGGGCGTGCAGCGGGTTGCCGTGCGTGTGGTCGTGCAGGCGTACGGACGCGGAGTGCGGAAGGCGGTCGTGCCACAACTGGGCTCCCAGGGAGGCCAGTTCGTCCGGACTGAGTCCGTGCAGCGGGATGCGCCGGGTGCGGACGTCGGCGAGCAGCCGGCGGATGCCGTCCGGCAGCTGGGGGGCCTGCGGGTCCCGCGCCGTCACGATCGCGAGGACCTTGTCGACGCGCAGGCGCCGCAGCGCGAACGTCAGGGCGTTCAGGGACGCGGAGTCGGCCCAGTGGGCGTCGTCGAGCACCAGGACGACCGGCCCCTTGTCCTGCAACTCGCTCAGCAGGTCGAGCAGTCCGAATCCGGCCGCGAGCGGCGGCAGGGTGCCGGGTGCCGAGCGGGGTGTGCGCACCAGCGAGCCCAGGCAGTCCGGGATCGGGATCGGGCTCTGCCCGACGAACTGGGCGAGCACTCCGCAGGGCAGCGCGCTCTCGTTCTCCTCGCCGCTTGCCTGCAGCACGCAGGCGTCGCCCGCGGTGTCCAGGAACCTGCGCACCAGCGCGCTCTTGCCGATGCCGCCGGGCCCGTCGACCAGGACGAGGCGCGGCGTGCCTTCGCAGGCGCGCGCGAACTCCTCCTGGAGCGCCGCGAGTTCGTGCGTACGACCGGAGAACGCCTCATGGGACTCCGGTGTCCGGGCGTGGCCGTACAGTGTGTCGCCGGACGTCATCACCGCCCCCACATGTCGGCACCCGGTACGAGCGCCGGGACGGTGACGGCGACGCGTGCCGGGCGCATGGCCCTGAACGTCCACGATGATGCCGGGACCGGCCCGGATACAAGCACATTCCGCGCTCCCGGAGACGTGTTTGCCGTGCCGTGGGATCAGGCGCCACAGGAGTCGCCATCCGTCGCGGAGGCCGGTTCTCCGCTCTCCGCGGAGACGGCGTCCGGCGGTTCGAGCAGCGAGAGCAGTTCGAGCCAGCCGTGAAACGGCGTGCGGTGGCCCGCGTCCCCTTCCTCGTCGCTCTCGTCCACCACGTTCCCGTGGACGCCCCCCGGCGAGCGGAACACCTCGATGACGTAGCGCACAACGCCCTCCCGAGGGCCGGTACGGGCCCCGAACCGTGACACATCGCGACGGAGCCACGGTACGAACCCCGGCCCGCACGCCGCTTCGGGGAGTCACCTAGGGATGTCCCCGGGGCCCGACCCTTGGCCAAGGCCATGACGCCCCGAACACCCCCTGAAATAACGTACGTTCCGCTGCTTGATGTCACTCTCTGTGGCATCCTTGCCCTCCACACGCATCAGTTGTACGCAGGGGGGTGTCACATGACTGCGCCGACGGAGCGCGCCCCCGAGGGCGGCGGGACACACGGCGGGACACGTCCACCGCAAGCGGGGGAGAAGAACTTCCTCGGGCAGCAGTTCACCCTTCATCTCGTGGCGATGCTCGTCCTGGTCGCCGTCGCGGTCTGGGGCGGTACGGCCGCGGCGGTGACCGCGGCCACCCTCTTCATCGCGTACGCCTCGACCATGACGGGGCGCGCGGCGAAGAGCGAACGGCCCGAGGCGGCCCAGCATCTGCGGGCCTTCCTCGGCGCGATGTTCGTGGCGCTGCTCGTCGGCGCGGTCGCCTGGGGCATCCGCTCCTCGGTGCTCGCGGCGCGGCCGGTCGACGTGACGCCCGAGGCGCGGCTGACGGGCGCCACCCTCGACGCCGACGGAACGGCGCGCCTGACCGTGAAGGCCGATCCGGGCGACAGCGGCGAACTGCGGGTGACCTTCGCGGCGTCGGACGGGGTGTTCGGGGGCTCTCCCTGCCTGGCCCTGAGCAGCCTGCGGTTCCAGGGTCCCGACATAGACGCCAAGGGTCCGGTCGGCTTGAAGCGCACGCTCACCACCACGCTGGATCTGGTGGACGGCACGGGACCCGAGGTCTCGGCCGACATCCGGCTAGACGACGGCGACGACTGCCGGGTCAGCCTCACGCTCGAGAAGGCGGAGTACCGCCGGTAGCCCAAGGGAGACTCCATGTCCTTCACCGCGTGGCACCCGCGGCTCGCCGCCGCCGCATGCCTCCTGGCCCTCAGCCTGACCGCCGCGTGCGGCGGCGGTTCCGGGGACCGCTCCGACGACGCGAAGCCGTCCGGGGACTCCGTCACGAAGAGTGAGTCGCCGCAATCGATGTTCCAGGAGGGGGCGACGCTCAACGTCGCGGTGAAGAAGGGGCAGCCGGGCTTCAGCACGCGCAGCGAGGAGGAGGACGACTTCGCGGGCTTCGAGGCGCAGCTGGTGGAATTCCTCAGCTCGAAGCTTCACTTCGATGCCGAGGACTGGGACGTCCAGTCACGCGACCGCGAGAACGTGCTGCGCAACGGCAGCATGGACCTGGTGGTGGCCACCTACTCCATCACCGATCCGCGGGACAAGGAGGTCGACTTCACCGCCCCGTACTTCAAGACGTACCAAGGGGTGCTGATCCGGAAGGGATACACGGGCATCAAGACGCTCGCGGACGTCGACGGCAAACGGGTGTGCAGCGTGCGCGGCTCCACCGGCGACCCGGACAGCGAACAGGACGACAAGGCGAAGCGGGCCATCCGCGCCGCGCTGGGCCAGGAAGTGGTGGCCGAGCTGCGCAACAGCTACAAGACCTGCGTCAAGGAGCTCGTCAACGGCAACTTCGAGGCCGTCTGGACGGACAAGATCATCCTTGAGGGCTTCGCCCATGACCCGCGCTACGCCGACAAGGTCGAGGTGGCGCGGAGCATCACGGTCAAGAACCGGCAGTTCTACGGCATCGGCCTGCGCGAAGGCCAGCGGGCGGACTGCCGTCGCCTGAACGACGTCCTGGAGGACTTCCTCCAGACCCGCTGGTCCCTGGCCTTCCAGACGTACTTCCCCGAGGTCACCGCCCGCACGAGCGCCTTCGAGCAGGACCACAAGCCCACCGACTCCGAGTTCAGGAAGCTCAAACAGACCTCGTGCGGCGCCAAGTAGCCCTGCGCGACGGCTCGTCGCCCGAAGGGGGGCTCAGACCATCCGGTGGTACTGCTGCGGGGTTGCGACCTCGGCGCCGAGGTCGTTCGCGGCGTGGCGGGCCCACGAGGGGTTGCGCAGCAGTTCGCGGCCCAGGAGCACCGCGTCCGCCTCGCCGTTGGCGAGGATCTTCTCGGCCTGCTCCGGGTCCGTGATCAGGCCGACGGCCGCCACGGGGAGCGACGTCTCCGCCTTCACGCGGGCCGCGAAGGGAACCTGGTAGCCGGGGCCCGTCGCGATGCGCGCCTTGGGGGCGTTGCCTCCGCTGGAGACGTCCAGGAGGTCCACGCCGTGGGCGTGCAGTTCCTTGGCCAGGCGGACCGTGTCGTCGGCCGTCCAGCCCTCGCGCTCGTCCTCGGGGTTCTCCGTCAGCCAGTCCGTCGCGGAGATCCGGAAGAAGAGGGGCAGCTCCTCGGGCCATACGGCGCGGACGGCGTCGACGACTTCGAGGGCGAGCCGGGAGCGGTTCTCGAAGGAGCCGCCGTACTCGTCCGTGCGATGGTTGCTGAACGGCGAGAGGAACTCACCGATGAGGTAGCCGTGGGCGCCGTGGATCTCGACCACCTCGAAGCCGGCGTCCAGTGCGCGCCGCGCCGCGTCCGCGAACTGGCCGACGACGTCACGGATCTCCTCCGCGGTCAGCTCGTGCGGCAGCAGGTGGCCCTCGTCGAAGGGGAGCGCGCTGGGCGCCACCGGCTGCCAGCCGTGCTCCTCCTGGCCGAGGGGTCCGCCGCCCTTCCAGGGGCGGTCGGTCGAGGCCTTGCGGCCCGCGTGGGCGATCTGGATGCCCGGAGTCGTGCCGTGGGCCTTCAGGAAGCCGGTGATGCGGCGGAACGCCTCGACCTGCGTGTCGTTCCATATCCCGAGGTCCGCGGGGCTGATGCGCCCTTCCGGGCTCACGGCCGACGCCTCCACGAGGATCAGGCCGGTGCCGCCCGCGGCGCGTGCGGCGTAGTGGGCGAAGTGCCAGTCGTTGGCCACACCCGCGTTGGGCCCGAACACCTCGGCCGAGTACTGGCACATCGGCGCCATCCATACGCGGTTGGGCACGGTCAGCGATCGCAGGGTGTAGGGCTCGAACAGCGCGCTCACGGCGGACTCCATTCGTCACGGACGTCGGGACTGCTCGTACGATAGACCTCGTAGTACGGCAGATGTCAAACTACGATGACTCTCGTACTATGGAGGCCTTCGAGAAGACGTGAAGCCCCGACGAAGTGGAGCCGTCATGAGCACCGCCGCACCGACCAGCGCCCGCGCGCTCGACCACCCGACGCGCGCGGAGATCCGGCTGGAGGGCGTGCTCCACGCGCTGTCGGACCCGATGCGGCTGCGGGTGGTGCGGCAACTGGCCAGGGACGAGGCCGGGCCCTACGGGCTCTCCTGTTCGCAGATCGACCTGCCCGTCACGAAGTCCACGAGCACCCATCACTTCAGGGTGCTGCGCGAGAGCGGCGTGATCCAGCAGATCTACCGCGGCACGGCGAAACTGAACGGCTTGCGCCGGGAGGACCTGGAGGAGCTGTTCCCGGGATTGCTCGACAGCGTCCTTGCGGCGGCGACGGCACAGGAGGGGCGCGCAAGGGCCCTTTAGGGGCTCGGGGAACTGCGCGCCAAGCCCCCACGAACCCGCAGCTCAATGGCAGGCCCCGGCTACTGCTGCAAGCCCCCCGCAGCGGCCCGCAACCCCGCCCAGTCCGGAATCTTCACCGGCCCGCGCCCCAGCGACCGCCCCAGCGCGGCCTCCGCCCGCTCGATCGAAAGCCAGCCCTGCCACTCCACGGGACGCAGCCCCACCGCACGCAGAGAGGCCAGCGGATCCTCCGGAACCCCTCTCCGCACCAGAGCGGGCGCATCGTCGAGCAGGGAAAGCACCGTCTCCTTGGCGCACGGACGGTTGGTGCCGATGACGCCCGTGGGCCCGCGCTTGATCCACCCCGCCACATACTCGCCGGGAGACGCGGCGCCCGCCCGCAGCACCCGCCCCGCCGCATGCGGCACTGTGCCGGGGCCGGGGTCGAACGGCAGCCCGTCGATCGGCACCCCGCGGTAGCCGACCGAGCGCAGGACCAGCTGCCCCGCGATGTCCTCGTACCGCCCGGAACCCGTCACCCCGCCGCGCCCGTCCGGCAGCGTCCGCTCGAACCGCACCCCGCCGACCCGCCCCGCCGCCTCCGTCACGGCCACCGGACGCAGGAAGAAGCGGAGCCGGATGCTGCGCGGTAGCTGCCGCGCCGGGCGCTCGGCCCAGGCGCGCATCACCTCGATGTTGCGGCGGCCCGCAGCGGGCAGCCCCGAGGGGTCCGTGTACGCGGGATCCAGCGCCAACTCGGCGGGATCCACGATCACTTCGGTGTCCGGGAGCGCGCCGAGCTCGCGCAGTTCCTTGGTGGTGAAGCGCGCCTGCGAAGGGCCGCGCCGCCCCACCATGTGGACCTCGCGCACCCGGCTCCCGGCGAGCACGCCGAGCGCCGCCTGCGGCATGTCGGTGGGCCGCAGCTCCGCCACGCCACGCGCCAGCATCCGGGCGACGTCCACCGCGACGTTCCCCACGCCGATGACGACGGCGGACTCGACGCCTCCCACGAAACCGTCGGCCGTCGCGTCCGGATGCGCGCTGTACCAGGACACGAAGTCCGTGGCCGAATGGCTCCCCGGCAGCTCTTCGCCCGGCACGCCCAGCTTGCGGTCCGCCGCAGCGCCCACGCAGTAGACCACCGCGTGGTAGTGGTCGAGCAGCCGCGCGGCGGGCAGACCGCCGGGGCCGATCTCGATGCCGCCGAGGAAGCGGACGCGGTCGTGTTCCAGGACCGAACGCAGGTTGTTCTGCAGGGACTTGATTTTCTCGTGGTCCGGCGCGACACCGTAACGGACGAGGCCGTAGGGGCAGGGCAGCCGGTCGATGACGTCGACACGCACCCCCGGCACGCGGTCCTGCTGGATGAGGGACTGCGCGGTGTAGACCCCGCTCGGGCCCGATCCGACGACGGCGACCTGCAGCACGGCGGTGCTCCTTCCGCGAGGCGGCCTCGGGGGATGGTTTCAGCATCGCACCCCCGTGCGCCGAGGGGGAGATGCGGTGCGGGGCGCGTTGATCCGGGTGCCCCGCGCCGCGGCCGGCCGGCACGCTCCGGGACCGGCCGCCGCGTCGTCCAGGGTGGCCGAGCGGGCTTGTGCGCCGCCTGCGCGCCGCCTGTACGTCGCCTGCGTGCGGCCTGCGTGCCGTTCGTGACCTAATGCGATCGCACGGCTACCTTTTGATTGTGCTTGAGAGCTCCTTTCTTGGCGTTTCTGATCACTATCGACCAAATGCTGCTGAATCGCCCTCATCTCCACCCCCGCTTCCGCCCGCGCCTGCTTTCCACGTACGGCTGACCTTCGGCGACGGAGCCGCCGTCGACGCACGGGCCGTGGTGTCGCAGGGGCGGATCACCCTGGAGGGCCTGCACGCCCACCCGCCGGCCCCGGCTGCCGACGACCCCGTCCCTCCTCCGGTCCGTGGCGAGGTGGTCCATCCCCCGGTTCGCGGAGATGTCGTACGTCTGCACGAGCCCCCCGCCGTACGCCGAGCCCGCCCGTCATGGCCGCGCGGGCGCGAGGGACGGCTGAGGGCGGCCAGGGAGTACCGCACGGCGCAGGCCGAGGGGCGGGACCCGGTGCTCGCGGTGATGCACGCGAGCGGACGCAGCCGCCGCAGGGCCCTCAAGCTCATCGCCGCCGCACGGGACGCGGGCGCCCTGCCCGCACGCCACAACCGCCGGTAGGACCCGGCCGTCACCGCGCCCAGGACGGCGTCCACGTCGCGGCGCCGGGGTGAGCGGGCCGCAGGGCGTCCAGGTGATCGCGCAGGGCGGTCAGCGCGGGGTGCGGGTTGTCGCGGTGCCAGATCAGCGAGTGCGGATAGACCGGCATCGGATCGCGCACCGCGAGGCGGCGCAGATCGTCCTCGGCGGGCCAGACGAGGCGGGTCAGCTCGCCGACGAAGGTCGCGAGATCCGGGGAGCCCGCGATCGTGTCCAGGAGCGGCTCGGTGCCGTAGGCGGGGCCCGTCGCCTCGACGGTGAACCCGAACGCGGCGGCGAGATCCTCGTAGTAGGCGGCCCACTCGGTCCCGGCGACCAGGCCCGGCATCCAGATCCTGCGCCCGGCCAGCCGCGCGGGCGGCACCGCGCGGTCGGCGGCGAGCGGGTGGGCGGGACCGGTGAGGAGCTGGACGGGCTCGTCGAACACCCTGGTGGCCTCGATGCCGTCGGGCAGCTGCCCCGCGGGCAGGGTGAGGGCGCGGAACGACGCGTCGATGCTGCCCGAGCGGACGGCGGCGAGCGCCGCGTCGGCGTCGAAGAGCGTCACGACGTCGAGATCGGTGCCGGGATGCGCCCGGGCGAAACCGCTCAGGAGCCCCGCGGGCGCGAGCCGCCGCCCGATCACGTCGACCCGCAGCGCCCGGCGGCCGGGCCGCACCGACGCGGCCGCCCGCTGCTCGGCCCGCAGGAGCTCACGGGCGTGGGGCAGGAACGACTGCCCGTCGACCGTGAGCCTGGCCCCGCGCGCGGTACGGGTGAACAGCCGCACCCCGAGGTCCTTCTCCAGCGCGGCGATCCGCTTGGAGACGGCCTGCTGGGTCACCCCGAGCGCGGCGGCGGCCTCCTGGAACTGTCCGGCGTCCGTGACGGCGACGAAGGTGCGCACGGCTTGAAGATCCACGCCGGTCATCCTAGAAGTACAACCGATGGTTGTGCGCCCCGGTTGATGCGGTTGTTTGACCTCCGGGACCCTCGCCGGTTTGGATGCCGCAGGTCAGCGGGAGACCGGGCGGGCGAAACGACGAGGAGCGGCACCGGCATGGAAGCCAGGAGGCCCCTCGGGCGGCAGTTCGGATGGCTGTGGGCGGCCTACACGGTCAGTGTGTTCGGCACGCGGCTCGCGTTCGACGCGTTCCCTCTCATCGCGATCCTCGCCCTGGACGCGGGCCCGGCACAGGTCTCGGCCCTCGCGGCGGCGGGGGTCGCGGTGGGTGCCGTCGTCGCGGTGCCGCTCGGGCCGTGGGTGGAGTTCCGCCGCAAACGGGCGGTGATGATCGCGACGGACCTGATCCGGTGCGCGGCGCTGCTCAGCATCCCCGCCGCGTACGCCCTCGGTCTGCTCGGCTTCGGGCAGCTCCTGGTGGTGGCCGTCGTCGTGGGCGCGGCCGACATCACCTTCACCGCCGCGAGCGGCGCCTGCCTCAAGGCGCTCGTACGGCCGCAGGACCTGCTCGTCGCGAACGGCCGCCTGGAGTCCACGAACTGGACCGCGCTGGTGCTCGGGCCGCCCCTCGGCGGGGCCGCGATCGGGCTCTTCGGCCCGGTGGTGACCGTGCTGGCCGACGCCGTCAGCTATCTGCTCTCGGCCCTGGGAATCCGCGCGATCGGCGGCAAGGAACCGCACCCCGGGCGCGCCGGGACGGGGGCCCGGTTCAGGGCGGGCGACCTGCTCGACGGCTGGCGCCACATCCTGGCGGGCCCGGTGCTGCGCCCGCTGTTCTTCAACACGCTCCTCAACAACGGTCTGATCATGGCGACGTCGCCGCTCCTGATCGTCCTGATGGTCGGTGAACTCGGCTTCGCGCCCTGGCAGTACGGCCTGGCCTTCGCCGCGCCCTGCATCGGCGGCCTGATCGGCTCGCGGCTGGCCCGGCCGCTCGTCGAACGGTACGGCCGGCACCGGGTCCTGCTCACCGCGGGGACGCTGCGGGCGTGCTGGCTGTTCGGCCTGGCCTTCGTCGGTCCCGGCGCCGCCGGGCTCGTCCTTGTCGTGGTCGTCGAGTTCGGCCTGATCACCTGCTCGGGCGTGTTCAACCCGGTGTTCGCCACCGTCCGGCTCGACCACACCCCGGCGGACCGCGCCGCCCGTACCCTCTCCGCGTGGTCGGTCACCGGCAAGCTCAGCATCGCCGCCATGACCGGGCTCTGGGGTCTGCTGGCCGCCGCCACGGGACCGCGCACCGCCATCGGGATCGCCGGAGTCCTCCTCCTCGCCTCACCGCTGCTGCTGCCACGCCGCGACCACGCGCCGCTCGACGAGCGGGACACCGCGGCCCCGAGCCGCGGCTGAGGTCTCGTACCGGCGCCCGCGCCTCACATCTTGCGCATCCGGGAGATCTCCGCCGTCTGCTGCGCGACCACGTCGTTCGCCATCTCCTCGACCTGGATGTTGTTCCCGTCGGAGAGCAGATCGGTGGCCATCGTGATCGCGCCGTTGTGGTGCGTGATCATCAGCTTCAGGAAGAGTTCGTCGAAGGTCTTCCCCTTCGCGGCCCGCAACTGCTTCAGCTGCCCGTCCGTCGCCATGCCCGGCATCGTCCCGTGGTCGTGCCCGGGCTGCTTCTTCGCGCCGCCGTGGCTCTTCAACCAGCCCTTCATGGCGCCGATCTCCGGGCGCTGCGAGGCCGCGATGCGGTCGGCGAGGCGCTTGACCTTGGTCGACTCGGCTCGTTTCGGGGCGAGTTCGGTCATGGTCAGGGCCTGGCCGTGGTGCTCGATCATCATCTGGGTGTAGGTGAAGTCCGCCGAGTTGGGGGAGTCGTCGTCGGCTCTCTTCTTGGCCGCGTCCTCCGCGGACATGGTCGCCGCCGTCTCGCCCGGTTTGCCCGGAGCGATGACCGAGGGGCCCGGTGCGGCCTTCTTGCCCGGCTCCGAACCGGAGTCGGAACCTCCTGAATCGCAGGCTCCGAGCGCCAGAACGGCGGCCGTGAGGAACACGGCGACGGCGGGCGTACGACGGTGGTGCACGGCTGCCTCCTGTGGCGCGGGGGAGAGTTGAGGACCGTCCTAGCACGCTTACGAGCGTGAGTGATCAAAAACTTTCATTACAGCTGCGTTGCCATCTGTTGATATGTGCATGAGGAGCACGATACTGCGGGGTGTCCGTGACCCGTTCAACTACGAACGGCGACAAGGGAGGACGCAGTGACCCTGTTGAACAACCCCCGAACACGGCGCAGACGCTTCGGCGTCGGCGCGGCCGCGCTCGGTCTCATCGCCGCGCTGTTCAGTGCGGCGCCCGCCGGAGCGACGCCCGACCCGGGCGACTCTCCCGCCGCGCCCAAGAGCGTGTCGAAGAGCGATGCCGCCGACGCGAAGGCGGCCGTCAGGAGCGGGGAGATACCCGCGCCCGACGAGATCGTCCACTCGGACAACATCAAACATCTCGCCAACATCCCCAAGGACGCGCTGCCGGGGTTCAACACCGACCTCGCCTTCCAGGGGAAGTACGCCTTCGCGGGCAATTACGACGGCTTCCGCATCTACGACATCAGCAACCCGAAGAAGCCCCGGACCGTGTCCCAGGTCCTGTGCCCCGGTTCGCAGAACGACATCTCCGTCTCGGGGAACCTGCTCTTCCTCTCCACCGACTCCTCGCGCAGCGACGACTCCTGCAACAGCACCACGCAGCCCGCGACCGAGAAGTCCTCGTGGGAGGGCATGAAGGTCTTCGACATCAGCGACAAGGCCAACCCGAAGTACGTCTCCGCCGTCGAGACCGCCTGCGGCTCGCACACGCACACCCTGGTGCCGGAGAAGAAGAACGTCTACGTATACGTCTCCTCGTACTCCCCGAGCGCCACGTTCCCGGACTGCCAGCCGCCGCACGACGGCATCTCCGTCATCAAGGTGCCCCGCAAGGCCCCGCAGAAGGCGGCGGTCGTCGACTTCCCCGTGCTGTTCCCGGGTGAGGGCCCCGACGGCGGCGGCAACCCCGGCGGTCCCACCAACCCGGGCGTCTCCAAGACCACGGGCTGCCACGACATCACCGTGCTGCCCTCCGAGGACCTCGCGGCCGGTGCCTGCATGGGCGACGGCATCCTCTTCTCCATCAAGAACCCCGAGAAGCCCAAGGTCATCGACCAGGTCCAGGACAACAAGAACTTCGCGTTCTGGCATTCGGCGACCTTCAACCAGAAGGCGGACAAGGTCGTCTTCACCGACGAGCTCGGCGGCGGCGGCGGCGCCACCTGCGACGCGGCCACCGGCCCGGAGCGCGGTGCCAACGGCATCTACGAGGTCAGGGGCAAGGGCGAGCGCAGCAAGCTCGTCTTCAAGAGTTACTACAAGATCCCGCGCCACCAGGCCGCGACCGAGAACTGCGTCGCCCACAACGGCTCGCTGATCCCCGTCAAGGGCAAGGACCTGATGGTCCAGGCGTGGTACCAGGGCGGCGTCTCCGTCTGGGACTTCACCAACTCCTCGAAGCCCAAGGAGATCGCCTACTTCGAGCGCGGTCCGCTCAGCACGGACGCGATCCAGGTGGGCGGCTCGTGGTCGGCGTACTACTACAACGGTTACATCTACTCGAACGACATCGCCAAGGGCTTCGACGTCCTGAAGATCGACGACAAGCGGACGGATCCCGCCGAGCGGGTCCGCGTCCGTGAGCTCAACGTCCAGACCCAGCCGGACTACTTCGACTGACCGGACCACTTCGGGCGGGTGGGCCGCCGCGTGGACCGCGTCTCCTGCGCGGCCTGGTCGTCCACCCGCTCGTGCGTCCCGCCGGGCGGCTCGTCGCCCGGCGGGACCCCCAGCTCCCACGCGAGCCCGTACCGCTGGAACAGCTCGGCCCGCAGCGCGCCCGGCGGCATCGGCGCCCCCGGCAGGAGCACCGCGAAGACCGCGCCCATGAGCAGCGCGCGCAGCAGCGGATAGTCGGTGTCCACATCGAGCGAGCCGTGCCGTACGACGGTGTCGCGGAGCAGTTCGGCCAGGTGCTGCTGCTCCGGGCAGCGCACGAACCCGTCCGCCTGGAGAATCCCCGCCATGTGCGTGCGCATGAGCAGGGGTTGGTCCCTTGCCAGGCCCAGGATCGCGTCGATGGCACGGGCCAGGCGCTCCTCGCCGTCGCCGGTGCACGGCTCCCGGTCGAGGGCGGTCTCCAGCGTCCTGTGCATCAGGCGGTGCACGGCCGATTGCAGGAGCTGGCGCTTGCCGGGGAAGTAGTACGAGACGAGGCCGCGGGCCGAGCCCGCGCGGTCGGCGATGTCGCCGAGCGTCGTCGCCTCATAGCCGCGCTCGCTCACCAATTCGACCGTGGCCTGCAGGAGTCGTTCCCTGGAACGCCTTCGCAACTCTTCATTGACCGATGCGCTACGCGGGGACATCCTGTAACTCCTGCGTTGACTGGCTCGCAGCCAGTATACTCAGCGTGTCGCCGACCAAGACCCTCCGTGGGCAGTTGGTCCGGTGCGACCCGGGGCAGGCAACACCGCGGGGGAGTGTTGCCTGCTCACGGGTGCCGATCGGCCGAACCCTCCTTACAGTGGGCCGGGGGGCCGAGGAGGCGTACTGAGATGGATCAAGAGCAGATTCTGTCCCGGATCGCGTCGATGGTCGACGACGAGCGGACGCTGCGGGAATCCCTGGCGTCGGGCGCGATCGACGTGGCGACGGAGCGGGCGAGGCTCGGCGCGATCGAACGTGAGCTTGACCGCTGCTGGGACCTGCTGCGGCAGCGGCGCGCGAAGGCCGAGTTCGGCGAGAACCCCGATGAGGCACGGGTGCGTCCGGTCGCCGAGGTCGAGGGCTACCGGTCGTAGCCCCGCCCGTCCGGCGCGGCCCGGCACCCCGGACGCACCGCGCCCCGTCTCAGCTCTTGTCGACGAGGCCTAGGACGGGGCGCAGGGCGTCCGGCCTGCGGTCGACGGGCAGGTGGTCCACGAAGTGCACGGCGCAGCCGAGCGCGGCCGCCCCGGCGTCCGCGCGCCGGTCGTCGCCGACCATCAGCGCGTCCGCCGGATCGACGCCGAGTTCCTCGCAGGCGCGGGCGAACAGGCGCGGGTCCGGCTTCTGGATCTCGTGCTCGTACGACAGGGTGTAGGCGTCGATGTACGGGTCGAGGCCGTGGATGCGGAAGACGGGGCGCAGATCCCACCCGATGTTGCTGATCACGGCGATGCGGACGCCCCGCTCGCGGAGCCCGGCGAGGACCTCTGCCGCGTCGGCGTAGGGGCGCCAGGCCGCGGGCTGCATGTGGCGTTCGTACAGGGCGTCGTGCAGGCGCGGATCGGGCAGTGTGACCTCGCGCGAGAGGCCGGTGTAGGCGGCGCGGTGCTGTGCGGCGCTGCGGTCGCGCTGGGCCCACACCCCGGCGAGCCGGTCGGGTACGGAGGTGGGGTGCGCCCCGCCCGGCAGCGCTCCCGCCCGCTCCAGGGCGGACGCCAGGCGCTCGAACTCCGCGTCGGGGAGCGGAACCCCGGCCTCCTGGAGCACCGCGCGCAGCCAGTCAGCGGTGGACTCGATGCCGAACAGGGTCCCGGAGAAGTCGAAGAGCACACCCTTGATCGTCATGCCCCGGATCCTCCGGGACGGACTCGGGGGCGGTCAAGGGTGCCCGGGCGCGGTGTGGTTACGCGGGGTGGGCCGCCGCCGGCGCGCCGAGCAGCCAGCCGCCCGCGACCGTCCGATGGCCGGGTCCTGCGGGGCCGGCTCGGGGGTGGTCAAGGGTGCCTGGGCGTGGTCCGGTTAGGGGCGGTCGGTCGCCGTGCGTATGCCGGGTCGGGAGGTGTGCGTGGCGTCGCCAGGGTCACCGCGAGCGTCGAGCAGCCAACCGCCCGCGACCGTCCGACGGACGGGTCCCCGGGGCGGGCTCGGGGGTGGCCGAGGGTGTCCGGGCGCGCGGTTACGCGGGGTGGGCCGCCGTGCGTGTGTCTGGTCGGGAGGTGTACGTGGCGTCGCCAGGGTCACCGCGAGCGCGCCGAGCAGCCGGTCGCCCATGACCGTCCGGCGGCCGGATCCTCCGGGGCGGCTCGCGGGTGGGGTCAAGGGTGCCTGGGCGTGGTCCGGTTAGGGGCGGTCGGTCGCCGTGCGTGTGCCTGGTCGGGAGGTGTACGTGGTGATTGCCAGGGTTACCGCGAGTGCGCCGAGCAGCCAGCCGCCCATGACGTCCGACGGCCAGTGCACGCCGTTCCAGATCCGGGTCACGCCGACCCCGACGACGGAGACCACGGCGAGCGTCACCCCCGTGCGCCACACGGCGGGCCCCGCGCCGTACAGGCGCAGGAGCCACAGGATCAGCCCGCAGACGACCGTCGCCGTCATGGCGTGCCCCGAGGGGAAGGCCGCGAAGTGCGCGGAGTCCACCGGGTCCGGCCACGCGGGGCGCGGCTTGTCGACCGCCGCCTTCAGTCCCTGCTGCACCAGGGTCCCCGCCGCGCAGGTGACCGCGAGCCACAGCGCGAGCCGGTAGGCGCCGCGGAAGGCGACCCAGAGCACGGCCACGGTGATCAGCGCGCGCATCGTCCAGGGGTCCCACACCCAGTCGGTCAGGACGCGACTGGTCTGGGTGAGTCCGTCGTGCGCGACGGCCCAGCCGTGCGTGGTGTGCGCGATGTCGCCGTCGAGGCTGCGCAGCGGACGCCACTCCAGTGCGACCAGGAGGATCAGCAGGAGCGAGGCGACGCCCAGGAGCGTGGCGGCGCGCGGGGCGCGGGACTTCTCCGGGCGTGGCGGGCTTGGCGGCGAGTCGAGCGGTGCGGCGGAGTGCATACAGTGATCCTCGCCGACGGACGGCGACGGAAACCATCCCGGTGCCTGATCCGGCGGGGGCGAATCCTGCCGCCCCCGGCCTGAAGCCGCTAGCCCAGCGCGCGAAGCCCCGGCACGAACGTCACCAGGAGCGGGATCACCGGCACCAGTGCCGCCGCTGCCGTCAGGCGCAGGCGGCGGGCCGCGGTGAGGCGCGGGCGCGCGGACAGCAGGCGGTGCACCCGCTGCGGCACGTGTGCCTGCGGGGTGGGGCAGGGCCCGAACACGCCCCGGTCTTCGTTGAGCTCGATCAGCGCGAGGGCGATCGTCAGGCGCCCGAAGCGGCGCGAGGCCACGTCGTCCGCGGCCAGCTCGACCAGGCGGTGCATCTCGTCCCGGAACGCGGCGAACACCGGCACCTGCGGGAACCCCGTGGCCAGCGCGCCCGAACAGTGCAGGAGCCAGTCGTGCCGCGCCTGGGCGTGCCCCTGCTCGTGGGCGAGCACCGCATCCAGCTGACGGCCCTTCAGGCGGCGCAACGCGGCGGTGGTGATGACCAGTTGGGGCGCCGTGCCCGGCAGCCACCAGGCGTCGGGGCGCTCGCCCTCAAGGACCACGAGACGGTCGGCGCCGGGCTCCTCGCCGGGCAACAGCGGTGCGCGCAGCAGGAGTTCGGCCCGCCGCTTGCGGCGCCTCGCCCGCGCCCTGACGATCTCGCGCGTCAGCATCGCCGCGGTCCACACACCGCCAAGCGCCAGGGCCACGGCGGTCGCGGGCGCCCAGGAGCCGCCCGCACCCAGTGCGTACGCGTCGACCACGTCGTGCGGCGCGGGGGCGAAGACGTGGCCGCGCACGGCCTGCCACGCGGCGGCGGCGCTCAGGGTCATCGACAGGGCGCAGCACATCAGCACACCCGCCACGACGCACTGCCATGCCCACAGCGCGACCACCGGTTCGCGCTCCGGCCAGTCGGCGCGCGCGATGAGGCGCGGGGCGACGACGGCGGTGAGGGCGCCCAGCAGCAACAGCGCAACGGGGAGCAACATGTGTCAAGACTATGAGAGCGGCGCTCTCGGAGGGTATGGCCTATCGCCTCAAGTGACGCACGCCACGGCCGATCACCGGGATATCACCCGTTACGGCACCGTGAGGGCCGGGTTCCGGTTTGTCTGCACCCTCCTGCGGCGCCCTACAGCGTGAGGAGCATCGCGATCATGGCGATGCCCATGGACAGCCGGCAGGCCATCGCCAGCTCCGTACGGTCGCCCCAGCCCGTGACCGTGCCGCCGCCACCTCCCTCCGCCGCCGCGAGCGTCGGCGTCGGTACGGGCAGGAGGCGGACCCCGGACCACAGCACGTACCCGGCGAAGTACAGCAGCAGCGCTCCGGTCAGCGCCGGTGTGCCACCGCCGCCGTGGCCCGCGTGCGCGGCGGGGGTCGCGGTCATGGCCGCCGCCATGTAGACCATGGCGCACGCGCCGACCAGGTGATGCAGGTGATGGCGATGGCGCCGGGCCGCCCACAGGGCGCGCAGCGCCGCCGCGCCGAACACGACCGCGTACCCGAGCCAGGCCCATCGCGGCGGGGTGAGGACGGCCGCGGGCAGGGCCATCACGGCCATGCCGAAGCCCATGACCGCCTCGCCGCCGGCCGCCCGGCGCTGTTCCTCGACCCTGCTGCGCATCCGCAGCAGACAGTAGGACCCGGTCGCCGCGCACAGCGCGACGAGCAGCCAGCCGGCCTGCGCCGGTCCGTGCACCGCGCACCTCCCCGATCGACGGTGTCGTCGGGTCGATGCCCCCGCACGGAGCGTCGTATGCGAGCGCACGGGTGTACGCGGGGAGCGCGGAGGGAGCGGACGCGGCGTGACGGAGGAGACTTCCGAGGTAAATCGTTTTCGAGTAAAACACTTGCTAATGTTCTTGGTATGAGCAGTGCGCCACCGTCTTCGCCCCGCCCCTCCGGCCCCTCCCGTGCCCGTCGGCTCCCGCTCGCCGGTGTGCTGCGTCCGGGCAGACCGTCCGACATCTGGTTCAAGCCCGCGTCGAGCGTGGTCGTCGCCACCGCGATACCGAATCTGACGCTTCTGGCGCTCGGCCGCCTCGATCTCGTCATGTACACGATGGCCGGATCGTTCTGCGCGCTCTACACCCACAACCTCCCCTACGCCGCACGGGCCCGCGCCCTCGCCGGGGTCGTCGCGGGCATGCTGGCGAGCGTGGGCATCGCCATGGTCGCCGCCTCGCTCACCACATCGGCCGTGGTGCTCGTGGCCGTCGGAGCGCTGCTCGCCGCCGCCCAGAAGACGCTCTGCGACGCGACCCGCATCGGCCCGCCCGGCCACCTCATCTTCACCTTCATCAGCTCCGCCACCCTCTTCGCGCCGCAGTCCATCGGACAGGTCCCCGGCCACCTCGCCCTCACGCTCGGCGCGGGCGCCATCGCCTGGCTGGTCGGCATGGCCCCCGCCCTGGTGCGCCCGCACGGCCCCGAGCGCCGCGCCACCGCACGCGCCCTGCACGCGGCCGCCGCGTACGCCGGGGCCGCGGGGACCGACCGCGAGCGCGCCCGCCCCGCCGCGGCGGCGGCCGTCCACGCGGCCTGGCAGTCACTGCTCGCCACCGGAGGCCGCACGGCGGCCCGCCGAGCCCTGGAGCGCCTGGTGATCCGCGCCGAGGACGCCCTGGCGGCCCCTTCAGCGGCCGACCCCGCGCAGCTGCGCTCCCTGGCGGCGGGACTGCGCGGCACGGGCGCGGTGCCGCGCCCCGCCGACGTACGGCCCGGCGAGGACGACGAACTCCTCGGAGTGGAGGCGGAGCTGGCGGCCCGTTCCGCGAAGGGCGCCCTGTGGCGGCGCATCGGCCGCGGATCGCCGCTGCTGCCCATCGCGCTGCGGACGGCCGTCGGCTGCGCGCTCGCGGGGTACGCGTCCCTCGCGCTCGGCGTCGGCCGCCCCTACTGGGCCCTGGTCACCGCCGCCTCGCTCTACCAGGCCAACGTCACGCTCACCTGGAACAGGGGAGTGCAGCGCGTGGTCGGCAACCTCGTCGGCGTGCTCGCCTTCGCCGCCATCGCCCCGCTGGCCCACCTCAGCCACGCCGCGCTCATCGTCTGCTGTCTATCGCTCGCCTTCGGCGCGGAGGCGCTGATCGGCCGGAACTACTGGCTCGGCAGCGTGTGCGTCACGCCGATGGCCCTCCTCGTCACCGAGTTCGCGCGGATCCAGCAGCCCGGCGACCTCATCCTCGACCGGGTCGTGGACACGTTCGTGGGCGCGCTGCTCGGCATCGTCGCGGCGATCGCCGTCACCAACCGGCGCGCCGCCGACCACATCGAGCTGGCCATCGACGCCACGGACCGGGCCCGCGCCCGCGCCGAACAGGCCCTGGCGGCCCCGCTCCCCACGGCCGCCACCCTGCGCCCGGCGCGCCGGAGCCTGACCGCCGCCCTCGTCGATCTGCGCACCGCCCACGACGCGGCGGCCGGCGAATGGTGGCAGCGCGCCCTGCCGGACCAGCGGGTGATGGCCGCCGAGCAGGCAGGACACCGTACGCTCGCGGCGACGGTACGCGGCATGCGGCACGGCGAGCGCGTACGGGCGTGACCGGCCGGGCAACGCGGAAGGGCGAGGACAGGGGCACATGAGGAACGGGAGCGAACGGGACACGGCGGCGGAAGCCGCGGCCCGTGCGGGAGACGGTGCCGCGAGTGGTTCCGCGGACGCGGACGCGGCGGGCGGCGTTCACGGCGCCGTGCCCCGCGACACCGTCGCCGCCGTCGTGCGGCAGTGGCAGACGGTGCGGCCGGACATCGACACGGGACCGATGGAGGTCATCGGCCGCATCAACCGCTGCGCGGCCCTCCTGCAACAGGCCGAGGACGCCCCGCTGCGCCGCGTCGGCCTGACCCGCCCCGAGTTCGACCTGCTCGGCGCGCTGCGCCGTACCGGCCACGAGCTGACCCCCGGCGAACTGGCCCGCGAGACCTTCTCGTCGGGGGCCGCCGTCACCAAGCGGCTCAAGCAGCTCCAGGAGCGCGACCTGGTCGCCCGGCGCGCCGACACCCGTGACCGCCGTGTCTCGCACGTCGGTCTGACCGACACCGGCCGCGATCTGGTCGACTCGCTCCTGCCCGACCAGCTCGCCTACGAGACCGTGGTCCTCGCCGGGCTCGACGCGGACGGACAGGGGCAACTCAGCGCACTGCTCCGGGAGTTGCTGCAACAGCTGGAGGGGCGGCTCGGTCTCTCGCCGGGGTTCAGGGGCTGACGCCCGTCACGGACCGTCAGTGGTCCTCGACCGAAACCGCCAGCATCCGCCGTGTCTCCGGCTCCACGTGCGGGGCGTAGTACTCGTGCAGCGCCGTGCGGCCCAGGCGGGCGGCCAGGGGCCCGTCGCCCGCGGTGATCGCCGCAAGGACCTCGCGGTGATGGGCTATGGAGCGCTCCATCCAGGCCGTGGTGTCCGTGACGCCCGCGATCTTCTTCTCGATGACCTCCACCACCGCCTCGTGCACGGCGCGTGCGCACAGGCCGAGGAGGGAATTGCCGCTGGCCTCGGCGATCGCCCGGTGGAAGAGCGCGTCGGCCTCGCTGAACGCGTGCAGGGCCGCCGGGCCGCCGTCGCCGCTGAGCGCTTCCATGCGGGTGATCTGCTCACGCATCCTGGCGAGGTCGTCCGCGCCGTGCAGACGCGCCGCCAGACGGTTGCTCTCGGCGTCCAGGACCATGCGGAACTGCACCAGTTCGCCGAGCGTCGCCACGCTGGAGCGGGTGAGACGGCCCAGGGCCTGGCTGAGATTGTCCGGGGAGACACCGAGCACCTCCGCGCCAAGGGGATCGCCGGGGCGCGAGCGGATCAGGCCCGCCGACTGGAGCACGCGCAGCGCCTCGCGGACCGTGGAGCGGCCCACGCCGAAGCGGTTGACCAGTTCGCGCTCGGCGGGCAGCCGCGCACCGGGCGGCAGATCACCGCTGAGGATGCGCTCCTCGATCTGCTCCGCCACCCGCTGATAGGCGCGGACCGGTGTGACCGGCCGGAACAGGTCGCTGTCGTCGGCGGCCATCGGCCCGCCCCCTCCACCGTACGTAGCTGACACGCGGTGCCGGCGGGCACCGACGCGGGATATCGACGCGAAAACCGGCGCGGGAAAACCAAGATCTGGTGGTTGACCCGGCCATGAACGTGGAGGCAGAGTACGGGAACTCAACTGGTCTGACCAGTCGACTGGCCTCGTGGTCGGCCGACTTGGAGGTTGCATGCACACCGGCTCACGTCACACCAGCTCACGCCCGCCCGCCGCCGATCTGCCCGTCGACCCGGCCGCCGTCGTCTCCTTCACCCGCGACCTGGTCCGGCTGCGTACCGTCAACGCGGCCGGAGCCACCGTGGTCGAACAGCCCGCCGCCGATCTCGTCGCCCGGCTCTTCACGGAATTCGGCTGGACGTACGACGTGGCGGAGGTCGCGCCGGGACGGCCCAACACCGTCGCGGTCATCGAGGGCGGAGGCGGCGACGGTCCGACCCTGATGTTCGAAGGGCACATCGACGTCGTCACGGAGGGGAATCCGCAGGACTGGAGCGTCGACCCCTACGGCGCCGAGATCAGGGACGGCAAGCTGTGGGGGCGCGGCTCCGCCGACATGAAGTCCGGCGTCGCCGCGATGATCTACGCGGTGCGGGCCCTGCAACTCGCGGGCCCCTTCCCCGGCCGCGTCGTCCTCGGCGTGCTGTGCGACGAGGAAGGACTGATGCTCGGCGCGAAGGCGTTCGCCGCCACGCCGCTCGCGCGTGAGGTGGACGGGGTCATCGTCTGCGAGCCCGAGGGGTACGAGCTGTGCACCTCCGCCCGTGGCGGCATCCGGCTCCGGCTCGATCTCGACGGGGTGATGGCCCACGGCGCCATGCCGCAGGAGGCCAGGAGCCCGATCGTCGCCGGGGCACGCATCGTGGAAGCGCTCGGCCGCGTGCAGGACTGGGCCCTGAAGCGGTACGGCACCCATCCGCACGCCGGACGCGTGACGGTCACGCCGACCGTCCTGCACGGAGGCGACCCGGACCAGCTCAACGTCATCCCCGCGCACGGCCTCGTCGGCGTCGACGTCCGCACGATTCCCGGCACCGATCACACCGAACTCATCGACAAGATAGAGGAGTTCGCGGTCGGGGCGGCCGGGAGCGAGGGCGTGGGCGTCCGGCTCACCGTCGTCGACGACCGGCCCGCCGTCGAGATCGCGCAGGACCACCCGGTGGTCACCGCCCTCGTCGACGGTCACCGCCAAGTGCACGGCGCTCCACCGCCGTTCGGAGCCGTACCCGGCACCACGGACGGCACGATCCTCACCCGCGACGCCGGTCTGCCGACCGTCGTCTACGGCCCCGGCGGGAAGTGGATCGCCCACCAGAAGGACGAGTTCGTCGAGGTGAACGAGATCGTCGAGTACACGCGCGTCTACGCCGCAGCGGCCCGCGCGTTCCTGACCGGCGCCGGAGGTGCGCGATGACCTGCCCCGAAGGCCTGCCCGTAGGAGACGGCTGGGTGACCGCCCCCGCCCGCCGGCCGGTCCATTTCCCGTACGACGGCACCGAGATCGCGGCGGCGCCGGTCGGTGACGAGGACCTCGCGGAGCGGGCCGTCGAGCAGGCCGCCGCGATCCGCGTGGAGGTCGGCAGACTGAGCGCGGGAGTACGGAGGCAGGTGCTCGCCGGGGTCGCGGCGACACTCGCCGAAGCGGCGGGCGACCTCGTGGACCTGCTCGTCCTGGAGACCGGGAAGCCGCGGGTCGACTGCGGGGTCGAGATGCAGCGGGCCGTGGCCACCTGGCAGGCGGCCGCGGACGAGGTGGCCCATCTGCACGGGGAGACCGTGCCGCTGGACCTGCAACCGTCCGGGGAGGGCCTCTTCGGCTTCTGGACCCGGCGGCCCGTCGGCGTCGTGGTCGGCATCGCGGGCTTCAACTACCCGGTCCTTCTCGCCTCCCACAAGATCGCACCGGCGCTCGCCGCGGGCTGCCCGGTGATCGTCAAGCCCGCCCCCGCGACCCCGCTCGCCACTCTGCGCCTCGTCCATCTCGTGCGCGAGCAACTCGTGGCCGCGGGTGCGCCCGCCGCAGCGGTACAGCTCGTCACGGGCGACGCGGACGTCGGCCGTACGCTCACCACGCATCCGGCGGTCGCGGCGGTCTCCTTCACCGGGTCCGCGGGCATCGGCCACCGCATCGCGCGGGACGCGGCACCCCGCAAGGTGGTCCTCGAACTCGGCTCCAACGCGGCGCTCGTCGTGGCCGCGGACGCCGATCTCGACGCGGCGGCCGACGCGGTGGTGCGGGGCGGGTTCTACGCGTCGGGCCAGGCCTGCATCTCCGTACAGCGGGTCGTCGTGGTGGACGCGGTCGCGGAGGAGTTCGAGAAACGGCTCACGCGGCGGCTGCCGGACGTGGTGGTCGGCGACCCCCGCGACCCGGGGACCCGCGTCTCGGCGCTCATCGACGAGGCGGCGACGGAGCGGGTGCTCGACTGGGTGGAACGGGCGCGGGCCGCCGGTGCGCGCCTCGTGGCGGGAGGAGAACGCGACGCGGGCGGCCGGTGCATCGCCCCGACCCTGCTCGCGGAGGTCCCCGACGGCGAACCCGCCTGGGACGAGGAGATCTTCGGGCCGGTCGTCTGCCTGCGCACGGTGCCGGATCTGGACACCGCGTACGACGTGGTCAACGCGAGCCGCTACGGCCTGCACGCGGCCGTCTACACCAACGGCCTGCGGGCCGCGCTCGATGCCGTGGACCGCCTGGAGGCCGGCGGCGTGGTGGTCAACGAAGTCCCCGGCTACCGCAGCGACATCGCCCCGTACGGCGGCGTCAAGGACTCCGGCATCGGCCGCGAGGGCCCCAGGTTCGCCATCGAGGAACTGACGGTGACCCGGATGGCGGTCATCAGGCCCTAGGGCCCGCCGCCAGACGTATCCACCGCCCGTCCGGCACCACCCCGCAGGAGAGGCAGCACACCATGGACTACGGCAATCTGTTCCGGCTCGACGGGCGCCGCGTCGCGGTCGTCGGGGGTGCGAGCGGCATCGGGCGTGAGGCAGCCCGCGCGCTGGCCGCCCAGGGCGCGCACGTCATCGTCGCCGACCGGGACCCGGAAGGGGCCGCCGAGACGGTGGCGCTCGCGGCGGGGGAGGGCCGCACGGCGGCCCCGGGCACCGGTACGGCAGTCGGCCACACCCTGGACGTCCTGGACCCCGAGGCCGTCCGGGCCGCCGTCGCCGCATGGGGGGCGCTCGACGGGCTCGTCGTCACCGTCGGGGCCAACGTCCGCAAGCGCATCGCCGACTACGGCCTCGACGAGTTCGACCGCGTCATCGCGCTGAACCTGCGCTCCTACCTCACGCTCATCCAGGCCGTCGCCCCCGGCATGGCCGAGCGCGGCCGGGGAAGCGTGGTCGGCTTCGCCTCCATGCGGGCCTTCCAGGTGGAGCCGGGGCAGGGGCCGTACGCCGCGTCCAAGGCGGGCCTCGTCCAGTTGCTGCGGACCGCCGCCGCGGAATGGGGGCCGCAGGGCGTGCGGTTCAACGCGGTCGCGCCCGGCGTCGTCCGTACCCCGCTCACCGATCAGATCGCCGCCGACCCCGAGTGGTTCGACGCCTATGCCCGGGCCTCCGCACTGAAGCGGTGGGCGCGCGCCGACGAACTCGCCGGTGCCGTCGCCTATCTAGTGTCGGACGCGTCCACCTTCGTCACCGGCACCGTGCTGAGCGTCGACGGCGGCTGGACCGCGGTCGACGGCCGGTACGACCCCTCCGTCTGAACGGCCACGCCCCCTCCGCGCGATCCGCCACGCCCCTCCGTGTCACCCCCTCCCGCCCCCAAGGAGCCCCGCCCCATGCCCCCCACAGCCGACGACAGCGGCGAGCAGAGTCCACCGGACCCCGCCGCCTCGCCCCTGGACGGCCTCCCCACCCTCCGAGGCGCGGCCCGCCCCTCCCTCTGGCTGCTCCTCGTCCCCGTCCTGCTCTACGGCGCCGCCCCGTTCGTGGCCAACCGCATCGAGCCGCGCGTCCTGGGCGTCCCCTTCCTGCTCGCCTGGGTCATCGCCGCCACGGTGATCAGCCCCCTGGTCATCTGGCTCGCCGCCCGGCTCGACCCGGCCTACCGCACGAACGCCGTCGAGCCCATCCCGGCGGACGACCTCGCCGACGACCTGCCGGGCGCCGACACCGAAGGAGGCCGCCGATGAACGGCTCAGCAGCCGTCGCGACCACCATCTTCGGGCTCGCGATGGTCGCCACCATCGGCATCGGCCTGTGGAGCGCCCGCGGCCGGTCCAAGGGCCTGGCCGAATGGTCCGTGTCCAGCCGCGGACTCGGCGTCCTGTTCATCTGGCTGCTCATGGCGGGCGAGACGTACACGAGCTTCTCGTTCCTCGGCACCGCGGGCTGGTCCTACTCCTTCGGCGCGCCGATCCTCTACCTGGTCGCCTACCTGACCGTCGGCTTCGCCGTCGCGTACGTCGTCGGCCCCGCCCTGTGGACGTACGCGAGCCGGCACAGCCTCATCTCCATCGCGGACATCGCCGAATTCCGCTTCCGTTCACGCCCGGTGGGGATTCTCGTGGCCGTCGTCGCGACGGTCTTCATCGTCCCCTACATCCAGGTGCAGATTCAGGGCATGGGCGTCGTCGTGAACGCGATGACGTACGGCAGCGTCGATCTCAAGGTCGCCGCCGTCATCTCCTTCGTCGTGGCCGAGGTGTTCATCCTCGTCTCCGGTCTTCGCGGTTCGGCGTGGGTGAGCGCGCTCAAGGACATGCTGGTGATCGTCGCCGTGGTGTTCCTCGCGGTCTATATCCCGGCGCACTACCTCGGCGGTGTCAGCGACTTCATGCAGCGCATGGTGACCGAGAAGCCCGAGTGGCTGACCTTCCCCGGCCATGAGTCCGGCGGGCGCAACGCCATGTGGTTCCTGAGCACCGTGGTGCTCAACGCCGTGACGATCACCATCTTCCCGACCACTGTCGCCGGCTACCTCAGCGCGAAGAGCCCCAACGCGCTGCGCCGCAACGCGCTGCTCCTGCCCTGGTACCAACTGCTCCTGTTCGTCCCGATGGTGGTCGGCGCGACGGCGCTGTTCGTGATGCCGACCCTGGGCAACCCCGACCTGGCCCTCTTCAGCCTCGTCACCGACTCGCTGCCCTCACCCGTCGTCGCGCTGATCGGCGTCGCGGGCGCGCTTTCGGCGATCGTGCCGATGAGCGTCTTCATGCTCTCCATCGGCACGCTGTGGGGCCGCACGATTCTCGGCGGCGGCAACGGCGCCGATCCGCGGGCGCGCAGCCGTGTGCCGGGGAAGGGGAAGCCGGGCGACGCCGACGACATGCGCACCAAGCGGCTCTCCCAACTGGTCTGCGTCATCGCCGGGTTGATCGCCCTCGGAGGCAGCCTCTTCTACCCCAACACCCTCGTGGAGCTCTCCGTCCTGTCGTACGAGGGCCTGGCGCAACTCGTGCCCGTCGTGCTGCTCGCCCTGTTCTGGCGGCGGCTGACCGCGCGGGCCGCCGTCGCGGGCATGCTCACCGGGCTCGCGGTGATGACCGCGCTGTGGGCCACCGACAACGACCCGTACCACGGGGTGAACGGCGGCATCATCGCGCTCGCCGCCAACCTCGTCGTGCTGCTGGCGGTCGTCGCTCTCGCGCCGGGTCCCGGACCGGCCGTACCCCGCGAGGACGCGGCACGAGCCGCTGCGAAGGAGACCCGATGACAGGCAGCGACGTCTTCGAGGTGCCGGGCCTGCGGGAACCGGTGGAGATCCGCGTCGACCGGTGGGGCGTCCCGCATCTGTACGCGGCGTCGCAGGACGACCTCTTCCTGGCCCAGGGCTTCAACGCCGCCCGCGACCGCCTCTTCCAGCTGGATCTCTGGCGGCGCCGCGGCCTCGGCCTGCTCGCCGAGGTGCTGGGGGAGCGGTACGCCGAACACGACCGCGCGGCACGGCTGTTCCTCTACCGCGGGGACATGGCCGAGGAGTGGCGCGCGTACGGCGACGACACGGAACGCGTGACGACGGCGTTCGTCCACGGCATCAACGCGTACGTGAAGCTGTGCCGCGCGGACGCGACGCGGCTCCCGCCCGAATTCGCCCTCCTTGCGTACGAGCCCTCGTACTGGCAGCCCTCCGACGTGGCCCGCATCCGCAGCCACGGCCTGCAGTACAACCTCCGTGACGAGGTCGCGCGCGCCCTCACCCTGCGCGAGCACGGCCCGGACGCGGAGGACCTGCGCCGCCGCCGCGAGCCCGCCCCGCACCGCCTTCGCGTCCCCGAGGGGCTCGACCTGTGCGTCATCCCGTCCGACGTCCTGCGCGTGTACGAGATGGCCACCACGCCCCCGTGGGCGGCGGGCGAGGCGCCCCGCCAGGGCCTGGACGGCTCCAACAACTGGGTCATCGCCCCGTCCCGTACGGCCACGGGGCGCCCGCTCCTGGCCAACGACCCGCACCGCGGGATCGCCCTGCCCGCGCTGCGCTACCTCGCGCACCTCTCGGCGCCGGGCATCGACGTCATCGGAGCGGGCGAACCGGCCCTGCCCGGCATCTCCATCGGCCACAACGGCCGCGTCGCCTTCGGCCTGACGATCTTCCCGATCGACCAGGAGGACCTGTACGTCTACCGCACGAACCCGGCGAACCCGCACGAGTACTGGTACGAGAACCGCTGGGAGCCGATGACGCGCGTCACGGAGTCGATCCCGGTGCGCGGCGGCGAGGCGGTCCGGGCGGACCTGTGGTTCACGCGCCACGGCCCGGTGATCCGCGAACTGCCCGACCGGAACGCCGCGTTCGCGGTCCGCGCGGCCTGGCTCGGCCCCGGTATGGCCCCCTACCTGGGCAGCATGGACTACATGCGGGCGGCGGACCCCGACGCGTTCGTCACGGCGATGCGCCGCTGGGGAGCACCCGGCGAGAACCAGGTCTACGCGTCCCCCGACGGCACGATCGGCTGGCGCCCCGCCGGCCGCGTCCCCGTGCGCCCCGGCTGGGACGGCACCCTGCCCGTACCGGGCGACGGGCGTTACGAATGGGACGGCTTCCTGGACGTGGAAGAACTCCCCTCGGTGCGCGACCCGTCCGAGGGATGGTTCGCCACGGCCAACCAACTGAACCTGCCGCCCGCGTACCCGAACGCGCAAAAGACCGTCACGTACGACTGGTACGCGCCCACCCGCCACGAACGCATCACGGAGGAGCTTGGCGCCCGCACGGACTGGACGGTCGAGGACTGCGTCCGCCTGCAGACGGACTACGTGAGCCTGCCGGGACGGCGGGTGCAGCGGCTCCTTGCCGGCCTTGAGGGGCAGGGTGCGAGTGCCACCGCCCTCGCTCTCCTCCGTGACTGGGACGCCCGTCTCACCCCCGACTCTCCGGCCGCCGCGCTCTTCGAGGTCTGGTACCGGCGCCACCTGCGGCCCGCCCTGCTGGCGCGCGCCCTCGAGGGGATCGTGGGGGAGGGGCAGCGGGACCTGGCCCTGGCACGGGTCCTTCCCGTGGAGGACGCGGCGGCGGACGCCCGCGTCGACCTGGAGCTCCTTGAGGGCGACCCGGATCCCGCGCTGCTGCTCGGGACGCTCGAAGCGGCCGTCGGCGAGCTCACCGGGCTCCTGGGAGCCGACCCGGCCGCCTGGTCCTGGGGCGCCCTGCACCACGCCCGCCCGCACCACCCCATCGCCGCCCTGCTCGACGGACCCGCCCCGGAATGGGCCTCCGTGGGCCCCGCCCCGCGCGGCGGCAGCGGGGACACCGTGGGCGCCGCCGCCTACGGACCGGGGTTCCGGCAGACCGCGGGGGCCACCTTCCGGATCGTGGTGGACGTCGGCTCCTGGGACGACTCCGTGGCGATGAACTCACCGGGACAGTCCGGCGTTCCGGGCAGCCCGCACTACGACGACCTGTTCGCGAGCTGGGCCGCCGACGGTTCCTTCCCGCTCCTCTACTCCCGTGACGCGGTGGAGAAGCACACGCGGCGGACGATCACTCTGCGACCGCCCGCCGCGGCGCGGGATCACGGGTCCGCAGAGCCGAAGGGCAGATAGTCCACCTCGTACCCGAAGCAGCGGGGACCGGCGAGCGCGAGCCCGGCCGGGGTGATCCAGCGCGGATCGCAGCGGGCGGCGAAGACGCTCACGCGCAGCCCGTAGCGCAGCCCCTCCGTGGTCACCGGGTCACCGGTCTCGCTGTCCAGGACACAGATCAGGTCGGGCGTGGTCGCGACGGTCACCCCGTCGCGGGTGGCGAGCAAGTGCTCGTTCTGGAAGCCGAGTTCGACCGCCCGGCCCGCGTCGTCCTGCGTCCCCTCGATGCGGGCGCGCCCGCGCGCGAAGCCGCCCTCCGTGCGGCGGACCACGTCGACCACCTTGCCCGTCAGGAGCGGGATGCCCCGGAGCATGTCGCGCGCCGCCGCCACCGGATCGCCGTGCGCGGCGCGCGCCTCGCGCACCGCCGCGCCGAGCCGCCCGGCGAGCGTCAGCGTCGCGGGCACCAGACCGTCGGCGAGCTGGTCGCCGCGCAGCACGGTGTCCGCGCAACTGATCTGGCAGCCCAGCTCCACGCACACCGCGCGCGCGATCCGCTCGGCCGCGTGGTTGTCGACGGCCTCGACGACGACCGTGTTGCCCTTGTCGTCGGCAAGCGCCATCGGCGAGATGGTGATCCCGGCGAGGCCCGGCAGCACCATCTGCGCCTCGGGGAACGCCCGCCCCATCGCGTCCCCGTCCACGAGAGGAAGCCCGGTCCGCGCGGCGCACGCGATCGGCAGCATCGAGTTGACCCCGCCGACCTCAAGCGGTGTCAGATGCGTGGCGCGGCGCCCGATGTGTCTCTCCAGGGCCCGCAGCGCCGCCAGATCCTCCCGGCCGTTGGGCACGCGTTCCAGGAGGACGGTGGGCGCGCCCATGCCCGATACGGGGACGACGGTCGCGTCGGCGCCGACCTCGTCGATGCGGACGAGCCGTACGGGCCCGTGCGCGCGGATCGCCTCACGGGCGAGCAGTTTGCCGATGTACGGATCGCCGCCGCCGCCCGTGCCGAGGATGCCCGAGCCGCGGGCGATGTCGTCGAGATTGCCGAGGGTGATCTCACGCATCGCCGACCGCCACGGCCCCGCGCCAGGAGGTGCCGGAGCGGCCCGCGACGCGCTCCAGGTCGAGATCCCCCACCGCCTTGACGCGGATGCGTGTCGCACCGCCGGGCAGATAGGCGAGCGGCACCTCCTCGACGTCCACGACGCGGACGCTGCCGGGGAGCGCCCCGGCGTCCAGGGCACGCCCGACGGCCTCGTCACGGGCCCCGGCGAGCACCGTGTCCCTGCGCCCGTCGGGGACGCGGAAGACCCGGTCGACCTCCCCGCCGACCTGAGCGATCGCCGCGCCCACCGCGTTGGCCACGTCGAAGTGCGCGGGCCTTCGCACATCGGCGAAGCCGGGTAAGGGCTCGGGCACCAGGACGGAGCCGCCGCCGACCGCGACCACCGGAAGGGCCGCCGCCGAGGTCCGCATCCGGTCCACGCCCTCGGCAAGACGCACGGCGACACGCTCCAGGGCCCGCTCGGTGAACTCCGCGTCCAGATGGGCGACACGGGCGCTGTCGCCGATGTCCGCCCGGCCCGCAGCCACCGCCAGATCCGTCGCCGTCAACCGTGTGCCGCCGAAGACGAGAGCATCCCGGGTGAGCCGGTGGCCGACCGACCGCGGGCCCGTACCGCCGCCGCCCGACACCAGGGACCCGCCGCCGATGCCGAGCGAAAGCACGTCGGGCGTACGGAAGTTGACCCGGATGCCCGCGGCCTGGCTCTCGCCCGCCGCCTCGCGCGGAAACCCCCCGGCGAGGATGCCGATGTCGGAGGTGGTGCCGCCCACGTCGAGGACCGCGCAGTCCCCGAGCCCGGAGAGCAGGGCCGCGCCGCGCATCGAGTTGGTGGACCCCGAGGCGAACGTCGCGACGGGGCACGTACGCGCGAAGTCGACGTCCATCAGCGTCCCGTCGTTCTGCGAGAGGAAGAACGGCGCCGTGAGCGACATCTCGGCCAGCGCCTTCCCGAACGACTCGACGATGACGGTGGCCAGATCCCGCAGCGAGGCGTTGATGATCGTGGCGTTCTCGCGCGCGAGAAGACCGACCCGGCCGAGATCGTGCGAGAGCGAGAGGTGCACGCCCTCACCGAGCTCGGCCCGCAGTATCTCCGCGGCGAGCCGTTCGTCGGTCTCCGCGACCGGCGAGAACACCGACGACACGGCGACCGACGTGAGCCCGCGCGCGGTGATGTCGGCCGCCGTGCGCTTGAGCTCCTCCGGGTCGAGCGGCGAGAGCGGCCGCCCGTCGAACTCGCGCCCGCCGTGGCAGAGATAGCCGTGCCCGGCGACGGCGGCCCGCTGCCGGGCGGGCCAGTCCGCCATGGGCGGCAGGGCGGCGGTGGCGGGAAGGCCGAGACGTACGGCTGCCACGGGGGTCAGCCGGGCGCCCTCGACGAGGGCGTTGAGGAAGTGGGTGGTGCCGATCATCACCGCGGTGACGGATTCGACCGGCGGGTCCAGGGACCGGACCGCGGCGGTGATGCCGGAGGTGATGTCGGGCGTGGTCGGTGACTTGGCGGCCGCGAGCACGCGGTCGTCGTACCCGATCAGGACGGCGTCGGTGTTGGTGCCCCCGACGTCGATGCCGATACGCATGGTGGTGGAGCCCTTCGTGTGGCGACGGGTGATGCGTAGTACGGAGGTGACGCACGCCGCGATCAACCAGGCGGCGGACGGCGCCTTTGGAGGGCGTCCCCCGGCCTTCCGACGGCGGCATCGACCATTCAGACCTGCCGGAAGCCGAAGAGGCGCCAGTTTTCGCCACTGCCTCCGCCGGCCCGTCACGACCGGCAGCCCGTACCAGGGTGGCTCAGGCCACCCCGATGCGGGCTGCTCGGTCGTTCCTTCTTGCCGGTGTCAGGGGAACAGCGGCTTCTCCGGCGCCATCGACCGCTTCGCCACCTCGGTCGTCACCCGCGCCTGGATCTCCTCGGGCGAGAGATAGACGTCCGTCATCTCGAAGTCCCTCAGTGTGGCGGGCCGTTGCGACTGGAACCCGGTCCGTACGTAGTCGTCGCCGGCGAGCGCGTTGAGCCCCCAGTTGGCGGCCGTGCGGAAACGCGCGGTGACGGTGCGCAGCGCCCCCAGGTGGTAGCCCCGCGCGACGATCTGCGCGGGCAGGCCGCTCAGCTGCACGCCCATCGGCTTCGACACGGCCTCGATGCCGCCGAGGTCGACGACCAGGCCCATGTCCTTGTGCCGGTAGTCGCGCAGGGGCGTGCCCCGCAGGGCCGCGGTGACGTTCTTCGCGGCGGCCCAGCCCTGCCGCATCGCGTGCTGCGCGGTCGGCGGGCACATCGCGTCTCCGCCCTTGACGAGGTCGGGGACGGCCGCCGCGTCGCCGAGCGCGAACACCCCGTCCAGGCCCGGCACCGTCAGATCCGGCCGCACGACCAGGCGGCCCTTGTTGGTCTCGGCGCCCAGCGTCGCGATGAGCGGGCTCGGCGCGACACCGGCGGTCCAGATCAGCGTCCGGCAGGGCAGCGTGCGCCCGTCGGTGAGGGTGACGGTGTCCTCGGTGGCCTTCTCCACCGTGACCCCGAGCGACACATGGATCCCGCGCCGTCGCACGATGTCCAGGGCCTTCTCGCCGAGCCGGTCGCCCAGCTCGGGCATCAGCTTCGGCGCGACATCGACGAGATGCCAGTTGATCTGCGAAGGGTCGAGCCCCGGATACCGCTTGGTGGCGGCACTCGTCAGGCGGTGCAGATACGCCGCCGTCTCCGTACCCGCGTAGCCGCCTCCGACGACCACGAACTGCAGCCGGGACTCCCGCTCGGCCCGGTCGGAGCTGGCCGCCGCCAGGCTCAGCTGCGAGATCACGTGGTCACGGATCCAGGCGGCCTCGGCCAGCGTCTTGACGCCCACGGCGTACCGGTCGACGCCGGGGATGTCGAACTGCCGGGTCACGCTGCCCGGGGTCAGGACCAGGTAGTCGTAGCGCTCCACGACCTCCTCGCCGTTGATCTTCCGTACGATCACGACCTTCGCGTGCGGATCCACCCCGATGGCCCCGCCCGGCACGATCGCCGTCCGGCGCAGCATGCGCCGCAGCGGCACCGCGACCGACTGCGGGGTGAGCACGCCGGACGCGACATGGGGCAGCAGCGGCAGATACAGCTGATGGTCCGTCGGGCTGATCAGCCGCAATTCGGCGTCCTGCGCCTTGAGCGTCCGCTCCAGCTTGTGCGCGCACTCCATACCGGCGAAGCCACCGCCGATGATCAGAATCCGGGGACGTTGCATAAGAGATCGCTCCAGGGTTGGGCTCGCCCGAGCCAGGCGAGCGTGGCGACGACGAAGGCCCGGACACGCGGGTCCTCCTGGGCGAAGGGTCCGGTTCATCCTCCGACGGCGGGCGGCCCGGCGCACCTCGGATGCGCCGGGCGGGGAACCCGGGTACCCCCGATCCGCCGAGTCAGCCGCCGTGGTCCCGGTGCGTCCCTCCGGCGGTGCTCTCAGATGCCGGGCCGGTAGCGGATGGGGTGGTCCTCCGGCACCTCGACGATGACGATCTTGACGCCGTCCGGGTCGGCGATCCACATCTCGATCAGGCCCCAGGGCTCCTTCAGCGGCTCCCGCACCACCTCCACGCCTCGCGCCACGAGGTCCGCGTGCGCCGCCCGCGCGTCCGCCACCTGGAGCCACAGCTGGAGGCCGGGCGAGGGGGGAGTGTCCGAGCGGCCGGAGACCTCCAGGAAGCCGCCGCCGAGGAAGTAGACCGTGCCGCGTTCGGGGCCCGTGCCGAACTCCCGGTAGACGCCGAGCCCCAGTGCCTCGCCGTAGAACGCGCGGGAGCGCTCGGGGTCGGTGGGACGGAGAAGGATCCTGCCGCTCAGTACATGCACCATGCAGCCGCACCTTAGTGGGGGGATACGCTCGGCGGTGCCCCGCCCACGCCGCGCCGGACAGCGGCGGGCCAGAGAGATCGGAGACCCCGCCCCATGGACACCGCACCGCGCCTCGGCGCGAACGACGTGACCTTCCGTTCCGCCACCGAAGCGGACGTCGACGTGCTCGTCCCGCTCATCGAGTCGGCGTACCGCGGCGACTCCAGCCGGGCGGGATGGACCACGGAGGCGGACATTCTCCAGGGGCAGCGGACCGACCCGCGGGGTGTGCTCGACGTCATCGAGTCGCCGGTCAGCAAGCTGCTCACGGTCGAGCGGGCCGGTGAGATCGTCGCCTGCTGCCAGCTCGAACACCGTGGCGAGCACGCCTACTTCGGGATGTTCGCGGTGAGCCCGGCGCTCCAGGGCGCGGGCCTGGGCAAGGTGATCATGGCCGAGGCCGAGCGGACCGCCCGGGAGGCGTGGGGCGTGCGGGAGATGCACATGACCGTGATCTCCGTACGGGAGGACCTCATCGCCTGGTACGAGCGGCGCGGCTACCGCCGTACGGGAAAGATGACGCCCTTCCCGTACGGCGACGAGCGCTTCGGTATTCCGCAGCGGGACGACCTGCAGTTCGAGCTGCTCGTCAAGACCCTCGGCTGAGCGCGGCGGCGACAGACGGAGTCGACGGACGGAGGCGGCGAGCGGTCAGGCCGTGAAGCGGCCCGTCCGCTTGATCTCCGGGTAGTCCGTGGTCGCCCCGTCCAGTTGCAGCGCGCGCACGAGGCGCAGATCGTCCTGCGAGTTCACGACCCAGCCGATGATCCGCAGGTCGGCCTTCTTGGCACGCTCGACGATCTCCTGGGTCAGCCGCCGGATGTTCAGCACGAGGGTGGTGGCGCCGACCGCCGTGGCGCGCTCCACGACGTCGGTGCCGTAGCGGCTCGCGACGAGCGCGGTGCGCACGCCGGGGACGAGGCGGGAGATCTCCGCGATCGCCTCGTCGTGGAAGGAGATCACCTCGACCCGGCCGACCAGATCGCGCCGGTGCATCACCTCGGCGAGGGCACGGGCGGCGGCCACGTCCTTGATCTCGGCCTGAAGGGGTGCCTGCACGGCGTCGAGGACCTCTTCGAACACGGGGATCCGCTCGCCGCGCCCCGCGTCGAGCTCCCGCAGCTCGGCCAGGGTCTTCTCGGCGATCGGTCCTTTGCCGTCGGTCGTACGGGACACGTCGGCATCGTGCATGACGACCAGGGCGCCGTCCTTGCTCAGATGCAGATCGAGCTCGATGAGATCGAGGCCCGCGGCTTGCGCGGCGATGAAGGACCGGAGGGTGTTCTCGGGTTCGACACCCATGACCCCGCGGTGACCGATGGTGAGGAAGTTCAAGGTTCACTCGCTTCCGTCGACGGCGGCTCGGTGGCCGCGGGGCGAGGACAGGGGTGCCACGCGGCAATGTCGCAGCCTAACGGCCCGCTTCCGCGAAGGAACCGTCCGTACGCGGGTGCCAGGAAGAATCGGAGTCGTCCGCTCTGGTCCCCACGATGCCGAGCAGAAGCCCGGTGATGACGGCGGCGGCAAGGACGGCACGGGTGCTCACAGGGGCACTGCTCCATACGGCGGGGTCGGCTGACCCCGCCCGTCCTACCGTTGAGCGGCCCCGCACCGCGAGCCACGTCACCCGTGGGTGGGCGAGTCCCCGGGAGGTTGACCGGGGGGTTGAGCGGGGGATGCCGAGCCGGTGGTTCCGGCGTGGTCGCCGTCCGTCCGCGCCGCCGGTTCCGCGAGCTCCGCGAGGTCGGCGAGCATCGCCTCGGCCAGTTCGATCTCCGCTTCGAGACGCCGTCGGCTCCAGCGCAGGGCGATCTGGGGATGCGTCCACGCCTCCTGGCCGTCCGCGCGGGCGAGCGCGTCGTGAATCTCCTTCAGTTCGCCCCGCGTGTGCGCGATGTGCTCGGTCACCAGGGCCCGCAGATGGCCGGGCGCCGCGAGATGCCCCAGCCAGACCCGCAGGAGCAGCGGGTGCTTCAGGACGGGCGGGCCCGCGTCCCGGACGCCCGCCGCCCATCCGACGAGCGCGGCACGGCCGTCGGCGGTGATGGCGTACGACCGTTTCGCGCGGGGCTCCTCGGGTCCCGAGCGCCGTGACGTGGCGTACCCGAGCGCTTCGAGGCGGCGCAGTTCGGCGTAGATCTGGCTGATGGCGGGCGACCAGTAGAAGTGGCGGAGCGACGCGTCCGCCCACTTCTTCAGCTCGTACCCGGTGCGTTCGCCGGGAAAGGAGAGCAGGCCGAGCACCGCCCACGCCGTCGGCGGCAGTTCGGCCGAGCGCTGCGGCGGGACGGGATGCCTGGGCGAGGTGGGGTCGGGAGCTGCCATATGACTGATTGAAGTGAACGTCACAGTGCCGGCGCAAGATGTGTGCGATGCGGACGGCATGCGGGGGTATAGGGGCTTCATGAGTGATCTCCAGGACCAGGGACCGCACATCCGCAAGCTGCTCGGTGCCACCGACCGCCTCGCGTTCCACCGCGTGGCCGTCCGCTCCTGGCCGGCCGCGGAGCCGGTCCTGCCGCGGCTGAGCCGCAGCGCCGACCACGGCCTGCTGTGGTTCGGCATCGCCGCGGGCATGTGGGCGTTCGGCGGTGCGCGCGGCAGGCGTGCGGCGGTGCGCGGCATCGCGTCCCTGGCGCTCGCCTCGGGCACGGTCAACACCCTGGGCAAGAGGGCGGTGCGCCGCTCGCGGCCGGTCCTCGACGCGGTGCCGGTGATACGGCATCTCTCCCACCAGCCCATCACCAGCTCCTTCCCCTCGGGGCACGCGGCTTCGGCGGCGGCCTTCGCCACGGGAGTCGCCCTGGAGTCGCGGGGGATGGGCGCGGCCGTGGCCCCGGTCGCGGCGTCGGTCGCCTTCTCCCGCGTGTACACCGGCGTGCACTACCCCAGCGATGTCCTGGTCGGCGCCGCCCTCGGCGCGGGCGCCGCCTACGCGGTGCGCGGCCTGGTGCCCTCCAGGGCGCAGCTGCCACCGCCCGCACGCCCCCGCACGGACGCGCCCGCGCTGCCCGACGGCGAGGGCCTTGTCGTGGTCGTCAACCCCTCCTCCGGGGCGCAGCCGCAAATCATCGACCCCGTCCGGCAGTTGAAGACCGCCCTGCCCCGCGCGGAGGTGATCCTCTACGAGCAGGAGGCGGGGCCGCTGCCCAAGGTCCTGGAGGAAGCGGCCAGGGACGCGGCCCGGCGCGGCGGCGTCTTCGGCGTGTGCGGGGGAGACGGCACGGTGAACGCCGCCGTGACACCGGCCCTGAAGTTCGATGTGCCGCTGATGGTGCTGCCCGGCGGGACGTTCAACCACTTCGCCGCCGACCTCGGCGTCGACACGGTCGCGGACGCCTGCGTCGCCCTCGCCACCGGCAGCGCCGTACGGGCCGACGTCGGCCGGGTGAAGCCGCTCGCCGGGATCGGCCCGGACGGACGGACGTACTCCGAGCCGGTGTACTTCCTGAACACGTTCAGCCTCGGCGCCTACCCCGAACTCGTCCGCATCAGGGAGGAGTGGTCCCCGAAGATCGGCGGACCGCCCGCCGCCCTGCTCGGCGTCGCCCAGATCCTGCACACCGGCAAGCCGCTGCGCGCGGTGGTGAACGGCAAGGCCAGGGACATGTGGCTGCTCTTCGCGGGCAACGGCGCCTATCGCAGCACCGGCATCGCCCCGGTGCGCAGGCACGACCTGGCCGACGGGCTGCTCGACGTCCGTATCGCGAGCGGGGGCAAGTTCGCGCGCAGCCGCCTGCTCGCCGCGGCCCTTGCCGGACAGCTGGCCAAGACCCGGCTCTACGCGTCGGCCAAGGCGCAGCGCCTGGTCATCTCGGGCCTGCCGGAGGGCACCCAGATGGCATACGACGGCGAACTCGCCCCCGCGCCCGCCTCGCTGCTCCTGGACAAGCTCCCCGAGGCGCTCACGGTGTACCGGCCGACCCTCGACTGACCCGGCGGCCCGGGGCCCGGGCACGGAGGGTGTACGCGGGGTGTTACGCCAAGCGGAGCATTCGGCGTGCGCGTCCGGGCCGTCGCCACTGTGCTGGCCCTCATGGGCCACGACATAGACAGCCCGCGTGAAGCGGGCACCACACGACGTGACGTGCTGAGCGTCGCCGCGGGTCTCATGGCAGGCGGCGCCCTCACGGTGGCGGGACCCGCGGCGCACGCCGCCGCGGAGTCCGACGGCGGCTGCGGCGTCGGCTACGACGCGGAGTTCGAGGAAGCCCTCGCCGAGGGGGACGAGGCAGTTCCGGAGAGCCGCGCGCTCGCCCCGGAGAAGCCCCGCCGAAGATTCACCCTTCCGCTGCGCAAGCGCTACCGCGTGAGCGCCCGCTACGGCGTACGCGGCGACTGGGCCGCCGGGCACCACACCGGCATCGACCTCGCCGTCCCCAAGGGCACCGCGGTGCACGCCGTCGGCGCGGGCACCGTCGTCCTCGCGCGGTGGTCGGGGGCGTACGGCAAGGCGGTGACGGTGCGGATGCGGGACGGGCACTACGCCGTGTACGCGCACCTCTCCCGTATCTCGGTGCGCCGGGGGGCGCGCATAGGCACCGGCGACCGGCTCGGCAGGAGCGGGGCCACGGGCCGTGCCACGGGGCCCCATCTCCACCTGGAGATCCGGTCCCGGCGCGGCTACGGGTCCGACATCAACCCGGTCCGCTACCTCGCCAAGCGCGGGGCCCGGCTGCTGTGAGGCCGGGGGGCACGGGGCCCCGGTGACTCTGTACTTACTGTCGAGTAAGGTCGGGCCTCCGTCATCACTCGAGGAGGCAGCATGTCGCTGGTGCCCCGTTCGCCCCTGCTCCTGGCCGGTCTGCTGGCCGGGGCGGGCGTCGCTCATCTCGCGGCCCCGAAGCCGTTCGACGCCACCGTGCCGCGCTTCCTGCCGGGATCGCAGCGCAGCTGGACGTACGGCAGCGCCGTGGTGGAGTTCGCGCTCGCGGCCGGAGTGGCGCTGCCCCGTACCCGGCGCCCCGCCGCCCTCGCCACGGCCGCCTTCTTCGTGGGCGTGTTCCCCGCCAACGTGAAGATGGCGGTGGACTGGCGCGGCCGCCCCGCCCCGCTCAGGGCCGCGGCGATGGGCCGCCTCCCGCTCCAGGTCCCGCTCGTGCTGTGGGCCAGGAACGTGGCGGGGGCGGCCCGTCGCGAAGCCCCCTAGCCCTGGCTCACCTTGCCGCGGCCCGCGACCGTCGTGGAGGTCGTCGTGGTGTGCGTCAGGCGCGCGGTCCGGGTCGGGACGTCGACCGTGTAGGCGTCCACGGTCATGGCACGTCCGGAGGCCTTGAGCACCATGAACCCCACGTCGGAGAAGTTCTGCCAGGCGGCGGGGTGGTCGAAGTGGGCCTTGCCGTCACCCGACTTGGCGGCGGCCCCGCAGACGATCTGGCGGGTGCCCGCCGTGCGGGTCGTGGGCTCGAGGACCTGGAGGGTGTGGTCGTGCCCGGACAGGATCAGATCGGCCCGGCCGCACACCACCTGCTCGTACAGCTCCTTGAGGTGGATCCCGCTCGTGTAGTGGCCGATGACGAATCCGTCGTACGACCCCGCGCTGCCGTGCTTCCCGTTGTTCAGGTAGGGATGGTGGCCCAGGACCACCTTCCAGCGGGCGCGGGACGCGGAGAGCGCCGTGTCCAGCCACTGCCGCTGGGCGCGCATGTAGGGGCCGTCCCAGCGGTAGTGGGGCGAGATCTGGGCGACCGTCGAGGCGACCGGGTTGGTGTCGAGGGCGAAGAACTCCACCACGGGGTCGTCCGAACCGTCGCCCGACGGCAGCGCGACGTTGTAGTAGCGGCTCGGCATGTACCAGCGCGGCGAGGAGGCCGCGTAGGAGACCTCGCGGTCACCGCGCGCCGGGTCGCCGCCGCTGCCCGGGATCAGGCCCGAGCAGTCGTGGTTGCCCAGGACCATGAGCCAGGGGACGTCGATGCCGGTGTTGGGCGTCTCGAACTTGTCCCGGAACTCGGAGTCGTGGTCGGACTCGGGTCCGTTCTCGTAGATGTTGTCGCCCAGACCGACGGCCAGCGAGATCCCCTCGTCGCGGCACACGCGCCGGGCTGCCTCGGTCACGGCCAGCTGTTCCTCGCCGCCGGTGCCCGCGTCCCCGGTCACCAGGACGGCGAACTCCCCCCGCCGGTTCGGCCCGTCGGGGAAGGGGAACTTCGCGACGCCCTGTGACGCCGCGGCCCGGGGCGCGCCGGACGGCAGCACGGCGAGCGCGGCACCGGCCGCCGCACCGCCCAGCAGCGTACGGCGAGGCAAGGTGAGGGCCTGCGGGCCCCACGTGGCGGCGAGGTCAGCGGCGAGCGGGGCGTCGGCCCGCAGCCACTGCTGCTCGGTCAAGTCCGCCCGCGGCGGTATCAGTTCGTCATCGCACATCAGAGCGTTCTCCCACATCGACCCGGACAGGGGAAGACGATCAGACGAATTGCCGGTGGCGGTCCGGCCACCGGGCCGGTGTCGGCGCCGTATCGTCACCGGCGTGGAGCTCAGACACCTGTCCGGATTTGTCGCCGTCGCCGAGGAACTGCACTTCGGCCGCGCCGCCGACCGCCTGCACATCGCCCAGTCGCCCCTGAGCCAGCAGATCAAGCTCCTCGAACGGGACCTCGGGGTGAAACTGTTCGACCGCACCACCCGTACCGTCAGCCTCACCCCCGCCGGGCAGGCGCTCCTGGAGCCCGCCCGAAGGCTGCTCGCCGACGCCTCGGCGGTGCGGCGCACGGTGCGGGCCGCGCATCTGGGCGAGGTCGGCCGGGTCAGCGTCGGCTTCGCCGGGGCCAGCAGCTACTCCGCGCTGCCCCTGCTCACCCGCGCCGTCAACACCCGGCTGCCGGGCATCGAGCTGGTCCTCGAAGGCCAGACGTACACCGGCGAGGCGCTGCGGCGGGTCGCCGACGGGACGCTGGACATCGGCTTCGTGGCGCTTCCCGTGCGGCGCGGCATCACGGCCCGCGTGGTGCGCATGGAGCGGCTCGTGCTCGCCCTGCCCGACAGTCATCCGCTGGCCGCGCGCTCCGAGATCCCGGTGAGCGAACTGGCGGGCGAGCCGCTGGTGACGTTCCCGCTGTCGCGCGAGTCCGCCGTGCGCGAGGCCATGGTGCAGGCCTGCCACGAGGCCGGGTTCGCGCCGCGGATCGTGCAGGAGGCGCCGGACTCGTACAACATGCTGGCCCTGGTGGGGGCGGGCGTCGGTCTCGCGGTCGTGGTGGCGTCGGCCCGCAACATCCATCTGGAGCACGTCGTGTTCCGGCCGCTCGCCGGGAACGACGTGCCGGTGCTGCCCATCGCGCTCGGCTGGCGCACCGGCAACCGCTCCGCGGCGCTGCACGCGGTGCTCCGCGTGGCCGACGAGGTCCTGCCGGTGCCTGCCGACGCCCCCGATTCCGGCGGCTGATTCCGCCGGCCGATTGTGCTCGATGACGTCTCGGTGCGGCCCGTTATTGGTCTTGGACACCTCCTAATGCCGGAAGGCAGAGTGATCCACGTCTCGCGACGGAGCGAGGACCGGCAGCCCGCCGCTCGGCCGCCCTCCCCACCTCGTCGCCCTCCGCCGCGGGATCTGCCGCCACGAGAGGACGCTCGTCATGCAGCAAGACGCCCCGCTCCCCGGGGAACCGAACCAGGCCCCGGCCCCGGGGGCTCCCGAGGCACCCGATCCCCGACTCGCCCGCGAGGCGCGCCGCGCGGGCGTCACCGCGTTCGTCGGCACCACCATCGAATGGTTCGACTTCTACATCTACGGGTCCGCATCCGCCCTGGTCCTCGGCAAGATCTTCTTCGCCGACGCCTCACCCGCCGTGGGCACCCTCGCGGCCTTCGCCACCTTCTGGGTCGGCTTCCTCGCCCGCCCCCTCGGCGGCCTGATATTCGGGCACTTCGGCGACAAGTACGGCCGCAAGAAGGCCCTGGTCACCACCCTCACGATGATGGGCGGCGCGACGTTCTGCGTGGGGCTCCTGCCGGGGTACGCGCAGATCGGTGCCGCCGCGCCGGTCCTCCTCGTCCTGCTGCGGATGATCCAGGGCGTGGCGATGGGCGGCGAGTGGGGCGGCGCCGTCCTCATCGCCACCGAGTACGCCCCGCCGGGCCGCAAGCTGCTCTACGGCTCCTTCGCCCAGCAGGGCTCCCCGGTGGGCAACCTCCTGGCGACGCTCGCCTTCCTCGGCATGGCCCAACTCCCGGACGCCGCCTTCGAATCGTGGGGCTGGCGCGTGCCGTTCCTGTTCTCGGCGGTCCTCGTCGCCGTCGGCCTGTTCATCCGGCTCAGGCTCGCCGAGACCCCCGAGATGCAGGCCGCGCTCGCCCGCAACAAGACCATCAAGCTGCCGATCAAGGAAGTGCTCACGCGCTCCCCGCTGCTCGTGTTCCTCGGCGTGCTCGCCGGCACGGCAGGCGTCGCGATCACCTACGTCAAGACGACGTTCGCCCTGTCCTGGGCCACCGCCGACCTGGACTTCGACCGCACGACGTTCCTCACGGTCATCTCGCTGGCCCTCGTCGTGCAGGTGATCGTGCAGCCCTTCGGCGCCGTCCTCGCCACCAAGTGGCCCGTGCGCAAGGCCGTGTTGTGGATGCTCCTTCCGGAGTTCGTGCTGCTGCCGCTGATGTTCGTCCTCGTCGGCACCGGCGACTTCTGGCTCGCCGTCCTCGGCATGGGCCTCGCGACCTTCCCGCACGCCATGTACTACGCCGCGCTCGCCGGGATCCTCGCCCGCGTCTTCCCCGTCGAGGTCCGCTACACCGGCATGTCCCTGTCGTACCAGCTGTGCACGACCCTGTTCGCCGGGACCGCACCGATCGTCTCGCAGTACCTCCTGACGGCCTTCGGCTCGATCTGGCCCGTCGTCGCCCTGGGCCTCGTCTACACCGCGCTCACCCTCGCCGGTGTGCTGCCCCTGCTCGCCCGCACCGGCGAACCGGAAGCCGCCGGTGCCGCCGACTCCCGTACCGCACAACCCGCCTGACCTGGAGCCACCTGTGTCCTCGCCGTCCCCCGTGAACTTCGCCGACCGCGACCCCGCCCTGCGCCCCCTCCTCGACCGCCTCCTGTCCGCCGACGACCGAATCCGCGTCGAGCCCCTGCTCGCGGAACTCGGCGAGCTCGCCGCGGGCGACCTCGACCGGCAGGCCGCACTCGCCGACGCCCACCCGCCGCGCCTGATCCCCTACGCCCCGGACGGCACCCGCGTCGACGCGATCGAGTACCACCCGGCCCACGACCGCGCCGCCGCCCTCGCCTACGAACGCTTCGGCCTCGCCGCGATGTCCCACAGGCCCGGCGTCCACGGCTGGCCCGGCAAAACCCCGCACACCGTCAAATACGCCCTGTCCTACCTCTACGTACAGTCTGAGTTCGGCATGGCCTGCCCGCTGTCGATGACCGACTCGGCCGCCCGCATCCTGCGCCTGTTCGACCCCGACCGGTACGCCGCCGAGATCGCCGCGCTCTCCTCCACCGACCCCGAAATCCGGGCCACCGGCGCGATGTTCATGACGGAGCGGCAGGGCGGCACGGACGTCGGCCTGACCCAGACCCTCGCCACCGACCAAGGCACCCACTGGACCCTCACCGGCAAGAAGTGGTTCGCGTCCAACCCCGCCGCCGACGTGATCCTGACCCTCGCCCGCGTCCCCGGACAGGGCGAGGGCACCCGCGGCCTCGGCATGTTCCTCGTACCGCGGCTGCGGCCCGACGGAACCCGCAACGCCGTCCGCATCGACCGCCTCAAGGACAAGCTCGGCTCCCGGTCCATCGCCAGCGGCGAGGTCACCCTGGAGGAGGCCTACGCGACCCCCGTCGGCCAACTCACCCACGGCTTCCGGCAGATGGCCGAGATGCTGAACGTCTCCCGGCTCTCCAACGCCATGCGCGCCACCGCCCTGATGCGCCGCGCGGTCCGCGAGTCCGTCGACCACACCCGCGCCCGTCACGTCTTCGGCAAGCCCCTCTTCGACCAGCCCCTGATGCGGGCCACGCTCCTGCCGATGATCCTCGACACCGAAGCCGCGCTCGGCCTCGTCCTGGAAGCCGCGGCCCGCCTCACGGCCGCCGACGACGGGGACGAACGGGCCAAGGCGCTGGTCCGTGTCCTCTCCCCGCTCGCCAAGCACACCCTGTGCAAGCGCGCCCGCACCGTCACCGGCGAGGCCATGGAGATCCGGGGCGGCAACGGCTACATCGAGGACTGGGTCAACCCGCGGCTCGTGCGCGACGCCCACCTCGGCTCCATCTGGGAGGGCTCGTCGAACGTCATCGCGCTCGACGTGCTGCGCTGCATGCGCCGCGCCGCCGCCCACCGCACCCTCGCCGGCACCTACGGCGACCGCGACCCGGTGAGGCACCGCTGGGAGCTCCTTCGCAAGCAGGGCGACGCCCTCCTCGAACTCCCCGAGGACGAGCAGGAGGCGAGGGCCGGGCGGTACGCCGACAAGCTCACGCACGCCGTCATGGCGACGCTCCTGTACGACCAGGCCGACCACGAGCGGCGGACGACCGGCGACGGCCGCGCGCTCCTGGTCGCCCGCACCTACGCGGCGCTCCTCGACGACCCCGACACCCTGCCCCGAACGGCCCTGGACCACCTGGCCGAACTGGCCGAGGGTGGACAGGTCCCGATCGCCACGGCCGAGGAGGCCCCCGCACATGCCTGACGAGCCCCGCCCCGCGTCCCCCCTGGCCGGAATGAAGGTCGTGGACCTCTCCAAGATCCTCGCGGGGCCCTACGTCACCATGTCCCTCGCCGACCTCGGCGCGGACGTCATCAAGGTCGAGCACCCCCGGGGCGGCGACCCGACCCGCGCCTGGGGCCCGCCCTTCAACGGCCCGGACGCCACGTACTACCTGGCGGCCAACCGCAACAAGCGCTCGGTGACCCTGGACCTGAAGTCCCCCGAGGGGCAGGAGGCCGTGCACCGGATGCTCGCCGACGCGGACGTCCTGGTGGAGAACTTCCGCCCCGGCAGCTCCCTCGCCGACGTCTTCGACTACCGCACCCTCAGCGCGCGCTACCCGCGCCTGGTCCTGCTGCACATCTCGGCGTTCGGCGATTCCGGGCCGCTTCGCGACGAGCCGGGGTACGACATGGTCGCGCAGGCCAGCGCCGGACTGATGTCCCTCACCGGAGAGCCCGACGGGCCGCCCGTCAAGGCCGGTTACGCGATGGGTGACCTGGGCGCCGCGCTCTTCGGCCTCATCGGCGTCACCTCGGCCCTCGTCGAGCGCGAGCGCACGGGACGCGGCCAGTACGTCACGACGTCCCTGTACGAGTCCCAGCTCGCCCTGCACATCAACTGGGCCACCGGCTACTTCGCCACCGGGGAGCGGCCCGCCCGCCTCGGCTCGGGCCATCCGAGCCTCGTCCCCTACCAGGCCTATCCCGCGTCCGACGGCCACTTCGTCATCGCCGTCGGCAGCGACGGACTCTTCCGCCGCCTCAGCCAGGCCCTCGGCCACCCGGAGTGGGCCGACGACCCGCGCTTCGCCACCAACCGCGCCCGCGTCACCCACCGGGGCGCCCTCAACGCCAAGCTGGAAGCGGTCCTCGTCGACGACACCGTGGCCCACTGGTGCGCGCTGCTCAAGCCGCGCGGCGTCCCCGTCGCCCCCATCCGCACCCTCGACGAGGTCTACGACTGCCCGCAGACCGAGGCGCTGGGCATGGTCCAGAAGGTCGACCACCCGGACGTGGGCCCGCTCCAGCAGGTCGCCTTCCCCGTCAGCTTCCGCGGCGAACGCCCCGCCGTACGCACCGCCCCGCCCACCCTCGGCCTGCACAGCAGGGACGTACTCGCCGAACTCGGCTACGCGGAGGCGGACATCGACCGACTGCTCGCCCACCCGCCACACCACCCCGGGCACCCGCAACACCACCCCGAGCACCCGCACCACTCGCAAGGAGCATGATCATGCCGTTCCCCGCTCTCGACGCCGTCGACCCGCTCAACCTGGAGGCACTGTTCACCGACGAGGAGCGCGCCGTGCGCGACACGGTCCGGCAGTACCTCGACGCCAGGGTGGAACCGCACATCGCGGACTGGTTCGAGTCCGGCGAGCTGCCCCAGCTGCCCGAACTCGCCCGCGAATTCGGCAAGATGGGCCTGCTCGGCATGCACCTGGAGGGCTACGGCTGCGCGGGGATGTCGGCCCGCGCGTACGGCATCGCCTGCCGCGAACTGGAGGCGACCGACTCGGGGCTGCGCTCCTTCGTCTCCGTACAGGGGTCCCTCGCGATGTTCGCGATCCACCGCTTCGGCTCCGAGGAGCAGAAGCAGGAGTGGCTGCCGCGCATGGCGGAAGGTTCGGCCATCGGCTGCTTCGGCCTGACCGAACCCGACCACGGCTCCGACCCGGCGTCCATGACGACCCGCGCGCGCCGTGACGGCGACGACTGGATCCTGGACGGCCGCAAGATGTGGATCACGAACGGTTCGGTGGCGGCCGTCGCCGTCGTCTGGGCGCAGACGGAGGACGGGGTGCGCGGCTTCGTCGTGCCCACCGGCACCCGCGGCTTCTCCGCTCCCGTCATCAAGCACAAGATGTCGCTGCGCGCCTCCGTCACCAGTGAACTCGTCCTGGACGGCGTCCGGTTGCCCGCGTCCGCGCTGCTCCCGGAGGCGCGCGGTGTCGGCGCCCCGCTCACCTGCCTGAACGAGGCGCGCTACGGCATCGTCTGGGGCGTCACGGGCGCGGCCCGCTCCGCCTGGCGGTCGGCGCGTGACTACGCCGTGCAGCGCGAGCAGTTCGGCAGGCCGATCGCGGGCTTCCAGCTGACCCAGCAGAAGCTGGTGGACATGGCCCTGGAACTGCACAAGGCGACCCTGACCGCCCTGCACCTGTCCGCGCTCAAGGACTCGCCCGCCGGGGTCCACCCGGCACAGATCAGCTTCGGCAAGCTGAACAACGTGCGCGAGGCCATCGAGATCTGCCGCACCGCGCGCACGATCCTCGGCGCGAACGGCATCTCGCTGGAGTACCCGGTGATCCGGCACGCCAACAACCTCGAATCCGTGCTGACCTACGAGGGCACGAGCGAGATGCACACGCTTGCCCTCGGCCAGGCCCTCACCGGCCACGCGGCCTTCCGCTGACCGGCCGGGGCCTACGCGCAGAGCTTGTGCAGCGCCGCCCCCACCAGCGTCTGGGCGCCCGGCAGCAGGACCGAGAGATCGGGGGCGAACAGCGGACTGTGGTTGGCCGGCACGCCGGTGAACTTCTCGGCGAGTTCCTTGCCCGGCGCCGCCTGCCAGGTGGCGTGCGCCGTCGAGGGCACGAACCAGAAGTCGTAGGGCACACCGGCGGGCACGAGGACGGAGAAGTCCTCGCTGCCCATCGCGGGCCCGAAGTCGAACACGGTGTCCTTGCCGAACAGTTCGCGGTGCACGGCGGCGATCTCCGCGTCGAGCGCGGCGTCGTTGACGGTGGCGGGGAAGCTGGCGCCGACGGTCACCTCGGGCGGCGCGGGGCACCCGGCGGCCAGGCACTCGCCTTCGACGATGCGGCGGACGGCGGCCAGGACCCGCTCGCGCACCGCCTCGTCCTGCGTGCGCAGATTGAGGCCGAGCCGGGCCTCCGCCGGAATGATGTTGGGGCGCTGTCCCGCGTGGAACTGGCCGGTGGTGAGCACCACCGCGTCCGACGCGGACACCTCGCGGGAGACCACGGTCTGCAGCCGGGTGACGATGTACGCGGCCGTGACCACCGGGTCGACGGCGGCCTCCGGGCGTGAGCCGTGGCCGCCGACGCCGTGCACCACGATCTCCACGTTGTCGGCGGCTGACATGATCAGCCCCGGCGTGTGGGCGACGAAGCCCGCCGGGCCGGGAGCGACATGCTGGCCGAAGACGGCGTCGGGGCGGGGGAAGCGTTCCTGGAGCCCGTCGGCGACCATCGCGCTCGCCCCGCCGCCCGCTTCCTCGGCGGGCTGCCCGATTACTACGAGCGTGCCCGCCCAGGTCTCGCGGGCCGCGGCGAGCGCGTCGGCCGCGAACGTCAGCCAGGTCACGTGCGTGTCGTGGCCGCAGGCGTGCATGACGCCGTCGACCGTGGAGGCGTACGCGAGGCCCGTGGTCTCCTTCACCGGCAGCGCGTCCATGTCGCCGCGCAGCCACACCACGGGCCCGTCGCCGTTCTCCAGGACGCCCACGACACCCGTGCCGCCCACGCCGGTGGTCACCGCGTACCCGGCGTCGCGCAACCGCCCGGCGAGGATCTGGGCCGTGCGGTGCTCCTGGAAGGAGAGCTCGGGGTGGCGGTGCAGGTCCTGGTAGTAGGCCTCGAGGTCACTGGCCCGCAGCCCCGAGGTCACGTCCAGGGCCAGGCTCGCTGCGGTGGCTGCCATCGGTATGCGGCTCCTTGCGTTCGAGACGTACGAGGCGTCGAGGCGTGGGAGGTACGGGATCACCCTCGCACAAGCAGTGCCGCCTCGCGCCGGGCGTGCAGTTCCCGCTGGACGCGGGCGACGTCATCGGCGTACGGGCGGTAGAGCAGGGTCAGGAACACGCCGTTGACCAGCATGAGGAGCACGAGGACCCACAGGAAGACCGTGCGCAGTCCGACGGCGTCGCCGAGGAACCCCGCGCCGAGGCTGAAGCCCGCCCAGGCGATCGCCTCGAAGACCGAGACATAGACCGCGAAGGCCGCTCCGCGCAGCTCGGGCGGCGTGATCGCCATGACCATGGGCCGGTTGACGCTCGGGTTGACCCCCTGGGCCGCGCCCATGAGGGCGAAGAAGACACCGAACAGGGCGATGCCGCCGTAGTCGAACTGCGTACCGAAGTACGCCACGAGAGCGAAGACGAACTGGGCCGTCTGCAGGACCGCCACCAGGCCGTGGCGCGGGCTGCGCCGATGGGCCCAGTCGGCCGCGGCGCCGCCCAGGAGCGTGCCGAGGAAGTAGCCGACGCCGAAGGGCAGCAGCACGATCGAGGCCTTCTGGGTGCTGAAGCCGTACACGTCCACCAGGAAGACCACGCCGAACGTGCCCACCAGGAGATGGCCCGACATCAGCCGCGAGATCAGCAGGAGCACCAGGCTGCGGATCCTCAGCAGCGAGAGCGCCTTGTCCCGGGTGAGCTTCGAGTGGGCGTCGCGCGTGGCGGGGTCGAGGTCGGCGAGCTGTTCCTCGGCCGCGCCGCGGCCCGGATCGCGGAACCAGATCCACAGCCCGATGCCGAGCAGGATGTTGAAGGCACCGATGCCCCACAGGCCCCAGCGCCAGCCGTCGTCGACGCCCGCGAGCCGGCCCTTGAGCGGGCCGATCCCGGCACTGACCAGGGACACCGCGCCGTAGACCACGCCGACCGCACGACCGCGGGACGATCCGCCGAAGAGATCGCCGATCAGCTCGGTGATGATGGGGTGCGCGGCCGCGTAGCCCGCCGCCAGGACGGTGTAGAGGACCAGGAGCTGGCCGAAGGTCTGCGAGAAGCCCGCGGCCACGCCCCACACGCCCCAGAGCCCGGTGGCCACGACCAGGACGCTCTTGCGCGACCAGCGCTGCGCGGCCCACACCCACAGGGGCCCGGTGAACGCGCCCGCGACCTTGCCCGCGGCGGTCAGGACGCCGAGGGCACCGAGCGAGACCCCCAGGGACTGCCGGATCAGCGGGAACAGGCTGCTGACCAGGCTCGCCTCGGTGCTGTCGACGAGCATGGTGCCGCCGAGCAGGGACAGCTGCCGCCAGCGCCCCTTCACCTTGACCTCGGACGGGGGCATGACGGTGCGCTGACTAAGCTCGGGCATCGCGCCCTCTCTTTTCTCTGCGATTTTCTTGGCGGGAGATCTGCGGGGAGGCGGAGGGCGATCGCCGGTGACGGGGCTGCAACCCCGTCACCGGCTCAAGCGGCCCTGGAAGAATCAGAGTTGTGCGAGTTCCTCGGCGACGAGGCGAAGACCCGGCGCAGGGAACAGCGCTCCCGCCATCGCGGCGACGTCGATGAGCGGGGTGGCGCCCAGCATCTGCAGGAGCTCGGAGTCGACGACTCCGGGCAGATGCCTGCGCAGCACCTCGACGGCGACCGGATCGGAGAGCAGCGCCTTCAGGGGCGTACGCAGCGAGAGACGGCCCTCGGGGTAGTCCTCGGCGCGGGGGAGCGGCTGTACGGCCCGTCGCGCCTGCTCGCGCTGGGACCGGACCAGCAGATGCTGCTCGGTCACCGGCCCCTCGGCGGGCAGCCCGAGCCGTTCGTACTGGCTGGGCGGCGCGTCTTCGGCCCGCATCAGCTCCACCATCAAGGTCGCCATGCGCAGTTCGGCCGCGTCGTCGACCAGGGGCGAGGTCTGCTCCGGATCGGTCTCCAGGTCGAAGAGAAGCGTGCCGTGGTGGTGGGGGTTGACCAGGGTGCGGCCCGGCACGCGCAGGGTGCGCACGCCCTTGGTGAAGTCGAACGGCTCGGCAAGTTCCAGGTCGGCCAGCTCGGCGGGGGAGAAGCGGCCCCGCATGTGCGTCGGCATCAGGGTGTGTTCGTACAGGGGCGCGTTGTCGGGTGACGCGGGCGCCCGCATGTAGACGTGACGGCCGTCGGTGACGTTGACGTGCCCGCCGTGCATGCCGAACAGACCGGCCTCGCGTACGGGAACGTCCTCGGCGACGGGCAGCGGCCTGCCCCGCATGTCCCCGGGGCGTTCGACCCCGAAGAACTCCAGGAACGTCGGGGCCAGATCGACGGTCTGCACCAGGGCCCCGTGCCGCGCGCCGGCGTTCGCCGAGCGCGGATCCCACGCGAACAGCGGCAGATGGACGAGTTCGTTGAACCAGGGCTGGACGCTCTTGCCCCACCAGCCCTTCTCGCCGAGCAGCAGACCGTGATCCGTGCAGACGATCAGCAGGGTGTCGTCCCACATCCGAAGCTCGTCCATGGTGTCGAGGACGCGCCCCAGCGAGTGGTCGCACATCGACAGGAGCGCCGCGTACTCGAACCGGCCGTGCTCGACCTGATCGGGGCTCTCCACGACCCGCTTGTAGTCGGGCCAGTCGAAGTGCGGCCCTTCGTAGTCGTGCGGATAGAGGTCCTTGTACGTCTGGTGGCTGAAGAACGGCTCGTGCGGATCGAAGGTCTCGATCTGCACGAACCACCGGTCGGCGTCCTGATTGGTGCGGACGAACTCCAGGCCCGCGTCGAAGGTGAGGGTCTGCGGGTGCCGGTCCTCGGTCGCCATGTGCGGGCGGTTGACCCAGTCCTGGCGGTAGACGCCGAAGCGCATCCGCTTCAGGTCCTCCGGTATCCCGGGGTCGGCGACCTGCCCCTTCCACGGGTCGCCCTCCTGGCCGCGGAAGAACTCCCAGGTGTTGTAGCGGCCGTGGTAGGTGGCGCCGCCGTCCTCCCAGTAGTGCGGGTGGTCGCTGACGAGGTGGGTGTAGACGCCGTTCTGTTTCAGCAGCTCGGGCATGGAGTCGTCGAACGGTTCGAGCGGGCCCCAGCCGCGGTGCAGGAAGTTGTGCCGTCCGGTGTGGATCTCGCGGCGGGCCGGCATGCAGGGCATCGAACCCGCGTACGCGTTGTCGAAGGTGACGGCCCGTTCGGCGAGGCGGGCGAAGTTCGGTGCGTGGGTCCAGTCGCCTCCGTAGGGCGGCAGCATGTGCCGGTTGAGGCTGTCGAACATCACCATGATGGCCTTCATCGGAGGGGCCTTCCTTCCGTCAGGCTCTGCCGGGTCTCTTCCAGCCAGGCGACCCAGCGGTCCATGGCCGCCGCGCCGAGTGCGTGCAGGACGCCGTGGATCTGCAGATCGAGCTCCTGGTCGAGACCGGGGGCCGGATCCTCGTAGCGCAAGGTGCGGTCGCGGCCCCGGTTCTTCGCGATCTGCGCGCGCCGGTAGCCGAGTTCGGTCTCCACCAGGCGGATCGCCGCCGCCCGGTCGAGCGGCCCGGTGATGCTGAACCGGGCGATGAAGTCGATCTCCTGGAAGCGGCTCGGCGGTTCGTAGGGCGAGCGCACCCACTCCAGGAGGACCTCGTGGCCGAGGGGCGTGAGCCGGTACACCTTGGCGTCCGGCCGGCCCTCGCGCGCGTCGATCTCGTGCCGCACCCAGCCGTCGGCCTCCATCTGCGCGAGCTTGCGGTAGATCTGGCTGTGGTGCGCCCGCGCCCACAGGAACTGCCCCTCGGTCTCCAGCCACTTGCGCAGGTCGTAGCCGCTGTAGGGGCGCCGGGTCAGCAGACCAAGCAGGACGTACTCGAACTTCACGGGCGCGGGCTCCTCTGCGTGACACCTATGTGCGACTTCACCTATGTGAGGCTTCATATATGCACGCAGGGAAAGCGACGTCAATGGGATGGCACGCATCAGGTGTCGGTTGAGGGACTTCCAGAAGCCGTACCGGCGCCACGGCCGGACTGCCCGCCCCGGTCAGAGGCTGAAGACCCGCCGGGCGTTGCCGGAGAGGAACAGCTCCGTCGTCTCCTCGTCCAGGCCGAGTTCCGCGAGGTGCTCCAGGGCCCTGCCCGGCGTGATCATCGGGTAGTTCGAGCCGAACAGGACCTTCCCGCGGCCCCGGCCGCTCAGGTAGTCGACCAGTTCGGGCGGGTAGCGGCGGGCGGTGTAGGCGCTGGTGTCGATGAAGACATTGGCGTGCTTGTCGGCCACCGCGATCATCTCCGTGGTCCACGGATAACCGATGTGGCCGCACACGACGGTCAGTTCGGGGAAGTCGAGCGCGACCTGGTCGATGTACGGGATGGGCCGGCCCGTCTCCGAGGGACGCAGCGGGCCGGTGTGCCCGACCTGGGTGCAGAACGGAACGCCGAGTTCCGCGCAAGCGGCGTACAGGGGGTAGTACAGCCGGTCCGTGGGCGGCAGCTGCCACAGCCAGGGCACGATCCGCAGGGCCACGAAGCCGAGTTCCTCCACCGCTCGGCGCAGTTCCTGTACCGCCCTGACCGGCCGGGTGAGGTCCACGCCGGCCACTCCGCGCAGCCGCCCGTCGGACCGGGCGACGAAGTCGGCGACCTCGTCGTTGCTGATCAGCGGGCCCTGCGGCCCGTACCAGGCCGACGAAAGACCGAACTCGACGTCCGCCGCGGCCAGCGCCGCCAAGGTGGCCTCGACCGGCAACGGCTCGTCGAGGACCGCGAGCCCCGTCCACCGGCGCAGCGACTCGAACATCTCGTGGTTGGAGTGGCGGAGCGTGGGGTGCTGCATCCACGCATCGATGACCGGCACGGACTCCCTGCCTCTCTCCGGGGGGCCCGCACGGAGCCCCGTACGGGGCCGCCGACGCTACTGCACCCGCCGGAAGTGCACCAAGTGACGCTCTGTGCAGCAAAGTTGATGTATTCGTGAGCCGTGCTCAAGTACGCTCCGTGCGACGTAGAGCGACACTGACCGACATGGACCACCCGCCGCACAGCGGCCACGTCAGGCACGGGGGTGCGCGGATGAGCCGGGAACTGGGGTTCGAGGGCCTCATCGAGGACGAAGGTTTCTTTCCCAGGCTCCTCGGCCGCAACGCCAGGGGCCGCGACGAGAAGCTGCTCTACGGGCCCGACCTGCCCGTCGTCCTGCTCACCGGCGGCCCCGGCATGGGCAAACAGCGCCTCCTCGAACTGCTGCGGGACCGGTTCGGGCGCAAGGTGCCGGTCGCGTACGTGGACTGCGCGGACCCGCGGTACGCGGCGGAGGCCGGGCGCAGGCCCTCCTGCCGCTCGGACGCCACGGAGACCATGTACGACGTCGCCCTGCGGATGAGCGAGTGGGAGGGGCCGGGCGGAGCGCTGCCCACCCCCCGCTTCTTCGCCGGAATGGCGGCGATCGCCGCGGGCGCGCGGCTGCGGCGGCGCGAGCTCGAACAGGAACTGGAGCGCTACCGCTCGCTGCTGCGGCCACGCAGGGCGCTCGGCCGGTTCATGCGCAATCTGGTGACCGGCTATCTCTCCGCGCTCGCCGGGGTGGTCGCCCCCGCGGCGGCGCCACTGGTGGGCGCCGGACTCACGGAATTCCTGGAGAAGCTGGCCAGCACCGGCGCCGAACCGGTGCGGGCCACCTACGGCGACTATCCCGGCGCGGCCGGCAGCGCGGGCACCGGGCTGCGGCTGCTCGCCCACGACTTCCAGGAGGGCGGCGACGACCGGAAGTTCGCGGAGGGCTTCCTCTTCCGCGCCCTGCGCGAGGACCTGGACGCCGCCTACAGCGGGCTCGGCGCCGCACTCAACCGCGTGGGCCGCCCCGCCGTGCTCCTCCAGCACGCCAACTGGCCGGTGGGCCGCCGACTCCTCGCCGCCGCGCTCGCCGACCGGGCCGACGGCCACCGCGAACGCACGGTCCTCGTGGCCGGCGAACGGGTGGGGGAACCACTGTTCCTGGCCGACGAGCCGCGCACCGAGGAACGCGCCACCTACCGGCCCGACCAGGAGGAGCCGCCCGGCTGGCAGCGGCTGCCCGCCCGCGGCCGCCTCGGCCAGGGCGTCCTGATGCTGCGGATGCCGCTGCTCACCACCGAGCACATCCACAAGGAGCTCCAGCAGCACACCGGCGGCGCACCCGAAGCGGCACGCCTCCGCCGGGCGCAAAGCGCGGTGCACCGCCTCTCGGGCCGCCGCCCGCGAATGGTGCAGCGCCTGGTCGAAGCGGCCGGAGAGCTGCCGGAGCTCGACAACGACCGGGAGCTGCTCGACCAGCCCGCGGGGCTCGACGGAGCGCCCCTCGCCGTACGGGACGTGCTGCTCGCCGAGTTGGTGCTCAGGCAGCTGCCCGAGCGGCTCCCCGTCGAGCACACCGACCGCTGGCTGGACCTGCTGACCCAGCTGTCGGTGGCGCACACCGGCGACTGCGCCCGCGCCCTGCTGCGCAGCCCCGAGCTGGAACAACTGGCGGGCGGGCTCACCGCGGACGAGGTGGGAAGGTTCCTGCACGAGAGCGGCTGGCCCGCCTGCGAGCGGCACTTCATCGGGGACTTCGGCCTGCGGCAGCTCCTGATGAGCAGGCTGCACGGGCCGCCGGACGCGGGCACCGACTGGCGCCGCAACCACAGCCTGCTGCACACGCACTACCGCAGCCGGGCCGAGTCCCCCGACCGCGCCTTCGGCACCACCGCGGCCCACGGCCTCAACCACGACCTGGTCGCCAACGGCCCCGACCGCGCCGTGCACCACCTCGCCGCCAGGTTCCCCGCGAACGGCGTGGGCGCCGACGAGTGGTGCGACCAACTGCTCGCCCTCGCCCAGGCCCCCTCGCCCGGCGGCCTCGACGAACGGCACGCCCGGATGAGGGTGGCCCGCGTCGACGGCACCAGGCTGGAGCGCCAGCTGGACGAGCTGCTGCACGCCGTGTGGCTCTGCGAGGAGCGCACCCGGCCGCCGGACATCGCCGCGGCGGACCGGATGGCGCAACTCCTCGGCGAGCTGGCCCGTGAGTACGCGGGGGCCGCGCCCGTGATCACCGCACGGGCCGGACGGTGGGACCGCCGCGCCCGCAACCGGCAGCCGCTGCAGTCCTGTTCCTGCACGGCCCACATCGGAGAGGGGAGCTGAGGGGATGTTCCAGACCGCCGCCGACTGGCTGCACGAGCACCTGTGGAACACGCTGCTGAAGAAGATCATCACGTGTGTTCTCGCCGCCCTCCTCGCCGTCGGGGCCTACGGCCTCGTGTCGCGGATCACCGAGCACGCGGACGACTGCGCCGAAGGCGTCACCGAGTCCGGCGGCGAGTGCGTCGGCGTCAACGGCTCCGGCTACGACTTCGGTGAGCCCGGCATAGCCCCGGTCGCGGCCCGGATAGCCGAGGAGAACCGCCGCATCGACAAGAAGCCGCACGTCACCGTGGCGATGATGCTCCCGCTGCAACCGGATTCGAAGGCCGAACGGCGGCAACTGCTCAGCGAACTGCAGGGCGCTTTCCTCGCGCAGTACATCGCCAACCGGGAGCCGGGCAAGCCGGTGGTGCGTCTGGTGCTCGCCAACCCCGGCAAGGACTACCTCCGGCAGGACGAGGTGGTGCCGGACCTGGTGCGGATGGCGCACTCCGGGAAGGACAACCTCCGCGCGGTGACCGGGTTCAACCTCTCCCTGGACGCCACCAAGGAGGCGGTGCGCAGCCTCACCGAGCAACAGGTGCCGGTGCTCGTGGCGCGGGCGTCGGCGAGCACCCTCGCCAACCGCGAGAGCAAGGACGGAACGTACGACTTCAAGGGGCTCGCCCGGATCATCCCCACCAACGAGCAGCAGGCCAGGGCCCTTGCCGCCTACAACGGCAGCCGCAAGGACCGGCAGACCGTCCTGGTCCGCGACACCCGCCCCGACCCGTATGTGCGCTCCCTCGCCGGCGCCTTCCAGGGACTTCCGGAGGACGGCCCCGCGGGCCCCGACGACATGACCTTCACGTCGCCCGGGGTCGCCGATCCCGGCGACGTCGACAACCAGTTCCGGCCGACGGTCAACACGATCTGCAACTCGGGCGCGGACACGGTGTACTTCGCGGGCCGCTCGACGCATCTGCGGCTCTTCCTGAAGCGGCTCGCCAAGGAGGCCTGCGCGGAACGGAAGTTCACCGTCGTGTCCGGCTCGGACGCGGCCTCGCTGAACAACCGGATGACCGACCGGGACTGGGCCGAACTCCGGGACAGCTCCGGCAAGCCGCGCCTGACCGTGCAGTACGCCGCACCGGCCCACCCCGACGCCTGGGACGCCGAGGTACGGCAATGGCAGAAGAAGGCGGAGGACCGCACCGGCAAGAAGCCGCCCGCGTCGCAGGCCCCCGCCTCGCTGCGCGACCCGATGGCCGCCCTCGAAGAACTGAAGGGCACGGTCACCGCCCTGAAGTCCGGGGGCCGCGACATCGGCGACGTGGAACTGGGCGACTCCCGCACCATGATGGTGCACGACGGGGTACGCACCGCGGTCGAGGCGATCCGCGGCGCCAAGCCCACCGGAGAGGCGGCGCCCACCGCCGAGCAGGTGGGCAACCGCTGGGCCACGATGCAGTCGAAGAACCGCGTGAACGGCACCAGCGGCCGCATCTGCCTCACCAAGGCGGGCAACCCGTACGACAAGCCCCTGGCCGTGGTCAGGCTGCAGCCCGGCGCCAAGGCGGGCCCGGGGACGCTGGCCTTCGTGGGCCTGGCCTGGCCGACCGGAAAGCCGCAGCCGGAGGACTGTGTCGTACGGAGCGGTTAGGCGCCTCAGCCCTTGACGGCCCGTGCGATCTGCTCGGCCGCCAGGGCGGGCGTGAGGTGCGTGGTGTCGACGACCTCGGCCTCGTCGTGCAGCCAGGTACGGGCCGCCTCGGCGTAGGGCTCCAGGTACTTGAACCGGAACTCGGAGGGACCCATGACGGTGTCCCCCTCGATGCGGCCCCGGAGGGTCGCCTGATCGGCGTGGAGGACGAAGTGCCGTACGGGAATGGCGTACTGCTCCAGGCCCGCGCTGATCTCGCGCCAGTACTCCTCCACCAGGACGGTCATGGGCATCACGAGGGTGCCGCCGGTGTAGTCGAGCACACGGCGTGCCGTCTCCACGACGAGCGGTCGCCAGGGCGGCCAGTGCTGGAAGTTGTCCGTACCGGGCAGCCCCGGCGTGATGTCCATGAGCGTCTCGCCGACCTTCTCGGCGTCGAACACCCGTGAATCCGGGAGGAGTTGCTGAACGAGCGCGCTGGTGGTCGTCTTGCCCGCGCCATGAGTGCCGTTGAGCCATACGATCATGTCCGCAGGCTAGCCTGCGCGGGCGCCGCGCCGTCCGGGAAGCGTCAGTGGACGACGTCGAAGACGTTCTTCTGCAACCCGTTGGCGTACGCCTCGTGCTCGACGAGCCGCAGCTTCTGGGCGTCCTTGTCCGTGTCGCTGAACAGCCGCTTGCCCGCGCCGAGGAGGAGCGGGAAGACGAGCAGGTGGTAGCGGTCGATCAGACCGGCGTCGGAGAGGTTCCGGTTCAGGGTGGCACTGCCGTGCACGATGATCGGACCGCCCTCGGACTTCTTCAGCTCGGCCACCTCGTCGAGCGAGCGCAGGATCGTGGTCGGCCCCCAGTCCGGCACCAGGGCGTCCTCGGCGAGGTTGGTGGAGACCACGTACTTGGGCATCGGCTTGTACTGGGCGAAGTCCTCCATGCCGGGCCAGACCGGGCTGAACGCCTCGTAGCTGATCCGGCCCATCATCATCGCCGCGGCCTCCTGCTGCTCCCGGCCCTTGATCTCGAACGCCTCCGGCAGGAACTCGATGTCCTTGAAGGTCCAGCCGGCGTTGCGGTAGCCGGCCTCGCCGCCCGGAGCCTCCACGACGCCGTCGAGCGAGACGAAGGCGGTGCTGATCAACGTACGCATCTCAAGATCTCCTAGGTGATTCGTCTCTGGTGGCCGCTTGCCTTCCGGCCTCATCCTCGCGGCTACGGGGGCTATGACCGAGGCGCGCGCCAAAACTAATCGGCGGCCTTCCGGTCGGCGACCGGCGGAGCATGGTCATCTCGGAGTCCGGAAAGGCGTTGTCCGCCCCGGCCCGCTCGCTCTACCCTTGCGCCGAGGCCTGCCCCCAGTCCCCGGAACGGCCCGACCGCGCCGCCCACGCTCCAACACCGGGCGGAAAGCATGTCGGTGACTCAAGGCCGCCGGGTCCGTACCTCCTTGCAGCGGACGCACGGACACCGGCCTGTCCCACCGGTCGGCACATCAGGGGGCCACTCCCGCGGCTCCTCGGTCACCGACCGGTGCGGACACCCGCTCCCGGTGCGCCAGGGGGAGCCTGCGCCCGGGAGCGCCGCGGCCGTCCGGCGACGGCACCAACGACGCGCCCGCGCTGGCCCAGGCGGACGTGGGCGTGGCCATGAACACCGGCACCTCGGCCGCCAAGGAGG
>NZ_JBEYWZ010000013.1:0-259533 GCF_040644915.1 Streptomyces sp. NPDC046925 | reverse complement strand
GCCTGCCAACTCATGGTGGTCCTGGACGCGACGATTGTGAACATCGCGCTCCCGCACATTCAGAACGCGCTCGAATTCTCGACATCGCTCTGCCTCCGGCAGCCGAATACTCGAATCCTCCGGATTCTCCGTTTCGCGCGTCCCCGCGCGAATTACCGCCCTCCGGGAGAGAGTTATCGAAAGGGCCCTCCGGGCCTTTTCGATAACTGATTCGACTTCCAGTCGAAAAGAATTCCACCCTCCGGGCGTAATTCCCAACACTCAATACTCCATGCGGAATTGATTACCCGTCATATCTTGCCGATTCCTCCCTGGCCGGGTGGAATTCCCTCCGGGAATCCACCGGGAAATTTCCAATTCCCTGAACTGGAAACATCCTGCACCTTTTCCGGGATGAAGAAGCAAACTCCCGGAAAAGCAGGGGGCGTTGGCCCTCCGGGCCAACTCCTGGCCGGAGGGCGGTCAGCAGCCCTCCGGGCGGACAGACGTCCCAAGCCCGGAGTTGCCCACTACTCCCCCACAAGGACGCCACAGCAACCCTCACGGGCCCAGCTGCCGCCGGGTTCCAGGCGGGCGTACCCTCCTCGCAGTGGGGCGCCCGTCACTGCCTTGGGGGTGCTCATCGAGCGAGGCGCGGATTAAGCGGGAAGGCCGGAGACTCGCCAGCCGGGCCGCGAAAGCGACTTCCCTATCTACGGGCTGGCCGGAACCTCCCGCAGCCCAGAAAGAACACAGTCGGCGTGCCTTCCTCTTTTCGACCCGGAGGGTGGCGGGTGAGGCGCGGCAGTTCATCAGCGCTGGGTGCGCGAAGCATGATGAGTTGCGCCTGCTCCGTTCCCGGGCGGATCGGAGCGCCGAAGCCGTGCTCGGGCCGCTTTGCCTGAACTATCGGGGCAGGGAGGCGATTCGAGCCGGGAAGTTCCTGTTCGTCGTCACGTACAAGCGCCGGGGTATACGTGACGGCGGCTGCGATGGCCAGCCGGTCCGCTTCCCTCCTGTCGTGTCACCCCAGGAGGTGGGCGGCTTCGACCTGGTGGAGGTGGATGAGGATGTCGTACGAGTGGCCGAGGGCGGTTTCCGGGTCGTCGCTCGACCAGTACAAGCCGTAGGAGCGGGTGGGGCGGGCTGCGGCGAGCCAGGCGCGGGCCGCCGCGGGCGCGGTGCGCATGTCGATGCTGAAGTCGCGGTGGCGGAGCTTTTCGAGGGTGTGCTCGTTGTAGCCCTCCGGGGCCGGATCGACGGCGTACTCCAGGGGCTGCTGGGCGATGGGTTCGGGCAGGGCGTTGACGGTGCCCTGGTTGAAGGTCAGACCGATGCTGACGTAGTCCGGGCCGAGCCGGTCGCGCAGGAAGGCGCCGGTGGGCTCCGGGAACTCCTCCGGGTTGTCGCTGGTATAGGCGACATGGCCGTTGTTGGAGGCGAGCAGGATGCGGCCGCCCTCGTGCCGCAGCCACCAGGCAGTGTTGGCGGCCATGGCCCGGTCGCGGTAGCGCATACGCTCGGGAAACTGCTCGTTGGGGAAGGCGTAGCCGGTGAAGCTCTGCGTGATGGCGGTCGCGTTCTGCAGGGCCCAGGCGTGCGCCCGCCGGCCGTCGCGGCCGGCCGCACGGGGGCGGCCGTGGTCACGGAGCAGCGCCAGAGCGGCGTCGGCCCGGTCGGCCTCGGCCCGGCGCGCCGGCAGGTCCTTGGTCAGCTGACCGATCATCCACGCTCCCGCCCGGGTCCCTGCCGCCGGCCTCAATCCCGCATAGAGGTCCTTGATGCGCCCGGCCAGCTCGGGGCGGTGCACGGCAAGGTAATCGGTGACGCGGTCGAAAGCGTCGGGTCCCGCGTAGCCGAGGTCGTTGCCCACGAACCGCAACTGCGGCCGGCCCCGGTGAGTGGCGTTGTACCGGCGCATCCACCCGATCAGGTCGAGATACTCCCGCGTGTTCCAGAAAACGTACTGACCCTGGAACTCCTCCCGCATGATCTGCGCAGGATCGCCGATACCGCGGGTGACGTAAGCATCCAGGCGCAGGCCGGTGCTCCAACTCGCCTCCAGCACAAACGTGGTGAAGCCCCTCGTGGCCACGAGATGACGGAAAAGCCGCTGCTTGAGCACGAAAAACTCATGGGCGCTGTGACTGGCCTCGCCCAGGCCCACGACCCGGGCACCGCCGATCATGCGGCCGAGCCCATCCAGATCGTGCAGAGGCAGCGCGCTGCGGTCCAGGGCGCCTATCGGCTCGCCAGCCGAGGGAGTTGAGGGCGTCGACGCTGCGGCGGTGCCCGAACCGAGGGCCCCCGCAGCGAGGACGGCGGCGGCCGAGCCGAGCAGACGACGGCGGCTAACGGGGCGGCTGGCGGGGCGGCTGTGGTTCATGACATCTCCCTCGACTGGTGGGTACGGCACGACAGTACCCAGAAGTTGGACGCTCGCGCAATACGTTTGTATAAGACGTGCGTCTGATTCGTTCGCGCAATGCGGCGGGTAGCGTTCTGGGCATGGGAAATCGCGAGGATCTGCTGGCCGGGGCCAGGCACTGCCTGGAGGACAAGGGCTGGGCCCGCACCACGGTGCGCGACATCGTGACCGCAGCCGGCGGCGTGAGCATGGCGGCCATCGGCTACCACTTCGGCTCCCGCGAGGCGCTCCTGAACGCCGCGCTCATCGAAGCGATCGACGAGTGGGGCACCCGGATCGGCCGCACCCTGGCGTCCTTCGGCGAAGCCGGAAGCAGCCCGGACGCGCGCTACGAGGCGATGTGGGCGCAGGTCATCCAGTCCTTCCAGGACGACCGGACGCTGTGGCTGGCCACCCTCGAAGCCCTGCTCCAGGCAGAACACTCCGAGGATCTGCGCCGCTACCTCGCCGGAAGCCAGACCCAGGGCCGCCGGGGCCTGGCAGCACTACTGCTCGGCACACCCGAGAACGAAGTCACCGACACCGCCACCCGCACCCTGGGCGCCACACAAATGGCCCTCTTCACCGGCCTGATGACCCAATGGCTCACCGACCCCGACCAAGCCCCCCACGCCCCCGAAATCATCACCGGCCTACACACCCTCACCACCATCACCAACACCCGCCAATAGCCGAAACAGCAACCCCACCACCCCACCACCCGACAACCGCACCACCGCACCACCGCACCACCGCACCACCGCACCGCCGGACCGCCGGACCGCCGGACAAAGACAGGCAGCCCACACCACCACCCCGCACAAACCACCCCGCCGAGAACACCGGACAAAGACAGGGCGTTACCCGCCCCACCCGACACTCCTGTTACGGCCTGCGAAATTGTTGCCGCCTGGAAAATATCCGGACATAACCGGCCACGTCGCCCACCAAGGGGCTCTGCCCGCACGAGTACAGCGAAGAGGAGGCCTTCAGACGCCCGGCTGCGCCCGATGGACGCTGACCGCGTAGCCGCCGCCCTCGTAGGGAGCGGCGTCCCACGTCGCGAAGCGGTCGACCAGCGTCAGGCCGGATGCTGCGCAGTGGGCGTCGTACTCCGGGAGGGTGATGGACGGCGCTACCGGCAGATGGGCCACGTCCAGGCCGAATCCGGCTACCAGAAGGCCGCCCGGGCGCAGGGCCGCAGCCAAGTGCCTGACCGCAGCGGCCTCGGTGCCCGCGGCTAGGAGCGGGAAGATGTTGCCGGCGGCGACCACGAGGTCGAAGTCCGCGCCGCCGGGGAGCTCAGCCGGGTCGAACGCGGCCAGGTCTGCCTGCATCCAGGGCAGGTGCGGTGCCTGCCTGCGGGCCACGGCCAGCATGGAGGCGTCGAGGTCGAGACCGACACAGTCGTAGCCGAGCTCCGCCAGGCGGATCATGACCCTGCCGGTACCGCAGCCGGCGTCCAGCACTCGCGCCCCGGCCGGGATCAGTGCGGCGCAGAACTGCGCCTCGCCGTGCATGTCCTTGCCGCTGTCGGCCAGGGCCGCGAAACGGGCGGCGTAATCCTCTCCGGACGTCCCACCGGTCAGCTCTTCCCAACGGCTCATGACCGTCAGGGTACGTGAGCAGCACGAATGCCCGATTTTCAACCCGTTCAATCAGCCCTGTGTCTCCCGCAAATGTGATGTGGACGCGGCGTCGTGTGCCGGTTCTCCCGCTGGCAGCGGAGGGGCCGAGGGTGTGGGTGGTGTCGTCTCGCCGCCCGGTTCGGAGGAGCGGAGGAGGCGGTTCAGAGCCGGGCCCGTGGACATTGTCGTGAGTACGGCCATGGTGACGAGCAGTGTGTATTGGGTGTCGTCGAGGAGGCCCATCTCGCGGCCTGCTGTCAGCACGATGAGTTCGGTCAGCCCGCGCGTGTTCATCAGGGCGCCCATCACCGCGGACTCACGTACGGGCATGCCGGATAGCCGGGCGGCCCCTGCCGCGGCGAGGAACTTGGCAGCCATCGCAGCCAGCAACAACACCGATAGGTCGCGTAGTTGGGATGGACCGAGAGCGGATAGGTCTACGTTCCAGCCAGCCACGACGAAGTAAATCGGCATGAAGATTCGTTCCGGCAGTGTGCTGATGTTCTGGCGGAGTCGGGCATCCGCTTCTTCGGGCAGACCGCGGCGGGCGTTGGCACGCACGATGCCGAGGGCGAAGGCGCCGGAAATGAAGTGCAGGCCCATCCACTCCGTGGCAGCACTGGACGCGAGCAGACCGACGAACGTCACGACCAGGTCGAGTTCGCGGCTTGCTTTGCGCATGACCGTGCGGAGCAGCGGCCGCACTGCGGTGATCAGGAGGATCAGGTAGGGGACGGCCCAGAGGAGACGCCAGGGTGCGCTGCTGCCGCAGATCAGCATGACCACGCCGAGGAACGTCCACGCGAAGATGTCGCAGAGTGCGGCGCTGGCGAGCGCCAGTTGGCCCAGTGGCGTTCGGGCTATGCCCCGGTCCTCGATGATCCGTGCCAGTACCGGGAACGCAGTCACGGAGAGCGCGATGCCCATGAACAGGAGGTGGGCCAGCTTGCTTGCCTCGGTTTCGCCGGGCCCCCACCACAGGCCGATTCCTGCGCCCACCGCGAAGGGCAGCACCATTGAGCACGTCGCGATGGAGAGCGAGGTGCGCCGTACCGAGCGTTTCGCAGACAAGTCGAATTCCATGCCCAGCGCGAACATGAACAGCATCAGGCCCACGTCGGCCAGGGCGGCCAACTCGCTGCGTACTGCCAAGGGGAAGACGGTCTCTGATACCGACCCGTGCAGCAGGGTGGGCCCAAGGAGGATGCCGGCCACGATTTCGCCGATAACGGCGGGCTGGCCGCATCGCCGGGCCACGGCGCCGCCTGCCCGGGCCAGGGTGACGATGAGCGCGACGTCGATGAAGAGGGCCGTAATCTGGCTGCTGGTCACGTCGGTCGGATTCCGTCCGGGGGTTGGACGACTGGGCCGGGAAATGTATCGCTTCCACGTGTCCGGCTTCTCGGCTATGGCGGCGTGCGCGCGTTGCGTATCGCGGGCCGGATGCGCGCCGGTGGGCTCTCATCCGCTGGTCGGGCCGACCCTGCCTCCGAGTTTTGCCGCCATCGGTCTTTGCCGTCCGCCCCCTCGTCTGCGTCCGACTAGCTGAAGTCCGCAGGGCAACTCCGGGATTCGGCGGCCGACATGTTCTCTGTCTCGTGAAGCTTCGGCCCAGCTCCTCCCGGCCCGTAGGGGCGGATCCCTGAGGATCTCCGGGGTCTGTGTCCGGGCTCGTTCCGGGGCGTTCCCCGATGTCCCGGGGCGGGCTCGTCGCGAGGCTTGAAGCATGTCCCCACTCAAGCGCGTCCTCGTCATTCTCGGCTCGTTCGTCATCGTCGTGGCGCTGGCGATCGGCGGCGGCGTCCTGTGGCTGTGGAACGACGCCAAGGTCAGCACGGTCGGCGAGGAGCGGTTCGACAACGAACTGTCGATACCTCCGCTCGCCACGTCACGCGTGGACAGGGACGGCACCCGCGTCTTCGACCTGCGGATGCAGGCGGGCATGAAGGAGTTCGAGGACGGTCGGAAGACACCCACTTGGGGCTTCAACGGTGACTATTTGGGGCCGACGCTGCGCGCGGAGCGTGGTGAGAAGGTTCGCGTGCGGATAAGGAACGGTCTGGATGAGGCGTCGACCGTGCACTGGCACGGCATGCACCTGCCCGCGAAGATGGACGGCGGCCCGCACCAGATGGTCAAGCCTGGCGGCAGTTGGAGTCCGCAGTGGACTGTGGACCAGCCCGCATCGACGCTCTGGTATCACCCGCATCCGCACGGTGCGACGGAGAAGCATGTGCAGCGGGGTCTTGCGGGGATGTTCCTCCTCGACGACAAGCAGTCCGCGCGGCTCACGCTGCCCAAGAAGTACGGGGTCGACGATCTGCCGGTGATCGTGCAGGACGTGAAGTTCGACGGCGCGGAGTTCGACCACGGTCACGAGATGATGCGCAGCATCGGCTTCCTGGGCGACCGGACCATGGTCAATGGCACGCTCCGTCCGTACCAGGAGGTCGGCGACGAACTCGTCCGGCTGCGGCTGCTCAACGCTTCGACGGCTCGCACGTACGACTTCGGCTTCCCGGACGACCGCTCCTTCTCTCTGGTCGGCACGGACGGCGGACTGTTGGAGCAGCCGGCCCGCATGGAGCGGATACAGCTGTCGCCCGGCGAGCGGGCCGAGATCGTGGTGCGTATGGAGCCAGGCGAGAAGACCGTCCTGCGCAGCTTCCCGCAGGACAACTACGGGGGTTCGTGGGAGCAGCGGTTCAGTGGGGGCGATGACTCCTTCGACGTCCTGGAGCTGCGGGCCGCGAAGCAGCTGCGTGCCTCGGGTGATATTCCGCAGCGGCTGGGTGAGCTGGAGGTGCCTGACGGCAAGGATCCGGCGCGTGGGCGGTTCTTCGATCTGAAGCAGTCCGGGATCAATGGGCGCGCGATGAAGATTGACCGAATAGATGAGACCGTCACGCGGGGCGCCACCGAGACGTGGACCGTCCGGAACAGCAACGGCATGCCGCACAACTTCCATGTGCACGACGTTCAGTTCCGGGTGCTCGAGGTGAATGGCGAGGCGCCGCCGCCCGAGCTGCGCGGGGCCAAGGACACGGTGTTCCTGCCGAACGGCACGACGATGAAGCTGGCGATGCGATTCGACGGGCCGGCCGACCCGGACACTCCGTACATGTATCACTGCCATCTGCTGACCCATGAGGACGGCGGAATGATGGGGCAGTTCGTCGTCGTCGACAAGGGGCAAGCGGCGGGCACACCGTCCGGGGGACACGGGGCACACCAGAGTCGCGGGGGTCACGGGGGTCACTAGGTCGTGCCCGGCGGAATCAGTCCGGCCCGAGCCGGTGTTCGGTTGCTGAATTCGTGGAGTGTCCCGTCGGTGTCGCCCTCACTACTGGTGTCGGACAGCGGTGTGTTCGACGGTGGTGCCGGTCAGTCCTCGGGGTCGAAGTGGAGGTGGCCGGTGGTGATGTCGTGGGCTACGTGGAGGAGGGGGAGGTCGTGGCGCCAGGCGTGGGCGCGCATGCGCAGCAGGGACTCGTTGATGGTCATGCCGAGGTGGACGCTGAGGATGCCGGCGGCCTGGTGGACGGTGGCGCGGTGCAGGGCGGGCCCGTCGGTTCCGCTGGCCAGGGACTGGGGCGGGGTGCGCAGCAGTAGGTCCAGGGCCGTTCCGGCGAAGCGGGCGAGGTCTTGGCGTTGGCCGACGGGGAAGGGGCCGGGGGTGGTGCGGTAGCCGGTCAGGACGCCGACGGTGGCCAGGCCCAGGAACAGGGGGATGGCGATGACGGAGCGGGCGGGGGTGCGGCAGGCGGCTGAGGTGAACAACGGCCAGCGGTCAGCCGGGGCGGCGCTGAGGTCGGTCTCGGTGACGAGGCATCCGTCGCGGGCGGCGTCCAGGGTGGGGCCCTCGCCCAGGGTGTACTGGACGTCCTCCAGGGCCGTGCCGAGCGGGTCGGCGCGGTCGGCCCACAGCAGTTCCAGCACGCCGCGGGCGGAGTACAGGCTCAGGGTCAGGGCGTCCAGATGCAGCAGGCGGGCAGCGTCGGCCGCCCCGGCCGCGGACAGATCGCCGCCGTCGCGGGCGACTTGGTGCAGGCCGTCCAGGAAGTCGGTGAGCTCGCCGCCCCTCATCACGCGTCCCCCCAGCGGTTCGGGCCCGCGGAGCGTGGTGATGCTTGGCGGTGATGGGTGTGAGTCACGGGGTGGGGGTGAGGAGATCTGCGGGCACGTTGCCCCTGGCGATCTGGGCCGACAGTTCGGTGAGCTTCTGCTGTCGGGAGCGGGCGTGGGCGCGCAGCCGCTTGAATGCCTCGTCCACGTCGATGCCGAGGTGGGCGGACAGTACACCCTTGGCCTGTTCGATGACCACGCGGCTGTCCAGCGCGTTCTGCAGTTGGCTGCGCACCTGGTCCTGGTCGGCCAGTTGCTGTTGGAAGGCCATGGCTGTGCTGGTGGCATCGGCCAGTGTCTGGGCCAGCTGCAGGTCACGGCGGCTGGGGTACGGCCGCTTGGCGATCAGCAGGTTCAGGGCGCCCAGGGGCAGCTGTGGGAGGCGCAGCACCACTGCGGCGACTGCCGTGATTCCGGCTTGCCTGGCTCGCGGGGCGAAACGTGGCCAGCGCAGGGTGCCGGGGGGTCGGGTCAGCGAAGTCACCGGCAGGGGCCTCTGTTGGCGGGCGCTGTCGACGCAGGGGCCCTCGTTCAGCTCGCTCTGTTCTTCTTCCAGGGCCAGGCACAGGTTGTCGGAGGCGGTGATGTAGACGGCGTAGGTGCCGTCATGGCCCAGGACGGTGATGCCGGCGCACCGTACCGGCAGCAGGGTGCTGGCCTGGGCGGTCAGGTCGTGCAGCAGCTCGAGCGGATCGAAGTCCGCGGGGCGGTGGGCGAGGTCGAGGATCGTGCGGGCTATGCGTACTTCGCGGTCGGTGGAGGACATGCGGATCTGCCGATCGGCTGGCTTCCGTCCCCTAACGGCTGCAGGGACCAGGCTGCGTCCGGCGGCGGCAGAATGTCGGCCCATGAGAGGCCATGTCATGCCCGTTGACAGGGATTTCGCTACTCGCCTCGGTCCTTTGGCCGACCCGCCACAAGCCGCCGCGTCGACCGGTTCCATACGGTTCGGACGGCTCTACGGTACGGCTTCACGCTACTCGCCCGGCGAGCCCCGGGACAGGGGAAGCAGGACCGTGTGCAATACGCGGCCGTCATGTAAGCGGGGCCATCACTTCGATGTTCGATGAGGGACAACGGCCTCTGGTGCGTGGGGTTCGTCCGCTGGGTCGGCGGCCGGGCCTGGCCGTCAGGTGACGGTCCAGTCGCGCAGTTGGCGGGCGATGCCGGCCACGCCCCGGGTGCCGGAGGCGGCGTCGCGTACGAGTTCGGCCGCGGCCTTGATGGGGTAGTCCAGGCGGCGTTCGTGGAGCGTCAGGTAGGCCTCGGTGGAGTGCCAGGCGAACGCCGCGTTGGAGTGCTCGAGGCAGGGCAGCCGGGCCAGGGTGTGCAGGAGCGCGGCCGCCTTCAGGTTGAGCGAGCCGTAGATGTCGTGCTCCAAGGCGCGGGCGTTGACTCGGCCGATCGCGGCGTACAAGGGGCCCAGATCGTCGACCTGGGGGTCCCCTTCGAGGAGTTCGGCGGCGTGGAGCAGGAAGGAGACGTCGAGCGGGTGCTGTGGTTCGGGCTGGGTCACGCAGCGTGCCCCTGTGCGGGTGCGTTCAGGTCGCGGCGGGCGGTCTGCTCGGCCGCCCGCTGCTCGGGGGCCGGGTCCAGTTCGCCGAGGTCACGGAAGGCTTCGCCGCTACGTGCCTGCGAGGCCCGGAACGCGGCCAGGAAGGTCTTCTCGACTGCCGTGGCCCGGTCGACGGCGGCCCGCAAGATGTACTCCTGCAGGCTCACGCCCTCCTGCCGGGCCGCCGCTTCGATCGCCGCACGCTGCACCGGGTCGGGGAACCTCAGGTTCAGGGCCTTGGGGCTGCTTGTCATGGTACCGATGGTACCGATGGCCCCATCCGCTGGCCAGGCCGGAAAGGTCGCATGGGAGCGCGACCCTGCCGGGGAGGACGGGGGGGGGCACCGGCCGGGCCGGAGCGCCTAGAGCTCCGCAGCGGGGAGCTCTAGGCGCTCCGGATCTCAGCCGGAAGGCTCGTCCGGGACCGGCTTTTCCGGGTGGCTTTCCAGGGCGTCTGTTTCGCCGCGCCTGGCGGTGCCTCCCTCGTCTGTTTCAGGGACCTCGGCCGCCTTGGCGGTGTCGTCGTCGGCCTTGCCCACGTTCAGGTCCCAGGCGTCCGGCTCGTCCGTCGCCTGCTGGTCAGGCGGGTCCCTGGGAACGGGTGTGCTGCCGTCCTCGCCGGGGGAGGCCGGTATCCACTCACTCACGATGTCTCCTCCTTGGCCGTTCGGCTCTAGGCCCGAGCAGGTACCCGTGAACGGCTCGACGACACTTCACGACGACGGCCGTATCCGTGTTTCCGCTGCTCAGCTAAGGGCACCGGGGGGTGGTCAGGCCGTACGGGAACGTACGGCGTCCCACTCGCCGTCACCGGCCCACCGGGCGGACGGCAATTTCCGGAGGTTCCCCATGCTGAGGGCCATCGCAGACGTATTCCGTGCCATCGGCGGGGCCATCGCCACCGTCGTCACCCTGCCCTTCCGGGCCGTCGCCCGGCTGTTCGGAGGAGCCGCCGACACCGCTCACGGCCGCCACTGAGCTCCGCCCGGCGGGAACCATCGAGGCTGCGCACACCTCAACTCTGTTGGTCTGAGCGCGAGTTGTCGGGGTACCGGGAGCCGTATGCTTCGAAATCTCTTCGATCCCGAGAATCTCATCCAACCCGCGTCGGCCCCCGGTCTCACGCAGGAGAACGCCATGGCGGTGCGCTATGCCGTCAAGGGCGAGGCGCGAGCCCGGCAGGGGACGATGGTCGCCTGGCGGGGCTCGCTGGAGTTCGAGCGGCAAGGCCAGGGCGTGGGCAATTTCCTGAAGCGTGCGGTGACCGGTGAGGGCCTGGCCCTGATGACGGTCAGCGGTGAGGGCGAGGCGTGGTTCGCGTCCGACGCGGCGCACTGTTTCCTCGTCGACGTGGAGGAGGGCCGCGGCCTCACGGTCAACGGCAAGAACGTCCTGTGCTTCGACGCCTCGCTGAACTACGACATCACCACCGTCAAGGGCGCGGGCATGGCGGGCGGCGGCCTGTTCAACTGCACGTTCTCCGGCACCGGCCGACTGGCGCTGACCAGTGCGGGCATTCCGCTGGTGCTGCCCGTGACACCGGATGCGCCCGTGTACGTGGACACTGACGCCGTCGTCGCCTGGAGCCCGCAGCTGAATCCGTCGCTGCACCGTTCGCAGAGCGTCGGCTCGATGGTGAAGGGCGGTTCGGGCGAGGCCGTGCAGCTGAAGCTGGAGGGTGAAGGGATCGCGGTGGTCAACCCCGGCGAGCCGAAGCCGGTTCCGGCTTCCTGACGGCTCGGCCCTGCGTTCATCCCTTGCCGTTCATCCCTTGCCGTTGATCCGCTGCGGTACGTCCACTGCGGTTCATCCGCTGCGGATCATCCCCTGCTGTTCACCCTCCGGCGTCGGGCAACGTGCGGAACACGCCGGTCAGGGGCGCGTGCGCGGTCCAGCCAAGTGACTTGTAGAGGCCCTGCCCGTCGACTGTTGCGCCGAGCACCCCGGTCCGGGCGCCCTCGGCGATCGCCGCGTTCGTCAAGGCGTGCATGACCTCTCGCCCCAGGCCCCGGCGGCGGTGAGCAGGCGCGGTCTCTATCTGATCGAAAACGACGCAGTCGGCGCTGGGATGGCCGGCGACCTGGCCGCGGGCGGCGAAAGCGCCGTCCGCCGCCACGATCAGGGCGCGGGTGACGCCTCCCCCGCTCCACAGGCGTAGTTGGTAGCCGGCGGGGAGATCCGTCGCGGAGGGACGCAGGGTTGCGGACTGACGCAGGGTCGCAGACGAACGCAACGTTGCCGACGGACGCAGCGTCGTCGACATCAGGAAGCCGGGGTCGTCGAAGGTCCATTCGGGCGCGAGCCAGGGGGCGATGGTCTCCGGGGCCACGCACACCTTGAGCCAGGTGCCGGGGGCCGTTGCCCTCTCCGCGATCTTGCGGACGAGGGCCTCGTCGGCGTGCGGCAAGACGTGGCGGGTCACCTGCTTGGGCAGGCCGACGTCGACCGTGAACCCCCAGGGCTCCTCCACCGGCGGCGCGGCCCCGCGCGAGACGACCCAGCCGTCGACCCACGCCCGCACGATCTCCGTATCCACGCGACCTCCGCACGTAATAGGTGCCTATGGATACGGAACATTACATCGGCGGCTACCTGTGCGGGCGCGGCTACGTCGTCGACGTACTCGACTCGCTGCCTCCGGACCGTTCGGGGGGCGCCGTCCCGATCAGCCGAGGTTGTCAGTCTGATGGGGCCGGGGTTCGGCGACGAATCGGTCTTCGCGGCCGAACATGCCGACGAAGTCGACCAGGAACCCCTCATCGGATTTACGCCGACGCACGCGGTGGACGTCATAGCCTTCTGCAGTAGCCAGGTGGACCACGTGGTCACAGCCCGGCTCACAGCGGTAATCATGGACGTGATCGGCGGTGTTGCCGGCGCCGAGCTGCGTGAGGACCAGGTGCCGGTCGTCGCCGGTCTTCCGGGGGTTCTGGGGACGACGACTGATCCTTGGGCGGCCGCTTACGGGTCTGCGGAATTCCTTCGGGCGTGGGCAGACGCACCTGGATTCCGACTGCTCAAGTAAGCGGCGCGCGCTCCTGGCCTGGTGCTACGTCAGCGGGGGGGGCGGCCGTCGCGGGCGCTTGCCTACTTGGTCGTGTGGGTGGGGTAGACCTGGACGTCCGTGTAGGCGCCCTTGATGTCGCCCGCGGTTGCGGGCCAGTCCAGGGTCACGCTGTGGGTCTCGTTCGGGGGCGTCACGATGATGTTGGTCGGGGACGCGAGGCTGTCGCCGGTGCTGTCGATGTCATAGGCGAGGTTGAAGACGGCGGCGTCACCGGGCTTCAGGGTGGTGATACGCGGCTGGGCCTGGCCTCGCTCGATGGGGTTCGAGGTGTTGTCGGCGTCCTTGATGTCGACGCCCGCGAAGCCCGTCGCCGAGCAGGTGGTCGAGCCCCTGTTGATCATCGTGATGTTGATCCGGCCGGCAGTCTCGTCGGGTGCGGCGTCCGCGGCGTCGATGGCCAGGTCCTCCGTCTTGCAGAACGTGACCTTGCTGCCGGTCTGCGTCGTGCCGCTCCCGGCTTCGGTCTTGGTGTCCTCTCCGGAGCCGGACTTCGCGTTGTCGGAGCCCGATCCGCTCTCCGCCTTCGAGTCGCTGTCCGAGGACGAAGAGGACGAGGAACCCTTGGAGGACGAGTCCTTGCTCGAGCCGTCGCTGTTGCAGGCGGTGAGCGAGAGGGAGGCGGCGAGGCCGAGGGCGGCGATGGCGGCGAGGCGGGTGTGCTTCATGGTGTTCCCCCAAGGAATGTTGTAGCGCGGTGCGTGCGGTCTGAACTATTTGTATCCCGCACCGAGTTACAGGCAGTCCTCCGCGGCGTCTTCGTTCTGTCACAGGCACCCACCATGCGATTTGAGTGCTTTTGTTGTCAAAGGTCCAGCACTAGGCGGGATGATCGCGCCCTGGACACGCAGGCGTACATACGGCCCTCAGGGGCGCCGATGTCGTCCCGGTGTTCGGGGTCACCGTCCAGGACGGTGATCTCGCAGCTGCCGCAGACGCCTTCGCGGCACCCGGAGGGCAGGGGGCGACCGGCGTGGGCGAGGGCGTCCAGGAGCGATTCGTCGGCCGGCACGGTGACGGTGGTCCCGGATCGGGCGCAGACCGCCTCGAATGCGGTGTCGGGGCCGAACGTACGGGCGACCGGCTGGAATCGCTCGGCGTACAGCTGCTCGGCGGGGAAAGCCGCGTCTGCCGCCGCCAGCATCGCCGCGGGACCGCAGCAGTAGACCAGCGTGTCGGTATCCAGCGTGGCCGCGAGGGCTTCGAGGTCCGGCCTGCCCTGCCGTACGGTCTCCACGATCCGCACCCGCTCCCCGTAAGAGCGGCGCAGTTCGTCAACGAAGGGCATGCTGTCCGCCGACGGCCCCACGTACAGCAGGGTCGCGGGGAGCCCAGCGGACGTTGTCGCGCGCAGCATCGGCAGAAGGGGCGTGATTCCGATCCCGCCGGCGAGGAACAGGTACCGCGGTGCGGGCAGCAGCGGGAAATGGTTGCGGGGCAGGGAGACGTCGAGGGCGCGGCCCGGGCGCAGGAACCGGTGGACGTACTCCGAGCCGCCGCGGCTGAGCGCGTCATGGCGGACAGCGACGCGGTACGCGTCCCGGTCGGCGGGATCCCCGCACAACGAGTACTGCCTGGTCAGCCAGTTGGGCAGGGACAGGTCGATATGGGCGCCGGGGTCCCAGGGCGCCAGCTGCCCGGCGGTGGCGCGCAGGGTGAGGGCGACGACGTCTTCGGCGACCGGATCGATGTGTTCGACGACGGTTTGTTGCATCGGTGAGGCCTCTCAGTACGGTCAGTAGAGCTTTCGGTAGCCCTCTTCCAGGGACTGTTCGAGCAGTGCCGGGTCTACGTCGACACCGAACTGCGCGGCGGCGATCTCACCGAGCGACGGCATCCCCTCGGCGAGCGCCTGGCTGGCGGGGTCCCACAGCCGGGAGCGGATCAGCGCGCGCCCGCAGTGGAAGTACGCCTCGGCCACCTCGACGACGATCGCCAACTCCGGCTGCTTGGCCTCGGTACGCATGCGGACCAGCACATCGGGCTCGTCGGTGACGTAGCCGCTGCCGTTGACGCGCAGGACCTCGCGCATGCCGGGGACGAAGAAGCACAGCCCGACGCCGTCGTTCTCGGCGAGGTTGCGGAAGGAGTCGGCGATCTTGTTGCCGGGTCGGTCGGGGAGGGCGATGGTGTGCTCGTCGAGGACCTTCACGAAGCCCGGGTAGTCGCCGCGGGGCGAGCTGTCGGCGCGGCCGGCCGCGTCCGCCGTTGCCATCGTCAGGAACGGTGAGTGGGCGATGAAGTAGCGGAAGTAGTCGTCGATACGGTCCTTCACCTTCGCCTTGACCATGGCGTCGGGCTGCCCGAGCCGTGCGAGTACCTCCTCCGGGGAGACCCGTCGTGGGCGCGTGAGTGGGTGCGTGAGTGAGTGCGTCAGTGAGTGCGTCATGGCGACTTCTCCAGCAGGTTTCGGCGCACGGTTGCGGGCTGCCAAGGCAAGGTCGGACTGGGCTCAGCTCCGCATCGCCGCAGTTCATGGCACTATTGTGAGCAATTACTCAGGTCGTGCGCTACTCGCTTTCACGGCCTCTCGCAGGAGGTGTCATGACGTCCGACCGGCGCGGACTTCAGCCACGTAAACAGCCCCGTCAGGTCCGGGCCGAGCTGACCCGGCAGCGCATCCTCGACGCGGCTGCTCGCGTTTTCGCCGAGTACGGGTATGCGGCGGGTACCACCAACCGGATCGCGGAGCGGGCCCGGGTGTCGATCGGATCGCTCTACCAGTACTACCCGAACAAGGATGCGATCCTGGTCGAGCTGCTGACCCGGCATCTCGACGCCGGGATGGCCGCCACCCCGCTGGACCAGGACGAACTGCTGCCGGGGTCCATCGAGGGCATCATGCGCTTCTACGTGCGCGGCGCGATCGAGAACCACCGTGAAGACCCGCAGTTGCTACGCGTGATGATGGAACAGGGGCCGCGCGCTCCGGAGTTGCTTGAGCGGGTCGCGCAGAGCGAGCAGGAGCGGATCGCCTACGCCCGCGGGCTGCTCCGCGACCACCCGGACGTGCGGGTCGCGGACATCGACATTGCCGCCCGGCTCGTCGTCTCCACGGTGGAGATGGTGGTGCACAGGGTGATGGCGGGGCCCGGACAGGTCGACGTCGCGGGGCTCGAGGACGAGCTCGTCACCATGCTGACCCTCTATCTGACGGGCGGTCGTCCTGCCTGACGGGCGGTCGTCCTGCCTGACGGGCAGTCGCCGTACCTGACGGGCGGTCGATATACGTGGCGAGTCGATTTACGTGGCGAGCAGTCGACTTACCTGGCGGGCGGTCACCCCGTCGACCGCGGTCACACCGTCTTGATCGCGCCTCCGTCGATGATGTGGTCCGCCCCGGTGGTGCTGCCGGCTAGGGGCGAGGCGAGGTAGGCGACGAGGGCGGCGACCTCGTCGGGGTTCACCAGCCTGCCGGTGACCATGCCCATGGCGGTGGGGAGTCCGGCCAGGAGCTGTTCCTGTTTCAGGCCCATCGACTTGGCCAGCTCGGCTCCGTATCCCTCGGGGCTCTCCCACATGTCCGTACGGACGGGACCGGGCGAGACGGTGTTCACGCGCACGCCTTGCGGGCCGAACTCCTCGGCCAGCGCCTTGCCGAACGCGGTGAGCGCGGCCTTGGCGGTGGTGTAGGTGACGGGGCCCGCGTGGGGAGTCCTGGCTCCGTTGGAAGAGATGTTGACGATGGCGCCGCGGCTCTTGGTGAGGTGAGGCAGCGCGGCCCGGCTGGTGCGGACCGAGGCGAGGAAGTTCAACTCGAACGCGTCGTACCACTGCTGGTCGGTGAAGTTGAGGAAGCCTCCCGTCTGGCCCTCGCCTGCGTCGCCGCCGCCGACGTTGTTGACCAGGAGGTCCAGGCCGCCGAGTTCGGCTTCGGCATGGGCGATGAGCCGGGCGGGGGCGTCGGCTTCCGAGAGGTCTACGGAGACGCCGATCGCGCCGGTGGCTTTCAGTTCCGGTGTGATCGTCCGCGCCGCGGCCACCACGCGCACGCCCTCACTCACCAGCGCGGAGACGATGCTCAGGCCTATCCCCCGGCTTGCGCCTGTTACGACGGCGGTCTTGTGGGTTAGTTGCAAGTTCATGAGGCACCTATTTTTTGAAGCGGGTCTAAGTTGATGTGTTCAGCTTATGACTTGCATCATTAGCGTTGCAAGTAGGGTCAGTAAGGTGACTCATACGTATTGAATTTGGGGTTACGGAGTACAGCGGCCCCTTAGGTCGGTCGGGGCCTAGGTCTCAAGCCCCAGGCGTGGGACCACGTCTTGATCATGCTCGCGCCCGATGCCGGGGCGGTGGGCGCAGGCCATGATGCAGATGAGCCGGCAGATGAGTCTCAACGACGAGGAGCACACGATGTCGTACCCGGAGCACCTGCAGTACCCCGAGCCCCGCTACCACGGAGACAGGGGCGAGGTGAACGCGTCCTTCCGTACGGCCGACACCCCGCCGGACATCACTTCGCCCGGTGGCGGCGCCACCCACTACCTCGCCACGCAGGAGTCGACCGGCGGCGAGTTCGGCCTGTACAAGGTGGACCTGGCGGCTCGGTCTGCCGGTGCCAAGGTCCACTTCCACAAGGCGATGTCGGAGTCCTTCTACGTCCTCTCCGGTGAGTTGGAGCTCTTCAACGGCGAGAAGTGGGTGACCGGCCGCGCCGGTGATTTCCTGTACGTGCCGGTCGGCGGGCTGCACGGCTTCAAGAACGTGACGGACGAGCCGATGTCGATGCTCATGCTCTTCTCCCCCGGCGCCCCTCGCGAGGAGTACTTCGAGAGGGTCGCGGAGATGTCGCAGCGTGGCAGCGAGGAACTCAAGAAGTTCCGGGTGCGGCACGACAGCTACTTCGAGGAGGACTTCGGGTCGGAGTAGGTCTTCGGGCCGGTGTAGGACTTCGGACCGGAGTAGGTCCTCGGGCCGGAGGCGGCCCAGCGGGGGCTGTTCGGGACGTTCGATTTTTCTGTGTGCGCGATCCTAAGCTCGGGCGGCATTTCGGGTTGGCGTCCTCATGCCGTTGAGCTGAAGCCGCAAGAAGCGGCCCCCACCGTCCGGGATTCGAGTCGATCCGGGCGGTGGGGGCCGCTTGCTTCATGCGTTCTCGATGCCGTCCGGGCGAGTCAGGTTGGGCCCAGCTTCCCCCGGCGGAGGCAGGCGATCAGTCGTCGTCTGATGCTTGGAGCAGCCAGACCAGCCTGTCTCGGTTCGCCTTCGACATGCGCTTGCGGAGCTGCTGATCGAACCAGAGGGGCTCATCCCACGGGAGCAAGTCCGAGGCGGGAGTCCCGTTCTGATGAGGGACCAGCGTGGTGGTTGCTCCCTTGGCCGAGGTGGTGGCCAACTCCTGTTCGGCTGCGGCTGTCTCGGCAGCGGCGGGGGCAGCGGAGGCGGCGACTGGGGCGATGTTGTTTACCGCGGTAAACCGCTCCGTCGGCTCGGTGGAGTCGCTCGGCTCGGGTGCAGGGGGAGCCGCGGGCTGGTTTACCGCGGTAAACCGCTCGCCGTTGGTTGTGTTGGTAGGGGTGGTGGTAGCGGCCGTGGGTGTGGCGGCGGTTGGGGTGGTCGCGGCAGTTGGTGGTGCGGGCTGGGCTGACTCTGCCGGAGCCGAGTCGACCGGGCCTGGCTGAGCCGGGCCTGCCTCAGCCGGGTCTGCCTCGGCCGGACCTGGCTCGTCCGTCGGCGAAGCGACCCGCTTGCGAGGAGCTGCCTTGGCTTCGGCACGGCGGGCCAGTTCGTCTTCCCATGCAGCCGCCTGCTCCGACTTGGGGAGGCCCGCGATCTCACGGGCGACGCGGACAGCGAGCTCGCCCGAGCTGACCAGGACCTGCAGCTCCGGTGTCAGCTTGAGCAGCTTGCGCTGCTGGCTGACCCAGCCCTTCGTCTTGCCGTAGTGGGCGGCTACTTGGTCCGCCCCCTTGAGCTCGATGACCATCGTTTCGATGCCGAGGGCACGCTCGATGGGGTCGAGGTCTTCACGGTCGTTGTTCTCCGACAGGACCGCGTCAAGGAAGTCGGCGCGGCTCGCGGCGACGTTCTCGTCGTGGACGACGTTCAGTGTCGTCAGGCCGACGGCCAGGGATGCGCGATAGCGGCGCTCGCCGTTGGCGATGACGTACGGCTTGTCGCCGACGTTCTCCTCTTCCTCCGGCCACAGCTTGAGGTAGCCGGAGCGGGAGACGGCGACAGCGGGTTGCAGCTGCCGGTGCTTGAGGATGAGGCCGAACTCCTTCAGGGCCTCATCGGTACCGAAGTTCCGGCGCGGGTTGAAGCGGGTCGGGACCAGCTTCGTCAGCGGCAGAGTGAGCAGCAGCGGATCGCTCTTGCCGGGAACATCATCGACCTTGCTGCCGGCCAGGGAGGCCAGACTGGTGCGGCGTCCGGCCATCAGGCGCCACCGCCGTAACCCAGCTCCAGGGCGAGGCGGAAGAAGTCTTCGCGGGCTTCCATGGCCACGCGGTTCTTCGCGTACTGCGTCACGACCTTGCCTTCGACGGAGGCGCGAGTGTGGACCTTGTAGCGCCGGATGACGGTCTTGGTTCGGGGCCAGCCCTGAGCGTCGATGTACGCCTGGGTGTCTTCCAGGTCGGCGGTTCCGTCGCGGGGGTCCCAGTTGTTGACCACGACCTTGAACGGGAGACCGCTGGGTTCGATGACCTTCTGGATGGTGCGGGCGGTGGGGTCGAAGGCGAGGCCTTCGGGGGGCATGGGCACGATCACGTCGTGCGCGTACTTGAGGGCTTCCAGGAGGAGGTTCTCGTCCTGGAGGCTGCCGGGGGTGTCGATGAAGACGTGCATCAACTGGTCGGAGTCCTTGAGGACGTCCGCCGCGACGGCGCCGAGGTTGAGGGTGGTGGTGGTCTTGCCGACGCCACCCTTCTGGTTGGCGATGACGTGAACCCTGGCGCCTGTGTCCTGAAGGACCTTCAGGTTCTCGGGAGTCTCGTGCTCCTGCGAGAAGTCGAAGGGCAGGTCGCTGATTCTGTTCGCCCACCAGACCGTTGAGGCCTGGGGGTCGATGGATACGACGTAGACAGCAGCAGTCATCTGATGCTCCGTATGCTTCCCGTGGGTTCCGGTACTTCGGGCATTGAGCATCTTTCCAGACGAGTGAGGCTCCTCGTACAGCGACACCGGCTTTTGCCCAGATGGTCCAGGGGGATCCCGGTTTACCGCGGTAAACCGGGGTGGGTGTGGGTCGTTGGTGTCATGCGATGCGCTCGAGGACGGGGGCTGCTGGGTGCGGCCGGTTGCGGCTGGTTGCGGCTCTGGTTTACCGCGGTAAACCGGCGGGGGTGTGAGCCGGGCGGCGGGGTGTGTTGCGTTCGGTGAGACGGAGGGATGCGGCGGGATGCCTCTCCGGTTTACCGCGGTAAACCAGCGGCGGGTGCGGGTCGCTCGGCGGCGCGCGAACCGCTCGACGATCCGCTCGACGATCCGCTCGGCGATCCGCTCGGCGAGGCGACGGCAGACCCTCTGGTTTACCGCGGTAAACCAGAGGGGGTACGAGCTGCCTGGGTCGGCAGCGGTTTACCGCGGTAAACCGGCGGCGACGAGCCGCCGATGGGTGCCTGCCTGCTCCGCAGGAAAGAGGCAAGTAGGCGTTGACAATTTTGAATTGTCAACGCCTACTTGCCTCATGACACTTCCAGACTTGGATGACCTCATCGCGGAAGTCGACAGGCGATGCGACACCGCGCATCGTCCCGGCGAGCAAGAACAGCCCGACTGGCTCGCCCTGCTGACGGTCGCCGCGCAGCTCGCAGGCCAGCTGCAGACGCTGTCGGACGACTTGGTCGAGGACTACGTCGAGCACTGCCGGATGCACGGTTCCTCCTGGACGGAGATCGGCACTGCCCTGGGCGTGACCCGGCAAGCTGTCCAACAGCGCTTCCATGCTCCGCACAAGCGCTACAGCCCCGAGGCGATGACCGCCGGACTGCGTGAGGCGATGGTTCACGTCAAGCGGGCAGCGGTGCAGCACCGCAACAACTACATCGGCACCGAGCATCTGCTCTGGGGGCTCACCGCGGAGGACAACAGTGCAACCCGGCTCCTGCGCGCGGCCGGGGTCTCCCCCGAGATGGTCCATCAGTCCGTCGGAACCCGGCTGAGCATGGGCGCCTCCCAGGCTGCCGAGCGGATCGCTTGGACTCCGTACTCCCGCAAGGCAATCTCTGTCGCCGAGGCGCGAACCGAGCAGAACGGGTCCGAACACATCGACTGCGACGATCTCCTGATCGGCCTCTCCCGGGTCGGCCGCGGAGTTGCCGCCGCAGTGCTGATCGATGCCGGCTTCGACGCGGCAGCTCTCGACGACGTATCCGCTGACGCTCATTGATCGAGAACGGGCTCGGACCCGTGGTTCATGCCCGTGCTGGTTTACCGCGGTAAACCAGCACGGGGACGAAACGGACGCTGGGTAGCAGTCGTGCCCTATCGCGATGCCTTGATGGTGTGGCGATCGGGGCGTTGGCAGGAGTGCGTATCTAGGAGCAGGAGTACGTATCTAGGAGGAGGACGTCTCCGCCCACTCCCTCACGTGTACATTGCGCGTCTCGATGAGCTTGTGCATGTATCGGGTGAGCGCCGCCGCCTCCACGGCCGTTCCCAGCAAGCCGAGTGGTGCCGCGAATTCGATTACGTCACGCATGACCGTTCCCCCGTGCCCGTCCGGTGCGAAGTGGTGCGTGTGGTGCCATCGCTTGAACGGTCCGGTCACCTGCTCGTCCACGAACATTGCGGGCCGGTCGTACGCGCTGATGCGTGAGGTCATCTTCCACCGCACGCCGAAGTGCCGTGCCTCCCAAGTCACCGTGTCACCGAGCGCCATACGTCCGGCGCGGACGCCGCCGGTGATCCGCTCCCCGGAACCGGCCATGGACGCGGTATGCAGATCGACGTCCAACGACAGGTCGAAGACGGTTGCCGGAGACGCGGCGATCTGGGTGATGGTCTCGAAGCGCTTCATGTGGGGATGCTCGCACGACCACTCGGACCGAGGATCACCGGCAGGAGCAGCGGCAGGAGTAGCGGCAGGGGCGGCGGCATTCCGAGGGGCTTACGGCAGTGTGAGAACGGAGGCGGAGGCGGGACGGCGTCGATCGGTGAGAACCGGGGCGAGCTTAGGATCGCTTACAGCGAAGATTCGAACAGGTCGAACAGCTCCCCTTTTCGCGGCGCCACGTCGAAGCCATGCACCCTCACCCAGTCAGCCCCGCCGCATACCCGGTCCACCTGCCGATACAACGGCCGCTGCAACGATGGCTGCAACGATAGATATTGCTAATGATGCAGCAAGCAGTGCACTGATCGTTGCTACTAGAGATGCAGCATTCCTTGCTACAAACACTGCAACTTCTACTGCAGCTAGCTCTGTTTCTATTTCTGCTACTTACACCACAACGTTGGCTGCAACGATAGCTACAACGATGACTGCAACGATTCGAGTTACGAGCTCTGCAACGCTGCAACATACGTTAGAACTTGCGCTAGATGCTCGCCTAGCACCAACCCTGCAACCTTCGCTAGCACGAACGCGACGACCTACGCTGTTCGCTCTCCTAGCACCAACGCAGTTACATTCGCTATAACAATCAAACAAACCAACACACCAACGAACGATGTTTCTAACGTGCACACGATGTATGTCTGCAACTGACGTGCTTACGAACGAACCACGCCACCAACGAACTAACGCACGACCGAACGATGTGACGAACGAACACACCATGAAGCGCACGATGAAGCGCGCGCGTCGTAGCACCCGCCCGGATCCGTTCTCAACCGGCGCGCGCGTCACACGCACCTCGGAGATCCGGTCCTGTTATCGTCATGCCTGATATCCCGTGTCACTAGAGGAACAGAGCGAGCAGGCAAGTCTTAATCTCGGGTGAATCGGTCAAACCGGCTGCTCATCCTCCCGAGACAGACGAGTAGCGGAACTCTAACTTCCGTGTGACACATGTGGGCTGACGAATCAACGGACGCACCAGAGAGAGGCGGGCACGCGATGAAGGTCATCGCCGTGGCGACACAGAAGGGAGGGGTGGGCAAGACCAGCACCACGGTCAACCTTGCTGCGGGCTTGGCCCTGGCGGGTGCGCGCGTGCTGACGGTCGACCTGGACCCTCAGGCCCAGGCCGGAACGGCTGTGGGCGTCAACCTGGCGGGGGAGGAGCAACTGGCCCGTTCCCTGGGCTGGGTGCTTCAGGCCCGGATGCAGGGCATGCGCATGGACCTGTCCAGCCTGTGGTTCGACCGGAGCGAACTCCTCGAGGAGTGGGAGGACGCGGGCACCCTGCACCTGCTGGCGTGCGAGGAGTCGACCATGACTGCCGCTCAGGACCTCATCCATAAGAAGGGGTTCCAGTCGACGCCCATCCTGCGCCGGATGCTGATGGAGGTCTCCGACTCATTCGACTTCGTCGTCGTGGACACCCCTCCCGCCGTTTCCTCCCTGTCCGCCACGGCCCTGGCGGCCGCGGACTACGTCATCACGGTGTGCGTCCCGGAGTACCCGGCCCTGAAGGGCGCGGCGGCGACCCGGGGCACGGTGCGGTACGTCAAGGACCGCACCGGCGGCGAGTGCGAGCCGCAGTACTTGGGGGCGGTCCTGAACCGTTCGAACCCTCCTTCGAGGTGGAAAGCTCAGGAAGTCAACATCCGCAACGGCATGCTCGACGCGGACCTGGCGCCGTTCTGCACGGACATCCGTACGGACAACCGGATCAGTGACTCCTTCGCGTACGGAGTGCCGTCGGTGATCCGCTTCGCGAGTCATACGCCGGGCAAGATGTACAGCGAACTCATGGGCCAGCTCGTGGAGCGCATGGGACAGCCCACGGAGAAGTGGGAGATGCCGGAGCGCATCGAGCTGGAGGCCTCCGGTGGCTGAGTCCAAGGGGCGCCCGAAGAAGAAGTTCAAGCCCGCCGGTGCCCAGCTGGTCCAGGGGCTGCTCGCCGGGGCCGACGATGTCGCCAACCGTTCGTGGATCGGTGGGGGACAGGGCACGCCCGATCCCGGCCCGGATTCCGCTCCCGCCGCGCCGGTCGTTGATGAGGCGCGGCCCTCTTCGCCGCCGCGTGCTCCGCAACCACGCGGCGGCGAAGTCGTAACACCGCAGGCTGCGGTCTCTGTTGCGGATCCGGCTCCCGTGCCCGTCGAGGAGCACGACAGCGCGCCTTCCGGCCCCTCCGGCCCCGGTGCCGCGGCCGGTACCCGGGCGAAGAAGGCAGCCCCGGCGAAGAAGTCGACGGCCCCGGCCTCCCCTCGGGGGGATGCCTCCGCCAATGGGGCGGGGGAGTGGGGTCCTGCGACGGCAGCCCCCGGTGACGAGCGCCCTTCTCGTGCTCAGTCGGCCTCGGTGGCGCGTCCCCGTCGGCAGCGGGAGGCCGCCCAGGGCGGGGCCCATGCGGCCATCCACAGCAGTTTCGCCGATGCCAAGGTGCGCGCCGGCACGTGGAAGGCCTTCGGGTTCCGTATCGCACCCGACATCCTCGCGCTGCTCAAGGAGCGCGTGAACATGGACCGCAGGACCAGCGGCAACCCCCAGCTGGCGATCGGGCATTACCTGGATGCGGCGCTGCGGCAGGTGCCGGGGGAGGTGTCCGAGCTCATCGACATGGCGACCGAGTTCGCGATGGAACGGATCTGGGACACCGAGAAAACGCAGCCGTCAACCTACCGAGTCGGTCCTGACTCCTACGAGTGGGTGGCAAATCTCAACCTCGCGTTGCAGGAGGTGGATTTCGCCCGCAAGGGCACCCAGGTCATCTCCGCGGTGGTGAAGCGCTACCTCGATCTGCTCGATTCCGAGGGGCCATTGCAGCGGCCGGACAGGCGGCGTAACTCCCCTTAGAGGGCCTGCGATTGACCTAGGACGAAGGTTCCGGTGGGGCCTGCACGTGCGAAACGTGCAGGCCCCACCGGTTTTTTTCTGCCATCTCTGCACTACAGAGACGTGCAACGTCGGCTGCAACGAAGACTGCAACGAACTCTGTTGCAAGCACTGCAACGCTGTTACCAACGCCGTTACTAACGAACTAACAAACCAACTAACCAACGAACAATCAAACAATCCATGTGACACTAGAACCACTTCGTTGGCCAGAGGTAGGCCGTCCGACTGACGACCGCTCAAATACGGCGCCTCGTACGGATATGTCCAAAGTTGAGACACGCCGCTTCTCTAGTGACGGGAGGAGATCGGGGGGTGTTCTGCGCTAAGGTTCTGAGAACGATCAGCACACTTAGCGGAAGAGTCGGAGCAATGTCGCTGACCAGCGAACAACTCAGCACCAGCGCGGTCGCCACGGCTGCCGGCCTGAGCGAATCCTGGGCCTGGAGGGCCCGCGACCAGGGTGTCCTGACGGAGCCGCACTTCGAGGACTCGGTCGTGGCCCTGCGCGTCTACGCGTTCGTGTCCCAGATCGTCTGGCCCGGCACGCGCCGCCCCCGCAGCGCCCGGCAGGACCTTGAGCTCTGGCAGTCCATGGCGGTCGAAGCCGCACGCCAGGCTGTGTCCGACGCGGACACCACCCCCGAGACGTCGCTGTGGGTCCTCGAGGACTCGGTGTACCTCATCACCACGCCCGCGGAACGCGCGGCCTTCGACCTCAAGCACCTCGGGGGACGCGTGGCGATCCGCATTCCCATCGGGCAGTGGGTGACCGAGCTGCCCGACGCCATAGCTCAACTCAAGGCGCGTCGGCGGCGCCAGCCCTCCCAGTCCTCCTCATAGGCGGCGCTGACGGGCCCGAAGATCTCATAACCTTCGCATCCACCTGAACGAGAGGACCCGCACCAGCCACCTCTCCAACTGAACAGCCGCACCCTGCTCGGCAAGGCCTCCTGAACGGCGCCGAGTTGCGGTTCCGTCTTGCCTCATCCCTCTCCTCGTCCAGGAGCCGGCCATCGCCAGTGCCACGAGGGCTGGTTTGGTGTTGCCCAAAACAGCCCTGCCACATGCCCCTCAACAGTCACAAACTGCCGCACATCGAACGGGCGATGACGCCCCGATGGCTCGCGGGGCCGCCCAGGAGCTCACGCACACCGGCTCCCGGCGCAGCGGGCCCCGCCGCTGGCTCCGGGCCGCGCGGTGGCTCGTCTCGGCAGGCATTCATCCCCGGGCCAACGCCACGACACTGCGCGTCGCCGAAGACCTCGCCAAGCGCATGGACTACAGCACCGGCCACGTCCTGTACTGCCTGGACGGCACCTGCGCCCGCCTCGAACTGTCCCGGGCCACCGTTAAGCGCCACATCGCGGTGCTGCGCGAACTCGGCGCCCTGGTCTGGGCCGTGCACGGCACCAGGACGAACATCCGCCGTTCGAGGGGCCTTGGCGGGTACGCCGGTACGGCGACGGTGTACGCCGCCGCGATTCCCCCCTCGTACGACCACGCGATGGGGCACGAGATCGTCGGCTCCGGGTACGACGCACGGATCGTGGTGCACCCGTCGTCACAGTCGTCGCAGGGGTCGCAGTCATCAGAGCAGTCATCACAGCCGTCGGCCTCAGGGCAGATTGCCGGGGCTGGTGAGCCCCCTTCCCTGACTCTGGTTGAGGAAAAGGGAAAGGCTGAGATGACGGGGGGGTTGAAATACACCCCGCGCCTGCGCGCGAGCCGCGGCAAAACCCGCACGTCCAAGTCCCCATCTCGATCCAAGTCCCAGGACCCGGCAGGCCGCGACGCGAAGACCGCTCGGCGCTCACCCGCCCAGGTCGCTCGCGAGATTCTGCAGACCCGCACGGTGCGTGCCCTCGTGAACTGGACGCAGCGTGAACCGCTCCGGAAGCTGGCCTTCTCCCTGCGGGCCTACTTCGATCGCGGCCTGAGCGCTCACGAGATCGCCGCCGAACTCATCGGCCTGTGCCTCACCTGGCGCCCCTCACGGCCCGCCGCCTACATCCAGGCCCACCTCCGCCGCGAGGCCCGCGAGACCGTCGCCCGCGACAGCGCGCAGGCTGCGGCCGGGGACCCCCGGTCGAACGCCGCCTGGCAGGAGTGGCTCGCGCAGGCCGGGACCGAGGCCCCGGCCCGTACGGACACCGATCGTCGTCTGGCCCGCCTGTACAGCTGGGACCAGTGGTCCGAGGTCGCCGAGCACTACGTCGAGGACCCCGACGACGCCCTCGACCTCTACGGCACCCGCCTGTGCGTGCACGCCGTTCGCCAGGCCGCACTGGCAGAGCGCTGACTGGCAGACCGCTGACCGGCAGGCCGTTGAGTCGCAGGCCGTCGAGTGTGGCCGAGCGCCAGGAGGTGGCAAACTGTTGAGTCGCTGTCAGAAAGTCGCAGCTCAGAAGCCATCGCCGGTTCATAGCAGCGACCGAAGCGACCGACTTTCAAGCATCCGGGGTCGGTCGGCGGCAGGGGAGCGGGGCTTGTGGCGCAAGCTCTTCGCTCGTTCGGAGTCGAATGGACGTCCGTGCGTTTTCTGGCACCGCGGAGCAGGTCATGATCACGGCGGATTCTCGCAGGGACGAGGTCTGACGCGTACTCAGGAGGTTGCCGTGGTCCTCGTCATCGTCGTCGCCGTGCTGGCGCTGCTCGCAGGGCTTGCGGCGAACCGGTATCTGCGGCCCCGGTTGATGCCGGACGACGACAACGGCATGGCCGTCAAGGACCTCGTCGGCCCGTTGCTGACGCTGACCGTGCTCCTTCTGGCCTTCGTCCTGGTCACCGCGTCCGGTTCTTACGGAAAGGCCGAGGTCGCCGCACGCGGCGAGGCCCGCGCGCTGGACCAGCTCACCGAGATCAGCGAGTACGCGCCGATGGCACAGCGGGAACGCATCCAGGCGGACGCCGTCTGCTACGCACGCGCGGTACGCACCCAGGAGTGGCCCGCCATGGCCGACGGCAACGGGTCGGCCGCGCCCAGCGTGTGGTCGACCGACGTCCGCCGTTCCTTCCGTGACCTGGAGGGCAAGCCCGTCTTCGGCATGCTGATCGCCGCCGACAACAAGCGTTCCGACGAACGCGAGGAACGCCTCACGCAGGCCACGCCCAGCATCCCCAACGCCATCTTCTGGTTCCTGCTCGCCACCCTCGTCATCACCGTCGTGGCCCTGGCCGTCTGCCTGCCCCGCAGGAACAACCGCGCTCAGCTCATCGTGCTCACCGTCATCACCGCTCTCCTCACGGTGACGCTGTGCATCATCCGGGACGTCGACCGGCCCTTCGGCGGCACCACCAGCGTCGACCCCACCGCGATCGCAGAGGTCGAACGGCAGGCCACCCGCGACTTCCTCGCCCACCACAAGCCCTCGGACCTGCCCTGCGACGAGAACGGCAAGCGGGCTTGAGACCACGCGGAGCGCTCCGGGGCCTGCGGGAGAATTGGGGCATGCCTCGTTCCCGTTCCCTTGCTGCTGCCGATGAGATACGCGCCTACCTCATCGGGCAGTTGAACCGCGCTCTTCGTTACCCCGGGATGTTCGGGAACGAGGGGGCCCTGCGCATGCTGATGGATCACCTGCTGTTCGTGGAGGCACAGCCCGAAGCCTTGGCCGAGCAGCAGGAGGCGTGGGAAGCGAGCGGGGCCTGGACCAGTGCGGGAGTGACGGGTGCTTTCCAGGGCTTCGTCCCGGGGCGCTACGACGACGGCGTGGCATCGGTCTACGCGGAGTTCGCACAGCGCCGGGGGTGGTTGCGGCCCGACCGGGTTCTGGGGGCCGACGAGTACCGCGCACTCCGGAGCCGGGCGCGCTCCTGGGCGGGCGAGGACCGCGTCTGGGGAGACGTCGTCGAGGAGTTCGGGGCGCCGTCCGTGCTGTTCGGCGGGACGAATCCGCTGTACGGGAAGACACTCGGGTACCTCGGTGAGGACCCGGAGCAGCCCATTGTGTCCTTTCACCTTTGGAACGGCCGCGCTCCCGATGCGGAGTCCTCGTGGCCTCCGGAGCATGCGGAGGCCATCCTTCTCGCTGTCCGCTTTGGGGATGGGTGCTTCGGTGACTTCGGTCAGTGCCTCACCCTGACTCCGGCGGGGGAGCGGTGGCGCCGGGAGCTCGCTGAGGCGGTGTGCGGCGCCTGATCCGTCGGTCCGTCGGTCCGTCGAGAGGATCGTCTTGGCCTTTACGGGGAGTTCGGCGCCTGGCCTGAAGGCGCTTCGGCCGCAGTGGTCCAGCTGGTGAGGAGCTGGAGTGCTTGGGCGGTGTCGGAGGCAGGTTCGACGTTGTAGACGCAGAGGGTCTGTTCGCTGTCGCCGGGGGCCTGGAAGGACTCGTAGGAGAAGTGGAGTTCGCCGACGAGTGGGTGGTGGTAGGTCTTGGCGCCGTGGGTGCGGCGCAGTACGCGGTGGTCGTTCCACCAGGTGGTGAACTCCGGTGATTTGAGGGTGAGTTCACCTACGAGGTCGGCGAGTTGCTTGTCGTGGGGGTGGCGGCCGGCTTCCAGGCGGAGCATGGCGACGGTTTCGGCGGCGATGCGCTCCCAGTCGCCGACGCGGTCGCGGGCCAGCGGGTCCAGGAGGTAGTAGCGGGCGAGGTTGCGGCGGGGCGCGGGCAGGGCGTCGAAGTCGGTGAGGACTTCGCGCGCGAGGTGGTTGCTCGCGAGGACGTCGGTGCGGCGGCCGAGGACGAAGGCCGGGACGTGGCTCAGGGTCTGCAGCATCAGGTGCAGACCGGGGCGTACACGCTGGGGGCTGGCCGGACCGCGGCGGGCAGGCGCGGCGGGGCGGGCCAGCAGGTCGGTGAGGTGCTCGCGCTCTGACTCGTCGAGGTGCAGCGCGCGGGCCAGGGCTTCGAGGACCTCGGGGGAGGGGTTGCCGGCGCGGCCCTGCTCCAGCCGCGTGTAGTACTCGGTGCTGACCCCGGCCAGGCGGGCCACTTCGTCGCGGCGCAGCCCTGGCACGCGCCGGGTGCGGCCGTCCTCGGGCAGGCCGGCCTCGTCCGGGGTGAGTCCGGCGCGGCGGCTGCGCAGGAAGTCGGCGGTCTCACGGCTGCGGTCCATGTCTCCATTCTCGCCGCCCGGACCGGGCACGGCCGCTCGTGGGTGGCCCTGCTGGTACCTGTTTCGCCGGTACGAGCCGCGCAGGTACCTGCCTGGTCAGGGCCCTTTTCGGCGGTCTGCGAGGTCGGTCCGGGTGGTGTTCTGGATGAGGAGATGAGGAGCGGGACGGGGACGGACGGCAACCGGTCGTCGTGCCGTCGTCATCGCGTCGATTCACCCTCAACCTCACCTCGATCCCACTGCCGACCCCACCTCGATCTCAGTCTCAACCTCACCTTGAGACTCTCGACCTCGCCTTGAAAGGTGTGCCCTCATGGCCACGCAGTCTCCTGTCCGTTCCCTCACAGGCCGCGTCGCGGTCGTCACCGGCGCCTCCAGCGGAATCGGTGAGGCGACCGCCGAGCACCTGGCCGCGCTCGGCGCCCGCGTCGTCGTCCTGGCCCGCCGCGCTGAGCGCCTGGACGAGCTGGTCGCCCGGATCGAGAAGAACGGCGACCAGGCGCTCGCCCTGGCCGTCGACGTCACCGACAAGGCGGCGCTCCAGAGGGCCGCCGACCGGGTCGCGGCCGAACTGGGCGGCGCGGACCTGCTGTTCAACAACGCGGGCGTGATGCTGCCCGCCCCGATCGAGGAGCTGGCCACCGACCAGTGGCAGCACCAGGTCGACCTCAACATCAACGGCCTGATGAACACCATCGCCGCGTTCACCCCGCAACTGGTCGCGGCCGCCGCCGAGCGCGGCGTGTCCGACCTGATCAACACCTCGTCCATCGCGGCGCAGAACATCTTCCCGAACTTCGCCGTCTACTCCGCGACCAAGGCGTACGTCACCCACCTGTCACGTCACCTGCGGGTGGAACTCGGCGCGAAGAAGGTACGGGTGGCGGCGATCGAGCCGGGCATCGTCGGGACCGAGTTGCAGAGCCATGTCACCGACGAGGGCGCACGGCAGTGGCTGGAGGGCTCCAAGGAGGCGATGGAGTGGCTCACGCCGCAGGACATCGCCCGGACCATCGGCTTCCTGGCGAGCCTCCCGCCGCGGGCCAACTTGCAGCAGGTCACGATCATGCCGACCGCTCAGGCCAGCTGACGGGGCGTTGGAGTACGGGACGGGCTTACAGGCCGGGGGCGCGGGGCGTCGCCCGGCCTGTGGCTCGTGCGAGGATCCCCGGATGACTGACAGCGGCCTCAGCCTTCTCGAGTTCACGGCGCCCGAACAGGTCACGGAGCGACTGCGGCAGGAGCTTGCCGCGTGTTGGGTCGAGGTCACCAACGCCGGGGGAGCGGCGGGCTTTCCCTTTCCGCCCGTCGACGAGGGGCAGGTGACTCCGGCGGTCGACAGGATCGTCGGGACGCTGGCGCCCGCGACCAGCCGCCTGCTCGTCGCCAGGGCGGGGCCGCGCGGGCAGCTCGGGCAGCTCGGGGAGATCGGGCAGCTCGTCGGATGGCTGAACGTACGACGTGATCCGTACGAGCTCATAGCGCACTGGGGCACGCTCCACCACGTCCAGACACGGCCCGACCTGCGGGGCAGGGGCTTCGGAGCGGCCCTGTTGGAAGAGGTCCGGTCGGTCGCCCGCGACGAGATGGGCCTGGAACAGCTTCATCTCGCCGCTCGTGGCGGCGTGGGGCTCGAGGAGTTCTACGGGCGACTCGGCTGGAAGGAAGTCGGCCGCTGGCCCGGTGCGCTGCGTCTCGCCCCGGGCGACGATCGCGACGAGGTCCTCATGCTCCTTGCGCCGCTCTAGTCCCTATCTGGATCTGGCTGCTCTGGTCCCTGGTTGCTCCGGTCTTTGGCCGCTGCCGCAAGGCGCCGCCCGCTTATTCGATTGCCGTTGGTCGGCACGTCGGATAGGAAGCTCGCATGCTGAAGGGCGACAAGGTTGGGCTCAGGGCCCGGCACGAGGAAGACATCCCGATCCTGCGGGCCGAGCTCTACGACGACGTGGTCAACGCCTCGCGCGCCGAATCCAAGCCGTGGCGGCCGATCACGCCCGGCTCGAAGGACCCGCGGCTCGTGGCGGACGGCACCGATCCGGGGAGCGTCCCGTTCTCCGTGGTGGAGCTGGACGGCGGCACGCTGGTCGGCACCGCGAATCTGTGGGGCATCGACAACCACAGCCGGTCCGCACACATCGGCCTCGGGCTGCTGCCGTCCTCCCGGGGCAAGGGCTTCGGCACGGATGTCGTCGCGGTGCTGTGCCACTACGGGTTCGTCGTACGCGGCCTGCACCGGTTGCAGATCGAGACGCTGTCTGACAACGCGGCGATGCTGCGCTCCGCCGAGCGCAACGGCTTCGTCCGCGAGGGGCTGCTGCGTTCCTCGGCCTGGGTGATGGGGGAGTTCCTGGACGAGGTGCTGCTCGGACTCCTCGTACAGGACTGGAAGTCGGACGCGAAGAGCTAGCAGACCGCCGACCGCAGCAGGTGTCACGCGTCGGCGAATGGGTCTCCCTGGACGCCGGCGAGACGGATGAGGCCCGTTCCGCCGTCGTCGCTGACCACCGCGTAGATGGTGTACGACCATCCGCGGTCGGCTGCGTACGCCGACGCCCACGCCAGGAGCTCTCCGACGTCGACCGTCTCCAGGACTTCGTACGCGTGCGCCGTCACGGCGGGCACGTCCCAGAAGCAGACGCGGTAGCGGGCGTGGTCCAGTTCCCACGTGGTGTCACGGGGGTCGATGCCGCGGATTTCCATGCGGGTCAGCCTAGGTTCCGGGTGTCTCGTCGATCGCGGGCATCGGCCGGCCCTGCGGATGCCACTTGCCGAGGAAGGCGGCCTGTCGGCCGACGTCGACGAGTTCGATCCGGGCGCCGATGCTGTCCATCCGGTGGTAGGCGAACGGCCGGCCGTAGGGGCAGCCGGAGAAGTCCAGGGGCATGCCCTCGACCTCCAGGCGCCGGGAGCCTTGTCGTACATCGCTGGTCCAGAAGCCGATGTGGTCGAACCTGGCTCCCTGCGACGCGTCCCAGGGACTGTCCGGCGGGCCCTCGATGAGCTCGATGAAGGGCAGGCCGCCTGTGGTGAAGGCGATGCGGTAGTCCCACTCGCCGAGCCGGTCGGAGGCCGGGTCGCTTCACTCGACCCCGGCCGAACGCCGCAGGTCCCGCATCGCCTGCTCGATGTCCGGGACCACGAAACACACGTGATAGAAGGCAGTCATCCGTCCATGATCGAGCACGTGGTCGGGTAGTCAGGCGGCTGCACAGGTGCGTGGGCGTGGATGCGTAGTTGGGGTGTTAGCCCCACCTCCCATCAGCAGGGCAGCCGGATGGCCGGGTGCGGGGGCGTCGGCGAACGTGGGGGTGGCCCCAGCAAGTCGCCTACCGAGAAGGCAAATCGTGCGCACTGTCACCGCCGTCGCCACTGTCACCGCCACCGCCGCTGTCGTCACACTGGCGCTCGCCGGGGGAGCCGCGTCGGCCGCCTCCTCCGCGCAGCCCGCCACCCCGAAGCAGCCTGCCACCCCGAAGCAGCCTGCCACCTCCAAGCCGCCCACCACCGAAGGAATCTGGCGCATGGACGGCTACGGCACGGTGCTGTCCATCCGGAACGGGAAACTCCAGGAGTACCAGACCACCGCCGTCAGCTGTCTCAAGGGCGACTCCGCCCGGCGGACCGGGCCCGGCACCTACGCCACGCCCGACGGCACCGTCCTCACCGTGCGCGCCCGGGCAGGCGGCGACCGCGCGTCCATGCGGGCGGACGGCTCCGTGGGCTCCCGGAATCTGCGCCGGATCGCGGAGTTGCCCGAGGCGTGTACGCGTCCGGCGCCCAAGGGGCCGCGCGCCGCCTTCGACGTCTTCTGGCAGTCCTTCGAGGAGAACTACCCCTTCTTCGCCGCCAAGGGCATCGACTGGCACGCCGTACGCGACCAGTACCGGCCCCGGGTCCACGCGAAGACCACCAAGGGCGAACTGTTCGCCGTCTTCAGGGAGATGGTCAGGCCGCTCTACGACGCCCACGTGGTCGTTCAGGATGGCGACCGCCGCTTCGGGCAGGTCCGGCCCGGCACCGACATGCCCACCGAGGAGCTGGACGCCAAGGTCAAGAAGTTCATCGTGGCGCGCGACCTCAAGAACGCGCGGAACCTCCAGGACTTCGCCGACGGGCGGATCACGTACGCCGACCTCCCCGGCGGCAAGGGCTATCTGCGGATCACCGGCTTCGGCGGATACGCGGGCGACGACACCTCGTACGCCGCCCAGCTTGCCGAGTTGGACAGGACGCTGGAGACGGTCCTCGGCCAGGACCGCATCCGGCGCCTGAAGGGCCTGATCATCGACCTGCGGATCAACGGCGGCGGCTCCGACGCCCTCGGCATCCACATCGCCGAGCGCCTCACCGACACCCCCTATCTCGCCTACTCCAAGCGGGCCCGCAACGACCCCGCCGACCCCACCCGGCACACCCGCCCCGAGCCCGTGTACGTCACGCCCGCCAAGGGCCCCCGATACACCGGGCTGGTCGCGGTGCTGACCGGCGGTTCGACCGTCAGCGCGGGGGAGACCTTCACCCAGGCCCTGATGGACCGGCCCGGCAGGACGGTCCGGATCGGGCAGCCCACACAGGGCGTCTTCTCGGACGTCATGGCGCGCAAGCTGCCGGGCGGCATGGTGGTCGGGCTGCCGAACGAGGAGTTCCTGACCCGCTCGGGCAGGACCTTCGACGGCCTGGGCATTCCGCCGCACCTCACCGAGCCGGTCTTCACCAAGGAGGAGTTCGACAAGAGGAAGGACTCCGCCTTCGACAGGGCTCTCAACGTTCTGGGGGGTTGAGAGAGCGCGCAGGGAACACGCAGGGAACGCGCAGGGAACGTGCAGGGAACGTGCCGCGAGCGGCGGGTGCGCTGTCCTGTGCGTGGGGGGGCGAGCACCTGCGGTGCCACTTGGCGCCACGTGATGCCATACGGCGTCACGTGGCGCCGTTCTGCTTCTCCAGGCCCGCTTGATCTCGCATAGCGCCATCGCGGATCGGGCCGCTGATCCGTGTTTCCGCAGGTAGAACGGGTGTCACCACGGGCGCGCCTCTCGCGATGCCATTTAGGCTTGCACATGGCGCCATAGTGGTGCCATGATGACGTCATGGACCTCACCCCGTATGTCGACACTCTCCGCCGCGAGCTCGCGGTGGCCGCCGAAGCCGGCGGGGACGATGCGCGCGAGCTGGCCGAGCGGCTGACCGCTCCGCTGGAGTCGGCGACGCGTCTGACGCTGCTGAGCGTGCTCTCCGCGGCGATGGGAGAGATCACCAGCGAGCTCGCTCCGGGCTCGGTCGACGTACGGCTGCGCGGCTTCGATCCGGACTTCGTGGTGACGCTGCCGCCCCGCGACGGCGGCGGTGTCGCGGAGCCGGTCATGCCCGTCGATATGTTCAAGACTCCGGCTCCCGCCGATGGCGACGAGGGCGGCACCGCCCGCGTCAATCTGCGTCTGCCGGCCCACCTCAAGGCCCGTGCCGAGGAGGCCGCGAGCCGCGAGGGCCTGTCGGTCAACGCCTGGCTGGTCAGGGCTGTTTCGGCGGCGGTCGACGGCGGCGCCCGGACTCGTACGGCGGAGAAGACCCAAGCAATCGGACAGAGCTTCACGGGCTGGGTGCGCTAGCCGCGCCCCCGCCTCCGGTTTACCGCGGTAAACCACTCCACCCATCTCGTCCCTCCAGCGGGGACACCCCAAAGAGCCAGAGGACGGTACTGCCATGCCTTCGTTCGACACTCCTGAAGCGATCTCGGTCACGGCGCGTGTGGACGCCGGTTCCATCCAGTACACCGCGGGCGAGCGCACCGACACCCTCGTCGAGGTCCGGCCCCGCGAGGCCAAGAAGGACCAGGACGTACGTGCCGCCGAGCAGACCGAGGTCTCGTACGGCAACGGTGTCCTGACCATCAAGACGCCCAAGCCCGGCCTGTTCGGCCGCACCGGCACCGTCGACGTGACCGTCGAACTGCCCGCCGGCTCCCGCACCGACACCACCGGCGCCTGGACCCAGGTCATCGGCGAGGGCCGCCTCGGCCAGACCCGCGTCAAGACCTCCTCCGGCGACGTGCGCCTGGACACCACCGGCCCGCTGCACCTCACGGCCTCGCACGGCTCGATCACCGTGGACCACGTCGAAGGCGCCGCCGAGATCTCCACCAGCTCCGGCAGCCTGCGCCTGGGCACCGTCGACGGCACCGCCACCCTGAAGAACTCCCACGGCACCACCACCATCGGCACCGTCACCGGCGAACTGCGCGTACGCGGCGCCAACGGCGACATCGACATCGCCCGCGCCGAAGACTCACTCACCGCCGTCACCGCCCACGGCACCCTGCGCGTCGGCCAAGCCACCCGCGGCACCATCCAGCTGGAAACCTCCTTCGGCGCCATCGAAATCGGCGTCAGCGAAGGCACCGCCGCCTGGCTCGACGTCAGCTCCAGCTCCGGCCAGGTCCGCAACACCCTCACCGCATCCGACAGCCCCGACAAGACCGAGGACTCCGTCAAGGTCCGCGCCCGCACCAAGCACGGCAACATCGACATCCGCCGCGCCAAGGTCTGAGCACCCGCGCGCCAACAGGCCTCGCTACGCCCCCGCTTCAGCCTTCCGCAATCTTCTCCAGCCTTCTCCGGTCTTCTTCAGCCTTCGAATGGAGGGCCTCATGCCTTCTTCTGACATGTCCACGTCCAATCAGGTCGCCGGTCATGGGTCTCCGACCGCCGTCTCCGCCGTGGACTTGCGGAAGTCGTACGGCGACAAGGTCGTGCTCGACGGCATCGATCTGCACATCCCGGCGGGCTCGATCTTCGCTCTGCTCGGCCCGAACGGCGCCGGCAAGACCACCGCCGTGAAGATCCTCTCCACCCTCATCTCCCCGGATCCCGCCTCCGGCGAGATCCGGGTGGGCGGTCACGACCTGGCGTCCGGTGCGCAGGCCGTACGTGCCGCGATCGGTGTCACCGGGCAGTTCTCCGCCGTCGACGGCCTGATCACCGGCGAGGAGAACATGCTCCTCATGGCCGACCTGCACCACCTCTCCAAGCAGGAGGGGCGGCGCATCACCGCCGAACTCCTCGAGCGCTTCGACCTGGTGGAGGCCTCCAAGAAGCCCGCCTCCAGCTACTCCGGCGGCATGAAGCGCCGCCTGGACATCGCCATGACCCTGGTCGGCAACCCCCGCATCATCTTCCTCGACGAACCCACCACCGGCCTGGACCCCCGCTCCCGCCACAACATGTGGGGCATCATCCGCGAACTCGTCAACGGCGGCGTCACCGTCTTCCTCACCACCCAGTACCTCGAAGAAGCCGACGAACTCGCCGACCGCATCGCCGTATTGAACGACGGCAAGATCGCCGCCGAAGGCACGGCCGATGAGCTGAAGCGCCTCATCCCCGGTGGGCATGTACGGCTGCGCTTCGCCGACCCCGCCGCGTACGAATCGGCCGCCCTCGCCCTCGGGGAAGTCACGCGCGACGACGAGTCCCTCTCGCTGCAGATCCCCAGCGACGGCACCCAGCGCGAGCTGCGCGCCATTCTCGACTGGCTGGACTCCGAGGGCATCGAGGCCGACGAGCTGACCGTGCACACCCCCGACCTCGACGACGTCTTCTTCGCCCTGACCGGCCCGGCCAACGTCCCCAACCAGTCCAACCAGTCCAACCAGGTCAACCAGTCCAAGGAGACCGTCCGATGAGCTTCCTGTCCCTCGCGGTCCGCGACTCGAACACGATGCTGCGCCGCAACCTCCTGCACGCCAGGCGCTATCCATCGCTGACGCTGAACCTGCTGCTCACGCCGATCATGCTGTTGCTGCTGTTCGTCTACATCTTCGGCGACACCATGAGCGGCGGCGCCGGACGCGACGCCTATATCGCGTACATCGTGCCCGGCCTTGTGCTGATGACCATCGGTTCCACCACCATCGGCACCGCGGTCTCGGTCTCCACCGACATGAGCGAGGGCATCATCGCCCGCTTCCGGACGATGGCCATCCACCGTGGGTCGGTGCTCATCGGGCACGTCGTGGGCAGCGTGCTGCAGTCGATCGTCAGCGTGGTTCTCGTGGGTGCGGTCGGCGTCGCGATCGGCTTCCGGTCCGTGGACGCCACGGCTCTTGAGTGGCTGGCGGCTTTCGGGCTGCTCACGGTGTTCGCCCTGGCGCTCACCTGGATCGCGGTCGGGATGGGCATGGTCAGCCCGACCGCCGAGGCGGCCAGCAACAACGCGCTGCCGCTGATCTTCCTGCCGCTGATTTCCAGCACCTTCGTCCCGGTCGACGCGATGCCGGGCTGGTTCCAGCCGATCGCCGAGTACCAGCCCTTCACGCCCGCCATCGAGACCCTGCGCGGACTCCTTCTCGGCACCGAGATCGGCAACAACGGCTGGCTGGCCCTCGCCTGGTGCCTGGCCCTGACGGTGCTCGGCTACCGCTGGTCCAAGGCGGTCTACAACCGCGACGCGAAGTAGCCACAAGGGCACGGGAGTACAAGGCCACAAGGCCGCATGACCTCACAGGGCCGACCGCCTCTCGCGGTCGGCCCCGGTGGTTTCTGCGCCCGGGGGCGTGAACGACCTTGGCGAGCCACCGTGGCGCCACAGTTGGAGCCATTAATGGCTCGCTATGGCGCCATGAGTGTGCCATGATGGCGCCACGGTCAAAACGGGTCGGTTAAAAGGGGTGGGAGCGATGGAGACAGCGCGGAGTCAACAGCAGACGGCGCCCGGCGCTTTCCTTGCCTTCGCCCGCTTCGCGCTCTGCGGCGGCGGGGTGGGGATCGCCTCCAGCTTCGCCATTACCGCCCTGGCCGCCTGGATGCCGTGGAGCCTGGCCAACGCGGCGATCACCGTGGTCTCCACGCTGCTCGCCACCGAACTGCATGCCCGCTTCACCTTTGGCGCGGGCCGGCACGCGACCCGGCGCCAGCACGCGCAGTCCGCCGGATCGGCGGCCGCCGCGTACGCCGTGACCTGCCTGGCGATGCTGCTCCTGCAGCAGCTGGTGGCCACGCCCGGCGCGGTCCTGGAACAGGTCGTCTACCTCTCCGCATCGGCACTCGCCGGAGTCGCCCGCTTCGCCGTCCTGCGCCTGGTCGTCTTCGCACGCAACCACGCACAGACGCAGAAGCCGCAACAGCCGCCCCGGCGGCACGCGGTCGCCGGGGCGGCTCAGGGAGGCTTGATCAGTCGGTCGGAGTCGGTCGAGGTCACGCTCGCTTCCTGAAGGTGCGTGCCGGGAGCCGTCCGGTCGCGGTCCGGTCGCCGGTCAGCAGTTCGTCTGCCAGCGGTTCTTCTGTCAGCGGTGCGGGTGGCCATGGTCGGTGTCGTCGTCGGGGGTCTGCCAGGTGGTGCCGTGCTGGGCCTCGCCGCTGACATGGCCGACGCCGGGGGCGGGGGTGCTGCGCTGGGTGCGGCGTGCGGCGCGGCGCCGTCCGGAGACGAACATGGCGAGCAGGCCGAGGACCACGACGACGCCGATGACGACCATGATCAGCGAGGTGCCCGTAGACGCGGCCAGGACGGTATGGCTGTGAGTGTGCATTCCGGCCGGGTACCCGATCACTGGCAGGACCTGCACGATTTGCAGAGCGAACGGAAGTTCCCTGGGTGGCGCCCCCGGCCGACAGCCCCTTAGCTGGAATCAGCGGGCCACCGTACGTGCCGCAGTCCGGCCCGGATGTGGCCGCGGGGGTTTCGTATGTCGATCACGGGTTACCGGGATGGGGCAAACCCGTACGAGACAGGAGACATAGCTGTGGCTTCCGAGGCAACCCCCCGTTACACCGTTCCCGGCATCACCGTGCAGGACGCGGGCCGCGTCATCGAAATCCTTCAGTTGCGACTGCACTCGCTCAACGATCTGCACCTCACGCTCAAGCACGTCCACTGGAATGTGGTGGGCCCGCACTTCATCGCCGTACACGAGATGCTCGACCCGCAGGTCGACCGTGTCCGCGACATGGCCGACGACGTCGCCGAGCGGCTCGCGGCCCTGGGCGGCATCGCCCACGGCACGCCGGGCGCGCTGGTCGACGAGCGCACCTGGAAGGACTACAGCGTCGGCCGTGACGACGCCATCGCCCACCTCGGCGCGCTCGACCTCGTCTACACCGGCCTGCTCCAGGACCTGCGCGCCGCGATCAAGACGGTGGGCGGCATCGACGCGGCCACCGAGGACCTGCTGATCGGCCAGCTGCGCGACCTGGAGCAGTTCCAGTGGTTCGTGCGGGCGCACCTGGAGACCGCGGGCGGCACCCTCGCCACGGCCGGCGCCTCCACCGAGACGGAAGCCGCCAAGCAGTCCAACGAAAGCTGACATCGCCGAACCGGCCGGACCTTCCCACACGCCACCCATACGAGAGAAAGGCGCAAAGCCATGTCGGACAAGCCGCTCAACGGTCACCGGGTACTCGTACTCGTCACCAACTACGGAGTCGAGCAGGACGAGTTGCTGGTGCCGGTCCGGCGGCTGCGGGAGGACGGCGCGGACGTCACCGTCGCGGCCGTCAGCTCCGACCCCGTCCAGACGCTGGTGGGCGACCGGGACCCCGGCGAGACGGTGGAGCCCACCACCACGCTCGACGCGGTGGATCCCGGCGGGCACCAGCTGCTCGTGATCCCCGGCGGCACCATCAACGCCGACAATCTCCGACTGGAGTCCAAGGCCCTCGAGACGATCAAGGCGTTCGCGGACTCGGGGCGTCCGATCGCCGCGATCTGCCACGGGCCCTGGGCCCTGGTGGAGGCCGATGTGCTGAGCGGCAAGACGCTGACCTCGTACATCTCCGTACGCACCGACGTCCGCAACGCGGGCGCCAAGAGCTGGGTGGACGAATCTGTCGTGAGCGACGACGCCAACGGCTACACCCTGGTCACGTCACGGGACCCGAAGGATCTCGACGACTTCGTCGGTGCGATCAAGAAGGCGCTTGTCGGCTCCTGAGCCCGGCGCGGGGCGGCATTAACTCTGCGGGACGTCCTTGACGAACACGAGGCCGTCGGTGTGCGCCAGGTGGGCGGGGTCGAGCGGGGCGTAGCCGAACCACGGGGATACGCGGAGCCCGGGCCGTATGTCGGCGAGGGCGGCGGCAAGGCGTGGGGCGGCGATGGCGCAGGGGTCCTGCGGGAGCTCGTACAGGAGACCTTCGAGGGTGTCCGGCGGTGGCGCGTCCACGCCTTGGTGGCGGATCGTGCCGAGGGCGGTGGCCACGAAGGCGTACTCCTCGCCGAGCCGGGCGCTGACCAGCGCACCCGCGCTCCACCATGCCACCGGGCCTTGCCACATCTGCATCGTGCTCTTCTCCCGCTGGAGGTGGGAGTTCTGGGCGTGGACGAGTGTGAGTGTCGGGCCGCGTTCGGTGAGTTGCGCGGCTTCGGCGAGGGCGAGGAGGTTGTGGGCCATCATCTGGTCCCGGACGCCGAGCAGCCTGGCCATGCGGGCGGGTGAGGTGTCGGCCATCCAGTGGTGGTAGCGCAGCAGGCCGGTCGCGGTACGGCTGTACAGGCGCGCCCGGTGCCATTCGTCCCGTGACGTCGTCGCGAGCAGGTGCGGTGTCTGTTCGTCGAGCAGTGCCGCCAGATCGTCGGCGAGCAGCCGCAGTTGTCCAGCCTCGGCCGACTGTCCCGTGGACTGGGACGGGTCCATCATCGCGGCGGGGTCGGTCCACCGTTCGTCGGCGCCGAGCAGGCGGTCGAGGGTGTCCGCGGTGCAGGGGAGCAGGTCCGCGTCCACGCGGGCCGCGAGGTAGCCGTGGAGTGCGGTGAGGGCCTGGCGGGGGCTCGCGGCGTGGGTGATTTCCAGCGGGCCGTCGAAGCCGGCGAAGCGGAGCCGGTCGGATGCGGGGCGGCCGGCGGTCTCGGCGCGGACGTTGTGGGCGCGCATCCAGCGTACGAGTTCGCGGTTGGCGGCCGAGGCGCCCCAGCCGTGGCTGATTCCCCGCTCCATGACGTCGTCGAGCGTGCCTTTGCCCTCGGTCACGTAGTCGTCGACGACCAGGCCCATCATGCAGTCGCTCTCGATCGCGATCGTCCGGCAGCCCTCCCGCTCGACCAGCTGCCGGAAGAGGTCGTTGCGCAGGTCGAGCAGAGCGTCCTCGCCGTGGGTGGGCTCGCCCAGGGCGAGCAGCCGGGGGCGGGCGGGGAGCAGCCTCATGAGGGCGGTGGCCTCGACGGGGTGGGTCATGTTCTTGATGCCTGCGGTGTCGGTAGTAGCCATGCCTTAAACGCTATCGTTGAACCTTCGGTTGAAACTTTTGCGCGATGATGGCGGCGATATGGGGGAGTGGATGGGGAGCAACCCTCAAAGCGTGGGTCGGGTCGGTCGGCTCAGGCCGGTTGATCTGGCGCGCGAGCACGGGCTGTCCACGCAGGCGATCCGGAACTACGAGGCGGACGGCATCCTCCCTGCGGCCGACCGCACAGCCCACGGCTACCGCACCTACACCGCGCTGCACGCGGGGGCACTGCGCGCGTTCCTCGCCCTGGTGCCGGGGCACGGCCATCAGACGGCGACGTCGATCATGCGGGCCGTGCACGATCGGGCCGCGGGTGCGCTCGACGAGGCGTTCCGCCTCATCGACGAGAGCCACGCCCAGCTCCTCGACGACCGGCGGACCCTCCGGGCGGTGGAGAGCGCCCTGCGGGACCTGGAGTCCTTGGGAGCGGGAGCCGAGCAAGCCGGAGGGCCCGGGCCCGGCGGCACCTTCATCGGGCCGTTGGCGGACCAGCTCGGGATCCGGCCCGCGACGCTGCGCAAGTGGGAGCACGCCGGGCTGGTGCGCCCGGGCCGCGATCGGCAGACCGGCTACCGCGTCTACGACGAAGCCGACGTACGGGATGCCCGGCTGGCCCACCAACTGCGGCGGGGCGGCTACCTCCTCGAGCAGATCGCCCCACTGATCGCCCGGGTGCGGACGGCAGGCGGTCTGGAGCCGCTGGAGGCCACGCTGTCCGACTGGCACGGCCGGCTGTCGGCTCGCGGGCGGGCCATGTTGAAGGGGGCCGCGGAACTGGAGGCGTACCTGCGTACCTCCGCGAGCGGGCTCCCGGATGACTCCGAGTGCACTGGTAGCTGCCGGTGGCTGTCGCCACGGCACCCCGTGGTAACTTCGCAACAAGTTATGAAGTAACTGGAGGGGTGCGCCGGGTGCTGCAGATCCAGATCGGGGCCGAGCGTGTCGCTGACGCGGGGGACCGGCTGGGGCGGGTCACTCTTGGATGGCGCTCCGGCATGAGTGAGGCCGAGGTCTGGGAAGTCGGGCGCGGGATCTGGAAGTTCAACGCCGACCGGGCCCTCTCCCAGGACGAGGTGCAGATCATCAATACGTCAGGAACCGTTCTCGCGGTCGCGAAGATCACCGGAATCAGCAAGCACGGCGATCGTTACGCCCTCGAAGGCGAGCTCCTGCTCGGCGATCCGCGTGTCGGCCGGCCGACGCCAAGCCCGCACCTGTCCCGTAACCCCGTCACCTACATCTGAACGGACCGCCCCGGTGAGCGACTTCGACGAGATGGCCTCCACCCGCCCCGCGCCCAGGAAACTGGCCTCCCTGGGCGAGATGGTCGGCGACGTCCTCGCGCCCGCCGCACCGCGGCACTCCTTCGGGCTCCGCGACCTGGACGCGGCCACCGGCGGCCTGCAGGCGGGCCAGTTGACCCTGGTGGCCGCGGCCCCCGGCGCGGGCGGCAGCCTCCTCGCCCTGGCCGCGGCACGTCACACGGCACTCGTCGAAGGGCGCCAGGTCCTCTACGCGGCCGCGGGGCTCACGAAGGAGATCGTCACCCGCTGGATCATCGCCGCCGAAGCCGGGGTCGACCTGCGCAAGCTGCGCTCCGGATCGCTCACCGCTCCCGAACGCGAAGCCACCGAGGCGGTGGCCGGGCGCCTCGGCCAGGCCCCGCTGTTCTTCGACGACGGCGCCGGACTGACCGCCGAGGCCATCGCCGAGACCGCGCCCTACGTCGACAGCCTGGCGCTCATCGTCGTGGACCGCCTGCATCAGGGCGCCGAGCCGCACATCCCGCTCTCCGGCGACCAGGTGCCGCCCGCCGTACGCACCCTGACGCACCTGGCCCGGCAGCTGTCGGTTCCGGTCCTTGCCGTCCTCAACACCGATGACTCCGACGCCGTGCGCGGCCTGGACGCCGACGTGAGCCTTGTCCTGGCACCCGCCGATGATTCCGGGATCGCCGATGTCAGCGTCGTGGAGCGCGACTTCGGGCGGGCCACCGTCCGGCTCCGGGCCGACCTCGACATGGCCCGGTTCGCCGACGGGCCCGCGGTGCCTGCACCGGCGCCGCCCGTCTCCGTGACTCCCGCGCCCGCAACGACGCCCGCGCCCGCCGCCGTCAGCCTCCCCGAGACCGAGCGCGAACTGGTCGACGCCGCTCTGGCCTTCACGTCCGGTGCCGTCAGGGGGCTGCCATCCGACGCCCTCCAGCTCTTGTCCGACCACCGCGACGTGGTGAACAAGGGAGCGGACGAGGAACTGCCCAACCTGCGGGCCTACACGGCCTCCCTGGCCTCCGCCGCCGGTCTCGTCCTCCCCGGCAGCCCGGAGGGACAGCGGCTGCGCGCCGCGCTGGACGCCTTCGCCGCGGCCCATCGCGCCGAGGGCCCGCAGACGGCCGCGAGCGCTCCGGAGGAGGAGCCCGACGCGGACCGTCAGCAGCCCGCGGAGGAGCGAACGCCGGGTCAGGAGCAGAACCAGGAGCAGGAGCAGGAGGGGCAGCCGGTACAGGAGCAGGAGGGGGGCCAGGAGCAGGACCTGCCGCCTCTGCGGCCCGGTGATGAGGACGACGAGCCCGAGGACGCGGTCTTCCCGGCGCTGCGGCTGCTGAAGGAGGCCGTGAACCGGTCGAAGATGCACCCGATCCCGGTGATCGGCAAGAGCGACCGCGACGCCGAGCCGTGGACGCTGTGCAACGAGATCATGGACGGTGAGCCGCGCTGGGTGCACCCCGAGGTGGAGACCGTGCGGCTGCGCGGCGGCAAGCGCCGTCAGCTGATCGTGCCCGACCAGTTCGGCCCCGGCCAGTTCTGCACGATCGACCGCAACGGCTCGTACCCCTCGGCCTGTTCCGCCGTCACCCTGGCCCCGAACAAGCTCAAGCACACCGGCCCCCTGGAGCAGCGCGCCACGGGCAAGGAGGGGCAGGCGGGCCTCTTCCAGATCGACCTGCCCGCCTGGGAGCACCTGAACATGCCCCACCCGCTGGGACGCCTCGCCGACCGCCCCGACAACGAGGGCCGCGTGTGGGTGACCACCCCCCACATGGAGATCCTGGAGAAGCTGATCCGGCAGGGGCACCTCACCGACCCCCTGCGCATCCACGACTCCTGGACGGGGCGGGCCAACAACTCGCTCCTCAAGCCCTTCTACCAGGAGGCGAAGCAGACCCGTACCGAGCTGGTCGAGGCGGGCGGGGAACCGTACATCGAGTACAAGCGGCGCCTGTCGATCGCCTTGCGTCTGCTGTGGCCCAAGGGCGAGCGCGTGAACTCCCCCTTCTGGCGCCCGGACTGGCGCCTGAGCATGGTCGCCGAGGCTTCCGTACGCCACTGGGTCGTCGCCTGGGGGGCCGTCCAGGACGGCCACTCCCTCATCGCCCTGCGGAACGTCGACGAGGCCGTGTTCTGGACCGACGGCAGCGCGCCCGCGAAGTACAAGGTCGGCACCGGATTCGGCGAAGTCAAGGTCAAGTTCGAGCAGGCTGACCCGGCAGAGGCGGACCAGGCGGAGGCTGACGGGCAGTCGCAGCAGGCCGTGCAGGGGAGTGACGCCTGATGCCCCGCGGGCAGGGAAACACGCTGGGCGCGGCCCTCAACAGCCTGCTGGCGGCCTTCGGGGTCAAGCCCAAGGGGCGCCTGGCGTCCTACCGGGCCAGGACCTGGCATGCCCGGCTCGTCCACCTCACCCAGACCCACCGCGGCTACGCGGCCCTGGAGGAGGCCGGTCTCCACGTCACGCACGCCACCCTGATGAAGTGGCTGGCCGACGACGAGTACAACGTCCGGCGCAGCTACCGCGATGTCATCGCCCGGGCCTACGAAGCCGCCGCGACCACCCCGCCCGACCCGGTCCCACAGGCCTTCAAGGACCACCAGTTCGAGATCCGCGGCGTCGTCAGGACCGGGGACGACGAACGCGATCGCGGGGCAGGCGGCAGCGCGCCCCTGCGCATCGACGGACGCAACGGCCACTGGACCTCCATCGAGGGGATGTGGCGCGAGGGAGAGCTCAGCGACGCCGCGTTCGAGGACGACTTCATCGACTTCGTCATCTGCGACGACATCGGCGAAGGCACGGACGGCTGGGACTTTCCCGGCGGCAGGTACGTCATCACCTGACAGCCCTGGACACGACAGCCCTGAGCCGACGACGCCGTTGACGGCTCAGGGCCGGCGACCGAAGCGACTCAAGCGACCCGCCTTCGGAATCGTCACGGGAGCGGCCGGAATGAACCGGTCGGCCGGGCCGCGTGCTCCACGGGCGCTCAAGGCCCGCTCGAGAGCGGCGCTTCGGGCAGCGACTGAAGCCGAGCGACCGAAGCGTCTCTCGGTCGCTGCTTCAGTCTCGGGGAAACCTGCTGGTCAGCGGGTTGCTCGGAGGCAGACAGCGACTGAAGCGACCGAAGGTCCGGGTATGTCGATACATTCGCGCGTGTGCGTGTGTGCGCGTGTGCTTCATATATAGGGGACTTGAGTCGCTTCAGTCGCTGATTCTTGTTGCGTATGGTCTCTGACCTGGGATTTTCTGTGCGGGGGCAGATAGCGACCGAAGAGTGGTCCGGTCGCTGCGGTCAGGCTTCGGTCGCTGTATGTCCGGTGATCGTCACACCCTCCCCAACCGCACGAATTTTCAGACCAGTTTCGCTAACCTGTTTTCGTCATTGAGTCGCTTCAGTCGCTGACGGGGGAAATACATGACTGCTGAGCTGCGAGTTTCACGCAGCGAACAGTCGCTCAGCGGACGGACGCCGACCAGCGGATGGTCGGCGTCCGGCAGACGGTCGAACTCCGGCCGGTCGTTGGCGACCGCCAAGTGGTGCGCGGGCCAAGGTTGGCCGGTTCATCCCCTGGCCGCCGGGCGCAAAACACCCGCGGGCAACTGCGAGGCCTGCCGGGCTCCCGGCCATACCCACGAGGGCTGTTCCTGTCTGCCGGAGGGGCGCTGGTGCCACGGCTTCCGTGCCGCCACGCTCGATCCGGTCCGTATCGAGCGCTGGTGGGGGACGGGCGAGGGCCGGTCCCCGGGAGTCGGTGTCGCCTGCGGTCCCGCGGGCCTTGTCGTCGTCGACATCGACGCGCACGCACAGCCGCTGCCCGACCGCTCGCGTCTCCTGCCGGGCATCATCATCGCCGAGGGCATCGACCTCACCGGGCTCGCCGACGGCTTCCACACCCTCGGGGTGCTCGCCGCCCTGCGCGGTGCCCGGAGCCCCGCCGAGGACACGGACACCCTGCGCGTGCGCACCCCCTCCGGCGGCCTGCACGTCTGGTACCGCGCCCACCCCGGCCACCGCTGGCAGTCCTCCACGGGCTCCGGCAGCGGCCGCGCCCTGGCCTGGCAGGTCGACATCCGGGCCCACGGCGGCTACATCGTCGCGCCCGGCACCCACACCCCCGACGGCACCTATACGCCCGTCGGCGCCGCCCGTGAGCCCGCCCTGCTGCCCGACTGGCTGGCCGCCGAGCTCGAGCGCACCGGGCACCTCGCCCCGGCCCGCGGAACGGCCCTGAGCGCCGCCGTCCCGCCGCCCAGGGCCCGCCAGGCCGTCGCCGCCGCCGGTGGCGGCCGCCAGGGTGCGTCGAAGGCCCTGGACAAGGTCCTGTCCGAGGTGGCCGCCTGCGCCGCCGTGCCGCAGGGCGCCGCGTTCTCCGAGAAGCTCAACCGCGCCGCCTACACCGCGGGCGGACTCGTCGCGGCCGGACACCTCTCGCGCGACGAGGCCGAGCGGACCCTGACCGAACTCGCCGCCGAGGTACGCCCCGGCCAGGACCGGCGCTGCGAATCCATCATCCGCAGCGGCCTGCAGGCGGGCGAACGGCGTCCCCTCGCCCTCGGGGGGCGGCGTTGAACGACACCCCCGAGGACATACCCCTCTTCAACTTCGACGCGGAGGCGGTGGCCGTGCAGATCCTCGCCGACGCCCAGTCCCCGCAGGCACCCGTACAGCCGATACAGCCCGTACAAGTGCCCCAGCAGCGCGGTGAGACGCCCGCCGACATCGCCGTGCCCCAGGGCCTGCTGCCGGACACGCTCACCGACCGCGGCAACGCCAAGCTGTTCGTGAAGCTGTACGCGGACGACTACCGGCACGTACCGGGCCTCGGCTGGTACCGCTGGGACGGCAACCGCTGGCAGATCGACGAGGACGACACCGTGCTGTGGGCCGCCGGCGACCTCGCCGAGGCCATCGCCGGCGACGATCCGCGCGGCATCCACTCCGCCTCCGCCCTGCTCCAGCACCGCCGCCGCGCCCTGTCCACCAGCGGCATGAACGCCATGCTGAGCCAGGCCAAATCGGCCCCCGGCATGGTGCTCAACGCGGCGCTCCTGGACGCCGATCCGTACACCCTGTGCACCCCGGCGGGCATCGTCGATCTGCGTACCGGCGTGCTGCGCAAGGCGCAGCCCGGCAGGGACTTCCACTCCCGCGCCACCTCGCTGCCGCCGCGGCCCACGCCCACGCCGCGCTGGATGCGGTTCCTCGCCGACACCTTCGGCGACGGGCCCGAGGGCGCCGAGATGATCGACTTCCTGCACGTGCTGCTCGGCTACTCCGTCACCGGAGACGTCGGCGGGCAGGTCATGCCGTTCCTCTTCGGCTCCGGCAAGAACGGCAAGTCGGTACTCCTCGACGTACTGATGAAGCTGCTCGGCGACTACGCCGACGCCGCGCCGCCGGGCTTCCTGATGGCCCGCCCGTACGAGGGCCACCCCACCGACCTCGCGGAACTCCACGGCCGCCGGGTCATCGTGTGCAGCGAGGTCAAGCCGGGCGACAAGTTCGACGAGGCCCGGGTGAAGCTCCTGACCGGCGGCGACCGGATCAAGGCGCGGCGGATGCGGCAGGACTTCTTCTCCTTCGAACCCACCCACAAGCTCTGGCTGCTCGGCAACCACCGGCCCGAAGTCGGCAGCGGCGGCTTCGCGTTCTGGCGGCGGATGCGGCTGATCCCCTTCGAGCGGGTCGTCTCCGACGAACGCAAGGTCGACAACCTCGCCGACATCCTGGTCACCGAGGAGGGACCCGGCATCCTCAACTGGCTGATCGACGGCGCCCGTCGCTATCTGCGCGGCGAGAAGGACCTCGCCGGACCCGAACGGGTGCGCATCGCGACGACGGCGTACGCCGAGACCGAGGATCACACCGGGCGTTTCATCGGTGAATCCTGCGCGCTCCACCCGGAATTAAGAGCGGAACAAGCGCAGCTGTACGCCGCTTACCGGGCCTGGTGCCACAATGAGGGCGCTCCCGCAGTCTCGTCCAGGGCGTTTGCCGCCCGGGTTCGCGAGGCAGTGGGACTTGAGTCGCCGAAAGAAATGATCCTTTCCAACCAGCGCAAGTACTACCCGGGCATCGGACTGCTGACCACGCTCGCCGACGAGGAGACAGCATGAGCGCCCTCATCGCAGAGGACGAGATCTCCCACGAGGCCGAACTCGTTTGGCTCGAGGACATCGACGCCCTGGATTACGTACGCCAGAGCCTCGACCGGCTGCCCACCCGGCGCGGCAGGCCCGCCTACCACCGTGACGGACGGATGGTCGGGTATGCGCTGCTCGGCCCGCAGGCCAAGTCGTCCCGGTCCTCGGGGACCTTCCGGCGCCGGGTGTTCTGGCTCCTGCCGCACGACAGGGACTCCGATCCGGGCGGTCTGTACGCGAGTTCGGCGCCGGCGGAGGCGGTTGATCCGCGGACCCTGGCGCCGAGCAGCAAGGGCTACAAGACGGAGCGCTCGGAGGGCGGGCCGCCGTCGCGCGCGATGCGGGAGATGGGGATCACGCTGCCGCTGTGACCGGGTAGGGCGGTCAGTCCTCGCGTCGCGTCACGGTTCCGCTGACCTGTGCGCCGAAGACCCGGCGGCCGTCCTGGCTGCCGGTGATCAGGACGCTCATGGAGTCGGAGTCCTGTGCGAGGAGGGGAGCGGCCTCGATCCAGCAGGGGCGGCCGAACTCGGCGTAGCTGTGGAACTCCGTGGACATGCCCGTCAGGGTCAGCGTGCGGTCGGCGGCGAGCAGCCCGCAGGTCGCCTGGCGTGCGGCCTCCAGGAGCACCATCGACGGTATGTGGTCGTCGCCGATGTCGAAGAGGACCGGGTGGTCCGGGTCCGGGTCGAGCCGCCAGCGGCCGGGGTGGTCGCTCGCCGCGAGGACCACGTCCCGCGGCAGGCCGCGGCCGAAGGCGGAGGGGGTCACCTCCGAGGGGCGCCGGGCGGGCAGGGGCTGCGGGGTCGCGCCGCGCAGCCGGTGATAGGCGCCGGGGGAGAGGCAGACGAAGCGCACGGTGCCGGTGGCAAGGACTCGGCCGCTGCGCCGGATGGTGAGGTCGAGGCCGAACTCCACCAGGCGGCTGCCCTTGCGCATGAGGTCGGCGCCGTCCGCCTCGATGGTGAGGTCGCTGGGCACCGCGCCGATGGCGAGCTCGTCCGGGGCGATGGTGAACGACAGGTCGCACGGCATGAAGTGATGGCCCAGCGGCACGCCCAGCTCGGCGTGCGCGAGATACAGGGCGACCTGCTTCATCGTCTCCGCGGTGAGGAGCGGGTCGTGCCGCCCGTCGGGGCCGTTGAAGAAGGCGTGCGCCCGCGGCCACTGGCCGGTGAGCGTGAAGCGGGTCTCGCTCGTCCTGCGAGAACTGGTCAGAAAGACTTCGGCCATCGACGAGCGGTGCACGTACTCGCTCGGCACCGTCGTGGTCCGGGGCGGTGCGCCGGGGCCCGAGGCAGTGTGTCCTTCCTCGACCGGGCCGGCCGCATCCTGCGCCGCATCACCTGAAGTCATCACATTCATGCAGACTTCTCCCCCCGAAGAACGCCCATGCGATCGAGCACGTGTACGTAAGATACGGACCCACCGGTTTCGTTTTCAACCCCGAAGTCACTGCCAATGGGGCTGGTTTACGCATTGGCCGAAAGAGATCTGCGGCAGAACCGGGAAAACAACCATCCACCCGGTATATTTTCGCTCCGGTTCGAGGATATCCATGTTTTCCGGCCAGGGGGAGCGACCGCGATGGCGTATGTCCGCACAGATGTGGTGATCGTCGGCGGGGGCCCCGTCGGGCTGCTGCTCGCCGCCGAACTCGCCGGCTACGGCGTACGGACGGTGGTCCTCGAAGAACAGGCCGAGGTGGCCGAGCGCCCCAGGGCCACCACCCTGCACGCCCGCACCGCACAGGTTCTCGCACGCAGGGGCCATCTGCCCGCTCCCGCACTGCCGTTGAGCGAAGGGACCAGCAGCACTCCCTTCCACTTCGCGGGAGTGTGGGGCCTGGAGCTCACCGCGCCCGCGGCCGAGCCGGACCCGCTGTTCAAGCGGCCGCAGGCCGCACTCGAGCGGCTCTTCGAAGAGCGGGCGCTGGCCGCGGGCGCGCAGGTGCTGCGCCGCCACCGCGTGACCGGACTCGACCGGCGCGACGACGGCCTGACGGTGAGCGCCGAACACCCCGGCGGACAGACCGAGTTCGAGGCCGCCTACGTCGTCGGGGCCGACGGGGCCCGCAGCACGGTGCGCACACTTGGCCGAATACCGTCGGACACGACCCCGCCGACGGTGGCGGCCATGGTCGGAGTCGTCCGCTGCGACGGCCCCGAGGCGCCCGAGCCCGGGTGGCACCGGACGCCGCTGGGCTGGGTCGTGGCCAAGCGGACCGCCGAGGGGCGGCTGCACCTGCGGGTGGCCGACTGCCTCAACGCGCCCGCCGACCACCGACTCCCGCTCGGACTCGACGAGTTCCGCCGCGAGACGTCACGGATCATGGGCCGCGACATCGACATGGACGAACCGCACTGGCTGAGCCGCTTCAGCGACTTCTCGCGCCTCGCGCGCACCTACCGGTCGGGGCGCGTCCTCCTGGTGGGAGACGCCGCCCACCTGCACTTCCCTGTCGGCGCCCAGGGACTGAGCACGGGACTGCTCGACGCGCTCAACCTGGGCTGGAAGCTCGCCTTCACCGTGCGGGGCGCTGCCGCGCCGGGACTGCTCGACTCCTACGACGCCGAACGCAGACCGGCCGCCGAGCGGCTCCTGGACCAGGTCCGTACGCAGGTGGAGCTGATGCGGCCGGGCAGGACGCCCGGATCGCTCGACGAGCTGGCGGCGGGCGCGGCGGACGCCGGTGCGGAACTGGCGCGGCTCGGACTGATGGTCAGCGGGCAGGACACCGTGCTGCCGACGCGGACCGGACGGCCCTCGGCGTGGGAGGGGCGGTTCCTCGGCAACCGCGAACTGACCACGGACGACGGACCGGTCGACGTCATCCGGCTGCTGCGGGACGGGCGCATGCTCCTGGTGCGGTTCGCGTCCGAGGGGGCCGGGCCCGTCTCCGGCGTGCCGCACGACCTGCTCCACGACCTGCGGCACGTCCTGCGCGTCGTACGGGCGGAGCCGGTGGCAGGGCTGCCCGGGGCCGCCCTGCTCCTGCGCCCCGACGGCTATGTCGCCTGGGCCTCGGACACCGCCGGTGACATCGAGGCGCCGCTCCTTGACTGGCTGGCGCCCGCGAGGACCGCTCAGGCGCGGGAGTCCGCCAGTTCGGCCTCGTCCTCCAGGGCCTGGACCTCGGCGTAGATCACCGCGCCGCGCTCGGGCGTCATGTCGATCGTGGTGAGCACGGAGGACAGCACCACGTTCGGCATGATGTGGCGAAGGAGCACCGAGGTCCGGTGGTTCAGGTCCGCGTAGCTGCTGACGGCCTGTGACATCGACTGGACGCCGGCGTAGGCGCCCACCAGGAGTTCGGCGGTGTCCGACGGCACGATGTGGGGCAGCAGCTCGCCCTGCTCCTTGGCCTGCTCGAGGAGGGCGGCCATGCCCTTGCCCCAGTCCTGGAAGGACGTGCCGCGGTCGAGCTCCGTCGCGTGCTGGTCCATGGCCAGGCGGACGCCGGCCCGGACCATCGGGTCCTCCTGGAGGCGGTAGGTCTGCAGGAGGACCGTGTCGACGACCTCCTGCGTCTTGCAGGAGCGGGACGGGACGGTGCCCATGTGGCGCCCCTGGGCCTCCATCACGCCGTACGCCAGGTCCTCTTTGGACTGGAAGTGGAAGTACAGCGCGCCCTTGGTGACGCCTGCGGCGCTGAGGATGTCCGTGATGGTGGCCGCCTGGAATCCGCGTTCCTCGAAAACCGAGGCTGCAGCGACCAGGATCGTCCGTTGTGTGCGAATCGCGCGGTCTTGCTTTGCCATGTAATCCACCGCCTCCGAGAGATCATGGAACCGTGGGAGGCACCATAGAAAAAAACCGTCAGGTTCGTATCTTAGCGTCTTCGGGGGAGCGACGGCAGAGACGGGGGCGTGATCGAGCCCGTGCCGACGCGTACTCCGGGCGTATGCCGGGGTCAACGGGCCGTGCGGGGCGCTGAGTTGACGGCGCTCTACAGCGTGGCGGGGACGGCGGTGATGGTCGTGCGGAACATCTCCTGGCCGTCCTGCTCGCCGATGACCTGGACTCTTTCGCCGCGCGAGTCCGCCGGCAGCCGTACGGCCTCGATGAAGCACGGCGCGTCCAGCTCGACGTAGCGGAAGTGCTCGGAGTCGACCCCGACGGGAATGACGTCCGAGGAGTGGCCGAGGACCGCCGTCGTCGCCTGCCGCGCGGCCTCGATCAGGAGCATCCCCGGCACGTGGTCGACCGGGTGGTCGAAGAGCACGGGGTGGCGGGTGTCGACGCGCAGCTGCCACCGGTTGTCGGCGCCGATGGGGGAGAGCACCACATCGGTCGGCGACATGCGGCCCACGCTCTGCGGCGGTACCGGCGCGGTCAGCGGAATCTGCAGGTGGCCCTGGTTGCCGCGCAGCCTGCGGTAGGCCGGGGGCGTGATGCACGTATAGGTGAAGCAGCCGGTGGCGACGGTCTCGCCGTCCCGGCGGATCACCGCGTCGTAGCGGGCTCCGGAGTGTGCCTCACGGCGCATGCGCACGTCGCTGAACGTCACCTCGATGTCGAGGTCCGCGGGTGCGTGGCCGACGTGCAGGTGCTCGGGCTCCACCGACATCGCGAAGGTGCGCATGAGGAACTGGTGGCCGATCGGGACGCCGAACTGGGTGTGCGGGAGAAGGAATCCGACCTGCCTGATCGTTTCTGCAGCCAGGAGGGGGTCGTGGTTTCCCGCCACCGGCGCGTAGAAGCTGTGGCAGCGGGGCCACTGCGCCGTGACGCCGAACCGGGCGTCGTCGTAGCGCTCCTGGCCGGTGAGCAGCACCTCGGCGAGGGCGGCACGGTGCACGAGCTCCTTCGGAACCGTGGTGGTGAGCTGGGCCTGCGGCCGGACCGCGGGCTGCCATCCTTTCGGTGTCCGGACGGCAGGCATCCGGTGCAGGGTGTCTTCTGCGGGGCGGAACGTGTTCGTGGACATGTTGATCCCCCGGATTCGCGTCTGGAGAGTGCGCCGGATGGGGCGCCTCGCGGGTCTCAACATACAGACCACCCGGTTTTATTTCTACAGTCATCGGGGGAATGCTCGGTGGCGAGAAATGGAGGCTTCCGTTCCGACCTCTCGGGCAGAACGGGCGATAACTCCGGGCTCAATCTACTGCGGGCTGACTTGAACGTGACCCCCAAGTCCGATTTCTGCCCGAACTCCCTGCTGCGGGCCATGATCACGCCCGTTCGGGCGGCCGGCGCGTCCGGCCGGGCACTGTTTGGGTCCATGCGCCCGCGCGGCGGTCAACTGCCGTCCATCGCGCGGCCGATGACCGGGATTCGTGCGGTGGTGCTGTAGGCGCTCACTGGGGTGCCTTGAGCGGTGCTCAAGCCGGGAGCCGGATGATCTCGGGGCCTGCGTGCGTACGAGCGCGGCGGCAGCCAGCAGCCCTGCGCATCAACGGAGCCCTGATGACCAAACAGGAACGCGCGGTCCGGACCCGGGCCGCGCTCATCGAGGCGGCCGCCGAGCTCTTCCACCGGGACGGCTTCGAGGCGACCTCGCTCGCGACGGTCACCGCCAAGGCCAAGGTGAGCAACGGCGCCCTGTACTTCCACTTCGCCACCAAGGCGGACCTCGCGGACGCGGTCGCTGCGTCCGCCGCGGAGCGGCTCGCCCGGATCGTCGGCGGCGGCGTCGGTGTCGGTGTCGGTGATGACGCGGGGACGGACGGCGGGAGCGGTACGCGGGCGGACGAGCCCTCGCAGGGGCGTGAGCTGCAACGACTGATCGACGTCACGCATGCCTTCGTACGGGCTCTGGGCAGCGACGTGGTGCTGCGGGCGGGGTTCGACCTGTGCGGGGTGCGGGAGCGCGCGGTGGTGGGCGAAGACCTGCGGGACACCTGGCGCGAGTGGGTGCAGGAAGCGCTGGCCGCGGCCGAGGCGCGGGGCGCCCTCGCGCCGGGTGTCTCGGCGCGGAGCGCGGCTGTCGCCGTGGTCGCGGGCACGGTCGGTATCGAGGTCCTCGGGGCGTACGACGAGCAGTGGCTCTCGCCCGATCCCCTCACCTGGTTCTGGCTCCTGTTGCTGCCCGGCCTCGCGGCTGATCCGGGCCGCGGGGAGCTGGCCGCCGCCGGCTCGGGGGCGGGTCGCTGACGGCTCGGGGGCGGGTCGCTGGCGGCTGCTGTTCGTACGCCCATACGTCCCCTGCGCGTCCGCCTGTAGGTCCGCCTGTACGTCTCTGTGCCCCGCGTCTGTCCGCCTGTCGGTCCGTTCGTTCGTCGGGGCCGCGGCTGTGCTTATGTCCGTGTCTGTGTCCGAGGAGGGCGAGGGAGGCGCGGGTGAGTGCGGTGCGTTGCATGCTTCATGCAAGGAAAGCAACGGAGAGGCTCAGTTCACCGTACTGATAACAAACCAGCGTGGCGGTTTATTTGCTGGGCGTGAAGGTGGCGATCGGCTCGTGCCGGGTGCTGTGGCGAGGGTGGTCGCGCGATGCATTTTGCGCCAGTCATGATCCCCGGCACTCGAAGGAGGGGTGTTGGCCGCTCGATCCTGGGCGTAACCTCAGGTCCCGGGGGCGTCGTTGGCTTCGGCCGACGCCCCGGCGGACCCGGTGCGGGCAGGCTGCGATACCTTGCCGACTGGACCCCGCACAGCTACTGCCGTTAAGGACTCGACAAAACCAACCCACCGGTTTGTTTTCTCGATTACGGCGAAAGTGCGGCATGTTCTTTGCAGTGCACGGCCTCGGTCGCGCGTCGCAGGGGGCCTGGCGACGTCATGAGTCCGTGAATGTCGGCCTGGCCGCGTCGGAGGCAGGTCGTGTTGGAGAGGTGAGCGATGGCCAAGCAGGAGCGGGCGGTCCGGACCCGTCAATCTCTGATCCAGTCCGCCGCGGAGGTGTTCGCGCGCGAGGGGTACGCGGCCGCCTCGCTCGCCCACATCAGCCGGCGGACGGGGGTCAGCAACGGGGCGCTGCACTTCCACTTTGAGACAAAGCGGGAGCTGGCCCGGGCGGTGGAGGAAGAGGCGGCGCGCAGACTGCGGACGATCACCGAGGACGTGCCGGCCGATGGTGAGCGGGGCGGCGCGCTCCGGGGTCTTGTCGACGCGACGCACGGTCTGATGAACCGCCTCGCGGAGGACGTCGTGGTGCGGGCGGGCTTCGAGCTGGGGGGTGAGCCCGCGCTCGGGGCGACGGCCGATGTGCGGCGCTACTGGCAGGAGTGGGTCGAGGACATGCTCGAGCGCGCCGAGCGCGAGGGCACGCTCGCGGCCGGTGTGACTCCGGAGCGGGTCGCCCCGGCCATCGTCGCGGCCACCGTGGGCTTCGAGGTGCTCGGCGGCAGGGACCGCGGGTGGCTTTCGGGGCAGCGGATCGATGCGTTCTGGGAGCTCGTACTGCCGCAGTTGACGGGCGAAGCGGTCTGAAACCCCACGAGTAAACCGACTTTGGCGGCTGTTTTTTCACGTCTTCCGGAGCTGCTTCGGAGCTACTGAGCCCCTTGAGGGCCGTCGGACTGCGGCCGTCGGCTCGCTACACACACCCTCTCGTACCCCTGTGACGAGGGGGTTTTCGTGATCCACGGCGAATCCCTCACGGCTTTAGGCGCGCTCGAGGATCGGGTGGGAGGTTGTGGAAACAGCATGAGCGGTCTGGTATTGACAAACCGGACTGCTGGTTTTTTACTAAGTGAGCACGGGATCAGCACGGGATGCAGGCCACTCACGAACAGGGGATTTAGCGTGATGGATATTGATGTTCTGGGTCCGTTGGGTGTGCGGGTGGGTGGGGTTGCTGTGATGCCTACGGCGCCGAAGCCTCGGAAGGTGCTGGCGTTGCTGGCTCTGCATGTGGATCGTGTGGTGCCGGTGGGGTTGTTGGTGGAGGAGTTGTGGGGGGAGCGTCCGCCGCGGTCGGCGCGGACGACGTTGCAGACCTACATCCTGCAGTTGCGTGAGTTGATCGGTGCGGCGCTGGAGCAGGGTGCGCAGGGCGCGGGGGATGCGTCGGGTGCTGAGGCTGGTGTGTCGGCGAAGGATGTGCTGGTGACGGCGCCGGGCGGTTATGTGCTGCGCGGTGGTGGCGGGTCCAGTGATGTGGTGGAGTTCGAGCGCCTGGCGGGGATGGGTTATCGGGCGATGGACGGCGAGGACTTCGCGGGGGCGGCCCGGCTGCTGCGGGAGGCGCTTGCGCTGTGGAGCGGGTCGGCGCTGGCGGATGTGCGGGCGGGTGTGCAGTTGGAGATGGAGGTGCGCCGGTTGGAGGAGACGCGGCTGTGTGCGCTGTACCAGCGCATCGAGGCCGACCTGCGGCTGGGGCGGCACCGCGAACTGCTGGGTGAGTTGACGGTGTTGGTGAGCCGGTATCGCACGCATGAGAATCTGCACGGCCAGTTCATGCTGGCCCTTTATCGTTCGGGGCGGCGGGGTGAGGCGCTGAGCGTCTATCAGCGCCTGCGCCAGGCCCTGGTACGCGACCTGGGTCTTGAGCCCTCGCCCGAACTGCGCCGCCTGCAGCAGGCCATCCTCAAGACCTCCGAGCCCACTCCCCACGGCGCACGGTCCGAGGCCGTGAACGCCGGTGCACGGGATCGACTCGCCCGCGTCGGCTGATGCCCGCGACCGGCGTCCCCGGCACACCGACAGTCATCGCCCCGCCCAACCCCGAGAGGCCTTCGGCCACTTCGGGTAGGGCGGGGCGTTTTGCCGTGCGTCTCCACATCCTGTCGGCCATGCGTCTCCACATGCGTCCCCGCATCCCTGTTCGCCTGCCGTGTTTGACGTCTTGGTGATCGGTGAGGCTCGGCCCCGGCACTCGGACGCACGCCCGGGCGCCGGGAACCAGCGGATACCGAAAGGACGCGAAATGCGCAGCAAGTGGATGCGGCGAGCAGCAGTGGCGGCAAGCGGTGTGGTCATGGCCGGTGCGCTGCCCCTTGTGGTCGCGAGTCCGGCCCAGGCATGGTCGTGGGACTGCCAGCAGTATCTGCGGGCCAAGGGATACAGCGTGCCGGTCGGCGGCAAGGCCGCGGACGCGTGCTCGATCGCGGAGGACGGTGAGGGTTCGGCGTACTCCCTCGACATCTGCCGCACGCGGCTTGAGAGCCTCGGTGTCCCCTTCAAGCACGCGAAGCCCGCGTGCCTGAAGGGCGCTCCCAACTCGAGCGTCCGCGACCAGACCGTCCGCGACTAGACCGTCCGCGACTCCGCCGCTGCGTTCGCCCGCCGCAGTAAGTCCTCCTGGTCCCTCACCAGTTGCTCGACGCGGGAGCGCAGTTGCGCGAGCTCCGATGCCAGGTCCAGGTTGTGCGGGCCTGGCGGCGTCAGGGCGGGGGACTGGTTGAGGACCGCCTCCATGCGGGCGCGCAGTGCCGGGCCCGGTTCCACGCCGAGGACCGTGATCAGGTTGCGGCGCGCGCGTTCGTAGACCCCCAGGGCCTCCGCCTGGCGGCCGCCCCGGTACAGGGCGACCATCAGCAGGTCGTAGAAGCGCTCGCGCAGTGGATGGTCGGCGGTGAGACGCTCAAGGCCGGAGACCACCTCGGCGTATCTGCCGCAGCTCAGGCTCGCCTCGTACAGCGACTCCAGGGTGATCAGGCGCTGCTCCTCCAGGCGGTCCGCCTCGGCCGTGCAGATGGGGCCGCGACGGCTGTCCTGCAAGGCCGGTCCCTGCCACAACGAAAGGGCGTGGCCCAGGAGTTCGGCCGCGTACTGCGGGTCGTCCGGCACCGCGGCCCTGCCCTGCCCGGACAGCCGCGTGAAGCGCGCCACGTCGGTGGATGCCTGGCCCAGGGTCAGCAGATACCCGGAGGGCAGGGTGCTGATCCACTCGTGGCCCGGCGCGGGCAGCAGCCGGCGCAGGCGGGCGACGTGGGCCTGCAGCGCGTTGGGAGCGTTGGCCGGGGGCTGATCGCCCCACAGCTCCTCCACCAGGCGGTCCACGGAGAGGAGTTCGCCCGCGTGGATGACCAGAGTGGCGAGCAGCGCCCGCTGCTTGGGGCCCGGCGGCACGATGCCCGCCCCGGTCTCCCCGTCGTGCACGACCACCGGGCCGAGCAGCCGGAACTCGGTCACCTCGCCGCGCACCGGAGCGGGCGCGGCGAGGTCGAGGACGGTCATGGCGTGACCGCGGACGGCGCCCGGGCCAGGAGCAGGGCTTTTCGTACGTCGTCCTGGATCCGCTCGGCGACCGCCGGAAGCCGGTCCTGGAAGTAGAAGTGGCCGCCCTCGAACAGGTGCCGGCCCAGGAAGTGGTCCGAAACGGCCGACCAGCCCTCCATGCGGTGCGGGGGCGCCACCTGGTCCCGCGTGCCGCCGAACGTCGAGAGGGGCACCGGCAGCGGCTGGGTGAGGGGCGCCGTGCGCCAGGTCTCGCTGATGCGCAGGTCCGCGCGGACCGTCGGCGCGATCAGGTCCCACAGCTCCGGGTGGGCCAGGACCGAGGACGGCGTTCCGCCCATCGCCGAGAGCTCCGCGCGCAGCTCCGCGTCGGACAGCAGATGCCGGCGCATGCCGTTCCCCTCGGGGCGCAGCGTGCCGTGCGCGGACACACCGAGCCAGACCGGCGGCGTGCGGTCCATGTCCACGAGCCGACGGGTGAGTTCGTACGCAATGAGCCCGCCCATGCTGTGCCCGAAGAACGCGAAGTCGCCGGTGAGTCCGTCGTCCAGCTCGTCGAGGTAGTGGTCGAGCAGGGCGCCCGCGTCCGACAGTGCCGGGCGTCTGTCGCGTGGTCCGCGGCCTGGCGCGTCGGGTATCCGTACGTCCCAGCCGGCCGGGAAACAGGCCGGCCAGTCGCGGTACGACAGTTGTGAACCACCGGAGTGGTGGAACACGAACAGACGCAGCTCCAGCTCTTCCGCCTTCAGCTCTTCCGCCTTCAGCATGGCGACTCCATCGACGAGACACTCCGCCGTCCGGCCCGATGACCAGCGGTCCCGGATCGGGGGCAGGGAATTCGCACGGTAGCCGCGGCCCGGCCCGTACGGGCGCTCGCACGAGCGGGCTTTGAACCGCTCTGCACGCATTCTCAAGTCTTGTCGTCTACGCCCGGACTACCGCCCATTGAGACCTGCTTGAGAGCGGGTCCAGGTATGGGGGAGCCGCGGGGGCAACGGCCGAAAGCAGGTCTAACGTGCCAAGGACCAAGGCCGCCAATCGATGGGTCAACGGCACGGCCACCACTCGATGGGTACGGGGAGGAAACCGTGGAGATTCAGGTCCTGGGACCACTGAACGCGGCCGTCAACGGTGTCTCGATAGTGCCCACGGCGAGCAAGCCGCGTCAGCTCCTCGCCTTGTTCGCGTTCTATCCGGGCCGGATCGTGCCGGTGGCCACGCTCATGGAGGAGCTGTGGGGCACCGAGATGCCGCAGAGCGCCATGACGACGCTGCAGACGTACGTGCTCCAGCTCCGGCGCAGACTCGGCACCGCGATGGGGCCCGACGCGCCCGGCAACGCCAAGGAGATCCTTGCCACCCGGCACGGCGGCTATGTGCTCCAGATGTCGGCCGACTCGGTCGACCTGCACCGCTACGAGCAGCTCGTCGCGGACGGCCGGCGCGCCTTCGAGGAGGGTGAGGACGGTCAGGCGTCCACGCTCCTGCGCAATGCCCTCGACATGTGGAACGGGCCCGCCCTCGTCGACGTACGAGCGGGCTCCATCCTCTCCATCGAGATCATGCGGCTCAACGAGTCCCGTCTGGTCGCCGTGGAGCGGCGCATCGACGCCGATCTGCGGCTCGGCCGGCACGGCGAACTCATCGCGGAGCTCACCGATCTGATTGCCCGTCACCCGCAGCACGAGGGGCTGCACTCGCAGGCGATGGTCGCGCTGTACCGCTCCGGACGCCAGGCGACGGCGCTCGACGTGTACCGCCGCCTGCGCGCGCGGCTCATCGACGAGCTCGGCGTGGAGCCCTCGCCGCAACTCCAGCGCGTGCACCAGATGATGCTCACCGTCGACCCCGCGCTCGACGTGGTGGCGGGCGAGCGCCGCACCTCGACCTTCGACCTCTACGCCGCCTGACATCCGCGTATGCCGCCGGGTAGGGTCACCGCGGCGGCGTGGCCGTCGCGTGTCACATGGGTGGGCAGGCAAGGGGGGAAGGCATGACCAGGCCGTTTCGATTCGGCGTGAACATGATGAAGCCGGCGGGTGGGGCGGATTGGCGGGACAGGTGCCGCCGCGCCGAACAGCTCGGTTACGACGTCATCCTGGTCCCCGACCACCTGGGCATGGTCGCCCCCTTCCCGGCGATGGTGGCCGCGGCCGCCGCCACCGAGCGGCCCCGGATCGGCACCTTCGTCCTGAACGCCGGTTTCTGGAACCCGGCGCTCCTCGCGCGTGAGGTCGCCACCACCGACGCGCTCACCGGCGGTCGCCTCGAACTGGGCCTCGGCACCGGCTACGCGGAGGCCGAACACAAGCGCGCCCAGCTGGAGTTCCTCTCGCCCGGCGGTCGCATCAGCGCCCTGCGGCACACGGTGGACGAGCTGGAGCGGCTGCTTGCCGACCCGGCGCACGCGCCGCGGGCCGAGCAGCAACCACGGCCGCCCCTGCTGATCGGCGGCAACGGCGACCGGCTGCTGCGCCTCATGGCCGAGCACGCCGACATCGCGGCCTTCACCGCGACCGCGGGATACGAGAACGGAATCCTCAAGGCCCTCACGCCCGACCAGCTCGACGAACGCGTGGCCGCCTACGAGGGATTCGCCGCGCACCGGGCCGTGCCCGCCGAACGCAACCTCCTCGTGCACTTCGTGGAGGTCACCGACGACCGGCACGCGACGGCCCGCAGGCTGCCCAAGATCCACCCCGAGATGTCGCAGGAAGACCGTCTGAACCTGCCGGTGATGCTCTTCGGCACGGTCAAGCAGATGGCCGAGCAGTTGCGCGAGCAGCGCGAGCGGTTCGGCATCTCGTACATCGTGGTCCTGGACGGCGTGATGGACGTCTTCGGTCCCGTGATCGAGGAGCTTGCCGGTACCTGAGTGCCGGGTGCGCCTACGGCAGGGAGCCCGCGGTCACGGCCGCCCGCCGCGGCAGTGACCGCACCGACGACTCCGCGTGCTGCCCGGCCAGTTCGAGGATCGCGAGCGACGTACGCCCGATGGCCTGCCGCACCCTGCGGCGGGCCAGTTCGAGGACGGACGGCGACACCGGTCCCGTGGCGGACTTCCCCCACTCGGGCAGGGCGGCCCGCAGCGCGCTCTCGTCGAGCAGCACCGTGTGCTGGGCGATCACCCGCACCCCGTGCTCGTCGGGCAGTACCGACCACTCCCCGGTGTGCGCGGCCACCGGACCTGACGGCACGGTCTGCTTGAAGACGATCCGCCCGGCGTGCGGGAAGCACAGCCGGACCGAACCTCCTGTGTGCGCCGCCTCGTCGGGCAGCCGCACGTCGTAGTCGAGGATCTGCACTCCCGGCGAAGGCTCGGTCAGGTCCAGGCGCCGCATGTGCGGCAGGAGGCCGGGCCAGTCCGCGGCCCGGTACAGGAAGTCGAAGAGCAGCTCGCCGGGGCCGTGCACCCGCACCGACTCCTCGAAGGAGAGCACCAGGTCGTCGAGACCGGCGCGGCTCTCGGCGATCCGCCGCAGGCTCTCCAGCTCCGCCCTGGCGTTGTCCCCGGTGACAAGGCCCTCCCCGGCCGCGTCGTCGTCCCGGTCGCCCGCGACGGTGAACTCGTGCCGCACCGTCACCACACTGCGTCCGCCCGCGATCTCCTCGACGGTCCACTCGCCGCTCAGCGAATCGACCGGCGTCTCGCGTCCCAGCTGCACGAACTCGATGCGCCGCTCGTGCGGATGCTGCACCCGCACCAGGAGCGAGGACCTGATCCGGCCGCCCGCGCTCTCCCACACACGCAGGCGCTCACGGACTCCGTCGAAGTCGAGTCGCTCGACGTGTACGACGTGCGGGCTGTAGAGCGGCCTGCGCGCGGTGTCCGCGAGCAGTGCGAAGACCGCTCCGGCCGGCGCGGCCACCTCGAGCGAGTGTCGCAGGCGGTGCACACGCTCACCAGGCATCCCGGACATTGCAGGCTCCTTGGGCAATCGAGGACGGATGGGCTGACCTCCACCGTCGGCGGGAGGGCTTGAGGAGTATTCGAAGACCGCTTGAATTTCGCCTCAGAGACGGTCCGGACCGGGTTTGGGTCGCCTGGAGCGACCCGGGATTCACGGCCACCTCACTTGTCACGAGGCGTTGTCGGACCGGGATTCGGGCGCCCGCACTCGTCACGGCCGGCACTCGCACTCGCCGCGGCGACCCGGTATTCCGGCACCTCCACTCGGCGCGAGGCGCTGTCGGACGCACGCTCCGTAGCCGGAAGTTCACCGTCCCCGCGAGCGGCCCGAGCTGGCCCTTCGCGTCGGCGTGCGGGCCGGTCGAGCGGCGTGTCAGGACCGTGTCAGTGGTTTGTCACTGGCCCTCTGCATGCTGGGACAGCGCCTCTTGAGGAGGGGGGAGGGGGCTTTGTCGGCGCGTGCCCCGACTGCCGATGACCACTAGCCGCTTCGCACGTCTGCCGCAGGGTGAGCCGATCACCGTCGTCGTGGAGATCGGCCCCAGCGCGCTGCCCGTACTCGAACTGCACGGGCCGATCGAGAGCACCCACATCGAGGCCGCGCTCGACTCCATCGCCACCTGTCATCCCGACGCACCCGCATGGACGGCCGACCTCGAGAGCAGGGGCCCCGGCCAGCACACCCTGCGCTTCACGGACGGCGCGGACGACGAGCGGTCCGAGTTCCCGCTCGGCGCCCTCGCCGATCTGCTCACCCATGCCGGGCGCGGCTCCTTCATGACCCGCTGCCTGCCCGCGACGCCGCTCCAGCGCGACCTCCTCGCGGACGCCGACACCCACCCCGATCCGGGCCGCCAGGTCGAACAGGCCGCCTGGGACTGGCACGGGCCGCTCGACGTGGCGCGGTTCACGGCCGCCTGGCACTCGGTGTTCACCCACGAATCCGTGCTGCGCACCACCTTCGACGACCAGCCGGAGCCCGGCCTCGTCGTACAGGATCACGCCGAACCGGAGATCGTACGGCTGCCGCACGGCGCCGCCGAATGGCACTCCCTCGTCGAGGCCGACCGGCGCCGCGGCATCGACCCGCGCCGTCCCGGACCGCTGCGCATCACCCTGCTCGGCGGCGGGCAGCCAGGTCACAGTCCCGCGCAGCCGGCCCGTGTGCTGCTCACCTACCACCACGCGCTGCTCGACAGCTGGTCCGTACGGCTCCTGGTCCGCGAGTTCTACCGCGCCTATCTCGCGGGCGGGACACTGCCCGGCGGGGAGCGCCGGCCCGACATGACCGACTACGTGACCTGGCTCGCCCAGCAGGACACCGCGGCCGCCGAGGACTTCTTCGGCAGTACCGACACCGGCGGTCTCGTGTCCGTGCCGCCGCTCTTCACCGACACCGGCAGCCGCGCCGAGGGCCGCTCCAGGCTCCGCCTGACCAAGGAGGAGACCGCGGCGCTCGCCAACTGGGCCGCCACCTGGGGCGGTGGCGAGTCCATCGCGCTTCAGGCCGTGTGGGCGCTGCTCCTGTACCGCGCCGGGCGCGCCGAGGGGCCCTCTCAGGTGCGCTTCGCCACCACGGCGGCGGGCCGGAGCATCCTCTTCGAAGGGGTGGAGCGCACCCCCGGCGCGCTGGCCGGGCCGCTGCCGCAGACCGTGCTCGTCGACCCCGACGCCACGGTGCCCCAGCTGATCACCGACCTGCGTGACCGCTGCCTCAACCAGGCGGCGTACGAATGGGTTTCGGCGAGCCAGATCGACGCCTGGACCCGTGGTCCGCGCCCGCCCGCGGACACCCTGCTCACCTTCGAGGCGCCGCCGCGCGTCCTGCCCGAGCTGGAGGCCGATCTCGCCGCGGCCGGGATTCAGGTGCAGCCGCCGCAGACCCTCGGCGCCCGCACCGCCTTCCCGGTCACGCTCATCGCCCACCACGACCGGAGCGGCTGCCTGGTCCTCACCGCCTCCTACGACCAGGTGTGGCTCTCGGAGATCACCGAACTCCTCGCCCACGCCGCGCTGTTGCTGCGTGAGCTCCCGCGCGGCGCCGGTCCGCGCACCACGCTCGGCGAGGTTCTTGCCCTGCTGACCCACATGGGCAGCGGCGCCGCCGTCGGTCCGGTGGAGGCCGAGGCCGAGGAGAGCGGACCTCTGCCGACCGTCCTTCGCCACCCGGCTCACGCGGGCGCGGGCGCCGTCGGTCTGTTGCAGGCGCCGGGCATCTCCCGCGCCTTCTACGACCAACTCGCCCACGCCTACCGGGGCCCCGAGGAACTTCTCCTGCTCGCTCCCGTCCCGGCGGGCGGCACCCGGGCCGATGTCGCCGCACGCGCCGTGTACGACGCGCTCGGCTCCCGCATCCGGTCCCGGGCGGGCCTGGCCTTCGCCGGGTTCTCCGGTGACGGGGTCGCCGCGTGCGCCATCGCCCGACTCGCGGCGGCGGACGGCCACCGGCCGCGCGCCGTCGTCCTCGACGCGACCGGCACCGGACCGGACGACCTGGCCCGCAGGCTCGCGTCGGCGGTGGCGTGCCGGAACTGAGGCCTGACGCAACCGACGTACCGATGCAACCGACGTACGGACGTAACCGGCGTGCCGACGTAATCGACGTACCGATGTAACCGGCATGGCCGACCGTACGAGCAAGGCACGACCGACGCACAAGCACGCAAGAGCACTGTTCGAGCAGCGAGACGCCGAGGAGGCAGCCATGCCGAACTGCGACCCGAAGCCGGTACCGCCGCACGCGCACCAGGACGACATCGCCTCCCGTGCCTGGGCGGAGGCGCTCGCGATGGCCTGCGGGGACGCGGACCACGCCCACCGCCCGCCGGGCGAGCTCCTTGCCGCATCGCTCAAGGCGCACCGCACGCTGTCGCGGGGCCTCGGGCAGAGCGTGCCGCTCACGGCACTCGGCCCGGACGGCGGCGTCCTGGGTCTCGCCGCCTTCGTCGCGGTGTACGCCGCCCAGTCGAACACCGCTGCATCTGAACTCGAAGTTCCGCACGACGCACGGGACTTGGAAGGCCACCCCGCCTAGCGTTGACCGTGCACATCCACCTCCTGTCCGCGCCCGCCTGACGTCCTCCCCGACCAGGCGGGCGCGTTGACGTGCGGGGGGAGCCGCGGGAGAGGGTAGGGCCATGACACAGGCGCTCCCGGAACCCCGCCCTCACCGAAGATGGCTTCGCTCGAGCAGGACACCGCTGCGCAAGGACGTCGGCGCTGCCCTGCTGCTCCTCGTGATCGAGGCGGTCGTGTTCGTGGCGGGGGCCTTCGGCCACGACCTGCAGATGTGGGCCGCGCCGGATGACCGGGCGACGATCGACGCCGCACGGCTCGCGAACATCGCGTGGTCGGAGTACCTCCTCGCCGCCGCGCTCGTCCTCGCCGCGATCGCGCTCCTGGCCCGCGCACCGTGGACGGCACTGCTGCAAGTCCTGGCCGCCGGAACGCTCGCGGCCGTGGTCGTGCTCTCCCAGCACCAGTACGACCAGACCCACCCGCGCCCGGCGCCCACCCCCAGTGCGGGGTACGAGCCCTGCTACAGCGGCAGCAACGATTGCCCCGGCGGATGAGCCGGTGCCGGGCGGCGCTCAGCCCCAGGTCCGGCCCGCCGGTTCCTTGACGGTGCGGTTGAGGCGGTTGAAGAAGTTGGTCAGGGCGATCTCCAGGTTGAGCGCGCCGATCTGCTCCTCCGTGAAGTGGGCGTCGGCCTCCTCCCAGATCTCGTCCGTGACGCCCTCCGCGCCGTCCTGCAACCGGGTCGCGCCCTCGGCCAGGGCCAGTGCCGCGCGCTCCGCGTCGGTGTAGAACGGCGCCTCGCGCCACGCCGCCACGTTGTGCAGCCGCTCGTCGGTCTCGCCGGCCTTCTTCGCCCCGGCGACACCGGCGTGGACGCACGCCGAGCAGCCGTTGATCTGGCTGGCACGCAGGTGGACCAGCGCGAGCAGCTTCGGATCGACACCACCGGCGGCGATCGCCTTGTGGAGGTGCTTGATCGCGGTCCACAGGTCCGGGTTGTTCGTGTTCTTGTTCTTGAGACGGTTTTCCATGGGGAGTGCTCTCCTGCGTCGGGGTTACGTTTCGGGGCTGCTGCCCGTCACCCCTATGACGGAGCGGCTTCGAGAGAGGTAACAACATGTCCGACGCGCACCCCACGGACCCGATCGCCGACGCCTTCGAGTCGCACCGCGAGCGGCTTCGAGGTGTTGCCTACCGCGTGCTCGGCTCACATGCCGACGCGGAAGACGCGGTCCAGGAGGCGTGGCTGCGGCTCTCCCGGCAGGACACCGGCACCATCGACAACCTCGGCGGCTGGCTGACCACCGTGGTCGGCCGCATCAGCCTCGATGTCCTGCGGTCGGGCCGGACCCGCCCCGAAGTCACCCTCGACGACCGGCTGCCCGAATACACCGTGACGCTCGACGACGCCCCCGCACCGGACGACCTCGTGGCGCTCGGGGACTCCGTCGGGCTCGCGCTCCTCACGGTCCTCGACTCGCTGCGCCCGGACGAACGACTGGCGTTCGTGCTGCACGACGTGTTCGCGGTGCCCCACGGGGAGATAGGCACGATTCTCGGCAAGTCCGCCGACGCGACCAAGATGCTCACGAGCCGCGCCCGCAAGAAGGTCAGGAACGTACAGGCCGCCCAGCCGCAGGCGAGCACCGGACGGCAGCGGCGCGAGGTCGTCCAGGCCTTTCTGGCCGCCGCGGGCAAGGGGCAGTTCGAGCAGCTCCTGGAGGTCCTCCACCCCGACGTGAAGTTCACCGTCGACGCCCCGGACGGTCAGTTCGTCGTGCTCGGGGCCACCGAGGTGGCCGGCCGTGCGCGCATCGCGGGGAGTGCCGCACGAGGGCACCTGGCGACCGTCAACGGCCGTCCCGGCATCATCTCCTGGACCCGGGAGGGCACTCCGTTCTCCCTTCTCGTGTTCACCGTCGCCGACGGGCTCATCACCGAGGTGACCGCTGTGGTGGACCCGGCCCGACTCGCGCTCATGGATCTGCCGGAACCGGTGTGACTCCGGGGCCGGGGTCCGGTCCGGCCCCGTCAGGATCAGGCCGGTGTTCGGGAGGTCACCGCGCCTGCTTGCGGGCCCGCTTCACCTCCTGGTCGAGGGCCCATGCGTCGGCGACCGGACCGAGGTGACCGAGCTTGTCGGGGTTGATGACCGCGCGGATGGTCTGGATCTGCCCGTCGAGCACGTCGAGGGCGAAGATGTGCAGGACCTTGCCGTCCCGGTCACGGAACAGCGCGCCCGGCTGGCCGTTGACCTCGTGCGGTTCGAAGGTGATGTCGACCCGTGCCATCAGCGGATAGACGGTGGCGAGCAGCCTGGCCACGTTCTCGGCACCGGCGACGGCCTTGGCCAGCTGCGGGGCCTTGCCGCCGCCGTCCCCGACGAGCCGGACGTCCGCCGACAGCAGACTCCGCAGCCCGTCCATGTCGCCCTGTGACAGCGCCTCGAAGAACCGCCCCGCCAGCTCCTGCCGCTCCTCGCGGTCCGCCGCGAACCGGGGCCGCCCCTCGTGCATGTGCCTACGCGCCCGTACGAGCAGTTGCCTGCATGCCGCCTCCGAGCGCCCCACCGCGCCGGCGACCTCGTCGAAGCCGAAGGCGAAGACCTCCCGCAGCACGAACACCGAGCGCTCCAGCGGGCTGAGCCGTTCCAGGAGCACCAGCGCCGCCATCGACACCGAGTCGGCCAGCTCCGCGACGCGGGCCGGGTCCTCGTACGGATCGTCGAGGAGCGGCTCGGGCAGCCACGGTCCCACGTACTCCTCCCGTCGCACCCGGGCGGAGCGCAGTACGTCGATGGCGATCCGGGTCACCGTCGCCGACAGGAACGCCTTGGCCGACCTGGGCAGGGTGGTCGAGGCGTCGTAGCGCAGCCAGCTCTCCTGCACCGCGTCCTCGGCCTCGGCCACGCTGCCCAGGATCCGGTACGCGATCGAGAACAGCAGCGGCCGCAGCTCCTCGAACTCCTCGACCTTGCCCACCTTGCCTACCTCGTTAGCCTCGCCCGCCTCGCCCACCCTGTTCACGCGGACTCTCCCCTTGCGATCTCACCGCGACCGACCCGACGGGCTTGATCATGGCCCCCGCGGCCCGGGTGCGGTGGCGGTTCAGTGGAACTGGCCAGCCTGGTAATCGCCGCCCGGATGCTGGGAGATGATGTTCATGCGGTTCCCCGCGTTCATGATCGAGACAAGCAGGACGAGGGCCGTGAGCTGCTCCTCGTCGTAGTGCTTGGCGGCAAGCGCCCATACGTCGTCGCTGACCCCGGTGGCCGCGTCCGCGACCCGGGTGCCCTGCTCGGCCAGTGCGAGCGCGGCGCGTTCGGCCTCGGTGAAGACCGTTGCCTCCCGCCAGGCCGCGACCAGGTTCAGCCGCACCGTGCTCTCGCCGGCCGCGGCGGCCTCCTTGGTGTGCATGTCGACGCAGGCCGCGCAGCCGTTGATCTGGCTCACGCGCAGCGCCACCAGCTCCTGCGTCGTGGCCGGCAGCGGCAACTCCTTCAGCTCCCGACCGGCCGACATGAGGTACTTGAGCGCCTTGCCCGCGCTCGGGACGGCGAAGTAGTTCAACCGTGCGTCCATGGTGTGCGCCTCCACGTTCGTCGATGCCTTCACTCACCGAGACGAGGCGGGCCCCACTCCTGTGACACGGCGCGCGGTCAGCGTCTGACGGACCTCACTCTGAAAGGCCGTCGATCCAGACCGTGGTGCTGGTTTCTGATGGTGCCTACACGGGTCGATCTTCTGGTGCGGGTCAATCCGGGGCCGTGTATGGCGTCCGCTCGCTGCAAACGGGGCATCTGGTCTGTCGCCTCCTCGGTCAAATGTGCCTGGATTATGGGGCATTGTGGCTGCTTACACCCTCGTCAGAGGCTCCGGAATCTCTCTAGGAGCGCTTGAGGTCGGCATGGCAGTCTTTCAAAACAGGGAGTCTGGTTTGGTTCTCGCGGAACTTCGTGAACCTCGTGAACCTGCCTTCCCGTAACTCTCGGCTCTCGGACCGACCGCCGTCGTCGTTCGAGCACTCACGAACAGGGGATTTGGCGTGATGGATATTGATGTTCTGGGTCCGTTGGGTGTGCGGGTGGGTGGGGTTGCTGTGATGCCTACGGCGCCGAAGCCTCGGAAGGTGTTGGCGTTGCTGGCTCTGCATGTGGATCGTGTGGTGCCGGTGGGGTTGTTGGTGGAGGAGTTGTGGGGGGAGCGTCCGCCGCGGTCGGCGCGGACGACGTTGCAGACCTACATCCTGCAGTTGCGTGAGCTGATCGGTGCGGCGCTGGAGCAGGGCGCGGAGAGTGCCGAGGCTTCGGGGGACGTGTCGGCGAAGGATGTGCTGGTGACGGCGCCTGGCGGTTATGTGCTGCGGGGCGGTGGCGGGTCCAGTGATGTGGTGGAGTTCGAGCGCCTGGCGGGGATGGGTTATCGGGCGATGGACGGCGAGGATTTCGCGGGGGCGGCCCGGCTGCTGCGGGAGGCGCTCGCGCTGTGGAGCGGGTCGGCGCTGGCGGATGTGCGGGCGGGTGTGCAGTTGGAGATGGAGGTGCGCCGCCTGGAGGAGACGCGGCTGTGTGCGCTGTACCAGCGCATCGAGGCCGATCTGCGGCTCGGGCGGCACCGCGAACTGCTGGGTGAGCTGACGGTGCTGGTGAGCCGGTATCGCACGCATGAGAATCTGCACGGCCAGTTCATGCTGGCCCTTTATCGTTCGGGCCGCCGGGGTGAGGCGCTGAGCGTCTATCAGCGCCTGCGCCAGGCCCTCGTACGCGATCTGGGTCTTGAGCCCTCGCCCGAACTGCGCCGCCTGCAGCAGGCCATCCTCAAGACCTCCACCCCCAATCTTCCGGTCCAGGCTCTCCAGAACCCGGCTCCCTACGTGTCCACTGCCGCCAACGCGCGGCTTGTCTCCGCTGCTGCCTGAGTTGTCAGTCCAAGTGCAACTCCCTTCCATGACAGGGGCTTTCACGCCCGGCGCCGCACACCCCGCAGCGCCGAGCAGGCAACGGACATACGCTCTCCCCTCTCGCTCGTCTCTTCCCGTCTCTCCCGTCTCGGCCTACAGCGCCGGCAGCCAGGCGGTGCTGCGGGAGCTGTTCCCCGAAGCGGTCATCGCGTCGAGTGCCGCACCCTCACGCCGGGCGTCACCCCATAGGCATGACCTCCCTCTCGTCCGGATCCGGCACGATCACCGTGCCGACCCCGTCGTCCGTGAACATCTCCAGGAGGACCGAGTGCGGGACCCTTCCGTCGATCACGCGGGCCGCGCCCACGCCGCTCCGTACGGCGTCCAGGCAACCCGTCATCTTGGGCACCATGCCGTCGCTCAGCTCCGGCAGAAGCTTCTCCAGTTCGCCGGCCGTGAGCCGGGGTATGACCTCCTGACTGTGCGGCCAGCCCGCGTACAGGCCCGCGACGTCCGTCATCATGACGAGCGTCTCGGCGCGCAGCGCCGTCGCGAGCGCCGCCGCGGCGGTGTCGGCGTTGACGTTGTAGACCAGGCCGTCCTCGACGCTGCGGGCCAGCGGCGAGATCACCGGGATCCGGCCGTCCGCGAGAAGGCTGTTGACGGCGCCCGTGTTGACGCCGGTTATCTCTCCGACCCTGCCGATGTCCACCGGCTCCCCGTCGATCCAGGGCACGCACTGCTTCGCCGTGAGGGTGTTGGCGTCCTCTCCCGTCATGCCGACGGCGAGCGGGCTGTAGCGGTTGATGAGCCCGACCAGATCGCGCTGCACCTGGCCGGCGAGGACCATGCGCACCACGTCCATCGACTCCGGCGACGTGACGCGGAGCCCGCCCCTGAACTCGCGCTCCAGGCCCCGCCGCTTGAGCTCGGCATCGATCTGCGGGCCTCCGCCGTGCACCACCACGGGCCGCAGCCCGGCCTGGCGCAGGAAGACGATGTCGCGGGCGAAGGCAGCCGTGAGGTCGTCGTTGACCATGGCGTGCCCGCCCAGCTTGATGACGACTGTCCGGCCCTGGTGGCGGGCCAGCCACGGCAGGGCGTCTCCGATGGCCTCCGCCTTGGCGAGGGCCGAAAGCACGTTGTCGGGCACTGGGTGCGCGTTGTCTGTCATGAGAACCTCGCACGACGGTGGACCAAGCCGCCGACCGGGCAGTTGGCGCTCATAATTGCTACTCCTTCTGTGAATGGAACCCTGGCCCCGGGCAAGGGCCCGATAGCCAGTGGACATGCGCTTGAGTTCCGGATGAGAACACTTTGCTGTGCTGCGGGATGCCGGGAAAATGAATACCTGTCGACCCGAGCTGCGCTTGCGCCGCGATTGGATGACGATTCACCCTCCGCCCGGAAGTGAATCGTGGACGGCTTGAATTGGAGTGGAATGATGAGCAGTAACCCGTTCGACGACGCTGAGGGCCGGTTCTACGTCGTGGTGAACGAGGAGCAGCAGCATTCGCTGTGGCCCTCGTTCTCCGAGGTTCCCGCCGGCTGGCGCATCGTGTTCGGTGAGGAGAGCCGCGACAAGTGCCTCGCGTACGTGGAGGAGAACTGGACCGACCTTCGGCCGCAGAGCCTTCGGGACGCGATGGGCGCCGACGCCGCGTAGGACGCTTCGTGGGACGCCGTGTGAGAGGCCGCCCGGGACGTCGCGGCTAGGGCGCGATGCCCACGGACCGCACGGAGGAGTCACGGCCGAGCTCCCGCTCGGTGCGTCGCAGCACGATCGAGTCGGCGATCTCGCCGCCGCGTATCGCGATGTTCGACAGCAGGGCCGACGTCAGGCCGTGGCTGTGCTCGGTGCCGCCCTGCAGATAGACGCCGCAGGCCAGGTCCGATCCGGCGACGAGACGGTAGTCGCGCTCCACCTGGTGCTTGCCCGCCGCGTCGCGCTGGAAGTGCTGGTCGAAGTCGCCCAGCAGGCGGGCCGGGTCCACGCCGTCGTAGCCGGTGGCGAACACGAGGGCGTCGACGGACATCTCCTCCTTCCGGTCGTCGAGCAGCGAGCGCAGGACCACCTGTGTTCCGTTCCCGGCCTGTTTGACCTCGTCGACCCGCGAGAGGTTGCGGAAGTGCAGCCGCTGCACGCCGCGCACCTGCTCGTCGTACGAGCGCTGGTGCAGGGCCCGGATGACGTCGGAGTCGACGACCCCGTAGTTGGTGTTGCGGTGGTAGCGCCAGAACGCGTCGCGTGACTTGTCCGTGCCGAAGTAGTAGTCGTCGACCGCGTCGGGGTCGAACACCTGGTTGGCGAAGGGTGTGTCGTCGGCGACGGAGTAGCCGTACGAGGGGATGACCGCGGAGACCTGGGCGTGCGGCAGCGTGTCGTGGAAGAACCGGGTGATCTCCGCCGCGCTCTGGCCCGCGCCGACCACCATCACGTTCTTGAGGTCCTGCGGGTCCCGCGAGTTGAACTTGGCCAGGAACTCCGAGCTGTGCCAGACGCGTTCGTCCGACGTCACGCCCTCCGGCAGGCGCGGCACCAGGCCCGTCGAGATGACGACGTTGCGTGTCGTGACCACGCTGCTCGCGCCGTCGCCGTCGCGCACCTCGATCTCCAGGAGGCCGGGCACCTCGGCCCCGTTCTCGGTGACGGGCCTGATCGAGGTGACCTCGGTGCCGTAGCTGACCCGGTCGCTGAGGCCGGCGGCCGCCCACTCCAGGTACTGGTGGAACTCCTGCCGGGTCGGGAAGAAGTCCTGGTTGTTGACGAACTGCACGAGCCGGTTCGAGGCGTGCAGATACGAGATGAAGCTGAACCGGGACATCGGGTCCCGGTAGGTCGCCAGGTCCTTGAGGAACGAGATCTGCATGGTCGTCGACGGCAGCAGCATGTTCCGGTGCCAGCCGAACGTGGGCTGCCGCTCGAAGAAGTGGGACTTGACCGGATTCTGCGGAGTGCTCGCCCCGTGCTCCTCCAAGGCGATCGCGAGCGACAGGTTGGACGGGCCGAACCCGATGCCGACCACGTCGTAGATCTCTTCGCTGCTACCCGTAATACCCATTGAAGTTTCTCCCGCTTGCGTCTGGAAAACTCGGCTGTTGGTCCGAGAGACCGTTCTGCAGTGTTGCTCCGGAGTCTGTCCAAGACCGCTCAAAGACAACTTGAATACGGCCTGAAGACCGTTCGAGAGCTTCTCGAGGTGCTGTCCAGGGAAGCGGAAGTATGGTCGGCGCGGATTTTCCGACTGCCGAAAGGTGATTCAGGATGTTCGTGCCCAGCTTCTACCGAGAATCGGACAGTTCGTGGATGGTGGACATCATCCGCGGTAATCCGTTGGCGCTCGCGGTGGCCAACGGCTGCCCGAAGAACGGCCCCTTCGCCACACATCTGCCGGTCATCTTCGACCCCGAGACGTCCGCCGACTGGACCGGCGACCTGCCCGGCGCCACGCTGCTCGGACACATGAACCGGGCGAACCCGCACTGGTCGGCCCTTGAGTCGGGCGGCGTGCTGCTTCTGACGTTCACCGGCCCGCACTCCTATGTGTCGCCCACGGTGTACGAGGTGACGCCGGCCGCCCCGACCTGGAACTTCACGTCGGTGCATGTCCGGGGCGTGGTGGAGAAGATCGACGAGATGGAGGAGACGCTCGAGGTGGTCCAGCACACGGTGCGGGCCTTCGAGGGGGACTTCGGCGACGGCTGGGACATGACGGAGTCCCTCGGCTACTTCCGCAAGATCGCGCCCGCCGTGGGGGCCTTCCGGTTCAAGGTGACCGGGGCCGAGGGCATGTTCAAGCTCAGCCAGGAGCAGCCGAGCGAGGTGCGCGACCGGGTGCGCAAGTCCTTCGGGGAGAGCGCCTGCACGTACAAGCGGGAGACGGCCGGTCTGATGAGCCGGCTGCCGTGACGTGCCGGAGCTCTCGGTGCCGGAGGGAAGGGTTCCAAAGGGCCCGGAGGGAGGGGAGCACACGATTCAGACCGCCGTGAGCACCTCGCCGGAGACCGCGGACAGGGCCGTCCCGAAGCCGTCGAGGAAGGTGTCCACCTCGCTGTCGGACACGGTCAGCGGCGGGGCGAGCCGGATGACGTCCGGTGCCACGGCGTTCACCAGGAGGCCGTTGTCCTGGGCCGCCTGCTGCACGCGCGCGGCGATGTCCCCGTCGAGCACGATGCCCAGCAGGAGCCCCGCGCCGCGGACTTCGCGCACCAGTGGGTGGCCCAGTGCCGCAAGCCCGGCCCGCAGCCGCTCGCCCGCCTGGGTCACGTGGGCCAGGATGCCGCCCCGCTCGATGGTGTCGAGGACGGCGAGGGCGCCCGCGCACACCACGGGGTTTCCGCTGAAGGTGGAGCCATGGGTGCCGGGGGTGAGCAGGTCGGCGGCGGCGCCGAAGGCGAGCGTGGCGCCGATGGGCAGGCCGCCGCCGAGGCCCTTGGCCAGGGTGACGACGTCCGCCTCGACACCCTCGGCCTGCGCCGCGAACCAGCGGCCCGTTCGCCCGATGCCGGTCTGGATCTCGTCGAGGACAAGGAGGGTGCCGGTCGCCGCGGTGATCTCGCGGGCGGCCCGGAGGTAGCCGGGCGGGGGCACGATCACGCCGCTCTCGCCCTGCACCGGTTCGAGGACCAGGAGCGCGGTGTGCGGGGTGACGGCGGCGCGCAGGGCCTGGACGTCTCCGTACGGTACGTGGCTGACGTCGCCCGGCAGCGGGTGGAAGGGGCGCTGCTTGGCCGGCTGGCCGGTGAGGGCGAGGGCGCCCATGGTGCGGCCGTGGAAGCCGCCGGTGGCGGCCACCATATGGGTCCGGCCGGTGAGTCTGCCGATCTTGAAGGCCGCTTCGTTGGCCTCGGCCCCCGAGTTGGAGAAGTACACGCGGCCCGCGCGCCCGGTGAGCCGCAGCAGGCGCTCGGCGAGGCGCACGGTCGGCTCGGCGACGAAGAGGTTCGACACATGGCCGAGGGAGCCGATCTGCTCGGCGACGGCCCGTACGACCGCGGGGTGGGCGTGGCCGAGCGAGTTGACCGCGATGCCGCCGACGAAGTCGAGGTACTCGGTGCCCTCCGCGTCCCAGACCCGGGTGCCGCGGCCGCGCACCAGCGGCAGCCGGGGGGTGCCGAAGTTGTCCATCATGACGCCCTGCCAGCGGTGGGTCAGCGCCGTGTTGCCCGCCCCGATGATGTCCGCGCCGTCGTCGCTCATCGTGTCTCCTTCGTGGGGTAACCCCGCATGCGGCGCGGGGCGGTGGTCAAGAGGCGTACTCGCTGTTCTCGTGGACGTACTCGGCGGTGAGGTCGTTGGCCCAGATGACGGCGGACTCCGTGCCCGCCGAGAGGTCCGCGGTGAGCCGGATCTCGCGCCCCGTCATGTCGACGAGCGAGCGGTCCTCGCCCACCGATCCGTTCTTGCACACCCACACGTCGTTGATGGCGACGTTGAGCTCGTCCGGGTGGAAGGCGGCGCCGGTGGTGCCGATGGCGGACAGGACGCGGCCCCAGTTGGGGTCCTCGCCGTGCAGCGCGCACTTGAGGAGGTTGTTGCGGGCGATCGAGCGGCCGACCTCGACGGCGTCGTCCTCGCTCGCGGCGCCCGTGACCTCGATGCGGATCTCCTTGCTCGCTCCCTCGGCGTCCGCGATGAGCTGTCGGGCCAGATCGGCGCACACCTCGCGCACGGCCTCGGCGAACTCCGCGTGTCCGGGCTCGACGTGCGCCGCGCCGGAGGCGAGCAGGAGCACGGTGTCGTTGGTGGACATGCAGCCGTCGGAGTCGACGCGGTCGAAGGTGAGGCGGGTGGCGTCGCGCAGTGCCGTGTCGAGGACGCCGGAGTCGAGCGCTGCGTCCGTGGTGAGGACGACGAGCATCGTGGCGAGGCCCGGTGCGAGCATCCCGGCGCCCTTGGCCATGCCGCCCACGGTCCAGCCGTCCCGGGTGACGGCGGCCGTCTTGTGCACGGTGTCGGTGGTCTTGATGGCGACGGCCGCCTGTTCGCCGCCGCTCTCGGACAGCCGGGCCGCGGCCTCGGTGACGCCGGGAAGCAGCTTGTCCATCGGCAGGGTCACGCCGATGAGGCCGGTCGAGGCGACGGCGACCTCGTCGGAGCTGTGGCCGAGCACTTCGGCGGCCTTCTCGGCCGTGGCATGGGTGTCCTGGAAGCCGCCGGGACCCGTGCAGGCGTTGGCGCCACCGGAGTTGAGGACCACGGCCGAGACCACGCCGCCCTTGATGACCTGCTCGGACCAGAGCACGGGCGCGGCCTTGACCCGGTTGGAGGTGAAGACGCCGGCCGCGGCCCTGCGCGGTCCGGTGTTGACGACGAGCGCCAGGTCCGGGTTGCCGTTCTGCTTGATCCCGGCGGCGATGCCCGCCGCCGTGAAGCCTCGTGCTGCGGTGACGCTCACGGTGCCACTCCGATCGTGGAAAGCCCGAGCTCCTCGGGGAGGCCGAGGGCGATGTTCATGCTCTGGAGGGCGCCGCCCGCGGTGCCCTTGGTGAGGTTGTCGATGGCGCTGATCGCGATGATCCGGCCGACTGCCGGGTCGTAGGCGACCTGGACCTGCGCGGCGTTCGATCCGTACACGGCCGCGGTGCTCGGCCACTGCCCCTCGGGCAGCAGCGTCACGAACGGCTCGTCGCCGAGCGCCTTCTCGTACGCGGCCCGTACGTCGTCCGCGCCGATCCCCGGCCGCGCCGCGGCGGAGCATGTGGCGAGGATGCCGCGCGGCATGGGGGCCAGGGTCGGGGTGAAGGAGACGGCGACCCGGTGGCCCGCCAGTGCGCCGAGGTGCTGGCTCATCTCCGGGGTGTGCCGGTGGCCGCCGCCCACTCCGTAGGGCCGCATGGAGCCCATGACCTCGCTGCCGAGCAGGTTCGCCTTGGGTGCCTTGCCCGCGCCGGACGTGCCGGACGCCGCGACGACGACCGCCTCGGGTTCGGCGAGCCCCGCCGCGTACGCGGGGAAGAGGGCGAGCAGGACCGCGGTGGGGTAGCAGCCCGGTACCGCCACGCGCTTGGTGCCCGCCAACGCGGCGCGGGCGCCCGGCAGTTCGGGCAGGCCGTAGGGCCAGGTGCCCGCGTGCGGAGAGCCGTAGAACGACACCCAGTCTGCCGCGTTGGTGAGACGGAAGTCCGCGCCGCAGTCGACGACGAGTGTCTCCTCGCCCAGCTCGGCCGCGACCGCGGCCGACTGGCCGTGCGGCAGCGCGAGGAAGACGACGTCGTGCCCCCGCAGGGCGTCGGCGGTGGTGGGCAGCACCTCACGTCCGGCCAGCGGGGCGAGGTGCGGTTGCAGGGTGCCGAGCCGCTGTCCCGCGCTGGAGTGCCCGGTCAGGGCGCCGATCTCGATGTCGGGGTGGGCCAGAAGCAGGCGCAGTAGCTCGCCGCCCGCATATCCGCTCGCTCCCGCCACGGCTGCTAGCACTGTCATGAACCCTCCCGTTTGGCAGACATGTGGTTCTCGTGTGATCCGGGCCCTGTCCTTCGTGGCATGCGCGGCCACGGTGTGTGCGGCCATGGCATGCGCGGCCACGGCGTGCGCGGCTAGGAGGAGCGCATCGCGCCCGCCGCGTCGAGCGCGGCGGCCGCGTCCCGTTCGATGTGCCGCAGCAGCGGGCCGGGATCGTCCTGGAAGTAGAAGTGACCGCCGTCGAAGACACGCAGGCCCGTGAAGTGCTCGGTGTGTGCCTCCCAGCCGGCCATCCGCGACGGCGGAGCCGATCGGTCCTCGCGGCCCGCGAAGGCCGACAGCGCCACCGGCAGGGGAGCGGCGTCAAAAGCGGGGCGCCAGTTCTCCACCAGGTGCAGATCGGCCCGGATGATCGACTCGAACAGGGCCCACAGGCCGGGGTCGTCGAAGACCCCGTCGGGTGTGCCGCCGAGCAGCTTCAGACGAGTCCGCAGTTCGGCGTCGGACAACTCGTGGTACCGGCTCGTGACGCCCGCCGGACGCGGTGCGGATCGCGCGGAGACACCGACCCACACCGGCAGGGGCAGGCCCCGGTCTACGGCACGCCGGGTGATCTCGTACGCCATGACGGCGCCCATGCTGTGCCCGAAGAGAGCGTAGGGGCCGCCCAGTTCGGGTTCGATGTCCCGCAGCAGGAAGTCGGCGAGCCGCCCGGCGTCCGTGACCGGCGGCTGGTCGATGAGGCGGCCGTGGCCCGGCGCGTCGAGGAGGCGCACGTCCCACGTGTCCGGAAGCCCGGCCGGCCAGTGGCGGTACGACACGTGTGAGCCCCCGGCGTGGTGCAGCACGAACAAGCGCAGGGCAGGTCGTGTGCTGTCCATCGCTCCCCCTCGGATCGGACCACGCGTCCCCGGACCATAGAACGGCGTCCCGCCCGCGGAGCACCGGCACGAGAAGGCCTCCGGCGCTGGTGTGGCGGCTCTTGAGCGTTCCTCAGGCGGCGGGGGCGCGGGCGCAGGTGAGGGCGCCGGACGCCCGTCCGCTCCAGCGGGAATCGACCGGAGCTCGATCAATCCTGGATAGCGTCGGCGCAGAGTTGGTACCGGCAACACGAGGAGCCAAGCCCGTACGCGCAGACCGCGGCCCGGCCCATAAGGCCAGGGCGCCGCACCACCGCTCGAACCGGAGCGGACAGCGGACGGGCCGATCGGCTGCCGTGCGTTCCCATCCGGAACGCGGGGCAGCCGATCTCCCTTTCGTGCGGCGGGAGTCCGCCCGCCAGATGCCGTACGTCGAGAGAAGTCGAGAGACGTCAGAAGACGTCGAGAGAAGTCGAGAGACGTCGAGAGATTCAGCGGTCCGGCGCGATGCCGGACCGCTCTGTAGCGAGCCTTGAGCCCCTTGCGACACCGTGTTCCCACCGGCAGATCTGCGCCCAGCCCTCAGCACAGCTAAGCCCGGCGAAGGGACGAACCGGTGAACGACCAGTCGCAACAGCGCGCCCATGCGCACCCCCACAGCCACATCGGCCTCATGGAGCGTGCCGGCATCCCGCCGGAGCCCCGCACACTGATCGCCGGTGAGTATCTGCTGCGTCCCCCGAGCACGGACGAGTACCGAGAGGTCCTCGCGCTCGGGGTCGACCCGGACGTCCGGCTGTGGAACCCCCGCTGCCAGGTCACCGACGAGGCCTCGGCCCTCAGGGACTGCCTCGCCGGAGCCGACTGGTCCGACGGCAGCCACACCACCTTCTCGATCATCCACCGGGTCACCGGGCGCTACGCGGGCAACATCGCCCTGCACGGCATCGACCGCGCCGACTCGCAGGCCTACGTGGGCTATCGCATCGCTCCGTGGACCCGGGGGCAGGGCGTGGCGACGACCGCCGTTCGCGCTCTCATCGGCTGGGGCTTCGGCGATCTGGGGCTCAGCCGCCTCGTCCTGACCCACGGCCTGGAGAACATCGCCTCCTGCCGAGTGGCCCAGAAGGCCGGGTTCGCCCTCGAAGGCACCAGGCACATGGCCAAGCGCTTCGGCGACGCCCGGCTCCACGACGAGCACGTGCACGCCCTCGGGGCCCGGTCGAGAGCGGTCTAGCCAAGCAGTACAGAACCGCTCGAAGTCCGCTCTGCGGCGCTTGTTGCGCCGACGGCCGGTTCCTTACGGTGACGCCATTCCTGAGTCAATCCATGACGTTCCCATGACGCGCTTAAGGACGGTGCCCGTTGAGCACGAACCCTTTCGATGACGAGGACGGCCGCTTCTACGTCGTGATCAACGACGAGGAGCAGCACTCCCTGTGGCCCGCGTTCTCCGAGGTTCCCGCCGGCTGGCGCACGGTCTTCGGCGAGGCGTCCAGGGCCGAGTGCCTGGAGTACGTCGAGCAGAACTGGACCGACCTGCGCCCCAAGAGCCTGCGCGAGGCCATGGCCGCGGACTGACCGCCGCCCGGACGCAGTCGAGTGATCGGTAGTACGCCCAGGAAGACACGCTGAGTGGGGAGTTGAAGGTTGTGACGGGCGCTGTGAGAACCGCGAGCAGGTACAAGACGAAGCCGGTGGGCACCAGCGATGACCTGGCGCAGCGCGACGTGGTCCTGTCCTTCCTGGGCGGGCAGGCAAAGGTCCAGAAGACGGGGATGACCTTCCCGCAGAACATGCCCGAGCAGGCATGGGAGCGCATCGGGACCAACCTGCGCGAGCTGGTGAACTCCTCCGCGTGGTGGCTCGGCGACTGGCTGCTCTACGGGGAGTCCGCCTACGGGTGGCGGCGGTACAAGGAGGCCATAGAGCGCACGGGGCTCGACTACCAGACCCTGCGCAACTACGCGTGGGTGGCCCGGCGGTTCGAGCAGCAGCGCAGGCGCGACAGCCTGAGCTTCGCCCACCACGCCGAAGTGACCCGTCTCTCGCCGCCGGAGCAGGACTACTGGCTGCGCAAGGCCGAACAGCAGAAGTGGTCGCGCAACGAACTGCGCAGGGCGGTCCGTGCCAGCCTCGCCGTGCAGAGCGAAACGGCGGACTCTGACCAGGCTGACCAGGCTGCCCGGGCCGACCAGGCCGCCCGGGACGCCGAGGTCGCCGAGCAGCAGGAAGTGCCGCGCCTTGACACTTCGGCAGCCGCCGAACGGCGCCAGCAGAAGGTCACCACGCTCACCATCGAGCTGTCCGCGGGACAACTCGACTACTACTCGAAGGCCGCCGCCGCGCACGGTCTGTCCGTCGACGCGTGGGTGACCCGGGTTCTCGAAACCGCCGATCGGCAGACCGCGTAGCCACCTCACATCGCATCGGAGTCAGTTGATGATCCTTCAGGGAAAGCGCGTCGCCCTGCCGCCGGCGCCCGTCGTCCACAAACAGTTCGAGGCGAACGTGGCGGCCGCTCCCGACGCCGTCGCGGTGGTCTGGGCGGGACAGCAGGTCACGTACGCGGAGCTGGACGTCAGGGCCAACCGGTTCGCGCGGTTTCTCGCCGCGCGCGGACACGGCCGGGGCGCCAAGGTCGGCGTCTGCCTCGACTACTCGATCGACCTGCTCGTCGCCATCCTCGGCACGCTCAAGGCAGGCGCGGCCTATGTGCCCTTCGACCCGGCCTATCCGGCCCAGCGCCTCCAGCTGCTGCTCGGCCAGGTGCCCGACCTCGCCCTGATCGTGGCATCGCCGGCGACCGCCGGGATGGTCGAGTCGGCGAGCGTCGACGTCATCGACCTGGAGCAGCTCTCCGGCGAGCTGGCGGCCCTCCCGGCGAGCGCCCCCGAGGTCGCCGTCACCGGGGACGACGTGTGCTACGCGGTCTTCACGTCCGGTTCGACCGGCACGCCGAAGCTGACCGCGGTACGGCACGAGGGCTGGTTCAACCTGATGAACTGGCTCACGCTCGAATACGGCCTGCACAGCGGCTCGAACAACCTGGTCGTCAGCGCCTTCGGCTTCGACCTCTCCCAGCGCGCCCTGATGACACCGCTGTTCTGCGGCGCCACCCAGCACCTGCTGGCGAGCCGCAACTTCGACGCGATGATGGCCTACCGCATGCTGAAGGAGCACGACATCCGCGTCGTGCACTGCGCGTCGAGCACGCTCTACCTCCTGATCGACTGGGAGACCGCACGCGGCGGTGACGCGCTCACCAAGCTCGACTACGTGCTGTTCGGCGGGGAAGCGCTCAAGGTGGAGCGGCTCACCAACTGGGCGCGCCGCGAGGGCAATACGTGCACCCTCCTGCACCAGTACGGCGTCGCCGAGTGCACGGACGTCGCGACCTCCTACGACCTGGCGGGGTACCGCCCCGGCGAGCACGAGGTCGCACCGGTCGGCAGGCCCGCGTACAACACCGACATCCACCTCCTCGACGAGGACCTGCGCGAGGTCGGCGCGGGGGAGTCCGGCGAGATCTGCATCTCCGGGGCCAGCGTCGGCGCCGGCTACCTGGGCGGCAGCGGACCCGAGAACGCCAAGTTCACGACGCTCGTCGTCGACGGCGAGCCGCGCCGCCTGTACCGCACCGGCGACCGCGGCCACGTCAGCGAGGCCGGTGAACTCATCGTCGCCGGACGGATGGACGCACAGGTGAAGGTGCGCGGCATGCGCATCGACCCCACCGACATCGAGCGCGCGCTCGGCAGGCTGTCCGGGGTCAGGGAGGCCGCCGTGGTGGTCACCTACACCGACGCCGGCGAGGCCGAACTGACCGCGTTCGTCGTCCCCTCGGGCAACGATCTGACCGAGGACGACCTGCGCACCCGCCTGCTGCGGACCCTGCCCCGGAACATGGTTCCGGCCAGGTTCATGAACATTCTGCGAATTCCGCTCAGCCCGCACGGGAAAGTGGACCGCGCAGCCCTCGTCGAAACATGCCGGAAGCAGGACGCCGAAATCGGCACGGCGGCATAGCCGACGGACTTGCCGGACCTTGTTTGAAAATCGAGAGGACTGTGATGATTGCCGACAGCGTGCGCGCCATTTGGTGCCGGGAATTGCAGCGTGACGACATATCGGTCGACGATGATTTCTTCACCCTTGGCGGCCAGTCCCTGATCATGGTCAAGATCCAGGGTGCGTTCATCGAGGAGCTGGACGTCGAGGTCCCCATGGACCAGATGTTCCTCAACCCGACCGTGGCATCGATCTCCGAGTACATCGAATCACTGGGTGCGGTAACCGCCCCGTAGCAGCAGGTGTTCCGGGCGTCTGCGGGTGTCCCGCCGGCGGGACACCCGCAGGTCCCATGTGTATTTATCCCGCGAGTTCGCACGGCTAGCATTTTCTTTATGCCCGGCTGCGGCCGTTGGAATCCAAAAAACCACTCGGTTGGAGAGGTGCCATGTACGACGTAATTGTCATAGGTGCCCGTTGTGCGGGTTCGCCGACGGCCATGCTTTTCGCGCAGCAGGGATATCGAGTCCTGCTTCTTGAGAAAGCGCGCTTCCCGCAGGACACGCTGTCGTCGCACTACCTGCACCTGCAGGGCGTGGCGCTGCTCAACCGGTGGGGGCTGCTCGACAAGATCCGCGACGCGGGCTGCACGCCGATCACCCACCAGAGCTACGAGGGGCCCGATGTCCGCATCGAGGGCTTCTCCCTGCCGATCGACGGCCTGCGCACCACCTACGCGCCCCGGCGCTACGTGCTCGACCCCATCCTCGCCGAGGGTGCCGTGGCGGCCGGCGTCGACTTCCGCCAGGGCTGCGCGGTCAACGACCTGGTCTTCGAGGACGACCGGGTCGTCGGCGTGCGGTACACCACGCCCGGCGGCGTCCAGACGACGGAGCGGGCACGCCTCGTCGTGGGCGCGGACGGCATGCGCTCCGTGGTCGCCCGCAAGGCAGGCGCGCAGAACGTCATCGAGCACCCGCGCCTGACCTGCACCTACTACAGCTACTGGTCCGGGGTCCCCGCGCACTTCGAGCTGTACGACCGGCCGGGACGCTGGATCGGCGTCCTGCCCACCAACGACGACCTCACGCTGCTCATGGCCTACTTCCCGCAGGCCGACTTCGGCCAGATCCGCAAGGACGTCGAACCGGCCTACCTCGACGCCTTCCGCACGACGGCCCCCGAGCTGTGGGAGCGGATGCAGGAGGGCAAGCGCGAGGAGCAGCTGTACGGCACCGGCCACCAGGAGAACTACTTCCGCAAGGCCTACGGCCCCGGCTGGGCGCTGGTCGGCGACGCCGTGACCCACAAGGACTCCATCACCGCCCGCGGCATCACCGAGGCCTTCGTCCAGGCCCAGTCGCTCACCGACCAGATCGGTCAGGGGCTGCACGACGACGCCGCGCTCAAGACGGCGCTGCGGCGCTACGAGAACGAGCTGAGCAACGAGGCCCTCAACCACTACCAGGGCGCGCTCAACGTGGCCGAACTCAAGCCCGAGGGGCGGGCCGAGATGCTGCGGAAGCTGGTCGGACACCAGGAACAGATCGACCGGTACTTCTCGACGCTGTCGGGGGCGTGCTCCATCGACGACTTCTACAACGACGAACTCTTGACCCTGCTCGACCAGAGCTGAGTGACCCGACCCGCTCCCTGGTTTGCCGATATTGGAGACACAATGATCCCGTTGTCGTTCGCGCAGCGCCGGCTGTGGTTCGTGGACCGGTTCGAAGGCCCTTCGCCGACCTACAACGGCGCGTTCGCCCTGCGGCTGACCGGTGAGCTGAACGTGGAAGCGCTTCAGGCGGCGTTCCGCGATGTCATCGACAGGCACGAGGTCCTGCGCACGGTGATCGTCGAGGGCGACGACGGCGTACCGCACCAGGAGGTCCTCGCGGCCGGCGACAAGCCGTTCGGCCTGCCGGTCGTCGAGGTCACGCGGCAGGAGCGGGCGGCGGCGGTCGACGAGGCGGCCAAGCAGACCTTCGACCTGGCCACCGACGTGCCGATCCGCGCCAGGCTCGTGCGGTGCGGACCGCGCGAGCACACGCTGGTCCTGGTGGTGCACCACATCGCCCTGGACGGGGAGTCCCTGGGCCCGCTCCTGCGCGATCTCTCCTCGGCGTTCTCCGCGCGCGGCCAGGGCAGCGCCCCGGTGTGGGAGCCGCTCCCCGTGCAGTACGCGGACTACACGCTGTGGCAGCAGGACGTGCTCGGCGACGAGTCCGACCCGGACAGCCTCGCGGCCCGGCAACTGTCCTACTGGCGCGAGACCCTGGCCGATCTGGCGCAGCCCCTCGCGCTGCCCACCGACCGTCCGCGTCGCGGCGCGAAGAGCTCCGACGGCGACCTGGTCCAGTTCACGATCGAACCCGACCTGCTCACGGCCGTGGAGAAACTGGCGGCCGAGCAGGACATCACCGTCTCCATGGTCATGCACTCGGCCCTTGCGGTGCTCCTGCACCACCTCGGCTGCGGTGACGACGTGCCGATCGGCGCGCCGATCGCGGGTCGCACGGACGAGGAACTGCGCGACCTCGTCGGGTTCTTCGTCAACACCTGGGTGCTGCGCGTCGACCTCTCCGGCAACCCGACCTTCGGGCAGCTGCTCGACCGGGTGCGGGACAGGTCGCTCGGCGCGTACGACAACCAGGACATGCCGTTCGAGCGGCTCGTGGAGCTCCTGAACCCGGACCGTTCCACCGCCTACAGCCCGTTCTTCCAGGTGATGCTCGCCTGGCAGGAGCCGCTGGGGGAACTGGAGTTCGCCGGACTCGACGTCGAGGTCGATCCGATCGAGACCGGAACGGCCAAGTTCGACCTGTTCTTCAACATGGTCCCGAACGGCGCGGGCGGCGCGGGAGTCCGCCTGGAGTACTCCACCGCCCTCTTCGACAGGGGCACGGTCGAGGACCTCGCGAATCGGTTCGTGCGCGTACTGAGCCGCCTCGTGGCCGACTCGGGACGCACCATCGGCGCCGTCGACGTACTGGACGACGACGAGCGGGACCTGCTGCTCACCCGGTTCAACGACAGCGCCACCGAGCTCTCCGAGCTGACGCTCCCGGAGCTGTTCGAGAGCCAGGTGGCCCGGACGCCCGACGCCCCGGCCATCGAGTGCGACGGCCGGACACTGACCTACCGCGAGCTCGACGAGCGCGCGGACGACGTCGCCCGTGAGCTCGTCCGGCGCGGAGCGTCCCCGGAAGACCTGGTGGTCCTCGCGCTGCCGCGCACGGAGGACCTGGTCGTCGGCCTGCTCGGCATCCTCAAGTCCGGTGCCGCCTACCTGCCGATGGACCCGCAGTACCTCGGCGCCCGTGCCGAAGGCGTCCTCGCCGAGGCACGCCCGCGCTTCGTGGTCACCGACACCGCGACCTGGCAGCAGCTGCCGCAGAACGACATGGCGAGCATCAACCTCGACCACCGCGCCGAATGGGGCGGACCGGGCCAAGCGCAGGGCGACACGCGCCGCACGGCGCAACTCGGCCCCGACAACCTCGCCTACGTCATGTACACCTCCGGCTCCACGGGCAAGCCCAAGGGCGCCGCGATCACCCACCGCAACGTCGTCAACGGCGTGCGGGAACTGGTCGGTGTTCTCGGCGTTCTCGACGCACCCCCCGGCTGGCGCATGCTGGCCGGCACCTCGGTCAACTTCGACGTCTCGGTCTTCGAGCTCCTCACCACCCTGACCACCGGCGGCATCGCCGAAGTGGTGCCCAACGCCCTCGCGCTCGCCGAGCGCGACAGCTGGGACGGCCAGGTCATCAGCGCGGTCCCCTCGGTGCTCGGCGAACTGGTCGCCCACCTCGACAAGACCAGCGACGTGCGTACGGTCGTCTTCGCGGGCGACGTGCTCCCGGCCCGCCTGGTGCGCCAGGTCCGCGAGGCCCTGCCCGGCGTGCAGATCGTCAACTCCTACGGACAGAGCGAGAGCTTCTACGCCACCACCTTCTCCCTCGCTCCCTCCACGGAGTGGACGGAGAACGAGGTCGCGCCCATCGGCACCCCGCTGGGCAACATGCGCGCCTACGTCCTTGGCCCCGGCCTCGCCCCGGTCCCGCAGGGCGTGATCGGCGAGCTCTACGTCGTCGGCACCTGCCTGGGCCGCGGCTACCACGACCGTCCCGTCCTGACCGCCGAGCGCTACGTGGCCAACCCCTTCGGCCCCGCGGGCGAGCGGATGTACCGCACCGGAGACCTGGCCCGCTGGAACGCCGACGGCCAACTGGAGTGCATCGGCCGCGGCGACGGCCAGGTCAAGGTCCGCGGCTTCCGCATCGAGACCGCCGAGGTCGAGACGGCGATCACCGGGCACCCCGGCATCAGCGAGGCCGTGGTCATCAGCCGCGAAGTGCCCTCCGGCGGGAAGCAGCTCGTCGCGTACGTCGTGCACACCGGCGAAGGCGCCGTCGGTGACGACGGCGCCGGCGGCATCGGCGACGTCGACGTGCAGTCCGGGGCCTCGGCCGCCGAACTGCGCAAGTTCGTCGCGGCCCGGCTGCCCGACTACATGGTGCCCTCCGCCTTCGTGGCCCTCGGCCGGCTGCCGCTGGGCCCGACCGGCAAGCTGAACCGGTCCGCGCTGCCCGAACCCGAGTTCCTCGGCGAGACCTACCGGGAGCCGCGCACCGAGGCCGAGAAGATCATCACCGCGGCCTACGCGGACGTGCTCGGCGCCGACCGGATCGGTGTCGACGACGACTTCTTCGCGGTGGGCGGCGACAGCCTGCGGTCGATCCAGGTCGTGGCACGGACCCGGGCCCGCGGCCTCGTCCTCTCCACCCGGGAGATCTTTGAGTGCCGTACGGCGGCCCGCCTCGCCGAGGTCGCCTCCGCACGCCGGGACCAGATTCCCGCGCTCGCGGAGGACGCGACCGGCGGCGTCGGACCGATGCCGCTGCAGCCCGTGGCCAAGCACATCTTCGAGCACGGTGGCGGGACCGACCGGTTCGCCATGTCGATGGTGTTCGAGCTGCCCGACGGCATCGACGCGAGCGGCCTCGCCGCGACCCTCGACGCCGTACTCGACCGGCACGACCTGCTGCGCGCCCGACTGGTGCGCGGCGACGAACTCTCCCTCGACGTACGCCCGCAGGGCGCCGTCCGGGCGGCGGACCTGATCCACCGGGTCGAGTGCGACGGCCGGTGGGACGAGCCCGCGTCGCTCCGAGCCGCGCAGGCGGAGCTGGACGACTCGGTCGGACGACTGGCCCCGGAAGCCGGGACCATGGCGGACTTCGTCTGGTTCGCCGCCGGATCGGGCGCGGGCCGCCTGCTCGTGGTCCTCCACCACCTGGTGGTCGACGGCGTCTCCTGGCGCATCCTCATGTCCGACTTCGCCGAGGCCTGGCAGCAGATCAGCACCGGCAAGGCGCCCGAGCTGCCCGCGGTCGGCACATCGGCCCGCCGCTGGGCGTCGGCGCTGGAGGACGAGGCGCTCTCGCCGGAGCGGGAAGCCGAACTCGACCACTGGCGCGACACGCTGGAGGCGCCCGACGCGGCGCTCGGCACGCGCGCGTTCGACCCGGCCGTCGACACGATGTCCACGCTCGACACCGTGCGGGTCCAGCTGCCCGCCGACGTCACCGAGGCGGTGCTGAACAAGCTCCCCGCCGCGTTCAAGAGCACCGGCACCGACGTGCTGCTCGCCGCGCTCGCCCTGGCGGTGGACCGGTGGCGCGGCGCCGAAGGATCGACCCTGGTCCGCCTGGAGGGACACGGCCGCGAGGAGGACGTCGTCCCCGGCGCCGATCTCTCCCGGACCCTGGGCTGGTTCACCGCCATGTACCCGGCGCGGGTCGACGTGCGGGGAGTGGACCTGGCCGACGTGCTGGCCGGCGGCCCCGCGGCGGGCCGGGCCATCAAGCTGGTCAAGGAGCAGCTGCGCGGAGTCCCGGACAAGGGCCTGGGATACGGGCTGCTGCGCTACCTGAACCCGGAGACCGAGACACAGCTCGCCGACTACCCGGCGCCGCAGATCGGCTTCAACTACCTCGGCCGGATCTCCGGCTCCGACGTGCCCGAGCACCTGCGTGCGAACGGCTGGGGCCCGGCCTCCTGGACCGCCGACCTGATCCCGGCGCCCGACGCGGACCTGCCCGCGCTGTCCGCCCTGGAGGTCAACTCGGTCGCCACCGACGCCGACGGCGGCGTCCGGCTCCAGACGGCCTTCATGTTCCCCACCGGAGTGCTGACCCGCGAGCGGGCCACCGAGCTGGCCGAACTGTGGGTCGAGGTGCTGCACGGCATGGCCGCGCACGCCGAACGCCCGGGGATCGGCGGGCTCACGCCCTCGGACGCCCCGCTGGTCTCGGTGAAGCAGTACGAGATCGACGCCTGGGAGGACAGCTACGGCCGCCTCGTCGAGGTGTGGCCGCAGGCGCCCGGACAGTCCGGCATCCAGTTCCAGGCCGCGCTCGCCGACGGGTCCTTCGACGTCTACCACATGCAGTTCGTGCTGCACCTGTCCGGACACGTGGACCCGGCGCGCATGCGGGCGGCCGGACAAGCGCTCCTGGAGCGGTACCCGAACCTGCGCTCCGCGTTCCTCGCGGGCGCCGACGGCGACCCGGTGCAGGTCGTCGCGGAACACGTGGCCCTGCCCTGGCGGCACATCGACCTGACCGGCCGCAGCGAGGCCGAGCAGGACACCGCGCTCGACCAGGCGCTCGCCGACGACCGGGCCGACCAACTCGACCCCACCCGGCCGCCGTTGATCCGCCTGGCACTGCTCACCTGCGGGCCGCAGCAGGCCAAGCTCATCATGACGGCGCACCACACCCTGTTCGACGGCTGGTCGTCGCCGCTGGTGATCAAGGACCTGATCCGGCTGTACGCCGAGGCCCCCCGCGACCTCAGCCCGGTCCGCAGCTACGGCGACTACCTGGCCTGGCTCGGCGCACAGGACCGGGAGGCGTCGGCCGCCCGCTGGAACGAGCAGCTCGCCGACTTCGACCAGCCGACCCTCGTGGCCGCCGACACCCCCCGCAAGGGCGAAGCGTCCGCGCTGGGACGGGTCGAGGTCCCGCTGTCCATCGACAAGGGGCGCGAACTCGCCCGGCGTGCCGCGGAACTCGGGGTCACGCTGAACACGCTCCTGCAAGGCGCGTGGGCGATCGTGCTCTCGAAGCTCACCGGACAGCAGGACGTGGTGTTCGGCGCGGCCGTCAACGGCCGCCCGGCGGACCTGCCCGGCTCCGACGAAATGGTCGGCCTGTTCGTCAACACCCTGCCGATCCGCGTGTTCTGCCGCCCCGACCACAGCGTCGGCGATGTCATCACCGGGCTCCAGGACCGCCAGATCGCCCTGCTCGACCACCACTACTACGGGCTCGCCGACATCCAGCGAGGCGTCGGACTGCCCGCACTCTTCGACACGATCGTCGTGTTCGAGAACTACCCGATCGACCGTGAGGGCATCGTCGAGGCGAACGCGTCGGCGGGCTTCACGATCGACGCCATCCGCCCCTTCGCGGGCTCGCACTACCCCCTCACCCTCAACTCCTCCGACCCCTACCTGCGGCTCTCCCTCGACTACCAGCGCGACCTCTACGAGCGCGACGCGGCCGAGGAGATCGCCGACCGGCTCGTGCGGGTGCTCGACCAGGTCCTCGACGACCCCAAGACGCCCGTCGGCGCCCTCGAGGTCCTCTCGGACGAGGAGCGGGACTGGCTGGTGCGCCGGGTCAACGACACGGCACACCCGGTCGCCGCGGACACCCTGCCGGGCGCCTTCGAGGCACAGGTGGAGCGCGACCCGGAGCGCGTGGCACTGATCGGCGAGCAGGAGAGGCTGACGTACGGCGAGTTCAACCGGCGCGCCAACCGGCTCGCGCACTGGCTGATCGAGCAGGGCGCGGGCCCCGAGACGCTGGTCGCGGTGAAGATCCCCCGCTCCGTGGACCTGCTGGTCGCCCTCTACGCGGTGGTGAAGGCCGGCGCTGCCTATCTGCCGGTGGACCCCGAACTGCCCGAGGACCGGGTGCGGCACGTCCTGGACAGCGCACGACCGCTCCTGGTGCTCGACGCGGACCTCCCGGACGTGTCCGGTTACGCACAGGAGAACCCGCGGCGCACGCTGACCCCCGACAACGCCGCGTACGTCATCTACACCTCCGGCTCCACCGGCGGACCCAAGGGCGTGCAGGTGGCCCACCGGTCGATCATGAACCGGCTGAAGTGGGGCCTCGCGCACTTCGACGTCGGCGTCGACGACCGGGTGCTCCTGAGCACGACCGCGAGCTTCGACGTGTCGGTGCCCGAGCTGTTCGCGCCGCTCCAGGTCGGTGCCGCCATCGTCATCGCGCGTCCGGACGGCCGCCGCGACCCGGCCTACCTCGCCGACCTGATCCAGCGCGAGGGGGTGACCGGCGCGGACTTCGTGCCCTCCCTGCTCGAGGTGTTCGTCACCGAACCCTCTGCCAAGGAGTGCCACAGCCTGCGCTGGATCGAAGTCGCGGGCGAGGCGTTCCCCGCCGCGCTCGCCAACAAGGTCGTCGACCTGCTGCCCGGCTGCGGGGTGCACAACCTCTACGGGCCCACCGAGGCATCCGTCGAGGTCACGGCATGGCAGCACATACCGGGTGCGGACCGGGTGCCGATCGGCGCACCGGTGTGGAACACGCAGGTGTACGTACTGGACTCGGCGCTGCGCCCGGTCGCCCCCGGCGTCGTCGGTGAGCTGTACCTGGCCGGCACCGGACTCGCCCGCGGCTACCTGGGCCAGAGCGCACTGACCGCAAACCGGTTCGTCGCCTGCCCCTTCGGTGAGCCGGGCACCCGGATGTACCGCACCGGCGACGTCGTGCGCTGGAACCAGGAAGGCCAGGTCGAGTACATCGGCCGCTCCGACTTCCAGGTCAAGGTACGCGGATTCCGCATCGAGCTCGGCGAGATCGAGCAGGTGCTCACCACGCACCCGGACGTCGACGGCGCGGTGGTCGTCGTACGCGAGGACCGCGCCGACGATCAGCGGCTCGTCGCCTACGTGGTGCCGGGCAACGGCACGGCGGGCCCGGCGGCACTCGACCTGACGGCCCTGACGGCCCTGGCCCGTGAGCACCTGCCGGAGTACATGGTCCCCTCGGCGATCGTGCCGCTGGCCGCGTTCCCCACGACACCGAGCGGAAAGCTCGACCGAGGAGCGCTGCCCGCACCGGACCAGACCGAGACGGCGACCGGACGAGGACCGCGCGACCACAACGAGGAAGTCCTCTGCAGGCTGTTCGCCGAGCTGCTCGGGGTCGCGGAAGTCGGCATCGACATCGACTTCTTCGACCACGGCGGACACTCGCTCCTCGCGACCCGGCTGATCGGCCGCATCCGTAACGAGCTCAACGTCGACGTGAAGGTCACCACCATCTTCCGCAGTCCGACCGTCGCCCAACTGGCGGAGCGGATCGAGGAACTGGCCACGTCGAACCGACCCCAGCTGCGCCCGATGCTGCGCCCGATGAACGTGTAGGAGTGCGTCGATGATCCCGTTGTCCTTCGCCCAGCGTCGGCTGTGGTTCCTCCACCGACTGGAGGGGCCGTCCGCGACCTACAACATCCCGTTCGTGCTGCGTCTGGACGGGCCGCTGGACACGGCGGCCCTGGCCGCCGCCGTGACGGACGTCGTCACCCGGCACGAGAGCCTGCGCACCCTGGTCGCCGAGAACGAGGACGGCACCCCGCAGCAGCGGATCGTGCCCCCGCAGGAGGCGATCCTCCAGTTCCGGGTGGTCGACGTGGCCGCGGACGCGGTGGACGCCGCGGCGCACCGGGCCGCGTGCGAGGGCTTCGACCTGGAGAGCGAACTCCCGCTGCGCACCACCGTTCTGCGTGTGTCCGCGCAGGAGCACGTGCTGGTGTTCGTCTTCCACCACATCGCCGCGGACGGCGCCTCGATGGCGCCGTTCGTACGCGACCTGCTGTCGGCGTACTCGGCCCGCCACCAGGGGAACGCGCCCCAGTGGGCCCCGCTGGCGGTGCAGTACAAGGACTACACGCTGTGGCAGCGCGAGGTGCTCGGCGACGAGGACGACCCGCAGAGCGTCGCCGCCGGTCAGCTGGACTACTGGCGACAGCAATTGGCCGGGGTGCCGCAGCCGGTGCAGCTGCCGCTGGACAGGCCGCGGCCGACGGCGGCCGGCCACGACGGCGGCTTCGTCGACTTCGAGCTGGACGCGGACCTGCTCGCCGGAGTGGGCAAACTGGCCACGGGGCACGGCGCCACGGCGCCGATGGTCGCCCAGACCGTCCTCGCGGTGCTCCTGCACCACCTCGGCGCCGGCAACGACCTGACGATCGGCAGCCCGATCGAGGGGCGCGCCGACGAACAGCTCGACGATCTGATCGGGTTCTTCGCCAACACCTGGGTGCTGCGCGTCGACCTGTCGCACAACCCCACGTTCGGCGATCTCCTGGAGCAGGTGCGCGAGCGGGCCCTTGCCGCGTACGACAACCAGGACGTTCCGTTCGAGCGCCTGGTGGAACTCCTCAGCCCGGACCGCACCACCGCCTACCAGCCGCTGTTCCAGACGATGCTGGCCTGGCAGTTCGAGTGGTCGCCGATCGAGATACCGGGTCTGCGGGTCACCCCCGTCCCCGCGGGCACCGGCACCGCGAAGTTCGACCTGTTCTTCAACATCGTCCCGGCCCCGTCCGGAGGCGCCTACGGACGCCTCGAGTACGCGACCGAACTCTTCGACCACTCCACGGCCCAGAGCCTCGTCGACCGCTATGTGCGCGTGCTGCGCCAGGTGATCGACGATCCCGGCACGCGGCTCGGCAGGGTGGACGTGCTCACCGGCGCCGAACGGGAGCAGCTGGCACGCCTGAACGAGACGGCGGATCCGGTGACGGCGTCCACCATTCCGCAGCTGGTATCCGCGCAGGCGGCGCGGATACCCAACGCGACAGCGGTGGTGTCCGGGCAGACCGAGCTCTCGTACGGAGAGCTGGAGGCCCGCGCCGACCGCCTTGCCGCGACCCTGCGCGAGCGCGGCGTCGGTCCTGACGTCCTGGTCGCCGTGGCCCTGCCGCGCACCGCCGACCTCGTGGTCGCGCTCCTCGCCGTCCTCAAGGCGGGCGGCGCCTACCTGCCGATCGACCCCGAGTACCCGTCCGCGCGCGTCGGCCTCCTGCTCGACACGGCCGAACCGGCACTGGTCCTGACCGACCGCCTGACGGCACAGACCGTGGCCGGCTCCCGGTCGCCGGTCCTCTACCTGGACGACGTGCGCCTCGACGGCCCCGCCGTCGACGCCCCGGACGTCCCGATCGGCCCGGACCACCTCGCCTACGTGATGTTCACCTCCGGATCGACCGGCACGCCCAAGGGCGTCGCCATCACCCACGGCGGCGTGATCAACGGCGTACGGGACCTGCGGCGGCGCACCCGCGTCGGGCCGGCCTCCCGGATGCTCGCGGCGACCTCGGTGAACTTCGACGTCTCCGTCTTCGAGGTGTTCACCGCGCTCACGTCCGGAGCGAGCGTCGAGATCGTCCGCGACGTACTCGAACTCGCGGAACGCGGCTCGTGGTCGGGTTCGACCGTCAGCGCCGTGCCCGCGGTCTTCTCCGCACTGCTCGACCAGATCGGCACCGGCGCCCCCGGCAGCCTCGAACTCGACGTGGAAACCGTCGTCTTCGCCGGTGAGGCGCTCTCCGCCGACCTGGTCCGCAAGGTGCGTCGGGCCCTGCCCGGCGTGCGCGTCATCAACGCCTACGGACAGACCGAGAGCTTCTACGCCGCCACGTTCACCCTCCCGCAGGAGTGGGACGAGACCGGTGCGATACCGGTCGGACAGCCGCTGGCCAACATGCGCGCCCACGTCCTCGGACCGGAGCTCACCGCGGTCCCGCCCGGCGTGATCGGCGAACTGTACGTCGGCGGTGTGATCGCCCGCGGCTACCACCAGAGCGCCGCGACGACCGCCGAGCGGTTCGTCGCCGACCCGTTCGGCCCGCCCGGCGCACGCATGTACCGCACCGGCGACCTGGCGCAGTGGGACGCGAACGGCCGCCTGAAGTACGCGGGACGGGCCGACACCCAGGTGAAGGTCAACGGCATCCGCGTCGAGCCGACCGAGATCGAGACGGCCCTCGCCCAGCACCCCGCGGTCGGCCAGGCCGTGGTCACGGTGCGCGAGGACCACACCGGCAGCGCGCGGCTCGTCGGCTATGTGGCGCCCGTGGCGGGCGCCGACGGCGAGAGCGACCCGGCCGCCCTCATCACGGTGGCCGACCTGCGCCGGTTCGTGGCCGACCGGCTGCCGGACTACATGGTGCCCGCCCTCTTCGTCGTCCTCGACCAACTGCCGCTCGCCCCGAACGGCAAGCTGGACCGGGCCGCGCTGCCCGAGCCCGAGTTCGCCCGCACCGAGTACCGGGCGGCGCGGGGCGAGACGCAGCGGGTCCTCGCCGAGGTGTACGCGGACGTGCTCGACGTCGAAGAGGTGGGCGTCGACGACGACTTCTTCACCAGCGGCGGCGACAGCATCCGTTCCATCCAGGTCGTGGCCCGCGCCAAGACGCGCGGCGTCCTCGTCACCACGCGGGAGATCTTCGAGCACCGTACGGTCGCGCGGCTCGCGGAGCTGGCCGAGGGCCGGCAGGCCCAGGAGCGCGTGACCCTGGCCGAGCTGCCGGGCGGGGGTGTGGGCTGGGCTCCGCTGCCGCCGACCGCGGCACACGTCCTCGCGCTGAGCGGTGGCATCGGCCGGTTCTGCATGTCCGCGCTGCTGACCCTGCCCGACGGCATCGACCGCGACACACTGCACGCGACGCTGCAGGCCGTCATCGACCGGCACGACGCACTGCGTTCCCGGCTCGACCGGGTCAACCCCGGCCTGCGGATGGAGCCGGTGGGCAGCGTCGACGCCGGTGCGCTGGTGTCCCGGGTTGCCTACGACGGAGCCGGCGTACAGGCCGAGCTCGACGCGGCCGCGGACCGACTCGACCCCGACGCGGGCGTCATGGCGCAGTTCGTGTGGTTCACCTCCGACACGGAAGCGGACCGCCTGCTGATCGTCCTGCACCACCTGGTCGTCGACGGCGTCTCGTGGCGCGTCCTGCTCCCGGACCTGGTCTCCGCCTGGCAGCGCGTCCGCGACGGACTCGCGCCGGAGCCCGCAGGGCCCGGCACCTCGCTGCGGCGCTGGGCCCACGCGCTCTCCGAGGAGGCGACCGGCGAGCGGCGCACGGCGGAACTGCCCCTGTGGCAGGAGATCCTGAGCGGGGACGAGCCGGTGCTCGGAGCACGGGAGCTCGACCCCGCGCTCGATGTCACGGCCACCGTGGACACGGTGCGCGTCCAGGTGCCGACGGACGTGACCCAGACCCTGCTGAACACGGTGCCCGCGGTGTTCCGCGCCGGCGCCGACGACGGTCTCCTCACCGGGCTCGCACTGGCGCTCGCACGCTGGCGCCAGCAGCGGGGCCAGTCCGGTGCCTCCACGCTCGTGCGCCTCGAAGGACACGGCCGCGAGGAGCACGTGGTGCCCGGCGCGGACCTGTCGGGCACGCTCGGCTGGTTCACCGCCATGTTCCCGGTACGCCTGGACCTCGCGGGCATCGACGTGGCGGACGCGTTCGCCGGCGGCCCGGCCGCCGGACAGGCGATCAAGGCCGTCAAGGAGCAACTGCGCGCGGTGCCGGACAACGGCATGGGCTACGGCCTGCTGCGCCACCTCAACCCCCGGACCACCGCCGCCCTTGCCGGACGGCCGGAGCCGCGGATCGGGTTCAACTACCTGGGCCGCTCCTCCCGCGCCGACATCCCCGAGGAACTGCGCGGCCTCGGCTGGGCCCCCGACACCACGCACCGCGACCTGATCGCCGCACCGGACGCGGACATGACCGTCCTCTCGTCCCTGGAGATCAACGCGGTGGCCACCAGCGCCCCCGACGGCGACGAACTGACCGCCTACTTCGGATTCCCGACCGGTGTCCTCAGCCGCGAGGAGGTCACCGAACTGGCCGGACTGTGGTGCGAGGCGCTCGCCGCCCTGGCCCGGCACGCCACGACACCCGAGGCGGGCGGGCTGACGCCCAGCGACGCGCCCCTGGTCCAGGTGGGCCAGGCGGAGATCGACACCTGGGAGGAGAGGTTCGGCGAGCTGTCCAGGATCTGGCCGGCGACCCCCCTGCAATCCGGGATGCTCTTCCACACGATGCTGGCGGGATCGTCCTTCGACGCCTACCACATGCAACTCGTCTTCCACCTGTCCGGCGACGTCGACCCGGAGCGCATGCGCCGCGCCGCGCAGGGACTCCTGGAACGCCACGCCAGCCTCCGGGCGGCGTTCGTCGACCGGGCGGACGGCGACATGGTGCAGGCCGTGCCGCGGACGGTGACCCTGCCCTGGCAGTACCTCGACCTGACGGCCGTCGACGAGCCGGAGCGTACCGACACGTTCGAGGCGTTCCTCGCCGAGGACCGGGCCACGCACTTCGACATGGACACCCCGCCGCTGCTGCGCTGCGCCCTCGCCATCCTCGAACCCGGCCACGCCGAACTGGTGCTGACCACCCATCACGTCCTGATCGACGGCTGGTCCACCCCCCTGCTGATGCGGGACCTGCTCCTGCTCTACGCATCCGGCGGTGACCCCGCGGAGCTGCCCGCCACCCGCGACTTCGGCGAGTTCCTGGCCTGGCGCGCCCGGCAGGACGAGGAGGAGTCCGCCCGGGTGTGGGCGGCCGAACTCGAAGGGGTCGAGGAGCCGACGCTGCTCGCACCCGGCTCCGAGGACGCGGGCGCGGAGGGCGTCGACCAGCTGGAGATCGACCTTCCGGCCGAGGAGGCACGGGAACTCTCCCGCCGGGCGGCCGAGCTGGGCGTCACCGTCAACACCCTGGTCCAGGGTGCGTGGGGGCTGCTGCTCAGCAAGCTCACCGGCCGCCAGGACGTGGTGTTCGGAGCCACCGTCTCCGGGCGTCCGCCCGCGGTGACGGACGTCGGCTCCATGGTCGGGATGTTCATCAACACCCTTCCCGTACGTGTCGCGTACGCGCCCGGCGACACCCTCGCCGAGGTCCTCACCCGGCTCCAGGGCCGGCAGGCAGGCCTTCTGGAGCACCACTACTACGGGCTCACGCAGATCCAGCAGTCCGTCGGGCTTTCGTCCCTCTTCGACACGCTGGTCGTCTTCGAGTCGTACCCGGTCGACAAGGAGGGGATCAGCGCCGCCACCGACGCCGCTGACGGAATCGCCTTCACGGGCCTGCGCCCCTCCACGGCCACCAACTACCCGCTGACCCTGATGGCGGCGGTCGACCCGCACCTCCAGCTCATCTTCCAGTACGCGCAGAACGTCTTCGACCAGGACGCGGTGGAGGTGCTCGCGGCCCGCCTCGTGCGCGTCCTGCGGCAGCTGGCGGCCACTCCCGAGCTCAAGGCCGCGCACATCGACGTCCTGGACCCGGCCGAACGCGACCGGCTGCTCACCCGGTACAACGACACGGCGGCGCACACCCCGGACGTCACGATCGGCGGGCTCGTCGAGGCACAGGTGGCGCGCACCCCGGACGAGACCGCGGTGGTCGCCGACGGCACATCGCTCACCTACCGCGAACTCGACGTCCGCGCCGGCCGCCTGGCGCGGGAACTGGCCGGACGCGGGGTGGGCCCGGAGTCGGTCGTCGCCGTCTCGCTGCCGCGCTCGGCCGATCTGGTCGTCGCGCTGCTCGCGGTCCACAAGGCGGGCGGCGCCTACCTCCCGGTCGACCCCAAGTACCCGAGCCACCGCCTCCAGGCGATCTTCGAGGAGGCGCGGCCGAGGCTCGTCCTGACGGACTCCGCGACGGTCGCGGTGCTGCCGGAGCACGAAGCCCCGGACATCTTCCTCGACACGCTCGACCTGTCCACGGAGACCGCCGCCCCCGAACTCCGCTTGCACGCTGACCAGTTGGCGTACGTGATGTACACCTCGGGCTCCACGGGCAAGCCCAAGGGCGTCGCCATCACCCACGGATGCGTGGTCAACGGCGTGCTGCGGCTCGCCTCCCGCGTGGGCCTGGAGCAGGGCAAGCGGCTCCTCGCGGGCACGTCCGTCAACTTCGACGTGTCGGCGTTCGAGATCTTCACGACCCTCGCCACCGGCGGCGTCGTCGAAGTGGTCCGCGACGTCCTGGTCCTGGGCGAGCGGGAGAGCTGGAACGGCAGCGTCATCTCCACCGTGCCGTCCGCCTTCGCCGAACTCGTCGACGAGATCTCCGGCCGTACCAGCGTGGAGACGGTCGTCTTCGCCGGTGAGGCCCTGCCCTCGTCGCTCGTCGAGAAGACCCGCAAGGCCTTCCCGGGCGTACGGGTCGTCAACGCCTACGGGCAGAGCGAGTCGTTCTACGCCACCACCTTCACCGTCGATGCCGACACCCGGCCCGGTTCGGGCAGCGCGCCCGTCGGCACCCCGCTCGGCAACATGCGGACCTACGTCCTGGGCCCCGGCCTCTCCCCGGTGCCGCCCGGCGTGGTCGGCGAGCTGTACGTCGGCGGCAGCGTCGGCCGCGGCTACCATGGCCGCCCCGAACTGACCGCGGAGCGCTTCGTCGCCGACCCGTTCGGCCCGGCGGGCGCTCGCATGTACCGCACCGGTGACCTGGCCCGCTGGAACGACGCGGGACAGCTGGAGTACGTGGGCCGCGACGACACGCAGGTCAAGGTGCGCGGCTTCCGCGTCGAGCCCGGCGAGGTCGAGGCGGCGCTCACCGCGCACCCCGAGGTCGCGCAGGCCGTCGTCATCGCCCGCGCCGGGCGCTCCAGCACGGCGGGCAAGCAACTCGTCGCCTACGTCGTACCCGTGGCCGCCGGCGACGGCACGGCCGCCGACGGCCGCCCCGCACCGGCTGCGAAGGACCTGCACGGCTTCGTGTCGGAGCGGCTGCCGGACTTCATGGTGCCGTCCGCCTTCGTGGTCCTCGACCAACTGCCGCTCGCCCCGAACGGCAAGCTCGACCGGGCCGCGCTGCCCGAGCCCGAGTACACCGGCGCCGAGTACCGCGCGCCGCGCACCGGCCGCGAGAAGGAGCTTGCCGGGCTGTTCGCCGAGGTGCTCGGCCTGGACCGGGTCGGCATCGACGACGGCTTCTTCGAGCTCGGCGGGCACTCCCTGCTCGCCACCCGCCTGATCAGCCGCACCCGCGCCGAGATGGGGATCGAGATCCCCATCCGCAAGATCTTCGACCTGCCGACGGTGGCCGCGCTCGCTGCGTGGTCGGAGGAATCTGCCGCTCCCCGTCGCCCCAGTCTGCGTCAGATGTTCAATAAGGAGTGAAGCAATGATTCCGCTGTCATTCGCACAACGCCGCATGTGGCTCCTGCACCAGCTGGAGGGGGGAGCGGCGACCTATAACATCTCGGCGGCCTTCCGGCTGACCGGAGCCCTGGACGAGGACGCCCTGGTGGCGGCGCTCGGCGATGTGCTCGGCAGGCACGAGATCCTGCGTACGACGTACGAGACGGACGAAGCCGGTGAGCCCCACCCGCGGATCCTGTCGGCCGACGAGGCGTCGCCCGAGGTGCGCGTGGTCGATGTGGCGCCCGACGACGTGACCGGCGTGATCGACGAGGCCGTCGCGCACCGCTTCGACCTGGCAGCCGAACTCCCCTTCAGGGCAAGCCTGTTGCGCTGCTCCCCGGAGGACCATGTCCTGGTCCTCGTGGTCCACCACATCGCGTCCGACGGCAGTTCCAGCGCGCCGATGATGGGGGACCTCTTCGACGCCTACATCGCACGGCGGGGCGGCAAGGCGCCGGCCTGGGAGCCGCTGCCCATCCAGTACAAGGACTACGCGGTCTGGCAGCGCGAGGTGCTCGGCGACGTGGCCGAGCCGGGCACGCTGGCCGCCGGGCAGGTCGAGTACTGGCGCAAGGAACTGGCCGGGGTGCCGCAGCCGCTGAACCTGCCGCTGGACCGGCCCCGGCCCGCGGAGGCCAGTTCGGACGGCGACACGGTCGACCTCGAAGTGCGTCCTGACGTCGTGGCCGGCCTGCAGAAGCTGTCGCAGGAACGCGGAACGAGCATGTCGATGCTCATGCAGGCCGCGCTGGCCGTCCTGCTCAGCAAGATCGGCGGCGGCAACGACGTGACGATCGGCTCGCCGATCGCCGGACGGAACGACGAGGCGCTGGCCGACCTGATCGGCTGCTTCGTCAACACGCAGGTGCTGCGCACGGACCTCTCCGGCAACCCGACGTTCGTCGACCTGCTCGCGCAGGTGCGGGACAAGTCCCTTGCGGCCTACGAGCACCAGGACGTGCCGTTCGACGTGGTGGTCGAGGCGATCAACCCCGACCGCTCCGCGGCGTACCAGCCGCTGTTCCAGGTGATCTTCGCCTGGCAGAGCTACGAGAAGCCGAACCTCGAACTCCCCGGTCTTGACGTGGCGTTCGAGCAGGCCATCCCCTCGACCGCCATGGTCGACCTGACCTTCTTCATGGCCGTGGACGACACGGGGACGCTGCGCGGAGACCTCCAGTACGCCACCAAGCTGTTCGACCGCGCGTCGGCCGAGGTGATCGTCGCCCGGCTCGTACGGGTCCTGGAGCAGCTCTCCGCCGACCCCGGCATGCGCGTCGGCGACGTCGACGTACTGATCGCGGGGGAGCGGGAGCGGCTCCTCGTGGAGGTCAACGAGGCGGGCACCGACGCTCCCGGCGCCACCCTCGTCGAGCTCTTCGAGCGCCAGGCGGCGCAGCGGGCCGACGCGGTCGCGGTGACCCACGAGGACACCGCGCTCACCTACGGAGAGCTGAACGCACGGGCCAACCGCCTCGCGCGGCACCTCGTCACCCGGGGAGTGGGCCCCGAGTCCCTCGTCGGCGTCTGCCTGGGGCGCTCGGCCGATCTGGTCGTCGCGCTGCTCGCGGTGCTCAAGGCGGGCGGCGCCTATCTGCCCATCGACCCCGACTCCCCGGCCGACCGCATCGCCTACATGATCGAGGACGCCGCGCCGGTGCTCCTGGTGACCACGAGCACGACCGGCGACACCCTCGACATCTCCCCGGACCTCCCCGTGGTCCACCTCGACCGGGCCGACGCGCTCGACGGACAGCAGGACACCGACCTCACCGACGCCGAGCGCCGCACGGCCCTGCGCCCCGACCACACGGCGTACGTCATCTACACCTCCGGGTCGACCGGCCGCCCCAAGGGCGTGCTGGTCCCGCACAGCAACGTGGTCGGACTCTTCAACGCCACCGAGGACTTCGCCTTCGGCGCGGACGACGTGTGGACCCTCTTCCACTCCTACGCCTTCGACTTCTCGGTGTGGGAGCTGTGGGGCCCGCTGCTGTACGGCGGCCGCCTGGTCGTGGTCCCCTACGACGTCTCCCGTTCCCCCGTCGACTTCCGCCGGCTGCTGGCCCGCGAGCAGGTCACCGTCCTGAACCAGACGCCGTCGGCCTTCTACCAGCTCATCCAGGCCGACGCCCAGGCCTCCGACCAGGAACTGGCCCTGCGCTATGTGGTGTTCGGCGGCGAGGCCCTGGACCTGAACCGCCTCACGGAGTGGTACGAGCGCCACGCTCCCGACGCGCCGGTCCTCGTGAACATGTACGGCATCACCGAGACCACCGTCCACGTCACCCGCATCGACCTGGACGAGCACTCCGTCACCCACCACGGGAACGGCGTGATCGGACGCGCGGTCCCCGGCCTGCGCTCCTACGTCCTCGACGACCACCTCAAGCCCACGCCCCCCGGCGTGACCGGCGAGCTGTACGTGGGGGGCTACGGCCTGGCCCGCGGCTACCACGGCCGGCCCGAGCTGACGGCGGGACGCTTCGTCGCGTGCCCCTTCGGCGAGCCGGGCGAGCGGATGTACCGCAGCGGCGACCTGGTCCGCTGGGGCAGGACCGGCCAGATGGAGTACGTCGGCCGGGCCGACTCCCAGGTCAAGATCCGCGGGTTCCGCATCGAGCTGGGCGAGATCGAGCAGGCGATCGCCGGGCACCCCGACGTGGCGACGGCGGTCGTCGTCGTACGCGAGAACCAGGAGGGCGACAAGCGCCTGGTCGGCTATGTCGTGCCCGAGCCCGGCGCCGCGGCCCGGGCGGAAGAGATCTCCGCGCACCTGCGCGAGTTCCTCCCCGACTACATGGTGCCCTCCGCGCTCATCACGCTGTCGGAGATCCCGCTGACCTCGAACGGCAAGCTCGACCGGCGGGCCCTGCCCGCCGAGGAGACGAACACCGAGGTCGGCAGCGCGCCGCGCAACGCCTACGAGGAGAGGCTGTGCGCCCTCTTCGGCGAGCTCCTGGGCCTGGAGAACGTCGGCATCGACGACAACTTCTTCATGCTCGGTGGCCACTCGCTCCTGGCCACCCGGCTCAGCGTCCGGGTCCGCGGCGAGTTCGACATCGACATCCCCATCAGGACCATCATCAGGTACCCCACGGTGGCCGAGCTCGCCGCGCTGATGCTCGCGGGCGGCGCCCCCGTCGACGAGGCCGACGCGTTCGCGGTCGTCCTGCCCCTGAACAACGATCCCGGCACGGGCAAGCCGCCGGTGTGGTTCTTCCACGGAGGCGGCGGTCTCGGCTGGGCGTACTACAGCTTCGTGCTGCACATCGAGGACCGGCCCGCCTACGCCCTGCAGTCCCGCGGCTCCGACGGCGTCGAGCCGGTGGCGGGCTCCGTCGAGGAGATGATCGACGACTATGTCGGCCAGATCCTGAAGGTCCAGCCCGAGGGCCCCTTCGACCTGATCGGCTGGTCCTACGGCGGCACGGTCGTGCAGGCCGTCGCGGACGCGCTCGACCGGCTCGGGCACGAGGTCCATCTCGTGGCCGTCCTGGACGCCCAGCCCGGCGGCCACGGATTCTCCACGGTGCACGCCGGCAAGGACTCGACGGACTACCGGGCCGAGCTTGAGGACGACCTCAGCCAGTACATACGCACCGGAAACCGGCAGGGCTTCCTGGACACCATGTCGACGGTGCTCGCCAACAACACGTCCCTGATGGCGGACTTCGAATCGCCGGTCTACCGCGGCGACGTGCTGTATTTCAACGCGACGCTGGAGGAGCAGTCGTACGGGCATCTGTGGCGGCCCTACGTGCTCGGCTCCCTGGAAATACACGACGTGCACGCCACGCACCACGAAATGCACATGCCCGGACCCGTGGCCCAGTTCTTCGAGGTCGTCAAGAACAAGCTCGTCTAACGAACGAATGAAGGGGTTGGTCGGTGTGAGGGAACCCGGAACATCCGCACGGGAACAGGACCGGACGGCGCTGCTGTGCGTGCCGTTCGCGGGAGCGGGACCGTCGTTCTTCCACCCATGGCAGGAGCTGGCCGGCGACCGGTGGCGCGTGACCGCGGTCGAACTGCCGGGCAGGGAACGGCGGATCCTGGAGACGCCGTTCCGCAATGTCGTCGAGGCGGCCAAGAGTTCCGTCGACGACGTCGTCGCGGACCTCGGCGAGGGGACGCGGGCCGTGCTGTTCGGGCACAGCCTGGGCGCGGTGCTCGCGTACGAGCTGGTGCATCTGCTGAGCACGCGCGGCATTCACGTCGAGCGGCTCGTCGTCAGCGGGTCGCCGGGGCCGTGGACGCAGCGCGAGCGGAGGGCGGCGGGGCTCCCGGACGACGAATTCCTCGCCAGGGTCGAGGAGTTCGCGGGCTTCAGGCACGAGGCCCTCGACCACCCGGAGATGCGCGAACTGATTCTCCCCACGCTCCAGGCCGACTGCGAGATGCACGAGAGCTACGTACCGAGCACCGACGAACCGGTGTCCGTGCCGATCTGCTCGCTGCGGGGCAGCGTCGACGGTCTGGTCACCGCGGAGGAGGCGCAGCAGTGGCGGGACGCGACCACCGCTGAATTCAGCTATGCGGAATTCGAGGGCGACCACATGTACCTGGTCGACAGCGGCCGTCAGGTGCTCGACGCGATCGAGGCGGAATGCGCCCGCGTCAGCGCCTGACCGATACGTGAGCCGACCGCCACGTGAGCTGATCGCTATGTGAGCTGACCGATGAGTGAAAGGACCGGAGAGGAAAGTGGAGGCATGAGAAGTCCAGCGATTGCGGTCTCAGGGCTGCGCAAGGCCTATGGCGACAAGGTCGTGCTCGACGGCGTCGACTTCGAGGTCGCGGCGGGATCGATCTTCTCCCTGCTCGGCCCGAACGGGGCGGGCAAGACGACGACGGTGAACGTCCTGACGACGTTGATGAACGCCGACGCCGGAACGGTGCGGATCGCCGGGCACGACGTGGCGACGCAGACCAAGCAGGTGCGCGCCAAGATCGGTGTGACCGGTCAGTTCGCCGCGGTGGACGACCTGCTGTCGGGCCGGGAGAACCTGCGCCTGATGGCCGACCTGAAGCGCGTGCGCTCCGACGAGGTGGTCACCGGACTCCTCGAGCGGTTCGACCTGGTGGAGTCGGCGGACAAGCTGGCGGCCACCTACTCCGGCGGTATGCGCCGGAAGCTGGACCTGGCGATGACGCTGGTCGGCAGTCCGGAGATCATCTTCCTCGACGAGCCGACGACGGGCCTCGACCCGCGCAGCAGGCGCACGATGTGGGGGATCGTCCGCGAGCTCGTGGCCGAGGGCACCACCATCTTCCTCACCACCCAGTACCTCGAGGAGGCCGACCAGCTCGCCGACCGGATCGCGGTGCTCAACGGGGGCCGCCTGGTCGCCCAGGGCACCGCCGACGAGCTCAAGCGCCAGATCCCCGGCACCCACATCCGCTTCCGCTTCGCCGACCTCCGTGAACTCGACACGGCGGCGCGGGTCCTGGCCGACGCGACACGGGACGACGACGAGCTGACCCTGCGGGTGCCGAGCGACGGCGAGACCAAGTCGCTGCGGGCGCTGCTCGGACGGCTCGACGCGCACGCGATCGACGCCCTGGAGTTCTCGGTGCACCGCCCGGACCTCGACGACGTGTTCCTCGCCCTGACCGAACGCAAGAGCACCGACGCGGCGGCCGACCACGCGGACATCGAGCACCTGAGCAAGGAGGCGGTCGCACAGTGAGTACGGTCTCGACGCCGTTGGCCGATTCGGCGATCATGCTGCGCCGCAACCTGAAGCACAACGTGCGCAACCCCGTCACGATGTTCAACGCGGTGCTGTTCCCCATCGTGATCATGCTGATGTTCGTCAAGGTCTTCGGCGGCGGATTCAGCGTCGGCGACAGCTACATCGACTACGTGACGCCGGGGCTGCTCGTGATGGCCATCAGCTACGGGCTGAGCGCCACGGCGACCGCGGTGAACTCCGACATGACCAAGGGCGTCATCAACCGGCTCAAGGTGATGGACGTGTCCCGCGGCGCCATGCTGAGCGGGCATGTCGTCATCACCACGGTGCGCGCCCTGGTGGGCTGCGCGGCGATCGTCGGCGTTGCCTTCCTGATGGGCTTCGACCCGCAGGCGTCCGCCCTGGACTGGCTCGGTGTGGTCGGTGTCGTCGTGCTGCTCAGCTTCGCGGCCGGCTGGCTCACCGTCGCCATGGGCCTGGCCGCGAAGTCCGTGGAGTCGGCGGGCATGGCCGCCGTGCCGCTGATCATGCTGCCGTTCCTGAGCAGCGCGTTCGTGCCCGCGGACACGATGGGCGCCGGAGTTCGGCAGTTCGCCGAGTACCAGCCCTTCACCCCGATCATCGAGACGCTGCGCGGTCTGCTCGCGGGCAACCCGTCGGGCGGTGACGCGATCGCGGCCGTCTCCTGGTGCGTCGGCCTCGCCGTCGTCGGTTACGTGTGGGCGGTCTCCACGTTCAAGAAGCGGGCGTGACCCCGGCCGACTCCACCTGGTCGTCCCCTCCTGAGCCGTCTCGGCGTGCATGTCGCCGAGGCGGCTTTTTCGGTCATTGTTCCGGACGCGGCACACGATGGTGCCACAGTGGCTCGATATGGCACTGAAGGTGTGCCATGGTGGAGTCATGGATCAAACCGTTGCCATCCCCCACGGCCTCCCGACGGAACGCGACGCGGGCCCCTTCGACCCGCCCCGCCGCATCACCGAGCTGCGCGAGTCGCGCCCCGTCAGCCCCATGCTCTTCCCCGACGGGCACGAGGGCTGGTTAGTCACCGGCTATGAAGAAGTCCGCACGCTCCTGGCCGACACCCGCTTCAGCTCCCGCCAGGACATCGGCGTTCTCCATCTGCCGTACGAGGCCCCCGGCATGCCCCCCATCACCGAGCCGTCCCCGCAGGAGCCGGGCCTGTTCATCAGCATGGACCCGCCGGACCACACCCGGCTGCGGCGCATGCTCACCGGCGCCTTCACCGTCAAACGCATGAAGATGCTCGAAGAGAACATCGTCGCCATCGCCGAGCGGCAACTGGACGAGATGGCGCGACTGACCCCGCCGGTCGACCTGGTGAAGGAGTTCGCGCTGCCGGTGCCCTCACTGGTCATCTGCGAACTGCTCGGCGTCCCCTACGCGGACCGCGAGACCTTCCAGGCCAACTCCGGCAAGATCATGGAAAAGGACATCTCGCTCGACGAGAAGATGGCCGCGTACACCGGCCTGACCACGTACCTCTCCGAACTGGTCACCCGCAAGCGCGCCGAACCCGACGAAGACATCCTCTCCGACCTGGCCCGCCACGACGACCTCACCATCGAGGAACTGACGGGCATCGCCTTCCTGCTGCTGCTCGCGGGCCACGAGACCACCGCCAACATGCTGGGCCTCGGCACCTTCGCGCTCCTGGAGCACCCGGAGCAGCTGGACCGGCTGCGCGCCGAACCGGACCTGTGGCCCGATGCCGTCGAGGAACTCCTGCGCTACCTGTCCGTCGTCGACGTCCTCTTCCGCTATGCCACGCAGGACATCGAGCTCGGCGGCGAGACCATCGGCAAGGGGTCGACCGTCATCGTCTCCATGCTGGCCGCCAACCGCGACCCCCGGCGCTTCGACGACCCCGACGCCCTGGACGTCCACCGCAAGGCGCGCGGCCAACTCTCCTTCGGCCACGGCGTCCACCAGTGCCTCGGACAGCAACTGGCCCGCATCGAGATGCGCGCAGGTTTCGCAGGCCTGCTGCGCCGCTTCCCGACCCTGGAGCTGGCCGTCCCCGCCGACGAGGTGAGGCTCAGGACCAACATGAACATCTACGGCGTCCACGCACTGCCGGTCACCTGGACGGAAACGGCCGGGTAGCAGGCGGTCAGGGCTTGGCGCGGCGGATGTCGATGTTGCCGTGCTTGGTGCGGGCGCGGATCTTGACGGAGTCCTCGGTATTGTCGGGGCTGTCGGATGCGGTGAGGGTGTTGCGGACCTGGCCGGAGCTGGAGCTGACGTCGAGCCAGGCGGCGGTGCCTTCGCTGACGCCGATTTCGATGGCGCCGAAGGAGGTTTCCAGCTGGATGGTGCCGCGGGTGGCTTCGCCGACGCGCAGGGTGCCGTGCGCGGTGACGGCGGTGACGGAGTCTTCGGCGTGGGCGATGTCGATGTCGCCGTTGGCGCCGCGTACGCGCAGTTCGCCGGTGACGGTGCCGATGGTGGTGGTGCCGTGGGAGTTCTTCAGGGTGGCGGTGCCGTCGACGGTGCCCAGGCGCAGGCTGCCGGAGCTGGTGGAGATCTCGGCGGCGCCTTCGACGTGGTCCACGGTGATCGAGCCGTGGGATGCGGTCAGGTGCAGCGGGCCGGTGGTGTCCAGGCGTACGTCGCCGGAGGAGGTCTTGACGCGGGTCTGGCCGAGGCGGCCTTCGCCGATGACCTGGGTCCAGGCGCCGGTGGTGTCGGTGCGGGAGCCGGCGGGCAGTTCGACGGTCACGTCGACGGTGCCGGTGCGGCCGAAGAGGCTGGGCTTGGGCGTCTTGATGGTCAGGACACCGTTGCCGTACGAGACCTCGGTCTGTTCGGCGGCGCGTACGTCCTGGTCCTTCTTGGCCTCGCGGGGCCGGACCTCGACGAGGGTGTCGGTGCGCTCGCCCGCGGTGTACTGGATGGAACCGGCGTCCACACGCGCCGTGACCGAGATCGCTTCAGGAGTGTCGAACGTAGGCATGACCGGACCGTCCTCGGGTCTTCGGGGCGTGGGGGTGGTGAAGGGGCGCGGGCGCGGCTAGCGCACCCAGCCGGTGAAGCTCTGGCCGAGGGTCTGGGTCTTCTCCGTACGCGGTCGTGTGCCGCCGTCGACCGCCGCCGATACGGCGCGCACGAGCCAGGCGTTGACCGACAGGCCCTCGCGGCTCGCGGCCTCCTCGGCGCGCGCCTTGAGGTGGGCGGGAAGACGGAGGTTGACGCGGGCGGTGCCGCCCTCGTCGCCGTCGGCGGGAGCCGGGGTCTTGTACGTGTCGACCGGCGTGGCCTGCTCCTCGGGGGCGACGTCCGCGGGCGGCAGCGTCACCACGAAGTCCGGGTCGAGGCCGCGCAGCCGTACGTCGACCGAGCCCGGCGCGAGCTCGCTGGTGATCTCGCCCATCGCCGCGGAGAGCACGCTCAGCAGCGTCAGACGCGTCGCCGACTCCAGCGGAGCGGTCAGCCGCTCGGCCAGCTCGCGCGCATCGTCCCCGCCGGCTTCGGCGGCCACCGCGAGCTCGCGGCGGAGAGTGTCGACATACGGGGTGAGGTCCATGACGTCAGCATGGCGGCACTCTGACGCCAGGTGCAAGCCTGGATGGTGCCGCATGCGAGTGGCCCGTCGCCGCGCCGCACGGCATCGAGTGGTGCCGGCCGCCAGGTGTCATGTGACACCACGCGGCGGTGTCTCACCCCCGCAGCGACGGACCGAACCAGGTGGTGAGCGCGGCCCGGAGCGTGGAGGCGTCGGACGCTTCGTCGTCGGCGGCCCCCCAGGCGACATGGCCGTCGGGGCGGATGAGGAGCGCGGCGGGGGCGGGGATGTCGCCGATGGCCGGCACGGGCCAGAAGTCGTCCTCGCTCCGTGCGTCGACCAGGTCGACGCGGTCGGCCCAGCCCTCGGCGAGCGCCGCCAACTCGGCGCTGCCTCCCAGATCGAGCAGGACGGGGCGGCCCTCGTGCAGCAGGTCGTAGACACCGATGGTGCCGTCCGGAGTCTTCAGGTCGGCGTCGGGGACACGGAGGCCCGCCAGCGGGTGGTCGCCGTCGACCGGGTAGCGGATGTCCAGGGCGGTCAGCATGTGGCGCAGGTACCGGTTGACGTCGTCGAACACCATGAGCGCGCCGAACACCTCGCGCAGTGCGTCCGTCTGGGCGCCGGGGCGCAGCAGGGCCGACTGCGCCCGGGTGTTGTGAAGCACGCGCTCCGCGACGGGGTGGCGCTCGGCGTGGTAGCTGTCGAGGAGGGTCTCCGGCGCCCGGCCGCGCACCACGGAGGCGAGCTTCCAGCCGAGGTTGACCGCGTCCTGCACGCCCATGTTCAGGCCCTGCCCGCCGGCCGGGAAGTGGATGTGCGCCGCGTCGCCCGCGAGGAGCACCCGGCCCTCGCGGTACCGGTCGGCCTGCCGCGCGGCGTCGTTGAACCGCGAGACCCAGCGCGGCGCCCGCATCCCGAAGTCGGTGCCCGCGATCCTGACCAGCGACTCCCGCAGCTGCTCGAACGTGGGGGCCTCGTCGCGGTCCGCGACCCGGTCGTACTCGGACGCGATCACCCGGAACCAGCCGGGCTCGAAGGCGATCGCCGAGTAGTCGCCTGCCGCGCAGCGCCGCACCCACACGTAGTCCTCGGGCAGATCGGGGAGTTCGACGTCGCCGATCAGCGCGGTCATCGTCGCCGGAGTGCCGGGGAAGCCGATGCCCGCCAGCTTGCGCACCGTGCTGCGCCCGCCGTCGCAGCCCACGAGATAGCGGGCGCGCAGCGTCACGGATTCCGGATCCGCGGCGGCCGTACCGATCCCGACCGTCACACCGGTCTCGTCCTGGTCGATCCCGGTCACCTCGGAGGACCTGCGCACCCGCACGCCGAGCTCGGCGGCACGCTCCTCCAGAAGCTGCTCGATGGCCGACTGCAGGATCATCAGCGGGTAGGGGTGGCGGGACTCGGACTCGTCGAAGTCCAGGTAGAGGGCGGAGAAGTGGCCCACGGGCTGCAGTTCGCCGACCGCGAGGAAGCGGTCGAGGATGCCGCGCTGGTCGAGGACCTCCAGGGTGCGGGAGTGGATCCCGCCGGCCCGTGACTCGCCCGTCCGCTCCGCGAGCCGCTCGACCACCACCACATCGACGCCCGCGAGCCGCAGCTCGCAGGCGAGCATCAGGCCCGTCGGCCCGGCGCCCGCAATCACCACGTCCGCGTCGATGTCCGCGTCCCTGCCCGCGTGTCCCACGTCGCCGGTGTGTCCCACGTCGTTCCCCATTCCCCTGCGTCATTCCCCTGTGTCGCTGACGTCGTCGAACCGTTCTCACGTTCACGGAACGCGGACGGGACGGTCAACGCGGACCGGTCCCGGTGCGGTGCGGGGCGCCGTCGGACTTGCCTTGTCCCGCCGGCGGGACGGTTCCCGGGGGCGTCAGCATGCAGGCCCGCCGGTCCGCTCTCAACCCCACCGGCCGGCCCGCGCCGCCGGTCCGCGGACCCGGTGTGGGCGGAGGGGAATGCGCGCGACACTCCATTCGGCCATTCACGGAATTTGTCTCGCCGGCGGGACAGCGCAAAGGGCCCCGGAGGAAGGAAAAAGGCAATGAATTCGTCGCCGCAGGTTGTCCACGCAGCTGGTGGACAGGACGAGACGTCAGAAGGACAAGCCGCGCCTTTGAGCACTCCGGTGTCACTGGCGCAGGAAATCGCGGAGCTGTGGGCGCAGCACCTCAATGGCGCCGAAGTCAAGGTGGACAGCGACTTCTTCGCACTCGGCGGCAACTCGCTGACCGGCATCAAAATCATCGACCGTGTCGCGCAGGACTACGGAGTCCAGCTGTCCGTGCGCGACTTCTATCTGGCGCAGTCGCCGGCCCGGGTCGCCGAGCTGATCGAGCAGGGGAGGGCAGCGGCGTGAGGTTGACGCCCGGTGCCGGGCGCGACATCGACCTCGACGGCGTCGACCTGTTCGACCTGGACCTCTACACGTCGGGCGACCCGCATCCGATCTGGGACGTGATGCGGGAGAAGGCGCCCCTGCACCACCAAGTCCTGCCCGACGGCCGCGAGTTCTGGTCGGTCACCCGCTACGAGGACGTCTGCCGCGTCCTCGGCGACCACCGCGAGTTCACCTCCGAGCGCGGCACCGTACCCACCCACCTCGGCACGGACGACGTCGCCGCCGGTGTGCTCCTGACGTCCACCGACCCGCCGCGGCACACCGAGGTCCGCAGGCCGCTCGGCTCCAAGCTCACCGCGCGGGCCGTGAAGTCCTGGGAGGACAGCATCCGCGGGACGGTCTCGCGTTTCCTCCAGCCCGCGCTCGACGGAGAAACGTTTGACCTCGCCGAGAAGGCGCTGCTGCTCCCGGCGATGGTCACCGGCCCCCTCCTCGGCATCCCGGCCAAGGACTGGGAAGAGCTCGTCCAGCTGACCGCGATGGTGACGGCCCCCTCGGACCGGCACTTCCTCCAGGGCAGCGAAGCCGCGACCCTCGCCATCTCCCACCACGAGCTGGTCACCTACGTGAAGGACTGGGTCAAGGAGCGGCGCGCTTCCGGAGGCGAGGACGACAGCCTCCTCCAGCACCTCATGAGCGTCCGCCCCGGCGGCGAGGCGCTCAGCGACGAGGAGATCGCCCTCGACGGCTACAGCATCCTCCTCGGCGCCAACGTCACCACGCCGCACACCGTTTCGGGCACCGTGCACGCCCTCATCGAGCGGCCCGAGCAGTTCGCCAAGGCCCAGGCCGACCCCACGCTGATCCCGAACCTCGTCGAGGAAGGCCTGCGCTGGACCTCGGCCGCCTGCAACTTCATGCGGTACGCCGTCGACGACGTCGAGATCGCCGGGGGCACGATCCCGGCCCGCGGCGCGGTCGTCGCCTGGATCGGCTCGGCCAACCGGGACTCCGCCCAGTTCACCGACCCGCACGACTTCGACATCACGCGGAGCAACGCCAAGCGGCAGGTCGCCTTCGGGTACGGGCCGCACTTCTGCATCGGGGCGCCGCTGACCCGGCTGACCCTGCGCGTCTTCTTCGAGGAGCTGCTCGAGAAGTTCGGCTCCATCGACCTGGCCGGCGAACCGGAGCACCTGCGGTCGTACTTCATCGCCGGGATGACCCACCTCCCCATCGTCGCCGAGAAACGACTGACGCCATGACCTCCGGCTCCGCCACCATCACCTCGCCGTGGTTCGTCCGGCCGCCCACCGAGAACGCCGCCCGGATGTTCTGCTTCCCCTTCTCCGGGTCCGGGGCCTCGGCCTTCAGCGCCTGGCCCCTGGCCATCGACGACGTCGAGGTCAGCCCCGTACAGTTCCCCGGCCGCGAGAACCGCCTCGGCCACCCGCACTACGGCACCTACGAGAACCTCGCCGCGGAGCTGACCGGCCCCCTGGAGCCGCTGCTCGACCGGCCCTTCTCGTTCTTCGGGCACTGCGCGGGAGCACTGCCCGCCTACGAGACCGTGCTCCGGCTCGCCGAACTCGGCCTGCCCACACCGGACCGCTTCTTCGTCTCCGGCCAGCCGGCACCGCACGACGCGTCGCGCGACCGGATGCTCACCATGAGCGAGCCCGAACTCCGCGCCGAACTGGAGACGTTCCTGCGCGGCCGGGGCATCGAACCGCGGCCGGACATGATCGACATGGGCATGCTCGTACTGCTCCGCGATCACGCGGCGGCGGGCGCCTACCGGCGGACCGAGCCTGCCGCCGTGCCCTGCCCCATCGTCGTACTGCACTGGCGCGACGACCCCGACGTGAGCCTCGACGAGTTGCAGGGATGGCGCGCATACGCGGACTCGGTCGAATTCCGAGTCGTCGACGGCGGCCATTACGACTTCATGGACGCGCCGGACGAACTGCTGAATTTGTTGACCTCCTGGCGGTGAGAGCAGTGCAGCCCGTAAGAGCCATACGTCGAGGGAACCGGAAGGGATTCGCATGAGTGGCGCAGCCACCGATATTGCCGTCATCGGGATGTCGTGCCGCTTCCCCGGCGTGCACGGCCTGAGCGATTTCTGGCGCCTGCTGGTCGAGGGCAAGTCGACCGTCGGCACGTTCCCGGAGCACCGGGCGGCCGACGCGAACTCGACGTACACCTCCCATCCGGACGGCGACACCCTCGACTCCGGTTCGTTCTTCGACTCCATCGACGGGTTCGACGCCGGGTTCTTCGATACGAGCGCGGCCGAGGCCGCCGCCATGGACCCCGTGCAGCGCCTCGGGCTCGAACTCGCCTGGGAGGCCGTCGAGGACGCCGGTGTCCCGGCGGCCTCGCTCACCGGCCGCGCGATCGACGTCGTGGTCGGCGCCGCGCCCTCCGGGTACGAACTGCTGCGCAAACTCTCCGGCAGCGACCAGGACGACCACTACGCCGCGCTCGGCTCCAGCGGCGCGCTGATCGCGAACCGGATCTCGAACCTCTTCGACGTCCGCGGCATGAGCTACTGCGCGGACTCGGGCCAGTCCTCCTCACTCGTGTCGCTGTCCCTGGCGTGCGACCGCATACGGGGCGGCGCGGTCGACATGGCGATCGCGGGCGGCGTGCACCTGATCGCCGACCCGGAGGCGGGAGCGGGCCTGGCGAATCTGGGCGCCCTGTCGCCCGACGGCCGCTGCTTCACCTTCGACGAGCGGGCCAGCGGCTTCGCCCGGGGCGAGGGCGGCGCGTTCGTCGTCCTGAAGCGGCTCGACCTCGCCGTCGCCGACGGCGATCACATCTACGCGGTGGTGCGCGGCTGGGGCGTCGGCAGCGGCGGTGCGTCGAGCCGGATGCCCGATCCCAGCCCCGCCGGACAGGCGGCGGCCGTCCTCGCCGCCCTGGAACGCGCGGCCGTTCCCTTCGACGGCGTCGACTACGTCGAGGCCCACGGCACCGGCACCCGCGTCGGCGACCCGGCCGAAATATCCGGTCTGCGCGAGGTCATCAAGGAAGCGGGCGGCCGCAGCCGCCCGCTGGCGATCGGCTCGGTGAAGACGAACGTCGGTCACCTGGAGCCGGCCGCGGGAATCGTCGGCTTCGTGAAGGCGGCGCTCTGCGTGGACCGCGCGCACCTGGTCCCGAGCCTCAACTTCCGCTCCCCGAACCCCGCCATCGCCGACTTCCACCAGGACTTCGAGGTGCTGCGGGCCGCGCGGCCCTGGCCCGGCGAGCCCGGCAGGCCGCGTCGGGCGGGGGTGTCGGCGTTCGGCCTCGGCGGCACCAACGCGCACGTCATCCTCGAACAGGCACCCGGCGACCGGGCGGAACTCCCGGCCACCGGAGCGGACTTGGACACCCCGGCTCACTCAGGGGCCGTGCCGTGGGTGCTGTCGGCGCGGTCGGAACCTGCCCTGAAGGAGCAGGCGGCCCGGCTGCGGGACCTCGTGGCCGCGGACACGTCCCTATCGGCCGTGGACATCGGGCATGCGCTGGTGTCGCAGCGGTCGTCGTTCGAGCACCGGGCGGTGGTCCTGAGCGGCGGCCGTGCGGAGGCGCTCGCGGGCCTCGACCTGGTGGCGGAGGGCGGCGGCTCGGAGCGGGCGGTGCGCGGGACGGCCACGGACCCCTCGGGCCCCGTCGTCTTCGTGTTCCCCGGCCAGGGCTCGCAGTGGCTGGGCATGGGACGGCGGCTGTACGCGGAGTCCGAGGTCTTCGCGCGGGCCATCGACGCCTGCGAGCGGGCTCTGGCACCCCATGTCGACTGGTCCCTGGTGGACGTGGTGCGCGGCGAGGAATCGGCCGCGTCCCTCGACCGGGTGGACGTGGTCCAGCCGACGCTCTTCGCGATGATGGTGTCCCTCGCGCAGGTGTGGCGATCCCTCGGCGTGGTTCCCGAGGCAGTGGTGGGGCACTCGCAGGGCGAGATCGCCGCGGCGTGCGTGTCGGGCGCGCTCTCGCTCGAGGACGCGGCGCGCATCGTCGCCCTGCGCAGCCGGGCCCTGATCGATCTGGCGGGCCCCGGCGGGATGAGCGCGGTCGCCGCGCCCGTCGAATGGGTCCGCGACCGGTTGGAGCACTGGTCGGGACGGCTCTCCGCCGCCGCGGTCAACGGGCCCGCGTCGGTGGTGATCTCCGGCGACAACGAGGCGCTCGACCAGTTCGCCGAGATGGCGGCCGGTGACGGCGTACGGGTGCGACGGGTCAGGGTGGACTACGCCTCGCACTCCCACCACGTCGAACGCATCCGTGAGCGTCTGCTCGCGGACACCGCGGGCATCACGCCGAAGGAATCGGCGGTGAAGTTCTACTCCACGGTCACCGGCGGCCTGCTCGACACCCGGGTGCTCGACGGCTCGTACTGGTACGACAACCTGCGCTCGATGGTGCGCTTCGGCGAGGTCGTCGAAGGCCTCATGCGCGAGCGGGGCGGCGTGTTCGTGGAAGTCAGTCCGCACCCCGTGCTCCAGGTCGCGATGGAGGAGGCGGCCGACGCGCTTGCCGCCCCGCCGACCGTGGTGAGCACCCTGCACAAGCAGGACGGGAGCGCGGGCAAGGTCCTTGCGTCGCTGGCCGAACTGCACGTACGCGGTCTGCCGGTGAACTGGAAGGCGGTGTTCGCCGCGGACCGGCCGCGCCGGGTCGCCCTGCCGACGTACGCCTTCCAGCGGCAGCGGTACTGGCTCTCGGCGTCCGACGACACCGGCACCACGAGCGACCCCTCCGCGCAAGCGGGCGCCGCACCGGCGGACCTGGGTTCGCAGTCGGCGGTCCTCGCGCTGGTGCGCGCCGAAACGGCGGCGCTCCTGGCCGCCGGCGGAGTGGCGCTGACCGAGGCCGACCTCACGGCGCGGTCGGCCGAGACCTTCAAGGATCTGGGGTTCGACTCCTCGATGGCCGTGCGGCTGCGCAACCGGCTGACCTCGGCGGCCGGTGTACGGCTCCCGGCCACGGTCGCGTTCACCTACCCCACGGTGCGGCGGCTCGGTCTCCACATCTTCTCCCTCCTGGAGCCCCGGACGCCCGAAGTCCCGGAGCCCCCGGCCCCCGAAGTCCCGGCGGCGGACGCGGTGGAGGAGACGAGCCCGGAAGACCGCAGTGACGACGATTTGTACGCATTGATCGAGCGCGGATACGCGTAGCCACACCCGTTCGTCCGAGCAACCGTTAAGGGAGTCCCTGGTGGAGGATGTCGACAAGCTCCGGTCCTACTTGCGACGTGCCGTCGGCGACGCGCAGGAGCTGCGCGAGCGCGTGCGGGAGCTGGAGGAGTCCGCTCACGAGCCCATCGCGATCGTGGGCGTGGGATGTCGCTTCCCCGGCGGGGTGACCTCCCCCGAAGGCCTGTGGGGAATCGTGTCCGACGGTGTGGACGCGATAAGTGACTTCCCGCAGGACCGCGGCTGGGACGTGGACGCGCTGTACGACCCGGACCCCGAGGCGCGCGGCAAGACGTACGCGCGCACGGGCGGATTCCTGACCGATCTCGGGGACTTCGACGCGGAGTTCTTCGGCATCAGCCCGCGCGAGGCGCTGGCGATGGACCCGCAGCAGCGGTTGATGCTGGAGACGTCGTGGGAGGCGCTTGAGCGGGCGGGCATCGACCCGGCCGGGGTACGGGGTTCCGCGACCGGGGTGTTCACCGGGCTCTACGCCGTCGACTACGGCCCGCGGATGGGCGACGCGGCGGCCGGTGACGTGGAGGGCTACGCCCTCGCGGGGACCTACACCAGCGTGGCATCGGGCCGGGTCGCGTACGCCCTGGGCCTGGAGGGCCCGGCGGTGTCGACCGACACGGCGTGCTCGTCGTCGCTCGTCGCCGTCCACCAGGCCATGCGCTCCCTGCGTTCCGGGGAGTGCACGCTTGCGCTGGCCGGCGGGGTGTCGACGCTTTCCACGCCGGGGCTGCTCGTGGAGTTCGCACGGCAGCGGGGTCTGGCCCTCGACGGACGGTGCAAGGCGTTCGCGGACGCGGCGGACGGCACCGGCTTCTCCGAGGGCGCGGGCGTACTGGTCCTGGAGCGTCTGTCGGACGCGCGGCGCAACGGGCGCCGGATCTGGGCGGTGATCCGGGGTGCGGCGGTCAACCAGGACGGAGCGTCCAACGGCCTGACCGCGCCGAACGAACTGGCACAGCAGCGGGTGATCCGGGCGGCCTTGGCGGACGCCCGCATGCAGGCGAACGACGTGGACGTGGTGGAGGCCCACGGGACCGGCACGTCCCTGGGCGACCCCATCGAGGTGGAGGCACTGCTCGCCGCCTACGGGCAGGCCCGCGAGCCCGGCAGCCCGCTGTGGCTGGGTTCGCTGAAGTCGAACATCGGCCACACGCAGGCGGCCGCGGGCGTCGGCGGAATCATCAAGATGATCATGGCGATGCGACACGGGGTGATGCCCCGGACGCTGCACGTGGACCGCCCGTCGACACACGTGGACTGGTCGGCCGGGACGGTGGAACTGCTGACCGAGCCCAGGGAGTGGACCAGCGCGCCGGGACGGCCCCGCCGCGCGGGAGTGTCGTCCTTCGGCATCAGCGGCACGAACGCCCACCTGATCCTCGAACAGGCACCGGCGCAGGAACAGGAACCGGACACCGCCGAGCGCGAGCCGGATTCCGCGGACCGCCTCGTCCCCTGGGCCCTGTCCGCGCGATCGGAGCAGGCGCTGCGGGCGCAGGCAGAGAAGCTGCGCGCGTTCGCCGCCGCCGACCCGGACGCCGACATCACCGACGTGGGCTGGTCACTGGCGTCGAGCCGGGCCGGTCTCGAACACCGCGCGGTGGTCCTCGGACACGGTCGCGACGAACTCCTGAGCGGCCTCGCGGCACTGAGCGAGGGCACGGAGGCCGCCGGGGTGGTGCGCGGCGTCGCCGCGGAACTCGGCGAGCGCGTCTTCATGTTCCCCGGACAGGGCACGCAGTGGGCCGGTGCGGCACGGCAGTTGTACGACACCTTCCCCGTCTTCGCGCGGAGCCTCGACGAGGTCTGCGCACACTTCGACGCCCATCTGGCCTTCGACCTCAAGCCCCTGCTCCTGGCGGACGAGCCCGAGGGCCGTGAGCGCACCGACATCACCCAGGCGGCGCTGTTCGCCCTCCAGGTCAGCCTCTACCGGCTCCTGTCGCGGTACGCCCCGCGACCGGACCAGCTGATCGGTCACTCCGTCGGCGAGATCGCCGCCGCCCACGTGTCCGGAGTCTTCGACCTGGACACCGCGACCAGGCTCGTGGCCGCGCGCGGACGGGTCATGCAGACGGTCGGCGAGCGCGGCGCGATGCTGGCCGTACGCGCCTCGGAAACCACCGTGAGCGCCCTGCTCGCCTCGTGCGAGCGCGTCGGGATCGCCGCCGTCAACGGCCCCGAATCGGTGGTGCTCTCGGGCCTGCGCGACGAGGTCCACGCCCTGCGGGACCGGCTGATCGAAGGCGGCACGTCGGCGAAACTGCTCGACGTCGACCACGCGTTCCACTCCCCGCTCATGGACCCGATCCTGGACGAGTTCGCCCGCTCGCTCGGCGAGCTCACCACGGGCGAGATGTCGATCCCGATCGTCTCGACCAGGCTGGGCCGTGCGGCCACGCTCCAGGAGCTGTCGTCCGTCGCGTACTGGGTGGCCCACGTCCGCGAACCCGTGCGCTTCCACGACGCCGTGGAGTCCGCTCGTGCCGCCGGCGCGAACGTCTTCGTCGAAGTGGGGCCCGGAGCGACGCTCGCGAGCATCACCAAGGAGGCCTTCGCCGCCGAGGGCGTGAGTGACGCACTGGTCGTCTCCACGGCACGGCGGGGCCGTCCGGCAGCGGCCGCACTGGCCGACGCCCTGGCCCAACTGCACGTGAGGGGCGTGCCCGTGCACTGGGACGCCCTGTTCGGGACGCGCCGCCAGGTGGACCTGCCCACCTACGCGTTCCAGCGGCAGCGCTACTGGATGGACGCCCCCGCCGCAACGGGGTCGGCGGACGTCGCCTCCGCCGGTCTCTCGGCACCGGACCACCCGCTGCTCGGCGCCGTGGTGGACCACCCCGGCACCGACGAGGTGGTGTTCACCGACCGGTGGTCCCTGCGGACCCACGAATGGCTCGCCGACCACGCCGTGTTCGGGGCGGTCGTCGTACCCGCGACGGCCTACATGGACCTGGCGCTCTCGGCGGGCGACCTCGTCGGCTGCGCCGCGCTCGAGGAACTCTCCCTGGAAGTCCCCCTGATCCTGCCCGACTCGGGCGACGTGCAGATACGGGTCGTCGTCGGCGCGGCCGACGAGACCGGACGCCGGTCCCTCGACGTGTACTCGCGTCCCGCCGAGGACGGCAGGACGGTGGGCGGCTGGACCCGCCACGCGATGGGGAACCTGGCACCGGACACCGCGCGGACGACCGCGTGGACCGACGACGCGCGACCGCTCGCCGTATGGCCGCCGGCCGGGGCGCAGAAGGTCGACATCGACGGCCTCTACGACACGCTCGCGGACGCGGGCTTCGACTACGGCCCGACCTTCCGCGGACTGCGCGAGGTCTGGAGGCAGGGCGACGACCTCTACGCCCTCGCCACACTGCCCGAGAGCGCCGATCACCGGGCCGGGGGCGGATTCGCCCTGCATCCCGCGCTGATCGACAGCGTGCTGCACGCCGTACTCGCCGGCGGTGTCGTCGAGGTGACGGGCGATCAGGGCTGGATGCCCTTCTCCTGGTCCGGCGTCGACCAGGTCGGCCCGTGCGGTCCGAGCGTCCGGGTCCGGCTCACCCCGGCAGGCGAGGGCATCGTGTCCCTGGCCATCACCGACGAGGACGCCAACCCGATCGCGCACGTCGACGCGCTGACGTTCCGCCCGGCCAGTGCCGAGCAAGTGCGCGCGGCACGCGGCGGACAGGAGCAATCGCTCTACGAACTGCGCTGGCGGCCGCTCACGCAGGACAAGCAGGAGACCCACCGCGGATCGTGGGGCGTTCTCGGCGCGAAGGACGGTCTGGCCTCCCGGCTCTCCGGAGCGGGAGACGGCGACCTCGTGCTCCACGAGACCATGGACGACGTCCTCGCCGCCGAGGCACCCGGACACATCCTCCTGTGCCTGGACGACTTCGTCACCGCCGACCCCGATCTGCCCGCCGCCGTCGGCGGCACGGGCAAGCGCGTCCTGGACTGGATCCAGCGATTCCTCGCCGCCGAGACCCACGCCGGATCCACCCTGGTGGTCCTCACCCGCCTCGCCGTCGACACCGGTGCGGGGGAGCGCGTCGAAAGCCTCCCCGGCGCCTCCGTGTGGGGCCTGATCAGGTCCGCGCAGACGGAGCACCCCGGCAGGTTCCGCCTGGTGGACATCGACGACCAGGAAACCTCCCTGGCCCGCGTCCTGGACGCCCCCGCCATCGGTGAGGAGCAACTGGCGCTGCGCGACGGCGCGTACCTCGTTCCCCGCATGGCGCAGGCCGCACCCGCCGACCACCAGATCGAGCCCCCGGCCGAAGGCGCCCACCGCCTCGGCATCCCGAGCAGGGGCACGCTGGAGAACCTGACATGGGTTCCCAGCCCCGAGGCGGAGGCACCCCTGGCGAGCGGGCAGGTACGCATCGCCGTCCAGGCCGCGGGCCTCAACTTCAAGGACGTCACGATCGCCCTGGGCCTGGTGAACAGCACGGTTGCCGATGCCCCGATCGGCCTCGAAGGCGCCGGAGTGGTCACCGAAGTGGCGGACGACGTGACACGCCTCTCGCCGGGCGACCGGGTGACCGGCGTCTTCAACGGCGCCTTCGGCCGCGTCGCCGTGGCCGACAACCGGATGCTCACCCACGTCCCCGACGAGTGGAGCTACGCCCAGGCGGCGTCCATACCGACCACCTTCCTCACCGCCTACTACGCGCTCTTCCGCCTGCGGAACCTCAAGAAGGGCCAGCGCATCCTCATCCACGCCGCGGCAGGCGGCGTCGGGATGGCAGCCGTCCAACTGGCCAAGCACGTCGGCGCCGAGATCTACGCGACCGCGAGCCCCGCCAAGTGGCCCGCCCTGCGCGCTCTGGGCCTCGACGACGCGCACCTGGCGTCGTCGCGCGACCTGGAGTTCGCCGAGAAGTTCCGGCACTCCACCAACGGGCAAGGGGTCGACTTCGTACTGAACTCCCTCGCGCACAGCTTCGTCGACGCCTCGCTGACGCTGCTCACCCGCGGCGGCGACTTCGTCGAGATGGGCAAGACGGACATCCGTGATCCCCGCCAGGTGGCGGCCGACCACCCCGGAGTCGACTACGAGGCCTTCGAGCTCTACGACGCGGGACCGGACGCCATCCACGAGATGTTCCGGGCCGTCATGGAACTCTTCGCCGACGGCCGGATCCGGCTCAACCCGATCTCCGTACGGAACATCCGCGACGCACGCAGGACGTTCCGCGAGATGAGCCAGGGCCGCCACATCGGCAAGCTGGTCTTCGAGGTGGCCGACGGCCTCGGCGGCGGCACCGTCCTGGTCACCGGCGGCACCGGCGGCGTGGGTTCCCTGCTGGCGCGCCACCTCGTCGCCGAACGCGGCGTACGCAGCCTGGTGCTCGCGAGCCGTCGCGGTCCGGCGGCCGACGGGGTGACCGAGCTGGTCGCGGATCTGGAGGCCGCGGGCGCCGCGGTCAGGGTCGTGGCATGCGATGTCGCGGACCGGGCCGCCGTGGCGGACCTGCTCGCCGACATGCCCCCGAAGTACCCCCTGACGGCGGTCGTGCACGCGGCGGGCACACTGGCCGACGGCACGATCGAGTCGATGACCGCCGAGAGCTTCGACCACGTGCTGCGCGTCAAGGTCGGCGGTGCGGTCAACCTGCACGAACTGACCGAACAGCACACCCTGTCGGCGTTCATCCAGTTCTCCACCGTCGCCGGCACGCTCGGCACCGGAGGACAGGCGAACTACGCCGCGGCCAACGTGTTCCTGGACGGCCTCGCGGCGCGACGCAGGGCATCCGGCCTGGTCGGCACCTCGCTGTGCTGGGGCTGGTGGGAGCAGAGCAGCGGCATGACCGGCGGCCTCGACCAGGCCGACCTGTCACGGCTCCGGCGGATGGGCATCGCCCCGATGCCGACCGCCGAGGCACTGGCCCTGTTCGACGCGGCCTGCGCGCTCGACGAGCCGGTCCTGATCCCGGCCAGGGTGGACATCGCCGCGCTGCGGAACAAGACCGGCGAGGAACTGCCGCCCCTCCTGCGCGACCTCGTCGACGCAGGCCGTCCGCGCCGCAACAGGGCGGGCACGGCCAAGGACGGCGGCGCTCCCGGCCTGGCCGCCAGGCTGGCCGCCCTGCCCGCGGACGAGGCGGCGGCAGCCGTACTCGACTGGGTCCGCGACCAGGTCGCCGTCGTGCTCGGGCACGCGTCCGGCGCGGTCGTCGACGTCGACCAGGCGTTCACACAGCTCGGATTCGACTCACTGACGTCCGTCGAACTCTGCAACCGCCTGGCTTCCGCGACCGGACTGCGCCTGCCCTCCACCCTCGTCTTCAGCTACCCGACGCCACGCGAACTGGGCGAGCACCTGTCCGGCCTGCTGCGTCCGGAACCGGACACGAGCGACGCCGCCGACACCGCTGCCGCCGATGACGCGGTGCTCCGGGAAGTGCTGGGCGCGGACGAACTGTCGGACTTGGACCTGGAAGCACTGGTCGGCCTGGCTCTGGATGAGAAGAGGTAAGTGACATGACCAACTCCGCGGATCGCACAGCGGACGGCGCGGACCGGGTCCAGCGGGCGCTCCGCACGCTGCTCGAGGAGCGCGACCGGCTCCGCCAGGAGAACGACGCCCTGCGAGCGGGCCGCGGCGAGCCCATCGCCGTGGTGTCCATGGCCTGCCGTTACCCGGGAGGCGTGTCGACGCCCGAGGACCTGTGGGAACTGCTCCGCGACGGCCGTGACGTCGTGGAGGAGTTCCCGAAGGACCGCGGGTGGCGGGACGTGTACGACGCCGACCCCGACGCCGTCGGCAGCACGTACGCGCGCCGGGGAGGTTTCCTGAGCGACGCGGCCGGTTTCGACGCGGGCTTCTTCGGCATCAGCCCGCGCGAGGCGCTGGCGATCGACCCGCACCACCGCCTGCTCCTGGAGACGTCGTGGGAGGTCCTGGAGCGGGCCGGTATCGTCCCCGCCGACGTGCGCGGGTCCGAGGTCGGTGTCTTCTCCGGGGTGAGCTCGTCCGAGTACGGGTGGCGATTCCTGGAAGGCGGCCAGAAGGACCTGGAGGGCTACCTCCTGTACGGCAGCGCGCTGAGCGTCGCCTCCGGCCGGGTGGCGTACGAACTGGGCCTGACCGGACCGGCGGTGTCGGTGGACACGGCGTGCTCGTCGTCCCTCGTGGCCCTGCACATGGCGGCGCAGTCACTGCGTTCGGGGGAGTGCTCGCTCGCCCTCGCGGGCGGGGCGACGGTGATGGCGACGCCGTCGTTCTTCGTGGAGTTCGCCCGGCAGCGCGCCCTGTCGGCCGACGGCCGGTGCAAGGCCTTCGCGGACGCGGCCGACGGAACCGGCTGGGCCGAGGGAGTGGGCGTACTGCTCCTGGAGCGTCTTTCCGACGCCCGCCGCAACGGCCACCCGGTCCTCGCCGTCCTGCGCGGTTCCGCCGTGAACCAGGACGGGGCGAGCAACGGCCTGACCGCGCCCAACGGCCGCGCCCAGGAGAAGGTGATCCGCAAGGCGCTGGCGAACGCGGGGGTGTCGGCCTCCGAAGTGGATCTGGTCGAGGCCCACGGCACCGGAACCAAGCTGGGGGACCCCATCGAGGCGGGCGCGGTCCTCGCGACCTACGGGCAGGGCCGTGCGCAGGGCAGGCCGCTCTGGCTGGGGTCCCTGAAGTCGAACATCGGTCACTCCATCGCCGCCGCGGGCGTCGGCGGGGTCATCAAGTCCGTGCTGGCCCTGCGCCACGGGTATCTGCCGAAGACCTTGCACGTGGACGCGCCCTCCCAGCACGTGGACTGGTCGTCCGGTGACGTCGAACTCCTGACGGAGGGGCGTGAGTGGATCCGGACGGACGGTCCGCGGCGGGCCGGTGTGTCGTCGTTCGGAGTCAGCGGCACCAACGCGCACGTGATCCTGGAGGAGGAGCCGCCCTACGAGCCGCCGCAGGTTGCCGGGCAGGACCCGGCACAGGAGCAGGCACAGGAGTCCGCGGCGGCCCCCGGTGTCGTCGGCGGCCTCGTGCCGTGGGTGGTGTCGGGCAAGAGCGCGGCGGCCCTTGAGCAGCAGGCGGGCAAGCTGAGCGCGTTCGTCGCCGCCGATCCGGGCGCCGACACCGCCGGCATCGGCGCGTCGCTGGTGTCGAGCCGCTCGCGCTTCGAGCACCGCGCGGTGGTCCTGGGCCGCGGCCGTGACGAGCTGGTGAGCGGCTCGGCGGCGCTGGGCCAGGGCGCCGAGTCCCCGGCGGTGGTGCGTGGTGTCGCCGGGAAACTCGGCGGCGTCGCCTTCATGTTCCCCGGCCAGGGCTCGCAGTGGGTCGGCATGGGCCGCCAGCTGTACGACAACTTCCCGGTCTTCGCGCAATCCCTCGACGCCTGCGATGCCGCACTGTCCGAGTGGGTCGACTGGTCGCTGCTCGACGTCGTGCGCGGCGTCGAGGGGGCGCCGACCCTGAAGCGGGTGGACGTCGTCCAGCCGGCGCTGTTCTCCGTGATGGTGTCCATGGCCGCCCTGTGGCGGTCCTGGGGCGTGGAACCGGCCGCGGTGGTCGGACACAGCCAGGGCGAGATAGCCGCCGCCCACGTGTGCGGCGCGCTGTCCCTGCGGGACGCCGCCAAGGTCGTGGCGCTGCGCAGCAAGGCCCTGGTGGACGTGATCGGGAACGGCGGGATGGCGTCGGTCGCGGAGTCCGCGGACGTCGTCGCGGAACGCCTCGCTCCGTGGAGCGACCAGGTGAGCGTCGCCGTGGTCAACGGTCCCCGCTCGGTGGTGGTGTCCGGGGAGCCGGACGCGCTCGACGAGTTCGTCGAGAAGATGAAGGCCGACGGCGTCCAGGCGCGGCGGATATCGGTCGACTACGCATCGCACTCCCACCACGTGACCCCGGTCCGGGACCAGGTGATCGACGCGCTGTCCGACCTGAGCCCGAAGACGTCGACGCTTCCCTTCTGCTCGACGCTGTACGGCAGGACCATCGACACCGCGGAGCTGAACGCCGACTACTGGTACAACAACCTGCGCGAGCAGGTCCTCTTCGAGCCCTCCGTGCGCCGGTTGGCCGAGGACGGTTTCCGGGTGTTCATCGAGATGAGCCCGCACCCCGTCCTGACCGTCCCGGTGCAGGAGATCGTCGAGGACGTGGACGACGCGCTGGTCCTCTCCTCGTCGCGGCGGGAGCGGGACGAGGTGGAGTCGGTGATCGGCTCCCTTGCCCAACTGCACGTGCGGGGAGGGTCCGTGAACTGGGACGCCCTGTTCGGGACGCGTCGGCGGGTCGACCTGCCGACGTACGCGTTCCAGCGGCAGCGGTACTGGCTCAACTCGACGCACACGGCGGTCGAGGCGTCCCCGGCGGAGCTGCCGCCCGCGGCCGAAGAACAGGTCGTCTCCTTGGCGGACAGGGTCGCCGCCCTCACCGACGACGACGCGAAGGCACTCGTACTCGACCACGTCCTCGAAAAGGTCGCCGTCGTGCTCGGGCACTCCTCCGGTGATCTCGTCGACCCCGACCAGGAGTTCAAGGAGCTCGGATTCGACTCACTCCTCTCGGTGGAGCTGAGCAAGCGCCTGACCGCGTCGACCGGACTCAAACTGCGCGCGAACACGGTGCTGCGGCACCCGTCGCCGCGACGGGTCGCCGAGCACGTCACGACCTCGATGGCCAAGCACGGCCGGGGGTGAACCGACGGTCCCGCGGGCCCGCACGGGCCCCGCGGGACTGTCCCGCCGGCGGGACACCGCAAGGCCGGGAGCGGAGTGTCCCGCCGGGCAACGACTTGTCTTGAACGGCCACATCACTTCCCGGAAGGTGGAAGTGATCCGTGGATTTCTCCGATTCCCGGGCCCGGGCCTTTTTGCTTCGAGGGGTTGATTTCTGTGCGTTCGTTCGGTGCGTCGTCTGCGCATAAAGGATTGTGGCGGGCGCAGGAAATGTTTCCCGACACGCTGAACCATGCGCTGACCATGTGGGACGTGGACGGCGACCTGGACACGGCGGTCCTGGAATCCACGTTCCTGCACGTGATGAACGAGGCGGAGGTGCTGCGCGTCAATTTCGTCGACGGCGACAGCGGACTGCGCCTCGTGCCCCGGGAATTGGGGGACTGGCGGCCGTTCTTCCTGGACCTGAGCGCCGAGGCCGACCCCGAGCAGGCGGCGCGCGAGGCGCTGGCCGACCTGCTGCGGCAGCCGTTCGACCTGGCGCGGGACCTGCTTTTCCGCCTTGGCGCGGTGAAGCTCGGGGCGAACCGCACCCTCCTGGTGATCGCCTACCACCACCTCATATCGGACGGGTTCGGCTCGGGCGGCCTCCTCTCGCGGCGCCTGGCCGAGGTGTACACGGCGCTGGCACAGGGCGAGAAGGCACCGGAGCCCGCGCACCCGTGGGACGCCGAGTCGTTCGCGACCGGCGCGACGGAGTACCTCGCCTCCGAACAGGCCACCGAGGACACGCAGTTCTGGCGCGACTACCTGAAGGACGCGCCCGCGCCCGCCCAGGTACCGCGCGTCGCCCTGTCCGACGCCCGGCGGTCCGCGCTCGACGCACCGACGGGCAGCGCCGACCGCTGGGGCGAACTGACCGAACCTCTCGGCATGGTGAGCCGCACGCTGAGCGTCGGCCGCGCCGAGGCGGACGCGTGGGCCGAGACCGCCACGTCCATGGGCGTATGGACGTCGTCGCTGCTGACCGCGGCCACCGCGGTGTTTCTGCGGCACCGCTGCGACCGTCCGGAGTTCCTCCTCTCCCTGGCCGTGGGCAACCGGGTCGGAGCGGCGAGCAGGACGCCGGGTCTCGCGGTGAACGTGGTGCCGGTGCGGGTGAAGGTTCCGCTCGGCGCGACCTTCACGGAGATCGCCGACGCGATCGGCGACGAGACGTACGACATCTTCGACCACACCGCCAGCCACTACTCGGAGATCCAGCGCGCGAGCGGCGCCGTCCTGGACGCCCGCGGCAGCTTCGGCGCCGTCGTGAACGTCGTCGACTTCGTGGAGCGGCTACACTTCGCGGACAGCCCGGCGCGCTACCTCGGCGGGACGACCGGTGTCTTCGACGAACTCTCGATCGCCGTCTACAACGACGGGAGCGCCGACAGCGACCTGTTCATCCGGCTCGACGCCCCCGCGAGCCTGTACTCCCGCGCGGAGCTTCGCTCCATCGGCGAGGACCTCATCGCGTACATCCGCGCCGCGGTGGCCGCGGGCGAGCAGCCGGTCGGCGCCCTTGACGTGGTGAGCGGTGCCGAGCGCGACCGGCTCCTGACGGCGCGGGACGACACGGACGCGCAGGTGCCGGAGGCGACCGTCGCGGAGCTGTTCGCGCGGCAGGTCCAGCAGGATCCCGATGCCGTCGCGGTGGTGTCGGGGGACTCCTCGGTCTCGTATCGCGAGCTGGACGAGCGCTCCAGCAGGCTGGCCCGGTCGCTGCGCGGCCGGAACGTGGGCCCCGAGACGGTCGTGGCGGTGGCCATGCCCCGATCGGCGGACCTGGTCGTTGCCCTCCTCGGCGTCGTGAAGGCGGGCGGCGCCTACCTGCCGATCGACCCGGCGCTCCCCGCCGACGGGATCAGGTCGGCGGTCGAGGGCGCGTCGGCGAGCCTGCTGCTCACCGACGCGACGACGTCCGGGCCGCTCCCCTCCGACGCCGGTGTTCCGGTGATCGCCTTCCACGACATCGCTTCCGACAGGTCCGGCGACGACAGCGGCGGTGCGGGCGAGATCTTCGTACCGTCGCACCAGGACAGCCTGTTGGCCGTGTCGTACGGATACGCGCCGACCGGTGAGAGCACCGTGATCGCCGTGACGCACGGCAACGTGCGGCGCTTCGTCCTGGACCGCCGCCGACAGGAAGCAGGCGCGAGCACGGTGCTGTGGCATGCGCCGCACACCGCCGATGTGCTCGCCGTCGAAGTGTGGGCGCCTCTGCTGAACGGCGGCCGGGTGGCCGTCGCTTCTGCCGGAGAACTGGACGCCGACGCGCTGACCGAGGCGCGGGCCGCGCACGAGATCTCCTCGGTGTGGCTGCCCGCGGGCCTGTTCTCGGAGATCGCGGCGCGGCGCCCCGAACTCCTCGCCGGACTGCGCGAGGTGTGGACCGGCGGCGACCGCGTGTCCGCGGCCGCGCTGCGACGGGTGCGGGAAGCCTGCCCCGGCCTCACGGTCGTCGACGCGCACGGCCCGACGGCCACGAATGAGCTTGCCGCGTCCACCCGTTACGTCCTGGGCCCGGGACTCGCGCCCGTCCCCGTGGGCGTGACCGGAGAGCTGTACGTGGCGGGACCCGGCGTGGCGCGCGGATATCCCGGGCACCCCGGCCGGACCGCGCGGAGCTTCGTGCCCTGCCCGTTCGGTCCGGCGGGCGGCCTGATGCACCGCACCGGTGAGCGGGTGCGGTGGGCCGCCGACGGACGCATCGAGTATGTGGGCGGTGCCGGTACGCGCACCGATGTACGCGGTGTCCGGGTGGAGTTGACCGAGGTCGAGGAGGCGCTGTCCGAGTACACCGGCCTCGCCCGGTCGGTGGTGGTCGTCCGGCAGGACGACACCGGGCAGCAGCGGCTCGTGGCCTACGTGGTCCCGGCGGGCGGCCGTACCCTCGCGGCCGAGGAGCTGCGCCGGTTCGCCGCGGGACGGTTGCCGGAGACGATGGTGCCTTCGGTGTTCACGGTCGTCGAAAGCCTGCCGGTGACCGCCGACGGAAGGGTGGACCGGGCGGCCCTGCCGAAGCCCGTGTTCGACGACGGGAAGTACCGCGCACCGCGCAACGACACCGAGCGCGTTCTGGCCGCGGCCTTCGCTGAGGTGCTCGAACTTGACCGGGTGGGCATCGACGAGGACTTCTTCGACCTCGGCGGCAACTCGCTGCGGGCGATCAGGCTGGTCGGCCTCATCCGGTCGGAGCTGAACCAGGAGGTGTCGATCCGCAGGCTGTTCGCGGCGCGCACCATCACCGGTCTCTCGGACATGTGGAAGGACCTCGCCCGGTCCAACAGGCCGACCCTGCGCAGGAGGACGAGGGAAGGCGCGGTCGTCTGAGCGGACGAGAAAGGGGCCTCCCGGTGGTGTCCGGCCCGACGCGAGTCGGCCGGACACCACCGGGAGGCCCTGTTGTTGTCCCGAAGCCCCTCAGGCAGCGGCAGCGGCGGCCCCGGCGAGCAGTCCCTCGGTGATGGCCGCGGCGACCTCGCCGACGTGGTCGCCGATGTAGAAGTGACCGCCGGCGAACACCTTGAGGGCGAACTCGCCGCTGGTCTGCTCCCGCCAGGTGCCCGCCTCCGAGACCGTCACCATCGGGTCGCTGTCGCCGACCAGGACGGTCAGCGGAGTGGCGAGCGGCTCTCCGCCGCCCCAGCGGTAGGTGGCCAGGGCCCGGTAGTCGGCCCGCAGCGCCGGCAGCACGATCTCCAGGATGTCCGGGTCGTCGAGCATGCTCTGATCGGTACCGCCCAGCTTGCGCACCTCGGCCAGCACGTCGGCGTCCTCCTCGGGAAGCCCGCGTGCCCTGTTCAGTGGGTCGGGCGCGCCCCTGCCGGAGAGGAAGAGCCGCTGGGGGGAGGGCAGTCCGCGCCGGTCGAGCAGCCGGGCCGTCTCGAACGCCACCAGCGCGCCCATGCTGTGGCCGAACAGGGCGTACGGCCGTCCGGGGTCGGCGGCCAGATCGTGGGCCAGCTCGTCCGCCACGGCCTCGACGAGCGGGGCGATGGCGGTGAACGGCGCGTCGCCGTACCGGTCCTGGCGCCCCGGGTACTGCACGGACACCACGTCGAAGTCGGCGGGCAGCGTACGCGCCAGGTCCACGTACGCCGTCGCGGAACCCCCCGCGTGCGGGAAGCACACGAGCCGCGTCCCGCGCCCCGCGGTCTTGGTGAAGCGTCGGAACCACGTGCTGTTCATGGTGGGTGTGTCCCTTCGTCTGTGCCGGTCATGGCGGTCATGCCGGTCAACCGCTCGCACCGCACCGGCGGCGGGCATGAGGAAGGCCCGCCGGTGCCCTCGGGGGATGTGGGGCGCCGGCGGGCGGTTCGGTGCTCCGCGCGGGCTTGTGGCACGCACGGGAGCTCACGACCCGAGGATCCCGCCGCGGGCTCGACGGATGCTCGCGCGCCGGTCGAGCGCGGGCCCGTCGTCATCCGGTGCTCTAACCGGCTTCGAGTGGCACGGCAGAAGCTGGGGGGTGGGTCATCACGATGGCTGGAAGGGGAAGCTCATGACGGCTCTGGACGACAGGCCGGTCGGGCAGCAGCGCGGCACGGTGGCCGAGCTCGAGGCCGTACGTGAGGCCGCGCGCCGGGGGCCCGGCGACAAGGCCACCGAGGCGCAGCACGCCAAGGGCAAGCTCACGGCCAGGGAGCGGCTGCGGCTCCTCTTCGACGACGGCAGGTTCACCGAGGTCGAAGGGTTGCGCAGACACCGGGCGAGCGGCTTCGGCCTGGAGGACAAGCGCCCCTACACCGACGGTGTGATCACCGGCTGGGGCCGGGTGTTCGGACGTACCGTCTTCGCGTACGCCCACGACTTCAGGATCTTCGGCGGCTCCCTCGGCGAGGCGCACGCCGAGAAGATCCACAAGATCATGGACATGGCCGCCACGGCGGGCGCCCCGATCGTCGGCCTGTGCGACGGAGCCGGGGCGCGCATCCAGGAAGGGGTGACCGCGCTCGCCGGATACGGCGGGATCTTCCAGCGCAACGTCCGCAACTCCGGGGTCATCCCGCAGATCAGCGTGATGATGGGACCGTGCGCGGGCGGGGCGGCCTACTCCCCGGCGCTGACCGACTTCGTGTTCATGGTGCGCGGCACCTCGCAGATGTTCATCACCGGCCCCGACGTCGTACAGGCCGTCACCGGTGAGCAGATCAGCCAGAACGACCTGGGCGGCGCCGACACCCACGCCACGGTCTCCGGGGTGGCGGGATTCGTGTACGACGACGAGGCGAGCTGCCTCGCCGATGTCCGCTACCTGCTGTCCTTCCTGCCCTCCGACAACCGTGAGCAGCCGCCGGCGGAACCCAGTGCGGACCGGCCCGACCGGCTGACGCCCGCCATGCTCGACCTGGTGCCGTCCGACGCCAAGCAGTCGTACGACATACGGAAGGTCATCGGGGAGTTCGTCGACGCGGGCGACTTCTTCGAGGTGCACGAGTTCTGGGCGCCCAACGTGGTGTGCGCCCTGGCCCGGATGGACGGCCATGTCGTCGGCGTCGTCGCCAACCAGCCCGCCTCGCTCGCCGGGGTCCTCGACATCAAGGGCAGCGAGAAGGCGGCCCGTTTCGTGCAGATGTGCGACTCGTTCAACATTCCGCTCGTGACGCTGGTGGATGTGCCGGGCTTCCTGCCCGGCGTCGACCAGGAGCACGGCGGCATCATCCGGCACGGCGCCAAGCTCCTTTACGCGTACTGCAACGCGACGGTCCCCCGCATCCAGCTGATCCTGCGCAAGGCCTACGGCGGCGCGTACATCGTCATGGACTCGCGCTCCATCGGCTCGGACCTCTCGCTGGCCTGGCCCGGCAACGAGATCGCGGTGATGGGGGCCGAGGGAGCCGCCAACGTCATCTTCCGGCGCGAGATCGCGGCCTCCGAGGACCCCGAATTCACGCGCACACAGCACATCAAGGAGTACGAGGACCAGCTCATGCACCCGTACTACGCCGCCGAACGCGGCCTGGTGGACGATGTCATCGACCCCGCGGAGACCCGCGTACGGCTGATCGACGCCCTCTCCGTGCTGCGCGCCAAGTACGTGGCACGACCCGCCCGCAAGCACGGGAACCAGCCCCAGTGAGCGCGGGGGAGGAGCGGCCGCGCCGGACCGCCGCGGACACGTCGGGACCGCTGCTCGTCGTCACGGCGGGCAACCCGACGTCGGAGGAGCTGGCCGCCGTCACCGTGGCCCTGCTCGACCTCGCCCGGGTCCGGCCCGCCGAGCCCGTCGCACCGCCGTCCCAAGCCGCCTGGCACCGCGGCCCGGTGGGTGGCGGGTCAGGCGGCGGGGCAGAGCCGCGCGGGGTCGGCCGGGGCCGTGTGCACGGGACGCACGGCGGTCGTCGTGGCCGTGGCCTGTGAGTGGTTGCGGGCGAAGACGACCAGGCGCAGGACGGCGAAGCGAGCGACTCCGGCGAGTGCGGATGCGGAGAGGTAGACGACCTGCTCCAGGACCGCGCCGGGCGTGGCCACCAGCTGCTGCAGGAGCAGCATCGCCAGGCAGGTCACGGTGTAGGCGGCGGCCGCCGATCCGGCGGACTGCGCGTGCTGGCGCCGGGTCGCGTGCCGGCCCGCGCCAAAGGTGAAGCGGGCGTGGAGTTCAGTGGCGAGAAGTGTGGAGGCCGCGGTGACGAAGGCGTTGGCGAGGCTCCAGGGGATACATGAGGCGAGGGCCGCCACCGCGAAGCTGGAGGCGATCCCGACTCCGCCGCCGCAGAGCGTGAAACGGGCGAAGGCGGAGCAGGCGCCGGGCGCCGCCTGTCGGCTGTGCGCTGCTTCCATGACTCCACCCCTTTTGACCGCTCGAATGTTTCTGATGAAGAAAACGCTACGTTGCATTTACTGATCAGGCAATCGAGTCGTTGCGCAACAACAGCATTAATGCAGGTAGTGGCGGTAAAATCGTTGCAACTGGCTAAATATTAATGCAACGATTTCTCTAGGTTCGTTGCAATGAATTAGAGAAGAAAGCTATGGGGAGCGCACCATGCCGTACGTCGATGCCAACGGGATCCGTCTCTACGTCGAGGACCGCGGCCAGGGCCCCGCGCTGGTGCTGCTGCACGGCACCGGCACCAGCGGCCGGGTCTGGGACGCACAGCTCGCGGACCTGTCGAGGGACCACCGGATCGTCGCCGTCGACTCGCGCGGCTGCGGTCGCTCGGACCGGCCCGTCGTGGGTAACACCATCGCGGGCAACACCGCGGACGTCCTCGCCGTGATCGACGCGCTGGACCTGGACCGGCCCGTCGTGGTGGGCAGTTCGGTCGGCGCGGTGTTCGCGATCGAGGCGGCGCTCGCCGCGCCGGGCCGCATCGGCGGGATCATCTCGATCGACGGCCCCGGCTACTGGCCGGCCGTCGCGCTGGGCGACAAGCTCGTGGAGGTCGCCGCCGCCACCGACCGGGCCGCGCAGTTCGCCGAGTGGGTGCCCACGTGGTACAGCCCGGCGGCGTCCCCGGAGCTCGTCGCCTCGACGCTGCGGCAGATTCTGGAGTCCAGCGAGCACGTCGACGAACTGTTCGCCGACGGCGCCTCGTACGACCCGCGCGAGCGGATCCGTGAACTCGATGTTCCGGTGCTGTTCCTGCACGGCGCCCTGGACGCCTCGATCCCCTGCGAGGTGTCGCGGGTCCTGGCCGGTCTCGCCCCGCAGGGCACCTTCCGGCTCATCGAGGGCGCGGGCCACATGCCGCACCAGGAGCGGCCCGAAGCGGTGAACGAGGCGGTACGGGAGGCCGTGTCGCGGCTGGCCGCACCTCAGCTTGTCGTGTGATCCGGTACGGGCCGCTCCTGGTGAGGAGCGGCCCGGTCACGGTGTCTTCGGTGCTGAGCAGGTGTCTTCGGTACTGCGCGGGCTTCTTCGGTACTGCGCAGGTGAACTGAGCGGTCACGGACCGCCGTTCAGGCCGTCGGCTCCCCGCCGAGCGCCCGGCGCACGATCGCGCTGATGTCCTGACCCTCCATGAGCCCGGCGAGCTCGGTGCGCAGCCACGCCACCTTCTCGTCGGCGACCGCCGGGTGGATGCCCGGCACCGGCTTCTCCGCGGCCGCCTGGAGGAAGGCGGCGATGGCGTGCTCGGCGACCTTGCGCTTGTCGGTCTCCTGGACGGTGAGGACCAGCTGAAGCGAGTCCTCCTCGCCGACGACCGAGGGGCAGGCGTGGCTCGGCGGCAGATAGACGGCGCTCGTACGGTGCAGCGTGATGGTCACCGGCACCCGCCCGTAGGCAAGGTCCCAGCTGCTGCTTCCGTCCAGCTGGAGCACGAACGTGTGGTCGCCCGCGGCGGCCGGACGCGGAGCGAGGGTGCCCGCGGGGCTCAGCACCAGGGCTGCCTGGGCGTCGGCGGCGCCGAGGTCCTCGCACAGCGCGGTGAGGAGGTCCGCGATGCCGGGAAGCCACTCGCCGGGACCGTCGAAGCGGACGCTCTCGCCGCCCGCGAAACGCTCCTGAGCGGCCGGGTCGCGCTTCCAGAGATCGGCCTGTGTGGCCGTGTCGGGAAGCGCGCGGCAGTGGAAGGACGCGGGCCTGATGCCCCACACCTCGCCGAAGAAGGAGTCGGTGTCCCCGACGATGCCGGCGAGCCGGATCGGCAGATTGCGCACACCAGTACCCGTGGTGGTGGCTCCCGAAGGGGCGGTTGCCGGCAAGCGGGCGCCTTGGGAGGTGGGATCGAGCGCGACGGTCATGGCTGCGTACCTTCCTGCTCCGCACAGTGACGGGCACCCACGTTATGAGTGCCGCGGCGGCGGGGGCAATCGCAAGGGGCGGCCCCTCAAGGGGAATTCCAGCGCTTCTGGATCGGGCAGGGGCTGCTAATTCATATACCACTGGCCATAGGTGAACTCCCCTGCCGAAAAATAATCCGGCGCCCCGCGAAGATCACCATCATCGCAGCTCAAGGCGGTGCGCACCGCTCCCGAAGCCGTCTGCCCCAATCCGCTGGAATCCCACTTGAGTTCGGCTGCACAGCTGGCAGCAATTCGTTGACGCACTTCGAAGGCCCTCCTAGTTTCTCGTCCCGTCACGGCGAACTCTCGCAGCGATGGACCCCGGAGGGAGATTCATGGGCCAGGTAGTGGACGTCCAGATACTCGACGGCTCAGGAAACGTCCTCTGGCGGGGATCGGAGGCCGACTACCCCGCCGCCCTCGGTGCCATCGACCCCGACAACTCGGCGCTGCGCATGCTCGCCGAGGGGGACCCCGAGCACCGCTGCGCACGCGACGACGTCATGCGCACCGCCGAGACCCTGCAACTCGTCAGCCGCCGCGGCACACCGCGCGGCTTCCTCACGACCCTGCCGCGCGGCGCGGTCCTCGAAGCGGGCGTCGAGGCCTTCAACGCACAGCACCTCGCGGGTCTTGAGATCAACACCGTGCACTTTCCGCTGGTGTTCGACGGCTCCTCCGAGCCGATGCGCGAACTGACCAGCCAGTACGCCGAGCAGTCCCGGATGTTCGAGCTCGCGGAGGGCGACGGCAAGCTCAAGCTCGCCTACGCGGCCGACCCCAACCTCTTCGCCTGGCTCAAGGACTCCGTGCTTCAGCGCGCCAGGCTGCCGTACGCGATGTACAGCCCGCAGCCGGTGTTCCGCCGCTTCAAGTCCGGCGAGACCAACATCCAGCGCCGCCGCCAGTTCAACGTGCCCGACGTGCACATCTGGTGCCACCCCGACGATGTCGCCGAGCGCTATCTGCACGCGCTCCAGCAGGCCGCGGACGCCACCGCCTACTGGTTCCAGCACGACTACGTCCACGTCCTGGACTCCGTCGCGGGCACCAGCCACGACACCGACGACTTCCACCGGCAGTGCGCCAAGGCCGCGGGCGGCATCACCGTCGTACGCCGCCTCGCCGCGCACCCCAAGTACTACGCGCAGAAGACCGGCATCCTCGTCTCGTCGGGCTACGACCTCGTGATGCTCCAGAACCTCCAGCTCGACGAGGTCAACGCGCCCCGCTTCAACATCCGCACGGACACCGGGGAACACCCCAGCCTCATCCACGCCTGCGTCGCCATGGGCGGCTCACGCCTTCTTCCGCTGGTCATCGGCCGCGGCCTGGCCGGCCTCGGACCGCAGGTCATCCCCGCGGAACTGGCCTGGAACCAGGTGGTGTTCCTGCCCCTTGCCGAGAAGCACGTGGGCCGCGCCTACGAGCTGGCGGGGCCGCTGTGGATCGACGGCGTACGCACCGCGGTCGACCTGGAGTTCAAGCGTCCGATCGGCGCCCGCATCGGCCGCCTGAGGCGCGAATGGCAGCCGCTGTACTGCGTGGTCGGCGACCGCGAACTGAACGAGCAGCCGCGCTTCCAGGCGGGCAGCGGACCCGGCATCACCCAGGACTACCAGGAGTTCCTCGCCGAGCAGCTGCCCGGCTGGCTGCGCTGCCGCCCCTCCACGCCGGTCGGCGCCGCGCCCCTGCCGTTCGCCAACGCCTCCTGAGCAGGCACCGGCCCGTGACCAGCCCCGCGGAAGGTACCTCTCCATGACCGACTGGCCCCACCTCCTTGCCGGACTCCCCGCGGGCGCCCGGGTAGTGGTCCGATGTCCCAGCGGTCAGCGCCTCGCCGATGTGCTGACCACCTGCTTCGAACGGCACCTGGTGTGCGTGCCGCTCTCACCGCGCGCCACCGACGCGGAACTCGCCGAGCTCGCCACCAGGGTCGCCGCCTCCGCCGTCCTCGACGGGCCCACCGCACAGGCCCGCGCCCTGCCCGGAGACCCCGGCCACCCGGAGGCCGAAGGCCTGGCGTACATCATGTTCACCTCGGGCTCCACCGGCCGCCCCAAGGGCGTCAAGATCGGCCGGGACGCCCTGCTCGGCAACGCCCTCAAGACCGCCGAGCTGCACCGCTTCGGCCCCGACCGGCCGCACGGCACCTGCCTGCCGCTGTTCCACTGCAACGCCATCGTCATGTCGCTGACCGGCGCCCACGCCACCGGAACGCCGCTGGTGCTCTCCCACCCGTTCGACGCGTTCCGCTACTTCAAGGAACTCGACGCCGCGGGCGCCCGCACCGCCTCCATCGCCCCCGCACTGCTTCACGACCTCGTCGAGGCGAACCCGCCCTGGCCCGACGGCCTCGACTACCTCATCACCGCCGCCGCCCCGCTCACCGGCGACCTGGCCCGCCGCTTCCACGACCGGTACGGGCCGCGCCTGCGCCAGGGCTACGGCCTGACCGAAGCCGTCAACTTCAGCTTCGTCATGCCGAGCCTGGACAGCGCGGACTTCCGCGAGCAGTACGTCGACCACCGGCCGCCCGTCGGACTGCCGCTGCCCGGCACCGAACTGCGCCTGGAGGACGGCGAGGTGTGGCTGCGCACCCCCGACCGCATGGACGGCTACTGGGCCGACCCCGACGCCACCGCCCGCGCGCTCACCGACGACGGCTGGCTGCGCACCGGCGACATGGGCGAACTGCGCGACGGCTTCCTGGTCCTGAACGGCCGCCGCGACGACCGGGTCAACCGGGGCGGCGAGAAGTACCACCCCGTCGAGATCGAACAGCGCTGGCGCGCACGCGGCCTCGACACACCTTTCGCCGCCGTCGCCGTCACCGAACCCGCCCTCGGACAGGACTTCGGCCTGGTCGCCGAGGGCGCCGACGCCGCACGCCTCCGCGCGGTCTACGACGGTGGCTTCCCGCGCCCCCTCGCGGTCGACGGCGGGGGATTCGCGACCACCGAGACCGGCAAGCCGCGCCGCTCGCTGATGGGCCGCCGCCTGGCCGCCCTGCGCGACAGCGGCCCCCGCTACGAAGACCTCGTCGGATACGCCGTCACCGCGGCCCGCGCCCTCGTCGACAGCCCGCACCGCCCGGCCACCGCTCAGGCAGGCCACGTCCGTCAGCAGGCCCTCGCCCTCGTCGCGGCCTTCCCCGACGCGGCGCCGGTGGCGGGCACACCCCGCAGCGCGGCGCACGACTCCCTGGACGCCCTCGTCTCCGGCTGGCCCGAGTTCGCCGCGGGCACGGCCACCGGCGAGGAGCTGATGCAGCGCCACCGCGGCCTGTGGCGAAGGCTCATGACCGAGTGGCCGATGGGCAGCTACCCCGACCTCGCGTCCCGCACCCTGGAGGCCGCCGGGCTGCTCGCCGGGCGCGTCCTCGAAGTCGGCTCCGGCGTGGGCAACACCACCGAGCGGATCGCCCACCGCGTCGACGGCGAGTTCGTCTGGTCCGACCGGCTGCCCGAACTCGTCGCACGCGGCCGCTGGCCCGGCACCGGCGCCGTCCTCGACCTCGACCGCGAACCCCCGGCGGGCCTCGGCACGTTCGACACGATCGTGGCCACCAACGTCGTGCACTGCGTCGCCGACAAACCGGCCACCCTGCGCCGGCTGCACGACCTGCTCGTCCCCGGCGGACGGCTCGTGCTCGCCGAGGGATCGAGCCCCACCACCGGCGAAGGCGCCCCCTGGGCACTGGACTTCCTCTTCGGCCTCTTCGACGGCTGGTGGGACCGCGGCGGCTTCCGCACCCGCTGGGAGTGGCTCGCGCTCATGGAGTCCGCCGGGCTCCACCGGCCCGGCTTCTCCGCCCTGCGCGCCGGACCGTACGACCTGGGCGGCGTCGTGTGGGCGTCCCGCCCCGCCCGCTGAGCCTTCCCCGTCGGCGCCCCGCGTCCCGCACCGGGCGTCTCCTCCGTACCCCGCATCCCTCTCCCCCCTCACACCTCAAGGAGCCGGCATGGCCACCGCCACCGAAACCGTCACCACCGAGACCCTCACCACCGAAACCGTCACCACCGAGACCACCGGCACCGATGTGCGGGCCACGACGACCACCGGCGAGGAGACGACCCGTATCGCCGCCCCCGGCCAGTCCACGCTGAACATCGTCGACTGGGCCATGAGCCAGGTCACCGAGGACGCCACCGACCTGCACATCGACCACGGCCTGCGCCCCGTGCACGTCCACGGCTCCGCCGCCACCGGTCAGGCCCTGGTCTCCAACGGAGCGGTCGGCGCCGACGTCATCCGGCTCCCGGCGGGCCACGGCTTCCTGCCGCACACCCACCCCGGCCACCACATCCTCATCGTCGTCGGCGGCGAGGGCACCATCACGTACGACGGCCGCGTCTACCCCACCCACGCCGGTCAGATCTACCTGGTCGAGGGCGAGGTGCCGCACGCCGTCGGCGCCATCACCGACCATGTGATCGTCGCCGTCGGCTCCCCGCACAAGCACATCGACGCCGAGGACCGCATGGCGCCCGTGCCCTACGAGGAGGTCGTCGCCCCCGACGGCGACCTGACCTGCCTCATCTGCGACATCAGCGCCATCGCCCCCAAGCGGCTGCACGACGAGAGCTGCCACCACTGCCCGTGCAAGGACTGCGCGGCACGGGAATCCCGATGACGGCCGCAACGATGACGGCCGCGCCGACCACCGCAGCGCCGACGACCGCCACGCCCATCCAGCTCATCGACCCGCGCACCGGACACGTACGCGGCGAGAGCCCCAACGGCCGCGAACACGACATCGCCCGGGCGGTGGACGCCGCCCGCAAGGCCACCGGCCGCTGGGCCGCGCACACGCCACGCGAACGGGCCTACCGCCTCGACCGGCTCGCCGACCTCATCGAGGAGAACGCCGACCAGTACACGGCCCGCGAACAGGCCGGGACCGGAAAGCCCCGCGCCGAAGTCATGCAGGAGATCGGCGAGGCCGCCGACCTGCTGCGCTTCTACGCCTGGGCGGCACGCACCGCCACCGCGCCCGCGGCCGGCGGGCTCAAGGCGGGCCACGAGAGCTGGGTGCGCTGGGAGCCGATCGGCGTCGTCGCCGCCGTCGTGCCGTGGAACTACCCGCTGATGATGGCCGCCTGGCGCTGCGCACCCGCGCTCGCCGCGGGCAACACCGTCCTCGTCAAGCCCGCCGAGTCGACGCCCGACTCGCTCGACCTGCTCGCCTCCCACGCCGCCGACGCGCTCGGCCCCGACGTCCTTGCCGTCGTCACGGGGGACCGGCACACCGGGCGTCTCCTCGTGGACAGCGACGTCGACATGATCGCCTTCACCGGCAGCAACGCCGCGGGCGCCGACGTCCAGACACGGGCCGGCATCCGCCGCGTCAGCCTCGAACTGGGCGGCAACAGCCCGGTCATCGTGCTGCCCGACGCGCCCGGACACACCTACGCCGACCTCGCCGCTGCCTGCACGTACAACGCGGGCCAGAGCTGCGCGGTGCCCGCCCGGGTGATCACCCTGGAGGAGAACTACCGCGACACGGTGCAGGCGCTCGGCGAGGCCATGTCCGAGCGACTCGCCGGACGCGACTTCGGGCCGCTCAACAACGCGGACCAGGCGGCGCGCTACGACCGCATCGTGGCCGCCGCCGGTGCGCACCGCGACGTGACCGCGCCGCTGGCCACCGGGCCCGGCGAGGAGAACGGCTACTGGCGCGGCGCCCGCGTCCTCGCCGACCTGCCCGACGACAGCCCCGCCCTCACCGAGGAGGTCTTCGGGCCGCTGCTCACCGTGCAGAGCGCCCGCGACATCGAACACGCCCTGGACATCGCGCACTCGGTGCCCCAGGCGCTCGCAGCCAGCGTCTGGACCAAGGACCTCGGGCACGCGCTCGACCTGGCGGGGCGGCTCGACGCCGGCGAGGCATGGGTCAACTGCCACCTGGTGCAGACCGCCGAACTCCCGCACGGCGGGCGCGGCGCCTCCGGCCAGGGCACCGACCTGAGCGTCCTCGCCCTGCACGAGTACCAGCGCCCCAAGACCGTCACGGTCCGCATCGGCTGACCGGCAACCGGGCCGCGCGCCCCGTACGGCCCGCCCTTCTTCGAAGCCCTGAAGCCGTGAAGCCCTGAAGCCCTGAAGATCCGAAGCTCCGAAGCCCGCCCCGACGAAGGACCCCCCATGAAGATCGCCATCGTAGACGGCTATTCGACCGCCCGTTTCCTGGTCGGGGAACTGACCGGGCGCGGCGCCGACTGCCTCCACCTGCGCAGCCAGGAACACCCGCCCGCGGTGTACGCCCGCGCCTTCGACGCCACCGCCTACCGGGAGGACTTCGGCTGGTTCGCCCGCTCGTCGCACGCGGCGGCCGCCCTCGCGGAGGCGGGCGTCGACCGTGTCGTGGCGGGCACCGAGTCCGGCGTCCTGCTCGCCGACGAGCTCAACCACCTGCTCGGCCTGCCCGGCAACGCACCCGAGACGGCCGAGGCGCGGCGCGACAAGGCCGCCATGGCCAAGGCGCTCAGGGCCGCCGGAATCACCGCCGTCGAGGACACCGAGGTCGCCACCGCCGAGGAGGGCCTCGCCTGGTTCCACGACCGCGGGGGCCGCCCGGTGGTCGTCAAGCCGCGTGCCAGCGCGGGCAGCGACAACGTCTGGGTCTGCCACACCGCGGAGCAGGTCACCGCCGCCTGCCGCAGGGTGCTCGCCGACACCGACTTCTTCGGCACGCCCAACCACACGGCGCTCGTCCAGGAGTACCTGGACGGCCCCGAGTACCACGCCGACTCCGCCTCGCTCGACGGCGAACACAAGATCGCCGAAGTGTGGCGCTCCACCCGGCTGCCGCAGGGCAACGGGGCGTTCGTCTACGACTACGAGGAGCCCCTCCAGGCCGACGACCCGGTCGCCGTCCAGATCTCCGCGTACGTCAAGGACGTCCTGACCGCCCTCGGCATCCGCAACGCGGCCGGACACAGCGAACTGCGCATCACCGAGCGCGGCCCGGTGCTCCTGGAGACCGGTGCGCGGCTCATCGGCGGCATCCTGCCGCACGTCGCCGAGGAGCAGTCGGGCGTCTCCCACGTCAGCCTGCTCACCGACACCCTCGTCGACCACGCCGCGTTCGCCGCGTTCGACGACACCACCGTGCGCTGGGCCAAGCCCACCCGGTGGGTGTCCCTCATCAGCGACCGCGCGGGCACGGCCACCACCGACACCTGGCGCGACACGCTGACCCAACTGCCCACCTTCCAGGGCCTGGTCAGCCGCATCGGACCCGGCAAGCCGGTGCCCGCCACGGTGGACCTGGCCTCGTCGCCCGGCTTCGTCTACCTCGTGGGCGACCACCACGACGACGTGCGGCGCGACTACGAGGCGCTGCGTGCCGCCGAGACGAAGGGCTTCTACCTGTCGTGAGCGCCGAATCCGCCTCCGCGAAGAACCCGAAGAAGAACGCGAAGGAGAACCCGAAGGAGAGCAAGAAGGAGAGCAAGAAGGAGAGCGAGAAGGAGGACGCCAAGCCCGACCCGTCCCTGGCCGGTCCGCTGCGCGTCTTCGTCCTCGTCTCCCTCCTCGACTCCCTGGGCACCGGCCTCTACCTGGCCGGCAGCGCCGTCTACTTCGTCCGCATGGTCGGCCTCTCCCCGGCCCAGCTCGGCCTCGGCATGACCATCGCCGGGTGCGCCGGGTTCCTCGCGACCGTCCCCGTCGGCCTGCTCGCCGACCGGCTCGGCGCCAAACGCGTCCTGACCGGGCTGCAACTCTGGCTCGCGGTCACCTTCACCGCGCTCGCTTTCGTCGACGGCCCGCTCGCCTTCGCCGTCGTCTGCTCGCTGATGGTCATGGCCGAGTGCTCCGCGCCCCCGATGATCCAGGCCGTCGTCGCCGACCTGATGCGGGGCAGCGGCCAGGTCAACGCGATGGCCCGCATCCGCACCGTGCGCAACATCGGTTACGCGGCGGGCTCGCTGCTCGCCGTACCGCTGATGGCCACCGACACCCGCTGGGCGTTCCAGGCGCTGCTCGTCGCCAACGCCGCGTCCTACGTCGTGGCGGCGCTCCTCCTGCGCGGGGTCAAGCTGCGGGCGACCGTACGGACGGCCGCGCGGCCCACCGGCGCCCGTCGCCGCCTGCGCCCGGAGCTGCCCAAGGGCCTAGGCGACCGCCGCTTCCTCGCGGTGACCGGGATCAACGGCGTCCTCGTACTGCACAGCACGGTGCTCAACGTCGGCCTGCCGCTGTGGATCGTCGAGAACACCGAGGCGCCGGTCGTGACGGTCCCGCTGCTCTTCGTCCTGAACAGCGCGCTGGTGATCGGTCTCCAGGTGCGGTTCAGCCGGGGCGCCGACACGCCCGGCCGCAGCCGCCGCGTCCTCTACTACGCGGGTGTCGCCCTGGCGGCCACCTGTGTGCTGTTCGCCCTCAGCTCGGAGCCCGGCCCTGTCGGTGCCGTGGTCCTCCTGACTCTCGCCGTGCTCGCCCTGACGGCGGGCGAACTGTGGCAGGCCATCGCGGGCTGGGCCCTGCCGGTCGACCACGCCCCCGAGGGGCGGCGCGCCGAGTACCTCTCGGTGTTCAACCTGGGCGTCACCGTGCAGGGCATCCTCGGCCCGCTCCTGGTCACGGCGCTGATCACACTGCGGGGCACGGGCTGGCTGCTGCTCGCCGGGGCGTTCGCGCTGTGCGCGGTGCTCGCCGGGCCGTTGGTCGCGGCACTGGAGCGGTCACGCAAGGCGTCGGAGGAGACGGCGACTTCCGACGGGGGCACGGTGTCCTTGCCCGAGGGCGGGGCGGCCTTGCCCGAGGGCGGGGCGCCCTTGCCCGAGAGCGCGGTGTCCTTGCCCGAAGGCGCGGTGGCCACCGGGGAGCCACGGTGACCGGCGCGCCCGCGGCCTCCGAGCGCACCACACCGCCCCCGCACGCCCGCGTCCCCGCCTCGCCCGTGACGGCGGGGCAGGCTCGCGTCAGGCTGCCCCACACCCCGGACCACGCGTCCTGCTTCGCCTGCGGACCCGGTGTTCCGTCCGGACTCGGCCTGCGCGTCACCGACACCGACGAGCAGGGCATCACCGCCCTCGTGACTCTCGACGACGTGCACCAGGGTGCGACCGGCATCGCCCACGGCGGCATCGTGGCCGCCGTACTCGACGAGGCCACGAGCCTCGCCGTGTGGCACGTACTGAACCGCCCTAACGTCACCGGCCGCCTGGAGATCCAGTTCCTCGCCCCGGTCCCGCTCGGCCGCCCGCTGCGACTGCGCGCCACGTGCACCGCCGTACACGGCAGGAAGGCCTACGCGACCGCCGAGCTGCACACGGACGGGCCGGACGGGCCGGACGGGCCCGGCGGGACGTTGGCGGCCACCGCCGCGGCCGTCTACATCGCCGTACGGCAGGACCACTTCGACCACCCCGACCGGCACACCGCAGGCACGGCGGAGCCCCGCGTCCCCACACCCGCCGGCACCGCGCCCTGCCCCTGAGACCCGAAGGCACCACTGCTCACGACCGACTGACCGACCGACCGCTCGCGCGACGGCCCTTCCCCGAGGACGGACGATGACCTCCACCCTGCCCAACCCACCAGTCACCGAGGCACCATCCGCGCCACCAGCTCAACCAGCCCCAACAGCCGTACCGGTTCAGACGTCCGCCGAACCCGCGCCCTCCTCCAGCAGACGCGTGGCGATCGCCGGGATGATCGGCTCCACCGTCGAGTGGTACGACTTCTACCTCTACGGCACCGCCACCGCGCTGGTCTTCAACGAGCTGTTCTTCTCCAGCCTCGACCCGGTGACCGGCGTCCTCGCCGCGTTCGGCACCTACACGGTCGGCTTCCTCGCCCGGCCGCTCGGCGCCGCCGTCGCCGGACACATCGGCGACCGCCTGGGACGCAAGCCCGTCCTGGTCGCCTCGCTGTTCGTGATGGGCCTGGCCAGCGCACTCGTGGGGCTCCTTCCCACCTACCGGCAGGCGGGGCTGATCTCGCCGCTCCTGCTCGTCCTGCTGCGCCTGGTGCAGGGCTTCGCGGTCGGCGCCGAACAGGGCGGCGCCGCGGTGCTCACCGTGGAGAGCGCGACAGCGAAACGGCGCGGCCTGTGGGGCAGCTTCGCCATGTCCGGGTCGTCACTCGGCCTGCTGCTCTCCTCCAGCGCCTTCGCCCTCACCCAGTGGCTCACGGACGACAAGGCGTTCCTCGCCTGGGGCTGGCGCGTGCTGTTCCTGTCCAGCGTCGTCCTGATCGTCGTGGGTCTCGTGCTGCGGTCGACGCTTCAGGAACCGAAGGTGTTCACCACCGTGCAGCCCGCCGAGAAGCCGCTGCGCGACATCGTGCGCCACCACCGCGCCCCGCTGTTCCAGGCCATCGGCATGCGCATCTCGCAGACCGGAGCCTCGTACTTCTACACGGTCTTCGTGCTGTTCTATCTGACCGAGCAGACAGGCCACCCCAAGAGCCTCGGCGTGACCGCCGTGACGGTCAGCGCGGCCGTCAGCATGCTCACGTCCCCGCTGTGGGGCGCGGCATCGGACCGCTTCGGACGGCGGCCCGTCTTCCTGTTCGGCGCGATCGGCAGCGCGCTGTACGTCGTGCCGTTCTTCCTCCTCGTCCAGAACGGCTCTGCCGCCGTCATCGTGCTGTCCGTCGTGATCGGCGTGAACGTCTTCCACGACGCCATGTTCGGCCCGCAGGCGGCCTGGTTCAGCGAACTCTTCCGCACCGACATGCGCATGAGCGGCGCCGCCCTCGGCTACCAGACGGGCGCGGTGCTCGGCGGCGGCCTGCTGCCCCTGGTGGCCACTTCCCTCTACCTCCTCGCCGCGGAGACACCGTGGCTGGTGTGCGGCTACTTCCTGCTCCTGTCCGCCCTGACCATCACGGCCGCACTGCGGGCACCGGAGACGCGCGGGCGTGAGCTGGGCTGAGTTTTCCCGCACTCCGTGGCGCCACGAGCACCGCTCGACCGGCGTTGCATAGCCTCTGAGCGGTGTACGACCCTGCACCGCTACGCGTGTCCGCCGACGTGGCTGCCTGCGCTCGCGGACCAGCAATGACAGGAGCAGACACACGCATGACCGTGCAAACAACTGCCGCAAGCGGGGCAGGGCCGCTAGACAAAGAGGTCCGCCGTCTGGATCGGGTGATCATTCGCTTTGCGGGTGACTCGGGTGACGGTATGCAGCTGACGGGTGACCGGTTTACTTCGGAGACGGCGTCGTTCGGGAACGATCTGTCGACGCTGCCGAATTTCCCGGCGGAGATCCGGGCGCCTGCCGGGACGCTGCCGGGTGTCTCGTCCTTCCAGCTGCATTTCGCCGACCATGACATTCTGACGCCGGGGGATGCGCCGAATGTGCTGGTGGCGATGAATCCGGCGGCGCTGAAGGCGAATATCGCCGATGTGCCGCGCGGTGCGGAGATCATCGTGAACACGGATGAGTTCTCCAAGCGGGCGATGGCGAAGGTCGGCTATGCGGCCTCGCCGCTGGAGGACGGTTCGCTGGACGGGTACAGCGTGCATCCGGTGCCGCTGACGACGCTGACGGTGGAGGCGCTGAAGGAGTTCGACCTCTCGCGCAAGGATGCGGGCCGGTCGAAGAACATGTTCGCCCTTGGGTTGCTGTCGTGGATGTATCACCGGCCGACCGAGGGGACGGAGAAGTTCCTGCGGTCGAAGTTCGCCAAGAAGCCGGAGATCGCGGCGGCGAACATCGCGGCGTTTCGGGCGGGCTGGAATTTCGGGGAGACGACGGAGGATTTCGCGGTCTCCTATGAGGTGGCGCCGGCGGCGCAGGCGTTTCCGGCGGGGACGTACCGCAATATCTCGGGGAATCTGGCGTTGTCGTACGGGTTGATCGCGGCGGGGCGGCAGGCGGATCTGCCGTTGTATCTGGGGTCGTATCCGATCACTCCGGCCTCCGACATCCTGCACGAGCTGTCGAGGCACAAGAATTTCGGGGTGCGGACCTTCCAGGCGGAGGACGAGATCGCGGGGATCGGGGCGGCCCTTGGCGCCGCGTTCGGCGGCAGTCTGGCGGTGACCACGACGTCGGGGCCGGGGGTGGCGCTGAAGTCGGAGACGATCGGCCTGGCGGTCTCGCTGGAGCTGCCGTTGCTGGTGGTGGACATCCAGCGGGGCGGGCCCTCGACGGGGCTGCCGACCAAGACCGAGCAGGCCGATCTGCTGCAGGCGATGTTCGGGCGTAATGGTGAGGCGCCGGTGCCGATCGTGGCGCCGCGGACGCCGGCGGACTGTTTCGACGCGGCGCTGGAGGCGGCGCGGATCGCGGTCACCTACCGCACCCCGGTCTTCCTCTTGAGTGACGGGTATCTGGCCAACGGATCCGAGCCGTGGCGGATCCCGGATCCCGAGGAACTGCCGGACCTGCGGGTGCAGTTCGCCTCGGGGACGAATCACACGGAGGCGGACGGCACGGAGGTGTTCTGGCCCTACAAGCGCGACCCGCAGACGCTGGCCCGCCCGTGGGCGATCCCGGGCACGCCGGGTCTTGAGCACCGGATCGGCGGGATCGAGAAGCAGGACGGCACCGGCAATATCTCCTACGACCCGGCCAACCACGACTTCATGGTCCGCACCCGCCAAGCCAAGATCGACGGAATTGCCGTACCTGACTTGGAAGTTGATGACCCTTCAGGCCGGGCGCGCACTCTCGTCCTTGGCTGGGGATCGACGTACGGGCCGATCACCGCGGCTGTACGCCGGCTGCGCAGCTCGGACGAGGCAATCGCTCAGGCGCATCTGCGCCACCTCAACCCCTTCCCGTCCAATCTGGGCGAGGTCCTGCACTCGTACGACAAGGTGGTGATCCCGGAGATGAACCTGGGCCAACTCGCCACCCTCATCAGGGCTAAATATCTCGTGGACGCGCACTCGTACAACCAGGTCAACGGAATGCCGTTCAAGGCGGAACAGCTGGCCACGGCTCTCAAGGAGGTCATCGATGACTGACTCCGGTAACGGGCTGCTGCAACTTGTGCCCAAGGCCGAGGCCAAGCAGTCCATGAAGGACTTCAAGTCGGACCAGGAGGTGCGGTGGTGCCCCGGCTGCGGGGACTACGCCGTCCTGGCCGCCGTACAGGGCTTCATGCCCGAACTCGGCCTGGCCAAAGAGAACATCGTCTTCGTCTCCGGCATCGGCTGCAGCTCCCGCTTCCCGTACTACATGAACACCTACGGGATGCACTCCATCCACGGCCGCGCCCCCGCCATCGCCACCGGACTCGCCTCATCCCGCCGCGACCTGTCCGTCTGGGTCGTCACCGGCGACGGCGACGCCCTGTCCATCGGCGGCAACCACCTCATCCACGCCCTGCGCCGCAACGTCAACCTCAAGATCCTCCTCTTCAACAACCGGATCTACGGCCTGACCAAGGGCCAGTACTCCCCCACCTCCGAGGTCGGCAAGATCACCAAGTCCACGCCGATGGGCTCCCTGGACGCACCCTTCAACCCCGTCTCCCTGGCCATCGGCGCCGAGGCCTCCTTCGTCGCCCGGACCGTGGACTCAGACCGCAAGCACCTCACCTCGGTCCTGCGCGAGGCCGCCGAACACCCCGGCACCGCCCTGGTCGAGATCTACCAGAACTGCAACATCTTCAACGACGGCGCCTTCGAGGTGCTGAAAGACAAGCAGCAGGCCGAGGAGGCGGTGATCCGCCTCGAACACGGGCAGCCCATCCGCTTCGGCCCCGACCAGTCCAAGGGCGTCGTCCGCGACCCGGCCACCGGCGACCTCGAAGTCGTCCCCGTCACCGCGGAGAACGAGCGCGACATCCTCGTCCACGACGCGCACTCCACCTCACCCACCACGGCGTTCGCCCTCTCCCGTCTCGCCGATCCGGACACCCTGCACCACACCCCGATCGGCGTCTTCCGCGACATCCAACGCCCGGTCTACGACACCCTCATGGCCGACCAACTCGACACCGCCATCGAACAGAAGGGCAAGGGCGACCTCACCGAACTCCTCACGGGCGGCGACACCTGGACCGTCGTCGGTTGACGTCGCCCAGCCCCCGTCGTACGGAATGGGAAGCGGGAAGCGATGAATCGCACCACAGCAGGTGAGTCGGGGCTTCCCTGGACGATGCGCCAGTACGCGGGCTCCGGTACGGCGGTCGAGTCCAACGCCCGGTACAAGCAGCTGATCGCGAACGGTACGACGGGCTTGTCCGTCGCCTTCGACCTGCCCACGCAGATGGGCCACGACTCGGACGCGCCGATCGCGTCCGGCGAGGTCGGCAAGGTGGGGGTCGCGATCGACTCGATCGACGACATGCGGGTCCTGTTCGGCGGCATCCCGCTGGACAGGGTGTCGACGTCGATGACGATCGACGCCCCCGCCGCCCTGCTGCTCCTGATGTACCAACTGGTGGCCGAGGAGCAGGGCGTCCGGGCGGACCGGCTGACGGGGGCGATCCTGAACGACGTCGTGGGGGAGGACATCGCGCGCGGGACGTGCATCTTCCCGCCCAAGCCCTCCCTGCGCCTGATCGCGGACGTCTTCGAGTACTGCCGGGCCGAGATCCCGAAGTGGAACACCGTCTCGATCCCCGGCTCCGGACGGCACACGGCAGAGCCGGGCGTGACGCCCGCCGCGCGCGAGACGGCCATCGAGGCCCAGCAGGCCGAACGCCTGGCCAAGCTGCGTGCCTGGCGGTGCGCCGAACGCGTGGCGGACGCCCTGTCGCTGGTGCAGGACGCGGCGGCGGGGACGGCCAACGTCCTGTATCCGATGCGGGAGGCGCTCGCCGCCGGGGCCACCGTCGGCGAGGTCTGTGACGCGCTGCGCGAGGTGTGGGGCACGTACGCCCCGGCCGTTTAGGACGTCCGCGGCCCCGGTATCCGTATCGGGCGGGAGCCCACGCCGCCGAACGCGTGGGCGAAGTCCGTCTCGGCCTCCAGGACCGCGGCGAGGCGGCGCACGCCCTCGCGGATGCGCTCCGGTGTCGGATAGCAGTAGGACAGCCGCAGTCGGCGGCCGCCGGACCCGTCCGCGTAGAAGCCGGTGCCCGGCGCGTACGCCACACGGGCGGCCACCGCGCGCGGCAGCATCGCCTTGGTGTCCACGCCGTCCGGCACGGTCAGCCACGTATAGAAACCGCCGTCCGGCTTCGTCCATGTGCAGCCCGGCGGCAGGTACTGCTCCAGTGCCGAGAGCATCGCGTCGCGGCGCTCGCGGTAGTTCTCCCGGAACAGCTCGATCTGGCTCTGCCAGTCGTGCGTGGCCAGGTAGCGCGACACGATCAGCTGGTTCAGCGTGGGCGGGCACAGCGTCGCCGACTCCGTGGCGAGCACCAGCTTCTCCCGCACCGAGGGCGGCGCGAGAACCCAGCCGACCCGCAGACCGGGGGCGAACGTCTTGGAGAACGAGCCCAGATACACCACGTTGTCGGGGTCGAGCGAGTGCAGCGCAGGGTAGGTCCGGCCGTCGAGGCCGAGCAGGCCGTACGGATTGTCCTCGACCACCAGGACGTCGTACGTGCGACAGATCTCCAGGATCTCCGCCCGCCGTCCGACCGCCAGCGTCACGCCGGCCGGGTTGTGGAAGTTCGGGATGGTGTAGAGGAGTTTCACGCGCTGCCCGGCGATCCTCGCCTGCCGCAGCGCCGCCCGCAGCGCCTCCGGGACCAGGCCGTGCTCGTCCATCGCGACCTGCACGACCTGCGCCTGATATGCGGCGAAGGAACCCAACGCGCCGACGTATGAAGGGCCTTCGGCCAGCACCACGTCTCCCGGGTCGCAGAACAGCCGGGTCACCAGGTCGAGGCCCATCTGCGAGCCGACCGTCACCACGACGTCGTCCGGGTGAGCCGTGATGCCCTCCAGGGCCATCACGTCGCAGATCTGTTCCCGCAGCGGCGGCAGACCGTGCGCCGACGCGTACTGCAGGGCCGTCAGGCCGTCCTCCGCGATGATCTGCGCGACCTGCGTCGAGAGTGTGTCCAGCGGCAGTGCGGCCAGGTTCGGCATGCCGCCGGCCAGCGAGACCACCTCCGGCCTGCTGGCGACCGCGAACAACGCCCGGATCTCCGAAGCCGTCATGCCCGCGGTGCGTGCGGCGTACCGGTCGGCGTGCGGGTCGAAGTGCGGGTCGAGGTGCGGGTCGAGTACGGTGCGGCCGCTCTGCGGTTTCGCGGGGCCGTGCCCGGTCAACTCGTCGTTCGCCATCAGCATGATCTGTCCGTCCGCCGATCCTGGTCCAGCCTCGCCAGGCAGCATGGGCGCCCGCGCTCAATGACCGCTCAAGTCCTCCTCGCGGCCGACTACGAGACGGCCTGAACCGGAAGGCCGGACCGGCTGACCGCACATGAGTGTGGCGGCGCACGCCGACGGGTGTCGGAGTGCGCCGCCACTGGGCGGGACGGGCCGGGGGGCGGCGTCCCGCACGTTCGCGGTTGCCCGGGGGCCTACTTGGGGTCGCGGTTGAACTGTGCGCTGGACCAGCGGTAGCCGAGGAGGGCCAGACCCACGCACCAGGCGAGGGCGATCCAGCCGTTGTTGCCGATTTCGGTGCCGAGGAGGAGTCCGCGCAGGGTCTCGATGGCGGGGGAGAAGGGCTGGTACTCGGCGATCGGCTGGAACCAGCCCGGCATGCTCTCCAGCGGGACGAAGGCGCTGGAGATCAGCGGCAGCAGGATCAGCGGCTGTGCGCTGTTGGCGGCCGCCTCGGCGTTCGGGCTGCCCATGCCCATGCCGACCGCGATCCAGGTGAAGGCGAGGGAGACGAGGGCGAGCAGTCCGAATGCCGCCAGCCACTCAAGAGCCGTGGCGTCCACGGACCGGAAGCCGATGGCGACGCCGACCGCGCCGACGAGCACCACGCTCAGGATCGCCTGGAGCACGCTTCCCGCGACGTGACCGAAGAGCACGGATCCGCGGTGGATGGCCATCGTGCGGAAGCGGGCGGTGATGCCCTCGTTCATGTCGGTGGAGACGGAGACCGCGGTGCCGATGGTGGTGGAGCCGATGGTCATCAGCAGGATGCCGGGGACGATGTAGGCGATGTACGCGTCGCGTCCGGCGCCGCCGCTCATGGTGTCGCCGAAGATGTAGACGAACAGCAGCAACAGCATGATCGGCGTGAGCAGGAGGTTCAGCGTCAGCGACGGGTAGCGCCTGGCGTGCAGGAGGTTGCGGCGCAGCATCGTGTTCGAGTCGCGCACGGCGAGGGACAGGGAGCTCATCGGACAGCCTCCTTGGGCTGGCTGGGCACGGTGGTGCCGGTGTTACCGCCGGTGAGGGCGAAGAAGACGTCGTCGAGGTCGGGGGTGTGCACGGTCAGCTCGTCGGCTTCGATGCCCGCCGCGTCCAACTTGTCGAGGATGGCGCGCAGTTCGCGCTGGGTGCCGTCGCTGGGGATCTGCAGGGAGAGTGCCTCGTCGTCGCGGGTGACCTCGGGCAGGGCGAGGCCGGCGGACTGGTAGGCGACCGGGTCGGAGAAGCGGAGGCGGACGTGTCCGCCCGGGATGAGGCGCTTGAGTTCTTCCGCGGTGCCTTCGGCGGCGATCTTGCCGCCGTTCAATACCGCGATGCGGTCGGCGAGTTCGTCGGCTTCTTCGAGGTACTGGGTGGTGAGGAAGACGGTGACGCCGCCGTTGACGAGCTCGCGGATGATGCCCCACATGTTGTGGCGGGAGCGGGGGTCGAGTCCGGTGGTGGGTTCGTCGAGGAAGATGATGCGGGGGTTGCCGACCAGGGTCATGGCGATGTCCAGGCGGCGCTTCATGCCGCCGGAGTAGCTGGAGGCGGGCTTCTTGGAGGCCTCCACCAGGTCGAAGCGCTCGAGGAGTTCGGCGGTGATGCGCCGCCCCTCCTGCTTGGAGAGGTGGTGCAGGTCGGCCATGAGGAGCATGTTCTCCTCGCCGGTGATCAGGCCGTCGACGGCGGAGAACTGCCCGGTGACACCGATCGAGGCGCGTACGGCCTGTGCATCGGCGGCCAGGTCGTGACCGCCGACGCGGACGGTGCCGGCGTCGGCAGTCACGAGAGTCGAGAGGATCTTCACGGCAGTGGTCTTGCCGGCGCCGTTCGGGCCGAGCAGAGCGAAGATCGTTCCTTCGGGGACGGTGATGTCGACGCCGTCGAGCACGACCTTGTCGCCGTAGGACTTGCGCAGCCCGTTCGCCGCGATGGCCAGATTCGTCATGTTGGTGCTCCTCGGAGGCTTCGGTTAGAAGCTGGGGGGTCAGAGACTGCGTGCGGTGATGTCGCCGTACGAGGTGGTCGCGTGGATCTGCAGGCCGGCGGCGGCGCCGTCGGTGTTCTGGAGGGTGTTGTCGATCCGGCCGTAGCTGGTGCCGGCGTCCAGGTGGGCGGAGACGCCGCGGGCGGCGCCGACCGAGATCTCGCCGTGCTCGGTGCGCAGCGTGACCTTGCCCTTGATGGCCTCGGTGATCAGCAGGTTCCCCTTCTGGGTGCTGATCTCCGCGGGGCCGCCCAGGTGGCCGACCGAGATGTCACCGGCCTGGAGGGCGAGGCGGGCGCTCGATGCCTCGTCGAGCTTGACCGTGCCTTCCGCGCCCTCGAAGGAGACGTCGCCGAGGCGTCCGACGCCCCGGATCTCACCGCTGGCGGCCTTGGCCACGATGTCCGACCCGGCGGGCAGTTGGACGGTCACCTCGATGGTTCCGGAGGCGCCGAGGATCTGGTTCCTCACGGGTGCGGCGCTGATCCGCAGGACGCCGTCGGCGCCGAACTCGACCGTGGCCTCCTCGGCCGCCTTCACGTCGCGGCTCTTGGAAGCGTTCGCGGGGAGGATCTCGACCGTGGTGTCGGCGCGGTCGGCGGCGATGATCCGGATGCTTCCCGCGGCGATGTCGACGACGGCGGAGACCGGGGCGGGGGTGTCGAACTTCTGCATGATGGGCTCCCTTTTCTCTGGTGCGTGCCCTGCGGCTCGCTGTTTCTGATGATGGAAACGCTAAGTTGCATTCACGTTTCTGACAACAGCGATGTTGCGTGCAATGGGCATCACTCCATGTCAGAGGCACTAATTCGTTGCAGTGGTGTGGAAGCTAATGCAACAGTAGAGAACGGAGTCGTTGCAATGAATTGACCGCGAACGCTATAGTGGGCGCACCACGGACCACGAAGGAGACCGCGATGCCGGGAGGCAGACTCACTCAGCAGGAACGCCAGGAGATCGCGCTGGGCCTGGCCGACGGGCTCGCCTACGCGGAGATCGCCAGGCGCCTCGACCGCCCGACCTCGACGATCACGCGCGAGGTGATGCGCAACGGCGGCCCCACCGCCTACCGCGCCGACCTCGCCCACCGCGCCACCGAACACCGCGCCCACCGCCGCCGGCAGTCCGCACCCCGTGACCCCAAGGCGCCCCCGCAGGCCCATGGCCGGGACGCCGAAGCCGTGCACGAGTACGAGGAGCTGTTCACCACCGTCATGATGGGCTCGGGCATGCCCAAGATGATGGCCCGTGTGATGGTCTGTCTCACCATCACCGACTCCGGGAGCCTCACCGCCTCCGAGCTCGTCGAGCGCCTCCAGGTCAGTCCGCCCTCGGTCTCCAAGGCGATCGCGTTCCTGGAGAGCCAGGGCTTCGTCCGCCGTGAACGTGACGAACGCCGTCGTGATCTCTACATCGTCGACGACGACATCTGGTACCAGTCGATGATGGCCAGCGCCCGCTCCACCGCCCGCGTCGTCGACATCGCACGGCAGGGTGTCGGAGTCCTCGGACCGGGCACCGCTGCCGGTTCCCGACTCGAAAACGTCGCCCGCTTCCTCGACTACGTGAACGAAAGCCTCGCCAGAGCCGCGGACCAGGCCCGCGACGTCCTCTACACGAAACCGGAGCCGGGTTCGGACAGCACGACGTCGACCTGATCCGGGGCGGGCCGCGCGCGGACGCGGACGGGTGGCCGCCTTCTCCCAGTGGTCAGACCGGACTCCTCTCCCTCGAGTGGTGTCGGTTGTGTCGACTAAAGAAACCACGCGTGCGGTTTCTAAGTCAATCCATATGGCCTGAGACTTGTCCGCCGTCCACCGGGATTCGACCCTGCCCCGACCGCGTTGGGGCAGGGTTCTGAAGTACGCATGCCCTGTGACCACTTGAGAGTCGCTGGAGGAGTGGTGGAGAAGCAGCGTTCCCATAAGTAAACCGTCTGCGCGGTTTGTTAATCTCCTCGGGTCTTGGTGCCATTCGATCCCGAGGGAGCCCCCCCACCATGGCGACGTTGCTCTACAAACTGGGCCGATTCACCTTTCGAAGGCGAGGCGTGACAGCACTGCTGTGGCTCCTGGTGCTCTTCGGAACCGGATTTGCGGCCTCGTCGGCGCCCACCCCGCCCGCCGACACTTTCTCCATGCCGGGAACCGAATCGCAGAAGGCCTTCGACCTCCTCGAAGAGAAGTTCCCGGCCGCGAGCGCCGAAGGAGCCAGCGCCCGGGTCGTCGTGCGCGCCCCCGACGGAGAGCGGATCACCACGCCGGAGCACAAGGCGGCCGTCGCCGACCTCGTCGCCGGCCTGGGCAAGGACCCCAAGGTCTCCCGGGTCACCGACCCGTTCGCGGGCGACGCGGTCAGCAAGGACGGCACCACCGCCTACGCCGTCGCCACGTACAAGGTGGCCGCCACCGAACTCGTCGACAAACAGCACGACGCCCTGGAGAAGACCCTTCAGTCAGGACGCGACGCGGGCCTGACCGTGGAGGCAGGCGGCGACGCGGTGAAGGTCGACGTCGCCATGGGCGGCACCGGCGAGCAGATCGGCGTGCTGATCTCCGCGGTCGTCCTCCTGATGACCTTCGGCTCCCTGATCGCCGCGGGCATGCCGCTGCTCACCGCACTCGTCGGCGTCGGCGCGGGCATCAGCGCCATCACCGCCCTCGGCAGCACCCTCGGCCTCTCCGCGACCACCTCGAACCTCGCCATGATGCTCGGCCTCGCCGTCGGCATCGACTACGCGCTCTTCATCGTCTCCCGCTACCGCTCGGAGATGCTGGAGGGCCACGACCGCCAGGAGGCAGCGGGCCGGGCGGTCGGCACCGCGGGCTCCGCCGTCGTCTTCGCCGGACTCACCGTCATCGTCGCGCTCGCCGGTCTGAGCGTGGTGAACGTCCCGCTGCTCACCAAGATGGGCCTGGCCGCCGCCGGTACCGTCGCCATCGCGGTCCTCATCGCGATCACCCTGGTGCCCGCCCTGCTCGGCTTCGCCCCGGTCCGCGTCCTGCGCCGCCGCGACCGCGCCGCCTTCCGGACCAAGCCCCTGTCGGCCCGGCAGGAGCGCAAGGCGGCCAAGCGAGAAGCCAAGCGAGCCGGCAAGCAGGCCCCCGGCCAGGTGAAGGAGCGCTCCAACCTCGGTACCCGCTGGGCCCGTTACGTCCTGCGCCACCCCGTGGCCGTCCTGCTGGTCGGCGTCATCGGCCTCGGCGCCGTGGCCCTGCCCGCCGCCGACCTCGAACTGGGTCTGCCGGGCGAGGGCACGATGGCCACCGACACCACCCAGCGCAAGGCGTACGACATGCTGTCGGAGTCCTTCGGCGACGGCTTCAACGGCCCGCTGATGGTCACCGTCGAGTCCGACGACGCGGCGGCCGCCGCGAAGACCGTCGGCGACCGGTTCGCCGAACAGGACGGCGTGGCCTCCGTGGCCCCGGCCGCCGCCAACAAGCCGGGCGACACCGCGATCTTCAACGTCGTACCGGACAGCGGTCCCAACGAAGGCGCCACCGAGGAGCTGGTCCGCTCCCTGCGCAAGATCGCCGGCGGCATGGAGGGCGACACCGGCTCCGAAATCCTGATCACCGGTCAGACGGCCCTGTTCATCGACTTCTCCCGCACCCTGGACGACGCACTCCTGCCCTACCTCGGTCTGGTCGTGGGCCTGGCCTTCCTGCTCCTGATGCTGGTGTTCCGTTCGCTCCTGGTCCCGTTCAAGGCCGCACTGGGCTTCATGCTCTCGGTCGGCGCGGCTCTCGGCGCGGTCGTCGCGGTCTTCCAGAAGGGCTGGCTCGCGGACGTCTTCGGCGTCGAACAGCCCAACCCCGTCATGAGCACCCTGCCCATCCTCATGATCGGCGTGGTCTTCGGACTCGCCATGGACTACGAGGTGTTCCTGGTCAGCCGGATGCGGGAGGCGTACGCCCACGGCGCCACGGCGGGCGAGGCGGTCGTCGCCGGATTCCACTACGGCGGCCGGGTGGTCTCCGCTGCGGCCATCATCATGATCAGCGTCTTCTCCGGGTTCATCGCGGAGGACAACGACCTCATCAAGATGATGGGCTTCGCCCTCGCGTCCGCGGTGCTCTTCGACGCCTTCGTGGTCCGCATGGCCATCGTCCCCGCCCTGTTCGCCCTCCTGGGCACCAAGGCGTGGTGGCTGCCGAAGTGGCTCGACAGGCTGCTGCCGAACCTCGACGTCGAGGGCACGAAACTCGACCGCGCCCCGGCGGCCGACGTGCCCGCCCCGCGCCAGGGCCGCCAGAGTGAGCACGAACTGATCCGCTGACCGGCGGCCGGTACACGTCCGGCCCGTCGTACGCCGCAGCGCACCCCGCGGGACGCACCACAGGTCCCGCGGGGTGCACCGCACGAAATCCCTTGCCGCCGCGCGACTTTGACGTGAAGATCCGGGATTGTGACTGACGCCGACATAGCCCCGCCGATCGAATCCGGCGGCTCCGCGCGCACGGAGCCCGTGTCGCCGCGGCCCGCCCACCGCGACACCAACGTGCTGCGCTGGCTCGCCGCGTACTTCGCGTCGATCGTGGGCGACAGCGTCTACTTCCTCGCCCTCGGCTGGGCCGCCGCCCAGCTCGCGGGCCCCGCACAGGTCGGCATCGTGCTGGCGCTCGGCGCGGTGCCCCGGGCGCTCCTCATGCTCCTCGGCGGTGTGATCGCCGACCGGTTCGATCCGCGCAAGGTCGTCATCGGCTCCGACGCCCTGCGGGCCGTGGTGATCCTCGCGGTGGCCGTCCTGCTGTGGCTCAGCACTCCGCAGCTGTGGCTCCTGATCGCGGTGGCGCTGGTCTTCGGCGTGGTGGACGCCCTCTTCATGCCGGCCGTGGGTGCGCTGCCGCCCCGGCTCACCGGACCCGACGAGATCGTCCGCCTCGTCGGCATGCGGCAGCTGGCGATCCGGATCGGCAAGGCCGTGGGGCCGCCCATGGCCGGGTTCGCGCTCGCCCACCACGGAGAGGCCGCCTTCGCCCTCGCCGGGGTGCTGTTCGCGCTCTCCCTGGTCCTCCTGGTCTCCGTACGCATCGCGCCGCTGCCGCACAGCCGGTCGGCCGGTGAAACGGGCAGCCCCTGGCAGGACCTGACCGACGGGTTTCGCTACATCAGGCGGCACCGGGTCGTCGGCCCCCTCGTGCTCGGCACGGCGCTGAGCGAGGTCGGGTTCATGCCGCCGCTCCAGATGGGAGTGTTCCTGCTGACCAAGGAGCGGGGCTTCGGGGCCACCGGGATCGGCTGGATACTCGGCGCGTTCGCGGTCGGGGCGGGGCTCGGCGCCATCGGCCTCTCCCTCGCGGGGCGGATCCGGCGCGCCGGGCTGGTCCAGGTCTGCGCGATGGTCGTGGCCTCCCTGGCGATCGGCGCCATCGGGCTGCTGCCGACCGTGGCCGGTGCGGCGGCGGTGGCGGGCTTCGCGGGCCTGGTGGGCGGGGTGTGCGGCGGGCTCTCCGTCGCCCTGATCCAGCACAACACGGCCGCCGCCTACCAGGGCCGCGTCGCCGCGGTCCTCGCCCTCTCCCATGTCGGCCTCGCCCCGCTCGTCTTCCCGCTGTTCGGTCTGGCCGCCGGGGCGGTCGGGGTGGTGCCGATGTTCCTCGTCGGCGCGGGGATCAGCGCGTGCGCCGCCGTCGTCGGAGCGCTCTCCCGTGAGGTACGGCGGGCGGAACTGCGGGTGCGGTAGCGGGCGGTGGACGGGTTCTGGCCAGGGACGCCGAACAGGCCGTCGTACGAGCCCGGGCCGTCCGGGATGCCGTGTGCCGGTGGTGGCACGTGTTTTCGGAGGAAGTGCCTCCGGTGGGGCCGCATCCGGAACCGGCGAATCCAGCCACTTCTGTGTTGTGGGGACCCGACAGTCGGGGTGCGCCGGTACGGTCTGGCCCATGACGGTGTGCGGGGATCGGCGCGCCGCGGTGTGCCCTGCGCACGCCGGGGCGCGGGGCAGCGGGGCGGGAGTGCCCGGCGGGAGAGCGCGCTGCGCTGTGCCGTACACCTCTTGGAGCTATGCCTCATACGGCTGTTGCGGCACGGGTACGTCGGCGCGGAGCCGGAGGATGCGGAGCAGGCTGCGCCGCGGCGTCGTTGACGCGGTACAGCAGCCCGGCCGCCCGTGTGCGCCGCCCGGGAAGCGAACCGTCGGCGGAGACGTGCCGTGGGGGGTGGCCGCCGCGTGCCGCTGCTCAGTTCAGGTTCAGCTGCTGCAGCGTGATCACGCCGGAGAAGACACAGATGTCGTTCTGGACGGCGGTGACGAGCACCCTGTGCCGGTCCGGTCCGGCCATCGGCAGCAGGTCGGTGTGGATCCAGCAGGGCACGTCGAGTTCGGTGTAGCGGGCGAACACGACGTCCATGCCGGTGACGCACACGGGCGCGGGGTGGACCGCGGCGTGCGCGGACTGGCGCGCGGCTTCCAGGAGCAGCATGCCGGGGGCGTGGTCGACCGGGTGGTCGAAGAGCACGGGGTGGTTGAGGTCGACGCGCAGCTGGCTGCGGCGCGGAGAAGCGGTCGGCGAGAGCACGACGTCGTCGAAGGACTCGCGCGCGACCTGGGTGGGAGCGGCCGGCGGCGGCAGCGGCAGTGCGCGCGCGGTGGCCGCGGCGAGGTCCGCGTACGGTCCGCGCAGGCGCTTGTAGAGCGCCGGGGCGTGGTTGGCGAAGCGGGTCAGACAGGTGCCGACGACCATGCCGTCACGCACCACGTCGACCTCCATGTCCAGCGAGGCGAGCCGCTGTGATCTGCGGACGATGTCCCGGCAGGCGACGTGGAGTTCGATCTCGGGCGGCGTGCTGCCGGCGGCGAGCGCCGCAGGGGCGAGCGAGTAACTGAAGTGGCTCCAGGACTGGCTGTGGCCGAAGGGCACGTCGTAGGCCGCGTGACTCAGGAGCGGCACGCACTGGCGCACCGACTCGGCGAGCAGGAGCGGGTCGAGCAGGTTGTGCCGCGTGCCGTAGAAGCTGTGGTCCTGCGGCCACTGCGCGCGGACGGCGAACTCATCGGCTCCGCTCCGGCGCCACTGGGTGAGGAGCGTCTCGGAAGCGGTGTTCTTGTGGACCTGCCTGCTGGTTGCCGGTGTCCATCCGGCCGTGCGGGCAGGAGCGGGCAGCATGGTGCTGTACATACGAAATTCCCCCTGAGACGTATGAGCACCCCAAAGCTCGTGGTGCCCGGAGCACCGTGGCTGAGGCTTGAGGTATGCATGAGAACACCTCGAATTTAGAGAATGCTCTCTTTTTTTAAGACCAATCACAGGCAAAGAAACCCTCACGAGACTCCCAAATCTAAGCACGATAAGGGGCAAATCGGTCTCAATGTGCGGGATTTCGGTGCTGACACAGGGGTGGAACAAACGTGAGCCATCCTCTAACTTAGAGATCGTTCTGTTTACTTTGGAGGGGCGACGATGCGGCAGCCGAAACAGCAGCGGGCCGTGGAGACACGCGACGGGATCCTTCGCGCGGCGGCCGAGGTCTTCGACGAGATGGGCTACGCGGGCGCGGGCATCAACCGCATCCTGGAGCGCGCGGGGGCCACCGCCGGGTCTCTCTACTTCCACTTCCAGTCCAAGGAAGGCCTCGCGCACGCGGTGATGAACCAGCAGGCGGACACGATCCTGCCGCTGCTGCGCTCCGAGGGCCTGCAGAGACTGATCGACATCACCCTCGTGTGGTCGCGCCAGTTGCAGACCAACGTCCTCCTGCGTGCCGGTGTCCGGCTCACCACCGAGCAGAGCACCCTGGGCATGGGCGACGCGGCCGGGCCGTACGTCGCCTGGGCCAAGGTGATGGAGGAGTGCCTGATCCAGGCCCGCGACATGGGTGAGTTGCAGGGGGGAGTGGACCCCGCGCAGGTGGCCGATCAGGTCGTCGAGACGTGCACCGGCATGCAGCTCTACTCCGCCGCCGCCGTCGGCCGGGCGGACCTGCCCGAGCGCGTGCGCCGGATGTGGCAGATCCTGCTCCCCGGCATCGCCGTCCCGGCCACCGTGGTGCGCATGGACCTCGATGCCCGTCGCCTGGAGGAAGCCGGCCTGGTCTGAGTTCTCGCCCCGCCTTCGGGTTCTCTCCCTCCTCCCCGCTGCGGGACCGCGGTGACGCGCGGTCAAGTGTGCCTGTACGGAAGCGTCTTACTGTGCGCGCACGGTGCCGCGCGGAGCAAAGGCGCACGCTGCGGCACGGTCCACCGGTGCGCGAAGCGCGCACCTCGCCCCGGCGGGGAGCCGGGGCCGAACCCGGGGAGAGTTCATGGGGCTCAGTGCCCAACGGCTGCGGCTCGTCGCGGTCAACATCGACGGTGTCCTGCTCAGCGACACCTTCAGTCCCGTCATCCACGACTTCGTCGTCGGCCGTGGCGGGCAGTACACAGCAGAAACCGAACGGAGCATCTTTTCCCAGTCGCAGCACATCGCGGGGGAGCGCATGGCCGACGCGGTGCCTGTCCCCCTCACCGGCGAGGAAGCGATGCGGGCCTACTTCGCCGAGCGGGACGCGTACGTGGCGCGTCACCCGGTCACGGTGACGCCGGGTGCGGAGCGACTGCTGCGCCGCGTGCGGGATCTGGGGTTACAGGTGGTGTGCTACGGCGGTCTCGCCAAGGCGCACTTCGACACGCATCTGGGAGCGTACGAGGACCTGTTCGACGGTCCGGGGTATGTCTGCACGGACGGCTTCCGGCCCGGCATACACGAGATCATCACGCAGACCTTCGGCCTCAAGCACGACGAGGCGGTCTTCATCGACGACGTCGCCCGCGTGGCCGAGGAGGCCAGGGCGCTGAACGTCGCGTTCATCGGCCACCCCAGCGCCTACGAGCACAGCTTCCAGCGGCAGTTGATGCTGGAGGCCGGTGTGCGGCACCTGGTGGACCACCTCGACCAGGTCGATGCGGAGCTGCTGGGGCGGGTCGATGCCGAGGCGGCGGCGGGCCGGAGCTGGGAGCGATGACCATGCTGGCAGGCAAGACAGTCATGATCACGGGCGCGTCGAGCGGCATCGGGGCGGCGGCGGCCCGGCTCTTCGCCGAACAGGGCGCCGCCGTCAGCGTGATGGCCAGACGTACGGAACTCCTCGACCGTCTGGTCGACGAGATCACCGCGGCGGGCGGCAGGGCCCTCGCGGTCGGCGGCGACGTGACACGCGGGAAGGACGTGGCCGACGCCGTGGCCAAAACCGTCGATACGTTCGGGGGCCTGGACGCGGCGTTCAACAATGCCGGTTACGCCACCGCGGGCAAGGCGCTCCACGAGATCGACGAGGAGACCTACGCGCGGACCATGGACGTCAACGTACGGGGCGTGTGGAACTGCCTCGCGCACCAGATCCCCGTCATGCTCGCGTCCGGGCGGGGCGGGTCCGTGGTCAACACCTCCAGCGTGGCCGGCGTGGCCGCCACCGGGGCCTCCGCCGCGTATGTGGCCGCCAAGCACGCCGTGATCGGCATGACGAAGGCGGCCGCGGCCGACTACGGGGCGCGCGGGGTGCGCGTCAACGCACTGGTCGTGGGCAGCACGCGTACCGAGATGATGGAGCAGGTCCTGGCCGCCGCACCGCAGTTGGAGCGGGTCTTCATGGCCGCCGCGGTGCAGCAGCGGATGGCCGACCCGGTCGAGGTGGCGCGGGCGGCCGCGTGGCTGTGCAGCGATCTGTCCTCGTTCGTCACCGGTGCGGCCGTGCCGGTCGACGGGGGCGCCACCGCTCTGTGTGACTGAGGTTCCTGAGCGAGCATGACCCGGGCCGGGAGGCACCGTCCGTCGGGCGGTCCTCCCGGCTTCGCCGCGCCGCGCGCCATCCCGCCCCGGTCAGTTTTTAGAACGGTGGCCCAGAAATAATTAGAACGATCACTTTGCTTATGGGTCGGGAGATGGGTACTGTCTGCTCCAGAGGGAGGCGGATGTGCCGCCGCGGTCCCTGGAGGGCGCATGGTGACTCAGGACAGAGCCGCACGCACGCGTGAGGCTCTCATCAGGGCTGCGGCCGGCGACATGGACGCGAACGGCTACCACGGGGCCACCATGGCCTCGATCAGCGCGTCGGCGCGGGTCTCCATGGGTGCACTGACCTTCCATTTCTCCAGCAAGCGCGCCCTGGCCGAGACGGTCGTCGAGGAAGCGTCGACCATCACGCGGGCGCGTGCCGTGACCGCGGTGGCCGGGTACACGTCCCCTCTGTCGGCCGTGTTCGCCCTGATGCGGGGCCTCGCGGGCCTGCTCGACGACGATGTCGTGGTGCGGGCGGGGGCCCTGCTGGCCCGCGAGCGGCCGAAGTCCGTGCCGGGCTGGCACGACGCGTGGGTGCCCACGCTCAACCGGCTGCTGCGGGAGGCGGACAAGGCGGGCGAGCTGCGCCAGGACGCCCGTCCCGACGCGGTGACGGCCCTGGTCGTGTACGTACTGACGGCAGTCGAGGCGTACCGCTGCTCCCCCGTGGGCGAAGGGCTCGGGGCGCAGGCCGCCCTGGAGCGGCTGTGGCCGTTCGTCTGGCGGGGCGTCACGGTCGCGACCGCCTGACGGCACAGAACCCGCCCCTGTTTTTACCTGATGCGTACCAAGCAGAGGGTTCACAGGTCTCAAAAACAAATAGAACGTTCTACATAATAGTTACTTGCCTCTGGGAGGAGTGCGCTGTGGGGGCTACAACGGTCCGGGCGGAGGACATCTACCGCGAGGAACTGGCGAAGATCGGTGCGGACGACGGGCGTGTGGTGTGTGTCGAGGCCCTGCCCGGCGGCGCACACCACCCCTTCGAGTCGGCCCACCCGGACCGGTTCTTCCCGCTGGGCGGCGTCGAGAGCGCCATGGTGACCATGGTCGAAGGGCTCGTCACCGCCGGGTTCCGGGTCTTCGTGTGCGGCCTCGGTCTCGGCGCGGACACCAGGGCCGCCCGGCTTCCCCGTCTGACGGTCGCCTATCTGCGGGCGGGGGCGTCGGTCATGGTGCCGCACACGCAGACCGATCTGGCGGAGCTGCGGAGCATGCCGCGCGTGCAGATCGCCGTACCGACCGGCGCGCGCGAGATCAGGGCGGTGCTGCGCTCTGCGGCCCGCTCGGGGCGCCCCTGCCACATCCGTATCGGCACGGAGACGTCCGACGCGGTGGCCGCACCCTGGCCCGGAGCCGCCGACGGGGACATTCCCTCGGTCATCTGGGACGTGGCCGCGGACTCGGGCGATCCCGCGGAGACGGACACCTGCCTGGTCTCGATCGGCGAGGAGGGCACGCGGCTCGCGCTCGCGGTGCGGGAGCGGTCAGCGGACCTCGCGCACGCACACCTGGTGTATCTCGACGACAGCCACTTAGCGGCCGCGGCGGGTGAACTGGCCCTCCGCCACGGCCGATTGGTCGTGCTCGGAGGCGCGGCGGGGCCCGACGGGGCGGCGGAGCGCCTGAGCCGCCTGCTGCCGGGATGCACGGTCATCGGCCTCGCGCGCCCGGAGCCCGGCACGGCGTTCGCCGACGACGTGGAGCGCGCCCTCTCGATGGCCGAGGGCTCGGGGGAATGAGGGGAATGAGGGCGATGAGGGGAATGAGGGAAACAAGGGGGACGAGCGCCGCATCAGTCCTCGCGCGGGGTCTCCAGAAGTTCGGACCGGGCCAGGAGATAGGCGAGATGGGCCCGGCTGCGGCTGCCCATCAGCTCCGACGCCTTCTTGATGTGGGCGGACACGGTCCTGCTGCTGATGCCGAGCCGCTTGCCCATCCCCGCGTCCGTATGCCCCTCGACCATGAGTTGGAGCACGGCCCGGCGGGTCTCGTCCGTCAGGAGCGGCGGCCGGCCGTTGTCATGGGCGACGGTGACGGGCTCGGCGCGCTGCCAGGCGTGGTCGAAGACCTTGACGAGGTAATGGATGAGCGCCGGATGCTCCACGGCGAGCGCGGTCGTCTGCAGGTCGTAGCGCGGGTCGGGGATGAAGGCGATGGAGCGGTCGTAGACGATGAGCCGGTCGACGACTTCGTCGAGCGTGCGCACCTGCGCCCCGGCCGCGGTCACCTGCTCGATGTAGGCGAGAGTCGGGCCGTGCGCGCGCACCGAGTGCTGGTAGAGCGTGCGTTGGCGTACGCCACGGCTGTTCAGGCGCAGCGTGCGGGGCAGGGTCTTGCCCAGTGCGTCGGGGTCGCGGGCCCCGCCGGGGTGGGCGGTCAGGAGCTCTTCGCGGCAGGCCTCGGAGGCCCGCTCGAGCGCCGCGTAGATGACGTCCGAGCCGTGCAGCAGCCGCACGGAGGCGGCGGAGGCGCGCTGTTGGGTGCGGTAGGCGTCCTCGGCCGCGGACAGGGCGTCGTAGATGCCCGCCACGGTGTGCTGCTGCGCCAGGATGGCGCGCTCCAGGGGACGGGTGAGCTCGTGCGACGCGATGTCGGGCGGTACCGCCACCCAGCGGTCGCCGGCTTCGGCCTGGCGCCGCATCAGGCCCAACTCGACCAGACAGTCCGGGACTTCGCCGGACGTGGGGCCTTCCGCCAGCGTGCGGCGGTAGCAATCAAGCCCGCGTTCGCACAGCTGTATGACGTTGGGTTGTGGACTTATGTCCGCATCTCTGCACACTTTTCCCCCTTGCTGCTTCGTGCAATGCGAGATCCCGAGCCTACCCGTCCATGGATTCCAGCCGTTTGTGAGCCATGCTGTTTGAGGCGGGAGGGCGAAACGCGAATTCCGTCATACGGGAGGGGAAGGAAATGCGACTGGAGCCGTTTCCTGTCATATCGCTTAACCGGATGCCCGCACGCGTTGCGGACTCCGATGACGACGAGAACTGGAAGGTGGCCGCCCGCCGGGGCCGCCGGGCGGAAGAGTAATCGGAATACGAATAAGACAAACAATTCGCATTCGCGGGGGGTGCAGCGAGCGTGATCCGTGACGAGGGAACTGTCGGCATCATTCTGGCCGGAGGCAGGGGGGAGCGCGCCAAACCGATCACCCTCAAGTCCTCGGACTACATCCGGAGCAAGGCGCTCATCCCCTTCGTCGGACGACGCCTGGTCGAGTGGATGATCGACGCCTGCCGTGAGCAGGGCATACGCCGGTTCTACGTCGTGACCCACGGCCTGGAGAACCGCAACCAGATCAAGCTCCTCCTCGGCCACGGCGAGCGCTTCGGGGTCGACATCACGTACTCGCGCTCCCGGTTCGACCGCTACAACGTGGGGTCGGCAGGGGCCACGCTGCACAACCTGGAGCAGTGGGACCTGCAGGGCCGCGCCCTCGTGCTGCCCGTCGACTCGCTCTTCGACTTCGACCTGGCGGCGATGGAGGCGACCCACCGCGAGCGGGGCGCGGTGGTCACGGTCGCGTCCGTGGCCCGCACCGCCGCCGAGATCGCCGCCAAGTACGGCGTCATGCGCACCGACGAACGCGGTCTCGTCCAGGGCTTCGTGGAGAAACCCGGCATGAGCGAACTGCGTTCGCTCTTCCCGCGCACGAGCGAGGACCCGGCCGCGACCCTGGCCACCAACGCGGGGATGTACCTGGTCGACTGCGGGCGCCTGCGGCTGCTCGCCAGGGAGCCGGAGCTGTTCCGGCAGTCCCACCAGCGCCTGGACTGGGGCGGCGACCTGCTGCCCCACCTCGTCGAACGAGGAGTACCGGTGGCCACCCACACCATCGGACGCCTCGGCGACATGGGCAATGTCCCCGACTACCTCCAGACGGTCCAGCTCGTGCTCAACGGCGCGTACGGGCAGATGAACCGCCTGATGGAGGCACCTGACAGGACCGACCCGCGCTGCTGGATCCACGAGACCAGCCTGCGCACCAAGGACGACGTCACGGGCACCACGCTGGCCCAGAAGATCGAGGAGGGCTCGGTCGTCATCGGGCCCGGAGTGCGGATCGGCCGGGACGTCGAGATCGGCCGCGGGGTGCGCCTGGAACACACGGACATCGGCGACGGGGCCGAGATCCGCGAGGGCGCCGCCCTGGCCCGGTCCGCGGTGGGGGAGTCGGCGGTGGTCGGCGGCTGGGCCGACATCACCGACGCCTACATAGGCCCCATGGCCCAGGTGCTCTCCGAGCGCGTCAGGCCACTGCGCCTTGAACAGTTCTCGGCCATCGGCGACGGCGCCGTGCTCTGGCCGGGGTCGCGATTCTGCGGGGTCACCGTGTACCCGCGACTACGGGTGCCGGCGCTGACCGGTGTACCCGCTCAGACAGAGCTCAGGCGCGCCGACGACATCCTGCGCTGGGTGTGAAGGCGCTCATCCCTGGAGGGGACCATGCAGAGCCCCATTGCGGTAATCGGCGGGGCCGGCAGGACGGGCGTGCTCATCACGCGCCGCCTGCTGGAGGAAGGCCACCGAGTACGAGTGATCAGCCGTGATCCGCAGCGCGCGGTGCTGCCGCTCGGAGTGGAGACACAGCGTGCCGACGTCCGGTACACGGACTCGCTCGGCCCGGCGCTGCGCGGATGCTCCGGCATCGTGTTCACCGTCGAGCCCGGCACCGCGGACTCCGGTCCGCACAGCCCCGAGACCACCGTCTACGACGGCGTGCGCAACATGCTCGCCGCCGCGGCCGACGGCGCACTGCGCCCGCACGTCGTGCTGGTCAGCCAGATCTTCGTGACGCGGCGCGAGCACCCGATGAACTCCTACGGACGGCTGCTCGACTGGCGGTTGCGGGGCGAGGACGAGGTCCGTGCCTCGGGCCTTCCCTACACCGTCGTACGTCCCAGCTGGCTGACGGACGACGAGGTCGCGGGCGCCCGGGTGCGCCTGGAGCAGCACGACCGCGGCGACGGCTGGGTCTCCAGGAAGTCGGTGGCGGAGGCCTGCGTGCAGGCACTGCGGCTGCCGTCGGCCGGCGGGACGACGTTCGAGCTCTACAACGAACCGGGCCTTGCGCCCACCGACTGGGCCCCGCTGTTCGACCGGCTCATCCCCGACCGGGTCCCCGCCTATCAGGGTCCCGTGCACTGACAGGTGCCCGGTGCCTCCCGAACGGAGGTGCCGGCGCCTTCCGAACGGCGCGGCGGAGCCTGTGAGGCGCCCGTCTCGCCCGTGACCTGCCGGTTCATTCCCCCGTCGCCGGCAGGCAAGGACACGGGGCCGGTGCGCGGCCCGCAGGGTGCTGCCGCACCGCTGCGCCGGTCCCGTGTCCGCAATCCCCGTTCTTCGGCTCCGGCCGTCACCGCATAACGCGCCGTCGCGCGCCGAACCCCGGCACGCGGCCATGCGGCCTGCCCGGATTCGGCCGTTCCAGGCCCCGCGTCAGGGGGGGGCGCGGCGCACCGGAACGTGGCTCACGTATTTCTTGGAGAGGGTGGAAAGGTGTCCGCAGAAGAGCAGCAGACGCTTCCCGACGACATTTCGCAGAAAGAATTCACCGAGGTTCTCTCCGCTGCCCTGCGCTCCATTCCGCGAAGCGATCAGCGGCGTTGGGGAGAGCTTTATGTACGCGGGCTTCTCTCGGTCCGGGGCAAGAAAACGATGCGCGCTCTCGCCAATGGCGCAGGCGGCGGAGCCGAGCAGAGCCTCTACCAGTTCATCAGCAAGTCGCCGTGGGACGCCGATCTGGTCCGCGGGGACCTGGCGCGGCTGCTCATCCAGCGTGCGCAGCCCCGCGCCTGGGTCGTACAACCCCTGGTCATCACCAAGGTGGGGCAGCACTCGGTCGGCGTGGAGCGCCAGTGGGTGTCGCAGATCGGCCGGGTCGTCAACTGCCAGCAGGCGATGAGCGTATGGCTCACCATGGACCACGGGAGCTGCCCGGTGGACTGGGAGCTCGCGCTGCCCGAGTGCTGGACGGGCAAGGAGGAGATGCGCCGGCGGGCGTCCATCCCCACCCACGTCGGATCCACCCCGCCCGAGCGGTGCGCCGTCGACTCCGTGAGCAAGATGGCCAGGGAGTGGGGCCTGCGCGGCAGGCCGGTGGTGATGGACCTGCGCGAGACGGCCCCGCGTCCGGTCTGCGCGGACCTGGCGGCCCGTCAGATCCCGTTCGTGGTACGCGTCGACCCCTCCGCCGTCCTGCCCGCGGGCGGCTCGCCGGGTCCGGCGCTCGCGCCGCGCGCGTCGGCCGACGGCACGGCGGGCCGCGGCAGCTCGGCCGATCTGTTCACCGCGCTCAACAAGCAGCGCATGCCGGTGGAGTGGTTCGACCATGCAGCGGGGACCGTGCGGGCCACCTCAGTGGGCGCCGCCCGCGTCACCCTGCGCCGCGACCCCGCCGCACCTCAGGGGCAGCCCGAGCGCCTCGACCTCGTCCTGCTGGGTGCCTGGACGGACCCGGGGCGGCGGACCCCCAGCGAGTTCTGGCTCTCCAACCTCGCGCAGTCGCAGCTGGGCACGGTGTACCGCACGGCGATGCTCTCGCGGCGCGTGGAGCGCGATCTGCAGGAGGAGAGCGACAGGCTGGGCATCCGTGACTTCGAGGGCCGGTCCTACCGGGGCTGGCACCACCACATGACGATGGTGTCGCTCGCCCATGCCGTCACCGTGCTCTCGCCGTCCCGCGCGAAGGACACGAAGGCTCCCGCGCGCGACACCAGGGTTTCCGCGCGCGACACCGGACTTCCGGCACGCGACGCCAAGGTTCCGGCGCGAGAGACGGCGCGAGGGACGGCGCGAGAGACAAAGGTTCCGGCACGAGACACGAAGGTGACTGCCGCATGACCGAGACCACGCAACGCACCCTGCCGCCAGGACGCCCCGACGAGCTGCGCGCCGGGGACGTGGACCGCGTCACCGACGAACTGTGCAGGCTGCTGCCCGCCTGGCTGCCCGCCCAGCGCTGGTACGCGGACAAGGGCCACGGCATCCCCGTGGTCCGGCCGGTCCTGGTGGAGGTCGTCGCCCCGGGCACGCCCGCCCTGCTCCAGGCGGTCGTCCGCACCGACGACGGCCAGAGCTACCAACTGCTCGTCGGCGCCGTCACCGGCCCGGCAGACACCGGCCCCGGCGCCCACGTGCCCCCGGACGCGGTCATCGGCACCAGCGCGGGACCGGACGCGGACGGGCGGTGGCTGACGCTCTACGAGGCCGGGGGAGACCCCGACCTGCTGAGCCGGCTGCTCGACCGCTTCGTCTCGGCCGAGCCGTGCGGAGCGCTCGAATACCACCACATCCCCGGCGCGACGATCCCGGCCGGGCTGCGGGCCAGGCCGCTCACCGCGGAACAGTCCAACACCTCCGTGGCGTTCGGCGACCGGATGATGCTCAAGGTCCTTCGCCGCATCGTGCCCGGCGCCAACCCCGAACTGGAGATGCTCGCCGCCCTGGAGCGAGCGGGCGACGTGCCGAGCGCCGCACCGCTGGCCTGGGCGCAGATCGCGGCGCGGCACGACGCGGAACCGACCACGCTCTGCATCCTCCAGGAGTTCGTGCCCTCACGCGGGGACGGCTGGAGCATCGCCACGACACAGGCGGAGGACTGCATCCGCGGCACCTGCGAATCGGTCGCCCCGCTCGGCGGCTTCTCCGACGAGGCGTTCGGCCTCGGCCAGGCCACCGCACAGGTGCACACGGCGCTCGCCCGGCAGCTGGAGACCCGCCCCCTGAGCTTCGCGGAGGTGGCGGAGCTGACCGACACGCTCATCGGGCGCCTCGAGGACGCCGTCGCGCAGGTACCCGACATCACTCCCTACGCACGCGGCCTGCGCACCGCCTACCAGGACCTGCGCGAAGTGGCCCGGCGCGGCAACCCGCTGCCCATCCAGCGCATCCACGGCGACCTCCACCTCGGGCAGGTGCTGCGGGCCGAACACGGCTGGATCCTCATCGACTTCGAGGGCGAACCGGGACACCCGCTGGCCGAACGGCGACACCTCCAGCCCGCGGTGCGCGATGTCGCCGCCATGCTGCGCTCCTTCGACTACGCGGCACACCACGCCCTCGGCGAGATCCTCGGCGGCCCGCCGCGCGCCCAGGCGTCGCGCGACCTGCGCGCCACACGACTGGCCCGCCGCGCGGCGGCCTGGGCGGTGCACAGCAGGCGCGCCTTCTGCGCCGGCTACACCGCGGCGGGCGGCCAGGATCCGCGTACGAGCCCCGTACTGCTGCGCGCGTTCGAGGCCGACAAGGCCGTGTACGAGGTGCTCTACGAGGCACGCAACCGCCCCGAGTGGCTGCCCATCCCGCTGGCCGCGGTGCGCAGGCTCGCGCAGGCCGGCCAGTCCGCGGGCTGAGACCGCCGAGGGAGGAGGCAATGGACGTGGCAGCAAGTGAGCCCGGCGGCACGGACGCGGCGGTGGTCGGCGGCGGCCCCGCGGGATTGTCGGCCGCGCTGCAACTGGCGCGCTACGGACGCCGGGTGCTGGTCTTCGACACCGGGCACGGACGCTCGACCCACCACCAGACCAACCGCAACTACCTGGGGTTCCCCCACGGGATCGCCACCACGCGGCTGCGCGAGCTCGGAGTGCGCCAACTGGCCCCCTATCCGCACGTCCGATTCGCCCGCCACCACGTGACGGGCCTGACGGGCGACGCGCACCAGGGATTCACCGTCCGGGCCCAGGGCCACCACTGGCGGGCGAGGACCGTGGTCCTGGCCACCGGCGTGCTCGACCACTTCCCGCACTTCCCCGACTGGCATACGTACGTGGGCCGTTCGATGTTCTGGTGCATCGCCTGCGACGGGTACGAGAACCGCGGGCGCCGCATCCTGGTCGTGGGGCACACCGACGCCGCCGCGGGCGAGGCCATGCAGCTGCACAGCCTCACCGACCGGATCGTGCTGCTCACCAACAGCCGCACCAACGACATCAGTCCGCGCTTCTCGCGCCGTCTCGCCGCGGCGGGCGTACCCGTCGTGCACGACCGCATCAAGGGCGCCGAGGGCGCGGACGGCAAGCTGACGGCCATCGTGACCCGGGGCGGCGAACGCCTCGACCTCGACGCCCTGTTCTCCATCCAGGGCGCGACGCCGGAGACGGCGGTGGCCCGCGGTCTCGGCATCCGGCTCAACCGGCACGGCTATGTCGAGGTGGACACCGAGCAGTGCACGTCGGTCGCCGGCGTGTATGCCGCCGGAGACATCACGGCGCCGCATTCCCACCAGGTTTCGGCGGCGGTACACGAAGGCGCGCAGGCCGCATCGGCGGCCAACTACTTCCTTTATCCGCCGGAGTTAAAGGCTCCCTGACCGCGGAAAGTTCAGGAAGTAGGTTTTCCTTCTTTGCCCCCCTTAGTGGCCGATGGACATCATGAGTGAGCCCATCCAAAGGAGAATCCGATGATCCACCAGTTCATTCTGGCTGCGCCCAAGCCGGGTATGACAGCACAGGAATTCCAGGACTACTGGGTAAATGTCCACGCGGTGCGGTACGCCTCGAAGATTCCGCAGATCCGCAAGTACATGGTCGACACGGTGGTGGAGATCGAGGGCAACCTCGGCACTCCCGCCCTGCCGCACCAGGGCATCGCGGAGATCTTCCTGGCCAACGGCGAGGAGCAGCTTGCCTCCTTGCAGACCGAGGAGTTCCTCCAGGGCGCCCGCCTCGACGAGCCGAACTGGGCCGCGTTCTGGCAGACGATCGTCGTCGACACCACCGCGCACGAGATCGTCGCGGGGCCTCCGCTCGCCAAGGGCCAGGACTGGGTCAAGCTCACCGTCCTGCAGAAGCGCCGTCCGGGCCTCGCCCTGGAGGACTACCGCAAGCAGACCCTCGACGCGTACGCCTCCGTGGTCAAGGGCACCCCGGGCCTGCGCCGCTATCTGCACGCCCACACCGTGGACGGCGCCTACGTCTTCGGCGAGGCGTCCTTCGACAGCGTCGAGCAGCTGTGGTTCGACGACGTGAACGCCCTCGAAGAGGCGCTGCGTTCGCCCTACTTCACCGAGCAGGTGAAGGCGGCCCGCGACGAGATCGCCGACGAGAAGTACGTCTTCTCGATCGCGTCGAAGGAGAACTGGATCATCGGCCCGCAGGCCCGCTGATCCCCCTGATCAGGTGGCTGAGGCGCCGCCCCCTTCCGTCGCGGCGCCCGGCCACCCATCCCGAACCGATTACCGAAGGAGCCGGCGTGGCCAGGAAGAACGCCAAGAAGATCCTCGTCATTCTGTCGGAGTACGGCTACTGGGGCGAGGAGCTCGTCGGCCCCCTGCACCACTTCGACCAGCGGGGATACGAGGTGCAGTTCGCCACCCCGACCGGCAAGCGCGCCCACGCGCTGCCGCCGTCCATGGACCCGGAGTACATCGACCCGCCGCTCGGCCGCTCGGTCACCTCCGAGGCCGTCGCCAAGCTCACGCGCGAGGTCGACGCCTCCGAGCGCCTGGACGACCCGACCGACATCTCCAGCTGGATCCCCGAGCGCCCCTACACGGCCGACGACGACTACCTGCGCAAGCTGGAGGCCTACCACCGGGCCGTCGACGTCGTGGCGCAGGAACTGGAGGAGTACGACGCGCTGCTCATCGTCGGGGGTTCGGGCCCGGTCGTGGACCTCGCCAACAACGAGCGGGTGCACCAGATCATCCTGTCCTTCCTGCGCGCCGACAAGCCGATCGCGGCCGAGTGCTACGGCGTCGCGCCGCTGGCCTTCGCCCGCGACTGGGAGGACCGCAAGTCGATCATCTGGGGCAAGCACGTCACGGGCCACTGCAAGGAGTACGACTACAAGGACGGGACCGGATTCCTCGGCACCGACTTCGTGATCGGCCCGCCGCCGTACCCGCTCGAATACATCCTGCGCGACGCCACGGGACCCGAGGGCCGCTATCACGGGAACTTCGGAAAAGAGACCTCGGTGATCGTGGACTACCCGTTCATCACCGGGCGTTCCACGCCGGATTCCTATCTGACCGGAGAAAAGGTCGTCGAGGTGCTGGAAGACGGCCTGCGCCGCTTCGGCTGGTAATGCGCGGCAACGATTGAGGAATCGAGAGAAGGCAGACATGGCCAGGCAGGGCAATGCGGCGATCATCGAGCAGTTCATTGCCGACGGAATTCCCTTTATGTTCGGCAATCCAGGGACGGTCGAGCAGGGATTTCTGGACGCGCTGGAGGACTATGACGACCTTCAGTACATCCTGACCCTGCAGGAGACCGTCGCCGTCGGCATCGCGGACGGCTACGCCCGCGCCACGGGCCGGCCCGCGCTCCTCCAGTTGCACAGCGGCGTCGGGCTCGGCAACGCCATCGGCATGCTCTACCAGGCCAAGCGCGGCCACTCGCCGATCCTGACGATCGCGGGTGAGTCGGGCGTCCAGTACGAGTCCATGGACGCCCAGATGGCCGCCGACCTGGTCGCCATGGCCAAGCCCGTGACCAAGTACGCCACGCGGGTCACCGACCCGCGTTCGGTGCTGCGGGTGCTCCGCAGGGCGATGAAGATCGCGATGACGCCGCCGATGGGCCCGGTCTTTGTGGCGCTGCCTCTCGATGTACTCGACGCGCTCAACACCGAGCAGATCGTGCCGAGTTCGGCGCCCAGCACCAGGACCGTACCGGCCGGCGCGCTCGTGGAGCAGGCGGCGCGGCTCCTGGCCGGCGCCCGGCGGCCGCTCGTCCTCGTCGGGGACGGCGTGGCGGCGTCCGGCGCGCAGGACGAGCTGGTGCGGGTGGCCGAGCAGTTGGGCGCGGACGTGCACGGCGTCAACTACTCCGAGGTGAACATCGACGTCACCCACCCGCTCTACCGCGGGGACCTCGGGCACATGTTCGGCGCGGTCAGCACGGCCGCCGTCCAGGACGCCGACGCGGTCCTGGTCGTCGGCACGTACACCTTCCCCGAGGTCTTCCCGGACACCGGCGACCCCTTCCGTACGGACGCCCGGATCGTCCACATCGACCTGGACGACTACGAGATAGCCAAGAACCACCCGGTCACCCTCGGTCTGGTCGCCGACCCCAAGGAGACCCTTTCCGCGCTCTCCGCGCAGCTGGACCGGGAGCTGTCCGACTCCGACCGGGCTGCGGCGGCCGAGCGCCTGGCAACGCGCCGGGCGCAGCGGCCCGCGCCGGCCGACGACGACGGCTCGCTGCTCCACGCCTTCCTGCGGGAACTGGCGGCCCAGGTCCCCGACGACGTGATGGTCTTCGACGAGGCGCTGACCGCCGCCGGCGCCCTGAACGCCCATCTGCCGGGCCGCAGGCCGGGCCACTGGTTCTCCACCCGCGGCGGTTCGCTCGGCGTGGGCATCCCCGGGGCCATGGGCATCAAGCTGGCCCACCCGGACAAGACCGTGATCGGCTTCACCGGCGACGGCGGCTCCATGTACACGTTCCAGGCGCTCTACACCGCCGTACGGCACGACATCGGCGCCAAGTTCGTCATCTGCAACAACCGCAGCTACAAGCTGCTCGACAACAACATCGAGCAGTACTGGCGGGAGCGGGACGTCGCCCCCCACGCGTACCCCACGCCGTTCGACCTCTCCCGCCCCGACCTGGGCTTCGCGCAGATCGCCGAGGGATTCGGCGTCGACGCGCTGCGCGTCGACGACCACGACCAGGTCGGCTACGCGGTCAAGCGGATGCTCGCGGACGACAAGCCGTTCCTCATCGACCTGCGGACCACCGAAGGGGGAGACCGTGGCTGACGTACCGTCCCGTGACGGCGTGCTCAGCGGACAGAAGATCGCGATCCTGGCGGAGAGCGACTTCTACGAGCCCGAAATCGCCTACTACCAGCGCCGGTTCGCGGAGGAAGGCGCCCGCGTCGACTTCGTCACCCGGATGTGGGGCAACAAGTCCATCACCTTCACCGGCCACGAGCACCGGGCGCCCCTGACGGTGACCCGCAGCCTGGAGGACCTGGACGACCGCACGCTGCGCGAGTACAAGGCGCTGATCGTGCCCTCCGGCATGGTCGCCGACCGGCTGCGCTACACCGAGGACATCGAGCGGCTCGCGCCGGCCACGGATCTGCTGCGCCGGGCCTTCGCCCGCTCGGGAGTGGTCAAGGGCATCATCTGCCACGGCATGTGGCTGGCCTCCTCGATCCCCTATGTCGTGCGCGGACGCAAGGTGGTCTGCCACAACAACCTGCTCGGCGACGTACGGAACATGGGCGCCAACTACGTCGACCAGGACGTCGTCGTCGACGGAGACCTGGTGACCGCCCGCACCGGCGACCACTGCCATCTGTTCGCCAGGACCATCATCGACGAACTCGTGCTGCGAGGGGTGTGACAGCAATGCCAGAGATCTCACGGAACGTCGACTTCACCTTCTCGGACACCGTCGCCGGACGGGTGACCGCGTTCGACGCAGAGGCCCGGGTCTTCTCCCTGGTCACCGCCGACGGCCGGTTCTTCGACGTCAGCCTCGACGGTGGCCCCAGCGCCGAGCTCCTGCACAACCTGGGCGAGCCCTACCAGGACGCGTCGGGGCACGTGGACGAGCTCCTCACGCAGGACGCCTTCGTCATCGCGTACGGCATCTTCTACCCCCACAGCCAGGCGCTGCGCTTCGAGGCCAAGCGGCTGATCTTCCTGGGGCGCGACCCCGAGGACTACCGCTTCGAGGAAGCGGGCTGGTGGGTCCGGCAGATCAGGGAGATCGCCGGCTTCTACCGCAAGGCCCAGTTCGGCGACGGGCCGATCGACTTCGGCGACTACCGCACGGAGATCAGGCTCGGCGGCGACAAGACCGCGAGCCACGTCCAGGAGACCGACACCATCTCCCGGCTCGTCTACGGCATGGCATCCGCCTTCCTGCTCACCGGCGAGGACGAGTACCTGGAGGTCGCCGAGCGCGGCACCGAGTACCTGCGCGAGCACATGCGGTTCGTCGACACCGACGAGAACGTCGTGTACTGGTACCACGGCCTCAAGGTCGACGGAGACGTCGAGAAGAAGCTGTTCACGTCCGAGTTCTCCGACGACTACGACGCGCTGCCCGCCTACGAGCAGATCTACGCGCTCGCCGGCCCCGTGCAGACCTACCGCATCACCGGCGACCCGCGGATCAAGTCGGACGCGGACGCCACCATCCGCCTCTTCGACCGGTTCTACCTGGACCCCGAGGCGGGCGGCTACTACTCGCACATCGACCCGATCCTGCTCAGCCCCCACCACGCCTCGCTCGGCCCCAACCAGGGCCGCAAGAACTGGAACTCGGTCGGCGACCACGCGCCCGCGTACCTGATCAACCTGTACTTGGCGACCGGCGAGCAGAAGTACGCCGACATGCTGGAGTACACCTTCGACACGATCGTCGAGCGCTTCCCCGACCTCAAGAACAGCCCCTTCGTGCAGGAACGTTTCCACACGGACTGGTCGCACGACACCACCCACGGATGGCAGCAGAACCGCGCGGTCGTCGGACACAACCTGAAGATCGCCTGGAACCTCATCCGCATGAACGCCCTGCGCCAGAAGGACGCCTATCTGGAGACCGCCGTCTCCCTGGGCGAGACCATGCCCGAGGTCGGCAGCGACCGCCAGCGCGGCGGCTGGTACGACGTCGTGGAACGCGTCAAGGTCGAGGGCGAGGACCGCTTCCGCTTCGCCTGGCACGACCGCAAGGCCTGGTGGCAGCAGGAGCAGGCGATCCTCGCCTACCTCATCCTGCACGGGGTCACCGGACGCGCCGACTTCCGCACCGAGGCACGCGACGCCCAGTCGTTCTACAACGCGTTCTTCCTCGACCACGACGAAGGCGCCGTCTACTTCAACACCATGGCCAGCGGCCTGCCGTACCTGCTCGGCGTCGAGCGCCTCAAGGGCAGCCACTCGATGTCGATGTACCACTCGGCCGAGCTGTGCTACCTCGCGGCCGTCTACAACAACCTGCTGATCAACGGCAAGGCGATGGACTTCTGGTTCAAGCCCGACCCCGCCCTGATCGAGGACCGCGTGCTGCGCGTGTCGCCGGACCTGCTGCCCGCGGGGGCCGTGCGCATCGCGGCCGTGGAGATCGACGGCGAGGAGCACACCGACTTCAACGCCCAGGCCCTCACCGTCCGGCTGCCGGAGACCTCCGGTCGCATCAAGGTCAAGGTCCGCCTCGAACCCAACTCCCGCAAGGAGGTGACGGGATGACCGTCAAGGTCAGCTCGCAGGTGCTCGCAGGCGTCACCGTCGTCGCCCTCGAAGGCGAGATCAACTCCACCACGTCCGGGGGACTCCAGTCCCAGCTCCTCCCGTTCATCGGCCACGGCTCCGTGGTCCTCATCGACCTCACGGGCATCTCGTACGTCTCCAGCGCCGGCCTGCGCACCCTGCTGATCGTGCACCGGCACGCCCAGCAGCTGGAGGCCGAGATCACCCTCGTCGGCCTCTCCGAAGAAGTCTCGTTCGTCATGTCCGCGACCGGCTTCCTGGACTTCTTCAGGATCGCCGACGACCTGGACACCGAGCTGGAACGCACGGGCCGATGACCACCCCCGACATGCGCGAGCGCATCGACGGCTTCCCGACGCACCGGATCGGCCCCTACCGGGTCAGGGCGGGCCGGCCCTTCCCCTACGGCGCCACTCCGGTGCCCGGCGGCGTCAACTTCTCGGTCTACTCCGACGGCGCGACCACGATGAGCCTGGTGCTCTTCGAGCGGGGCGCCGCCGAGCCCAGCGCCGAGCTGGAGTTCCCGCCGGAGTTCTGCATAGGCAGCGTCTACGCCATGACGGTCTTCGGGCTCGACCTGGAGAACCTGGAGTACGGCTTCCGCGCCGACGGACCCTTCGACCCGGCGCGCGGCGACCGCTTCGACGCGGGCAAGGTGCTCAGCGACCCCTACGCGCGCCTGATCTCGGGGCGCGAGGTGTGGGGCAGGGAGCCCGACTGGGACAACGTCTACCACTACCGCTCGCAGGTCGTGCACGACGACTTCGACTGGGGCGGCGACCAGCCGCTGCGCATCCCCACCGAAGACCTCGTCATCTACGAGACCCATGTGCGCGGCTTCACCCGGCACGCGTCATCGCGCGTGTCGGCGCCGGGCACCTACGCCGGACTGCGGGAGAAGATCCCCTACTTACAGGAGCTCGGGGTCAACTGCATCGAGCTGCTTCCGGTCTTCGAGTTCGACGAGCTGGACAACCCGCGCACCGACCCGGTCAGCGGCGAGCGCCTGTACAACTACTGGGGCTACAACACCGTCTCGTTCTTCGCGCCCAAGGCCGGATACGCGGCGACCGGGCCGTTCGGCATGCAGGCCGACGAGTTCAAGACGCTGGTCAAGGAGCTGCACAAGGCCGGCATCGAAGTCGTCCTCGACGTCGTCTTCAACCACACCGCCGAAGGCAACGAGCAGGGCCCCACCATCTCCTTCCGCGGCCTGGACAACGCCACGTACTACATGCTCACGCCGCGCGGCGAGTACTACAACTTCAGCGGCACCGGCAACACCGTCAACTGCAACCACCCCGTCGTACGGGACTTCGTGCTCTCCTGCCTGCGCCACTGGGTCGCCGAGTACCACATCGACGGATTCCGCTTCGACCTCGCGGCCATCCTCGACCGGGCACCGGACGGCACCCCGCTGCCCAACCCGCCGCTCCTCGAACAGCTGGCGCACGACCCGATCCTGCGCCACACGAAGCTGATCGCCGAGGCGTGGGACGCGGCCGGGCTCTACCAGGTGGGCAACTTCCCCAACTACGGCCGCTGGTCGGAGTGGAACGGCAAGTACCGCGACGCGGTCCGGCGCTTCGTCAAGGGCGAGCCGGGCCTGGTCGGCGAGCTCGCCACCCGCATGGCGGGCTCGCCCGACCTGTACCAGGGCCGCACCTCGTCCGCCTCGGTCAACTTCATCACGGCCCACGACGGATTCACCCTGGCCGACCTCGTCTCGTACAACGACAAGCACAACGACGCCAACGGCGAGAACAACAACGACGGCGCCAACGACAACAACAGCTGGAACTGCGGAGAAGAGGGACCGAGCGCCTCCTCGCACGTCAGGGAGTTGCGGCTGCGGCAGATGAAGAACCTGCTGACCATCCTGCTCACCAGCCAGGGCATTCCGATGATCCTGGCCGGGGACGAGGTCGGCCGCACCCAGCTCGGCAACAACAACACCTACTGCCAGGACAACGAACTCTCCTGGTTCGACTGGGGCCTGGTCGACGTCAACGACGAACTCCTCGGCTTCGTACGCTCGATGATCGCCTTCCGGCACGCCCACCCCGTGTTGCGCACCAGCGACCATCCCACCGGCACCGACCGGGTCGGCAGCGGCTACCCCGACGTGAGCTGGCACGGCGTGCGCGCCTGGGCCCCTGACTGGGCCGACCACTGCCGGGTGCTCGCCATGATGCGGTGCGGCCGGCACGCCAAGTCCGGCAGCGTCGCCGACGACCACGTGTACGTCGCCGTGAACGCCCACTGGGAGGCGCACGACCTGGAGCTGCCCGCACTGCCCGACGGACAGCGCTGGCACCTCTTCGCCGACACCGGCACCACAGTCCACCCCGTCGGCGCCGAGCCGCAGCTCCAGCACCCCTGGCGCTACCACCTGGGCGCCCACTCCGCGGTCGTCCTGGTGGGCCGCGCGGCCGGCCAGGACCACCACCTGACCCAGAAGGAGAACCACCGTGGCTTTTGACGTGCGGCTCAGGATCAACGACAAGGTCGCCACCATCGAGCTCAAGGGCGAGCTGGACGCCTCGACGGCGGGCGAGTTCCACGAGACCGTCGGCAAGGCCGCGGGCGCCGGCGCCGTCGAACTGGTCATCCGCGCCGAGCAGCTCGGCTACCTCTCCAGCGCGGGCCTGCGCTCCCTGGTCTTCGCCCGGCAGAAGATGGGCGACGGGGTGCGCATCGCTGTCGTCGGCGCCTCCGAGCCGGTGGCACGGACCATCCGGCTCGCCGGCTTCGACCACAGCATTGATCTGGTCGACGCCTGAAGGGACGAACCGAGATGACGTTCGACTTCAGGACCGCAGAGGCCCCCGGGGCCGCGGAGGCGGGAAAGGCGGCGGGCGTCGCGCAGGCGCCCGGGTGCGGCAGGACCAACGCACTCCGTATCCCCGCATCGGTCGAATCGCTCGAGCCGGTGTCCGCCTTCGTGCTCGGTCTGGGCCACCAGGCCCGCCTCCCGGAGAGCTCGCTCTACCGGCTGCGCCTTGCCGCCGACGAGCTGGCGACCAACATCGTCATGCACGGCTACCGCGGTGAGCCGGGCGAGATCACGGTGGACGGCGGGATCGACCCCGGCGAGGTCTGGGTCCGCTTCCAGGACGACGCCCCGGCGTTCGACCCGAGGCAGGGCATGCGGGCACCGGCGCTCGACGTGCCCCTGGAGGAGCGGCCCATCGGCGGCCTCGGCGTCTTTCTGGCCTTCACAGCGGTGGACACCTTTGAGTACGAGCTCGTCGCGGGGCGCAATGTGAGCACCCTCGTGATGCGCCGGCCGACAGCGGACTAGACGAGGCGGAGATGGCGCAGACGAAGGTGCTGATACTGGATGAGCGGCGCAACGTGCCCTCAGGTCTGGCCAAGGCGCTGGACGCCGTGGGAGCCGAGACGCACACCTGCACCCCCGGCGACGTACTGGCGGCGTCGCCGGGGCGGATGCCCGCGGTGACCGCGCTGCTCGCGCACGCCACACTGTCGCCCCACACGGTCAGATCGGTGGCCCGGCGTCTTGCGGACGAGGGTCAGCAGCCGACGGTGGTGGCCTACGCGGACCGCGATCTGCACCTCCTGGACGGCCATGTGCGCGCGGGCTCCGACTACTTGATCCCGCCGTTCCACCCCGTCCTGGTCGAGGCACGGCTGCGCGACTGCCACCAGCACGCGGAACTCAACCGGAACATGGAGGAGGTCGCCGCGCATGCCGAACTGCTCAGCTATGAGCGGGAGTTGGAGATAGGCAGGGAGATCCAGCTCGGCTTTCTGCCGGACTCCCTGCCCAGCCCCGACGACTGGCACATACGGGTGCGCTTCCGGCCCGCGCGTACCGTCGCCGGGGACTTCTACGACGTCTTCGAACTGGTCAACCGCAGACGCCTGGCCCTCGTGGTGGCCGACGTGTGCGACAAGGGAGTCGGCGCGGCCCTGTTCATGGCACTCATCCGGTCGCTCCTGCGGCACACGGCCGAGCAGAGCGGCCTGCAGAACCTCATCGCGGCGGACCTCATGGGCGAGGAGCCCGGCTGGGCCGAACACACCAGGGCCATCCCGGTCGTGGGAGCGACACCCCTGCTCAACGCGGTCGTGGGCACCAACAGCTATCTGACCCGCAACCACATCAAGCAGGGCTACTTCGCCACCATGTTCTTCGGCGTGCTCGACCCCGTCACCGGCAATCTCGTCTACATCAACGGCGGACACAACCCGCCCGTCCTGGTCAGCGGGAGCGGCGCCGCGCCCGTGCTGCTCCAGCCGACGGGACCGGCCGTGGGCGTCATGCCCGACTGCACCTTCTCCCTGGGATACGCGCAGATCAGCCCCGGAGACACCCTCTTCATCTACACCGACGGGGTCACCGAGGCGCGCTCGGAGACGGGCCGGTTCTTCGGCGAGGACCTGCTCCTGGAGCAACTGACGGACGCCGCCGGGCGCGGCGAGGAACTCCTCGACCACATGGACGGCGCGCTCAGCCAGTTCGTCGGCCAGGCCGAACAGTCCGACGACATCACGATGATGGCCGTGCACTGGCGGGCGCCGGCCACGACCGCCGACTGACCGGAGCCGCCCGCCGGCCGACGCGCGAACGAGCAAGAACTGTCAGGTGGAGAACATGTCGCAGATCATCACGGTGCACTCCTATCGAGGGGGCACCGGCAAGTCCAGCACGGCCGCCAATCTCGGGTTGCTGCTCGCCGCCTCGGGTCTGCGGGTCGCGTTGGTGGACACGGACATCCAGACGCCCGCCCTGGACGTGATGTTCGGCGATGCGACGGCCCCGGCCCGGCGCTCGCTCACCGACTACCTCATCGGCCGCTGCGAGATCGAGGAGGCGGCCTACGCCGTCGACCGCACCGGCGGGCACGAAGGGCTCTTCCTGGTCCCGGCCAGGAGCCAGGCCACCGGCGTCAACGAGATCATGGGCCGCGGATACGACGTGGGCCTGCTGAGGGAAGGCTTCGACCGGCTCATCGACACGCTCGCGCTCGACGTGCTGCTGCTCGACACACACGCCGGGTTCAACAACGAGACCGTCACCGCCATGGCCAGCTCGGACGGCCTGGTCGTGGTGACCCGCGCCGACCGGCTCGACCTCGCGGGCGCCAAGGAGACGATGGCGCTCGCCGGGCGCCTGGGCCTTGGCAGCATGAGCATCGCCGTGAACATGGCGCCCGACGGCACCATGGCCGACCGGCTGCGCGGCGAGGTCGAGACGGCCTACGACACCCGCATCACCACCGTGCTGCCCTACGCGCCCGAGATGGCCTCACTCGCGGGTGAGCAGCTGTTCTCCACGGCGTACCCGCACCACCCCCTGGTGTCGGGATACCGCCGGATCATCTCCGAGGTCAGCAACGGGACCACCGCGATCCGACGCTGACCGCGCCCGCAGGCCGACGCGACCCGCTCGCACCGCCGAACACCCCTGTCCAGCGACCGCACCCCGGTGCGAGGAGGCACGAGCACTATGGAGGGCAAGCCCATGCAGCGCGACACGACGCGCCCGACCGCCCACGGCGCACCGCCGCCCTGCGGGCCGACGGGCCGCAGGGGGCAAGGGCCCCGCGTGGGCCGCATCCCCATCGTGAACGTGCTGCCGTGCGTGGACGGCGGCCTGACCCCCGCCCGTGCCGTACCCGACGAGGTCTTCGAGGTCTCCGCCACGGTCTTCCGGGAGGGCCATGACGCGGTCGGCGCCGGCGTCGTGCTCACCGGCCCCGACGGCGTCAAGCAGCCCCTGACCCCCATGCGCCTGGTGGCCCCCGGCACCGATCGCTACACCGCGTGGATCAGCGCCCCGCGGGAGGGCGACTGGACCTACCGCGTGGAGGCCTGGACCGACCCCTGCGCCACCTGGCGGCACAACGCCGACATCAAGGTGCCCGCCGGGATCGACACCGAACTGGTCCTGGAAGAAGGGGCGTTGCTCCTCGACGAGCTCGCCGGGAGGGTCCCCGCCGATGTGTCGGCTCAGCTGACCACCGCGGCCGCACGGCTGCGGGACCGTCGCCTGAACCCCGAGGAACGTCTCGCCGCCGTCGACGACCCCGGCGTGAGCGCACTCCTGACCGCCCACCCGATACGCAGGCTGCTCACCCGCTCGTCCGAGCTGCCGCTGCGGGTCGACCGCGAACGCGCCCTGTACGGCGCCTGGTACGAGTTCTTCCCCCGCTCGGAGGGCGCCGTCATACCCGCCGCGCGGGACGGCGTGCCCGAGCCCGCGCGCCCCGGCACCCTGCGCACCGCGGCCAAGCGCCTGGAAGCCGTCGCGGACATGGGCTTCGACGTGGTCTACCTGCCGCCGGTCCACCCCATCGGCAGCACCCACCGCAAGGGCGCGGGCAACACCCTGGAAGCGGGCCCGCACGACCCCGGCTCGCCCTGGGCGATCGGCTCCGCCGACGGCGGGCACGACGCGATCCACCCCGAGCTCGGCACCCTCGACGACTTCGACCGCTTCGTGGCGCGCGCCGGTGAACTCGGGCTCGAGGTGGCGCTCGACTTCGCCCTCCAGTGCTCGCCCGACCACCCCTGGGTCACCGAGCACCCCGAGTGGTTCAAGCACCGCGCCGACGGCTCCATCGCGTACGCCGAGAACCCGCCGAAGAAGTACCAGGACATCTACCCGATCGACTTCGACACCGACCCCGACGGACTGCACACCGAATGCCTGCGCGTCCTGCGTCACTGGATGGACCACGGGGTGCGGATCTTCCGCGTCGACAACCCGCACACCAAGCCCCTCGCGTTCTGGGACCGCCTGATCGAGGCCGTCCACGAGAGCGACCCCGACGTGCTCTTCCTCGCCGAGGCGTTCACCCGCCCCGCCATGCTCCACGCCCTGGCCCGTGCGGGCTTCCACCAGTCGTACACGTACTTCACCTGGCGCAACTCCAAGGAGGAGGTCGAGTCCTACCTCTCCGAGCTGGCCGGACTCGACGGCGAGGAGAGCTCCGCCTACCTGCGGCCCAACCTCTTCGTGAACACCCCCGACATCCTCAACGCCTACCTCCAGTACGGCGGCCGCGCGGCCTTCGCGGCCCGCGCCGTCCTCGCCGCGACCGCCGGGCCGACCTGGGGCGTCTACGCCGGATACGAGCTGTACGAGAACGTGCCCACGGGACCCGGCAGCGAGGAGTACCTGGACTCCGAGAAGTTCCAGCTGCGCCCGCGCGACTGGGCCGCCGCCGAAGCCGCGGGCGACTCCCTGGCCCCCCTGATCCGCTCCCTCAACGACATCAGGCGCGCCCACCCCGCCCTGCACCAGCTGCGCAACCTGCGCTTCCACCGCACCGACAACGACGCGGTGACCTGCTTCTCCAAGCGGGCCGCCGACGGCGACTGGGTCCTGGTCGTGCTCAACCTCGACCCGCACGAGGCACGCGAGGCGACGATCACCCTCGACCTGCCGGCGCTCGGCCTGGAGCGCTCCGAGACCTTCCAGGTGCACGACGCCCTGTCGGGCGCGAGCTACCGCTGGGGCCGCGACAACTACGTACGCCTCGATCCGCGGCACCAAGTGGCCCACATACTCACGGACGGGACCCCGCAGTCGTGACCACCGCACAGCACCCACCGGCCCTGGCCGCCACCCACCTCAAGCGGCTCACCACCGGAGACGTCAGCGACCCGCACGCCCTGCTCGGACCGCATCCGGGCGCGGCGGGCGTGAGCGTGCGGGTGCTGCGCCCGCTGGCCGACGCCGTGTCGCTGACCACCCCGTCCGGCGAGCCGCTGCTCGACCTCGACCATGTGGGCGAGGGCGTGTTCGCGGGCCGCCTTCCGGGCACGGTCGTCCCCGACTACCGGGTGCGCGTCCGCTACGGCACGGACGTCCACGACTACGACGACCCCTACCGCTTCCTGCCCACCCTCGGCGAACTCGACCTGCACCTCATCCGCGAAGGCCGGCACGAGCAGCTGTGGCGGGTGCTCGGCGCGCGGGTGTGCGGGCACCAGTCCGGCTGGGGCACGGTCACCGGCACGGCGTTCGCCGTATGGGCCCCCAACGCCCGCGCCGTGCGGGTGACCGGCGACTTCAACCACTGGGACGGCCGGGCGCACGCCATGCGCTCGCTCGGCGTCAGCGGGGTGTGGGAGCTGTTCGTGCCCGGCGTCGGCGACGGCTGCCGCTACAAGTACGAGATCCTCACCCCGGAAGGCCGCTGGATCAAGAAGGCGGACCCCCTCGCCGCCTCCGCCGAAGCGGCGCCCGGCACCGCCTCGATCGTCTTCCGCTCCCGCCACCGCTGGAGCGACGACGCCTGGATGGCCCGGCGCGGCGAACGCACCGTGGACCGCAGCCCGATGAGCGTCTACGAAGTCCACCTGGGGTCATGGCGCCCCGGCCTCGGCTACCGCGAACTCGCCGTCGAACTGCCCGCGTACGTCAAGGCACTTGGCTTCACGCACGTCGAGTTCATGCCTGTGGCCGAGCATCCCTTCGGCGGCTCCTGGGGCTACCAGGTGTCCTCGTACTACGCCCCGGCGGCCGGTCTCGGCGGCCCCGACGACTTCCGGGCCCTGGTCGACGCGCTGCACCGGGCGGGCATCGGCGTCATCGTGGACTGGGTCCCCGCGCACTTCCCCAAGGACGACTGGGCCCTGGCCCGCTTCGACGGGACCGCGCTGTACGAACACCCCGACCCGCGCCGCGGCGAACACCCCGACTGGGGGACCCTCGTCTTCGACTACGGGCGCAACGAGGTGCGCAACTTCCTCGTCGCCAACGCCGTGTACTGGTGCGAGGAGTTCCACGTCGACGGCCTGCGCGTGGACGCCGTCGCCTCCATGCTCTACCTCGACTACTCGCGCGAGGAGGGCGCCTGGCTGCCGAACGTGTACGGCGGCCGGGAGAACCTGGAGGCGGTGGAGTTCCTCCAGGAGATGAACGCCACCGTGCCCCGGCGCTGCCCCGGCGTCCTGACCATCGCCGAGGAGTCCACCGCCTGGGACGGCGTCACCCGCCGCACCGACCACGCGGGACTCGGCTTCGCCCTGAAGTGGAACATGGGCTGGATGCACGACTCCCTGTCGTACATGGCGCAGGACCCCGTGCACCGGCAGCACCACCACCACGCCATGACGTTCCCGATGGTGTACGCCTACGCGGAGAACTACGCCCTGCCGATCAGCCACGACGAAGTGGTGCACGGCAAGGGCTCGCTCCTCACCAAGATGCCCGGCGACCGCTGGCAGCAGCTGGCCAATCTGCGCGCCTATCTCGCCTTCATGTGGGCCTTCCCCGGCAAGCAACTCCTCTTCATGGGGCAGGAGTTCGCCCAGGACTCCGAGTGGTCCCACGAGAAGGGCCCCGACTGGTCCATGCTCCGGCACGGCGCGCACGCCGGGGTGCGTGACCTGGTGCGCGACCTCAATCGCAGCTACCTCGGCGACCCCGCGCTGTGGAGCCAGGACACCCGCCCGGAGGGCTTCCGCTGGATCGACGCGGACGCCGCCGAGGACAACGTCTACTCCTTCGTGCGGTACGGCGAGGACGGCGAGGCGCTGGTGTGCGTCTTCCACTTCCAGCCCACCGTCCGCCACGGCTTCCGTCTGGCGCTGCCCGAGGAGGGCGCCTGGACCGAGGTGCTCAACACGGACGCCGCGCGGTACGGCGGCTCCGGGGTCACCAACCCCGGACGCGTCCACGCCGCTCCCGGGCCCCGGCAGGGGTTTCCGGCCGCCGCGACGGTGGTCCTGCCGCCCCTGGGCGCCGTGTGGTTCCGCAAGCGATGACGCAGACCGAGGGACACACCGAAGGGCAGACCGAAGGAGAGACATCATGCCTGCACCCCGCCTGAGGACCACCCCGTTGCCCGGCATCGGGGTGCAGTACGAACTGACCACCCGGCGCCACGACACCCTGTCGGTGATCGCGCACCGCGACCGCAACCGCACCCTGAACGTCCACCACGACGACGACCCGGACTCGGCGGGCCTCTCCCTGGTCCTCACCGGCGCCGAGGCCCTCTCCCTCGCCGACGCCCTGCTGCCCAGCCACAACAACCCGAACCTGCTGCACACCAGCGACTTCGGGCTGATCGCCGAGCAGGTCACCATCACCGGCGGCTCGTACTGGAACGGGCGCACCCTGGGCGAGACGAAGATGCGCACCGAGACCGGGGCCTCGATCGTGGCCGTCATGCGCCGCTCCCACGCGATCCCCTCGCCCAGCCCCGACTTCCGGCTGCACGGGGGCGACATCATCATCGTCATCGGCACCCGGGAAGGCGTGGACGGCGCCCACGAGATCCTCGAGCGGGGCTGATCGCGTGCACTCCGCAGTCTTCCTGATCGAGTTCGGCGCGGTGGTCCTCGCCCTCGGTCTGCTCGGCCGCTTCGCCGTGCGCCTGAAGTTCTCGCCGATCCCCCTCTACCTCCTCGCGGGGCTCCTCTTCGGCGCGGGCGGCGTCGTCCCGCTCGGCGGCAGCGAGGAGTTCATCGAGGTCGGCGCCGAGATCGGTGTCGTCCTGCTGCTCCTGATGCTCGGCCTGGAGTACACCGCGGGCGACCTCGTGGGCCACCTCAAGACCCACGCCCCCGCGGGAGGCGTCGACTTCCTGCTCAACGCGCTGCCCGGCGCGGCGGCGGCCCTGCTGCTCGGCTGGGGTCCGGTGGCCGCCGTGGTCCTCGCGGGCGTCACCTGGGTCTCCTCCTCCGGCGTCATCGCCAAGGTGCTCGGCGACCTGGGCCGGCTCGGCAACCGCGAGAGCCCGGTCATCCTCAGCATCCTCGTGCTCGAAGACCTCGCGATGGCGCTCTACCTGCCCATACTGACCGCACTGCTCGCCGGCACGGGCCTGCTCGCGGGCGGTCTGACGCTGGGCATCGCGCTCGCCGCGGTCGGCACCGTACTGCTCGTCGCCGTGCGCTACGGGCGGGTCATCTCGCGCTTCATCTCCAGCGACGACCCGGAGAAGCTGCTGCTCGTCGTCCTCGGCATGACGCTCCTGGTGGCCGGTGTCGCCCAGCAGCTCCAGGTGTCGGCGGCCGTGGGGGCGTTCCTCGTGGGCATCGCCCTGTCCGGGGAGGTGGCCGAGAACACCCACCATCTGCTGATGCCGCTGCGGGACCTGTTCGCCGCGGTGTTCTTCGTGTTCTTCGGCCTCAGCACCGACCCCACCACCATCCCCTCGATGCTGCTGCCCGCCCTCGCCCTGGCCGCGCTCTCCATCCTCACGAAGATCGCCACCGGGTACTGGGCCGCGAAACGCGCCGGGATCGCCGAGCGCGGCCGGTGGCGGGCGGGCGGCGCCCTGGTCGCGCGCGGCGAGTTCTCCATCGTCATCGCCGGGCTCGCGGTCTCCTCCGGGACGGTCGCGCCCTCCCTCGGGCCGCTGGCCACCGCGTACGTCCTGCTCCTCGTCGTCATGGGCCCGCTCGCCGCCCGCTTCACCGAGCCGATCGCGCAGCGCGTCATCCTGTGGCGCGGCAAGGAGTACCCCGGCGCGGGAACCCCCGCCAAGCCGGTGCCGGAGCCCGTGCCGGAGCCCACGGCCGCGGCGCCCGAGTGACGCGGCCGGCAGACGTCCGGCCCTCGGCGGGGACGAAACGGAAGCATCGCCACCATACGGAATCCCGTCAGTCACCTACGAAAGTCGCTGTCTTCACATAGGTAATTTCAGCCCCAAGTACCGCCTGCCGCACCCCAGTTCACCTCGGCTTTTACGATCCGGAGGCGATTTCGAGCCCTCCGTGGGCGCCCCAACTCCCGCTCAGATCCAGCCATATGGTCCTCAACGCCCGCCGGGGCACTCCCGGCGTTCGTGCACTTCGAAACGAGGACCCCATGCATCTGACGCATGCCCGCCGACGGCTCACCACGTGCGCTCTCGCAGTGACCTTCGCCCTGGCCGCCGGGATCACCGCGCCGGCCACCGCGGCCCCGGAGGCCGCCGAGGCGATGACGGTCACCCGCGCCATCGCGCTGCCCGGCAACCAGGCCTACCCGGAAGGCATGGCCACCGACCCCAAGAACGGTGACCTCTACATCACCTCGTTCGCCACCGGAGCGGTCTACCGCGCCCCCTCCGGCCAGACCCAGGCCACCGAGTTCCTGCCCGCGGGTACCGACGGCCGCACCCAGGCCATGGGCACCGAGGTCGACAAGCACGGCCGGGTGTGGGTCAACGACGCGGACGGCGTGACCCTGTACAGCACGGCGGACGGCAAGCGCCTGGCCCGCTTCGTCAGCCCCACCCCCGGCAAGTCCGTGCTCAACGACGTCGACCTGACGCCCGACGGGACCGCGTACGTCACCGACTCGCTGCGCCAGCTCGTCTACCGGCTGCCCGCCGCCACCATCGAGAAGACCGTCACCGCGCGCGGCACCGACACCCTGTCCACCGGGTTCGACCTGAACGGCGTCGTGGCCCCCCACCCCGACGGGGCCATCACCCTCAACGGCATCGAGTCCGACGCGACGGGCAAGTACCTGCTGACCGTCGACATGGCATCCGGCGACCTGTTCCGGCTCGAACCCGCCACCGGCGGCATCCGCAAGCTGACGGTGACCGGCGGGAAGCTCGTCTCGGCCGACGGGCTGCTCTGGGAGAAGAACCAGCTGTGGGTCGTCCAGTTCGACTCGGACAGCATCAACCGGCTCACCGTCTCCTCGGACGTCACCTCGGCGTCCGTCGCGGCCCACGTGACCGATGCGGCCCTCCAGCACCCGACGACGCTCATACGCAAGAGCGGCTCCCTGCACGTGATCCGCTCCCAGTTCGGCTCCGCCACCCTCGACCTGCCGTTCTCGGTGGCCAAGGTGAGCGGCATCTGACAGGTCAGCGGCAGCTGAACGACGAAGCCCGTTGCCGCGACGCGCCATGGCGTCCCGGCAACGGGCTCCGTCTCGTGTCTCAGTTGCTGCTCAGCTGCGCATACCGCCCCGAGGCCACCGTGGACTTGTCGATGGCGGCCAGGAAGTCCTGGGTCTGCGAGGCGCCGAAGAAGCCCTGCATGGTGGCGTCGGCGTCCTGGACGGTGGCCCAGTGCACGATCACCAGGTACTCGCCGTCGTCGCTGCGGGTCACCTCCCGCGAGACGAAGCCGGGCTGCTTGGCCATGTAGTCGTTCTCGACCGACTGGTCGAGCCTGGCGAACTCGGCGGCGTCGAAGCCGGGGGTGAGCTTGAAACGGACGGTCTCCACTGTGGTGGTCACGGCGGACACTCCTTCAGAGGTCGGTGATGTCAATGGGTGGTGGTTCAGCGGAAAGCGCTCGCGTGCCGCTGCGCCCACTGCTCGAACGTGCGGGGCTCCCGGCCCAGCAACTCCCCTACGGTCGGGCGGACTTGGGAGTCGTCGAGGGTGCCGTCCGCGTAGTAGCGGAAGAAGGCCTCGATGTAGGGCGCGGGAACGCCCTGCTCGACCATCTCGCTGCGGGCCTCCTCGTCGGACTGGCCCTCGAAACGCAGCTTGCGGCCGAGGACCTCGCCCAGGACACGCACCCGGTCCGCAGGCAGCAGCGGTTCGGGGCCGCTGAGTGCGTGGGCCAGGCCGTGGTGGGCGTCGTCGAGCAGGACTCGGGCGGCGACGGCGCCGATGTCCGCCGGGTCGATCATGGCGACGGCGACACCCGGGAACGCGGCGCGCACGGTGTCGCCCGCGGCCAGCTGCTCCGTCCACTGGAAGGTGTTCGACATGAAGCCGCTGGGCCGCAGGATCGTCCACGGGATCCCACAGGCGCGTACGGCGTCCTCGGAGCGGATCATCATGGCGGAGATCGCGTTGTCGAGGTCCCCGTCGGGCGCGGCGATGCTGGAGAGCAGCACCACGTGGTCCACGCCGGCCCGCCGCATCTCGGCGAGCAGCCCCGGCATGTCCGGGTAGCCCGGCAGCAGGAAGACGCCGTCCACCCCGTCGAGCGCGGGGCGCAGCGAATCCGGCCGGTTCAGGTCGCCGGTGACGGCCTCGACCGTCGGCGGCAGAGCGGCCTTGGCGGGATCACGCACCAGGGCGCGCGGCGGGGCGTCCGCCGCGGGCAGCAGATGGGCGAGGACCTCGCCGCCCACGTGCCCGGTGGCGCCGGTGACCAGGATCATCGGGCTTCCTCATTTCTTTGGTCGGGGGCCGGGGCCCTTGGGGGGGGCAGGTCAGCGCAGGTCGAGCACCAGGCGGCCGCGCACATGGCCCTGCTCGCCGATCTCGTGCGCGCGGGCGGCCTCGGTGAGGGGCAGCACCTCCTGCACGTACGGCCGCAGCCTGCCGTCGGCCAGCAGGGGTGCGGCCTGCTCCAGGACGGCCCGGTCCGGGTGCACGTAGGTGAAACCGGCGCGCACCCCGCGTTCCCGTGCTGCGGCCCGGTGACCGTCGGCCTCCCCCTTGAGGGTGACGACGATCCCGCCGGGGCGCACCACGTCGAGCAGTCGCAGGAAGTCGGCGCCGCCCCGCGGGTCCACCGCGATGTCGACGTCCTTGGCGGCACGGTCCACCGCGTCGTGCTCGACCACCTCGTGCGCGCCGAGGGAGCGTACGAAGCCGTGGTTCGCGGCGGACGCGGTGCCGATGACCTCGGCTCCGGCCGCCGCCGCCAACTGGACGGCGATGTGCCCGACGCCGCCCGACGCGCCCTGCACGAGGACACGACGGCCGCTGTCCAGGCCGCCGTGCTCGTACAGCGTCTGCCATGCGGTGAGCACGACCATCGGCGCCGAAGCGGCGACGACGTCGTCGACTCCGGAGGGCTTGAGCGCAAGCTCGTTCTCGTCGGCGACCGCGAACTGCGCGTATCCGCCCGCCAGTGCGGGGAAGCGGGGCATGCCGAACACGGCGTCGCCCACCCGCAGCCGTGAGGTGCCGGGCCCCAGCGCGGTGACGGTCCCCGAGATGTCCCAGCCGAGCACGGCGGGGAAGGCGGAGACGCCCACCCCCTGTCCCGCCCGCGTGGCCCAGTCGATCGCGTTGACGCCCGCGGCATGGACGCGGACGAGGACTTCTCCCTCGCCCGGCACCGGCACGGGCCGTGGCGCGGTGTGCAGTACGCCGGGTGCGCCGAAACCGTCGATGACGGCTGCCTGCATGGTGTCCTGGCCGGCCATGCCGTTCCCTTCCCTCACAACGACAACTGGAGGTCGTGCTGGGGGGCGAGATCCACGATCTGTCGCTGCTGCTCCGGGGTCAGCGGCAGCGGAGCCTCCCCGGCGCGTGCCTCCTGGCCGATCTCCATGAAGAACTTCTCCAGGTAGGCAGGCGTGAACATGAACAGCAGCCGCGCTGTCTGCACGCCGACGTTGCGGAAGCGGTGCCGGGTGCCGCGCGGCACGAACACGAAGTCGCCGTCACCGGCGACGAACGTCTTCTCGCCGTTGAGGAACTCGATGGTGCCGTTGAGGATGAAGAACGCCTCGTCGGCCCGCGGGTGGATGTGCGGCGGCGGGCCGCCGCCGGGCGGCACGGTCGCCTCCGCGAGCGTCAGCGACCCGTTGGTGTTCTCGCGCGTCGCCTTGAAGGTGTAGATGGCGTCGCCGAACCAGATGGACTGGCCTTCACCCGCGGGCTGGTGAATGACGTCGCCCTCCGGGTGGTAGGGCGCCTCGTCGGCCCCGAGAGGCTGGGCTGTGGTGGTCACGGGCATCTCCCGATCGTCGTACGAACAGGGGTGGTTGGTCAGAGGCGGAACAGGCCAGGGTCGGCGACCATGACGTCGAGCAGGACGGGGCCTTCCGCGTTCAGGGAGTCCCGGAGCGCGTCCTGGAGGCCCTCGGGCGTCGTGATGCGCTCGCCGCGCACCCCGAAGCCGCGGGCCAGCTGGGCCATGTCGACGCCGCTGAGGTCATAGCCCTTCTCCCAGGACTTCTGGTCCTGGAGGTAGTACTTGAGCGACAGATAGCCGGAGTTGTCGGGGATCACGAACGTCACCGGCGCGTTCTGCTGGGCCGCGGTCCACAGCGCGTGCAGCGTGTACTGCGCCGAGCCCTCGCCCACGACGACCACGGCGCGCCGGTCGGGCTTGGCGATCGCGTATCCGACGGCCCCGGCGAACGGGAAGCCGAGCGCGCCGCTGGCCGTGGCGAAGTAGCCGTTGTCGGCGCCCAGCGGAATCTGCTCGTGGAAGTCGGCGCGGGCGATCGGCAGCTCCTCGAACAGGACTGCGTCGTCCGGGAGTTCCTTGGACAGCAGGTGGAAGAGGTACGCCTGCGTCAGCGGCGTTGAGGGCTCCGGAACCGCCACGGGCTCGCGCACGGGGGCGAGCTCCACGCGCTCGCGCTGCGTGACGCGCGGGACCAGGGCCTTGACGACGGCGCCCGGCGGCGCCACGAAGCTGTGGTCGGCGAGCGTCGCCGCGGCGGCCTGCGGGTCGTCCGTCACGTGCAGGAACCGCACCGAGTCCGGCAGCGTCGGGCGCGGGCTGCGGTCGAGGTCGGCCGGCGCGGTGGAGAACAGGTCCCAGGCGGTGAACAGGGTGAACGCGGGGCCGCCGAACACCACGACCACGTCGTGCTGCGCCGAAAGACGCTCGCTGATCAGCTCGGGGATGGGCGGCAGGACCCCGGCGAACAGCGGGTGGTTCTCGGGGAACGCCCCGCGGTTCCACACCGGCGCGCCCCACACCCGGGCGTTGAGCTTCTCGGCGAGTTCGATCAGGGCGCCGCGAGCTCCCTGCGCGTCGACCGGGCCGCCCGCGACGATGCCGGGCCGCTCCGCCCCGTCCAGGGCCGCGGCGATCTGCGCCAGTGCGTCTTCGGAGGGCGCGACCGCGCTGGTCACCTGCGCGATGCGCACCGGGTTCGGGTCGGCGGGCCTGACCCAGTCGTCCTCGGGGACGGACACGAAGACCGGGCCCTGGGGGGCCTGCTTGGCGATCTGGTACGCCTGGGCGATCATCGCCGGGACGTCCTGTGGGCGCGCGGGCTCACCGGCCCACTTGATGTACGGCTTCGGCAGCTGCGTGGAGTCCTTGGCGACGAGGAACGGCTCGCCGAGCAGCATCTTGCGGGCCTGCTGCCCGCCGAGGATCACCATCGGGGTCTTCGCCGACGCGGCGGTGTAGACGCTGCCCATGGCGTTGGCGAGACCGGGGCCGCCGTTGATGATGACCAGGCAGGGCTCGCCGGTGGCCTGCGCGTAGCCGTCGGCCATGCCGACGACCGACGCCTCCTGGAGGCCCATCACAAAGCGGAACTCGTCGTCGGGCCAGGCCTCGAACAGCTTCATCTCGCTGTGGCTGGGATTGCTGAAGATCGTGGTGAGGCCCAGTTGACGCAGTACATCCAGGGTGGCTTCGCGTACGGTCTGGTGGCCGGTGTCGGTCACGTCGTTACTCCTGACGGGGATTTCTGGGATGCGGGGCGTGTTCCGGGGCCCGACGGCGGGCCGGATCTCAACTGCTGGCGGACACGGGGGTGTTGTCGCTCGCGGCGACCGGTGCGGAACCGGCGTCCGGGCTCTGGGCGACGGGCACCTTGAGGAATCGCGTGGCCCAGACGGCGGGCAGCGCGATGACGGAGAAGACCAGCGCGGTCAGCGGGACGTCGCCGATGCCGAAGGAGGCAAGCGCCCAGCCGCCGACCGCGGCGCCCGAGGCGACACCCACGTTCGCGGCGGACGCGCCCAGGGTGGCGCCCAGGTCGGCGCCCTCGCCAGCCAGCGAGATGACGCGCAGCTGGAGCGAGGGGGTGACACCGAAGCCGACGATGCCCCAGGCCGCGAGGGCGACGCCGACGAGCACCGGGCTCTCCCGGAAGAAGTACAGGCCGAGCAGGGCCACGATGAGCACACTGTTGCCGACAAGCAGGGTCCGCGAGGCGTTGATGTCGGCGAAGCGTCCGCCCGCGATGGTGCCGATGGCGCTGAACACACCGAAGATCATCAGGAAGGCGCTGACCGCGGCTCCCTCGATGCCGGTGACGTCCTCCAGGAACGCCGCCAGATAGGTGAAGGCGATGAACTGGGAGCCCATGAGCAGCACTTCGGCCGCCAGCATGGCGAGGACCCTGGGGTGGAAGGCGTGCTTGGCCTGGGAGGCGAGGTCGGTCGATCCCGTGCTCGCGACGGACGGCACGAAGGCCATGATCACGGCGAGGGCGACGAGGCCGAGGACGACCACACCGGCGAACGTGGCCTGCCAGCCCAGGTTCTGGCCGAGCAGCGTGCCGAGCGGCACACCGAGGACCGTCGACACGGAGATGCCGCCGAAGACCAGGCCGACGGCCTGACCGCGGTGTTCGGGGGCGACCAGGCTGGTGGCGACGGCGGACGCGGCGCCCAGGAACAGGCCGTGCAGCGCGCCGCACAGCACACGGGCGACGACGAGCAGGCCGAAGACTCCGGCGAAGACCGCGGCGAGGTTGCCGAGGACGAAGACGACGAGCGCCCCCCACAGCAGGGTGCGGCGCGGCACCTTGATGGTGGCGGCCGTGACGATCGGGCCGCCGATGGAGATGCCGAGCGCGTAGGCGGTGACCAGCAGGCCCGCCGTGCTCAGCGAGACGTCCAGATCGTCGGCGATGAGATTGAGGACGCCGACGATGACCAGCTCGGCGGTGCCGATGACGAAGGCGCCGAGGCCAAGGGCGCCCAGGGCGAGCTTGTTGCGGGTCTCGCCGGGCCCCGTTGCGGTGGCGGTACTCATGAAGGCCACTCCTTGTGAAGGGGACGGAAGCGGTCAGGCGTACTGGAGGTTGAGCTTGGCTATGCGGCCGTCGCGCACCTGGAACTCGTAGTTGGCCTCGAAACCGCCGGTGCCGCCGGGAGCGAAGCGCACGAGCAACGTGGTGCCGTTGCTCTGGGGGGTGTTCTTCAGGACGGTGAGCTTGCCGCCGATCACCTCGTCGTCGGCCCAGTCACGTATCTCGTCGTGACCGTTGAACTTCCGCCCCACGTCGGTGAGTTGGGCGTCGGAGTGGAAGGCGTTCACCAGCCCGTCGAGGTCCTCGTCGGCCACGGCGTCCACATAGGCCTGGGCTGCGGGGTCCACTCCGTCGTCCTTCCGGTCCTCGTTCTTGGTGTCCTTGGTGTCGCTGGCGTCCTTGTCCGGTGCCGCTGCCTGCCGGGTGGAGCCGGAGGGGCTTTCCGGCTGGTCGGAGCCTTCCGAGCAGCCGGCGATGAGCAGGGCGGCGGACAGGGCGAGAGCGGGTATCAGGGGTCGGGTGCTCGGCATGGAGGCTCCTGAGGGCGTCGGTGGGTCAGGCGTAGCGCAGGGTGATCCGGGTGATCAGGTCGTTCTCGACGTCGAACGTGTAGCGGGCCCGGAAGCCGGCCATCAGCCCCTCGGGATCGAAGCGGAGGAGCACCGTGGGCCCCTTCGGCCCGTGCGTGGTGCGCAGCACGGTCAGCTCACCGCCGACGACCTCGTCCCGCGCCCAGTCCCCGATCGCCGCGCGACCGCGGAAGCTGCGTCCCGTGTCGGAGACGGTGGCATCCGGCGCGAAGACGGTGACCAGGGCGTCGGCGTCCTGTGCGTCGACGGCCTCGACATAGCCGCGCACGGCCGGTTCGAGCGCGGCCAGGGCCGCCGGGTCGTGCGCGGAGGGGGTGTCGCGCACGACTTCCTTGGCGACCGCGCGCACATAGTCGCTCGTCATGATCGTCACGGCGAGTACGGCGACGGCGACGGCCACCACGACCGCGGCCGCACGGAGCGCGCTCACCAGTCGATCCTTCTGCGATTGCGGAAGAAGCCCCCGGTGGGCCCCGAGTCGGGAAGCCGCGCCAGCCAGGCCACGGTGTCCGCGCCCTTCTCGACGCTGGTCGGCGCGCCCCGGCCGCCCATGTCCGTACGGACCCAGCCCGGACAGACCGCGTTGACCTTGACGCTCTGCGGGACCGCGGCGGACACCACCAGGGTCAGCGCGTTGAGCGCCGCCTTGGAGATGCCGTAGGCCGCGGGCGACGGCACGTTCTCGGTGAGGGCGCCGAGCCCCGACGACACGTTGACCACCCGGCCGTAGCCGCGCCGCACCATGTCGGGCACAAAGGCCTGGCAGGTGTGGAAGGCCCCCATGAGGTTCACGTCCAGGGCCCGGCGCATGACGTCCTCGTCGAGCGAGAAGTACGAGACGGTCGGATAGACCCCGGCGTTGTTGACCAGGACATCGACCTCGACCCCGGCCTGGTCGAGGCGCTCCGCGCAGCGCTGGACGCTCTTGGCATCGGTGACGTCCAGTTCCTCCGCCCGGATGCGCGGGCTGTTCAGCGTCCGTGCGGCCGCCCGGCCGCGGGCGAGATCGCGCGAGGCGAGCACGACGTCGAGACCCGCCAGGTCCAGCTGGCGGCAGGTCTCCAGGCCGATGCCTCGGTTGGCCCCGGTGACAAGGGCGGTGCGGTTGCGTTCCCGGTTCACGTCCTCGGACTCCCCGCCCCGGGTCAGACCTTGTAGCGCTGCTTGACGTCCTCGGCGAAGCCGAGGTAGTCGCGCAGCGGCCAGACGGTCTCGAACTCCAGGTACTCCCGCATGGGGAGCCGGCCGAGTGCGGTGCGGTCGAGCTCCTCGGCGTCCGGCGAGTCGATGATGGCGATCACGCGCTTCTGCGCGGCGACCTTCCAGATGCCCACGCAGAAACCGGAATCCACGGTCTCCTGCGCGTGGGCCGCCTCGTCCTGCTCGAGCTCCCACAGCTCGTCGAGGGTGATGCGTCCCTCGTGCTTCCACTTCATCTGGACGTAGAACAGCATGCTGCAACTCCCTGCCTGTGCAGAGTCGTCGGGGCGTGGATACGGGTCAGCGGGTGGCGCGCGTACGGATCAGGCCGGTGAGCGCGTGGTCGGCGCCGAACACCTCGACGGCCAGGTCGAGCGGCGTCTTGCCGTCGTGGCCGACCAGGTCGAGCCGGGCGCCGGCCTCGACGAGCGTGCGCGCGCACTCCTCGTAGCCGTGCCACAGGGCGTCGTGCAGCGGGCTGTACCCGTTGGTCGCGCCCTGGAAGTCGAGGTCGATGCCGCTCTGGCGGACCAGATCGGCGGTGATGCCGGCGTGGCCGTTGTAGACGGCCTTGTGCAGCGGTACGGCTCCGAAGGTGGGCTCGACGGCGTTCACGTCGGCGCCCGCGGCGAGCAGCAGCCGCACGATCTCGTCGTGACCGTCGCGGCAGGCCACAAGCAGCGCGGTGTGGCTGTCGTTGAAGCCGCTCAGGTTGGGGGAGCGCTCGTCGACCTCCGCGCCCGCGTCGAGAAGCTTGCGCACCCGCTCGGTGTCGCCCTCCGCCGTCGCGGCCATCAGCTCCTGGCGGGCCACCGCACGCTCGTCGTCACCCCGGCGGGCGTTGAGGTGCTTCTCTGCCTTGAGCAGCTTGTCCTTGCCGAACGTGTTGACGTTCAGCTCGTACGCGAAGTGCTGCTCCAGCGAGAAGCCGTAGTGCGTGTAGACCTGGAGCGCGGTGCCCTGCGCGAGAAGGTACTCGGCGATGTCCGGGTACTTGTACCAGAGGGCGTCCATCAGGGCGGTGTGCCCGGTGGTGGGCGCCACCGCGTCCACGAAGGCACCGGCCTCGACGAGCGCCTTCACGACGTCGAGGCTGCCGCCCTGGCAGGCCTTGTGCAGCGCGGTCGCGCCGGCCCTGCTGTCGGCGGTCAGGACGTCGGCGCCGCCCTCGATCAGGGCGCGGACGGTGGGGGCGTCCGCCTGACCCGCGGCGATCATCAGGACGGTGAGGCCGGTGGCGGACTCGCGGTGAGCCGCGTCGGCGCCGTCCGCGAGCAGCGCGGCAACGCGTGCGGTGTCCCGGCCGCGTACGGCGGTGATCAGTTCGGCACTCATCAGGCGGCCTCCTGCCCCGACGTGTCGCCCCGCAGGGCCCGGATGATCTGCGACGGGTCGGTGTAGGACTTCCAGCGGGCGATCTTGCCGTCGCGGACCGTCAGCCACTGGATGAACTCGATCTCGAACTCGACGCCGGTGCCCCGCACGGTCGACATCTCGTGGATGACCCCGGCGGCCTGGTCGCCGTCGACGACCAGGTTCACCAGCTTCTCGAAGCGCACGTCCACGGCGCCGGTGAAGATCTGCAGGGTTTCCAGGACGGCGTCACGTCCGCGGTAGCTGCCGATCCACTTCATGTCGTCGTTGTAGCCGGGCACCGGCGTGTAGTTGATCCACTCGACGTCCTCGGCGAGCGTGTCGAGCGCGGTCTCGAAATCACCCGACGTCAGTGCGTCGAACCACCGCTGGACGACTTTCCTGGTCTCTTCCGTGGTGTTGCTCATGAATGCTCCTAGAAATGGAAGGAATCCCATGGAAATCCTGATCGAGGCAATCAGGAGCCAGCAAGAAACAGGTGGTCGACTTCCTGAGATTGCGGTGTACCGCCGCTCAGGAATACGCGGGTCTACGCCTGTGCGGCCTCAGCCTGTGCGGCGGCGCGGGCGAAGATGTGCTGATTGCCGTCGGCCCACGTGGTCGTCATGACGATGCCGTTGATGCGCCAGCCGCCCGCCGTGCGCTCCAGGGCGATGCGGTAGGTGCCGCCCAGCGTCCACAGCGGGCCGCCGTGGTCGTTGGACATGCGGTGGGTGGCCTGGAACATGGCGGTCGTCACCGCCGTGTCGCCCTGCACGTCGACCAGGAAGTTGCTGAGCAGGTGCTGGGTGGCGTCGAAGTTGCCGAGCAGCCCGGACCAGGCGGCGACCAGTTCCTTGCCGGTGACGGTGCCCGGCTCGCCGCCGTTGAGGCTGGTGTAGTCGAGCTTGATCTCGTCACTGAACACCTCGCCGAGCGACTCCCACTCGCGCTGGTCGATGTACCAGCCCATGCGGGTGCAGGTCTCGATGATGTCCAGGCGATCCACCGCGGAACTCATGGAGTCTCCTTCTCTTTTCCTTGATTCATTGATGGAAGTGCGCCTCACTGATAGGGGCGCGCCTCACTGATATAGATGCGCCATCTGCTTGGTCCAGCGGTGATCGCTGAGCAGGGCGGTACCGATCAGGACACCGAGCAGTACGACTTCGGCCACCGCTGTTCCGTAATGGCCCACGGGAATTGCCGCCACCGCGAGCAGGGCGGCCGTGAAATGGAAACGTTGCGGGCCGATTTTGAGAATTCCGTGGAACCAGGCGATCCCGGCGAGGTAGAGCGCGACACCACAGGCAAGGGCTATGGACGGGGCCAGGGCCAGCGCGTCGTAGGGGTGCACGATCGTCTTCTTGACGGCGGCGGCGATCAGGATGAGGCCGAGCAGCATCGGCACATGGGCGTAGAAGAACGCGGCGAGCGCGAGCCGGGAGCGCTCGGCCGCGCCCTGCCGCTCCAGGGCGAGTTCGGCGCGCCGAGCCTTCTCCGCCTCGTCGAAGTACACCCACCACAGGCAGGCGGGGATGACGAAGATGAGCATGGCCGTGGTCACGACGCCGAATCCGGCCTGGCCGCCGTTGGTGCCGATGCCGAGCGCGAGGAACGAGTCGCCGAGCGCGATGATCATCAGCAGGCCGTGCCGCTCCACGAAGTGACCCGGCTTCAGCTCGAAGCCCGACACTCCGGTGACCATCGGCGCGATGATCTCCAGGGCGACGGCCGCCGCCCACAGCGCGTACACGACCCATCCGTCGAGGAACCCCGCCCCGATGATGAGCAGGGCGCCCAGCGTGTGGAACGGCGCGATGCGCAGCATGTTGCGGGCCGCCCCCGGGCCGCCGAACGCGAAGAGCGCGGCGTGCACGGAGACGATCAGCAGATATCCGATGCCGAACGCGACGCCGTCACCACTGAAGGCATTGGGCGTGGCAAGCCCGATGACCAGGAAGGAGGCCATGCCGAGAAGGAGCAGGACCCGGTGGTGCCTGCGCTGCGGCGGCAGATGGTTGGTCAGCCAGGCGTAGCCGCCGTACATCCACCACAACAGCCAGAAGATGAGCAGTACTTGGACGACTCCGCGCAGCGACATGTCCCGGCTGAGCACCCTGGCCAGCTGGGTGAAGTTGAAGACGAACGCGAGATCGAAGAACAACTCCAGGGTCGTGACCCGGGTTTCGCTCCCGGGGGCGGACTCGTCCTCTGCGGACCCGGCCACGGACCCGACATTCTCCGGGACGACGCCGCTCTCCGCATCGTGCGCGGAAGTCGTGTGAGACATGTCTGGGAACGTAACGGCGGCGCCGGTGGTGCGGTCAACGAGATCAAACAGACAACCAGAGGTTGCGGCGCCGCGGTCCTTGTGCAGACGGGATCAGCGGCGGCGGCGCAGCACGGAGCGGTACACGGCGTGCGCCCGCTGCGCGGCCACGTCCCAGCCGAACTCCTTCTGGGCCCGCGCAAGACCCGCCGCCCCGAGCCGGTCCGCGTGGTCCGGGTCGGCCAGGAGCCGGTTCACGGCGGCCGCCAGGTCGGAGGCGAAACGCTGGGGCGCGAGCGGCGTACCGCTGCCGTCCTGCTCCTGCTCGATGGGGACGAGGAGCCCGGTCTCGCCGTCCGACACGACCTCCGGGATGCCGCCCGTCCCGGTGGCCACCACGGCCGTGCCGCAGGCCATGGCCTCAAGATTCACGATGCCCATCGGCTCGTACAGGGAGGGGCAGACGAAGACGGACGCATGGGTGAGCAGCTGAAGGAGCGAGTCCCGGTCGAGCATGCCGTCGATACGGACGACTCCGTCGCGCACCTGGCGCAACTCCTCGACCAGCGCCGCCGTCTCCGCCCCGATCTCCGCCGTGTCCGGCTGCCCGCAGCACAGCACGAGCTGGGCGCGCGGATCGAGCTCGAACGCCGCGCGCAGCAGATGCGCGAGTCCCTTCTGCCGGGTGACCCGGCCCACGAACAGGACGATGGGGCGATCGGGGTCCACGCCGTACCGCTCAAGGGCCGCCGTGCCGTGGTCGGGGCGGTAGACCCGGGTGTCGATGCCGTTGTGCACCACGTGCACACGCTCCGGGTCCACCTCCGGATAGACGCGCAGGATGTCCTTGCGCATGCCGTGCGACACGGCGATCAGCGCGTCCGCGCTCTCCAGCGCGGAGCGCTCCACCAGGGACGACAGCGCATAGCCGCCGCCCAACTGCTCGGCCTTCCAGGGGCGCAGCGGTTCGAGGCTGTGCGTGGTGGCGACGTGCGGCGTGCCGTACAGGACCTGGGCGAGCCGGCCCGCCGCGTTGGCGTACCAGGTGTGGCTGTGCACCACGTCCGCTCCCGCGCACGCCGCGGCCATCTCCACATTGGCCCCGAGGGTGCGCAGCGCGGGGTTCCCGTCACCCGGCAGCTCCGGCTCCGCGTAGGCCGTCACGTCCGGCGCCTCGCGAGGCGCGCCGAAGCAGCGCACCCGCAGATCGACCAGCGCGCGCATTTCGCGGGAGAGCTCCGCGACGTGCACGCCGGCACCCCCGTAAATCTCCGGAGGGAATTCTTTGGTCAGCAGATCGACGCGCATTCGGGACGGCTCAGACGGATCGGCGGGCGACTGAAGATGCATGTCGACTTCCTGAGGTCGGTGGACGTTGACGGGCTCTCTGCACCGGCGACGGCGCCGACCGCCCATGGAATAAGGGCAGTTCGGCGCCGCTCCGACAGTTCCTTTGCACAGGCTACTGAATGCCCGCGTCCTACCGCACTGCACCGCACCGCCACCGGAAGGCGCTTCGAGGCGCGGTCCGAATTCCTCAGAGCATGATGAGCAGACGCGTCTTCGGCTTGAGTTTCCTGTTCACCGAACGGCTCTGTACGTAGACCTCCAACTTGGGATTGTTGCCCGCCTTCACCGAGACGGTTCCCTGAATGCCCGAACCGAACAGAAGGCTGCGGGCCGCATCTCCCGTATAGGCCCGGTCGGTTTCCTTCTCGACCACGATGACTTCCTTGTTCGGCTGGACCTGGGCCCGCGCGCCCAACTGGTAATAGCACGCACCCCGCTCGTACGTGACGCCCGGATGCGAATCGACGAAGGGACGGATCTCGATCTCCTTGTCGACCTTCAGGAGCCGGTACCTGTCGGCCGGTATCGGTTCCAGATTCGCCCGCACCTCGTCGATCGATATGTCCTGACCGACGGCGAAGAGGTTCTTCGTGCCGCGCACGCCCTGCTCGCGGGCCCGCAGGAAGCTGGTGGCGGCGGCGCGGACGGTGCCTATCGCCTCTTCGACACCCTCCTGCGAATCCGCGTCCCAGATGGCTATGTTGCCCGCCGGGAAGCCGTAGTTCTGGGCGGTCCGCTTGGCCAGTGAGTTCGGCACGAGGATGGCCGAAGTCCAGTGGCCGGGAAGCCCGCCCATCTTCGCCGAGATCCTGTCGAGCCACGGTCCGAGGATGGCCATGTCGCCGTCGTGCCGCCGGTCGCCGCCGGAGGCGTTCTCCTCGCCGTCCGTCACGACGATCTGGAGGAAGCTGTGCTCTCCGTATTCCTCCCAGATGTGTCCGAGGTCGTCCAGGGATTTCAGCGAGGCTTCAATGAGCGCCGTGGCACCATTGTTGACCTGATAAAGGCCGCGCATGGACGGAAGGTGCTTCACGTCCATGTCCCAGACCAGATTCTCCACCCTGTGATCGAAGGAATAGAGGCTGATGCGGGTCTCGTGACCGAGGCTGTCCGACTCGGCCTTCAACCCCGCCACGAACTCATCCACGACGCGGATGAGTTGATTCTCATGCGGCCGCATGGAACCCGAACAGTCCACTACCAGAGCGACGTGATTCACCTTGTGCTGAATCCTGTTGGCGGACATGCTTGTGCTCCTTCTCCGAGGGCTTCTCCGCGAGCTTCCCGAGTGATTTCACTCTATGCGGAGGCACTGACAATGGCCCTCGCCCAACGATCACTCGCACCGCCGTGCGCCGCACCCTGTCCGGCGACGGAACCCCGTACGCCATCGAGCTGTTGACGCGGCCGCTTCTACAGTGATCCGCATGCCGATTCCCGTACATGCCCTCGCCCACGGGCCCTTGACCGCCGCAGCCGTTGCCGAGCTCGTGGCGCTTCCGACCGCGTCACGTGTCTCCGGCGGCTTCGACTCCGTCGACCTGGTGGTGCGGGAGCGCGGATGGGCGTGGGAGGACCTGGTCGAGGAGTCTTCCTTCCGCACCGGGTACGGGCATGTGCTGTGCAATGAGAACGGCAACCCGTTCGGTGTTCCGGACACAAGGAGCTTCCTGGTCTTCGGCGAGGTGTATCCCGTCGACCCGGACGACGAGGAGCTGGCCAACGGCGAGTGGTTGTACGACCTCATGGACGACTGGCAGCGACTGCCCGGCTGGAGCGGCCGAAGGCCGTGCACCGACCAGGACTGCGAGGCGGTGCTCGCGCAGGCCGCGCAGGCGGTGACCGAACATCTCGGGCATGGCCCCGAGCGCACGGTCCTGTCCTGCGCGGGCATAGTCACCGGTACCGCGCTGACCCACCGCGTCTGGCGCACCCCCTCCCATGCACTGATCCTCGGCCCGGCGGCCGACAACGGCCCCTACGGCTACCTCACGCACCTCCAGCTGTCGTACACGCCCCTCGGCTGCGGTCCTGAGCTGCTGCCGCCCGCCGATGATGTCGAGGGGCTGAGTGAGTGGATCAGCGCGCACGTCGACTGGTAGGCGCAAAAGGGGAGTTGACGGGAGCGGCGGTGTGGGTACGGTGGTGGGGAAACGCATCAGCGCCTGACCCGTGCCGTGAGCCGGGTGGGCCGGACGGGGGAAGAAAGGTGCGTGCCCGGTGGCTATCGGGCTCCTCTCCACGATGACCGCGGTGCTCTACGGAGGCACGGTCTCGATCCTCGCTCTCACCGCGACCTTCGCCCGCCGCCGCACACTGCGGCGCGAAGCGCGCAAGACCCTCGCCGTACTCGTACCGGGGAGGGTGGTGGACACGCAGCAGGCAGAGGGGGCAGCGGGCGGCACGGCCGGCTGAGCGGCCCGGGAAGCGTGCGGCTGGTTTACCGCGGTAAACCGCCGTCGGTAGCTGCGCCGGGAGTTGGGACAGTAGGTGGGCCGTTAGTTGGGCTGGTAGTTGGGACACCACCTGCGCCGGGAGCTGACGCCGCTGTCCCCCCCCCCCGGGACACGGAAACTCGCGTGCCCTCGCCCGCCCCGCGCAGCTACTGTGGACCTCGTTCAGGTGCGAAGGCTGCGGATACTTCTCCTCTCAAGAGAGCAACGCGGGTTCGAATCCCGTCGCCGGCCCCGGTCGGTGTCGTCCAGCGGCCCAGGACACTTATGTGCCGCCGCCGAATTTGATCTCTGAACGCCCACACACGAGCCGTCCGCGGGGAAACCCACGGGCGGCTCTGTGCGTGCCGCACCCGACTAAAGTCGGGGGTGGCTGCGTACTTTCGCCGGTGCCGGGCACCAGCCCGCCGTTCATACGCTCCCGGACATGACCAGAAACCGCACCCAGCGGCGCAGAGCCGCAGTAGCCGTGGCCTCCCTCGCCTCGATCGCCTCCCTCGCTCTCCTCACCCCGGCCTTCGCGGACGGAGCCGTATCCGCACCCGTATCCGTATCCGCGTCCGTACCCGCGTCCGCGCCCGCCCCGGCGGCGCAAGAAGCCGAGCTCGCCCTACCGCGCCCCTCCGGGCCCCACAGCATCGGACGCGACACCCTCCACCTCGTGGACGCGAGCCGCCGCGACATGTGGGTGCCCTCCTCGGGGGCCAGGGAGCTGATGGTGTCCGTCTACTATCCGGCCAGGACCGGCGGCGTCAGCGGCAGTGCTCCGTACCTGGGAGTCGAGGAAGCCGAACTGCTCCTGAAGGGGCAGAAGCTGGACCAGGCCATCGATGACGACAAGGTCGCCGCCGTACGGACCAATGCCATGCCCGCCGCCCGCCCCGCCAAGGGCAGGCATCCGCTCGTGGTCCTCTCGCCGGGCTTCACCCTGCACCGCGCCACCCTGACCGGCCTCGCCGAGGAACTGGCCTCCCGCGGCTACGTCGTAGCCGTCGTCGACCATGCCTACGAGTCCTTCGGAACGCAGTTCCCCGGCAAGGGCGAGACCTCTCGCATGCGCACCTGTGTCGCCTGCGACAAGGTCGAGAACGCGCCGAACGGCGACGCGGGGGAGAAGCGGATGATGGCCAAGGCCGCCAGGAACCGGGCCGCGGACCTCTCCTTCGTCATCGACCAGCTGACGCGCCGCCAGACCCGAGCCGACCACGGAAGCTCCCCCGACCACGGACAGCACCCCGACTACCCCGCCCTGATCGACCCCCGGCGCATCGGCGCCGCAGGCCACTCGCTCGGCGGAAACGCGGCAGCCGCGGCCATGGGCACCGACCACCGCATCCGCGCAGCGGCCAACCTGGACGGCACCTTCTTCGCCCCGGTCCCAATCAACGCCACCGACCGCCCCGTCCTCATGCTCGGCACCCGCGAAGGCCACAACCCCACCGCCGAAGACACCTCCTGGCCGCGCGAGTGGCGGCGCCTGCACGGCTGGAAGCGCTGGCTCACCGTCGTCGATTCCGGGCACCTCACCTTCACCGACCTGCCGGTACTCGGCGGTCAGCTCGGCATCACCGACCCCGAGGCCCCGCTGTCCGGCAAGCGCTCGGGCGAAATCACCGCCGACTACGTAACCGCCTTCTTCGACCGGCATCTCCGCTCCCGGAGCGCACCCCTGCTCGACGGCCCGTCGAAGGAGAACCCGGAGGTCGCCTTCCACACCCCCTGAATCCCCGCTGTCCGCACTCCCGGGTCTTCAGCCATCCTCCAGGGCCGACCCCCAGGCTCGGCCTTGTACAGGAGTGTCGGACAGTCGGGAGGGAGCATCATGACGGCGGAGCCGCAGAGCGGGGAGTCTCGGGTCGCGTTGGTCACGGGGGCCACGCGGGGCATCGGCCGTGCGGTGGCCGAGACTCTGGGCAGGGACGGCATCAAGGTCTTCATCACCGCGCGCAACGCCGAGGACGTGGCCGCCGCCGTGAAGGAGCTCACCGAGGACGGCATCACCGTCGACGGCACCGCCGCCGACGTACGCTCCGGTGAGGACGTCGCCCGTTCCGTCGCGGCGGCCGTCGACCGCTTCGGGCCCATCGACATCCTGGTCAACAATGCGGGCCGCAGCGGCGGCGGAGTGACCGCGCAGATCTCGGACGAGTTGTGGAACGACGTCGTCGAGACCAACCTGACCAGCGTCTTCCGCGTCACCCGCGAGGTGCTCAACGCGGGCGGGATGAGTGCCAAGTCCGTCGGGCGGATCATCAACATCGCTTCCACGGGCGGCAAGCAGGGCGTGATGCTCGGAGCGCCGTACAGCGCCTCCAAGCACGCGGTCGTCGGCTTCACGAAGTCGCTCGGGCTCGAACTGGCGAAGACCGGGATCACCGTCAACGCCGTCTGCCCCGGCTATGTGGAGACCCCCATGGCCAGGACGGTCCGCGAGGGGTACGCCGGGCACTGGGACATCGCCGAGGAGGAGGTGCTCAAGCGGTTCGAGGCGAAGATCCCGCTGGGTCGCTACACCGCCCCGGAGGAAGTGGCCGCCCTGGTCGCCTACTTGGCGGGTCCTGCCGCCGCCCCCGTCACCGCCCAGGCCATCAACGTCTGCGGCGGCCTCGGCAACTACTGAGGGCCAACCAAGGCCTAATCAAGGCCCAACCAGTAGAGGGCGTACGGGAATTGAGTACCGGCGCGCGCCCGAAACCCCGACCCGAAGGAGAGCCGGAACCATCATGGCAGTGACGCATCGCGCTCGGCACACCATCACCGTCGACGCTCCGGCGCGGACGGTGTACGGAATCATCGCGGACGCCGCCGACTGGCCGCGTGTCTTTCCCCCGTCGGTACACGTGGAGCAGACGCCGCTCGGCGACGGTGAGGAGACCCTGCGGATCTGGGCCACGGCCAACGACGAGGTCAAGTCCTGGCAGTCCCGGCGCCGGCTCGACCCGCAAGCGCTCACGGTCGGCTTCCGGCAGGAGAAGACCACGGCTCCGGCGACGTCGATGGGCGGCGAGTGGCAGATACGCCCGCTCTCCGACGACCGGTGCGAGGTCGTGCTGCTCCATGACTTCACGGCCAAGGACGACGCCCCCGAGAACGTCGAGTGGATCAACCGCGCGCTCGACCACAACAGCGAGGCCGAGCTGAGCCGGATGAAGGCCACCGCGGAGTCCGCGGGCCAACTCGGGGAACTGCTCTGCACTTTCGAGGACCAGGTGCGCATCGAGGCGCCGAGCGCCGACGTGCACGCGTTCCTGTGGCGCGGCGAGGAGTGGCAGGACCGGCTGCCGCACGTGGCCCGGGTGAAGCTGACGGAGCCGGACACGGACATCCAGGTCCTGGAGATGGACACCATCGCCAGGGACGGCTCCCGGCACACCACCGAGTCGGTACGGGTGAGCCTCGGCTCGCAGCGGATCGTCTACAAGCAGCTCCGTGTGCCGCCGCTGCTCACCGCGCACGTGGGGGCCTGGCTCCTCGACGAGTCGGACGGCGTGACGACGGCCGTGGCGCGCCACACCGTCGTCATCAACCCGGACTCGGTGAGCCTGCTCGGGCCGGACACCACCGTCGCCGACGCGCGGACCTTCATCCGGGACGCGCTCGGCACCAACAGCCTGGCGACGCTGCGGCACGCCAAGGAGTTCACCGAGCGCAGCCCCGCCCGCTGACCGCGGTACGAACAACGGCCCCGTACGCGCCAACCGGCTTGTACGGGGCCGTTGTTCGTACCCCTCAGGGTTGTCCTCCTCAGGCGTGGCAGGCGACCGGACGCCCGCCGTTGTACTGCGCCATCTCCCCGAAGACCGGGGCCGACCGGATCTCGGTGTCCCGCGGCAGCGACGACTCCTCTACGTAGGCGCGGTGCAGGTTGGCCACCAGGCGCTCGGGGTCACGGAGTCCGGCGTACGGGCCGAGGTCCGTCTCGCGCGCGGTCTCCAGGGGCGAGAGCCCGGCGGCCAGGCCGGCCCTGGCCGTGTCGCGCACCCACAGCAGATAGTCCCGCGTGGCGTCGAGCACCTCGGGGCCCGCGACCGGACCGTGGCCGCCCACGATGACGGCCGGGTCCAGGGCGCGCAGCCGCGTGATCGCCTCCAGGGTGCCGCTCAGCGAGCCCATCAGGACGAAGGGCGTGCAGCCGGGCAGCAGGACGTCCCCGGCGAACAGGACGCGCTGTTCGGGGAGCCAGGCCACGATGTCGCTGGTGGTGTGCGCGGGGCCGACGTGGATCAACTCGGCGGTCAGGCCGCCGACATGGAGCGTGGCGCGCTCGCGGAAGGTGAGGGTGGGAAGCGCGAGGCTGATGTCGCCCCACTCCGTGCCCGGCCAGACCTCCCGCATCGCCAGGCCGCGCCGGGCCATCTCGGTCCGGGTGACCTCGTGGGAGACGACGGTGGCGTGCGGGGCGACCACCGAGTTCCCGAAGTGGTGGTCGCCGTGGTGGTGGGTGGTGACGATTGTGCGCACCTCCAGGGGGGTGCGCGACGCGATGGCCGCGCGCAGGGCGCGGGCCCGCCGCTCGGTGGCGGCGGTGTCCACCACGGCCACCGCGTCGTCGCCGATCAGCACGCCCGCGTTGTTCAGGCACCAGCCGCCGTCCGGCTGGATGTAGGCGTGGACGCCCGGCGCGAGCTCTTCCAGGCGGGGAGCGGCCGGTACGGGTGGGGCGCCGGGGTGGGGCGCGGCCGACGGCTGGGTCATCGGGGGGTTCCTTCCCGGGGCGGAGGCGGGTCCGGTGCGCGTGCCGTCCTCACGATCTGCCGTTCCGCTGGAGGCGCGCAGGTGGGGAGATGGCCGCCGGGAGGGGGAGGGACGGAGCCGCCGACTCCGCTGTGTGGAACAGCTTGCACCGCAGATCGCTGTGGGACATACTGTTCCGTAGTTGTGGGGCAAGTTGTTCCGTATCTGGCATCTCGGTGTCCACGCATCCCGGTGTCCATGCACCTCGGTGTCCACGGAACGAGCCGCCCCTCCGCGTCCCCCTTACGCACGCTCATCGGCAGGAGAGATCTGGTGTCCGAACGATCCCTGGGGCAAGCTCACGCGTCCCCGCCCGCTTCCCCACAGGCCGGCGCGGCGGCAGGCGCCGGTTCCCGCAAGGGGCTCGCGCTGGCCGCCATCGCGGTCGCCCAGCTGATGGTCGTCCTCGACGTCTCGATCGTGAACGTGGCGTTGCCGTCCATCCAGAGCGCACTCGACTTCTCCGCGACCAACCTGGAATGGGTGGTCAACGCCTACGCGCTCGCCTTCGGCGGACTGCTCCTGCTCGGCGGCCGTATCGCGGACATGTACGGCCAGCGCCGTACGTTCCTCTTCGGCGTCGCCCTGCTCACGGTGGCCTCGCTGCTCGGCGGCGTGGCGACCAACCAGGGCTGGCTGATCGCCGCACGGGCCGTGCAGGGCATCGCCGGAGCACTGGTCGCCCCCGCCGCGCTCGCGCTGATCGCCAGCACGTTCTCCGAGGGCGGCGAGCGCAACAAGGCCATGGGCATCTACGCGGCCATGGGCGGCGCGGGCGGCGCGCTCGGCAACGTACTGGGCGGTGTCTTCACCGACGCGCTCAGCTGGCGCTGGGTCCTCTTCGTCAACGTGCCCATCGGCATCCTGCTGTTCCTGGCCGCGGTCAAGGCGTTCCCCGCCGAGCGCGTCACCACCGAAGGACGGCGGCTCGACCTGCCGGGCGCCGTCACCTCGACCGTCGGCATGTCCCTCGTGGTGTACGGCCTGATCCACGCGGCCACCGACGACTGGGGCAGCGCGGGTACGGTCACCCCGCTCGTCGTCGGCGCCGCACTGCTCGCCCTTTTCCTCTTCATCGAGGTCCGCAGCGACTCCCCGCTCATGCCGCTGAGCATCTTCCGCAACCGCAACCGGTCCGGCGCGTACGCCATCATGCTGACGCTCGGCGCCGGCATGATCGTGCTCTTCTACTTCCTCACCCTCTTCATGCAGATCGTGCTCGGCTTCAGCCCGCTCAAGACCGGCTTCTCCTTCCTGCCGTTCGCCGTGGGCGCCGCCGTCTTCGCGACCATCAGCAGCCAGGTGGTGGGGCGCGTGGGCCCGCGCATCCTGCTCGGCGCAGGGACGCTCCTCGCGTCCGTCGCCTTCTTCTGGTTCTCGCGGCTCAGCGAGGACGGCACCTACAGCGGCGATCTGCTCGGCCCGCTCGTCCTCTCCGGATGCAGCGTCGGCCTGTGCTTCGTGCCGCTGACCCTCGCCGCGGTGGCAGGGGTGCAGAAGGCCCAGGCCGGTGTCTCCTCCGCCCTCCTCAACGCCGGGCAGCAGGTCGGCGCCGCGCTGGGGCTCGCGGCCCTCGGCACGATCGCGGTCACGGCGACCAAGGACCGGCTCACGGAGCTGATGGGCCCGGCCGCGGCCAAGGCTGCGGACGGCTACGGACCCGCGGACGCCGCGCACATGCCGCCGCAGGTCCGCAAGGCGGTCTTCGACTCCCTCGCGCACGGCTACGGAACGGCGTTCCTGGTGGCGGGCTTCGTCCTGCTCGGCGCGTTCGTCCTCGCCGTCCTGGTCATCCGGGTCTCCTCCAAGGACGCGGAGAACGCCGAGATGGGCGTCGTGATCTGAGGCAGCCGCCCCGAGCCCGCAAGCCGTACCCGACCACGAGGAGTCCGCAGTGAACGCCCGAGCGCAGACCGACGGCACACCCGCCGTCGACCTGACGATGATGTACGCGATCCACCACGCCTTCCGGCGGGATCTGCGGCTGCTTGCGGCGGCCCAGCACGACGACGTCGCCGCCTTCCGCCAGGGATGGCAGCTCTTCAAGAACTACCTGACGATCCACCACCTCGCCGAGGACCACTCACTGTGGCCCGTCCTGCGCGACAAACTGGCGGGCCAGGACGAGCAGTTGAGAATGCTCCAGGCCATGGAGCAGGAACACGCCCAGCTCGACGGGGCCGTGGAGAAGGTCGACGCGGCGCTCGCCCGGGAGGGCGGCGAACGGGCCCTGCCGGAACTCATGGACGACGTCATCGCCTGCCTGACCGACCACCTCGACCACGAGGAGGCCCGGGCCCTGCCGCTCATCGAGAGCGAACTCACGGCGGCCGAGTGGGGCGCCTTCGTGTCGGAGCAGCGCAGCCAGGTCGGCATCAAGGGCGCGGCGACGTTCTTCCCCTGGCTGCTCGACGGGGTGCCGGACGCCGAACGGCGCACCGTGCTCGACAAGGTCCCACCGCCGCTGCGCCTGGTGTACCGCGCGGTGTGGCGCCCCAAGTACGAGCGCAACTCGCCCTGGAAGGGCAAGGCCGCCTGACCGTGGCGGCCACCACCAAGACCCCGGTGCCGGACGTGTACATCCCCCGGTGCGTCCGGCATCGGGCCCCGTCATAAAGCGACCGCCCCGAACCGCGCGATGCGGTCCGGGGCGGTCGCCTTGTGAGCGGGCTGGTTCAGAGCACCAGCGTTCAAAGTCCCAGCGTTCAAAGCACCAGCACAGCCTTGCCGTTGACCCGGCGCTCGCCGACACCGCGCAGGGTGGGCTCCGGGTCCGTCCAGTCGCCGACGAGGGTGACATGGGGGTCCAGGGCGCCTTCGGCGACCAGCCGCAGCAGTACGGCGAGGTCGTTTCCGACAGGCCTGCGCGGCATCTCGTCGAACAGGTGCAGATAGCGGATCCGGACGCCGGGGCGGGCATGCCCCCAGTCGAAGGGCAGGGACAGATCGGAGCGCGTGGTGTTGCCGTAACAGACGACGACGCCACGCGGCTCGACCAGTTGGAACGCGCTGCGGAACACCTCGCCGCCCACGCTGTCCACCAGGACGTGCACCGGCTGCGTCGCCCCGGGGCCCGCGTCGTACGTGGACACGTCACAGGCGCCCAGCTCGCTCAGGCCCTTCGTCCGCTCCGCCGAACCCGCCCAGGCGGCCACCTCGGCGCCCGCGGCCCTGGCCAGCTGGACGGCGATCCGGCCGACACCGCCGCTGGCTCCGGTGACCAGGACCCGGCGGCCCAGGAGCGATCCGGCGTGCCGCATGGCGTACAGGGCGGTGAGCCCGGCCACGGGCAGGGCCGCCGCGTCGGTCCACTCGATGCCGTCCGGGAGCGGGGCGAGCCGGGTGGTCGACAGGGCGACGCGCTCGCTCCAGCCGTCCCGCTCGGCCACGCCCGCCACCCGGGTGCCGGCGGGCGGTCCGCTGCCGTCGGCCGCCGCCTCGACCACGGTGCCCGCCACGTCGAAGCCGAGCCGTGAGCCCGGCGGCAGCATGCCGAGCAGGGACAGATCACCGCGGTTCACCGAGACCGCCCTGACCTCCACTACGGCCTGGTCGGGGCGGGGTTCGGGCTCGGGAACCGCTACCGGCCGCACCCGGGTTCCGCCGTCTGCGGGAGTGGTGAGTGCTTGCACGTGGCTTTCGCCTCCGGGGCTGTCGTCGCGATGGGATGGCAAGAAAGGGGCTGCGCGGTCACCAGCGCACGCCGCCGTCGACCGGCAGCACCGCGCCGTTGACGTAGCTGCTCTCCGCTGAGGCCAGGAACACGGCGGCGCGGGCGACTTCGGCTCCCGTGCCGGCCCGGCCCGTGGCCAGGGTGCCCTGAAGCTTCGGCCAGATCGCCTCGTTGGCCATCAGGTCCCGGCCCTGGCCCTCGTCGATGAAGCCGGGGGAGAGGCAGTTCACCGTGATGCCCTGCGGCGCAAGTTCGAGCGCGCAGACCTCCGTCAGGCGCTCGACGGCCGCCTTGGAGGCGCAGTACGCGGCGGCGCCGGGCATGGCGCGCCGCCCGAGCAGCGAGGACATGGTGATGATCCGGCCCGCCTCGGCGTCCCGGAGATACGGCACCGCTTCCCTGACCGTGTGGAACACGCCCGTCAGGTTGGTGCCGATCACGGCGTCCCAGTGCTCGTCGGAGAGCGCCGACACCGGGCCCGGCCTGCTCACCCCGGCGTTGGCGACCACGATGTGCGGACCGCCGTACCGTTCGTGGGTCGTACGCATCAGGTCGGCGATCGACTGGGGCACGGTGACGTCGGCCTTGACGTGCACGATGCGGCCGCCCCGGTCCGGGGAGTCCGGCGGTACGTCCCTGGCCGCGACGACCACGACGGCGCCCTCGTCGGCAAGCGCCTGCGCGACGGCCCTGCCCAGACCGCGCGTTCCGCCGGTGACCACGGCGGTCCTGCCCTGCAACTGCATTGCTCCTCCTGTGTTCCGGCCGGAAAGAAGGGCCCGCGAAACCGACCCCGCGGAGTCCGGGAGCACGATGCTGCTTTGCCGCGATGGCGAGGCGAGGGAGACCGACTGGAGACGTCCTGCGGTCGGCCGGGGCGACGGCCGCTCCCCAGCGCCGCTGGATTCAGGTGCCAGGAGCCCCGGCGAGACTCGGGCTCCGCCCGCACCGGACGCCGTGGTGCGCAGGCCGTGGTCCGAAGGCCGCCGTCCGGCGTGCCCCTGCCGACCGCTGAAGGAGGAAGTCCGTGCCCGTTCCCGTGCAGCGCGACCCCGAACAGACCCGCCGGGCGTTGGCCGACTGGCTCACGGCCCGCCGGAAGAACCGGTCCGGCGAGGTGAAGGTCGGCCCGGTCCGGGTGCCCGGTGCCGCCGGATTCTCGGGAGAGATCCTGCTCTGCGACGCCGAGTGGACCGAGGACGAGGACGGCACGACCCGCCGCGAACCCCTGGCCGTCCGGGTGGCCCCCACCGGGCACCGCCTCTACTCCGACGACCGCTGGACGGAGCAGGTCAGGCTGCTCGAGATCCTCGACGGCACGGACGTGCCCGTGGCCCCCCTCCTCGGCCATGAACCCGGGTCGTCCGTGCTCGGGGCGCCGTTCCTGGTGATGCGGCGGATCGAGGGCGAGGTGCCCGCGGACTTCCCCTCGTACCACCGCGAGGGCTGGCTCGCCGGCCTGCCGCCGCACAGCCGTCGCGCCGCCTGGCTCGGCGGCATCGAGATGCTCGCCGCGATCCACCGGCTCGACCCGGTCGCGCTCGGCCTCGGCTTCCTCGACCGGCCGCAGTACGGCACCGGCCACCTCACGCAGCAACTGGCCGAGTACACCCGACTCCTGCCGTACTACGGAGCGGACGACAACCGGACCGCGACGGCGGCCCTGGCCTGGCTGTACGACCACCAGCCCGATGAGCCTGGCGCGCCCCGCCTCCTGTGGGGCGACGCGCGGCTCGGCAACATCATCTACGACGGGGAGACACCGGCCGCCGTACTGGACTGGGAGATGGCCGCACTGGGCAGGCCCGAGTCGGACCTGGCCTGGTTCCTGCACCTGGACCGGCACCTGAGCGAGGGCATCGGAGCGGTCCGGCTCACCGGCCTTCCCGACCGCGCCGAGACGGTGCGCCACTACGAGCGGATCACCGGGCACGTCGTACAAGACCTTGAGTATTACGAGGTCTTCGCCGCGTTCCGGTTCTGCGTGCTCACCGCACGGGTGACCCGGCTCCTGGAGGAGAGCGGCATCATGCCGCCCGGCACCGACTTCCCCCTGCACCGCAACGCCACACGGCTGCTGGAACGTGTCCTGGAGGAGAGGGGCGCGCGGTCCGCGGAGGAGACCGTGCCCGGCTGAGAAGAGCCGGGACCGCGCAGACGGGCGGGCGGGGCACACCGCACCAGGTGTGCCCCGCCCGCCCGTCTCCGCTCCCGGCCCGCCGGGATTACGCGGCGGCTGCCGCCAGCGTCCGGTTGACGGCCGTCAGGAACTGCCGCGGCGTGTCGATGCCGTCGAGGTCGTCGTCGCTCAGCTCGACCCCGTAGTCACGGGCTATCCGCCCGGCGGTCTCCAGGAGCGCGAGGGAGTCGTAACCGAGCTCCGTGAAGTCGGAGTCGAGGATGTCGCCGCTCAGGTCGACCGACTCGTCCTCGCCCGCGGACTCCCGCATGATGCGGGTGAGGTCCTCCACGGTCAGTTCGGTCACGGTCGCGTTGGCGTCGCTCATGAGATGTCCTTTCGGCTTTCGGCATGGGGTGTGGAAGGGGTGGTGGGGGCGCGCCGCGCCGTGGGTGTCAGGTGTCCCGGCGTACGACGGCGGCGGCGTTGAACCCGCCCCGCCCGCGCGCCACGACCAGCGCGCAGCGCAGGTCCGCCTCGCGCGGCTCCCCGGTGACGAGGTCGATCGGATGCCCGGCGCCGGGGCGCGACACGTTCGCGGTGTGCGGGATCGCGCCGTCCCGCAGGGCGAGCAGCGCGGTCGCCAGGTCCAGCGACGCACCGCCCGCGAAGAGCCGGCCCGTCATGCTCTTGGGCGCGGTCACCGGGACCCCGCCGGGACCGAACACCTCACCGAGCGCACGGGACTCCGCCCGGTCGAGGTCGGGCACCCCGGCGGCATCCGCGAACACCACGTCCACGTCCTGCGGGGCCGCACCGGCGTCCCGCAACGCCCGCCGGATCGCCCGCACCAGACCCGTGCCCTCCTGCCCCGACGGCAGCGGACCCGGATCGAACGTCGCCGCGTAGCCCGCGACCTCGCCGTAGCTGCGAGCGCCGCGCCGCCGCGCGCTGACGGCGTCCTCCAGCACCAGGAACGCACCGCCCTCGCCCGGCACCTGACCGGAAGCGTCGTCGGCGAAGGGCAGGAACGCGCGGTCCGCGTCGCTTCCGCTGCTCAGCGCGCCGGAGCTGAGGTGCCCGGCGAAGCCGAGCGGGCACAGGGCGCCGTCGACACCGCCGGTGAGCATCGCCGTGGTCCCCTTGCGGATCTGCCGCCGGGCGTTGCCCACCGCGTCGAGCCCGCCGGCCGCGTCGGTCACCACGGTGTTGCTGGAGCCGCGCAGGCCGTGCCGGATGGAGATCTGGCCGGTGTTCACGGCGTAGAACCAGGCGAAGGACTGGTACGCGCTGACGAACCGCCCGCCCTTGCTCCACAGGTTCTGCAGCTCCCGCTGCCCGAACTCGAAGCCGCCCATCGAGGAGGCCGTGGCCACCCCGATGCCGTACGGGTCGAGCTGCCCGGGGTCGAGGGTGCTGTCGCGCAGCGCCTCGTCGGCCGCGTACAGGGAGAGCCGGGTGCTGTGGTCGGTCTGCGGGATGAGCCTGCTCGGGATGTGCTGCTCGGGCTCGAAGTCCGCTACCTCACCCGCCAGTTGGAGCGGATACCCGGCGGCGTCATAGCGGGTCGTCGGGGCGATGCCGCTGCGTCCCGCAAGCGTCGCCGCCCAATAGGCCTCCGTACCCATGCCGTTGGGCGCGGCCACACCGACACCCGTGACCACGGCCCGCACCGTGGAGTCGACGCTCATGCCGCGACCCGCTCGGGACGGGCCAGGACGACGGCGGTCTGGAAGCCGCCGAAACCGCTGCCGACGCTCAGTACGTTGTCGACCTCGGCCTCCCTGGCCTTCAGCGGCACGTAGTCCAGGTCGCAGACCGGGTCCGGTTCGTGGAGGTTGGCGGTCGGCGGGATGAGTCCGTCGCGCATGGCGAGCACGCACGCGACCAGTTCCAGCGCGCCGATCGCGCCGAGGGAGTGCCCGATCATCGACTTCACCGAGCTGACCGGGACGTCGTAGGCGTGCTTGCCCAGCGCCGTCTTGAAGGCGGCGGTCTCATGCCGGTCGTTCTGCTTGGTGCTCGACCCGTGCGCGTTGACGTAGTCGATCGACTCGGGCGCGAGGCGGGCCTCCGCGAGGGCGTGCGTGATGGCGTCGGCCATCTCCGTACCGTCCGAGCGCAGTCCGGTCATATGGTACGCGTTGCAGCGCGTGCCGACCCCGGCGACCTCGGCGTAGATCCGCGCCCCGCGCCGCCTGGCGTGCTCCAGCTCTTCGAGGACGAGCACGGCCGCGCCCTCGCCCAGGACCAGGCCGTTGCGCGTCGCGTCGAACGGGCGCGAGGCGTGCTCCGGGTCGTCGTTGCGCGGCGTGGTCGCCTTGATGGCGTCGAAGCAGGCCAGCGTGATCGGCGAGATCGGGGCGTCGGTGCCGCCGCTGATCACGACGTCCGCGCTGCCCTCGCGGATCAGGTCCGTGGCGTGGCCGATCGCGTCGAGGCCCGACGTGCAGCCGTCCGACACGAGCGCCACGGGGCCCTGCGCCCCCACGAGCCGCGCCAGTTCGACCGCGATGGAGCTCGGCACGAAGTGGTCGTACAGGTGGGGCACGGCGTAGCGGTGGTCGACCAGCCAGTCGGCGCCCTCGTTGCTGAGGACGGTGTACTCGCGTTCCATGCTCGTCGTGCAGCCCACGGCGTTGCCGAGGGACACCCCGACGGTGGCGGGGTCGGCAGCGGGCAGGTCGAGCCCGCTGTCGCTGACGGCCTCGCGTGCGGCGGCGACGGCGAACTGGGTGGCCCGGTCCATGCGCCGGACCTCCTGCCTGCCGAGGCCGGCGGCGAAGGGGTCGAAGTCGCATTCGGCGGCGACCCGGGACCGGTAGGGCGCGGGATCGAAGGACGAGATCGTACGGGTGGCCGTGCGCCCGTTCGAGATCAGCTCCCAGTACTCCTTTGCGCCCGGCTTGCCGGGGGCCACTGCACCGATCCCCGTAATGACGATGCGACGCTCCATGACATCCTCACTCACAGTCGGCGGGGTCCGGTGACCGGCCCCGAGCTGTCACGCTCGCAGTCCTGCCTGGAGGCGGGATGGTGGGCCTCTGGTTGCGTGCTGGGCCTGGCTCAGGGCGCGCTCGCCGGTTCCGGCGACGGCAGCGGGTCATGCGCCAACTGCCCCTCGGACAGCAGCCGTTCGACCGCCGTACGCAGGGTGTTCAGGTCCGACGCGTCGCCCTTGGCGCGCGCGGGCAGCAGCCCAAGGGCCGTGGAGCGGCCGGGGCCCACCACCGGATGCCGCTTGGCCAGGGAGGTGAGCCCAAGGCCCGGCCCGGCTTCGAGCAGCAGCAGCTCGCCGGTGCCGAGCAGCGCGTCAAGCGCGGGACCGAAGAGTACGGGGGCGGCGGGCTGCCCGGCCCAGAACCGCGGGTCGGCGGCCTCGGCCGGGGTCAGCGGCCCTCCCGTGTACGCCGAGACCAGCGGAAGCCGCGGAGCCCGCAGCGGAAGGCGGGTCAGCGCGGGCAGCGCCGCCTGCGCTGCCGGGGCGAGCGCCGGGCTGTGGAACGGGCTGAGGGCGCGGGTCCTGCGGCAGGTGAACCCGGCGGCGCGCAGCCGGGCCTCGGACGCGGTGAGCGGCGCCTCGGAACCGGCGAGGATCACCTGGCGCGGTGCGTTGACGGCGCCGACGACCACGTCGGCGTGCAGGTAGGGCGCCATGTCGGCGGCGGACGCGTGCACGGCGAGCATGCCGCCGGGCGGCGCGGACTCGATGTGCGCCACCCGCTCGGCCATCAGCCCTGCCGCCTCCTCCAGGGTGAAGACACCGGCGAGGGTGGCCGCCGCGACCTCGCCGACGCTGTGGCCGAGCAGGGCCGCGGGCCGCACTCCCCAGTCGAGCACCAGACGGCCGAGCGCCCGGTCGACGGCGAACAGCAGGGGCTGCGCCCGGCGTACGTCGTCCAGGTCCACGGCCGGGGATTCCGAGAGCCAGTCGGCGCGCAGCGCGGCGCCCTCGGCACCCCACACCTCGAACGTCTCGTCCATGAGGCGGCGGAACGGCGGATGGGCGCGGTACAACCCGGCCGCCATGAAAGGCTGTTGGGCTCCCTGGCCGGGGAACAGCAGGGCCACACCGCGTGGTGCGGGATGCGGGGACGGGGGAGTGGTCGGGCGCACGGCTGCCTCCAGAAGACGGGGACGGGGCGGGACGGTACGAGTCGGGGTGGGACGGTTCGGCGCGACAGGTGCAAGAGGCGTGACAGCCGCACCCTCGCACCACGCCCTGGAGGCTCGATCTCGATCCGCGAAGTGCCGCCCCGCGACCCTCGGTGCCGCCCCGCGACTCTCCAGCAGGCCCCCAGCTGCTTCCCGGGCCGGTTTCCCACACTGGGAAGCACGGCCGACGGAACGTGATCCGTCCCCCTCGGCTCAGCGCGCGCGCCCACCGCACACGGCCGCCGGACCACGGTCAACACACCGTCGCCCGGCGGCCGTTGGCGTTACCGGCCGCCTGATCGGCTCTGCAGCGGCTTCACAGTGAGCCTCCATCGCGGTCCGCGATGTTCGACGTGTCCGAAAGGCCGGGACGAATGAGGCAGGGAGGCCGCTCAGTGGAGAGGCAGAAGGATCGCGCCGACGTGGTGATCGTCGGCAGCGGTTATGGAGGTTCGATCGCCGCACTGAGGCTGGCGGAGGCGGGGGTCGACGCCGTCCTGCTCGAGCGGGGACGCCGCTGGCCCGTCGACGACGCGGGCGACACCTTCGCGACCCAGACCGAGCCCGACGGCCGCGCCGCCTGGCTCAGCGAGACATCACCGCTCACCGAAGCGAAACTCGACGTCTACACGGGCGTCCTGGAGTTCGTCGAGGGCAGCGGCATGAACGTCCTCGCCGGTACCGGCGTGGGCGGCGCCTCACTGGCGACCAACGGCACGATGTGCGAGCCCTCGGCCGAACTGTTCCGGCAGACCCTTGGTGATGTCCTCGACCACCGCGAGATGACCGAGCGGTGGTATCCCCAGGCGCGCGAACTGATCGGCTGCGCGCCGATACCGGACGACATCTACCACTCCGAGTTCTACCGGTCGGCCCGCTCGTTCGCCGACCAGCTCGACAAGGCCAACATCCCGTGGGCCAAGGTCGACCTGGCCGTGGACTGGGACGTGGTCCGCGACGAGATGGCGGGGACCCGGGTGCGGTCCCAGATCGACGGCCTGAACGTCTTCGGCGTCAACAGCGGCGCCCAGCGCAGCCTCGACCGCACGATCCTCGCCCGCGCCGAGGCGACCGGGCACATCGACGTACGGCCGCTCAGCGTGGTGACCGCCGTAGAGCCGATCGACGGCGGCGACGGAAGCTCCGGTTACCACGTCGAGTACGAGACGATCGACGAGCGCGGCGAGGTCCTCTCCCGTCACCGGATCACCACCACGCGGCTGATCCTCTCCGCCGGAACCCTGGGCACCAACCGGCTCCTGCTGCGCGCCAAGCAGAGCGGCGCACTGCCCGCCCTGCACGGCGCACTGGGCACCCGCGTCGGCAACAGCGAGGTCATCACGGCCCGTACCGGCATGGCGGAGAACAACCCCCGGCAGGGCGGCCCCGCGGCGATCTTCGCGCAGGACTGGAAGGAGAACCCGCTCGGCCCGGTGTCTCTGCTCAACTTCCCCTGGCCGGACGCCCCGGAGGCGGAAGGCTGGACCACCACCATCGGAGCCGTACCGGCACCGGCGCTCGGCACCTTCCGGTACGACGCCGACAAGGACGACGTCGTCCTGCACTGGCCGGCCGACGACCCGGCCCTGGCCAAGGCACAGTCCGCCATCACCCACACCCTGGACCGCCTCAACGAGGCCAACCCGGGCAGCCGTACGGCGTTCAGCCGCATCGGCACCACCGGCGGCAACGTGGTCGGCGGCGTACCGCTCGGCACGGTGACCGACGACGCGGGGCGGGTGCGCGGCTACCGCGGCCTCTACGTGGTGGACGGTTCGCTGCTGCCCGGCACCGGCGTCCCGCCGGCACTGACCGTGGCCGCCGTCGCGGCACGCGTGACGTCGCTCCTGGTCGAAGACCTGGACCCGTCCAACTGACCCGAGAGCAGGAACGAAAGGGGCTCCCCCGGACGATGTCCGGGGGAGCCCCCTTCTTGCGGTCGCCGGTTCAGGAAGCGGCGGCCGACGTGTCGCGGAAGTTCGGGATGACCTGCTCGGCGAAGAGCCGCACGCTGCGCACGGACTCCTCGTGGGTGGGATTGCCGGAGATCACCTGGAGGCTGACGGAGATGTCGCCGTACCACTCACGGATCGTCCGGAGCCGTTCGGTGACCTCGTCAGGGGTGCCGACCAGGACCTTGTTGTCGGCCAGCGAGCGGTCGAAGTCGGCCCTGGCGATGTTCTCCACGACCTTCTCGTAACCCGCGTACACCTCGCTGCGCCGCTCTCCCCACGCGGCCACCGCGTCCCGCATCACCATGTTGCTGCGCTGCGAGTACTCCTTGCCCTTGGCCCGTGCCTCGGCGGCGTCCTCACTGAGGTAGCAGTTGTAGCTCATGTGGACCTCGCCCTCGCCGGGGTGGCCCGCGTCCGCCCACGCCTTGCGGTAGAGGCCCAGCATGTCCTGCACGACCTCGCGCTTGTTTATGGAGGGGACCATCATCAGGCCGTGGCCGTCACGCCCCGCCTGCTCGCAGGAGGACGGCGTCTTCGCCGTGGCCACCAGGATCGGCGGATGCGGGCGCTGGTAGGGCCGCGGCAGCAGGGTGACGGGGCCGAAGGAGTGGAAGCTGCCGTCCCAGACGACGTCCTCCTCGCTCCACAGCCGCTGACAGGCCCGCAGCCCCTCGTCGAAGCGCGCCCTGCTCTCGTCCATGTCGATTCCGAAGGCGTCGAACTCGTCGGGCAGGAAGGCGCGTCCGAAGCCGACCTGGAGCCGGCCGCGGGAGATGTTGTCGAGCATGGCCAGCTTCCCGGCCAGCTTCAGCGGATGCGTGAACGCCGGGATGACGGCGCCGGTCACCAGCTTGATGCGGCTCGTGCGGGCCGCGGCGGCGGTCAGGAAGGTGACCGGGTCCGGGCTGTAGCCGCCGTACTTGAAGAAGTAGTGCTCCACCGTCTTGACGTGGTCGAAGCCGAGCTCCTCGGCGAGCTCGACCAGGTTCAGGCTCTCCTCGAAGTAATCCGCCGCGTCCTTGTCGTCCGGCCCGACGGTGGGAAAGAAGTTGATGCCGAATTCCATGCTCGCTCCGTAAGTTATGGGCCGGACGGCCCCGGGAGTGTGGTCAGAAGACGACGCTCGCGCCGCCGTCCACGGGCAGGACGAGGCCGGTGGCGAACGACGCCTCGGGGCGGGCCAGGGCGACCATCCACCAGGCCACCTCCTCCGGCTGGCCCACCCGGCCGAGCGGCACCCGGCCGCGCTGCCGTGCGCGCAACTGCGCGATGCCCTCGGGGTCGAGCCCGGCGTGCTCCGCGATCGGTGTGTCGACCGGGCCGGGAGCGATGCCCGCGACCCTGACCCCCTTGGGGGCGAGTTCCAGGGCCCAGGTGCGGGTGAGGAAGTCGAGGGCGGCCTTGGTGGCTCCGTAGACCGAATGGCCGGGCCAGCCCCGCTGGTTGCCGGCCGTGGTGACGTTGATGACCAGGCCCTTGGAGGACTCCAGGGCGGGCAGTGCCTCCTGGGTGAGGAACAGCGGCGCGAGCAGGTTCGTCGCGACCTGGTCGCGGGTGTTGTCCGGGTCGATGCGGCCCAGGGGCGCGGAGCCCATCGTGACGGCGTTGTTGACCAGGACGTCGATGCCGCCGAGTTCACGCTCGGCCGCCGCCGCCACGGCGCGCGGTGTCCGCGGGTCCGAGAGGTCGGCGCCGAAGGGATGGATGGCGCCCGCGTGGCCGCGGGCCGTCTCGGCGAGTACGGCGGTCCTGCGGCCGACCACCATTACCCGGGCGCCTTCGGCGGCGAAGGCGTGCGCGGCGGCCCGGCCGATTCCCGTACCGCCCCCGGTGATCACCACCGCCCGGTCCTGGAGCAGGCCCTGTGCTGGCTCAGTCATGGCTGGGTTTCCTCGCTGCGAATCCTCGCTGGGATGCGCGAGGCCGTGCGGGGACACGCTCCCGGACGGCCTCGCGAAGGGTCAGTGCTCAGGGGGTCAGTACTCGTAGCGCTCGCCGTCGGCGCCGACCGGGGACCACCACAGGTTGGCCTGGGTGTTCCCGTCGGCGAACAGGGCGCTGCGGCCCTCGACGATCCGGCCGTCCTCCCAGCGCAGCACGTGCACGCCCTCGACCTGGAGACGCTCGTACGGAGAGGTCGCGCCCTCCTTGGCGTGCTCGCGGTAGCCGTCGAGGCGGTACACGTCGATCGACACACCGGCCTCCTGGTCGACCAGGACGTCGCCCGTCTCGGAGGAGATGCGGCCGCCGGTGGCGGCCATCAGCTTGCCCATCTTCTCCAGGTAGTCGTCCAGGCCGACGAACCAGCCGGAGTACTGGTGGCTGCCCGGCATCTGGAAGCGCACGTTCTCCGACCAGTACTGGAGAATCTGCTCCCGGTCCCCGGTCACCAGCGACCCGTACGCCGCGGCCACACGTTCGCGTGTCAGCTCGGTCATGCTCACAACCTTCTTTCGTTCGCCGGCTGCCGGCCGGATCAGGTGCCGTCGTGGGTGATGAGGCGGTGCTTGACGCGCCACTGGCCGTCCTGGAGGACCAGTACGTCCTCGCCGGTGGTGCTGAGATAGGTGGTGGCCCGGCCGCCCAGCGGGGTCTCGTAGACCATGGCGTAGTAGCGGGTCAGTACGGTCCCGGCGTCCTGTCGCTCGGTCGCGACCATGCCGAACCAGTGCCGCCGCTGTACGTCCTTGGTGGCCAGGCGGTCCATGCCGGCGCGCATCCGCTCGGCGATGACGGCGCGGCCCGTCCAGGGCTCCGGCTTCACGTTCTGCGCGAAGACCCCGTCCTCGGTGAAGCCGTCGGCCCACTCCTCGGCCTCGCGCTCGTCGAGGAGCTGCATCTGGTGGGCGTAGAACTGCACGATCCGCGCGTACGTCTCACCGTCGACCGGGTTGGTGATCTTGAGGGGTCCGGGCACGGTTCAGGCCTCCCCGACGCCGGACTCGACCAGGTCGGACAGGTGCGGTTCGCCCTTGATGACCGTGCCCAGCGCCTTGAGGCGGTTGCGGAACTCCGGCTCCTTCAGCGCCTGTTCGAACGACGTCTGGTCCTCCCACTCCGCGACGTTGAAGTACACGGACGGGTCGCTCTGCGAGCGGACGAGCTGGTAGCGGATGAGACCGGGACGGGTGCGCATGAACTCGGCGACATGGGCGTAGATGCGTTCCAGGTCCTCGGCCGCTCCGGTGAGTGTCAGCTTGTTGACGAAGACGACCACGACGACTCCTGTGTCTCGAAGGGTGACGGCGGCGCTCGCGCGGGCCGCCGCTTCCACCCTTGACCCGCCCGCTGATGGGCTGTTGGGGCGTCGGTGGAGGAAAGCGCCGCCCACCGGAACCCCACCGGACCTCCAACGGCCGTCCGCAGACTGGGCGCCCGGTCGGCCGGCCTCGTGCTGACGGCGGCCCCGGACGACCCAAGACGACCCAAGCGACCAAGGAGTGGCCGTGTCGGACGAGCACGTACCCGTTCTCATCGTGGGCGGCGGCCTCGCGGGCCTGACCACCGCGCTGTTCCTGTCACTCCACGGAGTCAGGCCGCTGGTGGCGGAGAAGCACCCGGGCACCTCGGTCATCATGAAGGCGCGCGGGCAGTACCCCCACACCATGGAGGCGCTGCGCATCGGCGGTATCGCCGACCGGATCGCCGCCGCGGGTCCCGACGAGGGCACCGGCGAGTTCTACATGGTGGTGGCCGACAGCCTGGCCGGGCCCGTCCTCAAGCGGATCATGACCGAGGGCGAGATGGCGATGCGTCATGTCTCGCCCGAGGACTGGGCGATGGCGGGCCAGGAGCGGACCGAGGTGATCCTCGCCGACCGGGCCAGGGAGCTGGGCGCCGAGCTGTGCTTCGACACCGAACTGGTCTCCCTGACCCAGTCGCCGGACCTGGTCACGGCCGTCCTGAGGGACGTGCGCACCGGCGCCGAGCGGACGGTGACCGCCGACTACGTGGTGGGGGCCGACGGCGCGCACAGCCCCGTGCGGCGGGAACTGGGCATCGGCATGCACGGCCGCGGGAACCTCGGCGAGATCTTCCGGGTGTTCTTCGACGCCGACCTGAGCGAACCGCTGCGTCAGCTGCCCGGCGTCTCCGACGGACGCAAGTTCGCGCTCTTCTGGCTCCAGCAGCCGGCACCCGGCGTCTTCTACACCACCGACATACCCGGCCGTTACGGCTATGTGCTCGGCATGTCGCAGAACCCGCCGGACTTCGGCGCGTTCACCGAGGAGAAGTGCGCCGAACTCGTCCGCACCGGCCTCGGCCTGCCCGACCTGCCGCTGACGGTCGTCGAGACGGGCCGCACCGACATCGTCAGCGAGATCGCCGACCGGTTCAGCGAGGGCCGCGTCCACCTGGCGGGCGACGCGGCCAGACTGGTGCCCGCGCCGGGCGGCCTCGGCGGCAACACCGCGATCACCGACGGCTTCTACCTGGCGTGGAAGCTGGCCATGGTCGTCAAGGGCGAGGCGGGGCCCGGGCTGCTCGACAGCCACGACGCGGAACGCCGTCCGGTCTCCGAGATGATCGGGGAGCAGCAGCTGCGCAACACCGTGGAACGGCTCGCGGGGTACCTCGACGACGGGGCGCTCGCCGCGCCGCTGCCGCCGGTCGTACAGGCCTTCGGTTACCGGTGCGCGGACGGCGCCGTGGTCCGCGAGGCCGACGACGCCGGGGAGCTCCTGGAGGACCCGGCCGCCCCGACCGGCCGACCCGGCTCCCGCGCGCCCTATGTGGCGCTGCCCGAGGGCTCGCCCGCCGCGTCCACCACCGCCCTGTTCGGCCGCTCCTTCGTCCTGCTCACCGGCGAGGGCCCAGGCGAGGGCACGGCGGAAGGCGCGGGCGAGGCGTGGACGGCCGCCGCCGACGCCGTGGCCGACCGGCTCGGCATCACCCTGCCGGTGCACCGGCTCGCGGGCACCGAGTGGGAGAAGAGCTACGGCGTGAGCGGTGCGGGCGCGGTGCTCGTACGGCCCGACCGCTTCATCGCCTGGCGCGCGGGCGACGCGCCCGCGGACACCGACGCCGCGCGCCGCGCCCTGGAGAGCGCCCTGCGCACGGTCCTCGACCGCCCCGACGCGGCGGCCCGCTGACCACCTGCACCCCACCCACCCACCCGCACGCACGCGTACGCACGAACGAGGAGATGACGATGATTCTGGTGACCGGAGCCACGGGAAACGTGGGCGGCAAGGTGCTTTCGCTGCTGCGCGCCGACGGGCACAAGGTGCGGGCGCTCACCCGCGACCCCGGCAAGGCGGCGTTCGCCGGGGGAGCGGACCTGGAGGTGGTCGCCGCCGACCTGGGGCGCCCGGAGACACTGCCGGCCGCCCTCGACGGCGTACAGAAGGTCTTCCTGATGTCGCTCGGCGCCAACAAGGCGACCCACGACGCGCATCTGGTGGCCGCCGCGCGTGAGGCGGGCGTCGAGCACATCGTGCAGCTGTCCACCCTCGGCGTGGACATGGCCGAGGACCCCAAGGCCAACCCGCTGGGCCACTGGCACCGCATCGCCGAGGACGCGCTGAAGGACTCCGGGGTGCCGTGGACGATCCTGCGGCCGAACGGCTTCATGAGCATGAACCTCGGCTGGGCCGCGTCGGTCAAGGCCGAGGGCGTCGCCCGCGGGCCGCTCGCGGACGTGCCGGAGGCGATCGTCGACCCCCGGGACATCGCCGAGGTCGCGGTGCGGGCGCTCACCGAGGAGGGCCACGAGGGCCAGGTGTACGAACTGACCGGACCGCAGGCGCTGACCGGCCGCGAGCAGCTCGCCGTGGTCGGTTCGCTGCTCGGGCGCGACCTGCGCTTCGAGACGGTGCCGCTGGCCGCGCACCGCGAGATGATGCTGCGCCACTTCTCCGAGGAGACCGTGAACGGGGTGATCACGACCCTGGAGGAGGCCATCGAGCACGGCAGCGAACTGCACGGCCGCCTCTCGCCCGACATCCGCCAGGTCCTGGGCCGAGCCCCCCGCTCCTTCGCCACCTGGGCCCACGACCACCTGGACTTCTACCGGGCCTGATCACCCGCTCACCCCGCCCGCGCGGGCCTGCGCGCCGCGCGGGTGGGGTAGGAACTGGCACACTCTGTACCGAACAGCAGATCAACGAACCACGGGGAGTTGCCATGTCCACGCAGGCCGACGCCGCAGGACGCAGCCCGCGGGCGCCGGGGCGCGGCATGGACCCGCGGGCGGCCCGCAGCCGGGCCGCCGCCCTCGCCGCCGCCCAGGAACTGCTCGTCGAACAGGGGTGGTCCGCGGTCACCCATGTCGCCGTCGCCGCACGCAGCGGCGTGGGCCGCACCACCCTGTACCGCCACTGGCCCGACTCCCCGTCCCTCATCTACGAGGCCATCGCCCAGCGCATCGCGAACGCCCGCCCCACCCGCACGGGCGTCCTGCGCGACGACCTGATCGGCCAGCTCAACGGATTGCGGGCCCTGCTGCACGACCCGGTGGGGGAGCGCGGCATGCGGGTGGTCATCGAACGCGCCGGTGTGGACCCGACGTTCGCCGAGCTCAAGGAGTCGCTGTACCAGGCGGGCTCCGGAGGATTCCGAGCCATCGTCGAACTGGCCAAGGAGAACGGCGAACTGCCCGCGGAGCTGGATACGGAGCTGGCCATCGACCAGCTCGCGGGCCCGCTGATGTTCCGCAGGCTGCTCGCGGAACGCACCTTCGGCGCGGAGTACGTGCACGCCGTCGCCGACGCGTTCCTCGACGCCAACCCGCCGCCCCGGCGCGGGCAGGCGGGCGGCAGCAAGAAGGGCTGAGGCGCCGCCCCGGACAGGGGGCGCCGCCTCAGCCTCGTAACGAGCCGTACCGTGCTGTGCGGTCAGCGCCGCACCAGCTGCTCCTGACGCCCGGCGGGAGCCCCCGCGGTCACCAGATCGCGACCCGCGGGCACCAGCGGCCCGTTCGGCGCGCCGGGCTCGGCGGCCAGCACGGCGTCGGTGTGCGCCAGGAGATCGAGCGCGGGGTCACCCGCCAGGATCGCCTGGTGCAGCCTGCGCACCCGCGGCGAGGGATCGAGACCGAGCTCCTCGCGCAGCACGGTGCTCAACCGCCGCAGCACCTCAAGGGCCTGCGTACGGCGGCCGGTGCGGTGCAGCGCGAGCATGAACTGGGCGTGCAGGCTCTCGTGCATCGGGTACTTGGCCGTGAGCCGGCTCAACTCACCGAGCAGCTCCTGGTGCCGCCCCAGGCGCAGATCCGCGGCGATGCGCTGCTCCTGCACGCTCGTGCGCTCCTCCTCCAGGCCCACGAGATGGGCCCGCAGAACAGGACCGCGCTGTACGTCGGAGAGCGCCGCGCCCTGCCAGAGCAGCAGGGCCTCGGAGAGACGGGCCGAAGCCCGTACGTCGTCGTGGTGGAGCGCCGAACGGCCCTCGCGCACCAGGGACCAGAAGCGGTTGGTGTCGAGTTCGTCGCTGCGCACCGCGAGGAGATAGCCGCCGTCACGGGTCTCCAGGATGAGGCGCGCGGCCTGGAGACTCCCGATCCGCGGCACCCGCCGCAGACTGCGCCGCAGCTGGAGTATGTACGACTGGAGGGTGGAGAGCGCGCTGTTGGGAGGGGAGTTCTCCCACAGCTCTTCTATGCACGTGTTGGTGGAAACGACCTGGTTCGCGTTGAGGAGCAGCAGGGTGAGCAGCTGTCGCTGCTTCGGCGCCGTCGGGGTGTAGGACTCGCCGCGCTCGTTCATGCGCAGGGGTCCAAGTACGGAGAATTCCACGTCGGTCTCGCACACCTTCCCGGAGAGTGACAAGAGTTGTGATGCCGCGCTCGGCGGGGTGGTCAGCGAACCATTTCCTTCGGCGACGCACGGAAGGGCGCACGGAAGTACGGACCCTGCGACGGCCACCGCCCCGCACCCGACGCCACACTCACCACGGACTCCCCCGCATACTGCAGATCCATGATCCGAATACCCCCTGTGTTGTGCGGCGCGAAATCGCCGAATTCGAATGAAGATTAATCGGGCGTGCACATCTGCCGTCAACCGGCGGCTCACATGCCCCGAACACCCCCGCTGGTACGTGCCCTGACCTGCGGTCGTCGCCCTTTCGCGCGAGGGGCACTCAGCGGTAACGAACTGCTCTCCGTGCCGTCCAAGCCAGCAATTACCGGGTCGTGACTAAGCCCCGTTTAGGCTTTGCGCGATTGTGGTTCCGCTGAAATTAACCGCCCCACGATTCACTGCCCGTCTCTTTGCCCACCTCGCCTGTACGCATGACTTTTGGAGCGGTTGGACCGATGGCTGACGAGAAGGAACTGCGGGAGTACCTCAAGCGCGCGATAACGGAGGCGCGCGACGCCCGGCGGCGGCTTCGCGAGGTGGAGGACCGGGCGAGCGAGCCGATCGCGATCGTGGGGATGGCGTGCCGGTATCCGGGCGGGGTGAGCAGCCCGCAGGGTTTGTGGGACCTCCTCGACGGCGGGGTGGACGCGATCTCCCCGTTCCCGGCCGACCGGGGCTGGGACGAGAACGTCTACGACCCGGACCCGGACCGCGCGGGCAAGTCGTACGTGCGCGAGGGCGGGTTCCTGGAGGATGCCGCCGCGTTCGAGCCGGAGTTCTTCGGGATGTCACCGCGTGAGGCGCTCGCGGCGGACCCGCAGCAGCGGCTGCTCCTCGAAACGGCGTGGGAGGCGATGGAGAGCGCGGGCGTGGTGCCGGCCGCCCTGCGCGGCAGCCGCACCGGAGTCTTCGCCGGGCTGATGTACCAGGGCTTCGCCGCGAGCATCCTCGACGACGTCCCCGTCGACGTCCAGGGCTATGTAGCGGGAGGCGCGTCCAGCAGCATCGCCGTGGGCCGCGTGTCGTACACGTTCGGCTTCGAGGGCCCCGCGGTGGCGGTGGACACGGCGTGCTCGTCGTCGCTGGTGGGCATTCACCTGGCGGCGACGGCGCTGCGCCAGGGGGAGTGCGACCTGGCCCTTGCCGGAGGCGTGACGGTGATGGCCACGCCGACCTCGTTCGTGGAGTTCTCCCGGCAGCGGGCGCTTTCGCCTTCGGGCCGGTGCAAGTCGTTCGCGGCGGAGGCGGACGGCACGGTGTGGGGCGAGGGCGCGGGTCTGGTGCTCCTTGAGCGGTTGTCGGATGCGCGGCGCAATGGTCATCGGGTGCTTGCGGTGGTGCGGGGTTCGGCGGTGAATCAGGACGGTGCGTCGAATGGTCTGACGGCGCCCAATGGTCCGTCTCAGGAGCGGGTGATCCGGGAGGCGTTGGGGAGTGCGGGGCTGTCGTACGCGGATGTGGACGCGGTTGAGGCGCACGGAACGGGGACGCGGCTCGGTGACCCGATCGAGGCGCAGGCCCTCCTTGCCACGTACGGGCAGGAGCGGCCGGAGGGTCGCCCGCTGTATCTGGGCTCGCTGAAGTCGAACATCGGGCACAGCCAGGCCGCCGCGGGCGTCGGCGGCGTGATCAAGATGGTGGAGGCGATGCGGCGCGGGGTGCTGCCCAAGACGCTGCACGTCGACGCGCCGTCCCCGCAGGTCGACTGGGACTTCGGCGCGGTGGAACTGCTCACCGAAGCCACCCCCTGGCCGGTGACCGAGGAGCGGCCGCGCCGTGCGGGTGTCTCCTCGTTCGGCATCGGCGGCACGAACGCCCACGTGATCGTGGAGGAGGCCCCCGAGGCACCTGAGGCCCCCGAGGCACCTGAGACCGCTCAGCCGGAGCCGCAGGTCTCCGCCGCCGCAGGCCTCTCGGTGGTGCCGTGGGTGGTCTCGGGGCGCTCGACGGAAGGCGTCCGGGGTCAGGCGGCGCGGCTGCTCGCGGCCGTGCAGGCAGAGGAGGGAGCCCCCGAGCCCCGGGACGTGGCCTGGTCCCTGGTGTCGGAGCGGTCCGTGCTGGACACCGCCGCGGTGGTGGTCGGCGGCACCCGGGCGGAGTTGGTGCGCGGCCTGACGGCACTGGCATCGGGCGCGGCGGACGCCGCGGTGACGGCGGCGGAGCCGACGCGCTCACGCAACGCGGCGGACCTCGCCTTCGTGTTCACGGGGCAGGGCGCCCAGCGGCTCGGCATGGGCCGGGAGCTGTACGAGTCGGTTCCCGAGTTCGCCGCGGCCTTCGACGAGGTGTGCGAGGCAGTCGACGCGCACCTCGAACGGCCTTTGAAGGACGTGGTGTTCGCCGACGAGGGATCGGAGCAGGCCCGGCTCCTCGACCGGACGGAGTTCACGCAGCCCGCGCTGTTCGCGGTCGAGGTGGCGCTGTTCCGGCTCCTGGAGCGGTTCGGAGTGGTGCCCGACTTCGTGGCCGGTCACTCGGTGGGCGAGGTGGCGGCGGCGCACGCGGCGGGCGTGCTCTCGCTGGCGGACGCGGCCCAACTCGTCGTGGCACGCGGCAGGTTGATGGGTTCGGCGCGTGACGGTGGGGCGATGCTCGCCGTCCAGGCCGACCCGGAGAAGGTCGCGGGAGACCTTGCCGGGCTGACGGGCAAGGTGTCCCTCGCGGCGGTCAACGGGCCGGACAACGTGGTGGTGTCCGGCGACACGGAGGTCGTCGAGGACCTTGAGGCGCGCTGGCGCGCGGAGGGCCGGCGGGTGCGGCGACTGCGCGTGAGCCACGCGTTCCACTCGCCGCACATGGACGGCGTACTCGACGAGTTCGAGCAGATCGTCACCGGCCTGTCCCTCCGGGCGCCGCGGATTCCGCTGGTGTCGACGGTGACCGGAAAGGTGCTGTCCGGGCAGGAGGCGTGCTCGCCGCGGTACTGGGTGCGGCAACTGCGCGAGGCGGTGCGGTTCTTCGACGCGGTGCGCTGCCTGGAACAGGAGGGCGCCGCCGACTTCGTCGAACTCGGCCCCGACGGGGTGCTCAGCGCCCTGGTCTCGGCCGGGGCTGAACGGAACCCCGCTCTGGTGGCGCCGGTGCTGCGGGCCGACCGGTCGGAACAGGAGACGCTGGCCGCGCTCCTCGGCCGGCTGTACGCCCGCGGGCGGCAGGTGGAGTGGACGCGGGTGCTGGCGGGCGCGGTGCGCGTTGACCTGCCGACGTATGCCTTCCAGCGCAAGCGGTACTGGCTGGAGGGGCGCTCCGGGACCGGCGACGCGGCCGGTCTCGGCCTCACCGGCGCCGGGCATCCGCTCCTCGGCGCCGCCGTGCAGGTCGCAGACCGGGACGAGGTCCTGCTCACCGGACGCATATCCCGGCGCACCCACCCCTGGCTGACCGAACACACCGTCCTCGACACCGGCGCACTGCCCGCAGCGCTGTTCGTCGAGCTCGCCGTCCGCGCGGGCGACGAGACGGGCTGCACGGTCCTAGAGGAACTGACCCTCGCCGCACCGCTGCTCCTCCCACGGACCGGCGGGCTGCAGCTCCAGGTCCGCGTCGGCGCGCCCGACGACACCGGCCGCCGCACCCTCACCGTCCACGCCCGGCCCGACACCGAAGACCCCGACTCCTCCGGCCCGTGGATCGCCTGCGCCCAAGGCCTCCTCGCGGCCGACGGTCAGGCGGCGGCCCCGAGCGGCCACGAGGGCAAGACAACCGAAGTGCGCCTCCCGGAAGAGCTCCTTGCGGAGGCCACGACCTACGGCCTGCACCCCGCCCTCCTCGACGCGGCCCTGTCCGCGATCCCGGCGATCCCGGCGACCTCGGCACCCGACGGCGCGGAAGGCATCGCCGTGCCCGCCGTCTGGCGTGACGTACGGCTGCACGCCGTGGGCGCCGACACCGTAGGAGTACGTGCCACCCGCCTCGACGACGACTCCGTGACCCTGGAGCTCCTGGACCCCGAGGGACGGCCGGTGCTCGGCGTCGGATCGCTCGGTTACCGGGTCGTTCCCGAGAAGGAGTTCGGCACGACCACCCCGCGCGGCGACGGCCTGTCCACGATCGAATGGATCCCTTACGAGGCCACCCCCGGGCCCGCGGCCCGCTGGGCGGCGATCGCCGCCGACGTGCCCGGCATCCCCCGCTTCGACGACCTCGCCGCGGCCGCGAGGGCGGTTGCGTCAAGCGGGTCGGGCGGGTCGGGCGAGGCGGGTGAGTCGGGCGAGGCGCCCTTCGACCTGCTGCTCGTGCCGTGGCCGTCGACCGGCGACGTGCACGAGGGAACCCAACGGGCGCTCTCCTTCGTGCGGGAACTCCTTGCCGCCGACGCACTCCAGGGCACCCCGGTCGTGGTCCTCTCCCGCGACGCGGTCGTCACGGGCGACGACGACGCCACGCGCCTCGACCTGGAAGCGGCGGCGGTACGCGGTCTGCTGCGCACGGCGGGCGCCGAGGGCGCGGGCAGCCTCGTACTGGCCGATACGGACACGGACACCCCGCCCCTTGACCTGCTGGCGTCCGCCGCGCGATCCGGGGAGTCCGAACCGGCGGTGCGCGCCGGACGGATCCACGTGCCCCGGCTGCGCCCGGTCCCGGCGGACGATCCGGCCGGACAGCCGTGGAAGACGGACGGCACGGTCCTGGTGACCGGCGGCACCGGCACCCTCGGCGCCGTCCTCGCCCGGCATCTGGTGGCAGAACACGGCGTCCGGGATCTGCTGCTGGTCGGCCGCCGAGGCGCCGAGGCGCCGGGAGCCTGTGAACTGGCCGCAGAACTAGGCGAGTTAGGCGCCCGGGTGTCCCTGGTCGCATGCGACGCGGCAGACCGGCAGGCGCTGGCCGCGGTCCTGGACGCGATCCCCGAAGACCGTCCGCTGACCGCCGTGGTGCACGCGGCCGCCGTCCTCGACGACGGTGTGCTGTCCGCGATGACGACGCAGCAGATCGACCGGGTCCTGCGACCGAAGACCGACGCGGCCCGGAACCTGCACGAGCTCACCCGCGACCTCGACCTCACCGCCTTCGTCCTCTGCTCCTCGTCCGCCGGTACGTTCGGCGGCCCCGGCAGGGCGAACACCGCGGCGGCCGACGCGTACCTCGAAGGACTCGCCCGCCACCGGAAGGCGCTCGGACTGCCCGCCACCGCCGTGGCCTGGGCCACCTGGGAACACCCCGGCGCGGCGCGGCGCTCCGGACTCGACCTGCTCAAGCCGCTCACCGCGGACCAGGGCCTCGGCCTCTTCGACCGGGCACTCGCACTAGGCGGCGACGCGAGCGGCGCCGCCGCGGTGATCGCGGGCGTCGTGGACCGGGCCGCGCTGCGCGCCCACGAGGCCGTGCCGCCCGCGCTGCGCGACCTGGCCACAGGCCCCGCCCGCCGGACCGCGCACAGCGCGGCCGACCCGGGCGGCGCCACACTCGCCGACCGGCTCGCGGACCTGGACGAGGCGGAACGCGGCGCACTCGTCCTGGATCTGGTCAGGACGGAGGCGGCGGCCGTGACGGGGCAGCCTGACCTGCACGCGATCATCGCTGACCAGGCGTTCCAGGAAATGGGGTTCGACTCCCTCGCGGCCGTGCAGCTGCGCAACCGTCTGACGGCCGCGACCGCAATCGGCCTTCCGGCCACCCTGATCTTCGACCACCCGACCCCGCGCGACATCGCGGGTCACGTGCTCGCACGCCTCGGCCCCGCCGAAGTCGACGTATCCACGCTTGTCCTGTCCGAACTCGACCGCCTCGACACCATGCTCGCCGCGGTCTCTGAGGACGAGCGGCACCGGCAGATGGTCCGGCGGCGCCTCCAGAGCATGGCGTCCAGGCTCGACGCCCCGGCGCAGGCGACCGCACAGGCCGACGATCCGGCCCCGGCGGACCGGATCGAGTCCGCGTCGGTGGACGAACTGTTCGCCCTCATCGACACGGAACTCTCCGGCCCCGCCGACTGACCTCCCGGCCGCCCGGCCCGTCACCGGCCGCCCGCCCACCGTCATAAGACTTTTTGAACTTCCTGAAAGGGATACCGAGTCGATGCCGATGTCCAACGAAGACAAGCTTGTCGACTACCTCAAGCGGGTGACGTCCGACCTCCAGGAGACCCGCAGGCGGCTGGCCGAGCGGGAGGCGGCCGACGACGAGCCCGTCGCCATCGTGGGCATGGCCTGCCGTTACCCCGGCGACGTGGCATCGCCCGCCGATCTGTGGAACCTGGTCGACCGGGGGACCGACGCGGTCACGGAACTGCCGCACGACCGCGGCTGGGACATCGAGAAGATCAAGGAGAAGAGCTACTCGGTCGAGGCGGGCTTCGTGCACGACGCCCCCCTGTTCGACCCGGGGTTCTTCGGCATCTCTCCGCGCGAGGCCGTGGCGATGGACCCGCAGCACCGGCTCCTCCTGGAGACCTCCTGGGAGCTGTTCGAGCACGCGGGCCTGGACGTCACCGCGTTCAAGGGCAGCCGCACCGGTGTCTTCGTCGGCATCGTGGAGGAGAGCTACCTCGGGCTCAACGCCCCCGAGGAGTTCGAGGGCTACCTCATGACCAGCAAGCTCAGCAGCGTCGCCTCCGGCCGGATCTCCTACACGTACGGCTTCGAGGGCCCCGCGGTCTCCCTCGACACGGCCTGCTCCTCGTCGCTCGTCGCGATGCACTCGGCGATACGGTCGCTGCGGTCCGGCGAGTCGACACTGGCCGTCGCCGGTGGCGTGACGGTCAGCTGCGACCCGGGCGGCCTCATCGACTTCGCCAAGCAGCGCGGTCTCGCCGCCGACGGCCGCTGCAAGTCCTTCGCCGCCGCTGCCGACGGCACCGCATGGTCGGAGGGCGCGGGTCTGGTGCTGCTTGAGCGGTTGTCGGATGCGCGGCGCAATGGTCATCGGGTGCTTGCGGTGGTGCGGGGTTCGGCGGTGAATCAGGACGGTGCGTCGAATGGTCTGACGGCGCCCAATGGCCCCTCGCAGGAGCGGGTGATCCGGGAGGCGTTGGGCAGTGCGGGTCTGTCGTACGCGGATGTGGACGCGGTGGAGGCGCACGGCACCGGCACGCGTCTCGGCGACCCGATCGAGGCGCAGGCCCTGCTTGCCACGTACGGGCAGCAGCGCCGTGACGGGCGGCCGCTGTATCTGGGCTCGCTGAAGTCGAACATCGGGCACAGCGTCGCCGCCGCCGGTGTCGGCGGTGTGATCAAGATGGTGGAGGCGATACGGCGGGGCGTCCTGCCGAAGACGCTGCACGTCGACGCCCCGACACCGGAGGTCGACTGGGACTCCGGCGCGGTGGAACTGCTCACCGAGGCAAGGCCCTGGCCCGCGACCGGCGCGCCGCGCCGGGCCGCCGTCTCCTCCTTCGGCGTGAGCGGGACGAACGCGCACGTGGTCCTCGAAGAAGTCCCGGAAGAGCCCGCACCGGAGCCCGTGGCCGCCGGTGGTTCGTCGCCGGAGGTGCTGCCGTGGGTCGTGTCCGGCCGGACCGCCGAGGGCGTACAAGGCCAGGCGGCGCGGCTCCTCGCTGCCGTGGAGGCCGATCCCGCGCCGGCGCCCCGTGACGTGGCCTGGTCGCTGGTGTCGAGCCGTGCGGTCTTCGAGGACCGCGCGGTCGTCACCGGCGGCTCCCGCGACGAACTGGTCGCGGGACTCGGCGCGTTGGCCCGCGGTGAATCCGCGCCGGGCGTCGTCAAGGGCACCGCGTCCGGCACGGCGGCGCGTCCGGTGTTCGTGCTGCCCGGCCAGGGCACGCAGTGGGCGGGCATGGCGGTGGGGCTCCTCGACTCCTCACCGGTGTTCGCCGAGCGGATGGCCGAATGCGGCCGGGCGCTCGCCGAGTTCGTGGACTGGGACCTGGAGGGCGTGCTCCGCCAGACGCCCGGCGCGCCGACACTGGAACGCGTCGACGTCGTACAGCCGGCGTCCTGGGCGGTAATGGTGTCGCTGGCGGCGCTCTGGCGCTCCTACGGAGTGGAACCGGCGGCGGTGGTGGGCCACTCGCAGGGCGAGATCGCGGCCGCCTGCGTGGCCGGCGCGCTGACCCTGGCCGACGGGGCACGCGTGGTGGCACTGCGGTCACAGGCCATCGCCGCCGGTCTGGCCGGCGGGGGCGGCATGGTGTCCGTGGCGCAGGCTCTCGAGGACGTCGAGACGCGTCTCGCCCGCTATCCCGGCCGCCTTGAGGTCGCCGCCCTGAACGGCCCCGCGTCCGTCGTGGTGGCGGGCGACCCCGACGCGCTCGACGAACTCCTCGCGGAATGCGGGGCCGCGGGCGTACGGGCCCGGCGCATCGCGGTGGACTACGCCTCGCACACCTGGCACGTGGAGCGCATCGAGGACGAACTGGCCCGCGTGCTCGCCGACGTCCGCCCGCAGCCCTCCGAGGTGCCGTTCTTCTCGACGATGACCGGCACGTGGCTGGACACCTCCACGATGGACGCCGGGTACTGGTACCGGAACCTGCGCCAGACCGTACGCTTCCACTCCGCCGTCGAATCACTCGCCGCCGAGGGCTTCGGCACGTTCATCGAGGTCAGCGCGCACCCGGTGCTGTCCATGAGCGTCCAGGAAATCCTGGAGAGCGCTTCGCGGCCGGACGTCCCGGTCGTGGTGGCCGGAACCCTGCGCCGCGACGAGGGCGGCCTCGGCCGGTTCCTGACCTCGCTCGCCGAGGTATGGGTGCAGGGCGTGGACGTCGACTGGACCGGCGCCCTCGGCGGTGCTGACGTCCGGCGGGTGGACCTGCCCACCTACGCCTTCCAGCGCAAGCGGTACTGGCTCGACGAGCAGGCAGTGACCGGGGACGCGGCGAGCCTCGGCCTCGCCGGTGCCGGGCACGCGATCCTGGGCGCCGCGGTGCCGGTCGCGGACGGCGACGAAGTCCTGCTCACCGGGCGGCTGTCCCGGCTCACCCACCCCTGGCTCGCCGGGCACACGGTCCTCGGCTCCGACGTCGTACCGTCCTCGGTGTTCGTCGAACTCGCCGTCCGCGCGGGCGACGAGACGGGCTGCACCGCCCTCGACGAACTGACCCTCGCCGCCCCGCTGGTCCTCCCGCAGACCGGCGGGCTGCAGCTCCAGGTGCGCGTCGGCGCGTCCGACGACACCGGCCGCCGCACCGTCACCGTCTCGGCGCGCACCGACGCCGCCGACACGCTCTGGACGGTCCACGCGTCCGGCTTCCTGAGCGCCGACGCCACGGCCGACGAGACCGGCATCGCGGAATGGCCGCCGCCCGGCGCCGAGGACATCGCCCTCGACGACTCCGAGGCGCCGGGCGCCCCGGGGACGCTGCCGGGCGTCACCGCCGCCTGGCGCTCCGGCGACAGCCTGTTCGCGGAGGTGAGCATCCCCGAACAACTCCAGGCGGGATGTGCCTACTTCGGGCTGCACCCGGCGCTCCTCGACATGGCCGTACAGGTCGTACGCCTGGCCGGGGACGAGCAGGGGAGCAGCGCCGCGCCGATCGCCGCCGACTGGCGCGGGGTGCGCCTGCACGCCACCGGGGCCGCCGCCCTGCGCGTCCGGATCGACCGGGCCGCGGACGGCTTCACCCTGCTGGCGGCCGACCGTGTCGGACACCCCGTCCTCAGCGCCGAGCGAGTCGAGCCGCGCGCCCTGACCGCCCAGACCCTCAACACCTCGCTCAAGCACGGCTACGACGCGCTGTTCGAGACGGCATGGCAGCCCCTGCGCGGCACCCGCGCGGACACCGGCGCCCCGCGCTGGGGCCTGCTCGGCGACCGCCCCGGCCTCACCCTGCCCGGCGCCCCGGTCTTCGCCGACACCGCCGCCGTCGCGGCGGCCGAAACGCCGGTGGACGCCGTACTCCTCGACCTCACCCGGCCCCACGAGGCGCCGTCCGGAGCGGACGTCCCCGGCTTCGTACGCGCCGCCGCACACCGGATGCTGGCGCTGCTCCAGGAATGGCTCGCACAGGAACGGCTCGCCGCCACCCGGCTCGTCGTGGCGACCCGGGGCGCGATGAGCCCGCTGGGGGAGGGGACGGCCGATCCGCAGGCCGCCGCGCTGTGGGGCCTCGTGCGCTCGGCGCAGTCGGAGGCGCCGGGGCGGATCGTGCTCGTCGACCTCGACGGCGACCCGCGCTCCGTCGACGCACTGGCGACGGTCCTCGCCTCGCAGGAGCCGCAGACGGCGATCCGCGACGGCGCGGTCCTCGTCCCCCGGCTGCGCCGCGTAGCTCCCCCGGCTCCCCCGGCTCCCCCCGCGACCACGGGGACGGGCCCCGACCGCAACCGGTGGAACCCCGACGGCACGGTCCTCGTCACCGGTGGTACCGGCTCCCTGGGCGCCCTGTTCGCCCGGCGCCTCGTCGTCGAGCACGGCGTGGCACGGCTGCTGCTCGTCAGCCGACGCGGACCCGACGCCCCCGGGGCGGACGAACTGCGCCGCGAACTGACCGGCCTGGGCGCCGAGGTGGAGATCGCCGCGTGCGACATCGTCGACCGCGACGCGCTGACGGATCTCCTGGCCGGCGTGCCCGCCGACCGACCGCTGACCGGCGTCATCCACACGGCCGGTGTCCTGGACGACGGACTGCTCCAGGACCAGACGCCCGAACGCCTCGACACCGTCATGCGCCCCAAGGTCGACGCGGCATGGCACCTGCACGAACTCACCCGCGACCTCGACCTGACGGCATTCGTCCTGTTCTCCTCCGTCGCCGGTGTCATCGGCGGCGCAGGACAGTCCAACTACGCCGCCGCCAACGTGTTCCTCGACGCCCTTGCCGAGCACCGCGCCGCGGCGGGACTCGCCGCCACCTCCGTGGCCTGGGGCGTGTGGACCCAGGACAGCGGCATGACCGGCCACCTCGACGAAGCCGACCTCAACCGCATCGCCCGCGGCGGCTTCCGCCCCATCGGCCAGGAGCAGGGCCAGGCCATGCTCGACACCGCGCTGCGGCTCGGGACGCCCGCCACGGTGGGCATGCCGCTCGACGCGGCAACCCTGCGCGAACGGCCCTCGCAGGTACCGGCCGTGCTGCGCGGACTGCTGCGCACGCCGGTGCGCCGCACGGCCCAGAACGTCGACAACGGCTTCGACACCCTGCTCGGACGCCTCGCCGGACTCGACGAGAAGGAGCAACTGAGCCGGGTGCTCGACCTGGTGCTCGCCGAGACCGCCACCGTGCTCGGGCACATGAACGCCGACGGCATCCGCCCCAAACAGCGGTTCTCGGATCTCGGCTTCGACTCCCTGACCTCCGTCGAACTGCGCAACCAGCTGTCGGGCACCACCGGTTGCCGGCTCCCGGCCACGGTCGTCTTCGACCGGCCCACGCCGACGGAGCTCGCGGCCTTCCTGCGGACCGTCCTGCTCGAACGGCTCGGGGACGAGGTGTCCACCTCGCGCGACGCGGTGGACTTCGCCGCCGAGATCGACCTGCCCGCCGACATCGTCCCCGCCGACGAGGTGTCGTACGAGGTCACGGACCCGCAAGAGGTCCTGCTCACCGGTGCTACCGGCTTCCTCGGCGCCTTCCTGCTCCGTGACCTGATGCGCACGGGCCGCTCCACGGTCCACTGCCTGGTCCGCGGCGCCGACGAAGAGGCCGCCCTCGCACGGCTGCGGGCGGGCCTCGAATGGTTCCGGGTGTGGGACGAGATCGACCCCGCGCGTCTCTCCGTGGTCGTCGGCGATCTCGCAGCGCCCCGACTGGGCCTCGACGAGGAGCGGTTCGACGGCCTCGCCCGGCGCGTGGACGCCGTCTACCACGCCGGAGCCACCGTCAACTGGCTCTACCCGTACACGGAGTTGAAGGCACCCAACGTGTCCGGCACGGTCGAGGTGCTGCGGCTCGCGGCACGCCACCGCTCGGTGCCCGTCCACTACGTGTCGACGACCGGTGTCTTCGCCGGATCCGAGCCCGGCGGACTGCCCCGCAAGCCCGAGGACCCGACCGCGCCCGTCGAGCGGCAGCCCACCGGTTATGTGCAGAGCAAGTGGGTGGCGGAGCAGATCGTGGGCCTCGCCGTGGAACGGGGGCTGCCGGTCACCATCCACCGGGCCGACGTCATCTCCGGCGACCGGGCGACCGGCGCCTGCCAGACCAGCGACTTCGTGTGGCTCAGCCTCAAGGGCCTGGTCCAGGCCGGGGCCGCGCCCGAAGGGCTCGGCGGGGACGTGCACTTCGTGCCGGTCGACTACGTCAGCGCAGGGATCGTGGCCCTGTCCGGGAAGAAGGAGGCGTCCGGGCAGATCTTCCACTTCTTCAACCAGAGCGGGGCGACCTTCCGCATGTGCGTGGAGTACCTGCGGGGGTACGGCTACGCCATCGACGAGGCGGACCACGACAGCTGGCGCGCCCTCGTACAGGCGGACCGCGACAACGCCATGCTGCCGCTCTTCGACGCCTTCGAGGCGATCGCCCTCGCCGGCGACGGCTCCAACGCGGGCATCGACACGACGTCCACGGAGGCCGCCCTCGTGGGCACCGGCGTCGAGTGCCCTCCGCTCACCGAGGAACTCTTCCGCACGTACGTCGAGTTCTTCGTGGGCGTCGGCCACTTCCCCGCGCCGGGCACGCGCTGACCCGCGCCGGGCACGCGCTGAGGGGCCTCCCGGTCGCCCGCCCCGTCCCTCTCTCCCGGAGGACGGAGGGCGGGCGGCCGGGCATCGCTAAGAGGCCCGCGGCGGCTCGTACTCGAGGTTGTGCATGGCGCAGAGCTCTTTGAGGTTCTCCTCGAAGACCGGCTCGAGGTCCGAGTAGGCGAAGTCCAGCTGGTGGAGGACTTCCATGCACAGCAGGCCGTAGAGCCTGATCCAGCTCGTCAGGAACTGATGCAGCGCCTCGGGAGGCAGCGGGCTCTGGGACCTGGCGGCGTAATCGAGGATCTGCTCCTGCAAAGAAGGGGCCAGATCCTCGAACGGCGTCGCCGGGTAGGGGTTCTGCTCCCAGATCTCGACGAACTGGTCGAGGAAGACCTTCTCGAACTGCTGTCCGGCGCGCAGCCGCGGCGACTCCGCGTCGTCGCGGGACGCCGCGTGGACCGGGCTCGCGAACATCCAGCTGAACTCGCCGGGATGGTCGATGGCCCAGGCCCGCATCGAGCGACAGGTGGCAGCGAGGCGTCTGCCGGGCCGCTCCGGCGGGCAGGCGTCCCGCGCTGCCTGCATGGTCGTCGTCAGCTCCTGGTAGAAGTCCGCGATCACCGCTTCGACCAGCGCGTCATGGCTGGCGTAGTAGCGGTATACGGCGGGGCCGCTCATGCCCATCTCGCGGGCCACGGCGTTGACCGTCACGCCCGTCGGTCCGTGCTTGCGCAGGAGCTGGCGGGCCGTGCTGCGGATCTCCAGCAGGGTGGCTTGCCGACGCTTCTGCACGCGGCTGCTTGACGTCTGCTGCGGCATCTCAGTCCTCACTTCCAGTTATTGACATGATAGGCAACCTATGGTTTGTTAGTGGCAGTAATCTAAGTCATTGCGTAAAACATTAATGAGCAAGCGACGCATAGTCCACAGTTGCGATTCGCGGAGCCGGGATGTGAAAGCGCTTGCCGGGACGGCGGGCTGCGGCGCTGACGCAGGAGTGAGGGACGCCCCGACCGAGCGGCTGATCGACACGCTGAGGAAGGGCGCCACATGCCCTGGCATCACTTGATCAGGAGAAGGAGTCCTCATGCCGGACGGTACGGTGAAGCCCGCGCGGCGCCCGTCACTCAATCCCCTTGAACACATCTTCGCCAAGCAGCGGCTCGAAGGGGTGATCACGGAGACGGGATCGGTGACCCCGACGATGAAGCGCATCAGGATCGCCGCCGACGGGTTGGGCGGGGCGGCCATTCCTCCGGGGCGTCACATCCGGATCCAGATCAACGACCCTCTGTCGTTGTACGGGATCCTGCGCCCCGGTGAAACCCTCCGCACCTATTCGGTCTGGGATCAGTCGGATGACGGCCGGGAAGTCGAGATCCGGGCCCATCTCTACGACGGCGAGGGTATCGGACTGCGCTGGGCCCGCGATGTCCAGGTCGGCCAAGAGGTCTCGTTCTGGGGGCCGTTGGGCGACTTCGACCTCCGACCGGAAGCTCCGTACCACGTGTTCATCGGCGAGGAGACGGCGTCCGCCGCCTTCGGCCCGATGATCAGGGCGCTCGGGGCCGAGGCGCATGTGTACGGGGTCCTCGAAAGCGAGTCACCCGACGACGAGGTGCCCGTGCCCGGCCCGCACGTCCTGCGGCGCGTGTTCCGCAAGGGCGCGTCCCCGGTCTCCTCGCAGGCCATGCTCGGCGCCGTGTCGGAGCTCGGCCTCCCCGAGGAGCCCGGCATGGCGTATGTCGCGGGTGAGGCGCGCACCTGCCAAGCGGTCCGGGACCACCTCGTGCACGTGCGCAAGTGGCCTCGTACGCAGATCAAGGTCAAGCCCTTCTGGACCCCCGGCAAGAAGGGACTTCACCACTGAACCACTCGCAGTCAGGGAGTGCAGTCGGCGAGGCCCGGGAGCGGCCGGTTCGCGGGAGCGGCCGCCGGAGGCTTCGCCGGCATCCGGCGGGACGCGCCCGGCGGATCGATGGAGATGGTCGTGAAGTGAGGTGTCCCGCCGCCCCAGCCGGGACGCCGGTCGAAGAGCTGGGGGCGCGCCGTGGCCACGATGAATAAGGGGGCCCGTGCCACCTCACCGCTCATTCTGCCGACGAAGTCCAGCAGGGCGTTGTCCGCCTCGTGCAGATCGTCGACGAACATGACGAGGGGGCAGTCCTGCGCGATGCGCTCCAGGGGGTTCTGACCGAGCTTCAGGGACTGCGTCAGATCGATCTCCAGTGCCTCGTTCCCGTACGGATCGAAGAGCGGACTCTTTCGCAGATGGAAAAGGCGAGCACCACGGCCCGGCCGCAGTTCCCGGTCGGGGCCGCAGGGCGACAGGAACCAGGTGGCGGCCGGCTGCCCCATGGAGCGGCGCTCGAACTCCTTGAGCAGCCTGCTCTTTCCGATGCCGGGTTCTCCGACGATCGTGACCACATGCGGAGTCTCGCGGTGCCGGACGCGCTCCAGCATGCCGCGCAGGAGGTCGAGTTCGATCTCCCGGTCCACCACACCCGCCGGCGGCCGCTCGGTGCGCGAGCGCGACCGATTCACCTTCCAGGCCTGCGGTGATTCGCTGACGGAGACGAAGGTATGCGCCGACGCGGTCAGTTGCCGGGTGTTCCCGCAGACCCAGATCTCCCCCGCGGAGGTCCGGGACAGCAGGGACTGGCACTCGTCGAGCAGCGTTCCGTCCGCCGACCGGAGGGAGTCGGAGCCGTCGTTCTCGTAGCGCAGCAGGGCTTCCCCCGTGGAGATCGCGGCATGGACCGCGGCCTCGCCGGCCCGCCGGGCGGAGCGGTCGAGCGGAGTGACCGTGGGAGCGGTATGGAACTCGTCCCGGATGGCGACGGCGGCGCGCACGGCCCGTTCGGCATGGTCGTGTCCCTCGCGGCCCGGGCCGAACACGGCCAGCTGCGTGGACCCTATGGAGCTGATCACCGATCCGCCCAGCTCACCCACGAGTTCGCGGACACGGCCGGTCAGGCGGTCGCGCAGTTCGTCGGTGCCGTTCGGGCGCCCGCCGCCCGCGGTCGGCCGGAGCCCGGTTCTGAGCAGAAGCACGCTCACCGGGCGGCGTCGGCTCGCCGAGGCGGTGGGCTGGATCGGCACCCGCACGCGCGTCCTGAAGCCGTGCGTGTCGGAGGTGATGACCTTGCTGTGCTCCGTGTCCTCGTGCTGGGTGTCGGCGTGGACCGTGTTTTCGTAGAGGGCGTCTTCGCGGGCCGCGTTCTCCTGCGCGTTCGGCCGGACCGGGTTCGGAGCCGGAGCCGGGGCCGCGGCCGCCCGGGGCTGTGCGGACCGCGCCGGTTTCTGGTCCTCGGGCGCGTCGGCTCCCGTCCGTACGAGGGAGAGCGCGGGCGACGGGGACTCGGGCGGCGACAGCTTGGAGTCCTGGGTCAGGATCGCCTGCTGAAGGGAGTGCAGTTCGCGCCGCGGCTCCAGGCCGAGGTTCTCGATCAGGGACGCGCGGACCCGGCTGAAGACGTTCAGCGCGTCCGCCTGCCGGCCGCACCGGTACAGGGCCAGCATCAACTGTCCGCACAGGCGCTCGCGCAGGGGCTGTGCCTCGACCATCGACTCGAGGGCGCCGAGCGCGGACTGATGCCGACCGCAGCGCAGCTCCGCCTCGAAGTAGTCCTCCATGGCGCTGAGTCGGGCACTCTCCGCCGCGTCGAGCTCGGGCCAGTTGATCCCGCTCTCGACGAGGTCGGCCATGGCCTGGCCGTGCCACAGGGACAGGGCGTCGCGGAGGATGACCGCGGCGTGCGCGGGGGAACCGGATTCGAGGGCGGTGCGCCCTTCCTGTATCCGGCGGTGGAAGAGGTGCAGGTCGACCTGGTCGCGCTCGACCTGCATGACGTAACCGGGAGCCTTCGTGAGCAGAATCCCGTTCTGGCGGTCGGTGCCGCTGGCCGCGAGTGATCCGCGTAGACCCCAAACAGCGTTCTGCAGGATCTTGCGCGCCGTGGTCGGCAGTGTTCCGTCTGCCCACAGCGCGCTGAGGAGTTCTCGGGTGGGGACCACCCGATTGGCGTTCAGGAGCAGATACCCCAGCGTGGCGCGCTGTTTGGTCCCGCCCAGGGCGATGGGCTGGCTGCCGTCGAGGACTTCCAATGGCCCGAGTATTCGAAACCACATGACTGCTCCTCAATTTACTGAATCAGTGTCAGCAGACTCGTGTCTCTGTTGAGCATTCGAGGTTGAGTATTCAATTTTCACGGCCCGGGTGAAAAGCCGGCGAAAAGCCGGTGACGACCCGAGGGTTGCCCGGTCCTCCGGTTCCACGCCGGGCAAAACCGAGGGCGGGTCTCAGGGACGTCGGGGCCGGGAACTCGTGCCGGACCGCGGGGAAGGTCCGCGCCCTCGCGACGGGCGGGACGGATGAGGAATCTAGGGGGCGGAACTACTGATTCCGCAAGGCGCCGGCCACAGGCTCCCGGCGCCGATGGCGGACGGAGCGGGCAATGCGCCGACGAGTGACGCTGAAACGGCTGATGCACAGGCTTGTTGCAAGTGCGGTATCTCCCCATGTGTGCCACCCGCTGACGCCCTGAGGCACAAGCGGTACCCCGTGTGTGACGAACACAAGCCCTTCGGCGGTCAGTCCGTTTTGGGCCAGTAGGGTCACTCTAACCATCGTGATGCCCTAAAACAAGTGTGACTAACAGTGCCGTGCTGTGGTATCAGACACTGCTCGAAGCTCCGTTCGAGAGATCTTCGATGGGGCGTTCCGGCCGGTCAACGCCGCTTCCGCTTCCCTCTCATTGTTCCGTCTTCGATTGTCCATTAAGGAGCAATCGAGCTCTCTGTGGCGGGTGTTCGGCGCTTTCCTGGCCGGATATGTGAGGGTCCGGCCGGTGTAGCCTCCGATGAGTTCACGTCAGCTCGGAAACCGGGCAGAACGTGGCGATCTTTGGGCCGGCCCGGTGCGAACGGTGTGCCGAAGCCCTGTCGCACCGCCGGAGCCCGGCCTTTCTCGTCAACCAACCCCCAACACCGGGAGCAGTCATGACGTTCACTGACGCGAAGAGCGTTGTCCTCGGCTATCTCAAGGCCATCGACGAGCGGGACGCGGACGCCATTCAGGCGACCCTCTGGGAGGACGCCGAATTCCGCATTCCCGGCGATCATCCTCTCGCCGGTAACTGGGTCGGTCTGGACGAGATCCTCAACAAGTTCATGCTGCCGCTGATGGAGCTGTTCTCCACCGAAGTCCCCTACACCATCGAGATTTCGCAGGTCATAGCCGAGGGCGACACGGTCGTGCTCGACTGCGTGGCCCGTGCCGCGGCCCGCTCCGGCGAGCCCTACGAGGCGAACATCGTCTCGGTGTTCTCCATCCAGGACGGCCGCATCAAGGCCATGCGCGAGTTCTTCGACACGCAGTACTTCACGCGGACTCTCTTCGGCGCCAGCTGAACAGGCTCCAGGGAAGGCCGAGTTACCGCCGTGTGAGCGCACCCGCATAGCGTCGGAGACCACTCCGCGCGGCACGTAGCGCCCTCGAGACCCGCTGGGCGGGCGTGCCGCGGGTCATCCCGGGCGGTCATCGCGGCGTCGCTTCCCACCCTGTGAAGCGAACGCCGCGGCGGCCGTTCCCCGGCCGAGAGGCGGCTATCGGTAGTGACACGCAATCAGGTCTCCGAACTGCACGAGATCCGTGCGCAGGCGCTGGCCGGACCCAGCGACAAGGCGACGGAGTCACAGCACGCCAAGGGCAAGCTGACCGCGCGGGAGCGCATCGAACTCCTCCTGGACGAAGGCAGTTTCCGGGAGGTCGAGCAGTTGCGGCGGCACCGGGCGACCGGGTTCGGGCTTGAGGCGAAGAAGCCGTACACGGACGGTGTGATCACCGGCTGGGGGACGGTGGAGGGCCGCACGGTCTTCGTCTACGCGCATGACTTCCGGATCTTCGGCGGCGCCCTTGGCGAGGCGCACGCCACGAAGATCCACAAGATCATGGACATGGCGATCGCGGCCGGGGCGCCGCTGGTCTCGTTGAACGACGGCGCGGGCGCCCGGATCCAGGAGGGCGTCTCGGCGCTGGCCGGCTACGGCGGCATCTTCCAGCGCAACACCAAGGCGTCCGGGGTGATCCCGCAGATCAGCGTGATGCTCGGCCCGTGCGCCGGCGGCGCGGCGTACTCGCCCGCCCTGACGGACTTCGTGTTCATGGTCCGCGACACCTCGCAGATGTTCATCACCGGCCCGGACGTGGTCCGCGCGGTGACCGGCGAGGAGATCACGCAGAACGGTCTGGGCGGCGCCGACGTGCACGCCGAGACGTCGGGGGTGTGCCACTTCGCCTACGACGACGAGGAGACGTGCCTGGCGGAGGTGCGCTACCTCATCGCGATGCTGCCCTCCAACAACCGGGAGAACCCGCCCGTCCACGAGAGCGACGACCCCGCCGGGCGCCGCTCGGACGTCCTGCTCGACCTGGTGCCGGCGGACGGCAACCGGCCCTACGACATGGCCAAGGTGATCGAGGAACTCGTCGACGACGGCGACTTCCTGGAGGTCCACGAGCGCTGGGCCCGCAACATCATCTGCGCGCTGGCCCGCCTGGACGGCAAGGTGGTGGGCATCGTCGCCAACCAGCCCCAGGCCCTGGCCGGGGTCCTGGACATCGAGGCCTCGGAGAAGGCCGCGCGGTTCGTGCAGATGTGCGACGCCTTCAACATCCCCATCGTCACCCTCCTGGATGTGCCGGGCTTCCTGCCGGGCGTGGACCAGGAGCACGGCGGCATCATCCGGCACGGCGCCAAGCTGCTGTACGCCTACTGCAACGCCACCGTGCCGCGGATCTCGCTGATCCTGCGCAAGGCCTACGGCGGCGCGTACATCGTCATGGACTCCCAGTCCATCGGCGCCGACCTGACCTACGCCTGGCCGACGAACGAGATCGCGGTGATGGGCGCCGAGGGTGCCGCCAACGTCATCTTCCGCCGTCAGATCGCCGCCGCCGAGGACCCCGAGGCGATGCGGCAGAAGATGGTCAAGGAGTACAAGGCCGAGCTGATGCACCCCTACTACGCCGCCGAGCGCGGCCTGGTGGACGACGTCATCGACCCCGCCGCCACCCGCGAGGTCCTCATCAGCTCCCTGGCGATGCTCGCCAACAAGCACGCGGACCTGCCGTCCCGCAAGCACGGCAACCCCCCGCAGTAATCCCTGCGGTAACTCGGCGGTCTTCCGGCACACACATGACATGTGTGTGCCGGAAGACATGTCCCGCCACACATGTCCCGCCACACACATGTCGCGCCACACATCTCAGGCGCCTCCGTCTCCACTGTCCCTCAACACACCAGAGGACCAACTCCCATGACCACTGCAACTCCTGCTCCCGCTCCTGCCCCTGCGTCCGATGCCCACCAGATGCTGCGCGTCGAGAAGGGGCACGCCGAGCCCGAGGAACTGGCGGCCATCGCCGTGATCCTGCTGGCCCGCGCGGCCGCGCCCGCACCGGCTCCGGCCCGCCGCACGCAATCCAGGGCGGGCTGGCGCCGCCTGGAGCGCGAGCCCGGCTTCCGCGCCCCGCACAGCTGGCGCTGAACCGCACCAGTTGACGATGACTGGCTCTCCAGGTCCGGATGCCAGGGTCTGACAGAGGATGACTCGACCGGGAGGTCAGCATGGGCACGACTTCGCCCGCCCGCCGTCAGGTAGACGTAGACGTAGAGATGCCTGTCGGCTCGGCGACACTCCGCAGTGTGCTGCGCGAGGTTCCGACGTCCGTCACCGTGGTCACGGCGACAGCGGGGGGCAGGCCGGCGGGGCTGACCGTGGGGTCGTTCGTGTCGGTGTCCCTGGATCCGCCGCTGATCGGGATCTTCGTCGACGAGAAGTCCTCAAGCTGGCCGGAGATGCGGAACTCGGACACCTTCACCGTCAACGTCCTCGCGGGCGACCAGCAGGAGCTGTGCACGCGGTTCGCGACCAGCGGCAGGGACAAGTTCGCCGGCCTGCCGCTGCGCAAGTCCCCCCTGGGAAACCCCCTGCTCCCCGGCATCGCCGCGTGGATCGACTGCCGTGTCGAGGAGATCCGCAAGCTGGGCGACCACCACTTCGCCCTGGCCAGGGTGACCGACCTGGACACGACATCGGCCCCCACCTCAATAGTCTTCCACCGCGGCACTCTGCACGCGATCCCGTAGGACAGCCGCCTGGTGGTCAGGCGGCCAGCACTTGTGCCCCGAGCTGAGACGACAGCTCGGGGCACAAGTGGTTGAGGCAGGAGCCCGCCGCCGGGAAGTGACTCAACTCAGCGGCGACAGAGCAGAGTTGACCTAGCGGCCCGCCCGCGTGGGTACCGGCTCCTGCTGGGGCTCGGCGCGGTGGTGTTCCTCTGGTGTGGGTGGTTGGGGTCGGGCGGATTTGCGGGGCATCAATACGGCGACGATCAGGGCGCCCGCGCCGAGGGTGATCGCGCCGATCAGGCTGGTCTGTGACACCGCGTCGGAGAAGGCGGAGCCGACCGCGTCGGCCATCTGGGCCGAGCCCTTGGTGATTTCCGCGGCCTGCTGCTTGAGCTGGGCGGCCTCGGCCGGCGACCCGGCTTGCGCGGCCTGCTCGGTCAGTTGCTGGGCCTTCTCCTGGAAGGACTGCGCCACCGCGTTGCCCGCGCCCACCGAGTCCTTCGCGGCCTCAAGGGCCTCCGGCGGCACCTTGCTCCCCTTGGTCTCGTCGGTGAGGTTCGACGCGTACGAGGAGGCGAGCGCCGAGCCGAGCACCGCGATGCCGAGCGATCCGCCCAGTTCGAGGGAGGTGTCGTTCACGGCGCCGCCGACGCCGAGTTCCGACTCCGGGAAGGCGCCCATGATCGTGTCCGTGCACGGGGAGACGGCCAGGCCAAGGGAGAGGCCGAGCAGGGCGAGAGGCGCCACGAAGTCCGAGTACGTGGAACTCCCGTCGACGCCGATGAGCAGCGCAAGGGCCGTCGTACCGCCCACCATGCCCACCGTCACCATGATGCGTGCGCCCAGGCGCGGCGTCAGCGCGCCGGTGAGCGCGGCGCCCAGGAACACGCCGAAGGCGAGCGGCAGCATGCGGATGCCGGTCTCCAGCGGGTCGTAGTCCAGGACGAACTGGAAGTGCTGCGTGAGGTAGTAGAAGACGCCGAACACGGCGAGGAAGAAGACCGCGATGGCGAGGTTGGCGCCGGCGAAGGCGCGCTCGGCGAACTTGCGCACGTCGAGGATCGGCCGCGGGTGGCGCAGCTCCCACCAGACGAACAGGAGCAGGCCGAGCGCGGCGATCCCCGCGGCGGTGAACGCCGACTTGCCCCACCCGAAGTGCGGCCCGTCGATGATCATGTAGATCAGGGCGCCGGACCAGATCACGGAGAGCACGCCGCCGCCGTAGTCGATCCGCCCGCGGTCGCCGGCCTTGGACGGCGGCACCAGGACGTACGCCGCGAGGACCGCGACGACACACACCGGGACGTTGATCAGGAAGGTGGACTCCCAGCCGTTGTCCTTGAGGAGCACACCGGCGATCAGCGGCCCCGCGGCGATGGAGAGGCCCGAGGTGGCCGCCCAGATGGTGATGGCCTTGGCCCGCTCCTCGCGCGGGAACGTCGCCGCGAGCAGCGAAAGCGTCGCGGGCATGATCATGGCGGCGCCGAAGCCCATGACCGCGCGGACGACGATGACTTGGGCGGAGGTGTCCGCGAAGGTGCCGGCCACACCGCCCGCGGCCATGATGAGAAGCCCGAGCACGAGCGAGCCGCGGCGGCCGTACTTGTCGCCGATCGCGCCGAGCAGCAGCATCAGCGCGGCGTACGGAACGGTGTACGCGTCGATGACCCACTGCAGGTCCGAGCTGGACAGATCGAGATCGCGGGTCATGGCCGGAGCTGCGACCGTCAGGGCGGTGTTCGCCATGACCGAGATCATCAGACTCAGGCAGAGCACCAGCAGCGCCCACCAGCGACGGGCATACGGCCCGCTCAACCGCTCGACCGGCTTGTTGACGATTAACGGCATGGGTCCCCCTCCGTTCTTGGTTCCGGCTCTGCGGCCGACCGGGCGGCGGGTGTGCCGACGGGCGGCAATTCCCCCGACGAACGGCAGGTGCGCCGACGGGCGACGGGTGCAGAGCGGCGCAACAGCAAGTTGCACACACCTGTGCAATGTAGCGGTACTTGCACATGCCTGTACAACTAGGAGTCATGAACCCACACGCGTCGAGCCTCAGAGCCGAAGCCAACCGCCGCCACATCCTCGACGTCGGCCTCACCGAACTGCTCCGCGCCCCGGACGCGTCCATGAACCAGATCGCCCTCGCGGCGGGCGTGGCGCGGCGCACCGTGTACGGGCACTTCCCCAGCCGCGAGGCCCTGGTCGCCGCGATCATCGGCGAGGCCATCGAGGCGGTGGAGCAGGCGCACGCCGTGGGCCGCGAAGGCGTCGCGGACCCCGCCGAAGCGCTGGCCCGCTCCCTCCTCGCGGTCTGGGAGGTCGTCGACCGCTACCGCCTGCTGCTCTCCCTCGCCCAGCAGAGCCTGACGATGAAGGGCATCCGCGACCGCCTGGGCGCCGTCCACGAGGCCGGCACCGGTCTCATTCGACGCGCCCTGGAGGAAGGGACGTTCACTTCTCCCCTCCCGGCGGAGGGGTTGCGCTATGTCCTGGAAGGGGTGCTGTTCTCGGTGATGGAGGCCACCAACAACGGGCATGTGCAACCCGAGGAGGCGGGCCGGGCGACCACGGTCACCCTGCTGTGCGCGGCGGGAATGCCGTACGAAAGCGCCGCCGAGTTGGTGGCCAGGATTCTGGACCGGTGAGTTCTGTGCCGCGGGGCACCGCAGCGACGCCCCGCGGCATCATCGTACGGCTCTTGGGTGAATTCCCGGCGCTCTCCGAAGAATACGTGTGCATGAATTTCTTGTAACTCGGAATGACGGGCCCCGACTACCCGCGTTAAGAACACCGAGTTGCAATGCAATGGCCGTGCGGAGAAATGGCGAGGGCCGGTAACGGGGCGCACATCGTGCGCCCACTGTCCGGTCATCGCGCGGTCTTCGGACATCCGATCCGGATCAGGCCAAGACCACCTTGCCGTGCAGCATGCGTGGTCAGACGCGGGACGGCGTCAACTGCACTTGTGGAACGTCAGAATCCGCAATTTTTCAGTCAAGCGGCACACACTATTAGTCTTGTTTCAGTCCCTCACCGCCGTTAGATTGCCGTGTAAGTCGTCCGCGGCGCATATCGGCCGATTACGGGCCGCCAACGAAGCCCCCCACCGTCGCGCACCGCGCCGTCGTGGGAAGAGCAACTGAATCCGTACGTATCTCAGGCGAGCAAGCGGGGAGTCCTGATGTGGTTTCGTATGCTTGGCCCTCTGGAAGTCATCAAGGATGGACGATCTATAGCCCTTGGGGGCACCAAGCAGCGCGCCACACTGGCCTACTTGCTGCTGAATGCGAATCGTGTGGTCCCGACCTCCGAACTGCTTAATGCATTGTGGACGGAAGGGGACGCTCCGACGACGGCGCGTAAAATTCTGCAGAACTCCGTCTGGGGTCTTCGCCGGGCATTCTCGGCTCATGACGACGCGGGGACCCTGTCCGAAACGCTGGTGACGAAGACGCCCGGCTACATGATCCGGGTCGACCCCGAACAGGTCGATCTCCATGTGTTCCACCAGCAGATCGACGAGGGCCGGTCCGCGCTGCACGCGGGGTTCCCGGAGAAGGCGGCGAGGACCCTCAAGGGCGCCCTTGACCTCTGGCAGGGCCAGGCCCTCACCGACCTGGCGGAAGCCGGAATCCGCTGGCCCCAGCTCACCGCCGCCGGGAACACACGGCTCGACACCGTCGAGGACTACTTCGAGGCTCAACTCCAGTGCGGACGGCACCAGTCGACGCTCGGCGCACTGGAGTCGATGGTCGAGTCCGAGCCGCTGCGCGAGCGCATGTGCGGCCAACTCATGCTGGCGCTCTACCGCTGCGGCCGACAGGCCGACGCCCTGGATGTCTACAGCCGCCTGCGGGCCTCGCTGATCGACAACCTGGGCCTGGAACCCCGGCGTGAACTCCAGTCGCTCCAAAAGGCCATCCTGAACCACGACCCGGGCCTCACCCCGTCCGGACCCTCCGTGTCCGCAGAGGACATCGAGAGCGTCGAGAGGGCCGAGAGGGCCGAGAGCGTCGACAGTGCCGAGGCCTCGACCGCGGCGGATCGCGACCCCGTAGAGCTGAGGCCGAGCATCCCCGACCCGGTGTGCGCCGTGGAACAGGCGCCGCCGCACGCCGCGGCCCCTGCGCAGCCGTCGCCCTCGTTGCCCCCGGCGCCTCCGTCGGCCCCGTCGGTGGTGCCGACGGCATCGACCGAGACGCGCGGTGTCGTGAGCGTGCTCCTCCTGAGGCTGGACTTCGGGCCCGCGCCGCAGGACTCACCGTCAGGCGGGGCCGACGATCTGCGCGATGACGTGGCCGACCGCGTCCGCAGCCTGGTCACCGCCTTTGACGGCAGGGTCTTCGGCTCGCTCGGCTCCACCCACCTGGCGATCTTCGACGCCCTGGACTCGGGCGGCAACCACGCATGGTCGGCCGTGCGCGCCGCCATGGCGATCCGCGACGAACTCCACGCGCAGGGCTCCTCCGACCCGCTCCCGCGATCGGACCGGGAACAGCACGGCCCGACGCTCCAGGCCGCGGTGGCGACCGGCGAGGCACGCGTGCGGTACGGCGGGAGCGGGGGCGCCACGACCGGATGGTCCGCCGACGGGGAGCCGCTCGAAGAGAGCCAGTTCCTGCTGCGGCACGCCGAGCCCGGCGAGGTGCTGGTCTGCGGGAAGACGCGTCAGATGACGGCATCCGCGGTCTACTACGACAGTGCGGGCGACATCGCGCACGCGTGGAAGGCCAAGGAGGAGCGCTCCCGCTTTCCCGGATCCCAACTCGGCCCCGCCGACCGGGAGGTGGAACTCGACGTCCTGCACGGCCTGTGGCACCGGGTGCGCCATCACGGCACGCCCCACGTCGTCACCATCCTCGGCGGCCCCAACACCGGCAAGAGCCAACTCCTGGAGGAGTTCGAGCGCCGCATCCTGGACCAGGCGCTCCCGCCCCGGTTCCTCTCGTACTCCCTGCCCCGCCGGCCGCCGGGGCGGTCGTACGAGACGGGGAGCCGCATGGCCGAACTCGCGGGCCTGCTCGAACCCGAGGTGTCGGCCGGCGACCCGGCGGAACCGCGACCGGTGGTGATAGCCATCGACGACCTGCACCTGACCGACGAGACACTCCTGGACTACGTGGGCAATGTGTGCAGCGGGACAGCCAGCGGACCCGTGTTCGTCGTCACGACGGCACGCCCGGAACTCTTCCGCAGGCGGCCCGCCTGGGGCGGCGGCATGTCGCTCACCACGTCCCTTTCCCTGGACCCTCCGGCGCTGTGCCTCAGGAACGTCCTGCGGGACGCCCACCTGCGCACATCCGATGTGCCGGGCCACAGCAACTGACTGCCCGCTCGGGAAGAACCCGGAACCACGACTGACCTCTGACGCGCCACGCCGGTGCGCACGAGTCATGGTGGGGTCTCCTCGCCGGTGAACAAGTATGTGCCGCCGATGAACAAGGACATGCACGGCGCCCTGCACGGACGCGGGTTGATGGGCGCGCAGCCGCACGGGGGAACGGCTGCGCGCCCGGCTCTGTGGGGTATCTCGCCGCGACCGGGCCCGGGTCAGCGCTTTCGCGCCTCCTGCAAGGCCCCCTGGCTCACGGCGCCGCCGGCCACCGCGGCGTCCAGCACGTCGATCAGCCGGGCGATCTGCGCGTTCCTCAGGGAAAGCGCGCGCGAGACACCCCAGACGCTTCCCGCGACGAGGACGAAAGCCGTCGCCGTGAACCGCCAGTCCTCAAAGCTCCGCCGCATCGTCATCCCTCGTGCCTTGACCTATGGACAGTACGAGTTCTACTCAGTAATATTCCAACCACTGACTTAACTTACGAGCTATAACAAACCATAGGCTAGCTATCATGTCAATGGCTACGACTGCGAGGACGAAGCGATGGGCCAGCAAACGTCAAGTCCCTGGGTGAAACGGCGCCGGCAGGCCACACTTCTTGAAATCCGTACTACAGCACGCCAGTTGCTGCGCAAGCACGGCCCGACCGGCGTGACGGTCAATGCCGTGGCCCGCGAGATGGGCATGAGCGGCCCTGCTGTATATCGCTACTACGTCAGTCATGACGCCCTTGTCGAAGCGATCATTACGGACTTTTATCAGGAGCTCACCTCGACGATGCTGGCGGCGCGGGACGCCTGTCCCCCCGAACACCCCGGCAGGCGGCTGCTGTTGACGTGCCGGGCGATGCGCGCCTGGGCCATCGACCACCCCAGCGAGTTCAGCTGGATGTTCGCCAGCCCCGTGATGTCGGCGGTCAAGCCGGACGAGGAGTCCCCCCGCCAGCAGGCCGGGCAGCAATTCGAGAGCGTCTTCCTCGACCAGCTCGCGGACGTATGGAAGCAAGCCCCCTATCCCGTGCCGTCCTTTGACGACCTGTCACCATCCATCCAGCTCCAGATGACCGAGTACTCGGCCCGGACGAGGACCGCGCTGCCGCCCGAGGCCCTGCATCTGTTCCTGTCGAGCTGGATCAAGCTGTACGGCCTGCTGTGCATGGAGATCCTCCGCCAGCTCGACTTCGCCTACAGCGACCTCGAACCGGTCTTTGAGGAGAACCTCTACGAGCTGTGCACGATGCACAACCTGACGTACGAGCCCCCGTCCAAGTAGCACCCGGCCCCGCGGAAGCAGGAGCGAGGGCGGCCGGGCAGCTCAGGAGGAGCGCAGCGACTCGCGCACCGCTGCCGCGACCTGCCCGACCTGGTCCTGGAGATAGAAGTGGCCGCCGGGGAAGACGCGCACCTCGGTGGGGGCCGAGGTGAGGCCCTCCCACTGCGCCGCCTCTTCCGGCGAGACGATGGGGTCCGCCTCCCCGGTGAGCACCGTGACCGGGCAGTCAAGGGAGGCGCCCGGCGTCATGCCGTACGTCGCGAGGGCCCGGTAGTCGGCCCGCACCGCCGGCATGATCATCGAGAGCATCTCCGGATCGTCGAGGACCTCCCTGCCGACACCCCCGAGACGGTGCAGCTCGGTCAGCAACTCCTCGTCCCCGGACAGCCGGTCGCCGGGACGCGGACCCGCGAGCGGAGCGGCACGGCCGGAGACGAACAGACGCGTGAGGTCCTTCGACGGCCGGCCCCCGCGCAGGGACAGAGCCGCCTCGAAGGCCACGAGCGCGCCCATGCTGTGACCGAAGAACGCATACGGACGCCCGTCCGAGAGGACCGCGGCCAACTCCTCGTTGACGGCCTCGGCCATCCGGGGAATCTCCTCGACCGGCTGCTCCCTGTGCCGGTCCTGACGGCCCGGGTACTGCACGCCAAGCACTTCGACGTCCGGCGCCAGCGCTCGCGCGAGGCCCGCGAAGAAGGTGACGGAGCCGCCCGCATGCGGAAAGCACACCAGGCGGATGTCCCCCGGGCCCTTCATCCCCATCCGCCGTATCCAGTGGCTGCTGCCCATGCTCGATGCCCTCTTTCCGTTGTCGTGTCGGTGTCGGTGTCGGTGTCGGTGTCGGTGTCCGGGGAAGGGCGGGCGGCGGCCGGTCCCGGCCTGCCGCCGGCCCCGCGCGGTGTCCCGCAGATCGAGGTCGCCTTCGACATCGACGCCAACGGCATCATGCACG
>NZ_JBEYWZ010000012.1:0-271485 GCF_040644915.1 Streptomyces sp. NPDC046925 | reverse complement strand
CGTTTCCGACTCTATCAGACTCTTTCGTGTCCGATTTCCTCGGTGCCTTTCCGGTTCCCGCTCCGGCCTTTCGGCTTTCGCGTTTCCCTTTCCGGTGGTTCCGACTTTATCAGAGATTCTGAGTCGGAATTCCCCGCCCCGTTCGGGTTGCTCCGAGCACGTGAGTGCCGGGTGCTTCCCGTTCAGGCGGAGACGTAAACGTACTGGAGCGGGGCGCCCCGATGCAAATCGAGGCGCCCCGCTCCTAGTTCACGCAGTGTCGGGTCAGACCTCGACGACCACGGGAAGGATCATCGGGCGTCGGCGGTAGTTGTCCGAGACCCACTTGCCCAGCGTGCGGCGGATGAGTTGCTGCAGCTGGTGGGGCTCCACGACGCCGTCCTGGGCCGACTTCTCGAGGACCTCCTGGACCCTCGGCATGACGGCGGAGAAGGCCGAATCGTCGATGCCGGAGCCGCGTGCCTGGATGTGCGGGCCCCCGGTGATCTTGCCGGTGCTGGAGTCGACCACCACGAACACCGAGATGATGCCCTCGTCCCCGAGGATCCTGCGGTCCTTCAGCGCGGGTTCGCCGACATCGCCCACGGAGAGGCCGTCGACGTACACGTAACCGGCCTGGACCTTGCCGACGATCTTCGCCTTGCCCTCGACGAGGTCGACGACGACGCCGTCCTCGGCGATCACGATGCGGTCGTGCGGGACGCCGGTGAGGGCGCCGAGCTCGGCGTTGGCGCGCAGGTGGCGCCATTCGCCGTGGACCGGCATCAGGTTCTTGGGCTTGCAGATGTTGTAGAAGTACAGGAGCTCGCCGGCCGACGCGTGGCCGGAGACGTGCACCTTCGCGTTGCCCTTGTGGACGACGTTGGCTCCCCAGCGGGTCAGGCCGTTGATCACGCGGTAGACCGCGTTCTCGTTGCCGGGGATGAGCGACGAAGCCAGGATCACCGTGTCGCCCTGGACGATGCGGATCTGGTGGTCGCGGTTGGCCATCCGGGAGAGGGCGGCCATCGGTTCGCCCTGCGAGCCCGTGCAGACGAGCACGACCTCGTGGTCCGGCAGATCGTCGAGCGTCTTGACGTCGACCACCAGGCCCGGCGGGACCTTGAGGTAGCCGAGGTCACGGGCGATGCCCATGTTGCGGACCATGGAGCGGCCGACGAAGGCGACCCTGCGGCCGTACTCGTGCGCCGCGTCCAGGATCTGCTGGATGCGGTGGACGTGGCTGGCGAAGCTCGCGACGATGATCCGCTTCTGGGCGCCGGCGAAGACGCCCCGGATCACGTTCGAGATGTCGCGCTCCGGCGGGACGAATCCCGGCACCTCGGCGTTCGTCGAGTCGGAGAGAAGGAGGTCGATGCCCTCCTCGCTCAGCCGCGCGAACGCGTGCAGGTCCGTGAGGCGGCCGTCCATCGGCAGCTGGTCCATCTTGAAGTCGCCGGTGGCGACCACCATGCCCGCGGGGGTGCGGACGGCGACGGCCAGGGCGTCCGGGATGGAGTGGTTGACCGCGACGAACTCGCAGTCGAACGGGCCGAGGCGCTCGCGGTCGCCCTCGGCGACCTCGAGCGTGTACGGACGGATGCGGTGCTCCTGGAGCTTCGCCTCGATGAGCGCGAGGGTCAGCTTGGAGCCGATCAGCGGGATGTCCGGCTTCTCGCGGAGGAGATAGGGGACACCGCCGATGTGGTCCTCGTGGCCGTGCGTGAGCACGATGCCGTCGATGTCGTCGAGCCGGTCCCTGATGGACGTGAAGTCCGGCAGGATCAGGTCGATTCCGGGCTGCTCCTCCTCGGGGAAGAGCACTCCGCAGTCGACGATCAGCAGGCGACCGTTGTACTCGAAGACGGTCATGTTGCGGCCGATCTCACCGAGGCCGCCGAGCGGGGTGACCCGCAGGCCGCCCTTCGGGAGCTTCGGCGGGGCGCCGAGTTCAGGATGCGGATGACTCAAAAGACTCTCCTCACCACACGCGCCACGTACCTCCAGGGCACGTGGCGCGCATGACGTTCGTGCAGTAGCAGTTGTCTGGTGTGGGTGCAGGACGCGTCAGTCGGTGTCCCGCGGTGTTTCGCGTATTCAGTTGTGAAGTCAGTGGTTAGAGCTGTACCCCGCCGGCGGCGAGATCGATCTTGAGCTGGTGCGTCTCCTCGGGCGACAGCTCGACCAGGGGCAGCCGCAGCGGGCCCGCGGGGCGGCCCTGCAGGGTCAGCGCCGCCTTCGTGGTGATCACACCCTGCGTACGGAACATGCCGGTGAAGACCGGGAGCAGCTTCTGGTGGATCTCGGTGGCCTTCTGGACGTCGCCGGTGGAGTGCGCGTCGAGCATCGCGCGCAGCTCCGGGGTGACGACGTGGCTGACGACGGAGACGAAGCCGCAGGCGCCGACGGAGAGCAGCGGGAGGTTCAGCATGTCGTCGCCGGAGTACCAGGCGAGGCCGGAGCGGGCGATGGCCCAGCTGGCGCGGCCGAGGTCGCCCTTGGCGTCCTTGTTGGCGACGATCCGGGGGTGCTGGGCGAGACGGACGATCGTCTCGGTGTTGATCGGGACGCCGCTGCGGCCGGGGATGTCGTAGAGCATGACCGGCAGCTCGGTGCTGTCGGCGATCGCGGAGAAGTGCCGGAGCAGGCCCTCCTGCGGGGGCTTGTTGTAGTACGGCGTGACGGTCAGGAGGCCGGTCGCGCCGACACGCTCGGCGTCGCGGGCGAGCTCGATGCTGTGGCGGGTGTCGTTCGTGCCGACGCCCGCCACGACGTGGGCGCGGTCTCCGACTGCTTCCACTACGGCTCGTACGAGCTCGGCTTTCTCCGCGTTGCTGGTGGTCGGGGACTCGCCGGTGGTGCCGTTGATGACGAGGCCGTCGTTGCCTGCGTCCACCAAGTGGGCGGCGAGCCGCTGCGCGCCGTCGAGGTCGAGTGCGCCGTCCGCCGTAAAGGGCGTGACCATAGCGGTGAGGACCCTGCCGAAGGGGGTCTGCGGAGTGGAGGTCGGAGCCATGGGTAACACGCTACTCGCTGCTCAGCGCGTGGTCCCCCCTCGGGGGATGTGTGCGGACCTGACAAGTGAGGAGCCCGGCACTGCCTGCTCGGGGGTTCAAGCAGTGCCGGGTCCGTTTGATCAGGCTAGATGAACTTCTCGAAATGCCGCAATACGGACACCTCACTCAGCCCACCCGTACATCAGTGCCTTACGGAGCCACACGTCCGTTCTTGTTGAAGGCCGCGTGCGTGAGGGGCATGAGCTTGGCCCACTGCTCCTCCATCTTCTCGCCGACCATCTCGATCTCCCGCTGCGGGAAGGACGGGACCTTGGCGAGCTCGTGCTGCGTGCGCAGGCCGAGGAAGTGCATCAGCGAACGAGCGTTGCACGTCGCGTACATCGACGAGAAGAGGCCGACCGGCAGCACCGCGCGGGCGACTTCGCGCGCGACACCGGCGGCGAGCATCTCCTGGTACGCCTCGTACGCCTGGCGGTACGAGTCCTCCATGACGCGGCCCGTGAGCTCCTGCTGGGCCTCGGTGCCTTCCACGAAGACGTACTTGCCGGGGCGGCCCTCCTGGACCAGCTTGCGGGACGCGTCGGGGACATAGAACGTCGGCTGGAGCTCCCTGTAGCGGCCCGATTCCTCGTTGTACGACCAACCCACGCGGTGCCGCATGAACTCGCGGAAGACGAAGATCGGGGCGCTGATGAAGAACGTCATCGAGTTGTGCTCGAAGGGGCTGCCGTGGCGGTCCCGCATCAGGTAATTGATCAGGCCCTTGGAGCGCTCCGGGTCCTTCTGGAGCTCCTCCAGGGACTGCTCTCCCGCAGTGGAGACCCGGGCGGCCCACAGGACGTCGGAGTCGGTCGCGGCATGCTTCACCAGCTCGACGGTGACCTCGCTGCGGAAGCTGGGCTTGAGGTCTTCGGTGGGGGTCTCGCTCACTGGCGGGGTCCTTCCATGTGCATCACTCGGGCGGCGCCCACTCTATGGCCCGGCACTGACAATCGGCCGTTCGGTGCCTCGCCACGACAATCTTCGGCGAATTTGGCGAAACCGGGCACCAATTGAGCGTTTCGAGCGTCTGACTGGACAACAGAGTTAAGTTCGAGTCGCGTGAGGAGAAACGCACCCCATGTTCCGTCGGCGCGAGCCCGTCCCGTTCGCCTTCATCGCCGAAGCCGACAAGTTTCGCAGCAACGTCACTCCCCCGCCCCGAGAGCGCCCCTCGGCCTCTCAGATCGTGGGCCGCACCCTGATCGGCCTGGTCGTGGCCGCCGGACTCGCAGGTTCCCTGCTGGTCGGCATGCCTGCCCTGTCACCCGATCAGTCACCCGGGCACACCCAGCAGTCCGAGGCCTCGGACGGTCGATGAAGACCGCCGCAACCTCCTGACTCCCCCTACCGCCCACTGTCCTTGGCCTGGGAGGTACCCCCATGGCCCCCCAAGGGTGGTAGCCGGAAGCAGCGCTCGATAGCCTCACCGGGCACAGCCCGTGCGTGGATCGAGTGAGGATTCAGTCGTGCCCCTGGCTTTTCTGACGGCGGACCGCGCCTTTGACGAGACGGCGGACGACGCCGCGCTGCCGTTCGACGACCGCGACCACTGGCGCCGGCCCTACCGGCCGGGTCCGTGGCGGGTGGGGGCGGCCGCGCTGCTTCTGCTGCTCGCCTCGTTCGTCCTCGTCGCCGCCGTGATCATCGCGTTCGCGGACTCGCTGGCGGGTTCCGGCATCTGTGCGGGGCTCGCGGTGGTCATCATCGTGAGCGCGCTGCGGCTGCTGCGGATGGGCACCTGGGTGAGCGCGCACGGCCTGCGTCGCATTGCCTTCCTGACGACACAGACCGTGCCGTGGGCGCAGGTCGCGACCGTGCGCACCGCGCAGCAGCCGGTGCGGTGGCTTGGTCTGCCCCGCACCGTGCAGGGGCAGGCACTCATCCTCGTACGACGGGATGAGCAGGCCGGGGAGCAGCAGCCGCTGCTCACCGACCGCAACGCCGACTTCATGGCCCGGCACGAGGCCTTCAACCGGGCCGCCGACTCCATCGAGGTGTGGGCCGACGAGTACCGGCGCACTGCCTGACCCGGAAGCCCTCCAGACCTGCCCCGGAAGCCCCCTAGACGTTCACCGGCCTGCCCGCGTGCAGCGCGATCGCGCGCTGCATCGCCTTTCGCGCGCGCGGGGTGTCCCTGGCGTCGTGGTAGGCGACGGCGAGGCGGAACCAGCAGCGCCAGTCGTCCGGCGAGTCCTCGGTCTCGGCCTTGCGCCGGGCGAAGACCTCGTCGGCCGAGTCACGGTCGATCCGGCCGCCGGGCGTGCGCTTCAACTCGTCCACCGGCAGGCCGCCTTCGGCCTCCAGCTCGGCGGCGAGGCGGTTGGCGCGCTGGACGAACTGGGTGTTCTTCCAGAGGAACCAGATGCCGATGAACGGCAGGATCAGCACCGCGACACCGAAGGTGACGGTGAGCGCGGTGCCGTGCTGTATCAGGAGCACGCCGCGGCTGCCGACCAGGACGAAGTAAACGACCAGGACGGCAGCCGTGACGGCGTAGGTGATCTTTGCTCGCATGAGGGTCAGCCGGCCCGCGTCAGTTCAGGTCCAGGAAGTGTTCCAGGCCGAACGTCAGGCCCGGAGTGCTCACCACTCGGCGTACGCCGAGCAGGATGCCCGGCATGAAGCTGCTGTGGTGCAGCGAGTCGTGCCGGACGGTGAGGGTCTCGCCCTCGCCGCCGAGCAGCACCTCCTGGTGGGCCAGGAGGCCGCGGAGGCGCACGGAGTGCACCGGCACGCCGTCGACGTCCGCGCCGCGGGCGCCGTCAAGTGCGGTCGCCGTGGCGTCGGGCTGCGGGGCGCTGCCCGCTTCCCGGCGTGCCTCGGCGATGAGCTGGGCGGTGCGCGTGGCGGTGCCGCTGGGGGCGTCCGCCTTGTTCGGGTGGTGCAGCTCGATGACCTCGACGGACTCGAAGTACGGCGCCGCGATCTGCGCGAACTTCATGCTGAGGACGGCGCCGATGGAGAAGTTCGGGGCGATCAGGACGCCCGTCTCCGGCGTCTTCGCCAGCGAGGCCGTCAGCTGGGCGACACGGTCGTCGGTCCAGCCCGTCGTACCGACCACGGCGTGGATGCCGTGCCGCACGCAGAAGTCGACATTGCCCATCACCACATCGGGGTTGGTCAGCTCGACCACGACCTGCGCGCCGGATTCCACCAGCGTGTCCAGCTTGTCGCCCCGGCCGAGCGCGGCGACCAGTTCCAGGTCGTCGGCGGCCTCGACGGCTCGGACGGCCTCGGAGCCGATCCGGCCCTTGGCTCCGACGACCGCCACGCGCAGCTTGCTCATGTTCCTGATTCCTTAGGGGGTTAGGAGACCGCTTCGTGCAGGCGGGCGGCCTGCTTGTCCTTGAGCGGGCCGATGGCCGACAGCGACGGGCGGTGGCCGAGGACCTCGCGGGCGACCTCACGGACGTCGTCCGGGGTGACCGCCGCGATCTTGGCCAGCATGTCGTCGACCGACATCTGCTCGCCCCAGCACAGCTCGCTCTTGCCGATACGGTTCATCAGCGCGCCGGTGTCCTCGAGGCCGAGGACGGTGGAGCCCGCGAGCTGGCCGATCGCGCGGCTGATCTCGTCGTCGCTCAGGCCGTTCTGCGCGACCTGGTCGAGTTCGTCGCGGCAGATCTTCAGTACGTCGTGCACCTGGCTCGGGCGGCAGCCCGCGTACACGCCGAAGAGGCCGGTGTCGGCGAAGCCCGAGGTGTACGAGTACACGCTGTAGGCGAGGCCGCGCTTCTCCCGGACCTCCTGGAAGAGGCGCGAGGACATGCCGCCGCCGAGCGCGGTGTTCAGGACGCCCATGGCCCAGCGGCGCTCGTCGGTGCGGGCCAGGCCCGGCATGCCGAGGATGACGTGGGCCTGCTCGGTCTTGCGGTTGATGACCTCGACGCGGCCCGCCGTGCGCAGAGCGCGGGAGCCCTGACGCGGGATGACCGGCGTCGCGTCGGTGCGGTGGAGGGCGCCCGCTTTCTCGAAGGCGGCGCGGACCTGTCGTACGACCTTGTTGTGGTCGACGTTGCCCGCGGCGGCGACGACCAGGTGGGTGGGGTCGTAGTGCTTCTTGTAGAAGCGGCGGATCCGCTCCGCGGTGAGGGCGTTGACCGTCTCCTCGGTGCCCAGGACCGGGCGGCCGAGCGGGGTGTCGCCGAGCATCGTGTGCGCGAACAGGTCGTGCACGCAGTCGCCCGGGTCGTCCTCGGTCATCGCGATCTCTTCGAGGATGACGCCGCGCTCGGCGTCGACGTCCTCCTGGAGGATCAGGGAGCCCGTCAGCATGTCGCAGACGACGTCGATGGCGAGCGGCAGATCGGTGTCGAGCACGCGCGCGTAGTAGCACGTGTACTCCTTCGCCGTGAACGCGTTCATCTCGCCGCCGACCGCGTCGAGCGCGGCCGAGATGTCGAGGGCGCTGCGCTTCTTGGTGCCCTTGAAGAGCAGGTGCTCCAGATAGTGCGTGGCGCCGTTCAGGGCCGGGGTCTCGTCGCGGGATCCGACGTTCGCCCAGATACCGAAGGTCGCGGAGCGTACGGAGGGCAGGGTCTCGGTGACGACACGCAGGCCGCCCGGCAGCGTCGTACGGCGGACCGTGCCGATGCCGTCCTTGCCCTTGAGGAGGGTTTGGGTACGGGCGACGGCCCGCCCCTCCGAAGAGGGGCGGGCCGTCGTCGTGGTGCTACGCGACGTCACTTGTCGGTGTCGTCCTTCTTGTCGTCGCCCTCTTCGCCCTCGACCACGGGGATGAGGGAGAGCTTGCCGCGGGAGTCGATCTCGGCGATCTCGACCTGGACCTTCTGGCCCACACCGAGGACGTCCTCGACGTTCTCCACGCGCTTGCCGCCGGCGAGCTTGCGGATCTGCGAGATGTGCAGCAGACCGTCCTTGCCCGGGAGCAGGGACACGAACGCACCGAAGGTCGTCGTCTTCACGACGGTGCCCAGGTAGCGCTCGCCGACCTCCGGCATGGTCGGGTTGGCGATGCCGTTGATCGTGGCGCGGGCGGCCTCGGCGGCCGGGCCGTCGGCAGCACCGATGTAGATGGTGCCGTCGTCCTCGATCGTGATGTCGGCGCCGGTGTCCTCCTGGATCTGGTTGATCATCTTGCCCTTCGGGCCGATGACCTCACCGATCTTGTCCACCGGGATCTTGACGGTGATGATGCGCGGCGCGTTCGGGGACATCTCGTCCGGAACGTCGATCGCCTCGTTCATCACGTCGAGGATGTGCAGACGCGCGTCGCGGGCCTGCTTCAGCGCGGCGGCCAGGACCGAGGCGGGGATGCCGTCGAGCTTGGTGTCGAGCTGGAGCGCGGTCACGAACTGCTTCGTACCGGCGACCTTGAAGTCCATGTCACCGAACGCGTCCTCCGCACCGAGGATGTCGGTGAGGGCGACGTAGTGCGTCTGGCCGTCGATCTCCTGGGAGATCAGACCCATGGCGATACCGGCGACGGCGGCCTTCAGCGGCACACCGGCGTTGAGCAGCGACATCGTGGAGGCACAGACCGAGCCCATGGACGTCGAGCCGTTCGAACCGAGGGCCTCGGAGACCTGACGGATCGCGTACGGGAACTCCTCGCGCGAGGGGAGCACCGGCACGATCGCGCGCTCGGCGAGCGCGCCGTGGCCGATCTCGCGGCGCTTGGGCGAACCGACGCGGCCGGTCTCGCCGACGGAGTACGGCGGGAAGTTGTAGTTGTGCATGTAGCGCTTGCGCGTCACCGGGGAGAGGGTGTCGAGCTGCTGCTCCATGCGGAGCATGTTGAGGGTGGTGACGCCCAGGATCTGGGTCTCGCCACGCTCGAACAGCGCCGAACCGTGCACGCGCGGGATGGCCTCGACCTCGGCGGCGAGCGTACGGATGTCCGTGACGCCACGGCCGTCGATGCGGACCTTGTCCTTGATGACGCGCTCGCGGACCAGCTTCTTGGTCAGCGCGCGGTAGGCACCGGAGATCTCCTTCTCGCGGCCCTCGAACTGCGGGAGCAGCTTCTCGGAGGCGATCTCCTTGACGCGGTCGAGCTCGGCCTCGCGCTCCTGCTTGCCGGCGATGGTCAGCGCCTGGGAGAGCTCCGACTTCACGGCGGCGGTCAGGGCCTCCAGGACGTCGTCCTGGTAGTCCAGGAAGACCGGGAACTCGCCGGTGGGCTTGGCGGCCTTGGCGGCGAGGTCCGACTGGGCCTTGCAGAGGGCCTTGATGAAGGGCTTCGCGGCCTCGAGACCGGCGGCGACGACCTCTTCGGTCGGGGCCTCGGCGCCGTCCTTGACCAGCTGGACGGTCTTCTCGGTGGCCTCGGCCTCGACCATCATGATCGCGACGTCGCCGTCCTCGAGGACGCGACCGGCGACGACCATGTCGAAGACGGCGTCCTCGAGCTCGGTGTGCGTCGGGAAGGCGACCCACTGGCCCTTGATGAGCGCCACGCGCGTGCCGCCGATCGGGCCCGAGAAGGGCAGGCCGGCCAGCTGCGTGGAGCAGGAGGCGGCGTTGATCGCGACCACGTCGTACAGGTGGTCGGGGTTGAGAGCCATGATCGTCTCGACGATCTGGATCTCGTTGCGCAGGCCCTTCTTGAAGGAAGGACGCAGCGGGCGGTCGATCAGGCGGCAGGTCAGGATCGCGTCCTCGGAGGGACGGCCCTCACGACGGAAGAACGAACCGGGGATCTTGCCCGCGGCGTACTGCCGCTCCTCGACGTCCACCGTGAGCGGGAAGAAGTCGAGCTGGTCCTTGGGCCGCTTGGAAGCGGAGGTGGCCGACAGCACCATGGTGTCGTCGTCCAGGTACGCGACGGCGGAGCCTGCGGCCTGCTTGGCCAGGCGGCCCGTCTCGAAGCGGATGGTGCGGGTGCCGAAAGTGCCGTTGTCGATAACAGCCTCGGCGTAGTGGGTCTCGTTCTCCACTAGCGTTTTCTCCGTTACTTGTCGTCTTTCGTCCCCCTGCCCGTGTGGCGCGGGGACTGTGGCGGAGAAGCGCTCCTACTGGTGCGGGCCGGTCTTCGATCGAAGCACCCGGGGGTACTCGATTGCTCGCGGCTCGATGCCCGAGCTTTCGCTGTACCCCGGGGGCCACTACCGAGGACCGGCGGCGGCTTTCCTTGAGGTGCGCTTCTCCTCGTTCGGTGTGACGTCGTCTCGTCGCCATGTGCGACGCCGTTACGTCTTCGAACCGTGCAGTCCGATTCTGCCCAGTCCGGTATGGGTGTGCGTATGACGTTGTGCGACCAGACTACAAAGCGGCGGTGACACTTCGCACGTAGAGCGTGCGTGCGTCACTGCCGGCACCGGTCGCGCATACAGCAAAGGGAGCGATCCCCTCTTGCGTGGGAACCGCCCCCTTCACGATGACTTACTTGGCGCCCGCCGCACCGCGACGGATGCCCAGACGGTCCACCAGCGCACGGAAGCGCTTGATGTCCTTCTTGGCCAGGTACTGCAGCAGGCGGCGACGCTGGCCGACCAGGATCAGCAGACCACGACGGGAGTGGTGGTCGTGCTTGTGGGTCTTGAGGTGCTCGGTCAGGTCCGAGATACGGCGGGAGAGCATGGCGACCTGGACCTCGGGGGAGCCGGTGTCGCCCTCCTTCTGGCCGAACTCGGTCATGATCTGCTTCTTCGTAGCGGCGTCGAGCGACACGCTTACTCCTCGTAGTCTTTTCGTGGCCACCGAGTGCCCCTGGTCTCAGTCTCAGGGGAGCTTCCGTAACTCGGGAGGCGAGGTCCGCTGGGCGCTGTCTCCAGGTCCTCAGCTGAGGGGGTCCGGGGACGCGTACACATACGGCCGCTACACAGGGTACCAGTCGGCGTCCGGAGGGCTGACCGGACGCCGACCGCACGCCGACGGCCCCCCATGGCTGCCGGCCTGCCGGGGCGGCGGTCCGTGGCTGTCGCCGTCAGGCCCCTTCGATGCCCAGGGCGCTGAGGGCCATCCCCTTCCAGGGTCCGTCCTTCTGCGCGGAGAGCTCTCTGGGGGCGAAGAAGACCCGGCCGTCCTCGATGATGATCTCGGTGTCCTCGGGGTCCTCCATGCCGATGCGGTCCGGCATGGCGAACAGGAGATACGGGGTCTCCTTGGCCGTACGCGGATCCAGGCTCACCACGGCGGCCGGTGCGATGCCGTCGTTGCTCGGCCGGAACGCGAGCAGCTTGCCGCCGCTCACGCGCAGCGGATACATCGGGCGATCCGGCTTCGAGTCGAACTTCTTGACGGTCTTTCCCGTGCGGAGGTCGTACGAGACGATCCAGTCGCCGTCCTCGAGCCCCTTCCCGGCGGTCGCGAGAAACAGCTGATCACGACCGACGACGATCGATTCGCACGACTCCACGGAGCCGAAGAGCGGCCGGTAGCAGTTGTCGACGAAACGGTCTTCCGGCATGTCGATGGTGGTCTGGTACTTGCCCCGGCCATTAAGGGTGATCAAGTCCGTCACGGCGATGTCGCCGGCCGAGACGGCGAGCACCGCGGGCTCGGACGAGACCAGGTAGACGCGCTGCACTCCGCGAGCCACCTTGTAGGTCCACTCCGCCTTGCCGGTCCCGGGCTTCAGCTTCTGGACCTTGAACTGGGGGTCCGCCTCGTCCCCGCACCGGACCAGGGCCAGCAGGGCGCGCCCTCCCGCGAAGCCAAGGTCCTCGCACTTCCCGGCGCCCGGGCTCGACCACAGCTGGCGCCCGCGCTTCATGTCGTACGCGACTGATCCATAGCTCCACGCGACGGCGACCGTGCCGCGCGTCATGGTCACGTTGGTGTTCGGCGCGAAGGCCTTCTTGGCGTCGGGCAGCGTCACCTGCCACAGCTTCTTGCCGGTGTTCAGGTCGACGAAGGCCAGTTGGGTGCAGGAGTACTCGTCCTTGGCGTCGTCGGCTTCGGAGTCCTTGTCTTTCTTGTCCTTGTCCTTCTTGCCCTTGTCTTTCTTGGACTTCTTGCCCTTGTCCTTCTTCTTGTCGTCCTTCTTCTTGTCGTTCTTCTTCTCGTCCTCGTCCGGCTTGTCCTCACGCTCCTGGAGGAGGACAGCCGTGCGGCCGTCGGCGGTGACGTGACGTGTGGTGTCACATATCGGGCCGCTCAGCTCGGTGCTCCAGTCCTCCTCGAACGTGCCGAACTTGAAGCCCTTGAGCTTGTTGCCGACTCCTCTGACGAAGTGCTTGTCCGTCGCCCACGCGCCGGGCGCGCCGACGGTTTCCTGCTTGAACCTCTTGCTGAACTCTTTCTCGTTGTCCTCGACGGCAAGACGGCCCTCCGGCGTCCGGGGGGTCTTCTCGACGGTGTCCCGGATGTCGTCCGGTGCCTGCGGGGCTGCCGTCGGCTTCTTCGCCGGCTCCGAATCGTCGTCGGCCACTGCCCAGAAGACACCGCCGCCCACGCACAGGACGGCCGCCAGCACACCGGCCAGCATCCTCGTACGACGCCTCTTGTTCGCCCTGTCCGCGGAGAGCGCGGACTGGGTGAAGGGTGAAGGGGATGGGCCGTAACTCATGCTGAGTGCCTTTCTTGCACAGGGCCGACCGGGATCAACTGATCGCTGGGAGCGCCTCATTGAACATCACCGGTACGACAGGTCGCGGTTCAGCAGGGGCGTACGGCCCGCGCGCAGCCCGGTCGGAACCCCTGGTGACCAGGTCATTGCGCTGCGTGGGAACCGACCGCCAAGTAGGCTGAGCCAACGGTTGGTTCGCTCATGTGGAAGGGGCCGCTGCACCATGGCCGAGGCACTGGACGAGGACGTCAAGGCTCGCAAGGAACGCGAGAAGAACGAGCTTTACGCTCTCGATATCTCCGGCGTTGAGTGGCACAGCGCACCGGGCACCGAAGCACACGAGGAGCGGGTCGAGATCGCGTACCTGCCGGCCGGCGCCGTGGCCATGCGGTCGTCGATCGAACCCGAGACGGTGCTGCGCTACACGGAGGCGGAGTGGCGGGCCTTTGTGCTCGGGGCCAGGGACGGGGAGTTCGATCTGGAGCCTGCGCCGGGGGATGGCGGCCGGGACGGGGACTGATCCGAGGGCCCTCTCAGCGGCGGGGTGACGTCGGGCGAGCCGGGGGGCCACATCGGGTGAGCTTACGAATTAGCCCGCAATTGTCGCTTGTTGATTAATTTGTCCGTCACGGTTTGGGATGCGGGGATCGCTCCTGTGGGGAGCGTGACGGAAAGGACAGCATTCGTGGGGTGGGCTGCCCTGCCGTGCCGGTGGTTTTGGTGATTAGGCTGGGACAGGGCGCGACGCCAGAACCCACGAGTGGGTCGTGCGCGTCCCCAACGGGGAGAGCCAAGGCGGATCGGACGACAGGAACGGTCGCCCCCCACCACGGCACGAGGGTGCTCGACCACATCAGGAGGCATTGTGAACAGCGATCGGGACGAGATCCGCGGGGGCTGGGATTCACCCGTCGATGATCAGTCCGACGCGGAGTCCGCTGCCGAGACGACGGGCGAGTTCACCATCGACTACGCCCCTCCTGCCTGGTACACGCAGAACGCGTCCGGCAGTGCGGGGGAGACTCCTTCGGCTTCGCCTGCGTCTCCGGCGACTCCCGCGTCTCCGGATACTCCTTCGTCTCCGGCCACTCCTGTACCTCCGGCCACTCCTGTACCTCCGGTGACGCCTCCGCCTGCTTCTCCGCCTGCGGCTTCCGTTGAGCCTGCCGCTCCGCCTGTTGCTCCTGAGCCTCCGGCTCCGCCCGTCGGATTTCCTTCTGCTGTGCCGAAGCTGCCCGTGGGGAGCGGGTTTCAGCCGCAGCAGCCCGAGCCTGCTTCGCCTCCGGCTGCGACTCCTTCCCCGGCTCCGGCTCCTTCCCCGGCTCCGGCTGGTTCCGAGGGTGGGGCGCCTTCGGGGGGTGCTGCGGACTGGGGTAGTGCCGTTGCTGGTGTTGCCTCCTCCGTCCATGTGACCGGTGTTGTGCCCAAGCCCGAGGTCGCGCCGGAGAAGCCTGAGGTCGCGCCCGAACCGGAGCCCGAGCCGGAGCCGGAGCATGCGTCCGCGTCGCCCGCTGTTGTCGAGCCCGTCGCCGACAGCAGTGGCGATCTGGAGAGCGGCGCCACCATGCGGTTCTCCGCCGTCGCGCTGAAGCGGGAGATCGAGGAACGCGCCGCCGCGGATGCTTCGCGGGACGACTCGGAGGAGGCCGGTTCTGCTCCCGCAGAGACCTCTGACGAGGAGGAGTCGGGCGAGTCGGTCACGGATGAGCCGGTCACGGATGAGCCGGTCACGGGTGAGTCGGTCACGGGTGAGTCGGAGTTCGCGTCGGATGCGGGTGAGCTTGGGCTTGGGCTTGCCGATGAGAGCGGTGTGTCCGGCGTCGACGGTGATTCACCTGTCGAGGAGCCTGCATCCGCCTCTGTTGGTGAGGGGAGCTTTGGCGTTGTCGAGGGAGTTTCCTCGGACGTCGATGACTCCGATGGGGCCGATGAGCCGGATGTTGCGGACGAGGTCCGGGATGCCGTTCCGCAGGACGCTGCTCCTCAGGACGCTGTGCCTGCTGAGCCCGTCGACGACGTGCAGGACTCCGTTTCGCCGTCCTGGACTCCGCCGCCCGCGCCGCACGGTGGGCTTCCGCCGCTGCCGCCCGCCTTCCAGCCCGCGGCGCCCACGTCAGCGCCGCAGTGGCCCGTTCCCGGCCAGGCTTCCGCCCCGCCGCCCGCGGAGCCGGCGCCTGCCGCCGAGCCGGAGCAGCAGCCGGTGCCGGAGCAGCCGCCGGTGCCGCAGCAGCAGGCCGAGCCCGCACCTGCGCCTGCCCCGGCGCCCGTACAGCCGCAGGCTCCTCAGATGGCGCCTCCTGCCTGGCCCTCGCCCACCGGGCCGGTGGCTCCTTCGCCGGTCGCGCCTCCGCCTGCCGCCGATGCTCCGGTGCCGCCGAGCGGGTACGGGTTCCCGCAGCAGGCCAGTGCTCCGGCACCGGCCCCTGCGCCGGCTCCCGCCCCCTCTCCCTCCCCCTCTCCCGTGGCGCCTGCTCCGGGGCCGGTGCCGGTGCCCGAAGCGGCCGTTCCGCCTGCCGGCTATGGGTTCCCGCAGGCCGGTGCGCCTGCTCCGGCACCCGCTCCGGCACCCGGTCCCGCCGCGCCGCCGCAGCAGGGCAGCTACGGATTCCCCCAGCAGGGGTCCGCTCCCGTCCCGCCCAGCGGTTACGGATTCCCGCAGCAAGGCGCCCCGGCTCCGGCCGCCCCCAACTCCCCAGCTCCACAGGGCAGTTACGGGTTCCCGCAGCAAGGCGCTCCGGCTCCGGCTCCGGCTCCGGCTCCGGCTCCGGCTCCGGCTGACCCCAACTCCCCCGCCCCGCAGGGCAGTTACGGGTTCCCGCAGCCGCCCGCGCCGCAGGCCCAGCAGCCGCTCCCGCCCGCCGTTGCCCAGCAGCAGCCGGCTCCGCAGGCGATGCCGCAGGCCCAGCCCCCGGCCCCCGCACAGCCCCAGCAGCCGCAGCAGCCCCTTCCGGCCCAGCAGCCGCCGCAGGCTCAGCCCCAGCCGCAGGCGCAGCCCCCGGCTCAGGGTCAGCCGCAGCCGCCCATCGATCCCCGTACCGGTGCCGCCTGGCCGCAGGCCGTGCAGCATGATCAGCGGGAGCGGACCAACCCCGGTGCGCCGCTTGGTTACACGGCCGCCGTCGAGCTGTCCTCCGACCGGCTGCTGCGCAACAACAAGCCGAAGGCCAAGAGCAGCCGCCCCGCGGGCGGCGGGTCCCGGTTCAAGCTCGGCGGCAAGAAGGAGGAGGCCGAGCGGCAGCGGAAGCTGGAGCTGATCCGCACACCGGTCCTGTCCTGCTACCGCATCGCCGTCATCAGCCTCAAGGGCGGCGTCGGCAAGACCACGACCACCACCGCGCTCGGCTCGACGCTGGCCACCGAGCGGCAGGACAAGATCCTCGCGATCGACGCCAACCCCGACGCCGGTACGCTCGGGCGCCGCGTGCGGCGCGAGACCGGGGCCACCATCCGTGACCTCGTCCAGGCGATCCCGTACCTCAACTCGTACATGGACATCCGGCGCTTCACCTCGCAGGCCGCGTCCGGGCTCGAGATCATCGCCAATGACGTGGACCCGGCCGTCTCGACCACGTTCAACGACGAGGATTACCGGCGCGCCATTGATGTGCTCGGGAAGCAGTATCCGATCATCCTGACCGACTCCGGTACGGGGCTGCTCTACAGCGCCATGCGGGGGGTTCTCGACCTCGCCGATCAGCTGATCATTATTTCGACGCCGTCCGTGGACGGGGCCAGCAGTGCGTCGACGACCTTGGACTGGTTGTCGGCCCATGGGTACGCCGATCTCGTCTCGCGGTCCATCACCGTCATCTCCGGTGTGCGCGAGACCGGCAAGATGATCAAGGTCGATGACATCGTGTCGCACTTCGAGACGCGGTGCCGGGGCGTTGTCGTCATTCCGTTCGACGAGCATCTCGCCGCCGGTGCTGAGGTCGACCTCGACATGATGCGGCCGAAGGTGCGGGAGGCGTACTTCAACCTCTCCGCGATGGTCGCCGAGGACTTTGTGCGGGCTCAGCAGCAGCAGGGGTTGTGGACGTCCGACGGGAATCCGCCGCCGGTCGTGGCTCCGCCCATGCCGGGGCAGGGTGGGTATCCGGGGCAGCAGGGGGCTGTTCCGGGGCAGCAGCCGTACGGGGGCGGACAGGGGCAGGGGCAGGCGCCGCAGCAGCCGTACGCTCCTCAGCAGCCGCAGCCGCCTCAGCCGCAGCCGCAACCGCCGCAGCAGCCCGGTGGGCAGCCCTATCCGCAGCAGCCGGGGGCTCCGCAGGGGTGGCAGAACGCGGCGCCTCCGCAGTCGCCTCCGCAGCCGGGGCCGGGGCAGCCGTTCCAAGCGCCTGCGCCTGCGCCTCAGGGGCAGCAGCCTCAGCCTCCGCAGCAGGGACAGCAGGGGCAGCAGCAGCAGCCGCCGGTTCAGCCCGGGCAGCCGTTCCAGCCCGGAGCTCCCTATCAGCCGCAGCCTCCGGCGCCGGAAGCGCCTCAGCAGTAGCCTGCGCTTGTCTCAGCTGGGCCCGTACCGAACCTCGGTGCGGGCCCAGTCCGTTTCTCCGGCACCCCGCGGCCTTCGTTGCCGAACAAGCTCTCCCTCCGCCCACCCGACTACCCGGCCCCGGCCAGGCACCGAAGGGAACGGAGGGCGGGTGGAGCTCCCCGCCCACCCCTCCCGCACCCCCCACCCCCACCTGCCCCTCCCCCCACCATCACCCCCCGACCAGCCACGCTTCACAGGTCTTGACCAATGCGGATGAAAAACGGGTCAACTCGTTATTTCCGCAGGCCACATGGGGTTCACCTGCCGTTGACTGGCGCAGACTGGCGCTGGTAAACACACTCATCAACCAGCTGGCGTTACTTGATCAACCAGCCATCTCTGCGCGAGCGATGACGCGAGGTCACCGACCCATGGACACACAAGATCAGCACGGCAGAACACGGTCTCACCGCACCACGAAGGCACCCCCCGGGGCACTCACCGAGGCGCGCACCAAAGCACTCACCGAGGCACGCACCGAGGCGTCCGCCAAGGCCCCCTCGAAGGTGTCCCGCAAGCCATCCCCACGCCTCCGTCTCCTCCTGGCAGGCGGCACCGCCGCCCTCGCCCTGACGGCGGGTCTCGCCTCTCCCCTGAACCCGGCGCCCCAACAGGCCGAGGCCAAGGCGGACGGCAAGAAGACCCTCACCGTCGCGGTGGCCCAGAGCGTCGACTCGCTCAGTCCCTTCCTCGCCCAGCGGCTGCTCAGCACCAGCATCCACCGGCTCACGTACGAGTACCTGACGAACTACGACGCCAAGGACAACCACGCGATCCCCGGCTTCGCCACCAAGTGGGAGCCCTCCGCGGACAAGCTGACCTGGACGTACACCATCCGGGACAACTCGAAGTGGTCGGACGGCAAGAAGGCGACCGCCGAGGACGCGGCCTGGACGTTCAACAAGCTGATGTCCAAGGAGGGCACCGCCACCGCCAACTCCGGGTTCGTCGCCAACTTCAAGAAGGTGACCGCCCCCAGCCCCACCAAGCTGGTCGTCGAGCTGAAGAAGCCGCAGGCCACCATGGCCGCCCTAGACGTGCCGATCGTTCCCAAGCATGTCTGGGAGAAGGTCGACGACGTCTCCAAGTACAACAACGACGACTCCTTCCCCATCGTCGGCAACGGCCCCTTCATCCTCACCGACTACAAGACCGACCAGTACGTGAAGCTGAAGGCCAACAAGGACTTCTGGCGCGGCGCGCCCAAGTTCGACGAGCTGGTCTTCAAGACGTACAAGGACCAGGACGCGGCCGTCGCGGCGCTCAAGAAGGGCGAGGTCTCCTTCGTGGCCGGCCAGCCCGCGCTGACGCCCGCTCAGGCCCGCGAGCTCAAGGGCACGGCGAACGTCAAAGTGAACGAGGGACCGGGGCGGCGCTTCTTCGCGCTCGCGACCAACCCCGGCGCCCAGACCCGCGACCGCAAGAAGTTCGGTGACGGCAACAAGGCGCTCCTGGACAAGAAGGTCCGCCAGGCGCTCTTCCTCTCCGTGGACCGTGAGGCGCTGGTCGACAAGGTCTTCCAGGGCCAGGCCGTCGAGGGCGAGGGCTACATCCCGCCGCGCTTCTCCGAGTACGCCTGGAAGCCGTCGGCCGACCAGAAGCTGTCGTACGACCCCAAGAGGGCGGCCCAACTCCTCGACGAGGCGGGCTACAAGAAGAACGGCGACGGCCGGCGCGTCGGCAAGGACGGGAAGCCGCTCGACTTCCGCATCCTCTGCCACGCCACCGACCCGAACGACAAGGCGGTCGGCAAGTATCTCAAGGAGTGGTGGGGCGATCTCGGTATCGGGCTCAAGGTCAACTGCCTCGATGACGTGTCCGTGCCCTGGTACGCGGGAGAGTACGACCTCGCGTTCGACGGCTGGTCGGTCAACCCCGACCCGGACTTCGTCCTCGGCATCCACTCCTGCGCCGCGCTCCCGGTGAAGGCCAAGGAGAGCGCCGCGACCGACAACTTCATCTGCGACAAGAAGTACGACGAGCTCTACAACAAGCAGCTGGCCGAGTACGACCCGGACAAGCGCGCTCAGACCGTCAAGGAAATGCAGTCCTGGCTCTACGACTCCGGGTACATGAACATCCTGGCGTACCCGAACGCCGTGGAGGCCTACCGCACCGACCAGATCAAGTCCATCACCACCATGCCGACGGCCGCCGGCAACATCTACGGTCAGGACGGTTACTGGTCCTGGTGGTCAGCGGTGCCCGCAGATGGGAAGAGTTCCTCCAAGGACGGAAGCTCGACCGGTGTCATCATCGGTATCGCCGCCGCCGCGGTGGTGCTCGTCGGCGGAGGAGTCCTGTTCGCCCTGCGCCGCCGTTCGACCGCAGAGGACCGCGAGTAACGCATGACCGCTGACAGCAATCCCGCACTGCTCGACACCGAGGGCACCGCGGTGACCGACGACCCGGCATTCGCCGGGCCGTCGGCCCGCGGGCCCCGGGCCCGGAACACCCGCGCCTATCTCCTGTACGTGGCGGGCAAGCTGGGCGGCGCCGCCGTCTCGCTGTTCGCCGTCCTCGTCACCAGCTTCTTCCTCTTCCGCCTCATCCCGGGTGACCCGGTGAAGCAGATGACCGGCGGAAAGCGCGTATCGGCCGAACAGCTGGACGCGATGCGCAAGGAGTTCGGCCTCGACCAGCCGATGATGACGCAGTTCTTCGACTACTGCGGCAAGGCCCTGACCGGCGACTTCGGCACCTCGTACCAGTTCCACACCCCGGTGATGGACAAGATCACCGCCGCGCTGCCCGCGACGCTCCTGCTCACCGGCACCGCGTTCGTGCTCTACACCCTCATCGGCATCTGGCTCGGCACCCGCACGGCCTGGCGCAACGGACAGCTCGGGGACCGCGTCCACACCGGCCTCGCGCTCACCCTCTACTCCGTGCCGTCGTTCTGGCTCGGGCTTCTCCTCATCATCACCTTCTCGGTGGGCGTGGGCCCCATTCCGGGGCTGTTCCCGACCGGCGGGCTCGAATCCGGTGGCGAGACGGGCGTCGCGTACGTCATCGACGTCGCGCACCACATGGTGCTGCCCGTCATCACCCTGGTGGCGGTGGGGTACGCGCAGACGCTGCTGGTCATGCGCTCGTCGCTGCTCGACGAGATGGGCAGCGACTATCTGACGACCGCCCGCGCCAAGGGGCTGCGGGACGATCTCGTACGGCGCCGCCATGCCGTCCCGAACGCGATGCTGCCCACCGTCACGCTGATGTTCGTGAACCTCGGCACGGTGGTGGCGGGCGCGATCCTCGTGGAGACCGTCTTCTCCTGGCCGGGGCTCGGCGGACTCTTCTACGCCGCGCTCAGCGTGCCCGACCTGCCCCTCGTCCAGGGCCTGTTCTTCATCTTCTCCGCTGCGGTGATCCTGATGAACACCCTGGCCGACGTGATCTATCCGTTGCTCGATCCCCGGGTGGGCCGATGACGACCGAATCCGCACCGACCACCCCGATCAAGAGCGCGCGGGCCCTCGCCCGTGCCCGCAGACGGCACTCGGCCGCCCGTTTCTGGCGCGAGTTCCGCACCCACCGGGCCGGTCTCTTCGGCCTGGCCGCGCTCGTCGTCATCGCGCTCATCGCCGTCTTCGCGCCGGTCCTGGTCGGCTCGGACGCGCAGAGCGTGACCGACGCGCCCGGCAAGCCCATGGAGTCGCCGAGCGGTGAATTCCCCCTCGGCACCGACCAGTTCGGGCGCGACCTGCTGGGCCTCCTGGTGTACGGCGCGCGGATGTCGCTGACCGTCGGGCTGCTCGCCGCCGTCCTCTCGGTGACCATCGGCACGCTCGTGGGGATCACCGCCGGGCACTTCAAGGGCTGGTACTCCACCGTCATCATGCGCGTCACCGACTGGTTCCTGGTGATGCCGACGCTGGTCCTTGCCATCGCGCTCGCCGCGGTGATGTCCGGCTCGATCTGGACGATCATCCTGGCGATCGGCGTGACGACCTGGCCGACGACCGCACGCCTGGTCCGCGCCCAGACGCTGGCGGTGGAATCCCGCCCGTACATCGAGCGCGCACAGGCCCTCGGCGGCGGCCACGGCCACATCATGAGCCGGCACGTCCTGCCCAACGTGATGCCGCTCGTCCTCGCGCAGACGACCCTCGTCATCTCCAACGCCATCCTCACCGAGGCGACGCTCGCCTTCCTGGGCCTGGGCGACCCCACCGGCGTCTCCTGGGGCGGGCTGCTCCAGGACGCGCGCGAGGCGGGCGCGGTCAGCGCGGGCGACTGGTGGTACCTCGCTCCGCCTGGACTCGCCATCGCCGTCGTGGCCCTGGCGTTCACGCTGTGCGGGCGCGCCGTGGAATCCGTGCTCAACCCCAGGCTGGGGGTCTCCCGTTGAGCAGTACGACCGAAGTAGTGACGGAGACCGAAGTGACGGAGCAGCGCCTCCTCGACGTAAGAAACCTCGAAGTGACGTACGCGTCCGGGGCGGCCGCCGTGCGCGGCGTGAACCTCTCGGTGGACGCGGGCCAGAAGCTCGGCGTGGCCGGCGAGTCCGGCTGCGGGAAGTCGACGCTCGCCCTCGCGCTGCTGCGGCTGCTGCCCGCGGGCACGAAGGTGACCGGCGAGGTCCTGCTCGACGGCGAGGACGTCCTCGCCATGAAGTGGGGCCAGGTGCGCGCGGTCCGCTGGGCGGGCGCGTCGATCGTCTTCCAGGGCGCGATGCACTCGCTCAACGCCGTGCACCGCATCGGGGACCAGATCACCGAGCCGATCCTGCTGCACAAGAAGGCGACACCGGCGGCCGCGCGGAAGAAGGCCGGTGAACTGCTCGAACAGGTGGGCCTTCCCGCCGCCCGCGCGGAGGCGTACCCGCACGAGCTGTCGGGCGGTCAGCGCCAGCGCGTGATGATCGCGATGGCGCTCGCCTGCGACCCGCGCCTGATCATCGCCGACGAGCCGACGACGGCCCTCGACGTGATGATCCAGGCGCAGATCCTGCGCCTGATCGAGCAGCTCGTGGCCGAGCAGGACCTGGGCCTGATCATGATCAGCCATGACCTCGCGGTGCTCTCCGACACCTGCGACCGGCTCGCGGTGATGTACGCGGGCCGCGTCGTCGAGGAGGGCCCGGCCTCGGAGGTCTACGAGAACGCCCGGCACCCGTACGGGAAGGCCCTGTCCGCGGCCTTCCCGCGCATCGGCGACGCGACGTCCCGCTTCGCGCCGCGCGGTCTGCCCGGCGACCCGCCCGACCCGTCCGCGCTCCCCACGGGCTGTACGTTCCACCCGCGCTGCGCGGTCGCCCTCGACTCCTGCACCACGGAGGACCAGGTACTGCGGGACGCGGGCCCCCGGCACCGCGCTGCGTGCGTGCACGCGGGCGCGCAGCTCCCGGCGCAGCCGACCTCGGCACCGGCGACGGCGGAGCGGACGCCGTGAGCGCCGCCGGGTCCCGGCGAAGGGCCCCCGCGAGCGCCGACGAGCCCCGACAGATCACGCACAGAGGAGCAGCGACGCATGACCACCGATGATCCCCTGCGCTCGGCTGATCCCCTGTTGTCGGCGGGCGATCTGCACATCACGTTCCCCGGCCGCCGCGGCGCACCGCCCGCGCGGGCCGTGGACGGCGTCGACCTCGACATCAAGCCGGGCGAGATCGTGGCCCTGGTCGGCGAGTCGGGTTGCGGCAAGACGACCCTGGCCCGTTCCCTGCTCGGCCTGGTCTCCCCCACGTCCGGCAAGGTGACCTTCGGCGGCAAGCCGCTCGACTACGCGGGCCGCGCCCTGAAGGCGTACCGCAAGCGCGTCCAGCTGGTCCTCCAGGATCCCAGCGGCTCCCTGAATCCGCGCCACACGGTGTACGAGGCCGTGGCGGAGGGGCTGCGCATCCACGGGTACGGGGGCGACGAGCGGGCCGCGGTGGCCGATGCCCTGTCACGGGCGGGTCTGCGCCCTCCGGAGCGGTTCTTCCTGCGCTATCCGCACGAGCTGTCGGGCGGTCAGCGCCAGCGTGTCGTCATCGCGGGCGCGCTTGTCCTGGAGCCCGAACTGATCGTCGCCGACGAGCCGGTGGCCTCGCTCGACGCGTCCGTACGGGGCGAGATCCTCGCTCTGCTGCTCAGGCTCCGCGAGGAACTGGGCCTGTCCGCCCTGGTGGTGACGCACGACCTGGGCCTGGCGTGGAACATCGCCGACCGGGTCGCCGTGATGTATCTGGGCCGGATCGTGGAGACAGGGACGGTGGAGGAAGTCCTGACGTCGCCTCAGCACCCGTACACGCAGGCTCTGTTGTCGGTGCTTCCGGAGGCTCCCGGCGATCCGGTGGTGCTCACGGGTGAGCCGCCGGACCCGTCCCGCATCCCGGGCGGCTGCCGCTTCCACGCCCGCTGCCAGGTGCTCGCCTCGGGCGAGGCGGAGCGGGCGGGGGTGGCGGATCGCTGCCGGACGGAGGATCTGCCGGTGCTGTCCGGCGGGGGCGAGACGCAGGTGGCGTGCCACTGGGCGGCGGCGCGCCTCAGTCCGTCCGGAGTCTGATCGAGATCGCGCTCGTACGAACGGCCGGGGTGAAACGGCGAATCCCGTGGCGGATCGTTACCTCTTGCACGTACGGGTGATACGCGGCCTATGGGGCGTGAGCGGTGGGGAGTTACAGATCGGTTCGGTTCGATCACGGACCGTAAGCAGCTCCACCGAACTCCACCGAAGCGAAGGAGATTTTCCATGCGCCGTTCCGCCGCCGTCATCCTCGGGGCCGTCGCACTGCTGGGGGCCCTTGCCACGCCGGCGAGCGCCATCCCGGACCCCGTGGGGACCGTCGACTGCCTGACGCAGTCGGCCGGTGACGTCACCTCGCTCGTCGACCCGGCGAGCCCGAGTGTCCCGTCCGAGGTGCCGGGCGCGGCGTGCCTCGCCCCGTGATCCGAGCAGTCTGAACACACCTGGCAGTCTGAACACACCTGCTTCGTTCCGTACGCGCGCGGCCGCCCGGGACCCGCGCGCGTGCGGAACGAGCACGAACGGCCGGGCGTGTCAGCCCCACCTGTATCCGTCCCCGAAGTTGAGGGTGTGCTCCAGCACGTCCTCCATCGGGTCGTCGATCTGGCCGGTGCTGATCAGCGAGACGTTGGGGCCGTTGTGCGAGTCGCGGTTCGTCTCGTCGGCGTGCGCCGCACCGGAACACAGGACGGACGGCACCGCCGCCACCGCCGCGATCAGCGCCCAACGGGATGTGCTCTGGACCCAACTGCGGTTCACTGCAGCCTCCTTGGACCGTACGGATGCGGTCCGCCGATCGCGTCCCGCTCGCCGTGCGTAACCGCGGCGCGGCCCAGAAGTCACCGACGATCATACGAAAGGGTCGTCGCACGCCGGGGATCATGCGTAGCCCGTGTGGGCTAACCCGACGGCCTCGGCCCCTCCCCACCCGCCGGAAGAACCCGACAGAGGAACCCGGCAAAGAACCGCAAGAAAGCAGAGATCGCATGCGTCACCGCCGCGTCCTGGCCTTCACCCTGCTCGCAACCCTCGCCCTGTCCGTCACCGCGATCACCGCGTCGGCCTCGGCGGCGCAGCACAGGGGGCCCTACGCCACCCCGCTGCCGCCGGTCGAGTCGCTGGTCACCGAGGGAGTCACCGTCGAAGGCCCGCTGGTCAACAACATCAACCTGCCGCAGCTCCGGTAGGCGGGAGGCTCTACTCCGGGGCGGCTTCGACCAGTTCGCGGGAGCGCTTCACGTCGTCCGCCATGGCGACGAGCAGTTCGTCGATGGACTCGAACTTCGCCTGGCCGCGCACGAAGGCCAGGAAGTCGACGGCGACGTGCAGCCCGTACAGGTCGAGGCCGACGCGGTCGATCGCGTAGGCCTCGACCGTCCGCTCCGTCCCGTCGAACTGCGGGTTCGTCCCGACGGAGATCGCCGCGGGCATCGCCTCGCCCTGGGCGTGCAGCCATCCCGCGTAGACGCCGTCGGCGGGGATGGCGGTGTGCGGCAGTGTCTCCACGTTTGCGGTGGGGTAGCCCAGTTCGCGTCCGCGCTGCGCACCCCGTACGACGACGCCCTCGACGCGGTGCGGACGGCCGAGGATCTCCGCCGCGCCCTTCACGTCGCCCTCGGCGACCAGGCGCCGGGTGAGGGTCGAGGAGAAGGGATCGCCGCCGCCCGCCTCGCCGCTCACGAACAGGTCGATGACGTCGACCTCGTAGTCGTACGTCGCGCCGAGCTCGGTCAGGAAGGCGACGTTGCCCGCGGCCTTGTGGCCGAAGCGGAAGTTGGGGCCCTCGACGACCAGACGCGCGTGCAACTTGTCGACGAGGACCTTCACGACGAAGTCGGCGGGCGACAGCTTCGAGAACTCCGTGGTGAACGGAAGGATCAGGAGCGCGTCCACGCCGAGGTCGGCCATGAGTTCGGCGCGCCGGTGGTGCGGGGCGAGCAGCGGCGGGTGGCTGCCGGGGCGCACGACCTCGGAGGGGTGCGGGTCGAAGGTGACGACCACGGCGGGCACGCCGAGCTCACGGGCGCGTGCCACCGCACGGCCGATGATCAGCTGGTGTCCGCGGTGTACGCCGTCGTAGGAACCGATGGTGACGACGCTGCGCCCCCAGTCCTGGGGGATGTCCGCCAAGCCACGCCAGCGCTGCACTGTCTTTGCTCCTCGCCGAACCTGTGTACGTCTGGGTACGTCCCATTGCCGATTGCGCAGGTCTAAGACTGCCATGCCCGCGCGGTCGGGATCGCATCGGAGGGGGTGGCGGGGGTCACGCGGGGACACGCGCTCCGGCGAGGTTCTCGATCATGCGGCGGGAGCTGGGACCGACCAGGGCCGACCAGTCCTGCGGGTCCGCGCACATCCACCGGGCGACCAGGGCGGAGAAGCCCGGCACGGAACGGGCGAGCTCGACCAGACGCCGGTCGAAGCACGTTGCGCCCTCCGGGGTGCGGACGAGCAGGACGCCGGTGCGGTGCACGAGGTCGCGGACCCGTTCCACGTCGTCGCCGCCCGCCACGGCGCAGAGCACGGCGTCCAGGACTTCGGGCTCCCGCTCCCGGTCGAGCAGTACGTCCAGGAGCTCGGTCCGCAGGGTGCGCGAGGCGGGGGTGCCGGGGGCGGCGACGACCCCGGCGAGGGCGGCCCGCACCGGGGGCGGGCGGTGCCGCAGCAGGCCGGTGACCAGCGGCAGGAGAACGGCGCGGGCGCCGGGCCCCTGCTCGAACCGCAGGTCTAGGTAGGCGGCCACGTGCCCCGCCAGGTCGGGGCGCAGCTCGAGCACGTCGCGTACGAGATCGGCGATCCGCCGGGCGAGCAGGGGGTCCGTCACGTCGGCCAGGCTCCGCAGTACGTCTCCCGGTGCGGGGCCCGGCCCGTACAGCCGGGTCCGGAAGGCTGCGAGCACCTGCTCCGGGTGGGTGTCCAGGGCAGCGATCAGTGCGCTCGCGGGGAGCTGCGGGTCGCCGGCGGTGAAGCGCTTGAGGGCGGGCGGCAGATGACGGGCGCGGGTCTGCGGGTCCTGTACGAGGAGGGCGAGGGCGGCGCCGTGCAGGGTGTCGTCCGAGGTGCGGGCGAGCAGCGCGAAGGCCGTGTACCGCAGGAGCCTGCGGTCGGCGTCCGTGGCGGCGTGCGGGGCGGCGCGCAGGCCGTAGGCGACGGCGGCGACATGGCGTGCGGGGCGTTCGTCGTGGACCCAGCGGTCCACCGCGCGGCAGACGGCGGAGGGTTCCTCCTCCGCGAGGGCGGCGAGCAGTTCGTCGGCGCGGGGGTGCGCGCAGTCGACCAGGATCTCGATGAGGGCGTCGATGCCTCGGTGGCGGTGGGTGTGCAGGAGTGCCTGCGCCGCCGATGCGACGGTGGCGTCGGGGGTGGCTTTCAGGGGGCGTTCGTCGCTGAACCACCGGGTCAGCTGTGGCTGGACTTCGGCGGGGTTCCGTGCCAGGAGCTCCGCCACCGCGTCGAGGCAGCGGCCCTGCGGAGGGCCTGGCGGGGGGCCGGGCGGGGGGTCGTGGATCACTGCCGTGCGCAGGAGGTCGAAGCGGTCGGTGTCGGTGAGGGGCAGGGCGAGCCAGAACTCGGCGGGGTAGCCGCGCTCCTTGGCCAGTTCGCCGAGCAGCCCGAGGTAGGGGCGGGCGTCCCCCACCCGCAAGAGGGTCTCCCTGACCAGGTGGTCGGCCCACCACCGGGCATCGCCCTCTGCCCCGGGCGGTGCGGGATCGTGGCCCGTGTCCCCCGTCCCGTCGGCGTCCGACGGCGCCGGAGCGCTGCCCGCGCTCCCCGGTTCGTCGGCACCCGGCGCCAGGGGTTGTGCCCGCCCTTCCCCGAGCTCCCGGCTCCGCTCCAGCAGGGGAGGCCCCCATCGCCCTGCGGGACGCGCGCTCACGACGCGGGCGACTTGGCCGTCGCCGCCGACGGGGGTCGATGTGCCGGGCGCCGGGGAAGACGCCGTGAACTCCGCCAAGTCCCGAAGCCGCGCTTCCAGTTCCGCGGGCCCCCGCTGGCGCCCCAGGAACAGCAGGGCCTGGATCACGGGGCCGATCCGGTGCCGGGGCACCGGCAGGGACGCCTCCCCCGGCACCGCCGCACGGTGCCGGTGCACGAGGGACCACAGCGCCCCCTCCACATCCAGATGCATCCCCTGGATCCAGTCGGCGAGCTCCTCGTGCGCGAAGCGGTACCCGTCCCCGGCAGGGACGAGCAGCCCCTCCGTGAGGACCGCGGACGCCCACCCCGACCCCCACGGGAACACGTCCTCGAACGCCGCCCGGTCGAGCTCCCCCTGCCCCGGCCCCAGCGACCGCCGGGCGGCCTCGTGCACCTGCCCGGACACCTTCGCCGCGAGGCGCCGTACGGCCGTGCCCCGGAGTCCGCTCGCCGCCGCGAGCCGCACCGCCACCCGCAGGCACAGCACGTCGAGGTAGGCCTCGAAGATCTCCTCGCGGTCCGGGCGCCCCGGCGGCGGCTCGTCCGGCAGGGCCGCCCGCACCTCGGCGAGCAGCCGCAGGGCGAGGGGATGCCGCGCGTCGGCCGCGGCGAGCGCTCCGTCCGGGATGCCGTACCGCGCGCGGGCGGTCCGCGCCTGCCGCTCGGGCAGATCCCCCAGCTGCACGCATCCCGCCGAGAGCGCCGCGGGAAAGTACGCCCCGGCCTGCTCCCAGTACTCGGCCCGGCAGCCCACCACGAGCCGCGCGCCCGTCTCCCGCAGCCAATCGGCCGTGCCCGCGCTCCACTCCGCGAGCCGGTGGGCCAGGACCGGCGGCATCTCCTCGGGCCCGTCGAGCAGCAGCAACAACGCCCGCCCCTCGTCCCGCACGAGCCGCGCGACCCGCCCCGCGGAGATGTCCCCGAGGCCGTCCTCCGCTTCGGCGAGCGACCCGTCCGCGGCCTCCAGGATCCGCCCGGCCCGCTCAAGGGCCCGCTCCACGGCGTCGCCCACTCCCGTGTCCCCGCCCTGGAGGTCGGCGCCGCGCAGCCACAGCGTGGGGGCCGGTTCGGTGCCCCGCGCGCGGCAGGCGGCCAGGGCGGTGAGTTCCGTCGTACGGCCCGTGCCGGGGTCGCCGACGAGACCGAGCACCTGTGCGGGTCCAGCGGTGAATGCGGTCAACTCCCTTGTGGTGTCGGGGCGTTCGACCGGTTCGAGGAGGGCGGGCCGCGGTCCGTCGGAGCCCACCGAGGTCGCCGCCAGGTGCAGCGCACCCGCCAGGTTCAGATCGCGGCCGTACGCGGGAACGGTCGCTCCGTTGCGGGCAAGGAGCTCGGCGAGCGGCCCTCCCGGATCGGCGGCGGCAGCCTCCCGCAGCGGCACGGCGAACCCGGCCGCACTGTGCTCGCCGTGCAGCGCGGTCCCGAGGACGGCGAGCACCGCGCCGGACGAGACGTCGACGACCGGACCGCCCGCGGCCCCGCCCCCGAGCCGCAGCGCATCGGCGCCGTCCGTGCCGATCGCCAGCTCCATGGCGCCGTCGATCAGATGGAAACGGTCCGTCGCGGTGTACGTCACCGGCGCCGGGCCGAGGACCCGCGCCTCACGCCTGCCGCGCGCGACGAGGTGTACGTAGGTGCCGACGGGGACGGCGTCGCGGACCGTGACGGGCAGCGGGCGCAGGCCGAGCCCCTCCGTGCGGACGAGGGCCAGGTCGGCTTCGGGGAGGGCCACCACGGCGTCGGCGCTCGCCACGCAGACGCGCTCCCCCGCCGCGTGCAGCACGAGCCGCGCGAGACCGTCGACGGCTTCATGGCTGGTGATCACCGTGCCGTGGTCGTCGGCGGCGAATCCCATCCCGCGCGGGCGCCCGGCGAGATCGCAGATCCGCACCAGGGCACGGTCGAGCGCCGTCGGGTCACTTTGTCCCGCCATGCCCGAACCTCCCGCGAACGCCCCGTTCTACTGACCGTAGGTCGGCGGTGATCAGCAGGACAGAACGCGTCACGAACGCGCCCCCTTCCGCTCCCTCATTTCACTCCGAGCGCCCACCTGATGGGGTGAATCGGCAGGGCGCGATGGATACAACATGAGGTGGGGGGAGTCGCCGTGGAGCGGCGCGCTGCCACACGCACAGCTGTCCGCCGCTCCACGGCGAAGACCCGCGAACGGGATGCCTCGGGCTCCCCGGAGAAGAGACTCTCAGGCGAAGACGGCCAGGCTCTTGGCCTTGCCCTTCAGCTCCTCGGCCAGGACCAGGAACCGGCCCTCCGGGTCGAAGACGGCGACGGCGCCGACTCCCGCGTACTCCCCCGGCATCTCGATCCGTACGCCGTTGAGCAGCAGCCGCGCCCGCTTCTCGTCCACGTCCCAGCGCGGGAACGCGGCGGCGGCCGCGTCGGCCACCGGCATCACCGTCAGCTCCTCCTGGAGCTGGTCGATGGTCTTGGCGGAGTCCAGCTTGTACGGCCCGACGCGCGTGCGCCGCAGCGCCGTCAGATGGCCGCCGACCCCGAGATCCGCGCCGAGGTCGCGGGCGAGGGCGCGGATGTACGTCCCCGACGAGCAGACCACCGACACGACCAGGTCGAGTACGGGGGTGCCGTCCTCGGCGACGGCGTCCCTGACGTCGTACACCGTGAAGGCGGAGATCTTCACCGGGCGGGCGGGGATCTCGAAGTCCTCGCCCTCGCGCGCCCTGGTGTACGACCGCTTGCCGTCGATCTTGATGGCGCTGACCTTCGACGGCACCTGCATGATGTCGCCGGAGAGCTTGGCGATGCCCGCGTCGATGGCATCGCGCTTGATGCCCGAGGCGTCGGCGGACGAGGTGAGCTCTCCCTCGGCGTCGTCCGTGACCGTGTTCTGGCCGAGCCGGATCGTGCCGAGGTACTCCTTCTCCGTCAGCGCGAGGTGGCCGAGGAGTTTGGTCGCCCGCTCGACCCCGAGGACGAGAACGCCCGTCGCCATGGGGTCCAGGGTGCCCGCGTGGCCGACGCGGCGGGTCTTGGCGATCCCGCGCATCTTGGCCACCACGTCATGCGAAGTGAAGCCGGACGGCTTGTCGACGATGACAAGGCCGTCCGGCGTCTTGTTGCCGGTGTTGCTCATGCGCGGGCGTCGCCGTCCGTTTCGTCGTCGGACTCGTCCTCGGGCTTGCGGTACGGGTCGGCCCCGCCGGCGAACTCGGCGCCCGCGGACACCTCGCGCACCTTCTCGTCCGAGATGCGGGCCTTGTCGAGGAGGTCCTCGATGGCCCGTGCGTTGTCCGGCAGCGCGTCCGCCACGAAGGTGAGGCTCGGGGTGAACTTCACGCCCGCCGCCGCACCGACCGCCGAACGGAGGACGCCCTTGGCGCTCTCCAGGCCGGCGGCGGCCGACGCGCGGTCCTCGTCGTCCCCGTAGACCGTGTAGAAGACGGTCGCCTCCCGCAGGTCACCCGTGACCCGGGTGTCCGTGATGGTCACATGCGTACCGAGCCGCGGGTCCTTGATCCCGCGCTGCAGCTTCTGGGCAACCACCTCTCGGATGAGGTCCGCCAGCCTTTTCGCCCGCGCGTTGTCGGCCACTGCTCCGTCTCCTTCTTCGCCTTGCTGTGCAATCAGTCTTCGTCGCCGTGGAGCCTGCGTCGAACGGAGAGCAGCTCCACCTCGGGACGGGCGGCGACCATGCGCTCGCACCGGTCCAGTACGTCGGTGAGGTGCCCCGTCTCCCCGGAGACCAGCGCCAGGCCGATCTCGGCCCTGCGATGGAGGTCCTGGTTCCCCGTCTCCGCCGCGCTCACCGCGTACTTGCGGATGAGTTCGGCGACGATCGGGCGGACGACGGAGCGTTTCTCCTTCAGCGAGCGAACGTCGCCGAGGAGCAGATCGAAGGACAGAGTCCCCACATACATGTGTGTCCGGATGTCCCGCCGGTTCGGGGTCGCGCCCCGCCAACCACTTGGCAGGGACACAAGAACCGTACACGGAACGGCCGGGGCCGATCGACGGGATTATCTCCCCTCGACCGGCCCCGACATGAGCTGCGGTGATCAGCCTCGCGGCTTCTCGCGCATCTCGTACGTCGCGATGACGTCGTCGATCTTGATGTCGTTGAAGTTGCCGAGGTTGATACCGCCCTCGAACCCTTCGCGGATCTCGGTGACGTCGTCCTTGAAGCGGCGCAGACCGGAGATGTTGAGGCTCTCCGCGATGACCTTGCCGTCGCGGATGAGGCGCGCCTTGGTGTTGCGCTTGACCTCGCCCGACCGGACAAGAACACCGGCGATGTTGCCCAGCTTGGACGAGCGGAAGATCTCGCGGATCTCCGCCGTGCCGAGCTCGACCTCTTCGTACTCCGGCTTGAGCATGCCCTTGAGGGCCGCTTCGATCTCTTCGATCGCCTGGTAGATGACCGAGTAGTACCGGACGTCCACGCCTTCGCGGTCGGCCATCTGCGCGGCACGACCGGCCGCACGGACGTTGAAGCCGATCACGATCGCGTCGGAGCCGGTCGCCAGGTCGATGTCCGACTCGGTGACCGCACCCACGCCGCGGTGCAGGACGCGGATGTCGACCTCTTCGCCGACGTCGAGCTGGAGCAGCGAGGACTCGAGAGCCTCCACCGAACCGGACGCGTCGCCCTTGATGATGAGGTTGAGTTCCTGCACCAGACCGGCCTTGAGGGCCTCGTCCAGGTTCTCCAGGGAGAACCGCACACCCTTGCGGGCGAAGCGGACGTTGCGCTCACGGGCGGCACGCTTCTCGGCGATCTGACGGGCCGTACGGTCCTCGTCGACGACCAGGAAGTTGTCGCCGGCGCCCGGCACGTTGGTGAGACCGAGGACGAGGACCGGGGTCGAGGGACCCGCCTCGCTCACGTTCTCGCCCTTGTCGTCGAGCATCGCGCGGACTCGGCCGTACGCGTCGCCGACGACCATCGTGTCACCGACGCGGAGGGTACCGCGCTGGACCAGGACGGTCGCGACGGCGCCGCGGCCCTTGTCCAGGTGGGACTCGATCGCAATACCCTGCGCGTCCTGCTCCGGGTTGGCCCGCAGGTCGAGCGAGGCGTCCGCGGTCAGGACCACGGCCTCCAGGAGGGCCTCGATGTTCTGGCCCTGCTTGGCGGAGATGTCGACGAACATCGTGTCGCCGCCGTACTCCTCGGCGACCAGACCGAACTCGGTGAGCTGACCGCGCACCTTGGTCGGGTCGGCACCCTCGACGTCGATCTTGTTGACCGCGACCACGATCGGCACGTCGGCCGCCTTGGCGTGGTTCAGCGCCTCGATCGTCTGCGGCATCACACCGTCGTTGGCCGCGACCACGAGGATCGCGATGTCGGTGGACTTCGCACCACGGGCACGCATGGCGGTGAACGCCTCGTGACCGGGGGTGTCGATGAAGGTGATCTTGCGGTCTTCGTCGTTGACCTCGGCGGAGACCTGGTACGCACCGATGTGCTGCGTGATGCCGCCGGCCTCGCCCGCGATGACGTTCGTCTTGCGGATCGCGTCCAGGAGGCGGGTCTTTCCGTGGTCGACGTGACCCATGACGGTGACGACCGGCGGACGCGCCATGAGCGCTTCCTCGCCGCCCTCGTCCTCGCCGAACTCGATGTCGAAGGACTCGAGCAGCTCGCGGTCCTCCTCCTCGGGGCTGACGATCTCGAGGACGAAGTTCATCTCGTCCGCGAGCAGCTTCAGCGTCTCGTCCGGCACGGACTGCGTGGCCGTGACCATCTCGCCGAGGTTCATCATCACGCCGACGAGCGACGCCGGGTTGGCGTTGATCTTCTCGGCGAAGTCGGTCAGCGAGGCACCACGGGACAGGCGGACCGCCTGGCCGTTGCCCCTCGGCAGCATGACGCCGCCGACCGACGGAGCCTGCATCGACTCGTACTCCTGGCGCCTCTGCCGCTTCGACTTGCGACCGCGACGGGCGGGCCCGCCGGGACGGCCGAAGGCACCCTGCGTGCCACCACGGGCACCGGGACCGCCGGGACGACCGCCGAAGCCGGGACGACCGCCGCCACCGGGACGACCGGCGAAGCCGCCGCCACCGCCACCGGGACCACCGGGACGACCGGCGAAGCCGCCGCCACCGCCGCCGGGACGGCCCGCGAAGCCGCCGCCACCGGGACGACCGCCGCCACCGGCACCGCCGGGACGACCGCCACCGCCGGGACCACGGCCACCGCCGGGGCCACCACCGGGACGCGGGCCCGCGGCGGGACGCTGCGGCATCATGCCCGGGTTCGGACGGTTACCGCCGCCACCGGGGGCGCCGCCGGGACGCGGGGCACCTCCCTGCGGGCGGGGCATGCCGCCGGGCGTGGGGCGAGCGCCGCCCTGGCCCTGCGGACGGGGAGCACCCTGGCCGCCCTGGCCCTGCGGGCGCGGGGCGCCGCCGGGACCGCCGGGGCCACCCTGGCCGCCGGGACGCGGGGCGCCGCCCGGACGGGGCGCCTGCGGGCGCGCCATGCCGGTGGAGCCACCAGAGGTGAAGGGGTTGTTGCCGGGGCGCGGCCCTGCCGGACGGCCACCGGGGCGCGGAGCGCCGCCCTGGCCGCCGGGACGCGGGGCGCCGCCCTGACGGTTGTCGCCGCGGTCACCGCGACCGCCCTGACCCTGACCCTGACCACCCTGGCCGGGGGCCGGACGGGCACCGGGCTTCGGGGCACCCGGGCGAGCGCCCGGACGCGGGCCTGCCGGTGCCGAGGAGGCAGCCGGGGCGGCCGGCGGAGCGGTGAACTCCGGTGCGGCCGGAGCCGGGGTGACCGGCGCGGCGGGCGCGGCCGGAGCTGCCGGGGCCGGCTTGGGCGTCGGCGGCTTCGGGCCCGGACGCGGGCCGGGCGTGGCCGGCGAGGCCGCGGGCTTGTCGGCCGCGGCGGCGGGCTTCGCCGGCGCGGGCTTGGGCGCGGCCGGACCCGGACGGGCGGCCTGCGCGGGAGAGGGTGCCGACGGGGACGCCGGCTTGGGGGCGGCCTGCTTGCGCGGCGCCCCGGGCTTGGCGGCGGCCTTGCCGTTGCCACCGCCCTGGTTCAATGCGTCAGTCAGTTTGCGTACAACGGGCGCCTCGATCGTCGAGGACGCCGAACGTACGAATTCACCGAGTTCTTGGAGCTTGGCCATGACGACCTTGCTCTCTACGCCGAACTCCTTGGCGAGCTCGTATACCCGGACCTTAGCCACTTCGCTCCTTTTAGGTCCGGGTTACGCCGGACCGTCGCTACTTCATGGGCGTACTCATCGCGTGCTCATCGAGTGCTCATCGCAATCTCGACCTACTTCCAACTCGCGGAATACCAGGGCCGCGCGGGGTTCCGCGCGACCTTCCTTACGGTGTTGCCTGCTGGGCAACTGCCTCGACGGCTCGGCGCAAGTCCGCCGTGTCGAGCGGGCCCGGGGCCCGGAAGGCCCTCGGGAACGCTCTGCGTCGGACCGCCAGGTCGAGACAGACCGGGACGGGGTGGATATACGCACCCCGGCCGGGCAGCGTACCGCTTGGATCGGGGGCACAAGCGCCCTCTTTCGCCACGATGCGCAGCAGATCGCTCTTGGCCGCTCGCTCCCGGCACCCCACACAGGTGCGTTCAGGGCATGCGCGGGCTTGCGTCCGGCCAGACACGATTAAGTCTACCTCCCCGCACCGACCTCACCCCTTTGGGGCAAAAATCGAACGGCTGTTGTCTTGATCAGGACCCGATCAGGACTCGGAGGAGTCCTGCGGCTGCTCGGTGTCCGGGCGGATGTCGATGCGCCAGCCCGTGAGCCGTGCGGCGAGACGGGCGTTCTGCCCCTCCTTGCCGATGGCGAGTGACAGCTGGTAGTCCGGCACCGTCACCCGCGCGGACCGGGCCGCGAGGTCGACGATCTCCACCTTGCTGACCCGCGCCGGGGAGAGGGCGTGGGCGACCATCTCGGCCGGGTCGTCCGACCAGTCCACGATGTCGATCTTCTCGCCGTTGAGCTCGGCCATGACGTTGCGCACGCGCTGGCCCATCGGGCCGATGCAGGCACCCTTGGCGTTGAGGCCCGAGCGGGTCGAGCGCACCGCGATCTTGGTGCGGTGACCGGCCTCGCGGGCGATGGCCGAGATCTCGACCGACCCGTCGGCGATCTCCGGCACCTCAAGTGCGAAGAGCTTCTTGACGAGGTTGGGGTGCGTGCGCGAGAGCGTGACCGAGGGGCCGCGGACACCCTTCGCCACCCGGACGACGTACGAACGAAGGCGCAGACCGTGGCCGTACTCCTCGCCGGGCACCTGCTCCTGCACCGGCAGGATGGCCTCGAGCTTGCCGATGTCGACGAGCACGTTCTTCGGGTCGCGGCCCTGCTGGACGACGCCGGTGACGATGTCGCCCTCGCGGCCCGCGTACTCGCCGAGGGTCGCGTCGTCCTGAGCGTCGCGCAGGCGCTGCAGGATGACCTGCTTGGCGGTCGTCGCGGCGATGCGGCCGAAGTCGGACGGGGTGTCGTCGAACTCCTTGGGCTCCTGGCCCTCCTCGAGGTCCGCCGGGTCCTCCGTCGCCCACACCGTGACGTGGCCGCTGTCGCGGTCCAGCTTCACGCGGGCGCGACGGAAGCTGCCGTCGGTGCGGTGGTAGGCGATGAGGAGGGCCGACTCGATCGCCTCGACCAGCAGGTCGAAGGAGATCTCCTTCTCCCGGACCAGACCCCGCAGGGCACTCATGTCGATGTCCACGGCTACGCCTCCTCTTCCTTCTTGTCCTTGCGGTTGAACTCGACCTCGACGCGCGCCTTGGCGATCTCGTCGAAGGCGAGCCTGCGGGCGGTGGGCTTGCGCCCCTTCACGCCCGGTACTTCCAGATCCACGCCTTCGTCGTCCACCTCGAGGATGCGGGCGATCAGCTCGCCGCCCTCCGTCAGCTGGAACTTCACCAGGCGGCCGACGGCACGCAGGTAGTGGCGGTGCTCCGTCAGCGGGCGCTCGGCGCCCGGGGAACCGACTTCGAGGGTGTACTCCCCGTCGCCCATCGCGTCGCTCTCGTCGAGCTTCTCGGAGAGTTCGCGGCTGATCTCGGCGATCTGGTCCAGGTCCACGCCGTCGTCGGAATCGATCACGACTCGCAGCACCCGCTTGCGTCCGACCGAGGCCACTTCGATCTCTTCGAGATCCAGTTCCTTCGAGCTGACGAGCGGTTCCAGCAGTTCTCGCAGCCTCTCGCTCTGGGTGGTGCTCATCCGGGTGACTCCTCGGCCGCGTGTGCTGTTGTGGGATCGTCGTGTGTCAGGTCAAAGGGTATCCGGTCCGGAGGGGTGTTGCCGCCCGCCGTCCGGCCGCTCCGCGGACGCCGGCCGCCCGGCTTCGAGCCGCTCACGAGTACGAGGCACGGCCGAAGGTACGGTGATCACCGGGCTCCCGCCCGGCTTCGCCCGCCCACCTTCTGACTGCCTGCCTTTCTGGCCTTCCTGCCGAGGACGTCTGCCGTGCCGTCGTATCCCACCCCCTCGCACACCCGCCCGGGTCCGCGCCGCAGGAGTCTGCTGACCGGGGCCGCGGCCTCGGCGGCCGGGGCCGTGCTGCTCACGGGCTGCTCGGACTCCGGTTCCGGGGACGCGGACGAGAGCCCTTCCGCCACCGCACGGCTGCGCGCCGGTGCCGCCCGGGACAGCAAGGAACTGCTCGGACGGTACGACGCCGTCCTCGCCGCGCATCCCTCGCTGGCCGGACGCCTCGACCCGCTGCGGTCGGAGGTGAAGCAGCACGCGACGGTCCTCGCCGAGGGTGCCGCTCCCCCGGCCTCACCGTCCGGCTCCCCCTCCGCTTCCGGGTCGCCCGCGCCGAAGCCGTCCGTCCCCGAGGACGAGAAGGACGCCGTGCGCGACCTCGCCAAGGCCGAGCGGGAGCTCGCGAAGCAGCGCGGCAACGCCCTGCTCGACGCGCCCGCGGAGCTGGCGAGGCTGCTGGCTTCGGTGGCCGCCGCGGGCGCGGCGCACGCGTATCTGCTGACGGAGGGCGACAAGTGAGCGATTCCAAGGATGAGTTGAAGGCGGTACAGGCGGCCCTCGGCGCCGAGCACGCCGCCGTGTACGGCTTCGGGGTCGTCGGCGCCCGCATCGGCGAGGGCCGCAGGTCCGAGGCGCGCACGGCGTACGACGCGCATCGCGCTCGGCGCGACGAGCTGCAGCGCGCCGTGCGCGACCTGGGCGGCGATCCCGAGCCCTCGGCCGCCGCCTACGCCCTTCCGTTCGCGGTGCCGGACTCGGCGGCGGCCGCGCGGCTCGCGACGCAGCTCGAGGAGCGGGTCGCGGGCGTCTACTCGGACCTCGTACGCGCTTCCACCGGCGCCCGGCGCGGGCGGGCGGCCGAGGCGCTGCGGGAGGCGGCGGTCCGTGCGGCGCGGTGGCGCGAGGGGAGCGTAGCCTTCCCTGGTCTCGCCGAGCGCACCGCCGGGGCGGACAGCTCCGCACCGGCGACGCCCAAGGCGTAGGCCCTCACGACCGTCAGGAAGGGAACACCTCGCGTATGGCTCTCCAACCGCCTCCGCGTCTCGTCACCGCTCTCGGCGAGACGGCGCAGGACGGCGACGACTGGCTGGAGAAGCTGCCCGAGGCAGCTGAACAGGCCGCCGCTCTACGTGAGTTGACCGTCGAACGGGTCCATGTGCCCGGCGGGCGCAGCAGCCTCGTCGTCCTGGTGCGGTGCGCCGACGGCACGCCCGCGGTGCTGAAGCTGGTGCCGCCGAGGTCGCGCCCCGCCGGCGAGCGGGCCGCACTCGCGCACTGGGGCGGGTTCGGTGCCGTACGGCTCCTCGATCCCTCCGCGTCGGACGGGGCACTGCTCCTTGAACGGCTGCACCGCGACGTGTCGGTCCGTTCGCTGCCGGAGGCCAAGGCCCTGCTCGAAGCGGCGGGCACACTGCGCCGGCTGTGGGTGGAGCCGCCCGCGGAGCACCGCTTCGAGACGGTCGCCGAGCGGACGGGGCGACAGGCCGACGCCATGCGGGCGTCCGCGGACGCGGAGGTCGCACCGCTGGTCGATGCGGCGCTCGCGGCGCGGGAGGAGTTGCTCGGCGGTGACGCGGAGGTGCGGCTGCTGCACGGCACCTTCCGGCAGAGCAAGGTGCTTCAGGGGGATCGGGTGCCGTGGCTGGCCGTGGGGCCTGATCCGGTGGTGGGAGAGTGCGCGTTCGATCTGGCGCGGCTTGTGCGGGACCGGGTGGAGGACCTGATCGCCTCGCCCTCGGGGGCGTCGATCACCCGCCGCCGGGTGAAGAAGCTGGCCGAGTCGCTGGACGTGGATCAGGAGCGACTGCGGGGGTGGACCCTGTTCCGGGCCGTGGAGTCGGGCGTACGGGCGCGCCGGGTCGGCCGTGAGCAGGACGCTGAGCTGCTGCTTGAGTTCGCGGGGTGGCTCTAGCCGGCGGGGGCGCCGGGACTGGCGGGGCGCCTTGGCGTGCCGTCATCACCGGCTTCGCCGAGTTCGTCCTCAAACGCCGGACGGGCTGAAGTTCCAGCCCGTCCGGCGCAGGAATTACGCCGTGAGGCGCGCGATCGCCTCCGCCACCGTCAGCTCCTCGCGCTCGCCCGTGCGGCGGTCCTTCAGTTCGACGACGCCCTCGGCGGAGCGGCGGCCCGCGACGAGGATGGTCGGGACGCCGATCAGCTCCGCGTCCGTGAACTTCACGCCGGGCGAGACGCCTGCCCGGTCGTCGACCAGGACCCGCACGCCCGCGGCGTTCAGCTGCTCGGAGACGTCGAGGGCGAGCTCCGTCTGGAGGGCCTTGCCCGCGGCCACCACGTGGACGTCGGCGGGGGCGATCTCCTTGGGCCAGCACAGGCCCTTCTCGTCCGCCGTCTGCTCGGCGAGCGCCGCCACCGCGCGCGAGACGCCGATGCCGTACGAGCCCATGGTCACGCGGACCGGCTTGCCCTGCTGGCCCAGGACGTCGAGCTGGAAGGCGTCGGCGAACTTGCGGCCCAGCTGGAAGATGTGGCCGATCTCGATGGCGCGGTCCAGCTTCAGGCCGGTGCCGCACTTGGGGCAGGGGTCGCCCTCTTCGACGACCACGACATCGAGGTACTCGTCGACCTCGAAGTCACGGCCCGCGACGACGTTCTTCGCGTGCGTGTTGACCTTGTTCGCGCCGGTGATCCAGGCGGTGCCCGCAGCCACCCGCGGGTCGGCGATGTAGCGGACCTTCTCCAGGCCCTGCGGGCCGACGTATCCGCGTACGAGATCGTCGCGGCCCTCGAAGTCCTCGGCCGTCACCAGCTCCACGACGGCGGGCGAGAGGTGCTCGCCGAGCTTGCCGAGGTCGACCTCGCGGTCACCGGGGACGCCCACGGCGACGATCTCGCCGTCGACCTTGACCAGGAGGTTCTTCAGGGTCGCGGACGCGGGTACGCCGAGGTGGGCCGCGAGCGTCTCGATGGTCGGGGTGTCGGGGGTGTCCAGGTCCTCGACGGGGCCGTGCGCCGAGCCGTCGGCGGTCTCGGTGACGACGAAGGAGACTGCCTCGGTGTTGGCCGCGTAGTCGCAGGCGGGGCAGTCCACGAAGGTGTCCTCGCCGGCCGGCGCGGGCGCCAGGAACTCCTCGGACGCGGAGCCGCCCATCGCGCCGGAGACGGCGGAGACGATGCGGTGGTCGAGGCCGAGGCGCTCGAAGATCTTGATGTACGCGGCGCGGTGCAGGTCGTAGGACTCGCCCAGGCCCTCGTCGGTCGTGTCGAAGGAGTACGAGTCCTTCATCTGGAACTCACGGCCGCGGAGCACACCGGCGCGGGGACGGGCCTCGTCGCGGTACTTCGTCTGGATCTGGTACAGGATCACCGGCAGGTCCTTGTAGGACGAGCACTGGTCCTTGACGATCTGGGTGAAGATCTCCTCGTGCGTGGGACCGAGGAGGTAGTCCGCGCCCTTGCGGTCCTTGAGGCGGAACAGCAGGTCGCCGTACTCGTCGTACCGGCCCGTGGCGTCGTACGACTCCTTGGGCAGGAGCGCGGGCAGGAGGACTTCCTGGGCGCCGATGGCGTCCATCTCCTCGCGCACGACGTGGGTGATGTTCTCCAGGACCTTCTTGCCCAGCGGCAGCCAGGACCAGATGCCTGCGGCGGTGCGGCGGACGTAGCCGGCCCGGACGAGGAGCTTGTGGTTGAGCGTCTCGGCGTCCGCCGGGTCGTCGCGCAGTGTCTTGATCATCAATCGGGACATGCGCTGGACCTGGGCCATGGTGAACTCCTGCGTGGAAAGGGTGATGGGCAGGAGGTTACTTGGGGGCCGGGGGCGGGCGGAAATCGGTTAGGCGCCGGGCCGCCTCAGCGGCAGCGGGGCACCCATCACCGCGTACGGCCTCGATGCGCTGGGGAACTGAACGTTGCGGGCCAGGTCCGCGTAGCCCAGGGAGCGGTAGAGGCCGCGTGCGGGGCTCTCCGTGTCGATCGCGGAGAGGATCGAGCGGGGCTGGCGGACGGCGTCCGTGATGGTGGTGATCAGGGTGCGGCCGACTCCGCGGTTCTGGTGTCCCGGCTGTACGTGGAGCTCGGTGATCACGAAGGAGTCGTCGAGCCAGCCGTCCAGGTCACCGGCGCGCAGATACGGTTCGACGACCGTGGACCACCAGTGGCCGCGGTCGTTGGGCATGCCGTAGACGAAGCCGACGAGCCGCCCCTCGGGGGTGGTGGCGCCAAGCGCGCGGGCGCCGGGGTAAGTGATGTGCCGCAGCACGATCTGCCGCCGTACGGACACCTCGTCGTCGCTGAGCCCGAAGGCGTGGGCCTGCACCCGCAGCGCTTCGTCCACGTGCGTGGCGAGGTCCAGGGGCCCGATCGCGACGTCGTCAGTCATGCGCCGAACTTTAACTCGCGGACGCGGTCAGGTGAGGGGCGCGGTGCGGGTCGCGGGGGTCGCTGGGGGCTGGAAGGGGGGAGCTAGAACAGGACGCTCATGAACGCCCCGACTTCCTTGAACCCCACTCGCCGGTACGCCGCCCGGGCCGCGGTGTTGAAGTCGTTGACGTAGAGGCTGACGACCGGGGAGACGTCCGCGAGGGCGTAGCGCAGGACGGCTGCCATGCCGGGCGCCGCGTAGCCCTGGCCGCGGTACTCGGGGGCCACCCAGACGCCCTGCACCTGGCAGGCCTGCGCCGTGGCCGCGCCGATCTCGGCCTTGAAGATGACCTTGCCGTCACGGTCGAGGCGCGCGAACGAGCGACCCGCGCCCACCAGTTCGGCGACGCGGGCCTGGTAGAGCAGGCCGCCGTCGCCGGCGAGCGGCGAGATGCCGACCTCCTCGGTGAACATCGCCACGCAGGCGGGCATGATCGTCTCCATCTCGTCCTTGCGGACGCGACGGACGTACGGATCGGGGACGATGTCCGCCGGGAGCCGGTCGGTGACCATCAGGGGCTGCTGGGCGCGGACTTCGCGGGCGGGGCCCCAGGAGGGTTCGAGGAGGCGCCAGAGCTGGGCCGTGGGCTCGGCGGGGCCGACTATGGAGGAGCAGCGGCGGCCTGCCCTGCGGGCGCGGTCTGCGAAGGCGCGGATCGCTCGCGGGGTCGCGCAGATCGGGACGAGGTTCGCACCCGCGTAGCAGAGGGACTCCAGCATTCCGTCCTGGTACCAGCCCCACATCTCGCCGCCGAGGCGCCACGGGTCGAGGCCCGCGACGCGGACCCGTGAGGTCACGAAGGCGTTGGCCACCGGCTCGCGGTCGAGCACGGCGAGCGCGGCGTCCAGGTCACTCGGTTCAAGGACCCTGGTGGTGGTCTGAGTCAACACGTGCGGGGGCCTCATCATTACAGTCTGCTGATCTCCGCACTGTACCTGGCGAGGGCGCCTTGTGCGGGGTGCCTTCTGTCCTCCGGGACCTCGCCTGGTGGGGGGCCGCGCTGTGCCCGGCGGGGCGTCGCCTTCTCCGGCTGGGGCGTTGCCTTGCCCGGCGGGGGTGCGCGCCCTGTCCGGCGGGGGCATCGCCGCGGGCGGTGTGGGTCTCGCCTTGCCCGGCGGGGTATTCGCCCTGTCCGGCAGGGGACTCGCCTTGCCCGGCGGGGGTACCCGCCGCGGGCGGTGTGGGTCTCGCCTTGCCCGGCGGGGGTGCTCGCCGCGGGCGGCTGCCGCCCGGTGGGGCCGGAGCCTTTTCGCCGCTTCGCGGCGGAGTTTTCCCGCCCACCCACCCGAGCACCCTGGGTAATCGGGTGGGTGGGCGGGAGACATCCGCCGCGAAGCGGCGGTCCAGGCCGGAGGTGGGCGAGAGACATCCGCCGCGAAGCGGCGGCCCGGGCCGGAAGTGGGCGGGAGGCGTCCGCTGCGAAGTGGTGGTTCAGGTCGCAGGCGGGCGGGAGGCCTCGGTGTGCGAAGCGGCCGGACGCAGGGGCGGGGGGCTCCGGGTGGGAGTGGTCCGTAGGTGCACGCTCAGGCGCCCGCAGGCAGCGCGTGGGCCCCGCCACCGGGTGGTGGCGGGGCCCAGAGAGCGCCGTTCAAGTCGAGCGCAGCGACCTAGCCGGCGACCGCCACCGTCGGCTCGCCCGACGGGATTCCGTCCTTTTCCATCTGTTCGGCGATCTTCATCGCCTCGTCGATGAGGGTCTCCACGATCTTCGATTCGGGGACGGTCTTGATGACCTCGCCCTTGACGAAGATCTGGCCCTTGCCGTTGCCGGACGCGACGCCGAGGTCGGCCTCGCGGGCCTCGCCGGGGCCGTTCACGACGCAGCCCATGACGGCGACGCGGAGGGGGACCTCCATGCCGTCGAGGCCCGCGGTGACCTCCTCGGCCAGCTTGTAGACGTCGACCTGGGCGCGGCCGCAGGACGGGCAGGAGACGATCTCCAGGCGGCGCGGCTTGAGGTTGAGGGACTCCAGGATCTGGAGGCCGACCTTGATCTCCTCCACCGGCGGGGCCGAGAGGGAGACGCGGATCGTGTCGCCGATGCCCTCGGAGAGCAGCGCGCCGAAGGCGACCGCCGACTTGATCGTGCCCTGGAAGGCGGGACCGGCCTCGGTCACGCCGAGGTGCAGGGGGTAGTCGCAGGCCGCGGCCAGCTGGCGGTAGGCGTTGACCATGACCACCGGGTCGTTGTGCTTGACCGAGATCTTGATGTCCCGGAAGCCGTGCTCCTCGAAGAGCGACGCCTCCCAGAGGGCGGATTCGACCAGCGCCTCCGGGGTGGCCTTGCCGTACTTCTTGAGCAGCCGCGCGTCCAGCGAGCCCGCGTTCACGCCGATCCGGATCGGGGTGCCCGCGTCGTTCGCGGCCCGCGCGATCTCCTTGACCTTGTCGTCGAACTGCTTGATGTTGCCCGGGTTCACACGGACAGCGGCGCAGCCCGCGTCGATCGCCGCGAAGACGTACTTCGGCTGGAAGTGAATGTCGGCGATCACCGGGATCTGCGACTTGCGCGCGATCGTGGCGAGGGCGTCCGCGTCGTCCTGCGTAGGACAGGCGACCCGCACGATCTGGCAGCCGGACGCGGTCAGCTCCGCGATCTGCTGCAGCGTCGCCCCGATGTCGGACGTACGCGTCGTCGTCATCGACTGCACCGACACAGGTGCGTCCCCGCCGACGGCGACCGTACCGACCTGGATCTTGCGGCTGACCCTGCGGTCGGCGAGCTTGGTCGGTACGGACGGGATTCCGAGAGAAACGGCAGTCATCTGGCGTGCATCCCCAAGGTGTGGATCAAGGTCCCGAGTTCGGCGGGCTCCAGGCTTCGAGATTACGGCACCCCATGGGGCCCGGGCACATCCCGCCCCCAAGTCCACCCAATGGTGGGCGGCCGGACACATAGCGTGTCCGGCCGCCGCAAACTCCGCGTTATCAGGAGATTCTTACCGGGTTAACTACATCCGCGATCAGAACGAGGATCGTGAAGCAGATGAAGATTCCGGCCACCACGTACGCGACCGGCATCAGCTTCGCGACGTCGAAGGGGCCCGGGTCGGGCCGCTTCAGGAGCTTGGCCGCGTGGCGTCGCAGCGACTCCCACAGCGCGCCCGCGATGTGCCCGCCGTCCAGCGGCAGGAGCGGCAGCATGTTGAACAGGAACAGGGAGAGGTTGAAGCCCGCGACCAGGAACAGCATCATCGCGACCTGGTTCTCCGGCGGGATGTCCAGGGTGAAGACCTCGCCGCCCACGCGGGCCGCGCCGACGACGCCCATCGGGGAGTCCTGCTTGCGGTCGCCGTCCCCGAAGGCCGCGTCCCACAGATCGGGGATCTTGGACGGCAGGGCGACGAGCGACTCGACGCCGTTCTCCATCATGTCGCCCATACGGTTCACGGAGTCGCCGAAGCTCTGCTTGACGATGCCGGTGGCGGGGGTGAAGCCGAGGAAGCCCGCGTAGACGTACTTCCCTTCCACATAGCCGCCGTCGCCGTCCGTCTTGCTGACCTGGTTCTTGATCAGGTTCGCGTGCAGGTCGATCTGCTTGCCGTCGCGCTCGACCGTGATGGTGGCCGGGCCGATAGTCTCGCGGATCTTCCCCTGGAGCGCGGACCAGTCGTCGACGGGCTTCCCCTGGAAGCCGACGATCTTGTCGCCGAGCTTGAGGCCGGCCGCCTTGGCGGGCGCGGCCGTGTCGCCCTTCGCGCACTTGGTGCGGTTCTCGCTCTGCTGGATGACGCAGTCGGACACCTTGCCGACCGTCGTCGTCTGGGTGCTGATGCCGAACGTCATCATCACGCCGAGGAAGATCACCACGGCGAGGATCAGGTTCATGAACGGGCCCGCGAACATCACGATCACGCGCTTCCACGGCTTGCGCGTGTAGAAGAGGCGGGTCTCGTCGCCGGGCTTGAGCTCCTCGAAGGCGGCCGACCGGGCGTCCTCGATCATGCCGCGCCAGGGGGACGTCGAGCGTGCCTCTATACGGCCGTCGGGGCCCGGCGGGAACATGCCGATCATGCGGATGTAGCCGCCGAGGGGGATGGCCTTGACGCCGTACTCGGTGTCGCCCTTCTTGCGCGAGAAGATCGTCGGGCCGAAGCCGACCATGTACTGCGGCACGCGGATGCCGAACAGCTTGGCGGTCGACAGGTGGCCCAGCTCGTGCCAGGCGATCGAGAACAGCAGCCCGACCGCGAAGACGACTATGCCGAGGATCATCATCAGGGTCGTCATGCGCGGGCCTCCGCGGTCGCCTTCGCCGTCAGTTCACGGGCCCGGGCGCGCGCCCAGGTCTCCGCTTCGAGGACGTCCGCGACGGTCAGGGAAGTTCCCGCGGACGGTGTGCCGTGTTCGGCCACGACCTCCGTCACGGTCTCCATGATCCCGTTGAAGGGCAGGGCGCCGTTCAGGAACGCGTCCACGCACTCCTCGTTGGCGGCATTGAACACTGCCGGAGCCGTGCCCGCGAGCTTGCCCACGTGCCGGGCGAGCCCGACCGACGGAAAAGCGTCGTTGTCGAGGGGGAAGAACTCCCAGCTCGACGCCTTCGTCCAGTCGAAGGCGGGTGCGGCGTCCGGCACGCGCTCGGGCCAGCCGATGCCGATGGCGATCGGGCCGCTCATGTCGGGCGGCGTGGCCTGGGCCAGCGTCGATCCGTCGGTGAACTCGACCATGGAGTGCACGTAGGACTGCGGGTGGACGACGACCTCGATGCGCTCGAAGGGGATGTCGTAGAGGAGGTGTGCCTCGATGACCTCCAGGCCCTTGTTGACGAGCGTCGCGGAGTTGACCGTGATGACCGGGCCCATGGCCCAGGTGGGGTGCGCGAGCGCGTCCTTCGGTGTGACGTTCGCCAGATCGGCCTTCGTACGTCCCCGGAAGGGGCCGCCGGAGGCCGTGACGACCAGCTTGCGCACGTCGGCGCGGGTGCCCGCGGCGAGCGCCTGGAAGAGCGCGGCGTGCTCGGAGTCGACCGGGATGATCTGCCCCGGCTTGGCGAGGGCCTTCACCAGCGGGCCGCCGACGATCAGCGACTCCTTGTTGGCGAGGGCGAGCGTGCGGCCCGCTTCGAGCGCGGCGAGGGTGGGCGCGAGCCCGATGGAGCCGGTGATGCCGTTCAGCACGGTGTGGCAGTCGGAGGCGGCGAGCTGGGTCGCCGCCTCGGGCCCGGCGAGGATCTCGGGCAGCGGCTCACCGCCGTACTGCCCCTTCAGCGCCTCGCGCAGCGCCGGTACGACGTCCTCGCGGGCCACGGCCACGGTCCGCACCCGCAGCTGCCTGGCCTGCTCGGCGAGCAGCGCGACGCGGCCGCCCGCGGCGGAGAGCGCGGTGACGCGGAAGCGACGGGGGTTGCGCAGGACGAGGTCGATGGCCTGGGTGCCGATCGACCCGGTCGAGCCGAGGATGACGATGTCCCGCGGACCGTCCGTCACGACGGGGTCGAAGACGAGATGCGGGTCGGCGAGGGGGGCTGGACTGTCGCTCATCCCCCCATTCTTGCCTGGGCGGCGGCGTGAGGAGACACTGCGCCCCGATCCGGTCGGCCGGAATCGTGTTCCGGGGCGTCCCTGTGCGAGCGAACGCCCCGGAAAGCACGTCAGCGGATCGGCCGGTGGACGTTCTCCCTGGTGCTCGCGCCCGGTGTCGCGTCCGCGATCCAGGGGCCTTCGCCGCTGGGGTCGACGACGCCGGATTCCAGCCAGGTGTACGTGCCGGTCAGGACGCCCTTGACCACCTTGCGGTCGATGTCGTCCGTGTTGGTCCACAGGCGGTCGAAGAGTTCGTCGACGCGGATGCGGGACTGGCGGCAGAAGGTGTCGGCCAGCTGATAGGCCTCGCGGCCGTGGTCCTCCGTCGTCCGCAGGAGCTCGGCGCGTACGCAGGCCGCGCTCATCGCGAAGAGTTCGGCGCCGATGTCGACCACGCGGCCCAGGAAGCCCTGCTTGGTCTCCATCTTTCCCTGCCAGCGCGACATCGCGTAGAACGTCGAGCGGGCCAGCTTGCGGGCGGTCCGTTCCACGTAGCGCAGGTGCGGGGAGAGGTCCGCGTGGCCGCTGGGGTGGAACTCCGCGTACGAGCGCGGGAGCTGGCCGGGGCCCGTGACCAGTTTCGGCAGCCAGCGGGCGTAGAAGCCGCCCGCCCTCGCGCCCGCCTTCGCCTTGTCGGAGAGCGACTTGTCCGGGTCGATCAGGTCGCCGGCCACCTTCAGGTGCGCGTCCACGGCCTCGCGCGCGATCAGCAGGTGCATGATCTCCGTCGAGCCCTCGAAGATGCGGTTGATGCGCAGGTCGCGCAGGACCTGTTCCGCCGGGACGGCGCGCTCGCCGCGGGCCGCGAGGGACTCGGCGGTCTCGAAGCCGCGGCCGCCTCGGATCTGCACCAGCTCGTCCGCGATCAGGCAGCCCATCTCTGAGCCGTACAGCTTGGCGAGTGCGGCCTCGATACGGATGTCGTTGCGGTCCTCGTCGGCCATCTGGGAGGAGAGGTCCAGTACGGCTTCCAGGGCGAAGGTCGTCGCCGCGATGAACGAGATCTTCGCGCCGACCGCCTCGTGGAGCGCGACCGGCTTGCCCCACTGCTCCCGTGCGCCCGACCACTCGCGGGCGATCTTCAGACACCACTTGCCCGCGCCGACGCACATCGCGGGCAGCGAGAGACGGCCGGTGTTGAGGGTCGTCAGGGCGATCTTCAGGCCCGCGCCCTCCGGTCCGATGCGGTGCGCGGCGGGGACGCGGACCTGGTGGAAGCGGGTCACGCCGTTCTCCAGGCCGCGCAGGCCCATGAAGGCGTTGCGGTTCTCGACGGTGATGCCCTGCGCCGCGGCCTCCACGACGAAGGCCGTGATGCCGCCCTTGTGGCCCTCGGACTTCGGTACCCGGGCCATGACGACCAGGAGGTCGGCGACGACGCCGTTCGTGGTCCACAGCTTCACGCCGTCCAGGACGTAGTCGTCGCCGTCGGGCACCGCCATGGTCGCCAGGCGCGCCGGGTCGGAGCCGACGTCCGGCTCGGTCAGCAGGAACGCGCTGATGTCCGTACGGGCGCAGCGCGGCAGAAACTCGTCCTTCTGCTCCTGTGTGCCGAACTGCTTGAGCGGCTGGGGTACGCCGATCGACTGGTGGGCGGAGAGCAGCGCGCCGATGGAGGGGTTGGCCGAACCGACGAGGGCCAGCGCCTTGTTGTAGTACACCTGCGTGAGGCCGAGACCGCCGTACTTCCTGTCGATCTTCATGCCGAGCGCGCCGAGTTCCTTGAGGCCGTTGATCACCTCGTCGGGGATCTTCGCCTCGCGCTCGATGCGGGCCGAGTCGATCTTCGTCTCGCAGAAGTCCCGGAGCTTGGCCAGGAACTCCTCGCCGCGCCGCGCGTCCTCGTCGGCGGGCAGGGGGTGCGGGTGGATCAGGTCGAGACGGAAGCGGCCGAGGAAGAGTTCCTTGGCGAAGCTGGGCTTGCGCCAGTCCTGTTCGCGGGCGGCCTCCGCCACCTGCCTGGCCTCGCGTTCACTGACGGACGCCCCGGAAGGGGGTGTGGTTGGTGCGGGCATTGAGGAGCTCACCTCGCCGCGAACTGGGGCCGGTCGGCTCCGTTTGACCCGATCTCGACCCGGTCGGTTACTGACTGGTGCTACTCGATCGTATGGATCGTATGTACCCGATTCGTCCGGAGCCCACCAGTCTTCGCGCAGCGTTCGGCGCATCGCGTCCCCGGACACGGAGAACGGCCGGAGCCCCCGCACAGTGGGCTCCGGCCGTCCGGTTCGAGAGCTGACCTACAGGTCGAGGCCCGTCATGACCATGACCCGCTCGTAGGTGTAGTCGTCCATCGCGAAGCGGACGCCCTCGCGGCCCACGCCGGACTGCTTGACGCCGCCGTACGGCATCTGGTCGGCGCGGTAGGAGGGTGCGTCGCCGATGACCACGCCGCCGACCTCCAGGGCGCGGTGCGCGCGGAAGGCGGTCTGCAGGTCGTGCGTGAAGACGCCCGCCTGGAGGCCGTACTTGGAGTCGTTGACGGCGGCGAACGCCTCCGCCTCGCCGTCCACCTTCTTGATCGTGAGGACCGGGCCGAAGACCTCCTCGACGGCGATCGTCACCTCGCCCGGTACGTCGGCGAGCACGGTCGGCGCGTACGAGGCGCCGTCCCGCTTGCCGCCCGCGAGCAGCTGGGCGCCCGCCTGTACGGCCTCGTCGACCCAGGACTCCACGCGCTTGGCGGCGTCCTCGTTGACCAGCGGGCCGACGTCGGTCTGCGGGTCGGACGGGTCGCCGGTGTTCTGTGCCTCGATGGCGGCGAGCACGCGCGGCACGAGCCGGTCGTACACGGAGGCGTCGGCGATGACGCGCTGCACCGAGATGCAGGACTGGCCGCCCTGGTAGTTGGAGAACGTCGCGATGCGCGCGGCGGCCCAGTCCAGGTCCTCGTCGGAGGAGAAGTCGGACAGGACGACGGCGGCGCCGTTTCCGCCCAGCTCCAGGGTGCAGTGCTTGCGCGGGACCGAGTCCAGGATCGCGTAGCCGACCTTCTCCGAGCCCGTGAAGGAGATGACGGGAAGGCGCTCGTCCTGGACGAGGGCGGGCATCTTCTCGTTGGCGACCGGAAGGATCGACCAGGACCCGGCGGGCAGCTCGGTCTCGGCGAGCAGTTCACCGATGAGCAGACCGGAGAGCGGGGTCGCGGGCGCCGGCTTGAGGATGATCGGCGTGCCGGACGCGATGGCCGGGGCGATCTTGTGGGCGCAGAGGTTCAGCGGGAAGTTGAACGGCGCGATGCCGAGGACGACACCCTTCGAGAAGCGGCGGGTGAAGGCGAGCCGCCCCTGGCCGCCTGCGTCGGTGTCCAGGCGCTGGGCCTCGCCGCCGTTGAACCGGCGGGCCTCCTCCGAGGCGAACCGGAAGACGGAGACGGCCCGGCCGACCTCGCCGCGGGCCCACTTGATCGGCTTGCCGTTCTCCGCGGAGATGAGCTGGGCGATCTCTTCCGTGCGCTCGACGAGCCTGCGACTCACGTGGTCGAGAGCGGCGGCCCGCACGTGCGCCGGGGTCGCGGCAAACTCGTCGCGCACGGCGTACGCGGCGGCGACCGCCTCCTCGACCTGGGCGTCGGTCGGGACCGCCGCCTTGCCGACGAGCCGCCCGTCCCAGGGCGAAGTGACGTCGAGGGTGGTCTCACCGGTGGTCTGGCGACCGGCGAGCCAGAAGGCGTGGATGGAAGTCATGTCGATTCCCGGCCCTTCCGCGAAGGTGTGTCTTGGGGGGTACGTTCCCCACCGTAGGGGCGGTAAGGGTGCGGGACGTTTGTCCGACTCGGAGTACTGCTCCGCGGGGTCGCGCCTCTTTGGCAGGGGCGCAATTCGCCCGCACTCGCTCCGTACCGCTCGATTACTCCGTACCGCTCGACGTCGCCTTCAGGGAGAGCCACAGCTCCATGCGGACGTCCGGGTCGTCCAGGGAGCGGCCGAGGATCTCCTCGACCCTGCGCATGCGGTAGCGCAGGGTGTGGCGGTGGACGCCCAGGTCGGCCGCCGCCGCGTCCCACTGGCCGTGGCGCGAGAGCCAGGCGCGCAGCGATGCGATCAGGTCGCCGCGGCCCGTGGCGTCGTGTTCGAACAGGGCGCGCAGCAGCCCGTCGGCGAAGGCGCGCACCGCGTCGTCGGCGAGCAGCGGCAGGACGGAGCCCGCCGCGAGGTCCTCGTGCTCGACCATCGCGCGGCCCCGGCGCCGGGCGATGGAGAGCGCCTGGTCGGCCTGTTTGTAGGCGGTGGCCGCGGCGATCGGGCCCGCGGGCGCGGAGAGGCCGAGGAGGAGGGCCGCCCCGTCGCCCGCGGCACCCTCGGGCACCTCGGAACGCCCCGCCTCCAGCGTCTGCGCGTACGCCACGCATGCCGCCGCGCCCGCGCCGCCGTCCACGACGAGCAGCACGAGCCGCTCGCCGTAGGGGACGACGAGAAGGGCCTCACCGGCGCGGGCTGCGGCGGACTCGACGGTGTCCGTGAGCGCGGCGAAGGGGTCGCCGTCCTCCGGGGTCGCGGAGGCCGGGACTTCCGCCACCACCAGGCGGAACGGCGCGTCGAGCAGGCTGCCGTACAACTCCCCCGCCACCGTGCGGGCGTGGTCCGGCTCTCCGGCGAGCAGCATCCGCAGGACGGCGGAGCCGACCCTGGCCTCGGCGGCCTGCAGCGAGCGATTGCGCTCCGTGGTGAGGGTGAGGAGCGCTATGGCGGAGTGCAGTGCGTACCGCTCGGCGGTGCCGAGGGTGGATGCCGTGCCGACGGCGAGCGCGGCGCGCGGCCGCCGGCCCGTGCCGATCGAGTGCAGTTCCACCCGGTCCTCGGCGCCCGCGACGACCGCGCTCGCGGGCGCGGCCCGGTCGCGAAGGCGTTCGACGTCGGAGACGAGCCGGGCGGCGCGCCGCGAGGCCCACTCGGGGGCCGTGGCAACGACGGCGCCGGACGCGTCGTACAGCGCGGCCCAGCCGTCCACCTGCGCGGCGAGTGCGCCGAGCAGTCCCTCGGGGCCGTCGCTCAGCGCCTGCTTGGTCAGCTCGCGCTGGGCCGCGAAGCCCGCCGTCACCGCGCGGTACTGGTCGGCGGCGATGGCCGCGGACACGGCCTTGCTGATGGCGAGGAACGGCGTGCGCCGCGGCACCTCCAGGAGCGGAAGCCCTTCGTCGGCGGCGGCGTCGACCAGGGCCTCGGGAATGTCCTTGTAGTGCACGCCGACCGCGAACCCGAGCCCGACGACCCCCGCCGCCGCGAGCCGCTTCACGTAGCGGCGCATGGCTTCCGGATCCTCCGCGTCCAGCTTGAGCGCGGTGATCATCAGGAGCTCGCCGCCCTCCATGTAGGGCACGGGGTCGGTGAGCTCACTGGCGTGCGCCCAGCGCACGGGCGCGTCCAGATGTTCCTCACCCGCGCGCACGGTGAGCTTCAGCGCGGAGTGATGGACGAGGGAGGCGAGCGTGGGCGGCATGGGACCTTCAGGTCGGGTCAGCAGGTCAGGGCGGCAATGCAGGCAGCGGCGGTAAGGCACGCGTGCCGGTCGGCCATTGAATCCCGGACGAGATGTGGATCTTTTGGCCGGTACGTATGAACGACCTGTGCCGATTCTGCCTCACCGTACGGTGCGTACGGGACCGAATACTCCGTACGCATATCCATCCGCGGCCCCTGCGGTTACCCCCGGAGATCCACGAGCAGCGGCGGCGCGTGCTCACCGCGGACATCCGTCAACGAGAGCACCGCGTGCCCCGCGGGCACTCCGTGCGCCAGTTCGGAGGCTGACCATCGCTCGCGCTCGACCTGGCGGACGGTGACGGCGTCCCTCGTCACGGCCTTGCCCGTGACGAGTTTGCGCAAGGCGTGCAGGGCGCGCGTCATCGGCTGGTCGGCGAAGACGGCGTGCTGGGCGACCTCGCGGGTCTCGATCCACGAGGTGCCCCACGCCTCCGCGAAGCGTCTGCCGTCCCATGTGGTGACGCCGGAGAACGCCATACGGCAGCCGACGGTGGCGTACAGCGGCCCCTGGAGTGCCTCGGGTACGTCACTGACGGTACGCAGGGCGAGGACCACCCCGGCGTTGACGGACCGCAGACGCTGGATTCCCTGGATCGTCTCGTCGGTCACCGTGCGGGTGGCGTCGTCGAGGACCAGGCAGACGAAGTGCTCGCGGTCGCCGCGGCTGTGCACCACGGAGTTGAACTGGGCCAGGACGAGACGCGTGATCAGCCGCGAAGCCTCGCCGTGGCCGCGCTCGGGCAGGTCGATGCGTACGCGCATGGGGTGATGCATCACCGCGCGCAGGGAGAACGGGCTGTCGCTCCCGGAGTCGAAGAACTCGGCGAAGGCGGGGCGGTCGAGGAGCGCGAGCCGGTCGGCGAGGGCCGGTCCCGGATCGGCGGCACTGCCCTGCTGGCGGACCCGCGCGTCGAGTTCGCGGCGCATCACGGCGTGCTCGTCGGACCGCAGGGCGTCGCGCAACCCCGACAGGGCCGAGGGCACTCCTTCGAGCAGTTCGCGCAGGGCGGGCACCGAGGGGAAACGGCCGTACGCCGCCCAGTAGGGGCCGAGCACCTGGGCCAGCGTCGTCGCCGCGCGGCGGCTGTCGACGGCGGCGAGGTCGCCGACAAGCCCCTCGGCCAGGAAGGACGCGGCCTCGTCGGGGTCCGATGTGCCCGCGTAGAGGTCGAGGTCGTGCACGGAGGCGGGGTCGCCGATCTTGACGACGACGTCATAGCCGTCGTCACCGCCGAGCGGCGTACCGGCCGCGCAGACCGCGACGACCGCGCACTGGCCGGTGAGCGCCTGCAGGGAAAGGGACTCCACGACCGGGCGGACAAGCCGCTCGGTCTTGCCCGCACCGGACGGGCCGACCGCCAGGAGCGAGGTGCCGAGGGCGGCGGACTCCAGGGCGATGCCCGCGCCGCGGCTGCCGGCGGGGTTGCGCTCCTCGGGCACGCACCGGCCGATGCGGACCTGCCCGACCAGCAGGTCGTGGGTCGCGGCGCGGGAGGGCAGGTCACGGGCTCCGGAGGGGTGCGTCCAGGCGGCCCCGGCCTGCCGCAGCACCGTGTCGTCGAAGGCGTCGCGCAGCGCGGGGTTCCCGTCCGCCGTGCTCCACATCCGGCGCACCCGCACGCAGTCGACGTCGTTCATCTGCCCGCTCTGGACCGCGACGGACAGCACGTCGGCTGCCTTGTCCCGGCCCGCTCCCCTGAGCTCGGGCCACTGGGCCCGCGTCGCCACGGGCGCGGGCTGCCGGGGAGGCCGTGGCGCCTGGCCGTTCTTGGCGGGCCGGGGGCGGGCGAGCCAGGTGCGCAGGAAGCCCGCCCAGTCCCCCAGTTTCGCGAACGGCCAGAGGACCGCCGCGGTGATCAGCACATAGAGGCCGTACGTGACGATCTCGTTCTGGAAGATCGTGTACCCGCCCGAGAACAGCGCCGTCAGGGACCAGACGGCGGTGGCGACCGGCAGCGGGTCCCAGGAGATCCCGGGAAAAGCCTCCGGCCAGACGAACATCAGCACGATCAGCGCGCCGATGGCCGCGCGCAGGGCGCGGCTGGGCTGTTCCCTGCGCGCGATGACGTGCCGCAGCGCCTCGGCCCAGTTCCCGATGCGGCCGACTCCGTAGACAAGCAGCCCAAAGAAGACGCCGCTGACGGCGGTCAGGGATTCGGAGCCCTGCCACATGTCCCGCCGGGGACTGAGGGTGCCCGGATAGAACCAGTCCGCCTGGACGAAGAGCCTGATGATCGCCCCCTGGTAGGGAATCAGGGCCTGCCGCCACATCGACCAGAGGAAAAGCCCGATCACCAGCGAGATCGTGACCCCGGCCAGCAGGGCCCGGTCCATCCGCCGGCCGCCCCCGTCATCCTCCGGCGGCGGAACGTGACGAAACCGCCAGATGCCGAGTCCCGCCTCGGGCCGTGGCGCGGACAGCCAGTCGGCGACGGCCGACAGCGCACCGGGCGGCCGGCGCGGCACCGGCGGCAGCCCGGCGGGCGCGGGCGGCGGCGGGGCGTGCGCCGGACGCGGCACGGGGGTGGCATGAGTGCCGTGCGCGTCCTGCGTGCCGTCGGAATCCATGATCCTTGCCCCCTGGACTGCCGTTCTCCTGATTCGCGGCTCAATCTAGTGCCCCCACAGGGGGAGTTCATCGAATACGCGCCCGGGACCTGCGAGAACACCCCGCCTCCCACCGGTCGCCCAAAGGGACGAAAGCCGCACCCCGCCCACTCGGCGCTATGTCCACCACGGACAACCGCCACGCCGAACAACTCCCCCGTGGAGCATGCCCGGCCCTGCCCTCCGCCCCTAACCTGCGAAGAAAGCAAGCATTCGAGCGTCCGACTCGCCCCACCCCCAGGAGCACCCCATGACCGCACTTCCGCAGGAGCGCCGCGTCGTCACCGCCATTCCCGGGCCGAAGTCTCAGGAACTGCAGGCCCGCCGTACCGCCACGGTCGCCGGTGGTGTGGGTTCCGTGCTGCCCGTCTTCGCGGCGCGCGCGGGGGGCGGCATCATCGAGGACGTCGACGGCAACCGCTTCATCGACTTCGGCTCCGGCATCGCCGTGACGTCCGTCGGCGCCAGCGCCGAGGCCGTCGTACGCCGTGCGACCGCGCAGCTCGCCGACTTCACGCACACCTGTTTCATGGTCACGCCCTACGAGGGGTACGTCGCCGTCGCCGAGCAGCTCGCCGAGCTGACGCCGGGTGACCACCAGAAGAAGTCCGCGCTCTTCAACTCCGGCGCCGAGGCCGTCGAGAACGCCGTCAAGATCGCCCGTGCGCACACCAAGCGCCAGGCCGTCGTCGTCTTCGACCACGGCTACCACGGCCGTACGAACCTCACGATGGCGCTGACCGCCAAGAACATGCCGTACAAGAACGGCTTCGGTCCGTTCGCGCCCGAGGTCTACCGCGTCCCGGTGGCCTACGGCTACCGCTGGCCCACGGGCGAGGAGAACGCCGGGCCCGAGGCCGCCAAGCAGGCCATCGACATGATCAGCAAGCAGGTCGGCGCGGAGAACGTCGCCGCGATCATCATCGAGCCGGTGCTCGGCGAAGGCGGCTTCATCGAGCCCGCCAAGGGCTTCCTGCCCCAGATCGTGAAGTTCGCCAACGACAACGGCATCGTCTTCGTCGCGGACGAGATCCAGTCCGGCTTCTGCCGCACCGGCCAGTGGTTCGCCTGCGAGGACGAGGGCATCGTCCCCGACCTCATCACCACCGCCAAGGGCATCGCAGGCGGCCTGCCGCTCGCCGCCGTCACGGGCCGCGCCGAGATCATGGACGCCGCGCACTCCGGCGGCCTCGGCGGCACCTACGGCGGCAACCCGGTGGCCTGCGCCGGTGCGCTCGGCGCCATCGAGACGATGAAGGAGCTCGACCTCAACGCCAGGGCGAAGGCCATCGAGGCGACGATGAAGGCCCGCCTGAACGCCATCGCGGAGAAGTACGACATCGTCGGCGACGTCCGCGGCCGTGGCGCGATGATCGCCATCGAGCTGGTCAAGGACCGCGCCACGAAGGAGCCGAACGCCGAGGCGACGGCCGCGCTCGCCAAGGCCTGCCACGCCGAGGGCCTGCTCGTCCTGACCTGCGGCACGTACGGCAACGTCCTGCGCTTCCTGCCGCCGCTGGTCATCGGCGAGGACCTGCTCACCGAGGGTCTCGACATCATCGAGGCCGCGTTCGCGCGCATCTGACGGCATCCGACCGCGTCTGACGGCACCCTTTCGGTACCGCTCACCGGAGCCGGGATCGCCCCGAAAAATGGGGATGATCCCGGCTCCGTATGTGTGGGCACATGCCCCTGACGTGTGCACACCTCGCATGGTGCGAAAGCAGTGACCTGGGGTTACCGTCAGGGCGTGTGAAGAACGTGTGCGGGCCCCATGACGGGTTGCCGTTCCGCCTGTCGGACGGGTCGCCACCTGACGTACGGTTTCTGCAGATGAGAGAAACACCCCGCCCACAGGGGACTGTGGGCGACACCGGGACGGAGCCTCCCCAGCCCCGTCTTGGTCGTGCCCTCGCGCACACACCCGGAGCTTCTGGCTCCGGAACTCCTCACCGATCGGACACCCGCCCGCCCCAAACCCCCCGGGGCGTGCGGAACACCGATCAGGACGGCCGCCTCGGAACTACCCCCCCTGTTCCGGGGCGGCCGACCACTTTCCTCTCCGGCCTCTGCTGCCTCTGTGCGCTTCTCTTCGCGCTCATCACCTGGCAGGTGGCCGCCGACGGCCCCCTCCGCGACGCGGACGAGCGGCTCGGCCCCTGGATCACCGGAAGCCGCCTCCCGGACGGCGCGGCCGAATTCCTCGCCGATCTGGGCGGCGTCGCCGTCGCCGTGCCGGTCCTCGCCCTGGCCATCGCCTACGCGGCTTGGCGCGGCCGCCGGGCAGATGCGTTCCGCTGGTGGCTCGCCCCGGTCGCCGCCGCCGTGGCCATGGCCGCGGTCCCGGTACTCGTGGTCCCGCTGAAGGAAATCATCGGCCGCACCGGCCCGCCCGGCATGGACGGCAGCGGCTACTACCCCTCGGGCCACACCGCCACCGCCATGGTCGCCTACGGCGGGGCGGCGCTGCTCCTGCTTCCGTACCTGCGCTCCACGTACGCACGGCGTGAACTGGTCATCGCCTGCGCCCTGTTGAACTTCGGGGTCGGGCTCGGCCTGGTGCGCCGCGGGTATCACTGGCCGCTGGACGTGGTGGCCAGCTGGTGCCTGTTCGGGATGGTGCTGTACGCGATCACGCTCGTGGTGGCGCGGTACGGACACCGCGCCACCGAGTCGGATCCGGCTCAGCCGAAGTAGCCGTCGAAGTTCTTCGAGAACTCCCCGTTGTTGTGCCGGTCCCAGTTGATCGACCAGGTCATCAGGCCGCGCAGCCCCGGCCAGGTGCCGTGCGTCTTGTACGAGCCGCAGTCGGTGCCCTTGGTCAGGCAGTTCAGGGACTTGTTCACCTCGGCCGTGGAGACGTGGCCGTTGCCCGCGTTCACCGAAGCGGGCATGCCGATGGCCACCTTCTCCGGGGGCAGCGCGGGGAAGACGTTGTTCGTGTCGCCCGCCACCGGGAAGCCGGTGAGCAGCATGTCGGTCATCGCGATGTGGAAGTCCGCGCCGCCCATGGAGTGGTACTGGTTGTCCAGGCCCATGATCGGTCCTGAGTTGTAGTCCTGGACGTGCAGCAGCGTGAGGTCGTCGCGCAGGGCGTGGATGACCGGCAGATAGGCGCCGGCGCGCGGGTCCTGGCCGCCCCACTTGCCCGTTCCGTAGAACTGGTAGCCGAGCTGCACGAAGAAGGTCTCGGGGGCCATCGTGAGCGTGAAGCCGCTGCCGTACTTGGACTTGAGGGTCTTGACGGCCGAGATGAGGTTCACGATCGACGGGGTCTTCGGGTTCTTGAAGTCCGTGTCGTCGGCGTTCAGCGAGAGGGAGTGGCCCTCGAAGTCGATGTCCAGGCCGTCGAGTCCGTACTCGTCGATGATCGCGGAGACCGACGAGACGAAGGTGTCGCGGGCCTGCGTGGTGGTCAGCTGGACCTGGCCGTTCTGGCCGCCGATGGAGATCAGGACCTTCTTGCCCGCCGCCTGTTTGGCCTTGACCGCGGCCTTGAACTCCTCCTTGGACTCGACGCCGGGACACTCGGTCTGCGGACAGAGGCTGAAGCGGATGTCGCCGGACGTGGCCGAGGTCGGCTCGCCGAAGGCGAGGTCGATGATGTCCCAGCTGTCGGGGACGTCCGCGAGCCGCGTGTATCCGGAGCCGTTGGCGAAGCTCGTGTGCAGATAGCCGACCAGGGCGTGGTCGGCCCCGGCCTTCGGCGCGGGGCCCGTCGAGGGGCCCGCCGAGGCCTCGGCGGCGAGCAGGCCGGACGCGGCGAGCGCGCAGGCCGTGGCGGTGGCCACGGTGAGACGTCTCAGGTGACGCGACAGGGAACGGTCCACGACTGCCTCCGGGCATGGGGGGAATGGGAGGGTGGGCCGCTCAATTTGGTCCAGACCAATCAAGTTGTCAAGGTCCCGTCAAGAACTACTCCCCGGGTCCCTCCGGCTGCTCCCGCGGTGCCAGCTGCGCCGCCGCCTCGTGCATCGCGAGTTCGAGCAGCCCCGGATCCGTCAGCGTGCCCGAGCCGTCGGGCGGGACCAGCCAGCGGACGCCGCCCGTGGAACGGCCGGGGTAAGGCACCACGATCCAGGTGCCGTTGCCCGCGCCGCGCACGCCCGTGCCGACCCAGCGGGAGACCGTGCCCGCCGGGACGAAGAAGCCCATGCGGGAGTCGCCGAAGTCGGCGAGCACCGGACCCGGGCGGTCGATGCAGCGGGTCAGTACGTCGAGCGTCGGATAGCCGAGTTCGCCCGGCAGGATCAGTACGTCCCAGAGCCTGCCCGCGGGAAGGAGCGCGACCCCCAGGGGGTTGCGCTCCCACTCCCAGCGGCAGGCGTCCGGGTCCGGCGCCACCGACACGAGCCATTCGACCGCCGGCTTCGCCCCCGCGTCAGCCATGGGGGAACCTCCCTCTTCCTGTGCAACAGCTGTGCCTGTCACAGGTGAGAGGGGGCGGGGGCCGCAGCGTTACGCGGGTTCGGGCAACTTATTGACGAACCGTCGACAGCAGCCGCCCGAACCCGGCGCCGGCACCGGTCAGCTGTCGAAGCCGAGCCCCAGTTTGTCCATCGTCTTCAGCCACAGATTGCGCCTGCCGCCGTTCTCGTCCGCACGGGCCAGGGACCACTTGGTCAGGGCGACGCCCGTCCACGCGAACGGCTCGGGCGGGAACGGCAGCGGCTTCGTGCGCACCATCTCCAGGGACGTACGTTCCGTGCGCTCGCCGGAGAGCAGGTCCAGCATGACGTCGGCGCCGAACCGGGTGGCCCCGACACCGAGCCCGGTGTAGCCCGCCGCATACGCGACGCGCCCCGCGTGAGCCGTGCCGAAGAACGCCGAGAAGCGCGAGCACGTGTCGATCGCGCCGCCCCACGCATGCGTGAACCGGACCCCCTCCAACTGCGGGAAGCAGGTGAAGAAGTGGCCCGCAAGCTTCGCGTACGTCTCGGGGCGGTCGTCGTGCTCGGCGCGCAGCTTGCCGCCGAACGGATAGATCGCGTCGTAGCCGCCCCACAGGATGCGGTTGTCGGCGGAGAGCCGGAAGTAGTGGAACTGGTTGGCGCTGTCCCCCAGGCCCTGGCGGTTCTGCCATCCGATGGCCGCGAGCTGCTCCTCGGTCAGCGGCTCCGTCATCAGGGCGTAGTCGTAGACCGGGACCGTGTACGCGCGCACACGCTTGACCAGCGACGGGAAGATGTTGGTGGCGAGCGCGACCTGGCGGGCGCGGATCCGGCCGTACGGGGTGCGTACGGCCATCCCGGCGCCGGACGAGACGAGTTCGAGCGCGGGCGTGTGTTCGTAGACACGGACGCCCTTCTCCAGGCAGGCGCGCTTGAGGCCCCAGGCCAGCTTCGCCGGGTGGAGCATGGCGACGCCCTCGCGGTCCCAGAGGCCGCCCAGGAAGGTCGGCGAGTCGACCTGCGCGCGCACCGCGTCCGCGTCGAGCATCCGCGCGCCGTCCGCGAGGCCGTGCTCCGCCATCTCCTCGTACGTCTCGCGCAGTTCGGCGAGCTGGTGCGGCTGCGTGGCCACGTCGATCTCGCCGGTGCGCTCGAAGTCGCAGTCGATGGAGTAGCGCTTGACGGCCGCCTCGATCTCGTCGAGGTTGCGGGCGCCGAGCTCCTCCAGCTTCGCGATCTCGCCGGGCCAGCGGGACAGGCCGTTGGAGATGCCGTGCGTGAGGGACGCGGCGCAGAAGCCGCCGTTGCGCCCTGAGGCGGCCCAGCCCGCCTCCCGGCCCTCGACCAGGACGACGTCACGGTCCGGGTCGCGTTCCTTGGCGATCAGCGCGGTCCACAGGCCGCTGTAGCCGCCGCCGACGACCAGGAGGTCGCACTGCTCGTCGGCGGTGAGGGCGGGCTCGGCGCGGGGTTTTCCCGGGTCGTCCAGCCAGTACGAGAGAGGCTGGGCGTCGGAAAGGGAAGTGGTCCAACGGGTCATGGCGCTTGGGGCCATGATTTCCAACTCCTTCAGAATGCGTGCAGGGCTTTATGCCGACTGCTTGTTGCGGCGCTTGGAGACGATCATTCCGCCGAGCACCAGGAGAACGGCGACGAGGAACATCGCCGTGCCGATCACATTGATCTGAACGGGCGTACCGCGCTGTGCCGATCCCCAGACGAACATGGGGAACGTCACGGTCGAGCCCGCGTTGAAATTCGTGATGATGAAATCGTCGAAGGAGAGCGCGAAGGCCAGCAGCGCGCCCGCCGCGATACCCGGTGCGGCGATTGGCAGCGTGACCCGGACGAAGGTCTGCACGGGGCCCGCGTAAAGGTCCTGTGCGGCCTGTTCCAGACGCGGGTCCATGGACATCACGCGCGCCTTGACGGCGGTCACCACGAAACTGAGGCAGAACATGATGTGGGCGATGAGAATCGTCCAGAAACCGAGCTGCGCGCCCATGTTGAGGAAGAGCGTGAGCAGCGACGCGGCCATGACGACCTCGGGCATCGCCATCGGCAGGAAGATCAGCGAGCTGACCGCGCCGCGCGCCCGGAAGCGGTAGCGCACGAGCGCGAAGGCGATCATCGTGCCGAGCACGGTCGCGCCGATCGTCGCCCAGGCCGCGATCTGCAGGCTCAGGCTGAGCGAGCCGCACATGTCGGCGACGCCGCAGGGGTCCTTCCAGGCGTCGAGCGAGAATTCCTGCCAGGCGTAATTGAAGCGCCCCTTCGGCTTGTTGAAGGAGAACACCGTCACGACGACATTGGGGAGCAGCAGATACGCGAGCGTCAGCAGACCCGCGATGACGACGAATTTGCCGCGCAGCCAGCGCAAGAAGGCAGCCATCAGACGAGATCCTCCGTCCCGGACTTACGGATGTAGAAGGTGACCATCACGAGGATCGCCGCCATCAGGATGAAGGAGAGGCCCGCGGCGGTCGGGTAATCCAGAATGCGCAGGAACTGCGTCTGGATGACGTTGCCGACCATGCGGGTGTCGGTGGAGCCGAGCAGATCCGCGTTGACGTAGTCGCCGGCCGCCGGGATGAAGGTGAGCAGCGTTCCGGAGACGACGCCCGGCATGGACAGCGGGAAGGTCACCTTGCGGAAGGTCGTGGACGGCTTCGCGTAGAGGTCGCCCGCCGCCTCGTGCAGCCGGCCGTCGATCCGCTCCAGGGAGGTGTAGAGCGGCAGGATCATGAACGGCAGGAAGTTGTACGTGAGGCCGCAGATCACCGCGAGCGGGGTGGCGAGGACGCGGTCGCCGTCCGTGACGCCGAGCCAGCTGGTGACGTCCAGGACGTGCAGTGTGTTCAGGGCGCCCACGAGGGGGCCGCCGTCCGCGAGGATCGTCTTCCACGCCAGCGTACGGATGAGGAAGCTGGTGAAGAACGGCGCGATGACCAGGACCAGGATGAGGCTCCGCCAGCGGCCCGCACGGAACGCGATCAGATACGCGAGCGGATAGCCGAGCAGCAGACACAGGATCGTGGCGGCACCGGCGTACAGGACCGAGCGCAGGAACTGCGGCCAGTAGTCGCTCAGCGCGTCCCAGTAGGTGGCGAAGTGCCAGGTGACCTTGAAGCCGTCTTCCAGGGAGCCGGTCTGGACGGACGTCGACGCCTGGTAGACCAGGGGCAGCGCGAAGAAGACGACGAGCCACAGGATGCCGGGCAGCAGCAGCCAGTAGGGGACGAGCCGCCCCCGCCTGCGGACTTTGCGCGGCGCCTCGTCCGGCTCTTTCTCCGGGGACGCCTTGGTGAGGGTGGTCGTCATGCGGAGGCGTCCTCCTCGACCGTCTCGACGCCCGCGTCGATGTCCTGGGCCGGGTCGAGGCCGAAGGTGTGGGCCGGGTTCCAGTGCAGGACGACGTCGACGCCGGGGGCCAGGCGGGTGTCGCGCTCGATGTTCTGGGCGTAGACCTCGAACTCGTCGCAGACCGGGGTGCGGACGACGTACTGCGTCGACACTCCGATGAAGCTGCTGTCGGCGATGCGGCCCGTGATGCGGTTGCGCCCCGCGGGGATCTCCCCCGCTTCGTCGGCGTGCGTGAGGGAGACCTTCTCGGGGCGTACGCCCAGGATGACCTTGCCGCCGGTGGTGGTGGGCGCCGTACATCGCCCGGCGGGCAGCGTGAGCTTGCCGTCGCCGGCCTTGAGGGTGAGGTCGTCGCCGCTGCGGCCCGCGATCTCGGCCTCTATGAAGTTCGATGTGCCGAGGAAGTTGGCGACGAAGGTGGTGCGCGGGTTCTCGTAGAGGTCGGCGGGGGCGCCGAGCTGTTCGACGCTGCCCGCGTTCATCACCGCGACCTGGTCGGCCATCGTCATGGCCTCCTCCTGGTCGTGCGTGACGTGGATGAAGGTGATGCCCACCTCGGTCTGGATGCGCTTGAGTTCGAGCTGCATCTGACGGCGCAGCTTGAGGTCGAGGGCGCCGAGCGGCTCGTCGAGGAGCAGCACCTTAGGGTGGTTGATCAGGGCGCGGGCGACGGCGACGCGCTGCTGCTGGCCGCCGGAGAGCTGGTGCGGCTTCTTGCGGGCCTGCTCGCCGAGCTGGACGAGGTCGAGCATCTCGCCGACCTGGCCCTTCACCGACTTGATGCCGCGCCGGCGCAGGCCAAAGGCGACGTTCTCGAAGATGTCGAGGTGCGGGAAGAGCGCGTACGACTGGAAGACCGTGTTGACCGGCCGCTTGTACGGCGGCAGTGCCGTGACGTCCTGCTCGCCCAGGTGCACGGTGCCCGAGCTTGGCTCCTCCAGGCCCGCGATCATGCGGAGCGTGGTGGTCTTGCCACAGCCGGACGCGCCGAGCAGCGCGAAGAAGGAGCCCTGCGGCACGGTGAGGTCGAGGGGGCGCACGGCCGTGAAGGAGCCGTACGTCTTGCTGATCCCGGTGAGGCGGACGTCGCCGCCGTGTTCTGTAGCAGTCGTCATGGTGCGTCCAGGGGGTCGAGGGGAGAGGCGGGGAAGTGCAGGGGCGCGGGAGTGTCAGGCACCGGTCAGCTTGGCGAACTTCTCCTCGTACGCCGTCTCTTCCTTCGGCGTCAGCGAGCGGAACCCGTGGGACTTCGCGGCCATCTCCTTGTCGGGGAGGATCAGCGGGTTCGCGGCGGCTTCCTTGTCGAGCTTCGCCAGCTCGGGGCGGACACCGTCCACGGGGCAGACGTAGTTGATGTACGCGGCCAGACGCGCGGCGGGCTCCGGCTCGTAGTAATAGTCGATGAGCCGTTCGGCGTTGCGCTTGTGGCGCGCCTTGTTCGGGACGAGCAGGTTGTCCGTGGACGTGATGTAGCCCTGGTCGGGGATGTGGAAGGCGATGTCGGGGTTGTCGGCCTGGAGCTGGACGATGTCGCCCGCCCAGCCGAGGCACGCGGCGAGGTCGCCCTTGTCGAGGTCCGAGGTGTAGTCGTTGCCCGTGAAGCGGCGGATCTGCTTCTTGTCGACGGCCTTCTGGAGGCGGGCGATGGCCGCGTCGAAGTCGTCGTCGGTGAACTTCGCCGGGTCCTTGCCCATGTCGATGAGCGTCATGCCGACGCTGTCGCGCATCTCGGAGAGGAAGCCGACACGCCCCTTGAGCTTGGGGTTGTCCAGGAGCTGCGACACGGAGGTGATGTCCTCGCCGTCGGTCGCCTTCTTGTTGTACGCGATGACGGTGGAGATGCCGGTCCAGGGATACGAGTAGGACCGCCCCGGGTCCCAGTCCGGGTCGCGGAACTGGGCGGCCAGGTTGGTGTACGCGTGCGGCAGGTTCGCCGGGTCCAGTTTCTGGACCCAGCCGAAGCGGATGAGCCGGGCCGCGAGCCAGTCCGTGACGCAGATGAGGTCGCGCCCGGTCTCCTGGCCCGCCGCGAGCTGCGGCTTGATCTTGCCGAAGAACTCGACGTTGTCGTTGATGTCCTCGGTGTACTTGACCTTGATCCCGGTGCGCTTGGTGAACGCGTCGAGCGTGGGGCGGCGTTGGTCGTCGTCGACGTCCATGTACTCGGTCCAGTTGGAGAAGTTGATCTGCTTCTCCTTGGCCGAGTGGTCGTCGGAGGAGACCTCTCCCTGGCTCTTGCTCGCTGCCGGGATCCCGCAGGCGCTGAGGGTGCCGAGGCCTCCGACGGCGAGCGCGCCGCTCGTGGAGGCGCGCAGCAGGGAACGGCGGGTGAGGGCGGCCCTGCCGTTCCTGAAGCTGCGGTGCATGGCGGCCAGCTGGGCCGGGGACAGGTCGGGCTCGTACTGCTCCATGCGCTTGGTGCCCTTTCGGGAGGATGGGCCGCTGGTCGGGCGGCCTATGGGCTATCGGTCCCCGAAGACGGTGCGGTGCCAGTCCTTGCGGACCACCGCGGTGTTGTCGAACATGACGTGCTTGATCTGCGTGTACTCCTCGAAGGAGTAGGCAGACATGTCCTTTCCGTAGCCCGATGCCTTGTAGCCGCCGTGCGGCATCTCGCTGAGGATCGGAATGTGGTCGTTGACCCACACACAGCCCGCCTTGATCTCGCGGGTCGCCCGGTTGGCGCGGAACACGTCGCGGCTCCAGGCGGAGGCGGCGAGACCGTACGGAGTGTCGTTCGCGAGCCGGATGCCTTCGTCGTCGGAGTCGAACGGCAGCACCACGAGTACGGGCCCGAAGACCTCGGACTGCACGATCTCGCTGTCCTGCGCGGCGTCCGCGATGAGGGTGGGCTTGTAGAAGGCGCCGGGGTGGTCGAGCGCCTCGCCGCCGGTGACCACGCGCGCGTAGGAGCGTGCCCGGTCGACGAAACCGGCGACGCGGTCGCGGTGGACGTGCGAGATGAGCGGGCCGAGGTCGGTGTCGTCGGCGAAGGGATCACCGAGCCGCACGGTCTCCATGAGCGCGGCGACGCCGTCCACGAAGGCGTCGTACAGGGGGCGTTGTACGTACGCGCGCGTGGCGGCCGTGCAGTCCTGGCCGGTGTTGATCAGCGCGCCCGCGACGGCGCCGTGCACGGCGGCTTCGAGGTCGGCGTCGTCGAAGACGACGAAGGGCGCCTTGCCGCCGAGCTCCAGATGCAGCCGCTTCACGGTGGAGGTGGCGATCTCGGCGACGCGCTTGCCGACGCCGGTGGAGCCGGTGAAGGACGTCATGGCGACGTCGGGGTGCCCCACGAGCCGTTCGCCCGCGTCGCGCCCGGCGCCGCTGACGATGTTGACGACACCGTCCGGAATGCCCGCCTCGGTGGCGGCCTGCGCGAAGAGCAGCGAGGTGAAGGGGGTGAGCTCGGCGGGCTTGAGGACGATGGTGTTGCCCGCGGCGATGGCGGGGAGCACCTTCCAGGCGGCCATCTGGAGGGGGTAGTTCCAGGGCGCGATGGAGCCGACGACACCGATGGGTTCACGGCGTACGTACGAGGTGTGGTCGCCGGAGTACTCACCGGCCGACTGGCCCTGGAGGTGCCGGGCCGCGCCCGCGAAGAAGGCGGCGTTGTCGACGGTGCCGGGGACGTCGAACTCCCGGCTGAGCTTGATGGGCTTGCCGCACTGGAGCGACTCGGCCTGCGCGAACTCCTCCGCGCGCTCCGCCAGTACGGCGGCGAAGCGGTGCAGGGCGTCCGAGCGCTCGCCGGGGGTCGCGCCCGCCCATGCGGGGAAGGCCCGTGCGGCGGCGGCGACGGCGGCGTCGACGTCCTTCTCGCCCGCGAGTTCGTATCGGTGGATCTCGTTGCCGGTGGCCGGGTCGACGACGGCGTGGGTGCGGCCCGATGTGCCCTCGGTCAGCCGTCCGGCGATGTACTGCGCGCCTTCCGCGAAATGGTCCTGCGCCTGGAAGTTGTGCATGACGCTCTCCTCCGCCGGCGTCCCCGTCCCGCGGGGTTCGGCGTAGCTCCAGATCGATTTGAGTGACGATCCTGACAGAGCAGTAGTACTCCAACAAGTGATTCCGTTGTTGCCTTTTGGTTACGCGACGGAATCTGTCGACCAGGTGTCGAGTCCTCCTGGAAAACCCAGGACGAAGTGTCAGTGGTGCGTGCCAGACTCGCGTGCATGACGAAGATCGACTCGGTGGACGCGCTGGTCCGCGCGTTGCGCGCGGGGGAACGGGTGAAGTATCTCCACTTCTGGGGCCACCGGCCGCGGCAGGACGGGACGCTGGGTTCGAGCTGCCTGAGCCAGTGGTGGCAGTCGCCGTTCACCGTGGACGGGGTGGAGTACGGCACGGCGGAGCACTGGATGATGGCGTCCAAGGCCCGCCTCTTCTCGGACGCGGAGGCGGAGGCGACGGTCCTCGGCGCCCGCACGCCCGCCGAGGCGAAGAACGCGGGGCGTCTGGTGCGGGGCTTCGACGAGGCGACGTGGGAGCGGGAGCGCTTCGGCATCGTGGTCGAGGGCAGCGTCCACAAATTCGCTTCTACCGAGGCGCTCCGCTCGTTCCTGGTCGGCACGGGATCGCGGGTCCTGGTGGAGGCGAGCCCCGTGGACCGCATCTGGGGCATAGGCCTGGCGGCCGACGACGAGCGCGCCCTGGACCCGCAAAAGTGGCGGGGCCCGAACTTGCTGGGCTTCGCGTTGATGGAGGCGCGGGAGCGGCTGCGCGGGCGCTAGCAGCGGGCTTGGGCGGGTCCCGGGGGCCGCGCGGGCCCGCGCCCGTGAGCCGCCGCTGCGCGGCGGATCTTTACCCGCCCACCACCCGATTGCCCTGCATCACCGCTGCACGGGCCGGGTTTTTCCGCGGGCGGGTGCAACGCCGGGGAAACGGGTGGGTGGGTGGGAGACGGCCGCCGCGCAGCGGCGGTTTAGGCCGTGAAGAAGGCGCCCCCGCCAGCTAGAAGTCGACGACCAGCGTGGTCGAGTAGCTGTCGTCGTTGGAAGCTCCGTCTTCCTCGAAGGCGTCGTCCGGCATGACGACGAGGACCACCATCAGGGCCACGCCCAGGACGATGCCCGCGATGCCGCAGATGATCCCGGCCAGCGCCTGGCCGGGGTTCGTCGCCTCGCCGCGCTTCGCCCTGCCGCGCCCGATCCCGCCGAAGATGATCGCGAGGATGCCGAGCACGATCGCCAGGGGCCACAGGCAGAAACCGGCGGCCGCGACGATCCCCAGGACGAGCGAGGTCACGCCCATCCCGTTGGCGGGCGTCATCGGCATCGCGGCCCAGCCGTAACCGGGCGGGCCCTGCCCCTGGTATCCCGGATAGCCGGGGTAGCCGGGATAGCCCTGCGAACCCGGAGCGCCCGCGCCCTGGTGGCCGCCCGGAAACCCGGGGTAGCCGTAAGGCACCTGCCCGGGCCCCTCGGGCCCGACGGGAGGCGGCGGCACCGGCTCCCCCTGTCCCCCGGCACCGCCCGGAGGCGCGAAGGGCCCGGCACCCGGAGCAGCCCCCGGCCCCGCCGGCCCCACCGGCCCCGGCCCCGAACCAATCGTCGACTGCTCATGTACGGACGGCGCAGCCCACGCATCCCGCTTCTCCAGCGGCACCGGACCGGGCGCCGCCCCCCGCCCCGCCCCGTCCTCCGGCGGAGCCCAAGGGTCCCGCCCCTCGGACGTGCCCGATTCGCCCGATCCCTGGGACATGCCGCGTCACCTCTTTCGTACGTTCCGTCATGCTACGGCCACCGCCTCCGCCGAAGGCCCGCGGCCTAGGATGATCCCGAGTTACCCGATCAGCCGATCAATTCCGTTCCTGGGGAGGAAACCGTGACCGATCAGCACAACACCCGTGAGCCACGCGACCCACATGCCTTCATCGCTGGTCTGCCCAAGGCGGAACTGCATGTGCACCACGTCGGTTCGGCATCTCCCCGCATCGTCTCGGCCCTCTCCGCCCGGCACCCCGACTCCGCGGTGCCCACGGACGTGGAGGCCCTAGCCGACTTCTTCACGTTCACGGACTTCGCCCACTTCATCCAGGTGTACCTCTCGGTCGTGGACCTGATCCGCACCCCGGACGACGTACGCCTGCTCACGTACGAGATCGCCCGCGACATGGCCCGGCAGAACATCCGCTACGCCGAGCTGACCGTCACCCCCTACAGCTCCGTGCGCCGCGGCATCGACGACCGCGCCTTCATGGACGCCATCGAGGACGCCCGCAAGTCGGCCGAGGCGGACCTCGGCGTCGTACTGCGCTGGTGCTTCGACATCCCCGGCGAGGCCGGGCTCGAATCCGCCGCCGAGACGCTGCGGCTCGCGACCACCGACACGCTGCGCCCCGAGGGCCTGGTCTCCTTCGGGCTCGGCGGGCCCGAGATCGGCGTACCGCGGCCGCAGTTCAAGCCGTACTTCGACCAGGCGATCGCGGCAGGCCTGCACTCCGTCCCGCACGCGGGCGAGACCACGGGCCCCGGCACCATCTGGGACGCCCTCGTCGACCTGCGCGCCGAGCGCATCGGCCACGGCACGAGCGCCGCACAGGACCCGAAGCTCCTGGTCCACCTCGCCGAGCACGGCATCCCGCTGGAGGTCTGCCCGACGTCGAACATCGCGACCCGCGCCGTCGCCACCCTCGACGAGCACCCCATCAAGCAGTTCGTCGCCGCCGGGGTCCCGGTCACCATCAACTCCGACGACCCGCCCATGTTCGGCACGGACCTCAACAACGAGTACGCGGTCGCCGCCCGCCTCCTCGACCTCGACGAACAGGGCATCGCGGCGCTCGCGAAGAACGCCGTCGAGGCGTCGTTCCTCGACCAGGCGGGCAAGGCACGCATCGTCGCCGAGATCGACACGTACACCCAGACCTGGCTCGCCCCCTAGGTCACCACCACAATGGGCCCATGCGCACCGTGACAGCCGTGGCCCACCGAGGCGATCCCTACCGCGTCCGCGAGAACACCCTCCCGTCCCTGCGCTCCGCGTTCGGGCGGGGCGCGGACGCGGTGGAGATCGACGTCCGCCTCAGCCGTGACGGCGTCCCCGTCCTGCTGCACGACGAGACCCTCAAACGCCTGTGGGACATCGACCGTCCCCTCTCCACGCTCTCCGCGGACGAGGTGCGCGGCCTCACCGAAGGCGGCGTACCCACGCTGGAAGAGGCCATCGCGGCGACCGAGGACCGGCGGATCATGCTGGACCTGCCCAGCGCGACCCCCCGGTCCGTACGCGCGATCGTCGGCGCCGTCGCCGACTGCGGGGCGACCGAGCGGACGTACTACAGCGCGGGCGCCCGTACGCTGCTCGCGGTGCGCGCCGCGGATCCCGCCGCCGAGACCGCGCTGACCTGGACGACCCTCGCCCCGCCGCGCCCCGCCGTGCTCGACGCGCTCAAACCCCGCTGGCTCAACTACCGCTTCTCGCTGCTCGACCGCGAACTCGCCACCTGGGTACGGCGCCAGGGGCTGCTCGTATCGGCCTGGACCCCGGACACCAAGCGCGCGATGCGCCGCCTCCTCGACCTCGGGGTCGACTCGATCACGACCAACCGCGTCGACACCCTGCATGCCCTGCGCACGCGGTGACGGTGGCGCCCCCTCGTGGCCGGGCGCGCCCTCAACTAGCTTGTGACACATGGGGAACAGCGACGACGACAGGCGGGACGAACCGCTCTTCGTGTACGAGCGCGACGAGCGGGGCTACCGCGGCCACCGCTTGAATCCACGCCATCCCGTGGGCCGCATGCTGACCATCGCCCTTCTGGTCGGCATCGTCCTCGTCATCCTGCTCATGGCGAAGTGACGGATCCGGCCCGGGGGACTCCGGCGGCATAGGCCAGCGGAGGCGCGATCGCCTGCGCGTCCGCCCCCTCCCCCACCCAGAGGCCGATGAGCAGCGCCGCGGTGGCCTCGAGGAGACCGGCACGCTCCAGGCCACCCGCGGCGAACGGCACGCAGCCGGCGTCCTTCACCAGTTCCCGTACGACCTCGAGCGCGCCCTCGTCGTCCCCGCAGACCGGGACCGCGAGCGGCCGCCCGTCGAAGACCGGCGGGTCCATCCGCCATACGTCCTCGTGGCAGAGGTTGAACGCCTTGACGACACGCGCCGCGGGCGCCGCGTCGGCGATCCGCTGCGCGGCCGACGGGCCGCCCCCGGTGAGCAGCGCGAAGCCCGGCCCCACCGGGTTGGAGCAGTCGACGAGCACCCGCCCGTCCAAAGCGGCCCCGAGTTCCCCGGCCACCACCGCCCCCGCCTCGTACGGCACGGCGAGCAGCACCGCGTCCCCGGACTCGGCCGCCGCGCGCGGCGTCCCGTGCCCCGCCGCGCCCGTCCGCGCGGCGAGCGCCGCCGCACGTTCCTCGTCCCGCCCGCCGATCAGCACCTGGTGCCCCGCGCGCACCCAGTGCGTGCCGAGCGCGTCCGCCATGCCGCCCGTGCCGATGATGCCTATCCGCATGACCGTCTCCTTCTCGTCCCGTTCGCCGGGTGTACCGCGGTCGCCGGGGTACGGGGACGACAGTAGGAAAGTGCTCGGGCACCATTCGGTACGTGACGACGAACGACGATCTGCTCGCCGACTGCCGTGCCCGGCTCGCCTTCGATCTGCTCGCCAACACCTGGAACGCCGTGGCGCTCTGGGCCCTGCGGCACGGCCCTCGCCGCCCGGGTGAACTGCGCGCCCTGATCGGCGGGATCAGCCCCAAGATCCTCACCGAGACGCTGCGCCGCCTTGAGTACAACGGCCTGGTCTCGCGGCAGCCGTACGCCGAGTCACCGCCCCGCGTCGAGTACGAACTCACCGCCCTGGGGCGTACGTTGCTCGGCCCGATCGAGACCTTCGGCGCGTGGGCCTTCGATCACGGTGACGAGGTGATGGCGGCACAGGAGCGCGCGGACGGCCCGCCCGCCCCTGCCCCCTAAGGGGCAACCCGACAACACCCCTGACGGGCGCGGGTGTTGAGCCCCCGGGGAACACCGGGCCCCCGCCCTACCCAGTGATGATCCGCTCTGCCCGGCTGCTCACCAGGATGGACCGCACACGTTCCGCACCGCAGCCCACCTGGAGTCACATCGTGCAGTTTCGCGCCCGTACCGCCCTCGCCGCCGCTCTCGTACTCGGCCTCACCGGCGCCGCGACCGCCCCCGCGCTCGCGCACTCCTCGGCCGTGACGGCTCGGGCCGAGCGCTCCGCCCCCGACGGCAAGGCCCTGCGCGAGGCGATCAAGGGGCTACCGAATGCCGACGCGACTGCCGCGCTCGTCCGCGTCGGCGGCACGGACGGGACCTGGCGCGGCAGTGCGGGCGTGCACGACCTCGTGACGGAGCGGAAGGCGGACCCACACGGCCGCTTTCGCGCCGGGTCGATCACCAAGATCGTGACCGCGGCCGTGGCGCTTCAGCTGGCCGCCGAGGGCGAGCTGGACCTCGACAAGCCGGTGCAGGACTACATGCCGGAGCTGTTCCCGAAGCAGAAGGACGAGGCGAAGAACTTCTTGCCCATCCCCGTCCGCAGCCTCCTCAACTACACCAGCGGTCTGAAGTCCGGCGACGGCTTCGACGACGAGTACGCCCACCGCTACGACACGTTGAGACCGGAGAAGGTCGTCACGTCGGCCATCGCCAAGGGGCCCGAGCACGACCCCGGCGCCGAGCAGCACTACCGCAACATCGGCTACACCGTGCTCGGTCTCCTGATCGAGCGGGTCACCGGGGACTCGTACGCCCATCAGGCGAGCCAGCGGATCTTCCGGCCGCTCCACCTGCGCGACACCTACTTCCCCGGCTCCGACCCCCGCATCCGCGGCCCGCACAACCGCGGCTACCAGAGCATGGAGCGGCCGGACGGCACCACTCGCCTGGTCGACGTGACCAAGTGGAACCAGACGGACCGATTCGCGGCGGGCGACATGATCTCCTCCACCGCCGATCTGGAGGTCTTCACACGGGCGCTGTTCGGCGGAGAGGTCGTGCCGCAACCCCAGTTGAAGGAGATGTTCACCCTGCCCGAGCTGGGGCCCGACGTCCCGGAGGCCATGTTCGGTGCGGGGCTCCAGCGGATGGAGGTCGACGGCAAGGTCGTCTGGCTCAAGACCGGCGCCCGCTACGGCTACACGAACATGATCGCCTCAACCGAGGACGGCACCCGCACCCTCGTCTACTCGGTCAACGCGACCGACGCCAAGGGCCTGGACATGAACCCGGTCGCCCAGCGGATCGCCCTGGCCGCGTTCAGCAGCCGGGTCGGGGACGAGGACTGACAGCGGACCGGAGGGGACTAAGCGACGCCCGTCATGCTCGCGAACACCGTGACGTTGCTGGAGTAGTAGTGCCGGTCCGCGTCGAACTCGCCGCCGCAGGTGATCAGGCGCAGCCCCGCGTGGTCGATGTTCTTGTAGACCTCCAGGGTGGGGAATTTCGCCTTCGGGTACTCCTCGACGCGGTCCACGGTGAAGGTGGCCGTCTTGCCGTCCTCGCGGGCGACCTCGATGGTGTCTCCGGTCTTCATCGTCTTCAGGCCCTTGAAGACCGCGTCGGCGCCGTTCCAGGTCACATGTCCGGCGATCACCGCAGGGCCGCGGGAGCCGGGGGTGGGGCCCGGTTCGTACCAGCCCGCGAGGTCGGGGTCCTTCGGCGTCGTCATCGCCCCGTCCTTGTTCTGCCCCAGCGTCTCCAACTCGCTCGACACGCCCAGGGAGGGGATGGAGACCCGCTGGGGCGCGGACCGGGCCAGGTCCGTCGCGGGACCGGCCGCCTGGTCCGTTCCAGCCCCCGGCTCCGCACTCGGCTCCGCACTCGGCTCCGCGCCAGGGGCGCTCCGGGCCGGAGACGCCTGCGAGCCGGCGGTGTCGTTGCCGTCCTTGCCCGCGCACGCGGTGAGCAGCAGCGCTGCCGTAAAAGCGGCGACCACAGGGGCGATGGCGCGCCGGGCCGAGCGGCTCACGCGGCATCCCCCGCCTTCGCCACCGCAGGGGCGGGCGTCATCCGCCGCCGTACGAGAACCGCCCCACCGGCGGCCGCCACCGCCGCCGCCCCCGCGGCACCGATCACGCCACGCGGCGACATGCCGCCCGCCTCCCCACCACCCGTCTCGACCCCGCCGACCGGCACGGACCCGACCGCCGCGCCCTTGACCACACCGCAGTTGGTCGGAGCGGTGGCTTCCTGGGGCAGCTTCGGGTCGAGTTCGCTCTTGCCGGCGCCCTCGAAGTCGTACTTGCCGTTGTCGTTGGGGTCGATGCCGTGCTGCACGATGTGCAGGTCCTTGATGTGGTCGACCACGTCCTGCCCGACGGTGATGGTCCGCTTGTACGAGACCTTCCCCTGCGCGTCGGCCACCGGCATCCGGTCCACGGCGAGTCCGCTGCCCGCGTCGGTGCCCCCGGACTCGGTCAGCGAGATGTTGATGTCGCCGTAGTGGACGGTGGCCTCGGTGTTGTCGAGGACGCCGTCGCCGTTGGTGTCGTCGCCGTCGTCGGGGCACTGGAAGTCGTGCCCGTCGGTGGACCCGTGCAGATGCTGCGCCGACGGCTGCCCCGGCACCATTCCCTCGGACTTGATCCACACGGTCAGCGCGTTGCCGCGCAGGCTGAGGAGGGCCGTTCCCGTGGCGCCGGAGTCGTTCAGCGACGCCAGGTCGATCTGGTAGGCCGGGGTGTCCGCCGCGGACACCGGGGACGAGAGGGCCACGGTGAGAAGGACGGCGGGCAGAGCGGCGACCGCCGCGAGAAGGCCGGTTCGCTTGGGCATCACGTTCGTTCCTTTTCGTCGCGAGCCATGCAGTTACCTATGAAACGGAACGCGACTCGCGGGTGTTCAAATGGAACACGGGAATCAAGGAGGCCTGGTCGTGGTGGCCGAGTGGGACTGGACGAGCGGCGAGGGCCTGCTGGGCATGGACGACCCAGCCGAATGGGACGCGGCGTACGAACGCGGTGAGCCGCATCTCGGTACGGCGGTCATCGGCCTTGCCTTCAACTGCACGCTGCCAGAAGCCTCCCCGCGCATCCTCAGGGCAATGCGACTGCCCGACCGCGGCCAGCGCGGGTTCGCGTACACCGCGGCGGGCACGGCGGCACGGCTCAACGGCGAGCTGACGCCGGAGCTGTACGCCGCGCTGCGTGCGGAGGGCCACCGCGGCTTCTCGGAGTCAGCCGTCGACGACACCCTCGACTACGTGCCGTTCCGGAAGCTGCCCCTATGGTTCAAGTGGCGGACGGTCGCGTCAAAGGTGGAGGACAAGCTGAAGACCTGGCGGCTGAACGTCACGTACGCGGCAGAGGACGTCCGGAAGGCCCTGCGCCGACGCCGCTCCTGAAGGACGCCCGCTACAACCCCGCGATCGCGTTCCACCGCTTCGCGAACTCCGTGCGCTCCTCCGAGGTGATGTCCCGCGCGATCGCGAGCCGCTTGCGCATCGCGTCGTCCGGGAAGATCAGCGGGTCCTCGGCGAGCGCGGCCAGTTCCTTGTCCTTGGACGAGGCGAGGACGTCGCGGGCGGCCGGTACGGGGCAGACGTAGTTGACCCAGGCGGCGAGCTCGGCGGCCACCTCGGGGTCGTAGTAGTAGTCGACGAGCCGTTCCGCGTTCTGCTTGTGGCGGGCCAGGTTGGGGATCATCAGGGACTCGGCCCACAGCTCGGCCCCCTCCTGCGGCACCACGAAATCGATGTCCGGGTCGTCCGCCTGGAGCTGGATGACGTCGCCGCTGTAGGCCTGGCAGGCCAGGACGTCGCCGCTGGAGAGGTCCTTGATGTAGTCGTTGCCGGTGAAGCGGCGGATGTGCTTCGAGGACACCAGCTTCTCCACCCGGTCGCACATCCGGTGGAAGTCGTCGGCCTTCCACTTCGTGATGTCGACGCCGTCGCCCTGCATGAGCAGCGCGAACGACTCGTCGAGCCCCGAGAGCAGCGTGACGCGGCCCTTGAGATCGTCGTCCCACAGGTCGGATACGTGCTTGATCTCCCGGCCCAGCCTGCGCTTGTTGTACGCGATGCCGGTGATGCCGGACTGCCAGGGCACGGTGTTCTTGCGGCCGGGGTCGAAGCCGGGGGAACGCAGCAGCGGGTCGAGGTACTTGGTGACGTTGGGCTGGCGGGCGCGGTCCATCTCCTGCACCCAGCCGAGCCGCACGAAGCGCGCGCACATCCAGTCGCTGATGACGATGAGGTCGCGGCCGGTCTCCTGGTGGTTCATCAGGGACGGGCTGATCTTGCCGAAGAACTCGTCGTTGTCGTTGATCTCCTCCGTGTAGCGGACGTCGATGCCGGTCCGCTTCTCGAAGGCGTCGAGCGTGGGCCGCCTGGCCGAGTCATCGTCGTCGGTGTCGATGTAGAGCGGCCAGTTGGCGAAGGTCAGCGTCTTGTCCCGCAGCGAGCGGTCCCGGGCTCCGCGCTCACCGGGTCCGATGTACGCGGCGGGCACCCCGCATCCCGCGAGCGCACCGACGGCCGCCCCGCCGCCGACGGCTCGCAGCAGGGACCGGCGGGAGACCGACCGACCGGATACCGACCGGCGGGAGACTGAGAAGGCTGCTCTGGGGTTCGCTCGCACTCCGGCAGCATGCGCCCGCGGCTCACGTACGGGCAATGGACGCTGCGTCGAGCCGGGCGGCCGGGACGCGACACCCTGTCGATCACCGGCTGTCGATCACCGGGCGGGAACGGGGAGTTGATACGCGACCGCCCCCGCGTACACGACGTACGCGGGGGCGGAACGGGAACGGAAACCGCGGACCTCAGCCCTCGATCGACGTCATGACGTGCTTGATGCGCGTGTAGTCGTCGAAGCCGTACGCCGAGAGGTCCTTGCCGTAGCCGGACTTCTTGAAGCCGCCGTGCGGCATCTCCGCGACCAGCGGGATGTGCGTGTTGATCCAGACGCAGCCGAAGTCGAGGACCTTGGCCATGCGCATCGCACGCGCGTGGTTCTGCGTCCAGACCGAGGAGGCCAGGGCGTAGTCCACGCCGTTCGCGTACGACACGGCCTGCTCCTCGTCCGTGAAGGACTGGACGGTGATGACCGGGCCGAAGACCTCGTTCTGGATGATCTCGTCGTCCTGCTTGAGGCCGGAGACGACGGTCGGGGCGTAGAAGAAGCCCTTCTCGCCGACCCGCTGACCGCCCGCCTCGACCTTGGCGTGCGCCGGGAGGCGGTCGATGAAGCCGGAGACCTGCTTGAGCTGGTTGGCGTTGTTGAGCGGGCCGAAGAGCACGTCCTCGTCGTCCGGCTGGCCGGTCTTCGTGTCGGCGGCGGCCTTGGCGAGCGCCGTCACGAACTCGTCGTGGATGGACTCGTGGACGAGCACGCGCGTGGCGGCCGTACAGTCCTGGCCCGCGTTGAAGAAGCCCGCCACGGAGATGTCCTCGACGGCCTTGGCGATGTCGGCGTCCTCGAAGACGACGACCGGCGCCTTGCCGCCGAGCTCCAGGTGGACCCGCTTGAGGTCCTTGGAGGCGGACTCGGCGACCTGCATGCCGGCGCGCACGGAGCCGGTGATGGAGGCCATCGCCGGGGTGTGGTGCTCGACCATCGCGCGGCCGGTGTCACGGTCGCCGCAGACGACGTTGAAGACGCCCTTGGGGACGATGGAGCCGATGATCTCGGCCATCAGGACGGTCGACGCGGGGGTCGTGTCCGAGGGCTTGAGGACGACGGTGTTGCCCGCGGCGAGCGCCGGGGCGAACTTCCACACGCCCATCATCATCGGGTAGTTCCACGGCGCGACCTGCGCGCAGACACCGATCGGCTCGCGGCGGATGATGGAGGTCAGACCCTCCATGTACTCGCCGGCCGCGCGGCCTTCGAGCATCCGGGCCGCGCCCGCGAAGAAGCGGATCTGGTCGACCATGGGCGGGATTTCCTCGGACCGCGTGAGCCCGGTCGGCTTGCCCGTGTTCTCGACCTCGGCCGCGATGAGCTCCTCGGCGCGCTCCTCGAACGCGTCGGCGATCTTGAGGAGGTACTTCTGGCGCTCGCCCGGTACCAGGTCACGCCAGGCGGGGAACGCGGCGGCGGCCGCCTCCATGGCGGCGTCGACGTCGGCCTGCCCGGACAGGGGCGCGGTTGCGTAGGACTCGCCGTTGGCGGGGTTGACCACTTCGGTGGTCCGGCCGTCGGCGGCGTCCCGGAATTCTCCGTCGATGTAGTTACGCAGGCGGCGCAGCTCGGTGGTCACTTCCGGCCCTCCAGTCAGATGTCCAGTGGATGAGACACCCACCCTAGTCGGTACACCGACGCTTTCAACATACCCGGGGGCCCGTAGCTGCGAAATCCGTGACTATTGAAGCTTCAGACAACGAATTTCATCGATCTGACCTTGCGGAACTGTCGACTCCTGTGCACCATGGGGTCGTGGCCAGTCGCAGCGCAGATTCCAGTAGTTCCCGGCACGGGAACAGCTCTTCTCCCATCGACGCCGTCTCCCTGGCGATCATCGAACAGCTTCAGGAGGACGGACGCCGTCCGTACGCCGCCATCGGCAAGGCCGTGGGCCTGTCCGAAGCGGCCGTGCGGCAGCGCGTCCAGAAGCTGCTCGACCAGGGCGTGATGCAGATCGTCGCCGTCACGGACCCGCTCACCGTGGGTTTCCGGCGCCAGGCGATGGTGGGCATCAACGTCGAGGGCGATCTGGATCCGGTCGCGGAGGCGCTGACGGCCATGGCCGAGTGCGAGTACGTGGTGATGACCGCGGGCTCCTTCGACCTGATGGTGGAGGTCGTCTGCGAGGACGACGACCACCTTCTCGAAGTGATCAACAAGCGCATCCGCGCCCTCCCCGGCGTGCGCTCCACCGAGAGCTTCGTCTATCTGAAGCTCAAGAAGCAGACCTATATGTGGGGAACCCGATAGCCGTGAGCAAGGACCTCAGCCAGACCGCGTACGACCACCTGTGGATGCACTTCACCCGCATGTCGTCGTACGAGAACGCGCCCGTTCCCACCATCGTGCGTGGCGAGGGCACCTACATCTACGACGACAAGGGCAAGAAGTACCTGGACGGCCTCTCCGGCCTGTTCGTGGTCAACGCCGGTCACGGTCGTCACGAGCTCGCCGAGACGGCGTACAAGCAGGCGCAGGAGCTGGCCTTCTTCCCGGTGTGGAGCTACGCCCACCCCAAGGCCGTCGAGCTGGCGGAACGTTTGGCCGACTACGCGCCCGGCGACCTCAACAAGGTCTTCTTCACCACCGGTGGCGGCGAGGCCGTCGAGACCGCGTGGAAGCTGGCGAAGCAGTACCACAAGCTCACCGGCAACCACACGAAGTACAAGGTCATCTCGCGCGCGGTCGCCTACCACGGCACCCCGCAGGGCGCCCTGTCCATCACCGGTCTGCCCGCGCTCAAGGCCCCCTTCGAGCCGCTGGTCCCCGGCGCGCACAAGGTGCCGAACACGAACATCTACCGCGCCCCGATCCACGGCGACGACCCCGAGGCCTTCGGCCGCTGGGCCGCCGACCAGATCGAGCAGGAGATCCTCTTCGAGGGCCCCGAGACGGTCGCCGCCGTGTTCCTGGAGCCGGTGCAGAACGCCGGCGGCTGCTTCCCGCCGCCGCCCGGCTACTTCCAGCGCGTGCGCGAGATCTGCGACCAGTACGACGTGCTGCTCGTATCGGACGAGGTCATCTGCGCCTTCGGCCGCCTCGGCACGATGTTCGCCTGCGACAAGTTCGGCTACGTCCCGGACATGATCACCTGCGCCAAGGGCATGACCTCGGGCTACTCCCCGATCGGCGCCTGCATCATCTCGGACAAGATCGCCGAGCCGTTCTACAAGGGTGAGAACACCTTCCTGCACGGCTACACCTTCGGCGGCCACCCGGTCTCGGCCGCGGTCGGCCTCGCCAACCTCGACATCTTCGAGAAGGAGCAGCTCAACCAGCACGTCCTCGACAACGAGGACGCGTTCTACCAGACGCTGCGCAAGCTGCTCGACCTGCCGATCGTCGGCGACGTCCGCGGCAACGGCTTCTTCTACGGCATCGAGCTCGTGAAGGACAAGGCCACCAAGGAGACGTTCAACGACGAGGAGACCGAGCGCGTCCTGTACGGCTTCCTCTCCAAGGCGCTGTACGACAACGGCCTGTACTGCCGCGCCGACGACCGCGGCGACCCGGTCGTCCAGCTCGCCCCGCCGCTGATCTCCACCCAGGAGACCTTCGACGAGATCGAGGGCGTGCTGCGCCAGGTCCTCACGGAGGCGTGGACGAAGCTCTGATCCTTCCGCGATCACCTCTATCGTGTGATCGAGTGATCAACACCGGCCCCGAGGGCGCCCGTTCGAGTGAGACGGGAGCCCCGGGGCCGCGTCGTTTCCAGGCAGCGCGGCCTGGATCCCTAGCGTGCCCAGTGACCGATCGGCCCCGCCTTCGTTCCCCCGTACGGGGGAGGCAAACTGATCTGAACCGAGGTGTACGTGATGGTGGCCCCGCCGGACAACGACGTGCTGTGGGCACGCGCCCTGCACGTCACACACAACGGCTCGCCCGCGCTCACCGGCGTCTCGCTGGGCGTGCGCGAGGGCGAGATCCTCGCCGTCACCGGCCCGCGCGGCAGCGGCAAGACGACTCTCCTGCGCTGCCTCTGCGGCCAGCTCCTGCCCGAGCAGGGCGAGGTCTGGTTCAACAGCACCCCGGTGCACACGATGACCCCGGTGGTCCGCGAGCGCCTGCGCCGTGACCGCTTCGGCTGGATCGACCCCGAGCCGCACCTCGTCCCCGAGCTCACCGCCAGGGAGAACGTCGCGCTGCCGCTGATGCTGCGCGGCGCCTCGCACCGGTCGTCCAAGTCCGCCGCCCAGGAGTGGCTCGACCGCCTCGACATCGGCGACTGCGCCCGCAAGCGGCCGCACGCGCTCCTCCAGGCCCAGCGCCAGCGCGTCGCCATCGCCCGCGCCCTGGTCACGATGCCGTCCGTGATCTTCGCCGACGAGCCGACCGCGCCGCTGCACCGCGCCGACCGCTCCCACGTCCTGCGCACGCTGACGACCGCGGCCCGCTCGCACGGCATCACGGTCGTGCTCGCCTCGCACGACCCGGAGGTCGCCGCCCTCGCCGACCGGACCGTCTCGCTGCTCGACGGGCGGCGCGTGAACACGGTGCATCTGCCGGGGGCGGACGGGCCCGGGGGCGCGGAGGGAACCAAGGGCGGGGTCGAGCCCGAGGAGGGGGCTAACGCCTCGGACGGTGCCGACGGCGCCGACGGTGAGGCCGGTCAGTCCGGTGCCGGGGACGACTCCGACGGTGCGGAAGGCCGAGCCGCGTGCTCGCTCTCCGTCTAGCCCGCGGGGCCCACCCCCTGGTGCAGCTGCGCAGGCTGCTCGTCGCCGCGGCTTCGGCCGGCACCGGCTTCCTGCTGCTGTGCACGCTGGGGTACGCGATGGGACATCCGGACGCCTCCGGCGGGGCCCTGCTGCGGCTCGCCTGGTGCGTCGCGCCGATCGCCGCCACCGTCTACTTCGCGGTCACCGTCGCGCGTACCGACCCGGCGACCAAGCCGCGCTCCGGGCTCTCCGCGGTGGGGCTCGGCCCGGCCAAGCTCTCGGTGCTCGCCGCGATCTCCACGGCCGTGGCGTGCACGCTCGGCTCGATGGTGGCTCTCCTGTTCTTCCTGCACCTGCGCGGGGACCTGACCGGCCTGCCGTTCGACGGCGCCGCGGCCGAACTGCTCGCCGCCGACCAGCCGTTGCCCCTCGCCGCGGCACTCACCCTGCTCGCCGTCGTCCCGCTGACCGCCACCGCGGCCAGCGCCGCCGTACTGCGGCCCCGGACCGCGAAGCCCGGCAAGGAGCAGAGCGAACCGACGGAGCTGTACGCACCGGCCGCGCCGGGCTCGGCGCCGAGCGGGCTCCCCTGGGGTGTGGCGCTCCTGGCGGCGGGCCTCGCCGTCGAGGGTTACGCGAGCCGTTCCGCCGGTACGTCGGCCCTGACGCTGCCGGGCGGTCTGGCCGGGAGCCCGGTGGGCGTGCTCGCCGGGTGGACGCTCACGGCGATCGGCCTCGCGCTCGCGGGACCCGGCCTCACCTATCTGTGCGGGCGGGTCCTCCAGGCGGCAAGGCCGGGCGCGATGCGGCTGCTCGCCGGGCGCGGGCTCCAGGAGGAGGCCCGGCGGATCGGGCAGCCGCTCGGGGTGCTCTGCGCGGTGGGCTCCGGGGCGTACGCGGCGCTCACGCTCTACGCCGGTGACCGGCCCGCCATCGGTCCGCTGACCATGCTCGGCGCGCTGCTCGTCGCGGGCTGCGCGGTCCTCACGCTGGCCACGGTCACCATCGAGGCCAAGCACGCGCGCGCCGACACGACGTCCGCGCTGCTCCAGCTCGGGGCGCCCGCCGCCATGCTGCGCGGCACCGCGGCACTGCGGGCAGGTACGCTCGCCGTCGTCATCGGGCCGCTGACCTGGATCGTCGCGGAGCTTGCGGCGGTGCCGCTCGCGAGGTGAGCGGCCTTCGCCGATCTCGGGGAGCGCCTTCACCGAACACGCGGAAAAAATTTCCGCGACGGGCGATGAGTTCTGCGTCGAACGTACGTCTACCCCTCCGTAGGACACGGAACGCACGGCATGCTCTGGACGCACGCACGCGCCACGCAGAACTCACCGCACCGGGAGACGACTCATGTACCAGCAGATGATCTTCGTGAACCTCGCCGTGAACGACGTCGACAGCTCGAGGAAGTTCTTCACGGAGCTCGGCTACTCGATCAACCCGCAGTTCTCGACGGACGACTGCGCCTGCGTCGTGATCAGCGACACGATCATCGCGATGATGCTGAGCAAGAAGCACTACCAGCAGTTCACCGAGAAGCAGATCGCGGACCCGAAGACAACCAGCGAGACGCTGCTCTGTCTGAGCGCCGAGAGCCGCGAGAAGGTCGACGAGCTGGTCGACAAGGCCGTGGCGGCCGGCGGCACCGCGGGCAAGACGCAGGACTACGGCATGATGTACGGCCGCGCTTTCGACGACCTGGACGGCCACACCTGGGAAATCATGTGGATGGACCCGTCCGAGGTGCAGGGCTGACGATCTGCGCCGGCGCGGCCTGCTTAGCATGGGCGGATGCAGCCGACTCCCGAACCCGCGTCCGCATCCGCCGTCACGCCGTCACCCCGCCTTCCGGGCGGCGACCGTGAGATCGAGACGCTCGCGGAGTTCGACGAGCTCGCGGAACACGGCTCGCTCGCCGGAAGCCGCGTTCAGGCAATAGATCTGACGGAGCGTACGACCGCGCTGCGGGAGTGCGACGCCACGGGCGCGGTGTTCCTCGGCTGCGCGATGGAGCAGGGTGCGGTGGACGCGGTGCGGGCGGCGGGGGCGCTGGTGTTCCCGCCCGTCCCCGGCCTGCCGTTCGACCCGTACCGCGGTCACCTCTACACGCCGGACGAGCTGTTCGAGGGCCTCGCCGACGGTGGGTACGACGCGACTCCTGACGCCCGCGCGTACGCCTGGTTCCAGGAGACCAAGGCCGACGGCGACGTCTTCTCCTCGATGCTCCGCTCGATCCACGACGACTCGGTCTCGGACGCCCTGGACGAACTGCTTGTCAGCGCGCGGGTGGTGGGCGTCATGGGCGGCCACGCGATGGCCCGCGGCACGGACGAGTACGAGGGCGCGGCGCGGCTCGGCCGCACCCTCGCCCGCTCCGGGTTCACGGTCGCCACGGGCGGCGGCCCCGGCGCGATGGAGGCGGCGAACCTGGGCGCGTACGCGTCCGTCTTCCGCGACGAGATGCTGGACGAGGCGCTCGAACTCCTCGCCAAGGCGCCCTCCTTCTCCCCCTCGGTCACCGATTGGGCGCGGGCCGCCTTCGACGTACGCGAGCGCTGGCCGTCCGGCGGCGCGTCGGTGGGCATCCCCACGTGGTTCTACGGCCACGAGCCGCCGAACGCCTTCGCCACCCACCTGGCCAAGTACTTCGCCAACGCGACCCGCGAGGACGGCCTGCTCGCACGCTCGAACGCGGGCATAGTGTTCCTCCCCGGCGCGGCGGGCACGGTCCAGGAGATCTTCGACGCGGCCACCCCGAACTACTACGAGTCCCGCGGCGAACCCCGCCCCATGATCCTGGTCAACCGCACCCACTGGACGACGGCCCTCCCGGCCTGGCCGCTGCTCCAGTCCCTGGCCCGGGACCGCTCGATGGAGTCGAGGATCGCCTTGGTGGACAAGGTGGAGGACGCCCCGGCGGCACTGGCGTCATGCTCGTCCGACTGAGGACCCAGCCCGCCGGGCATTTCAGCCGCCCCGGCGAGCATTTTCAGCCCGTCCGCCGGGCGTCTCAGCCGGCCCTGGCGGGCGTCTCAGCCCGTCCGGCGGGCGTCTCAGCCGCCCCGCCGGGCGTCTCAGCCCGTCCGGCGGGCGTCTCAGCCGCCCAGGCGGGCGTCTCAGCCGCCCCGCCGGGCGTCTCAGCCCGTCCGGCAGGCATTTCAGCCCGTCCGGCGTTTGAGGACGAACTCGGCGAAGCCGGTGATCGACGGCCACTCAAGGCCAGGGCCCCCGCGCCGAGCGGGTTTTCGGGAAGGGGCGGGGTTGGGGAAAATCACCCGAAGGACGCCCGCTCCAACCAGAACTCCAGCAACCCCCGCTCCCCCAAAACCTCAACGGCCCCGCCGTCCAACGACCGCCGCCGATAAAACGCAAGAAGCACCTCAGTAAGCGGCCCCCGAAGCGCAACGCTCGCCTTCTCATGCCCCCGCCGCCACACAAACCCATCCTCACGGAACTCGATGACCCACTCGGCATCAAGCCCCGCAGGCGCATCAGTCGCATGCAGATGGATACTCCGCCCCGCCCCCCGCAACTCCCCCGCACTGTCCCCGGGCTCGGTCCGCTGCACGAACCGCACGATCTCCAGCCACTCATCGATCGCATCGGCGGCGACATCCGGCGCGACCTCATAAGGGACACCCGCGGCAATCGCCGCATCCGCCCGGTGCACAGCCACCTCATGCGTCATGCGCCGCGCCCAGAACCCGGCGTTCTGCGGCTCCGCCCAGCTCCACACCGAGGTCTCGGCGCTCACGCCGGACAGCGTCTTCAGCGCAAGCTCGGCGGTCTCGGCCAGCCACGCGTCGAGCGCGGCGGGATCATCCCCCTCGGGCCCCTGGATGCCGGGCACGTCCTCCTCCGGTATGTCCCCCGTGGCCCGAGTGGCGACCAGCCGCTCCGCCCACCGCACGGCACCGCCCGTATGCCGGGCGAGGTACCCCAGCGTCCACTCGGGGCAGGTAGGCACGGTGGCCGAAAGATCGGCCCCGGCCAGGGTGGCCCGCAGCTGCCCCAACTGCTCGGCGATTTCGGCACAGTAGCGGTCGTACTCCAAGGAACCCGAACCCAAAGACGTCATGACGCGCACCCTAGGTCGACCACAACCCCTGGTCACCCGAGTTTCCGCGCCGCGCGGGACCATCTCATCGGCCCAGCACCACGACGTCCCCCGCATCGAACGCGACACCCACGCTCTCCCCCACGCCCGGAGCGTCCCGCAACGCACAGGCCGCCTCAAGCCGAGGCCCGCCCCGCGGCTCCAGATGGACGGCGACATGGGTGCCCCGGAAGGTGCGCGCCGTCACCACGCACGGCACCCCCTCGTCAGCGGGCACGAGCCGCACCCCGGCCGGCCGCACCAGCAACCGGCACGGCCCGTCCTGCGCGCCGTCCGGCACCGGAACCTTGCCCCAGACGGTGTCCGCCACCTCACCGACGACCGTCGCGTCGACGACGTTGTCGAAGCCCAGGAACCGCGCCACGAACTCGTCCGCGGGATGCCGCCAGACATCGAGCGGCGTACCGGACTGGGCGATCCGCCCGTCCCGCATCACCACGACCCGGTCCGCGAGCGCGAACGCCTCGCCCTGGTCGTGCGTGACCGCAAGCACGGTCGTACCCAACTCGTCGAACAGCTCACGGAGTTCGACGACAAGGCGCTCCCGCAGCGACCGGTCGAGCTGCCCGAGCGGCTCGTCGAGCATGAGCAGCCGCGGTCGTGGCGCGAGGGCACGCGCGAGTGCGACCCGCTGCTGCTCCCCGCCCGAGAGTGAGGCGACGGCCCGGCGCTGCGCCCCCGGCAGACCCACCAGGTCGAGCAACTCGGCCACCCGGTCGGCCTGTTCGCCCCGCGACACCCCGTGCATACGCAGCCCGAACGCGACATTGCCCGCCACGTCACGCTGCGGGAAGAGCTGATGGTCCTGGAACATCAGGCCGACCCCGCGCTTGTGCGCGGGCACACCCCGCTGATCACGGCCGTCGAGCAGCACCTGCCCGGCGTCGAGTTCCTGGAGCCCGGCGACCGCGCGCAGCAGGGTCGACTTGCCGCTGCCGCTGGGCCCGAGCACGCACACGATCTCGTGCCGCGCGACCTCGAGGCCGACCCCGTCCAGGACGGCCCGCGCCCCGAACCGCACGGTCGCGTCTGCCAGCGTCAGCAGCCCCGCACCCGTGTCCGCGCCCATCAGAACTCCCCGGTCGTGCGGTCGGTACGGAGCCGTTCGAGCAGCAGCAGGGACACCGCGCACACCACCATCAAGATCGTCGAAAGGGCCATCGCCTGGCCGTAGTTGAGCTCGCCCGCCCGCCCGAGGAGCCGTGCCACGGCGACGGGAAGCGTCGGGTTGTCCGGCCGCGCGATGAACACGGTCGCGCCGAACTCACCGAGCGACACGGCGAAGGCGAACCCGGCGGCGATGAGCAGCGCCCGCCGCACCATCGGCAGGTCGACCTCCCGCCACGCCCGCAGCGGCGACGCCCCGAGCACGGCCGCCGCCTCGCGCAGGCGTCCGTCCACCGCGCGCAGGACGGGCAGCATGGTGCGTACGACGAAGGGCACGCCCACCAAGGCCTGCGCGAGCGGCACCAGAATCCAGGTGGAGCGCAGGTCGAGCGGCGGCTTGTCCAGCGTGATCAGGAAGCCGAAGCCGACCGTCACCGCGGAGACGCCGAGCGGCAGCATCAGGAGCGCGTCGAAACCGCGCACCAGGCGACCGGCCTTCCGGGTGAGCGCCGCCGCCGCGAGCCCGCCGATCACCAGGGCGATGGCGGTGGCGGCGAGCGCGTACTGGAGCGAGTTCCAGACCGCTTCGATCGGCGGGACGAGGAAGGCTCCGCCCTCCGCCGACGTCAGCTCCCTGTAGTAGGTGAAGCCGTACCCGCCCGGGCCGCTCAGCGATCGCTCGATCAGCACTCCGAGCGGCAGCAGTATCAGTACGGCGATCGTGGCCATGACCCCGCCGAGGAGCGTCCACTGCCCCGCGCCCCTCGGTCGCCGCGCGACCGTGGCGGCGTCGACGAGCTTCAGCGCGGTCTCCCGTCTGCGCACGGTCCACGCGTGCACGGCGAGGATCAGGCCGACCGCCGCGAACTGCACGATCGTCAGGACGGCGGCCGTCGACAGGTCGAGGAGCTGGGCGGTCTGCCGGTAGATCTCGACTTCGAGGGTCGAGTACGCGGGTCCGCCGAGGATCTGTACGACGCCGAAGGAGGTGAACGTGAACAGGAAGACCATGAGGGACGCCGCGGCGACGGCGGGGCCGAGCGCGGGCAGCGTCACCGTCCGCCAGGCCGTCCACCGCGAGGCGCCGAGCATCCGGGCGGCCTCCTCCTGGCGCGGGTCGAGCTGAGCCCAGAGCCCGCCGACCGTCCGTACGACGACGGCGTAGTTGAAGAAGACGTGCGCGAGCAGGATCGCCCACACCGTGGTGTCGAGCCGCACGCCCCACATCTCGTCGAGCAGCCCGCCACGGCCGAGCAGCGCGAGGAACGCGGTGCCGACGACGACCGTCGGCAGCACGAACGGCACCGTGACGACCGCCCGCAGCACCTGCTTGCCCCTGAACTCGAAGCGCGCGAAGACGTACGCGCCGGGGAGCGCGATGAGCAGCGTGAGCGCGGTCGACGCGAGCGCCTGCCAGGTGGTGAACCACAGCACGTGCCGGACGTCGGACTGCGCCACGACGTCCGCGATCCGCCCGAACTGCCACTGGCCGCCCACCTTCAGGCCGCGCGCGACGATCGCGGCGACCGGGTAGGCGAAGAAGAGCGCGAAGAACGCGACGGGCACGGCCATGAGACCGAGCCGCGCCGCGCTCCCGCGCGAGAGCCCCTTACGGGGTCTGCTTACTTCAGTACGAGCGAGGTCCACGACTTGACCCACTGCTCGCGATTGTCGGCGATCTTCTTCGGAGCCATGGTCTGCGGATCGTCGACCTTCACCCCGTGCTCGGTGAACAGCTCGGGCAGCTCGGTGTTCTTCCGTACCGGGTTCACGAACATGTTCAGCGGCATGTCCTGCTGGAACTCGGCGCCGATCAGGAAGTCGAGCAGCGCCTTGCCGCCCTTCTCGTTCTTGGCGTTGCTGAGCAGACCCGCGTACTCGACCTGCCGGAAGCAGGTGCCGGTCGCGACGCCGGTCGGCGCCTCCTTGGGCTGCGGCTTGGCGTAGAGCACCTCGACGGGCGGGGACGAGGCGTAGGAGACGACGAGCGGGCGGTCGCCCTTGGCCTTCTTGCCACCGGCGGATCCGGAGAACTCTTCGTTGTAGGCCTGCTCCCAGCCGTCGACGACCTTGACGCCGTTGGCCTTGAGCTTCTTCCAGTAGCCCTGCCAGCCGTCGTCGCCGTACTGGGCGGCGGTGCCGAGGAGGAAGCCGAGGCCGGGCGAGGAGGTCGCGGCGTTCTCGGTCACGAGCAGGTTCTTGTAGGCGGGCTTGGCCAGGTCGGCGAAGGTCTTCGGCGGCGCGAGCTTCTTGTCGGCGAAGTACTTCTTGTCGTAGTTGACGCAAATGTCGCCGCTGTCGACGGGCGTGACGCGATGCTTGCCCTGATCGACGCGGAACTGCGAAAGGATCTGGTCCGAGCCCTTGGCCTCGTACGACTGGAAGAGGCCGTTGTCGAGCGCGCGCGAGAGCAGGGTGTTGTCGACGCCGAAGAAGACGTCGCCCTGGGGGTTGTCCTTCGACAGGATCGCCTTGTTCACGGCGGCTCCGGCGTCGCCGTCCTTGAGGACGTTGACCTTGTACCCGGAGCTCTTCTCGAACGCCTTCAGTACGTCCTTGGAGACGTTGAAGGAGTCATGGCTGACGAGCGTGACGCTCTTGGAGTCCGTCTCGCCGCCACTGCCCGACGAGCCGCCGCAGGCGGTGAGCGCGACGGCTCCGAGGCCGACCGCGACCGCGATGGCAGTGCTCTTCTTGATGCTGCTCACTGAGTTCAACTGAGTTCAATCCTCCTGGAGTGACCAGGAAGAGACGCGGCCCTGCCCGCGGACCAGGCCGGATCGGACCGGTTCGCGGGCAGGGCGCAACAGCTTGAGTGGTGTCCGAACTTCCTACCCGGAATGACCCGGGCAAGGTTCAGAGGGTCTGCGGCCAACCTGTCCTTGGTGCCGCACTCTCAGCGCTGTGGCGCTCCCCTGTCGGAATATGAAGATGTGTTCCGGCTGTGCAGTTGTGTTCAAGCCAGACTAACGCTCCGACGCGGCAAGCTGACCGCATGCCCCGTCGATCTCCTGACCTCGGGTGTCACGAACCGTGACGGGCACCCCGTGAGCGGCGATGGCGTCCACGAAGGCCTTTTCGTCCTCCGGCCGCGATGCCGTCCACTTCGAGCCCGGCGTCGGGTTCAGCGGGATCAGGTTCACGTGCACGGGCTTGTTCCTGAGCAGCCGCCCGAGCCGGTCACCGCGCCAGGCGTGGTCGTTGATGTCCCGGATCAGCGCGTACTCGATGGAGAGGCGGCGCCCGGACTTGGCCGCGTACGCCCAGCCCGCGTCGAGGACCTCACGCACGTTCCACCGCGTGTTGACGGGTACGAGGGTGTCGCGGAGCTCGTCGTCCGGCGCGTGCAGCGAGATGGCGAGCCGGCACTTGAAGCCCTCGTCGGCGAACCGGTGGATGGCGGGCACGAGCCCGACGGTCGAGACGGTGATGCCGCGCTGGGAGAGCCCCACGCCGTCCGGCTCGGGGTCGGTCAGCCTGCGGATGGCTCCGGTGACCCGGTTGTAGTTGGCGAGCGGCTCGCCCATCCCCATGAAGACGATGTTGGAGAGCCGGGCGGGCCCACCGGGAATCTCCCCGTCCCGGAGCGCGCGCATCCCATCAACAATCTGGTGCACGATCTCGGCGGTCGACAGATTCCGGTCGAGACCGGCCTGCCCCGTCGCACAGAACGGGCAGTTCATCCCGCACCCGGCCTGCGACGAGATGCACATCGTCACGCGGTCGGGATAGCGCATGAGCACGGACTCGACGAGCGTCCCGTCGAACAACCGCCACAGCGTCTTGCGCGTGGTGTCGTCGTCACAGCTGATGTGCCGCACCACGGACATCAGCTCGGGAAGCAGCGCCTCCTGCAGCTTCCCGCGCGACCCGGCGGGGATGTCGGTCCACTGCTCCGGGTCGTGCGCGTACCGCGCGAAGTAGTGCTGCGAGAGCTGCTTGGCGCGAAACGGTTTCTCGCCGACGGCGGCGACGGCTTCCTTGCGCTCGGCGGGCGTGAGGTCGGCGAGATGCCGCGGCGGCTTCTTGGCTCCACGGGGCGCGACAAAGGTAAGTTCTCCGGGTACAGGCATGGTCCATCCAGTGTCGCAGACATCCGGACCCTGACCGGGTCACCGCCTGCGGGTGAGGTCGTCGTGCGTTCTCGACGCCCGGCCCAGCGATCGCCCCCCTTGGAATTTCTATCGAAATAGATGACATGCCCGCTTAAGATCTGCGGATGCTCCTGAAGTGGACGGGTCTCGTCGCGCTGACTGCCTTCGTCGCCGCCGTGGTCAGCCTGGCCTGGGGGATAGCCGGGCTGATGGATGGCCCGCCCTGCCCGAACAGCCGCGGGTGCCCGGCCGTTCCGGACGCCGGCAGGCGCATGGCCGCAACGTTCATCGGCGGCTTCGCGCTCGCCCCCGGTTTTATGTACGCGGTTCGCAAGGAGGACTGGCACCCCCTTGTGGGACTACCGATCGGGGGCGTCATCGGTGCGGCCGTGATGCTGTCGACGGGGCAGACGCTCAGTTTCTGGCTGGTGGCTGCGCTGCTGATCGCGGCCACCAGCGGCACCGCGATCGGGCTGCGGATCGCGATCCGGTCCCTCACCGTGCAGCCGGCGCCTGTCGATTGACCGCGGGGCACGCAGCCACCCCCTCACCTTCTTCGAAGCCTCGCAGGCCAGCCCCTTAGACTCGAACATGTGAGCGACCTCCCGCCTGACCTGCCGCGTCTTCGCACCCTGCGGACCTGGCATGCCATGTGGGTTCAGCGGCTGGACGAGGCGATCGGGGTCGCCGAGCGGCGGGAGGCCGAGCGGGTTCGTGGTGAGCGGGCCCGGCCGCCCGTCCCCGAGTGGCTGGTCGAGCAGGGGCTCGACGGGCGCGCCCCGGTGTACGTGCACGTCGGCGGCTGCCACATGGCGGGCAAGCGGTCCCGCGGCGTCAGCAGGGACCAGGCGCGCCAAGCGCTGTACGAGCAGATCGACGCGTGCCCGCACTGCCGTCCCGACACCGAGCTCGGCGTACTGGAGTGAGCCACGAGGAGTGAGGCCACGAGGAGTGAGCTACGCCGGTCCCAGGTCGGCGTGCACCAAGTCGTGGTCCGAGTACTCGGTCAGGTGCACGCCATGCTCCAGCGAGACGAAGCCGCGCAGAAAGACGTAGTCGAACTTGCTCTGCCAGTCGGTGGTCGTCTCGCAGTCGCCGCTGCCCGTGGCCGAAGGGCCGCAGTCGGGGTCGGCGTCCGCGGCCAGGCCCCACATCCCGGTGAGCTCGGGGCTCTCCGGCACCGCGTTGAAGTCACCGAGCACGATCGTGCGGTCGTGCCGGGCGACCGCCTTCGCCAGTACGCCTGCCTGTTCCGTCCGGACCTCCGCCTGCTGCCGCTGGGCCAGGTGCGTGTTGAAGACCCGGACGGGGCGGCCGTCCACCGTGGTGGTGACCTCCATGTACCCCCGGTCCTCGGATCCGCCGTCGGGGTACTCCACGCTCACGCGGTCCTTCATCGGCGCCGCCGAGAGAATCGCCTGCCCGAAGCCGCCGGGATTCCACGGCAGTCCCCCGCAGCGGCTCCAACTGTGCAGCACCGACCCGTACTCGACGTGGTAGTCGAGCCCGTACAGGTACTGGAGATAGTCCCGGATCCTCTCCACGTCCCGCACGCACGCCTCCTGCAGCCCGACGACCTGGGGCGCGTACGAGGCGATGTCCGCGGCCCGGCCTGCGTTGCTCCCGGATTCGTTGCAGGGATTGCAGATGTTCCACGTCATGACGCGGTTCGGCACGAAGTCATCGGGGGCGCCGGCCGGCAGCGGCTTGGCGACGCGGGTTCCGTCCGGCGCGCTGGGGCCGACGAGCGCCATGCAGGCCAAGATCACGCCGCCCGCGAGAAACCGCGCGCCGACTCCGGTCACCATCGTCTCCTCAAGATCCTCAAGGCGGAGACACGCGGCATCACTGGAAGTGTCCCCCTGCGAGGCTATGGGACGGGCCGTAAGGGACACATGAGGTGACGGGATCTCGTCGTATAGGGCAGTCCCGTGCGTACAAAAAACGCCTGCGAAAAGGGGCCCGCCGCCCCCATGGACGACGAGCCCCTCACGTACAGATCACGCACGCATCACGCATCACGCATCACGCATCACGCATCACGTCACGCATCACGCACACCCGCGCAGCCCCGCTCAGCCGGACCCCACGAAGACGACCAGCAGCAGCCACACCACCGGCGCGGTCGGCAGCAGCGAGTCGAGGCGGTCCATGATGCCCCCGTGACCGGGGAGCAGCGTGCCCATGTCCTTGATGCCGAGGTCCCGCTTGATCATGGATTCGCCGAGGTCACCGAGGGTCGCGCTCGCGGCGACCGCGAGGCCGATGAGCAGCCCCTGCCACCACGTGCCGCCGTCTATCAGGAACTCCATGCACAGCGCGCCCGCCGCCATCGCGAACGTCACCGCGCCGACCAGGCCCTCGCGGGTCTTGCCGGGGCTGATGCGCGGGGCGAGCTTGTGCTTGCCGAAGCGCCAGCCGATCGCGTACGCCCCGGTGTCGCTGACCACGGTCAGGAGCAGGAACGTGAGGACCCGCATCGGACCGTCGTCCGCGGTGAGCATCATCGCCACGAACGTGGCGAGGAACGGGACGTAGAACGCCGCGAAGACGCCCGCCGTGACGTCCTTCAGATAGCCCTCGGGCGGCTCGGTCATCCGCCAGACGAGCACCGCGAGCGCGGTGAGCGCCATGGCGACCCAGGCGCCCTCGGGCCCGCGGACATACCCGGCGACGACCATCGCGGCGCCGCCCACCGCGAGCGGAACCAGCGGCGCCTTGATGCCCTTGCGCTCCTGAAGCCGTGAGGTGAGCTCCCAGAGACCGACCACGACGGCGACCGCTATGACACCGACGAAGACGGCCTTCACGATGAAGAGCGACGCGATGATCACCACGCCGAGCCCGACGCCGACTCCTATGGCCGCGCCGAGGTCACGGCCCGCGCTCTTCTTCTGCGGCGCCTGAGGCGCGCGCGGCGCCTCAGGGGCGGGCTGTGATGCTGCGCTGGGCATGGGCTCCTGGGGTACGTCAGGCACGTCAGGCATGTCGGGCACGATGGGCATGGGCCGCGTCTCTGCTGGATACAGGGCGTCATGCGCATCGTACGCGGGACCTGCCGGAGCAGCCCCTTGAGCACCTTGAGCAGGGCCCTGGTCGGGCGGCCCCCAGTACCCGGCTCTGGGAGGCGCCCCCCGGGAAGAGTCGTTCACGGATCGGATTCCTCAGTCCTCAGACCTCGAGCCCTCAGACCTCGAGCAGCTCGGCTTCCTTGTGCTTGAGCAGCTCGTCCACCTGGGCGACGTACTTCGCGGTGGTGTCGTCGAGCTCCTTCTCCGCGCGCCGGCCCTCGTCCTCGCCGATGTCGCCGTCCTTGATCGCCTTGTCGATCGCTTCCTTCGCCTTGCGGCGGATGGAGCGGATCGAGATCTTGGAGTCCTCGGCCTTGGTCTTGGCGACCTTGATGTACTCCTTGCGGCGGTCCTGCGTCAGCTCGGGGAACGTCACCCGGATGATGTTGCCGTCGTTGCTGGGGTTGACGCCGAGGTCGGAGTCGCGGATCGCCTGTTCGATGTTGCGCAGCGCGCTCTTGTCGAACGGGGTCACCACGGCCATCCGCGGCTCGGGCACCGAGAACGAGGCCAGCTGATTGATCGGCGTAAGGGCGCCGTAGTAGTCGGCCACGATCTTGTTGAACATCGCCGGGTGCGCACGGCCTGTGCGAATCGCGGCGAAGTCCTCCTTGGCGACCACGACGGCCTTCTCCATCTTCTCCTCGGCCTCGAGGAGGGTCTCTTCGATCACCACTTGCTCCTGCGTGTTGTGAGTGGGCTGGGGGCGCCCCCACACGGTGAAGTAGGGGGAGTCCATGGGGTGTCGGCTGCGTCGCGTCTCTTTCCCTGCACCGTGTCCGACCGGCAGGGCTTTGTCCATCCCCCGGGGGGCGTCCCCGGGATCAGGCGCGGGTGCCCTCGTCGCCCACGAGCGTGCCGATCTTCTCACCCTTGACGGCACGGGCGATATTGCCGGAGGAGAGCAACTCGAACACCAGGATGGGCAGCTTGTTGTCGCGGCACAGCGTGATCGCGGTCATGTCGGCGACCTTCAGGTCGCGGGTGATGACCTCGCCGTAGCCGAGCGCGTCGTACTTCACCGCGTCCGGGTTGGTCTTGGGGTCGGAGTCGTAGACCCCGTCGACGCCGTTCTTGCCCATGAGCAGGGCCTCGGCGTCGATCTCCAGGGCGCGCTGCGCCGCGGTCGTGTCGGTGGAGAAGTACGGCATGCCCATACCGGCGCCGAAGATGACCACACGGCCCTTCTCCAGGTGCCGTACGGCGCGCAGCGGGATGTACGGCTCCGCGACCTGGCCCATCGTGATGGCGGTCTGCACGCGGCAGTCGATGCCCTCCTTCTCCAGGAAGTCCTGGAGGGCGAGGCAGTTCATGACCGTGCCGAGCATGCCCATGTAGTCGGAGCGCGCACGGTCCATGCCGCGCTGCTGGAGCTCCGCGCCGCGGAAGAAGTTGCCGCCGCCGATGACGGCCGCGATCTGGGCGCCGTCGCGGACGACCGCGGCGATCTCCTTGGCGATCGCGTGCACCACGTCGGGGTCGACGCCAAGGCCGCCCCCGCCGGCGAATGCCTCACCGGAGAGCTTCAGCAGGAAACGACCGGGGACTTTGTCGTCGCCACTGTTTGTGTCGGCCTTGGTGGTGGTCATGGAGTTCTCGCTTCTTTTTGCTCGGCGCACATACGAAGAAGGCCATTGCCGGTGGGGTGTCGTTCGCATCCCATGCTCGGCAATGGCCTCCTCGTCAGATCCTGCGGTCGTACGTCGCGTACCGGATGAGTACGCGGGCGACCGCTGTCGACCCTAGCGGGGTCTACCGTCGATCGCGGTACGGACTCAGATGCCGACCTTGATGCGCGAGAAGCGCTTCAGGGTGACACCGGCCTCGTCCAGGACCTTCTGGACGGACTTCTTGTTGTCGAGAGCGTACGGCTGACCGAGGAGGGTGGCCTCCTTGAAGAAGCCGTTGACGCGACCCTCGACGATCTTGGGCAGCGCGGCCTCGGGCTTGCCCTCGGCGCGGGTGGTCTCCTCGGCGACGCGGCGCTCGGACTCGACGACCTCGGCCGGGACGTCCTCACGGGAGAGGTACTTCGGCGCGAAGGCGGCGATGTGCTGCGCGATGCCCTTGGCGAGGTCGGCGTCGGCCTTGTCCAGCTCGACCAGAACACCGATCTGCGGGGGCAGGTCGGGCATGGTGCGGTGCATGTACGCGGTGACGTAGGTGCCCGAGAACTGCGCGAAGCGGTCCAGGACGATCTTCTCGCCGAGGTTGGCGTTGGCCTCGTCGACGTACGCCTGGACGGTCTTGCCGGCCTCGATCTCCGAGGCGAGCAGCGCCTGGATGTCGGCGGGGGACGTCTTGGCGATGTGCGCGGCCAGCGAGTTCGCCACGGCCTGGAACTTCTCGCCCTTGGCGACGAAGTCCGTCTCGCACTTCAGCTCGACGATCACGCCGGAGGTGTTGTCGTCGGCGATGAGGGAAACCACGGCGCCGTTCTCGGCGGAGCGGCCCTCGCGCTTGGCGACGCCCTTCTGGCCCTTGATGCGCAGGGCCTCGACGGCCTTGTCGACGCTGCCGTCGGCCTCGTCGAGCGCCTTCTTGCAGTCCATCATGCCGGCGCCCGTGAGCTCGCGGAGCTTCTTGACGTCAGCGGCGGTGTAGTTCGCCATGATCCTGAAATTCTCTTTCGGAGGTCTGAAAGATCTACGGGTGAACGGCGGGGGCCTGTGGGCCCCCGCCGTCAACTACCGAACCTGTGAAGGTCAGGCCTGCTCGGTCTCCGCGGCGGGGGCCTCGGCCTCAGCGGCGGCGGCGGGGGCCTCGGCCTGCTCGGCGTCGGCGGCCTTCTCCGTCTCCGCGGACTTCTGAACCTCGGCCTCGGCGGCCTTCGGCTCGTCGGCCTTGGGCTCGTCGGCCTTCTTCTCGCCCTCGAGCAGGTCGCGCTCCCACTCGGCGAGCGGCTCGCCGGCGGCCTTCTCGCCCGGCTTCTGGTCGCCGGTGGCCACGCCGGAACGGGCGATGAGGCCCTCGGCGACGGCGTCGGCGATCACGCGGGTGAGCAGGGTGACGGAGCGGATCGCGTCGTCGTTGCCCGGGATCTTGTAGTCGACCTCGTCGGGGTCGCAGTTGGTGTCGAGGATGGCGACGACCGGAATGTTGAGCTTCCGGGCCTCGCCGACCGCGATGTGCTCCTTCTTGGTGTCCACGATCCAGACGGCGCTGGGCACCTTGGACATCTCGCGGATACCGCCGAGGGTCTTCTCCAGCTTGGCCTTCTCGCGGGAGAGGACGAGCAGCTCCTTCTTGGTGAGGCCGGACGCGGCCACATCCTCGAAGTCGATCTGCTCGAGCTCCTTCAGGCGCTGCAGGCGCTTGTAGACGGTCGAGAAGTTGGTGAGCATGCCGCCCAGCCAGCGCTGGTTCACGTAGGGCATGCCGACGCGGGTCGCCTGCTCGGCGATGGCCTCCTGCGCCTGCTTCTTCGTGCCGACGAACATGACCGTGCCGCCGTGGGCGACGGTCTCCTTGACGAACTCGTAGGCGCGGTCGATGTACGACAGCGACTGGAGCAGGTCGATGATGTAGATGCCGTTGCGCTCCGTGAAGATGAAGCGCTTCATCTTCGGGTTCCAACGACGGGTCTGGTGACCGAAGTGGACGCCGCTTTCCAGCAGCTCCCGCATCGTGACGACGGCCATGGCCGTACTCCTTGGTGTTCTCGGTTGTGCCGCGTCCGCCGGACGGCGGTCGCGCCTGACGCCCGCGATGCGCCGTGCCGCAAAGGACCGAGAGGCGCTGGCACCTGGCTTTTGATGGCCTGGTGTCGGGGCGTGCGAAGTCGACCCGGTGACCCGGATCGCCACAAGAAGTGTACGGGACCCGCGAGGCAGCGGGTGACGCCGCTGTCCACAACCGGCTGGTCATCCACAGATCCGGGCCATGATCCCTGCGGGCGGGTCCGGCGCGGGACGGTTCTGGCATGTCTCACATGCGAAGAAGCCCGGCCCTCGTGCTGCTGACGGCGGCACTGATCATCGCGGCGGTGCTGCCCGCCGGTGCGGCCGGGGAGCCGGTGCCGAAGGTGGGCGGCGCGTGGCCCGTGGGGGTGCGGCCCGCCGTCGTACGGGGGTGGGAGCCTCCGGCGACGGATTACGGGCGGGGGCACCGGGGTGTGGACCTCGCGGCGGCTCCGGGCGCCGTGGTCCGGGCGGTGGCGCCGGGCAGGGTCGCCTTCGCGGGCCGGGTGGCGGGCCGGGGCGTGGTCGCGGTGGAGCTCGCGGGCACGGGTGATCCGCCTCTGCGCACGACGTACGGGCCGGTGCGGGCCACGGTCGAGAAGGGCGACGAGGTGGTGACGGGCGAGGCGCTTGGGGTCCTCGAACTCCCTCCGGCGGCGACCACCCACTGCCCGAGCAGCTGCCTGCACTGGGGCCTGCTGCGCGCCGACGCGTACCTCGACCCGCTCTCGCTCCTGCCGCCATGGCTACTGCGACGCGGGGCACCGCGCCTGCTGCCGGTGATCGATGCGCCGCGTCCGGGGGCACGGGGGCTGCGGGGGCCGCGGGTGCCGCGGGGGCTGCGGATGGGCCCGCTCTTGGGGCCACCGGCGTGGGGGACGGGGCCGCCGTGGAGGCCGGGGGCGGCGTGGAGGCCAGGGGCGGCGTTCCCGCCATGGACGGGCACTCCGCACGGCAACGAAACGGGGCCACAGCTCATGCGGCCGCCCCCGTGAGGAGTAGGACCGGGCCAGCTTGGACAGGCACTCCGCACGGCGACAAAACAGGGCCACGCGACGCCTCGGCGCGGGCATCCACCCTGCTCCTGAGGCCGCCCCCGTGACGGACAGGACCGCCCTTCCGGCCGCGCCAGCCTGGACAGGCACTCCGCACGGCGACAAAAGAGGGCCACGCGACGCTTCACCGTCGGCGTCCACCGGGCTCCTGAGGCCGCCTCCGTGGGAGACGGGACCGCCCTTCCGGCCACCCCAGTCGCGGGCCGGCGCTTTGCGCGGCGGCGGAACAGGCGGCACGGCGCGCCCGACCGCCGGGTGTCCATCGGCGAGGGCTCCGTCCCGCGGCGCGGTGAGCGAAGGCTCAGCCCCGGACGCCCCGCAGTGCCATGGTGACGGCGGCTTCGGTGATGGCGGACGGGTCTTCCGCGGCGCCCAGCTCGATGCGCCGCACGGCCGCGTCCACGACACCCTGCAGAAGCATCGCCGCGAGCCGCGGTTCCGCATGCCCGAGCTCGCGCAGGGCCTCGCCGATCATGGTGACGAGCCCGCCGTGCGCGGCACGGATCTTCTCCCGCGCCCCCGCGTCCAGCTCGGCCGCGGAGATCGCCACGACGGCCCGGTGGCGCCGGTCGCCGACCAGAGCCAGCTGCCGGCGCACATACGCCTCGACCTTGCCCTCGGCGGACTCGGCCCGCTCCATCGCCGCCGAGACCTCCGCCGCCCAGACGGGGAAGTCGACCTCGCACAGCTCCTCGACGACCGCGGCACGCGACCGGAAGTACTCGTACACGGATGACCGCGCGAGCCCCGTGCGCTCGGCGAGGGCGGGGAAGGTCAACGCCTCCGTACCGCCCTCGGACAGCAGGGACCGCGCCGCGTCCAGGAGGGCGCCGCGCTGCATCGACCGGTGCTCGGCCACAGAGGCCGCTCGAATCCTTGGCACGCACTCCACTCTACGGATGTGACCGCCAGGACGGGAGTCGATGCACCTCGCGCGACCCCGGACGCCCGCCCCGCCCCGCCGACCGGCGGCAGGGACGATTCAGCGCGCTCAGCGGCCGAAACTCGCCAGCTTCGCCCGCAGCTGGAGCACCGATTTCGTGTGGATCTGGCTCACCCGGCTCTCCGTCACACCGAGCACGTTGCCGATCTCGGCGAGCGTAAGACCCTCGTAGTAGTAGAGCGTGACGACGGTCTTCTCCCGCTCGGGCAACGTGTTGATCGCGCGCGCGAGCAGCCGCCGCAGCTCACGGTCCTCGGCGACCTCCACGGGATTGTCGGCCGCGGTGTCCTCGAGCGTGTCCATCAGGCTCAGCCGGTTGCCGCCCTCGCCGCCGACATGCAGGAGCTCCTCCAGGGCCACCACGTTCGCCAGCGACAACTGGCTGAAAACCGCGTGCAGTTCCTCGAGGGCGACACCCATCTCCCGGGCGACCTCGCTCTCCGACGGCGTACGCCTCAACTGCGCCTCGAGCGTGGCGTAAGCCCGCTCGACGTTGCGCGCCTTCTGCCGCACGGACCGGGGAATCCAGTCGAGCGCCCGCAGTTCGTCGATCATCGCCCCGCGGATACGGGTGATCGCGTAGGTCTCGAACTTGATGGACCGCTCGATGTCGAACTTCTCGATCGCGTCGATGAGCCCGAACACCCCGGACGAGACGAAGTCCGCCTGCTCGACATTGGGCGGCAGGCCCACGCTCACCCGCCCTGCGACGTACTTCACCAGTGGCGAGTAGTGCAGGATCAACTGCTCGCGCAGCCGCCCGTCACCCGTCTCTTTGTACGACCGCCACAGCTCGTCCAGCGACGAGGGCGCGGGGGGCCGCTCCCGCTCGCCGCTACGGGCGGCGGGAGGAACTGCCGCCCGGTCGGACCCTGAGGTGTGCTGGGGCATTGGTCGCCTTGAGCCGTTCTGCCGTGAACTGGTGGAGTCGTGCGAGCCGATGGATTCGCCCGCACCCGCGAGGTGGTGAGCTTCCGTGAAGTGAATGAGGTTGTCCGTCTGCTTGCCTGTGATTGCGTCTGGTTGCCTGTCCGCGTCGGAATCCTTGTGAGCGTAGCGTGACTGAAGTGTCGCAGTGTGCGAACAGTAGGCGATCCTGCGCACGCAGATACGTTCCGCTGGGCTCCTCGCCGAGCTCCTTCCGTTGCCCTCCGTGACGACCGCGGAGCCTCAACTGCACGTTCTTGCAAGGCCATCAGGAGTTCATCCAGACGGCCGAACACGCTCGGTCACGGGCCGTGCGCCTCCGGGAAGACCGACACGTTCGCCTGGCGTGTCAACTGCCAGCCGTCGCCGTGTCGTTCGACGAACCCGAGAGAGCACAACTCGTACAACCGACCGACTGCCGCGTCGATCACCGTGCTCGCCCCGAGAGCGATCTCCCGGACCGACGCACTGCCTCGGGCCGGCAGCGCCGCCAGGACACGCGCGGCGTCCGCGGCGAGCAGATCACGCGGTACGACGGAGCCGCGCCGCTCCGGGGCCAGCTCGCCCATGTCGCCCACGAGCTCGACGATTTCCGCCGCGTCGGTCACCAGGACACCGTCACCCCGCAGCAGTTCGTGCACCCCCGCCGAGAGTCCGCTGGTCGCCGGCCCCGGCACCCCCATGGTGAACCGGCCGAGCTCCCGCGCACTGCGCGCCGTGGCGAGCGCACCGCTGCGATACGCGGCCTCGACGACGACACAACCCCTGGTCAGGGCGGCGATCACACGGTTACGGAGGATGAATCTGCTCGGCGTCGGATGATCACCCGGCGGCAACTCCCCCACCAGCAGACCCTGTTCCGCGATTCTCCCGAGCAACTCGGCGTGTCCCCGCGGATAGGCCCGGTCGACCCCGCACGCGAGCACCGCGACCGTGGCCCCGCCGACCCCCAGGGCTCCCCGGTGCGCGGCCCCGTCCACCCCATAGGCACCGCCCGACACGACCACCCAGCCCCGCTCGGCGAGCCCCGCCCCGAGCCCGGCCGACATATGCGCCCCGTACTCCGTGCAGGCCCGCGCGCCGACCACGGCCACCGACCGCAGCGCCCATATCCGCAGGCTGGCCCGCCCCCGCACCCAGAGCCCCACCGGCCGACCGTCCCCCAGGTCATCCAGCTGGACGGGCCACTCCTCGTCCCCCGGACACACGAACCGCGCCCCCGCATCCCGCGCCACCGCCAGGTCCTGCCCCGGCCGTGCCCTCGCCGCCCGCGCCCGCAGCCCTTCCCACCGCACCGGAGTCACCCCGCCGAGGCGCTCCTCCCCCGCGGTCAGCCGCCGCACCACTTCGACGGCGCCGGTCTCCCGCAGCCAACGCCCCGCCACCACGTCCCCCGGTTCGAGGATCCGGGTCAGGGCGACCCGCGCCAGACGCTCCTCCTCGGGCGAGGTCATGTCAGCGCCCCGATCGCCATCGGCACGCCCCGCGACACCCCCGTACGCAACTGCAGGGCCAGGGCGACGTCCTGCGCGGCGGGCCGGTCACGTCCTGCCAGGTCAGCGACGGTCCAGGCAACCCGCAGGACCCGGTCGAGCCCCCGCGCGGTCAGGAATCCACGCTCCAGGTCGAGTTCGGCGGCGTCCAGCGCGCCCGGCTCGGCGGGCCACCGCGTGCGCAGGGAGTGTCCCGGCACCTCGCTGTTGGTCCGCCAGCCGGTGCCGGTCAGCCTGGCCGCCGCTCTCTCCCTGGCGACACGCACCCGGTCGGCGACCGTCTGCGTGGAGTCCCCCCGCGTGCCGTACCCGGCCAGCTCGGAGCGCGTGACCGGCTCCACCTCCACCTTCAGGTCGATCCTGTCGAGCAACGGGCCCGAGAGCCGTGCCTGATAGCGGCGGACGGCGGCCGCCGGGCATTCGCAGCCGTCGCCGAGCAGCGTGTGCCGCCCGCAGGGGCAGGGGTTGGCCGCGAGCACCATCAGGAACTTCGCGGGCAGCCGCACCACACCCGCACTGCGGGCGATCACCACATGGCCCGCTTCCAGGGGCTGGCGCAAGGAGTCCAGCGTCTGACTGCTGAACTCCGGAGCCTCATCGAGAAAGAGCACCCCGCGATGAGCAAGCGAGACCGCTCCCGGCCGTGCGAGGCCCTTGCCGCCGCCCACGAGCGACTGCATCGTCGCGGAGTGGTGCGGCGCGCAGTACGGAGCGGTGTCCACCAGGGGCCTGCCCGGTGGCAGCATGCCCGCCACGGAGTGGACGGCGGTCACCTCCAGGGATTCTTCCCTGGTCAGCCGGGGCAGGATCGCGGGCAGCCGCTCCGCGAGCATCGTCTTTCCCGCGCCCGGCGGGCCCTGCAGAAACAAATGGTGCCCGCCCGCCGCCGCCACCTCCACGGCGGCCCTGGCCGACGCCTGTCCGACGACGTCGGCGAGGTCCAGGGCATGGGCGTCCTCCAGGCCGCCGCTGAGGCCCGTGCCCACACCGGTCCCGGGCACGCAGAGCCCCGCGAGCATCGGGTCGGGCCGACCGGGCTCGTCCAGCTCCTCCTCCGGCACCGGCTCATCGGTGAGCACGGCGATCAGCTGCCGCAGGCTGCGCACCCCGAGCACCGAGATCCCCGGCACCAGCGCGGCCTCGGCCGCCGTGCACTCCGGGACGACGACCTGCTCATAGCCCGCGTCCGCCGCCGCGAGAACCGCGGGAAGCACTCCCCGCACCGGTCGCACCCGTCCGTCGAGACCCAGCTCGCCGATCATCACGATGTCGGTGAGGGTCCGCGGATCGATGCGCTCCGCCGCGCCGAGCACCGCGCACGCCACCGCGAGATCGAAACCGCTGCCGCCCTTGGGCACCGACGCCGGACTGAGCCCCACCGTGAGCTTCTTCTGGGGCCATTCGCCGCCGGAGTTCACCACCGCGGCCCTGACCCGGTCCTTGCTCTCCGTCAGGCTCTTGTCCGGGAGCCCGACCAGCGTGAAGGCCGCCACTCCGGGCTCCAGGTCGGCCTGCACCTCGACGACCACGCCCTCGACGCCGACAAGGGCCACGGAACACGTACGCGCGAATCCCATTCAGGCCACCCCCCGCGCGTGCTCCACGACGGGGGCGCCCCGGCGCGGGACGAGCACGCCGACGAGGTCGATCCGCACCCCGCCGAGCGGTGGCCCGCCACGCTCCTCGATCCAGCGCTCGGCCAGCCGCCGCAGCCGCTCCGCCTTGGCCCTGCTCACGGCCGCCATCGGATGCTGGAAGACCCCGGAGCCGACCAGGCCGGCTCTGCGCGTCTTGACCTCACAGACGACCAGTGCTTCGCCGTCCATGGCCACGATGTCGATCTCGCCGGTCCTGCCACCGCGCCAGTTGCGCTCCAGAACCGTCATTCCGGCTTCGCCCAGCCGCCGCGCGGCCAGATCTTCGCCGTACCTCCCGAGTGCCCCCTGTGCGTTCATGTCGGCACCACCTCCGACACCCACACTGGGGCTCACCCGCGAGCGCTGTGGATCTTGGTGGACAGCTCATCCATTGTGGATAAACCGCTCACCCGTGACGGTGAACCGAGCGGTGAAACAGCCGGTCGACCGACCTGTGAGCCGGCCGGTCAACCGCCCTGTGAACCGAGCGGTCGACCGGCCGGTGAACTCAGCCTCCCGGCAGTTCGAGATCGCTCTTGTTGAGCTCCTCGATATTCACGTCCTTGAACGTCAGGACGCGCACCTGCTTCACGAACCGTGCGGGCCTGTACATGTCCCACACCCAGGCGTCCGCCATGGACACCTCGAAGAAAACCTCACCCTGGACCGAGTGCACCTGCATCTCGTAGTCGTTGGTGAGATAGAAGCGCCGTTCGGTCTCGATCACATATTTGAACAGACCGACGACATCGCGGTACTCCCGGTAGAGCTTCAGCTCCATCTCGGTCTCGTACTTCTCGAGGTCCTCGGCGCTCATGGCATGTTCCCCTTCAGCCGTGCGTCCCCCTATTGTGCGTCAGCCCCTGGAGCCTCTACACGATTTCCGTGTCGAGGGTCTCGGGCCGGCTCGGAGGACCCTCGTCGAGCAGCCTGCGAAGCAGCTCGGCGAGCCTGGTCGGATACACCGTCTCATGTGCCTCGGTCAGTTCCCGGCACGTCCACCAACGCGCTCCCGCGACAGTCCGCCGTTCCAGCTCCGTCAGCCCTGTCGCCCGCGTGGCCGTCTGTGACGTACGCGCGAGGAAGTACCGCTCGTCCTGGTCCCAGCGCCGCCCGGCGAAGGGGAAGGAGCAGAACCGCTGCCACAGGGCGGGACCGAGCTCGACCTCGGTGATGCCCGTCTCTTCCATCAGTTCTCGCAGCGCGGCCTGTTCATGCGTCTCGTCGCCCTCCAGACCGCCGCCCGGCGTGAACCACCAGTCGTTCGCAGGGTCGTCCGGCTCATGACCGTGCAGCAGCAGAATCCGGTCCTGCGGGTCAAGGAGAACCACCCGCGCGACCTCCCGCAACGCCTGCGGCTGCGGCTCAGCCGACACGGGCGGTCGCCCCCGAACCGTCGCGGCTCTGCGGACGCTCACGCCCGCGCCGCAGCCGCTTGGCCACCGGACCGTACGCGGCCCCGCCCATGACCAGGGCGGCACCGCCCACGACGGCCCACACCATGAGCCGCACGGGCCCGGGGTCGGAGATGCCGCCCGGCATGCCCGCGAAGCCATCGGGGCGCTCCAGCGTCCCGAACTTGCCCATCGGCCAGGCCACCGCGTCGACCCGCCCCTCCACCGCGCTGCGCGGCACGGAGCCATGGTTGGAGTCGCCGAGGTGCACGCTGGAGTCCAGGGAGCCGCTGCGCTCGTCACCGAGCAGGAAGAGGTTGCCCTCGGGGACCGTGGTGGCCGGGATACCGGTGGCCGCGGCGCCCTTGCCCTCGGGAAGATACGGTTCTGCGACCTTCTTGCCGTTGACCATCAGCTTGCCGTCCGTGCAGCAGGAGATCCGGTCACCGCCGACGCCGACCACACGCTTGACCATCGGCAGATCGCCCCAGCTCGCCTGCCGGAAGACGACGACGTCACCCCGGCGCACGTCGCTGCCGCCGTCCATCCGCTCCGCCAGGACCCGGTCGCCCGCGCCGATCGTCGGCGTCATCGAGCCGGTGGGAACGGTGTACGGCTGGTACACGATGGCGCCCCAGACGAAGCCTCCCAGGAAGAGCACACAGCCGAGGGCCACGGCGATGCCCGACAGCACGCTGCCGAGCCGTCCGTGGCCCTCGTCCGTACCTTGTGTCCTGCTCATCCCAGTGCTCCCCCATATCGGAGACGACCCCGCGCCCCTAGGAGCAGGAGCGCGGAAGATCAGCGATCTGGGACGGCACCCTACCCGGCGGTACCTCCGCCAGAAACCCTCGCGTCCCGGGCCGCGGCCACCGTGAGCCGGCGCCTGCGCCAGAGCACGAGCGGGACCGCACCCGCGAGCCCGAGGGCCGCCGGCGCCGCGCTCATGGCGGCGTTGATGCCCTGCTGGTCGAAGGTGTCCGGCTTGGGCAGCGTCGCCCAGCGGGTGGGCGGCCAGGCGATCACGATGGCGCGGCCCACGACGTTGTCCACGGGGACGGCGCCGCCGCCGGGCTGGTTCTGGTGATAGCGGGAGTCCAGCGAGTTCTGCCGGTGGTCACCCATGACCCAGATTTTGCCTGCCGGAACGGTGACCTTGAACTGGCCGCCCTGGTCGTCGACGGTGCAAGGGGTGTTGCCCTCGAAGACGTACGGCTCGTTCAGGGCCTTGCCGTTGACCTTCACCGGTCCGGTGCCCTTGCACTCGACCGTGTCGCCGCCGACCGCGATGACCCGCTTGATCAGGTCCTTCTCGTCCGCGGACGGCATCAGGCCGACCCAGCCCAGAACACGCTGGATCGCGTTCGGGTCGGGCGTGGGCTCACCGTCCAGCCAGTGGCCGGGGTCCCGGAAGACGACGACCTCGCCGCGCTCGGGCTCCGAGCCGAACCACGGGGTCAGCTTGTCGACCAGGACGCGGTCGCCCTTCTGGAGCGTGTTCTGCATCGAGTCCGAGGGAATCGAGAACGCCTGCACCAGGAAGGTCTTGATCACCAGCGCCAGGATCAGCGCGATGCCGATGAGGAGCGGCAGCTCCTTCCAGAAGGAGCGGGGCTTCTTCGCCCCCTTGGCCCGCTTCCCGTCCTGCTCACCGGGCGCGGGCGTGGCGCCCGCGGAGTCACTCGCCGGGTTCACGCCGTCCGCTGCGGCCTCGACCTCGGGCTCGTCCGACCGCCCTGGCTGCTCCTCGGGCCCACCGTGCCCGGACCGTGCGCCGACCGCCACATCCCCCACATCCACTCCTCAGTCCGTGCCGCTGCCCGCTCTTGATGTGATGCAGGCCCACCACTCCCATAACGAGCGGGAGTTCCGCAGGGGTCGGGAGTCCGGTCAATCCGTATCGATCGCCGGGAGCCACCCTATGCGACGGCCCCATGGCGGTGTCCGACCCCGCACGCGCGTCGGGCACGGACGCGTACGTTCCGGGCTCCTCCAGCTTGCGCCAGTGGTCGAAGGGCCAGGCGATGACGAGCGCGCGTCCCACCACGCTGTCCTCGGACACGGTGCCGCTGAACTTCTCGGTCCGGTGGAAACGGGAGTCGGCGGAGTCCGAGCGGTGGTCGCCCATGACGAAGAGGCGCCCCTCGGGGACCTTCACCTCGAACTCGAAGGACGACGGCTCGTCACCAGGATTGATGTAGGGCTCGGTGAGCGGGACGCCGTTGACCGTGAGTTTCTTGTTCTTGTCACAGCACTTCACGGTGTCGCCGCCGACGCCGACCACGCGCTTGATCAGGTCTCGTTCGTCGTCGGAGGGCAGCAGCCCGATGAAGGTCAGGCCTTCCTTGACCTGCTTGACGACCACGGGGTCGTCCTTCTTCTTGGTCTGTTCGTCCTTGAGCCAGTTTCCGGGGTCCTTGAAGACGACGACGTCACCGCGCTCGGGCTTGGCTCCGAACCACGGGGTGAGCTTGTCGACGAGGACGCGGTCGCCGACCTTGATCGTCTGTTCCATCGAGCCGGAGGGGATCACGAAGGCCTGCACCAGGAAGGTCTTCAGGACCAGGGCTATGAGCAGCGCGACGCCTATGAGGAGAGGTATCTCCTTGATCGCGGAGCGCTGTCTGCGCCGCTTGACCTTCTTCGCGAGCTTGCGCCGCTCGGCCCTGCCGGGCAGTACGGGACCGGTGGTGGGCCGGGAGCCGGTGGGCAGCCTGGTGTCGGCCCGGTGGCTGGCGTCGCGCGTCCGTCCGCGGTTACCCATGCGCGCCGCCCGGTGCGGGCACGCGCGCGTAGCCTTCGGGACGCTCCAGGGAGGTCCAGTGGCCGATGGGCCAGGCGATCCAGTCGGCTCTGCCGATCACGGAGTCGACGGGGATCATCCCGCCGCCGGGGGCACCGAGGTAATCACGGGAGTCGCGGGAGTCGCTGCGGTGGTCACCGAGGAGGAACAGGCTGCCTTCGGGGACGACGGCGACGAAGGGCACCTTCGAGGGGGCGTCCCCCGGGTACAGGTACGGCTCGTCGACGGGCTCGCCGTTCACCTTGATCCTCCCCCGCTTGTCGCAGCAGACCACCCGGTCTCCCGCCACCCCTGCGACCCGCTTGATGTAGTCGGCATCCCCGAAGTAGCCGCTGCCGTCGAAGACGACCGCGTCACCTCGCTGCGGCTCGGAACCGAAACGGTACGCCAACTTGTTGACGAGTACCCGGTCTCCGACCCGGAATGCGGGCTCCATGGAGCTGCTGGGGATCTGGAACGGCTGCATCACGAAGGTGCTGACGACCAGCAGGGACACCATGCAAACGAGCAGCGTCAGGGTGATTCTGCCGCCCGGCACCCGGGAGACGAACGACATAAGAGCGGAGCGCGACCGGTCCTCCGCCCCCGCGGACTCCCCGTCGCTCTGGGCGCTCGGGGAATCGGTGGGTGGGGAGGAGCGGTCGCGCTCCGTGTGCTGTGCTTCGGTGTCCATCGGGGCCAGATGCTATCCGGCTCCGATGTGGACCCGTGCGCGAGCTCAGTTGTCGCGCTTCTCCTTGATCTTCGCGGCCTTGCCGCGCAGCTCACGGAGGTAGTACAGCTTCGCGCGACGGACGGCGCCGCGGGTGACGAGCTCGATCTTCTCGACGATCGGGGTGTGCACCGGGAAGGTGCGCTCCACGCCGACGGAGAAGGAGACCTTGCGGACCGTGAAGGTCTCGCGCACGCCGGCACCCTGGCGACGGATGACTACGCCCTTGAACTGCTGCACACGGGAGCGGTTGCCCTCGATGACGCGCACGTGGACGTTGACGGTGTCACCCGGGCGGAAGGCCGGGATGTCGGAGCGCAGCGAAGCGCTGTCGACGGAGTCGAGCAGGTTAGCCATGATCGTCTGCTTTCTTCACTGATGCCACAGGTCATCAGCGGGAAGTTCGTGATGAGGATTCGATAGCTGTTCGCGTCGGGCGGGCGTCGTTCCCCCTGTGGCAGGGGCGCACGCTGGACGTACAGCAGCGACCTATTGTTCCACGGCCCCGGGGTCTCGCCCAAATCGGCCGTCGGGACCCGGCCGCCACCCCAGGATCGAGAGCATCTCGCGGTCCTTCTTGTCGAAGGCGGCGGGGTCGCAGCGCTCGATCAGGTCGGGCCTGTTGCGGACCGTGCGCCGCAGCGCCTCGTCCCTGCGCCAGCGCGCGATCTTGCCGTGGTGGCCGCTGATCAGCACGTCCGGGATGCCGTGACCGCGCCACTGGGGAGGCTTGGTGTAGACGGGGCCTTCGAGGAGGTTCGCCATGGCGCCCGGTGCGAAGGAGTCGTCGCGGTGGGACTCGGCGTTGCCGAGGACGCCGGGCAGGAGCCGGGCCACGGCCTCGGTGACGACCAGGACGGCCGCCTCGCCGCCCGCGAGGACGTAGTCGCCGATCGAGACTTCGTAGACGGGCATCCGGGTCGCGTACTCGTCCACGACGCGGCGGTCGATGCCTTCGTAGCGCGCGGGCGTGAAGACCAGCCAGGGCCGCCCGGAGAGCTCTACGGCGAGTTCCTGGGTGAAGGGCCGCCCGCTGGGCGTGGGGACGACCAGGACGGGCCCGTGGGCCCCCGCCTCGTACCCGTCGGCGAGTACGTCGTCGAGTGCCGCGCCCCAGGGGTCGGTCTTCATGACCATGCCGGGGCCGCCGCCGTAGGGGGTGTCGTCGACCGTGTTGTGCCGGTCGTACGTCCACTCCCTGAGGTCGTGCACGTTCACGTCGAGCTGTCCACGCGCGCGTGCCTTGCCGACGAGGGAGACGTTCAGGGGTTCCAGGTACTCGGGGAAGATCGTGACGACGTCGAGCCGCATCAGGCATCGTCCTTCGAGGAGGCCTCGTCCTTCGAAGAGGCGTCGTCCTTCGAGGAGCCCTCGTCCGATTCGGCCTCGTCGTCCCTGGCGGAGGCGATCTCCGCGCGGTCGTCGATCAGACCGGGGGGCGGGTCGATGATCGCCCGCTGCTCCTCCAGGTCGATCTCGGTGACGATCTCCTCCACGAAGGGGATCATCACCTCGCTGCCGTCGGGCCGCTCGACGATGAACAGGTCCTGCGAGGGCAGGTGCGAGATCTCCGTGATGCGGCCGACCTCGACCCCTTCCGTGGTGACGACGTCGAGGTCCATCAGCTGGTGGTCGTAGTACTCGTCCTCGTCCTCCGGAAGCTCTTCCGGATCGACCTCAGCGATCAGCAGGGTGTTGCGCAGCGCTTCGGCGCCCGTGCGGTCGCGTACGCCCTCGAAGCGCAGCAGCAGCCGGCCGCTGTGCACCCGCCCGGTCTCGATGGTCAGCGGCCCCGTGGACGCGGGGTCGGTGGCGAGGACGGCGCCGGGGCCGAGCCGCAGCTCCGGCTCGTCGGTACGCACCTCGACGGTGACCTCGCCCTTGATGCCGTGGGCGCGGCCGATCCGCGCGACTACCAGCTGCACTGCTCTCTCCTGTGTCTACAGACGACTACGGGCCGGGGAAGGCCCAGAAGCCCTCCCCGGCCCGTGCCGGTGCTACCTGTGGTTCAGTGAACCTGGTCCACGTCGACGAGGTCGACGCGGACACCGCGGCCGCCGATGGCGCCCACGACGGTCCGCAGAGCGCGCGCGGTGCGGCCGTTACGGCCGATCACCTTGCCGAGGTCTTCCGGGTGGACCCGGACCTCGAGCACACGCCCCCGGCGCAGGTTGCGCGAGGCCACCTGCACGTCGTCGGGGTTGTCGACGATGCCCTTCACGAGGTGCTCGAGAGCCTCCTCGAGCATGCTCAGGCCTCGGTCGACTCGGCGGACTCGGCCTTGGCCTCGTCTGCCTTCTTGTCGGCCTTCTTCGCCTTCTGGGTGATGGCCTCACCCTTGGCGTCGTCGCCCTCGAGGCCCTTGGTGAAGGCCTCGAACGCGGCGCGCTTGTCCTTGGGCTCCGCGACGAGCAGCGGCGCCGGGGCCGGCAGGCCCTTGTGCTTCTGCCAGTCACCGGTGAGCTTCAGGATCGCCATGACCGGCTCGGTCGGCTGAGCGCCGACGGAGAGCCAGTACTGCGCGCGCTCCGAGTCGACCTCGATGCGCGAGGGGTTCTGCACCGGGTGGTACAGGCCGATCTCCTCGATGGCCCGGCCGTCACGGCGGGTACGGGAGTCGGCGACGACGATGCGGTAGTGAGGCGAACGGATCTTGCCCAGACGCTTCAGCTTGATCTTGACTGCCACTGGAGTGGTGTCTCCTGGTCTTGACGTGGTTGGGCACAACGAGATGCCACGTGGGGTTGCGGTACTCGGGGTGCCCGATGGACGCGTCAGCCGGAGGCGAGAGGGTTCCTATGCGGCTGTCGAGTACAGCTAGCCATTGTGCCATACCTCGCCGGGGCGTCCGCACCCAGTCCGGACGCCCCGACCGGCACACCTCCAGCTCAGCCCCGTCAGCGGGCGGCGGCCCCGACCACTTCCGGAATGCGGAAGGGTTTCCCGCAGCCGCCGCAGACGATGGGCGCCTGGGCGAGCACCGAGGGGACCACGCGGACGTTGCGTCCGCAGTCGCAGACCGCCTTGACGCGGACGCCCCCTCCGGAGGAGCCGTGCCGGGCGGCCGGGCCGCGGAAGCTGCGTGCCGTGTCGGCGGCGGTCGCCGCCGTGTGCGCCTTGAGGGCGCGCTGGAGCCGCTCGATCGTGGGGCGGTAGCGCTTGCGGGCCTCGGGGTTGAGCGTGACCAGCGAGAAGCCGCTGCTGGGGTGCGGCTCGTCGGGGTGGTCGAGACCCAGCTCCTCGGCGATCGCGAGGAATCTGCGGTTGTGGTAACGGCCCGCGCGTGAGGTGTCGCGTACGCCGCGTGACGCGGCGATGCCATGGACTGCCTCGTGGAGCAGTCGCTCGAAGGAGAGCTCGGCGCCGCAGGCGGACGACGACTCTCCGATCAGGGATTCGGGCGCGGCAAGATCGGGCAGCTCGGGGTGGTGCCGCTGAATATCGGCCCACGCCTGTGCCAGCTCTGCGGCGAGAACAGGTGGTGTCGTGCTCACGTCGTGAACAACGAGCAGGGATGCCCGGGGGTTCCATTCCGGGGCATCCCAAATAATTTGCACGTACCCGTCAGTTGCCGTTGATGTGTCCGGACGAGGGCGGGTGCGCTGATCTGCGCAGAAGCCTCGCAGCTCGTGGCAAGCCGGTACGTAGTAGCGCGTACGCCCCGGCGCGTAGAGGCGCCCCGCACACCGGGGCTCGTGTTGCGCGGGCAGGCGTGCGAGCCGAGAACAAGCGCCCTGGCACCGGAGGCCCGCCCGTCAGTAGGCGCGGGCCACCACAGCGACGTTACCGGGGGTCTCGTCGGCGTCGGGCACCGCCCCGTCCTCCGCGACCAGACACCGTACGGACACGGAGTGCTCGGCGAGCTCCGCCTCGCCCTCCGGGCCGAGCGCGGCCCACGGGATGCGCGCCCAGCCGCCCGCGGCCGTGGCCTCCACCGCCTGCTCGACGGTGGTGACGTCACAGGTGCGGGACTCCCGGCGCTCGCGGGCCTGGTCCAGGAGCAGTTGCTGGTCCTCTTCGAGGACCGCGGGCAGCAGCGCCGCCAGGAAGTCGATCGCCACCGGCTCCTTGCCGCCCCTGATGCGGCGGGCGAGCATCGCGGTGCCGTTCGCGAGGTCGCGGGGGCCGACCTCGACGCGGACCGGCACTCCCTTGAGTTCCCAGTCGACGGCGCGGCGCCCGAAGGGCGTGTCCGTGCGGTCGTCGATCCGCACGCGGACGCCGGCGGCCGTCAGGCGGTCGCCGATCTCGCGGACCGCGGCGAGCACCGCCTCGTCGTCCTTGACGGCGAGGACGACGGCCTGGACCGGGGCCAGGCGCGGCGGGACCCGCAGACCGCTGTCGTCGCCGTGCATCATCACCAGGGCGCCGATCATCCTCGTCGTACTGCCCCAGGAGGTCTGCCAGACGAGTTCCTGCTTGCCCTCTTTGGAGAGGTACTGCGTCTGGAAGGCCCTGGCGAAGTTCTGGCCGAGCTCGTGGCTGGTGCCGAGCTGGAGGGCCTTGCCGTCGCCCATCATGCCTTCGAGGGTGAGGGTGTTGACGGCGCCCGCGAAGCGCTCGGCGGCGGTCTTGCGCCCGAGGACGAAGTCCATGGCGAGGACGTCCCGCATGAAGGCTCCGTAGACGTCCCGGTGGATGCGGGCCGCGAAGTCGCGTGCGTCCTCGTAGGTGGCGTGCGCCGTGTGCCCCTCCTGCCAGAGGAACTCCGACGTCCGCAGGAAGAGCCGGGGCCGCAGTTCCCAGCGGACCACGTTCGCCCACTGGTTGATCAGGAGCGGCAGGTCGCGGTAGCTCTGCACCCACTTGGAGAAGTACTCGTTGACGATCGTCTCGGAGGTGGGGCGCACGACGACCGGCTCTTCGAGCTCCTTGCCTCCGCCGTGCGTGACGACGGCGAGTTCGGGGGCGAAGCCTTCGACGTGCTCGGCCTCCCTGGTCAGGTACGACTGGGGGATGAGCAGCGGGAAGTAGGCGTTCTGGGTGCCCGTCTCCTTGATGCGCGCGTCCATGTCCTGCTGCATGCGTTCCCACAGGCCGTAGCCGTACGGCCGGATCACCATGGTGCCGCGCACCGGGCCGTTGTCGGCCAGCTCGGCCTTGTTGATCAGGTCCTGGTACCAGCGCGGGAAGTCTTCCGCCCGAGGCGTGAGAACGGGTGCCTTAGCCATGGCGCGCATGGTACGGCGGGGCCCCGGAGCGCGTGAATTGAATTCCTCCGGGGGGCGCACGACGGTGGCACGCAAGCATTGCCCCACAACCTCTGGACGTCGCGACGGATGCGGAGTTCCCTGGCATACGGGGGGAGTGCGAGCGCACTGCACGGGGGCGGACGAACCGTTTGAATACGACACTCCAGCAACTCTCGGCGGATTGGGGCGCTTTCCATGACACCTACACTCGCGCAGCCGCACCTCCCCCGCGCGGGCTCGACCCCCCGCGGCGTGGACCGGTGCGCACGCGCGCGTGACTGGGCGGAAATTCAGGAACGGATGCTGGTTCCGCTCTATGAAGCGGTGTACGAACGACTCGACGTGGGCGGCGGAACCCGGCTTCTCGGCCTCGGCTGCGGTTCCGGACTCGCCCTGCTGATGGCGGCGGCACGGGGCGCCTCGGTCACCGGTCTCGACCCCTCGGCGCCCGAACGGCTCGCCCTGGCCCGCGAACGCCTGCTGCCCGAGGCGAGCCCGGACGCGCAACCTCAGGGCGAGGCCCGGCTCGTGGACGGCGGCCCCGCCGATCTGTCGGGGCCGGGCGCGTCCTCGTACAACATGGTCACCGCGTTCCAGCCGATCGGTTGTACGGCGGGCGACTCCGAAGGGCTCTCCGGGCTCCTGGAGTCCGCCGTTCCGCTGACCGGGCACGGCACCCCCGTGGTCCTGGTCGGCTGGGGTCCGCCGGAGCGCTGCACGACCTCTTCCGTACTGAGGGTGGCGACCAAGCTCGCCGACCCACTCCGTAGTACGGGCAGTTGGCGCCCCGCGCTCCGTGACGATCTGGAGGAGGTCGCCCAGCGGGCGGGACTCAAACCGGACGGCTCGGGACGCGTCGCGTGCCCCTTCGGGTACGCGGACACGGACAGCGCGGTCCGCGGTCTGCTCTCCACGGGACTGTTCGACGCGGCGGTGGGCGCGACGGATCAGGTCCAGGTCGACAAGGAGCTGACGGAGGCCCTGCACCCGCACAAGCGGCGGGACGGGACGGTGTGGATGCCGAACGTGTTCCGGTACCTGATCGCGCGTACGCGGTAGCCGGAGCTCGTACGCGGCAGCCCGGCTAGTTCCGGACCAGGGCTGCCCGCAGCCGGTCGAGCAGCACCCCGGCCGCCGGGCTCGCGGGCCCGTCCGTGCGCCAGATCAGGGCGATCCTGGCGCGGGGCCGGGGGTCCGTGATCTCCAGCGTCCGCAGTCCGTAGGCGGCCGCCGTGCGGGGCTCGATGGCCGGCAGGACGGCCACTCCTAGGCCGCGGACGACGAGTTGGACCAGGACCTGCGGGGCGGCGGCCTCGAAGGCGATGCGGGGCCGGACGCCGGCCTGCGCGCAGGCACGGTCGAGCACGCCGCGCAGCCCGGTGCCGCGCGGCAGGCTGATCAGCGGGCGGTCGCGCAGCTCGGCCAGTGGCACGGTCGTGCGGCCCTCGGGAGCGAGGAGGGGGTCGCCCGGCAGGACGACGGCCACCAGGGGTTCGTCGATCACCAACTGGAGGGAGATGTCCGGCGGGATCTCCTCGCCCGTGAGGCCGAGGAGCGCGATGTCGAGTTCGCCGCCGCGCACCGCGGCCAGCATCCGGTCGGAGCTGTCTTCGGTGAGGGCGATCTCGACTCCGGGGTGGTCGTCGTGGAAGTCGGCGAGTACGGAGACGACGTCGAACTCGTGGGTGGCGGCGCCGGACACCAGGCCGAGCGCGATCCGGCCGCGGAGCAGTCCGGTGAACTCGTCCACGGTGTGCCGCACGCCCTCGACGGCGGCGAGCGCGGCCCGCGCGAACGGCAGGACGGCGCCGCCCACCTCCGTCAGCGTCACCGACCGGCCGGAGCGGTCCAGGAGGGGCTGTCCGAGCTCCCGTTCGAGCTGCCGGATCTGGGCGCTCACCCCGGGCTGGGCCAGGTGCAGGCGTTCCGCGGCGCGGGTGAAGTTGGCCTCTTCCGCCACGGCGACGAAGTACTGGAGCTGCCGGAGTTCCATAACCAGCAATGCTAGTGGCGAGAAGATCCAGCTCTTGGACTTATGGCGAGGCGCTGGACACCCTGGAGACGTGGACATCAGAAAGGCCATCGCCGCCGAACGCCGTGACCTCGCCGCCCTGCTCGACGAACTGACGCCCGCACAGTGGGAGGCGCCGACTCTCTGCGCGGGCTGGCGGGTCCGGGACGTCGCGGCCCATATGTCGCTGGGCTTCCGTTACTCGCTCCCCAAGACGCTGACCGAACTCGTCAAGGCGCGCGGCAGCCTCCACCGGATGACCGACCGCTGCGCCCGCAGGGACGCCGCCGCCCACCCCACCGGGCAGCTCGCCGCCTTCCTGCGGGAGAACGCGGACCACCCCTGGCAGCCGCCCATGACCGGGATCGAGGGAGCCCTGGGCCACGACGTGGTCCACGGCCTCGACATCTCGGTCGCCCTCGGCCTCGGACGCAGCGTCCCTCTGGACCGAATCGGCGTCCTTCTTAAGAAGGTCACGCCCAAGAGCACGAAGTTCTTCGGGGCGGACGTCGGCGGCGTCGAGTTGCGCGCCGACGATCTCGACTGGAGTTACGGCAGCGGCGCTCCCCTGACCGGCTCCGCGCAGGATCTCCTCCTTGTCCTGTACGGCAGGAAGCTCCCCGCGGGCCGTCTCCGGGGAGAGCCGCGGAACCGGTTCGCCCGGCAGGCGGCCTAGTCGGTGTACTTGGTGAGCCGGGTGATGCCGGCGATCCGGTACGCCGCCTCCTCCTCCAGGGTCTCGTTCTCCAGGAGCGCCGTCGCCAGGGCGTCCAACTGGTCCCGGTGGTCCCTCAGCTGGCGGCACGCGCTCTCGTAGCAGGCGTCGACGATCCGCCGCATCTCGTGGTCGATCGTGTCGAGGGTGACCGGGGCGGCCGAGAGTCCGTAGGCCTGCTGGGCGTCGGCCGGGAGCGCGGAGAGGCGGCCCACGCGCTCGCTCATGCCCCAGCGGCCGACCATGCCGCGGGCGATGTTGGTGACCTGTTCGAGGTCGTTCTCGGCGCCCGTGGTGATGGCGTCGAAGACGACGTGTTCAGCCGCCATGCCGCCCAGGGCTCCGACGATCCGGCCGCGCAGATACTCCTCCGTGTACGCGTACTTGTCGGAGTCCGGGGTCGAGAGCGTGACGCCCAGGGCGCGCCCCCGCGGCACGATGGTGATCTTGCGGACCGGGTCGGCGCCGGGCTGCAGCATGCCGAGCAGGGCGTGCCCGCTCTCGTGGTACGCCGTGCGCCGCCGCTCCTCGTCGGGCATGACCAGCGGTCGCTCGGCGCCCAGCTGGACCTTTTCGAGCGCTTCGGAGAAGTCGGCCTGCGTGACCAGCTTCTGCTTGCGCTTGACCGCGAGCAGGGCGGCTTCGTTGGCGAGGTTGGCGAGTTCCGCGCCGGTCATCCCCGGTGTCGTACGGGCCACCTGGGCGAGGTCGACGTCGTCCGCCATCGGGATCTCACGGGTGTGGATCTTGAGGATGGCCTCGCGTCCGTTGCGGTCGGGCGGGCTGACGGTGACGACCCGGTCGAAGCGGCCGGGGCGGGTCAGGGCGGGGTCGAGGATGTCGGCGCGGTTGGTGGCCGCGAGGACGATGACGCCCTCGGAGCCGGAGAAACCATCCATCTCGGTGAGAATCTGGTTCAGCGTCTGCTCGCGCTCGTCGTGCCCGCCCATGCCGCTGCCGCCGCCGCGCGCCCGTCCGATGGTGTCGATCTCGTCGATGAAGATGATGGACGGCGCGACCTTCCTGGCCTCGGCGAAGAGTTCCCGTACGCGCGATGCGCCGACGCCGACGATCATCTCGATGAACTCCGATGCGGACGCCGAGAAGAAGGGCACCCCCGCCTCACCGGCGACGGCCCGCGCGAGCAGCGTCTTGCCGGTGCCGGGCAGGCCCGCGAGCAGTACGCCGCGCGGCATCTTGGCGCCCATCTCGCGATAGGCGCCGGGGTTCTTCAGGAAGTCGACGACGTCGCTGAGCTCGCCCTCCACCTCGTCGATGCCCGCCACGTCCTCGAAGGTGGTGCGCTGCTCGCCGGGTTCGAGCTCCACCGGCTTCGGCGGCGCCTTGCGGCCCAGCATGCCGCCCGCGCCGCCGCCCATGCCCGAGCTCATCCGCCGGGCGATGAAGATCCACAGGAAGACCAGGAGCAACATCGGGGCGAGCGAGATGAGCAGGTTGGAGAGGAAGCTGCGCTCCTGGACGACCGGCTCGGCGGTGACGGTGACGTCGTGCTTGGTGAGGTCGTCCCAGAGCTTGTCGTCGGCGAACGCGGGGCGCTGGGTGAGGAACTTGGTGTACTTCCCCTTCGCGTCGCCCGGCTTCTCCTGCTCCTTCTTGAGCTGCCCCTGGATCGCGTCGCCCTTGGAGTAGATCTTCGTGACGTTCCCGGAGTCGACCTGCTTGCTGAACTCCGTGTACGAGATCGTCGGCTCGTCGCCCTCGTTGAAGAAGGAGAGAACGAGGTTGGCGATGAGATAGACGACGAGCGCGGTGAGGATGAGCCCGCCCCACCCGCCCGGCATCTTCTTCTTGGGCGGCGGCGTGGGCGCGGGCGGGGGTGCGCCCTCGGAGCGCCAGGGCTTGTCGGTCGCCCGGCGCGGCGGCACAGGGTTGCTCATATGGGGACGTTACGACACAAACAGGGGCCGGGCACCTGCTCCGGAAACGCCTGAGGCGCCCCTCCCGGCAGAGCGGAGGAGCGCCTCAGGCGGCGTACGACGCGCGGCGTACGACGGGAAGACGTCAGCCCATGAACTTCTTGAACTCGTCCGGCAGCTCGAAGTTCTGCCCCTGCTGTCCGGCGGGGAGGCCGAAGGCGCCGCCTTCCTGACCGGCCTGCTCGCGGCGGGCGGCGGCCTCCTGCTCCTCCTGCTTGCGCTTCATCGGGTTGCCCGACTTCCGCTTGCCCTTGGCCACCTTCTGCTTCTTCTTCTGCTTGCCGGGGCCGCCCCCCATGCCCGGCATCCCCGGCATGCCCGGCATTCCGCCGCCCTGGGCCATCCGCGACATCATCTTGCGGGCCTCGAAGAAGCGCTCGACCAGGTTCTTGACGGCGCTGACCTCGACACCGGAGCCCTTGGCGATACGGGCGCGGCGCGAGCCGTTGATGATCGCCGCGTCCGCACGCTCGGCGGGCGTCATCGACTTGATGATGGCGGCGGTGCGGTCGACGTCCCGCTCGTCGAGGTTGTTGATCTGGTCCTTGATCTGCCCCATGCCGGGCATCATGCCGAGCAGCTTGCTGATGCTGCCCATCTTCCTGACCTGCTCCATCTGGGCCAGGAAGTCGTCGAGCGTGAAGTCCTTGCCGCCCTTGCTGCCCTGCAGCTTGGCGGCCATCTTCTCGGCCTCTTGCTGGGAGAAGGTCTGCTCGGCCTTCTCGATCAGCGTGAGCATGTCGCCCATGCCGAGGATGCGGGACGCCATGCGGTCCGGGTGGAACGCGTCGAAGTCGTCCAGCTTCTCGCCGTTCGAGGCGAACATGATCTGGCGACCGGTCACCTGGGCGATCGACAGGGCGGCGCCACCACGGGCGTCACCGTCGAGCTTCGACAGGACGACGCCGTCGAAGCCGACGCCGTCGCGGAAGGACTCCGCGGTGTTGACGGCGTCCTGACCGATCATGGCGTCGACGACGAAGAGGACCTCGTCCGGGCTCACGGCGTCGCGGATGTCCGCGGCCTGCTGCATGAGCTCCTGGTCGATGCCGAGCCGGCCGGCGGTGTCGACGATGACGACGTCGTACTGCTTGGTCTTGGCGAACTCGATCGAGTCCTTGGCGACCGCGACGGGGTCACCGACTCCGTTGCCCGGCTGCGGGGCGTAGACGCCGACGCCCGCGCGCTCGGCGACCACGGAGAGCTGGTTCACGGCGTTGGGCCGCTGCAGGTCGCACGCCACCAGGAGCGGCGAGTGGCCCTGCCCCTTGAGCCAGAGGCCGAGCTTTCCGGCGAGGGTGGTCTTACCGGCACCCTGCAGACCGGCGAGCATGATGACGGTCGGCGGGTTCTTGGCGAACCGCAGGCGCCGGGTCTCGCCGCCGAGGATGCCGATGAGCTCCTCGTTGACGATCTTGATGACCTGCTGGGCGGGGTTCAGGGCCTGGGAGACCTCGGCCCCTGCGGCGCGCTCCTTGACCTGCTTGATGAAGGCCCGGACGACGGGAAGGGCGACGTCCGCCTCGAGCAGGGCGATGCGGATCTCGCGCGCCGTGGCGTCGATGTCCGCCTCGGACAGGCGGCCCTTGCCCCGGAGGTTCTTGAATGTCGCTGCGAGGCGGTCGGAGAGAGTGTCGAACACGGCGGTCGCGAATCCTCGGGTCGAAGGGGGCGCCCCCCGCTCGCACGGAGCTGAGCGTGGGGGAGGGCGGATAGGTCGCCCTCCAGGGTATCTGCACCACTGCGGGTGTGGGTCCGCAGTATCCGGGCGGAGCCCAGCACCACGATGCGGGTGGTCACCTACCCCCGCAGCGCCCCTTCCACTACCCCCGCAGCGCCCCTTCCACCGCCCTGGCCACCCCCGCGGCCCGCTCCCCCGTAAGCGGCCCCGACCCCGCTTCCGGCTCCGTCACGTAGAACGCGTCCACCGCGTTCGCACCCAGCGTGGAGACATGCGCACTGCGCACCACCACCCCGGCCGACTCAAGCGCCCGCCCGATGCGGTGCAGCAGACCCGGAGCGTCCTGTGCCCTGACCTCGATCACCGTCGCGACGCGGGAGCCGGCCGGAGCCACCGTCACGCGGGGCGGCGGAGCCACCGTGCCCCGGCGGCGGGGATACGCCGCGTCCCGTTCCGCGAGGCGCGCCGCGATGTCCAGCGAGCCGTCGAGGGCCCGCACCAGATCCGCCCGCAGCCGAGCGGCCTGCGGCAGCGAGCCGTACTCCGCCGCCACCCGCCAGTTCAGGAGCAGCACCGGGTCTTCGAGCCCGGACGGAAGGCCGACCCCGCGCAGCTCCGCGGTACGCACGGCGAGCCGGTGCATCGCGAGCACCCCCGCGACGGCGGGCAGCACGCCGGGCTGGTCCGGCACCGCGATGACCAGCTCCACGCCCAGCGGCTCGGGGTCCCCGGCCGCCCCCTCCTCGGAGCCCGCTGCCCCCTCCGTCTGCGCGCGCAGGGAAAGCACAGGACCGCCCGTACGGAACGCCTCCACGGCGAGCCGCTCCTGCTCGGCGGTGGGCGCGACGTCCTCCGCGCCCTCCGGCTCGTCCCCCGAGAGCACCGCCCCCACCCGCTTCACCAGGTCGGCGACGAGCGATCCCCGCCAGGCGGACCAGGCCGCGGGACCGGTGGCGAGCGCGTCCGCCTCGGTCAGCGCGTGCAGCAGCTCAAGGGTCCCCGCGGACTTCACCGCGTCCGCGACGGACCGCACCGTGGCCGGGTCGTCCAGGTCCCGCCGCGTGGCCGTCTCGATCAGCAGCAGGTGATGGCGTACGAGGGTCGCGAGAACCGCCACGTCCGCCCGGTCGAAGCCGATCCGGGCGGCGACGTCACGGGCGATGATCTCCCCGGCCTCGGAGTGGTCCCCCGGCCAGCCCTTGCCGATGTCGTGCAGCAGCCCGGCCACGAGCAGCAGGTCGGGCCGCCCCACGCGCCGGGTCAGCTCCGAGGCCTGGACCGCCGTCTCCACCAGATGCCGGTCGACCGTCCATGTGTGCACGGCGTTGCGCTGCGGCCTGCACCGCACCCGCTCCCAGTCGGGCAGCAGCCGGGTGATGAGCCCCTCGGCCTCAAGGGCCTCCCACACCTCCACCGTCGGCCGCCCCGCCCCGAGCAGCGTCACCAGCTGCTCCCTGGCCTCGGCGGGCCACGGCGTGGGCAGCGGCCGCACCGCCGCCGCCATCCTGCGCACCGCGTGCAGCGAGAGCGGCAACCCGGCCTGGGCCGCGGCGGCGGCAGCGCGCAGCGGCAGTACGGGATCACGCTCGGGCCTGGCCGCCCGGGCGAGGACGACCTCCCCGTCCTGCTCCACCACGCCCTCGGCCAGCGGCGACCGCTCCGCCGCCGCCCCCTTGCCGCCGCCCAGCATGGCCCGCAGCCGAGGCCGCACGGAGCGGGACCGCAGCACCCGGCTCACCTCGCGCCACGTCACGTCACTCGCGTACGAGACGGTGCGAGCGGCCTCGTACACCTGCCGGAGCAAGGTGTCCGCGTCCAGGAGTCCGAGCTCGGCGGCGACCTGGTCCTGCTCCTGGAGGGCGAGCCGGTCCGTGGCCCGTCCCGTCGTCAGATGCAGCGCGTCCCGCACGTCCAGGAGCCGCCGCCGGGCGTCGGACAGCCCCTCGCGCGGTGCGTCCGCGAGCCATGACGCGGCGACGGCCCGCAGCGCGGTCGCGTCCCTGAGGCCGCCGCGGGCCTCCTTCAGGTCCGGCTCCAGGAGGTAGCTCAGCTCCCCCTGCCGCTCGGCCCGTTCCTCGCACAGCTCGCGCAGCTCGGGCAGGCGCTTCGGCGCGAGGTTGCGCCAGTCGGCGAGTACCGCCGTGCGCAGCCCGGCGGTCAGCCCCAGGTCGCCCACGACGTGCCGGGCGTCAAGGAGCCCCAGCTGCACCTTCAGGTCCTCGCCCGCGGTCTTGCGCGCCTCGGCCGGTGTCCGCACGGAGTGGTCGAGCGCGAGCCCCAGGTCCCAGATGGGGTACCAGATGCGGTCCGCGAGGGCCGCCACCTCCCCCGCGTCCGCGCTGCCGTCGTGCAGCAACAGCAGATCGAGATCGCTGCGCGGCGACAGCTCTCCCCTGCCGTAACCGCCCACGGCGACCAGCGAGACCCCCCTCGGCACGCCCGCACCCGTACCCGCGCCCGTGAAGAGCCCGGTCAGCCAGTCGTCCGTCAGATCGGCGAGGGCCGAACGGCGCGGCGGCCCGGACTGCGCCTCCCCCTGAAGGAGGCGCAGCCGGGCCGCCGCATAGCCGCTGGGTCCGGAGTCTTCCGAGTCCGATTCAGTACGTACGTCCACACTCGTCACCCAGCAGCTCCTGTCAGTCCCGCTCAGTCCCGCTCAGATCCGCTCTGTTCCGGTCGACCGACCCGGCCCACCCCGGCCCGCGTCACAGCGCATCGGGCCCGCGCTCGCCGGTCCGCACCCGTACCGCCGTGTCGACCGGGACGCTCCAGACCTTGCCGTCCCCGATCTTGCCCGTTCGGGCGGCCTTCACCACGACATCCACGAGCTGTTCGGCGTCGTCGTCCTCGACGAGGACCTCGATACGGATCTTCGGCACGAGATCGACGGTGTACTCGGCGCCGCGGTAGACCTCGGTGTGGCCGCGCTGACGGCCGTAGCCGCTGGCCTCGGTGACGGTCAGACCCTGGACGCCGAAGGCCTGGAGGGCCTCCTTGATCTCGTCGAGGCGGTGCGGCTTGACGACCGCGGTGATGAGCTTCATGCGTCCACCTTCTTGTTCTTGCCGGCGTCCTTGTCCTTGCCGGCGTCCTGGGCCGGCGGGCCGGGCACGGCGGCGGTGCGGGGCGCGGTGCCACCGCCCGCTCCGCTGAAGTCGTACGCGGTCTCGGCGTGCTGCACCTGGTCGATGCCCGCGACCTCCTCGTCCTCGCTGACCCGCATCCCGATGGTCTTGTCGACCAGGAGGGCGAGGACCGCGGAGGCGATCAGGGAGTAGGCGAGGACGGCGCCGACACCGGCGGCCTGCTTGCCCAGCTGCTCCAGGCCACCGCCGTAGAAGAGGCCCTTGGCGTCGGACTGGACGCCACCGGTGGCGAAGAAGCCGACGAGCAGCGAGCCGACGACACCGCCGACGAGGTGGACGCCGACGACGTCGAGGGAGTCGTCGTAGCCGAACTTGAACTTGAGGCCGACGGCCATGGCGCACAGCAGACCGGCGATGGCGCCGACGGCGATCGCGCCGAGCGGCGAGATGGAACCGCCGGACGGGGTGATCGCGACGAGTCCCGCGACGGCACCGGAAGCGGCGCCGAGCGTGGTGATCGCGCCGTGCCGGATCTTCTCGTAGGCGAGCCAGGCCAGCATGGCGGCGGCGGTGGCGACCTGCGTGTTCAGGAACATCATCGCGCCGACGCCGTCGTCGTTGCCCAGCCACGATCCGGCGTTGAAGCCGAACCAGCCGAACCACAGGAGTGCGGCGCCGAGCATGACGAGCGGCAGGCTGTGCGGCCGCATCGGGTCCTTCTTGAAGCCGACGCGCTTGCCGATGACCAGGATCACGCCGAGCGCGGCGGCACCGGCGTTGATGTGCACGGCCGTACCGCCGGCGAAGTCGATGACGCCGAGCTCGAAGGCCCAGCCGCCCGTGCCCCACACCCAGTGCGCGACCGGGAAGTAGACGATCGTGGCCCAGAGCGCGACGAACAGCGCCCAGGCGGTGAACTTCACGCGGTCGGCGAGCGCACCGCTGATCAGTGCGGGTGTGATGATCGCGAACATCAGCTGGAAGACGGCGAAGACATAGACCGGGATGGAGTAGCCGTCCCACAGCTCCGTGAGCCCTATGCCGCTGAGGCCCACGTAGTCGGACGACCAGCCGAAGAGGCTGCCGTGGTCGGTGCCGAACGCGATGGAGAAGCCGTACAGCACCCAGAGGATGGTGACGATCCCCAGACTGATGAAGCTCATCATCAGCATGTTCAGCGTGCTCTTGACGCGGACCATGCCTCCGTAGAAGAAGGCGAGTCCCGGCGTCATGAGCATCACCAGGGCGGAACAGATGAGCATGAACCCTGTGTTGGCGGCAGACAGCTGCGGGGCGTCTGCGGCGATCGTGATGCCTGGGGGCATCGGCGTCTCCTCGTCGTCGTATGCGGCCCGTGCGGGCGGGCTGAGGGGGGTGGGCCGTTATGCGCCACGACATTGGCGCAGCGCCGTTTCCGGGGGCGCCCCTCGATGTTTCGCCGCAGTGACGAAGAGGTCGTACGTGTTACGCGTCCATGAACTGCCGGATCAGGCAGGGGGCGGTTTCATACCCTGCGCACACGGCAAAGACCGGCCGCGGCGGCCATCCGATTGACCTGGCGTGGGGGAGCCGAGTCGGGCAGTTCGGGATGGGCCGGCCGCGGCCGGAGTTCCGGTGGGGCGCCGTCAGACGGCCTCCGCGGTTTCCGGCATCTCGACGGCGAGCTGCTCGGTGAGCTGCACGACCTCGGCGTTGTCGCCGAAATCCCGTACGGCGGTGTCGACGGTCTTGCGCAGGCGGGTGTTGACCCGCTCGGAGCGGACCTTCTTGGCGATGGTGAGGGCCTTGCCCGCGAGGATCGTGCTCTGCTCGGGCTCGCGCTGGAGCAGGTGGACCGTGGCCATCCCGATGAGGTTCAGTGCGTACGAACGCTGGTGCTCGGAGTCCTTGCCGAAGAGGTCGACGGCGCGCTCCATGACGGGCTCGGCGAGCGAAGCGTACGTGGGGCTGCGTCCCGCGACATAGGCCAGGTCACGGAACGAGTGGGCGTTCTCGCCGTTCAGCTCGGCCTCGGAGAAGAAGCGGATCCAGTCGGGCTCGGGCTCGTCGAACTCCAGGGCGTCGGCGAAGGTGTCCTCGGCCATGCGCACGGCACGCTTGCACTTGCCGGGCTGGCCCATGCTGGCGTAGGCGCGGGCCTCCATCGCATACAGCATGGCCTGGGTGCGCGGGCTCGCGCAGTCCCGGCTGCCGTACTGCGCGAGGTGGATCAGTTCGAGCGCGTCGTCGGGCCGCCCGAGGTGGATCATCTGGCGGCTCATGCTGGAGAGGATGTACGAACCGAGCGGCTTCTCGCCCGCTTCCTTCGCGGCGTGCAGGGCGAGCACGAAGTACTTCTGGGCGGTGGGCTGGAGGCCCACGTCATAGCTCATCCAGCCGGCCAGCTCGGCCAGCTCGCCCGCGACCTTGAAGAGCCGTTTGGACGTGGCCTCGGGCTGGGGCTCCTGCAACAGGTCCGTCACCTCGTGCAGTTGGCCGACGACCGCCTTGCGCCGCAGCCCGCCGCCGCACTGGGCGTCCCACTGCCGGAACATCACGGTCGTGGACTCCAGGAGGTCCAGCTCCGGTTTGGAGAGCCGGCCGGGCCTGCGCGAGGGCGTGGACGGCTCGGGGTCGCCGACGGGGCTGGTCGGTCCGGGGACCAGCCAGCGCTGCATGGGCTCGATGAGGGCGGTGCCCGCGGAGAGCGCGAGCGAGGTGCCGAGGAAGCCGCGCCGGGCCAGCATGAGGTCGCTGCGCGAGAACTCACTGATGAGCGCGACGGTCTGGGGGCCGGTCCACGGCAGGTCGACACCGGATACGGACGGCGACTGGTGCGCGGCGCGCAGCCCGAGGTCCTCGACCGCGACGACGCAGCCGAACCGCTCGGAGAACAGCTCCGAGAGGATGCGCGGGATGGGCTCGCGGGGATTCTCGCCGTCCAGCCACCGCCGTACGCGCGAGGTGTCGGTGGAGATGTGGTGCGCGCCCAACTGCCGTGCCCTGCGGTTCACTTGGCGGGCCAGCTCGCCCTTCGACCAGCCGCTGCGCATGAACCAGGAATTGAGCAGTTCGTTGGGGCGCTTCTCAGCGTTCGTACCACTTCCGCCATTGCCGCCCACTGGAACGCCCCCATCCCTCAAGACACTTACGCGCGGTCTCACGCCAAGCCCTAGCCAAGCCCTACCAGAATGCCGTGTATTGCGGCTCTCCGTCCGGAGAACGTCACCCATCGAACAGGAAACCGACTTGCCTCCGGCATACCCACGAGTGCACGACACTCGGGCTCCGTGCACTGAAAGTAATCCTACGATCACCCGTCCGGCGAGGGCGATCGCGTAAACGCCACCATTCGCCACCCCTTCGAATGAACTCCCGCTCCGCAACAAGCGATTCACTTGACAGTGGACGTCCGAGGGTGGGCGGAAGGGAGCACTTGAGGGCGCGCATGACCGAGCGCACCCCCCTTCCAGTCACCGGGCGCCCGCACAAAAGCACAGGGTCACGATCCGATTCCGTCACGTAACCACACCGCGCTTGACCCGTTGGAGGGGGCATGGGCTTCACGATCGGCGGCATCCGGGGAATCGACAAGCCCCGCACCGGTTCTCGACGGCGCGGACGCGCCTCGGACTGCACCGCGGTGGCCGAGTACACCGGACTGTGGGGATGGGCCGCGGTCCCCGGCGCACGCGCCCTGGACGGCCGCTGCTCCTGCGGCGCGGACGACTGCGCGGCGCCCGGCGCGCATCCGCTGGAGTTCGCTCCGGAGGTCCCCGCCGGGGCGACGCTCGACGAAGTGACCGAGGCCTGGGCCCAGTTCCCCGGCGCCGCCGTGCTGCTTCCCGTGGGCCGCGCCTTCGACGTGCTCGAGGTGGCGGAGACCGCGGGACGCCGGGCGCTGGTCCGCCTGGAGCGCATGGGCCTGCCGCTCGGCCCGGTGGCGGCCACCCCGGACGGCCGGGCGCACTTCTTCGTCGCCCCCGGCGCCGCCGCCGAACTCCCCCAGCTGCTCTACCGCATGGGCTGGGACGACGCCGGCCTCGACCTGCACGGCCGCGGCCCCGGACACCACCTCACGGCCCCGCCGTCCGACCACGCGGGCCTGGGCCCGGTGCGCTGGCTGCGCGCCCCCGATCTCGACTCGGCGACACATCCGCCGCAGGCGCGGCTGATCCTGGGCACCCTGGCGTACGTGGCACACCGCTCACCGGCGTAACGCCCGCACAGCGAAATGCCCGCCCCGGCTGCACCCCGGGGCGGGCATTTCTTTCGTACGCGGCACAGGAAGCATGCGCGGTGAAGCGGTGCGCACCCGCGGGTGCGTCGTGGCTGGTCGCGCACTTCCCCGCGCCCCTGGGGGGCGCTACTCGCCGATCAACGCCTCCACAAAAGCCTCCGGCTCGAACGGCGCCAGATCGTCCGCGCCCTCGCCGAGCCCGACCAGCTTCACCGGCACGCCCAGCTCGCGCTGGACCGCCACGACGATGCCGCCCTTGGCCGTGCCGTCCAGCTTCGTCAGGACGATGCCGGTGATGTCGACGACCTCTGCGAAGACCCGCGCCTGCACCAGGCCGTTCTGCCCGGTCGTCGCGTCCAGGACGAGCAGCACCTCGTCGAGCGGCGCGTGCTTCTCGACGACGCGCTTGACCTTGCCCAGCTCGTCCATCAGGCCGGTCTTGGTGTGCAGCCGGCCCGCGGTGTCGATGAGGACGACGTCGGCGCCCTCCGCGATGCCCTCCTTGACCGCGTCGAAGGCGATCGACGCCGGGTCGCCGCCCTCGGGGCCGCGGACCGTGCGCGCGCCGACGCGCTCGCCCCAGGTCTGCAACTGGTCGGCGGCGGCCGCGCGGAACGTATCTGCGGCGCCGAGCACCACCGAACGGCCGTCGGCGACCAGGACGCGGGCGAGCTTGCCGGTGGTGGTGGTCTTGCCGGTGCCGTTCACGCCGACGACCATCACGATGCCGGGCGTCTCCAGGCCCGACTCCGTCTTGACCGTGCGGTCGAGCTCCGGGCCGACCAGGGTGAGGAGCTCCTCGCGCAGGAGGGTGCGCAGCTCGTCCGGGGTGCGGGTGCCGAGCACGCGGACGCGCTCGCGAAGGCGCTCGACCAGTTCCTGGGTGGGGGCGACGCCGACGTCGGCGGTCAGGAGCGTGTCCTCGATCTCCTCCCACGTGTCCTCGTCCAGGTGCTCGCGGGAGAGGAGCGTGAGCAGCCCCTTGCCGAGTGCGTTCTGCGAGCGGGAGAGCCGACTGCGCAGGCGAACCAGGCGACCTGCCGTGGGCTCCGGGGTCTCGATCTCCGGCGCGGCCGGCTCTTCGATGACGACGGGTGCCGACGCCGAGGGCTCGGCGAGCGGGAGTTCCACCTCCTCGATCGTGCGGCGCGGTTCGTCGCGCGGCGTCTCGGCCTCGTCGCCGACATGCGGCTCGGCCGGAGGAGCGGTGATGGTGGGCGTCGAGGACGGGGACTTCGGCGGCAGCTGCTTCTTCTTGCGGCTGCCGATCACGAGCCCGCCGAGCGCGCCGATCACGACCACGGCGATGACTACAGCAAGGATGACGATTTCCATAACTCACCCAGTATCAGCCATGGGGGCAACACGGGCCCAGGCTGGAGCTTCCTCCAAAGAACATAAGCTCATAGAGGCCACTACTCGGACTAAAGTACGATGGAGCTCTCCGCATCAACGCGCGTAGAGTCCAACGCGATCACCCCCACGGACGGATCGCGGCGTTGCGATCCGAGCGAGAGGCACGGACCCCACCCCATGAGCACCACCGCCGAAACCGAAGGCGCCCTGGAGACACGCGGCCTCGAGCCCGTCCCCGACTCCGAGCGCACGGGCCGGACCCGCGAGCTGTTCCCCACCTGGGTGGCGGCCAACATCAGTGTCCTGCTGCTCACCATGGGCGCGGGCCTCATCGTGACCAACGGCCTGAACTTCTGGCAGGCGCTGGTCGTCGCCCTCGTGTCGCCCCTCCTCAGCTACGGCCTGGTCGGCCTGATCTCGATCGCGGGCAAGCGCGGCGGCTCCCCCGGCATGACGCTCTCGCGCGCCGTCTTCGGCCAGCGCGGCAACCTCTTCCCCGGCTCGCTGATCTGGGTCGCGCGCTGGGGCTGGGAGACGATCAACGCGGTGACGGGTGCGTACGCGATCATCACCGTCCTGGACATCTGCTTCGGCGTGAAGTCCAGCACGTGGCTGACGGTCGTGACGCTGGTCGCCTTCGTCGCCTGTACGTTCCTGATCAGCGGCCTGGGCCGCAAGGTCCTGCACATCTGCAACACCTGGGCGACGTACCTCTTCGGCGCGTTCAGCGTGCTCGTCCTGGTCTACCTCGTGGCCAACACTCCCTGGTCGGACGTCTTCTCGAGGTCCGCGGGCTCCACCGCCGCGATGGTCGCGGGCATCGGCACGATCGCAGCGGGCGGCATCAGCTGGGTCCCCACGGGCCCGGACTTCACGCGCTACCTCCCGCGCAGGGCCTCCAGCAAGGCCCTGGTGGGCAACGCGATCGGCGGCGCCGGCATCGTCGTCGTGCCCATGGTCCTGATGGGCGCGGTCATGGCGGTCAGCACGCCGAGCCTGTCGAAGGCGTCCGACCCGGTCTCCTTCCTCGGCGAGCTGCTGCCGACGTGGATCGCGGTGCCGTACCTCCTGATGGCGCTGATCGGCATGCTCCTGATCAACTCGATGTCGATGTACTCCGCGGGCTTCACCGCGATGACGCTCGGCATCAAGGTCCCGCGCACCTGGGCCGTGTCGATCAACGCCATCATCAGCCTGATCTTCGGCTACCTCCTGATGAACGTGGCGACCAGCTTCATCGGCTCGTTCATCTCCTTCCTGACCCTGCTCGCGGTCGCCTTCTCCGCCTGGATCGGCGTCTTCGGCATCGACATGCTGCGCAGGAAGACGTACGACGGCGAAGCCCTGATGGACACCAAGCGCACCAGCGCCTACTGGTACAAGGCCGGTTTCGCCTGGCAGGCCATGACCGCGTGGGCGATCGCCCTGGTGGCGGGCCTGCTCTTCACCAAGGTCGACTGGTTCAGCGGTCCGCTCGCCACGTCCTGGATCGGCCGCAACGGCCTGGGCTGGCTCGCCACGATCCTCATCGCGGCCGCGCTGTACGCGGTGCTGCCGAGGAACCCGGCCGTCGAGGCGCCCGAGGGCCGCGAGGGTCCCGAGGGCAAGGGCGGCGACGAGACGGAGCTGGTCTCGGCCTGATCCGGATCGGCCCGTCCCGGAGTCTCGGCCTGATCCGGATCGGCCCCTCCCGGATACTTCTCATCTGACACGACGTCAGCTAGCGTCCCCCTTCGCCGCCCACGGTGAAGGGGGACGTTTCCCATGCCCGTCACAGTCGTACGTTTCAACCTCGTCGAACCGGATGCCACGCCCGCCTCGCTCAGCGACCGCTACAAAGCCGCCCTGGAGATGGCCGCCTATGCGGACGACCGGGGCATCTCCACCGTGCAGACCGAGGAGCACCACGGCGTCGGGAACAACTGGCTGCCCTCGCCCTTCACGTTCGCCGGCGCCGTGTTCGGCGCGACCCGGCGCATCGCGGTCACGGTCTCCGCGATCATCGGCCCGCTGCACGATCCGCTGCGGCTCGCCGAGGACATCGCCGTACTCGACCTGCTCAGCGGCGGGCGTCTGGTGACGGTGGCGGGGATCGGCTACCGGCCCGCCGAGTACGAGGCGTTCGGCGTCGAGTGGAAGCGCCGCGGCAAGCTCCAGGACGAGCTGCTCGAAACCCTGCTCAAGGCATGGACCGGCGAGCCCTTCGAGTTCCGCGGCCGCACCGCACGCGTCACCCCGCGCCCGTTCACCCGGCCCCACCCGATGCTCCTGGTCGGCGGCTCCTCGCAGGCGGCGGCCCGCCGCGCGGCCCGGCTCGGCCTGCCGTTCTTCCCCAGTGCCCATCTGCCGGAGCTCGAGGCGTACTACAACGAACGCCTCACGGAGTACGGCACCGAGGGCTGGACCATGATGCCCGCCGCCGAGACCCCGCTCCTGCACATCGCGGACGACCCCGACCGCACCTGGGCCGAGCACGGCGAGCACTTCCTGCACGAGGCCCGCACCTATGCGTCCTGGCAGTCCAAGGACATCCGCTCGGCGGTGAAGTCCGCCGCCACCACGGTCGATGAGCTGCGCGCCGAGGGCGTCTACCGCGTCCTGACGCCCGACGAGTGCGTGGCGTACGTACAGGGCGGCGCCGCCAATCTCGTGCTGCACCCGCTGTCGGGCGGGATGCCGGTGGACGAGGGCTGGCGCAGCCTGCACCACTTCTGCGAAAACGTACTGCCCCGGCTCAAGGAATAGGTCCTTGAACCGGGGCAGCTTCCTCGGAGGAGGGGCAGCGGGGATTAGCCCATCTCCTCCAGGGTCTTGCCCTTCGTCTCCTTGACGAACTTCATGACGAAGGGGATCGAGATCACGGCGAAGGCGCCGTAGATGATGTACGAGCCGGTCAGGCTCCACTCGGACATGCTCGGGAACGTCTTGGTGATCGCGAAGTTGGCGAGCCACTGGGCCGACGCGGCGACACCGAGGGCCGCGGCGCGGATCCGGTTCGGGAAGATCTCGCCGAGCAGGACCCAGACCACCACGCCCCAGGAGAGGGCGAAGAAGAGCACGAAGGCGTTGGCGGCGATGATCGCGGTCAGGCCCTGAGCGTTCGGCAGCGAGACGTTGTCGCCCGAACCCGTGCGGTAGGAGAACGCCCAGGCGCAGGTGAAGAGCGCGAGCGCCATGCCCGCGGAGCCGATGATGGCGAGCGGCTTGCGGCCGATGCGGTCGACGAAGACCATCGCGATGACCGTACCGACGATGTTCACGATCGACGTCTCGAACGAGTACAGGAACGAGCTGCTCGGGTCCTTGCCGATCGACTGCCACAGCTGGTTCGAGTAGTAGAAGATCACGTTGATGCCGACGAGCTGCTGGAACACCGAGAGGCCGATGCCGATCCAGACGATCGGCAGGAAGCCGACCTTGCCGAGCAGGTCCTTGAACGAGGACTTGTGCTCGCGGCGCATGCCCTCCTCGATCTCGGCGACGCGCCCGTCCAGGTCGATCTCGGTGCCCTCGACCTCGCCGAGCACCTTCTTCGCCTCGGTGTCACGGCCGACGGAGATCAAGAAGCGCGGCGACTCGGGGATCGCGAAGGAGAGCAGGCCGTAGAGGACGGCCGGGATGACCATGACGCCGAGCATCAGCTGCCAGGCCTCCAGGCCCAGGAGCTTGCCGCGCTGGTCGCCGTCGGCCATGTTCAGGATGCCCCAGTTGACCAGCTGGGAGACGGCGATGCCGATGACGATCGCGGCCTGCTGGAACGAGGCGAGACGGCCTCGGTACGCGGGGGGAGCCACCTCGGCGATGTAGGCCGGGCCGATGACGGAGGCCATGCCGATGCCGATGCCGCCGATGAAGCGCCACACCGTCAGGTCCCACGCCGCGAACGGCAGGGCGGAGCCCACGGCGCTCGCCGCGAAGAGGACGGCGGCGATCTGCATGCAGCGGATGCGGCCGATGCGGTCGGCGATGCGCCCGGCGATCGCGGCACCGACGGCACAGCCGAGCAGTGCGGTGGCGATGATCCAGCCGAGCATGTTCGCGTCTACGTCGAAGCGGTGCTGGATGGCGACGGTGGCGCCATTGATCACCGAACTGTCGTAGCCGAAGAGGAAGCCACCCATCGCGGCGGCTGCCGTAATGAAGATGACATGGCCGAGATGGTCCGGATGGGCCTCTCTGCCTCCGGGCTGCGGCGCCTTCGTTGTGCTGGTCACATGGACTCCTCGGGCCACCGGCAACATCGCCGGGGGTGGGGGTGAGCACTTCAAGTGGCGCACAACTTCGCGCCGCCCACCACCTGAAGGTAAAAGCAACGTTGCAGAGACTATGCCTTCAAGTTTCGAAGTCAATACCTGGGTTCCTGTGAAATGCAGGCACCTCTGAGGCAGGCTTCGTTCAAGTGTTGAAGTAATGAAGGGGAGCCCGTGAAGGACTGAGGCCAGCCGGTGAAGGGCTAACGCAGTCGCTGGCTGATCACCTTGGAGACGCCGTCGCCCTGCATGGAGACGCCGTACAGCGCGTCCGCGACCTCCATCGTCCGCTTCTGGTGCGTGATCACGATGAGCTGCGAGGCCTCCTGCAACTCCTCCATGATGCGGATGAGCCGCTGCAGGTTGGTGTCGTCGAGGGCGGCCTCGACCTCGTCCATCACGTAGAAGGGGCTGGGCCGCGCCTTGAAGATCGAAACGAGCAGCGCGACGGCCGTGAGGGACCGCTCGCCGCCGGAGAGCAGCGAGAGCCGCTTGACCTTCTTGCCGGGCGGCCGGGCCTCGACGTCGACGCCCGTGGCGAGCATGTTGTCGGGATCGGTCAGGATGAGCCGGCCCTCGCCGCCGGGGAAGAGCCGCGAGAAGACGCCCTCGAACTCCCGGGCCGTGTCCCGGTAGGCCTCGGTGAAGACCTGCTCGACGCGCTCGTCGACCTCCTTCACCACTTGCAGGAGATCGGCCCGCGTCTTCTTCAGGTCCTCCAGCTGCTCGCTGAGGAACTTGTGGCGCTCCTCCAGTGCGGCGAACTCCTCAAGGGCCAGCGGGTTCACTTTTCCGAGCTGCTGATACGCCCGTTCGGCTGACCTCAGCCGCTTCTCCTGCTCGCCCCGGACGTACGGCACGGGCTTATTGCGCCGGTGCTCCGGATCCTCGGGCAGCTCCTCGCCCTCGGCGGGGGGCGAGGGCGGTACGAGCTGGTCAGGGCCGTAGTCGGCGACGAGACCTGCCGGTTCCACACCGAGTTCCTCCAGTGCCTTGGACTCCAGCTGCTCGATCCGCAGCCGCTTCTCGGCACCGAGTACCTCGCCGCGGTGGACTGAATCCGTCAATTTGTCGAGCTCGGCCTTGAGGTCACGCCCCTGGTTGCGCTCGGCGGTCAGATCCCGCTCCCGCACCTCCTTGGCCCGCTCGGCGGCCGCCCGCTCCTCCTGCGCCCGTACGAGAGAGACCTCGACGTGCGCGAGGAGCTGCCGCGCACCGGCGGCGACGGCCCCGGCGACCTCGGCCTCGTGCCGCATCCGGGCCTTGCGCTGCTCGGCACGCGCGCGTGCCTCGCGTTCGGCGCGGGCGGCCCGGTCGAGCGAGTCGGCACGTCCGGCGAGCCCCTTGACCCGCTCCTCATGGGTACGGACCTGGAGCCTGGCCTCCATCTCGGTCTGCCGGGCATTGGCCCCGTCGGCGGCGAGCCGGTCCCGTACGCCGGTGTCGGGCTCCTCCTCAGCCGGTGCCTCCTCCGCCACGGCGAGGCGCTCGGCCAGCTCCTCGGCGTCCTGGACCGCCTTGTCGAGCGCCTCCTGCGACGTGGCGGCGGCAGCCGCACTGCGCTCGGCCTCACCTGCGGCACCCCGCGCCTGCCCGGCGAGCGCGCCGAGTTGCTGCGCCACGGACGACTTCTCCCGGTCGGCGGCGCGCCTGCGCTCCCCCAGCTCCTCGACGAGCGCCGCGGCCTCCTTGCGCCGCTCGCCCGCGTCCTGCTGGGCGTGCGCCAACTCCTCGCACTGCGCGGCCAGTTGTTCGAGCTCGGCGGCCGCCTCGTCGACGGAGGCCTGCACCTCGATCAGGCTCGGCGCCCCCGCGGACCCGCCGTGCGCGAAGTGCGCCCCCAGCAGGTCGCCTTCGGTGGTGACGGCGGTGAGATCGGGGTGGGCGTAGACGAAGTCCTCGGCGTCCTCGAGCGTGCCGACGGCGACCATGCCGCGCAGCAGCCGCCGCACCGAGGGCATCAACTCATCGGGCCCGCGCACCAGTTCGGCGACCATCGGCGGCCCGTCGGACCCTGCGGAGCGTGCGTCACCGGCATCGGCGTCCGGCGCCCCCGTCAGCAGCAGCGCGGCCCGCCCAGCGTCCTGCTTGCGCAGCAGCCGGATGGCCTCCGCCGCCGACGCCGGAGTGGCCACCGCGATCGCGTCGGCCGCGGCTCCGAACGCCGCCGCGACCGCCACCTCGTGCCCCGGAGCCACCGAGAGCAGCTCCGCCGCCGGACCGAGCAGCCCCGTGAGGCGGTCCTTGGCGGCGAGCAGCGCCCCCGTGCCGTCCTTGCGCCGCAGGCCCAGCGCGAGCGCTTCGTGCCGGGCGGCGACCGCGGCCCGCTTGCGCTCGGCAGCGGTGGCCGCCTCCCTGGCGGCGGTCAGGGCGCCCTCTGCCTCCGTGAGGGAACGCTTCGCCTCGTCGTGCCGCTCGCCGAGCTCCGCGTCACCGGCGTCGAGCCCGTCGACCTCCGCCTTCAGCTGCTCGTACTCCTCCTGCGCGGCGACCGCACGCTCCCCCGCCTCGTCCCGCGCCACGGCGAGCCGGTCGATCTCGGCCTGTGCGGAGGCCGCCCGCGAACGTGCCGCGTTGACCTGGCCGTTCAGCCGCGCGAGCCCTTCACGCCGGTCGGCGATGGCCCGCGCCGCGTCCTTGAGGCGGCGCTCCTCCACCGCAAGTTCCCGCTCCAGATCGGCACGGTGCCCGACGGTGTCCTCAAGCGCGTGCTCGGCCGCTTCGAGGGCGGCTTCCAGCTCCGCCTCCTGCTCGCGGATCCGCGCGGCCTCGCGCTCCATGTCCTCGGGGTCACGCCCGCGCCGCTCCTCCGGGGGCGCGGCGGTGGCGCTCTTGACCCGGGCGTCGGCGAGCGAGACCGTGCCGCGCACCCGCTCGGCCAGCTGCGACAGCTCGTACCAGGTCTGCTGCGCGCGCTGGAGCCGCGGCGTCAGGCGGCGCACCTCGTCCTCGAGCTCCGCCTCCCGGTGGAGCGCCTTCTTCAGCTCGGCCTCGGCACTGTCCTTGCGCCGCTTGAGCTCCGCCTCGTCGGCGACCTCGGTGCGCAGCGCTTCCCGCAGGCGTACTAGATCGTCGGCGAGCAGCCTCAGGCGGGTGTCGCGCAGGTCGGCCTGGATCACGGCGGCCCTGCGCGCGACGGCGGCCTGTCTGCCCAGGGGCTTGAGCTGACGCCTGAGCTCGTCGGTCAGGTCCTGTACGCGGGCGAGGTTGGCCTGCATCGCGTCGAGCTTGCGCAGCGCCTTCTCTTTGCGCTTGCGGTGCTTGAGGACGCCCGCGGCCTCCTCGATGAAGGCGCGGCGCCCCATGGGATCGGCGTGCAGGACGCCGTCGAGCTGGCCCTGCCCGACGATGACGTGCATCTCACGCCCGATGCCGGAGTCGGAGAGCAGCTCCTGGATGTCGAGCAGGCGGCAGGTGTCGCCGTTGATCTGGTACTCGCTGCCGCCGTTGCGGAACATGATCCGCGTGATGGTGACCTCGGCGTACTCGATGGGCAGGGCGCCGTCGGAGTTGTCGATGGTCAGGGACACCTCGGCGCGGCCGAGCGGGGGGCGCCCGGTGGTGCCGGCGAAGATGACGTCTTCCATCTTGCCGCCGCGCAGCGACTTGGCACCCTGTTCGCCCATGACCCAGGACAGCGCGTCCACGACATTGGACTTGCCGGAGCCGTTCGGTCCGACGACGCAGGTGATGCCCGGTTCGAACTTCAGCGTCGTGGCGGACGCGAAGGATTTGAAACCGCGCAGTGTCAGGGCCTTGAGGTGCACGCCGCCGGACTCTACCTTTCACTGACCGTTTCACCCAGGAAGATGCAGGGCACATCAGACGATAAGGAAGCGACCTGCGCAGCGACAAGAAAGTCGGTCGCGGCGACAAAGAAAGAAGGGACGCCGAAGCGTCCCTTGCAGATCTGGACAAGCGGCTGACATGGGCAGCCCGACCATGAGCGTTAACAGGCATCCCGCAGAGCGAAGAGTGCGTCATCGCGTAGAGGTGAGTGTTTCACCGCGTTGAGGTGAGTGCGTCACCGCGTTGAAGCGTCACGCAGCCTGCGGGTCGTGCGCCTTGGTAGGGGTAGTGGTCAGGTGAGCGCAGGCTCCGCCTGGGGTACGTCGAGGCTCTCGAGGAGCGATTCGTGAGAAGCGGCAGCCGCGAGCGCGTCGTTCTCGGCCTGGATCTTGGTGAGCTCGGATTCCAGGTCCTGGACACGCTGCTGGAGCCGTCGCATCTCGGCGAGAAGTCGCGGGTCGGAACCGCCGACGTAACCGAGAAGCGCCTTTGCCATGATGGATGGTCCTCCACAATGAGTGACCGACCGAAGCGGTGTGGGTCGTGAGGGAATCGCACCCGCGGTGCTTGGCACTCGTTGTTCTTGCTGGGTCTTGCTGGCCGTTCTCACATGCCAAACAGCTAAGGTGCGCGGGGATTCCAGAGTCTCACCAAAAAGTTTGACGGTCAACACGATCACGCCCCGTATTGGCGGGCAACCCGGGGGCCTGCGGCCGTAACAACGGCGGCGCGGCCTCTGCTGCGGGGCCCTGGGGGCGTGTCGATCATCCTGCACGGGGGAGCCTGCCACGACATGCCGTTCTTGGCAACCACCAGGCGTTTTCTGTCCCGGACCGTTGCCGTGGCCCCTCCCGGACAGGTCCGCCCGGCAGCTCTCCGTCAGCGAATCGCGAAGGTGTCGTAGATCCCGCGCGGCGTGTCCCAGATCTCAGTCACACCGTCGACGCGGCCGGGTGTGTCGCCCTCCCGAAGCCAGTCGAGCAGCCCCTGGGCACCCGCGCGCCGCCCCTCGGCGACGACTTGCACACGGCCGTCGTCGAGATTGAGAGCAAAACCACTCAGGCCGCCGATCTCCAGCGCCTTGGCCCGCGTGAACCAGCGGAAACCCACGCCTTGCACCTGGCCACGCACCCAGGCCGTGAGTCTGACTTCTTCCTTCATGGGTGCACGCTAACCGGCCAATTGCTCTCGGAGCACTTCGCCCCCATGCGCCATCGCGTACAGTCCCGACTCGATGAGCCTCACTCGTACGGGTGAGCCACTTTGACCGCCAGTACGAGGAAGGCCAGGAGATGGGACGCCACCGACGCTCCGGCGCAGGGGCAGCCGCCACCGGCCGCGCCACAGAGGGCTTTGACGCGTACGACGCGTACACCGACGGGCACCCCGGTACGCCGGAGACCCGCCCCGCCGCCGTGTCCCACCGCCGCAAGGGCCGCCGCTCCGCACCGGTGCGCACCGGCCTGCTCGGCGTGTCCGCGGCCGTCGCGATGGGCGCCGTGGCCGTGGCGTCCGGCCTCGTACCCGGCGCCGAGAACTACTCCCTGGGCGGAGGCGGCGACTCGAACAAGGTGCGCGCCGCCACCACCCCCAGCGACGTGGCCCCCCAGGGCGGCGACAGCGGCACCGCCGACCGCGAGTCGGCCCCGCCGAGCCGCGGCTCCGAGCGCCCCTCCGCCCCGGACCCGACCCCCTCGCAGACCGCAGAGAAGCCCTCGGCCGAGCCTTCGAAGAAGCCGTCGACCAAGGCGCCCGCGCCCCGGACCGACGAGAAGAAGAAGACCCCGGCCCCGAGCACCCCCTCGCGCACGCCCTCCCAGAAGCCCAAGGCTCCGCCGGCCGCGTCGACGTCGCCGTCCGCCGAGAGCGCGGCCGAGGCGGCGGTGCTCACCCTGGTCAACGAAGAGCGGGCCAAGGCGGGCTGCTCCCCCGTCCGCGCCGACGCAGCGCTCGCCGCGCTCGCCGGGGACTTCAGCGCGGACATGGCCGAGCGGGACTTCTTCGACCACACCGACCCGGACGGCGCGACCCCGTGGGACCGCGCGGAGAAGGCCGGGATATCGGATCTGGGCGGCGAGAACATAGCCCGCGGCCAGGCCAACGCGCAGTCCGTGATGGATGCCTGGATGAACAGCCCCGGCCACCGGGCCAACATCCTGAACTGCGACTACAAGACCCTGGGCGTCGGCGCGCACTTCGCGCCGGGCGGCCCCTGGTGGACGCAGGACTTCGGCTTCTAGGGGCGGACCAGCTCACTAACCACTGGTTAGCGCCACCCCTTGGTTTGCGCTGTGCGGGAGTATGCTGGCCGCATGGATTCCGGCACCGAAGACCTGGCGTACGACGTGTTCTCCAGGCAGTGCCCCTCGCGCGGCACCCTGGAGCACGTCACCGGACGCTGGGGCGCACTCACCCTGGCCGCGCTGCACGACAGCTCGTTCCGTTTCAACGAACTGCGCCGCCGGGTCGACGGCGTCAGCGAGAAGATGCTGTCCCAGACCCTGCACGCCCTGGAGCGCGACGGCCTGGTGCACCGCGAGGCCCAGCCCACGAACCCGCCGCGGGTGGACTACCGACTGACCCCGCTGGGACGCGAGATCGCCGACCGCCTGATGAACCTCATCCACTTCGTGGAGGGCAGGATGGACGGCGTGCTCGAAGCCCGCGAGCGCTACGACAGCCTGGCGACCGGCGGCCGCTGACAGCGCGGGCAGAAGTAGCTGGAGCGGTTCATCCAGGGACGGCGGCGCATCGGCGTACCGCAGCGGCGGCACGGCTCGTCCTCACGCCCATAGGCGTCGAGCGACCGGTCGAAGTACCCGGACTCGCCGTTCACGTTCACGTACAGGCTGTCGAAACTGGTGCCGCCGACGGCCAGGGCCGCATTCATCACATCCCGTACGTGGCCCAGGAGTTCGGCCGTGCGCGGGCGCGTGAACGTAGCGGTGGGCCGCTCGTAGTGCAGCTTGGAGCGCCAAAGCGCCTCGTCCGCGTAGATGTTGCCGACCCCGCTGATCAACGACTGGTCGAGCAGGGCTCGTTTGATCGTCGTACGGCGGCGGCGCAGCGCGGTGTGGAAGGCCGCGTCGTCGAACAGCTCGTCCAGCGGGTCGCGTGCGATGTGCGCGATGACGTCCGGAAGGCCGTCCGGAGTGTTCGCGTGCAGCGAGAGTCCGCCGAAGGTGCGCTGGTCCACGAAGCGCAGCTCGGTGCCGAGTTCGTCGGCGAACCGGACCCGGATCCTCAAGTGCTTCTCGTCGGCGGCCTCTTGGGGCTGCACGAGCAGCTGCCCGCTCATGCCGAGATGGGCCAGGATCGAGGTCCCGCTCTCCTCGACGGGCAGCCAGAGATACTTCCCGCGCCGCATCGCCGTACCGACACGCTGGCCCTTGAGGCGGAGCCCGAAGTCCTCACCGCCCGCGACATGCCGCCGCACGGAGCGCGGATGCAGCACCTCGACACCGGCGACGGTGCGATGAGCCACCCACCGCTCAAGCCCACGCCGGACAACTTCAACCTCGGGCAGCTCGGGCATGGGGGTCTTGACTCCGGGTGACGGGCGGGCGGGTGGGAAACCCGCCGCGAAGCGGCGAAAAAGGCTGGTGCCGGCCACCAAAAGGCGACCGGCACCAACAGTAAAGCGCCTGTCAGGCAGACGGAGCTTCGGAGCCCCCGTCAGCCTTCGCGGCAGCGGCGGATGCAGCCCCGGCGGCGACTTCCGCCGCCTTGATCCGCTCATCCGCAGCGGAGCGAATCTCGCGCCACGCGGACTCCGCGGCCTGCTGCTCCGCTTCCTTCTTGCTGCGGCCGGTGCCGGTGCCGTACGAGACGCCTCCGACGCGGGCGGCAGCAGTAAAGGTCTTCTCGTGGTCCGGGCCGCTCTCCGTGACGAGGTACTCGGGAACACCGAGGCTCTCGGTCGCGGTGAGCTCCTGGAGGCTGGTTTTCCAGTCCAGGCCCGCGCCCAGGTTCGAGGACTTCTCGATCAGCGGGTCGAAGAGCCGGTGCACCAGCTCGCCCGCCGCGTCCAGACCCTGGTCCAGATAGACCGCGCCGATCACCGCTTCAAGGGTGTCGGCGAGGATGGATGCCTTGTCCCGGCCACCCGTGCCCTCTTCGCCCCGGCCGAGCCGGATGAAAAGGCCGAGTTCGAGGCCGCGACTGACCTCCGCCAGCGCACGCGAATTGACCACCGCGGCCCGCAGCTTGGCCAGCTGGCCTTCGGGCAGGTCGGGGTGGGTGCGATAGAGCGTGTCCGTGACGACGAGTCCGAGCACCGAGTCCCCGAGGAACTCGAGCCGTTCATTCGTCGGCAGACCGCCGTTCTCGTACGCGTACGAACGGTGGGTCAGTGCACGCACCAGAAGGGCGGACTCGAGTTTGTACCCGAGCCGCCCTTCCAAAAGCGTGTGGGACGAGGCCGTGTTTTCCGCCTGCTTCTTGGCGTTCTCCGCCTTGGCGTCATCCGCCATTTTGTGGCTAGACACGGTGCCTCTCACCAGCCGCTCAGACCTCGAGGACCTGGCGCTTGTTGTACGTGCCGCAGCTCGGGCACGCGATGTGCTGCAGCTTCGGCTCCTGGCAACGCTCACACGAAACCAAGGTGGGGACCGCAGCCTTCCACTGCGACCGGCGGTGGCGCGTGTTGCTGCGCGACATCTTCCGCTTCGGAACAGCCACGGCTACTTCTCCTGCTTCTCGTCGACGCCGGCTTCGGCGCCGCTCACGTCGTCCTTCTCGCCGTCCTGGATGGTCCCAGCGAGTCCCTGCAGCGCCGCCCAACGGATGTCGGCGACGTCATGGTGGTGCTCCGGGTCGTCCGCGAGCCGCGCTCCGCACTGGGAACACAGGCCCGGACAGTCGTCCCGGCACACCGGCTGCATCGGCAGTGCGAGCACCACCGCATCACGCAGCACTGGTTCGAGGTCGAACAGGCCGTCCTCGAGATAGAGCCTGTCCTCGTCTTCCTCGGCGTCGTCGGCCGGTTCCGCAGCGCGGCCCCGGTCGTCGGCGTCAGGGTACGAGAACATCTCCTGGAAGTCCGCTTCCACCTCAAGCTTCAGCGGCTCCAGACACCTTACGCACTCCCCCTCGGCCGTTGCACGGGCGGTGCCTGTGACAAGCACCCCTTCCATGACCGACTCAAGGCGGATCTCCAGCTCGACCGGAGCGCCGGCCGACACTCCGATGACCCCGTCGATGCCGAAGACACCCGGAGAACCGGGGGCCTCGACGGACCGGGTCAGCCGCTGCAGCGCACCAGGACGCCGACCCAGCTCGTGTGTGTCGAACACGAGAGGGTTTCGGTGGTCAAGGTGAGCACTCAGGGCTTTTCCTGCTTTCGATCCTGGAAGTTCAAGGAGAGCGGCCCCGTCATGATGAGCTTGGCTCATTGACCGGGCAGCCCGGATCGCGGACGTACGCGCGACCGAAGAGCCAGGATACTGGACCTTTCGCTCTCGGCCCAATCCGGGCCCTGCCGGTCCGCCGGGCAGGCGCTAGCGGCCCTGTTCGTACTGGCGCAGCTGCTCGGCAGTGATCATGCCGGTGTCGAAGAGGCTGGTCTCGTCGAGCACGCCGGGAGCGGGGTGGTGCTGCTGCTGCGGCTCCGCGTACCCCTGCTGCTGGGTCTGGTCGTAGCCCTGCTGCGGGTAGCCGTACGGATCTTGCTGCTGGTAGCCGTACGGGTCCTGCTGGGCGTACTGCTGCTGGTAGGCGTACTGGTCCTGCTGCGGGTAGCCGTAGGGGTCCGGCTCCTGCTGGGGCGGGGCGTACGGCTGCTGCGCGGGGATCTGCGGGGCCGCCTGCGGCGGCTGCGGCGCCTCGGGGACCGGCGCGGGGACCACAGCTGCCGCGGGGTCGGTAAGACCCGCGAGGTACTCGGCGTCCGTGGTGTGCGCCTGCGGTCCGCCCAGTCCCTCGGCGAGGCCCGCGAGGTCGTCGGCGGGCGCACGGCCGTGCAGGGTCTGCCGGCCGCGGCCGACCGCCTCCAGGGTCTTGGCAAGGACCGCCTCGAAGGCGCCGAGCTTGGCGTCCACGTACGCGTCCGCGTCCCGGCGCAGGGTCTCGGGGTCGTGGCTGCGCTGCGGGGCGTCCTCGTCCTCGTAGCCCTGCTCGTCGAGACCGGGTCCGGTGCCGAGGAGCTTCTCGCGGCCGCGGCCGACCGAGCCGAGGGTCTTGGTGAGGACGACCTCGAAGTTGGCCAGCTTGCTGTCCACGTAGTCGTCGGCCTCGACGCGGACGTCCTCGGCGGCCTGGCGGGCCTCCGCGAGGATGCGCTCGGCCTCGCCCTGGGAGTTGCGGGCGACCTCCGTGTCGGAGATCAGCGAACCGCGCTCGGCGTGGGCGGTCTCGATGATCCGCTCCGCCTCCTGGCGGGCCTGCTCGACCATCTGCTCACGGCCGCCGATGAGCTCCTGCGCCTGGGCGAGGGAGCCGGGCAGCGCCTGGCGCACCTCTTCGAGCATCGACAGCAGATCGGCGCGGTTGACCACGCACGAGGCCGACATGGGCATGGACCGGGCGCTGCCGACCGCCTCGACGATCTCGTCGATCTTCTTCTGCACGTCCACCGTGTGCTCGCCACTCTCTACAGCTGGTTGGAGACGGACGGCACGACTGTAAGGCCAGTCGGCGGCCGTCCGACACCGGGTGACGGGCTGTCAGTTCGCGTCACTTCTTGCCGATGCGCTCCGTCAGTGCCTCGTGGACCACCGGAGGCAGCAGATGGGCGACGTCACCGCCCCAGGCGGCGACCTCCTTGACCAGCGAGGAGGAGAGGAAGCTGTAGGTGGGGTTGGTGGGCACGAAAAGGGTCTCGACGCCCGAGAGGCCGTTGTTCATCTGGGCCATCTGCAGCTCGTAGTCGAAGTCGCTGACCGCTCGCAGACCCTTGACGATGGCCGGAATGTCGCGCTGCTTGCAGAAGTCGACGAGAAGGCCGTGGAAGGATTCGACCTCGACGTTCCCGAAGTCGGCGGTGACCTCGCGGATCAGCTCGATCCGCTCCTCCACGGAGAACAGGCCCTTCTTCGACTGGTTGATCATCACCGCGACATGCACCACGTCGTACAGCCTGGAGGCGCGGGCGATGATGTCGAGGTGTCCATTGGTGATGGGGTCGAATGACCCCGGACAGACGGCGCGGCGCAACTGAAGTCCCTCGCTCTCCGGTCCGGTCATGGCGCGATCACTGAGTCGTCGCACGTAGAGGCGGCGCGACCGTACCAAAACGTGGCTTCGCCGTAGCGACGGGACCTGGTTGCGTCGAAGCCGTCGGGCCAGCTGAATTCTCCGCCTCTGGTACTGCGTTCAACGGTGACGAGCGCATCGTCCGTGAGCCAGCCCCCGGCACGGAGTGTGAGCAGGATCTCGCGAAGATCGTCATCGGTGACGGCGTACGGAGGGTCGAGAAAGACCAGGTCGTACGGGGTCGTGGGGGCGCCGCCCTGGATGATCTGGGCGGCTTTGCCCGCCCTGACCTCGGCGCCGGGCAGGCCGATGGACTTCACGTTCTCCCGGATGGTGCGCACCGCGCGGGCGTCGGTCTCCACGAGCAGGGCGTGGCTCGCGCCGCGGGAGAGCGCTTCGAGGCCGACGGCCCCGGACCCGGCGTACAGGTCGAGGACGCGCGCGTCGTCCAGCGTCCCCTGCAGGGCCTGCCAGGTGGAGAACAGGCCCTCGCGCGCGCGGTCGGACGTGGGCCGGGTGCCGCTTCCCGGCGGGACGGCGAGGAGACGTCCGCCGGCCACTCCGGCGATCACGCGGGTCATCTGAGTCCTTGTCGGTGTACGTACGGGAAGATCCGGCCCCAGTCTCTCAGCCCTTGTGCGTCCGCCGCTTGTCAGCCCATGGCTCAGCCCTTGTCCAGATACTGCTCGCGCTCGTCGTCGAGGAGCGCGTCGAGGGCCGTGCGCAGCTCGGGCAGGTGCTCCAGGTCCGGGTCGGCGGAGACCACCGCGACGGCCTCCTCGCGGGCCTCAGCGATGATCTCCTCGTCCTCGATGACCGCGAGCATGCGCAGGCTGGAGCGGACACCGGACTGTGCCTGGCCCAGTACGTCGCCCTCGCGGCGCTGCTCCAGGTCGATCCGGGAGAGCTCGAAGCCGTCGAGCGTCGCGGCCACGGCCCCGAGGCGGGCGCGGGCGGGGCTGGCCTCGGGCATGTCGGTGACCAGGAGGCAGAGACCGGGTGCCGAGCCGCGTCCGACGCGGCCGCGCAGCTGGTGCAGCTGCGATACGCCGAAGCGGTCGGCGTCCATGATCACCATGGCGGTGGCGTTCGGGACGTTCACGCCGACCTCGATGACCGTCGTCGCGACCAGGACCTGTGTCTCGCCCGCGGCGAAGCGGCGCATCACCGCGTCCTTGTCGTCGGGCTGCATGCGGCCGTGCAGGACCTCCACCTTGAGTCCGGCGAGCGGGCCGCGGGAGAGCTGCTCGGCGACCTCGACGACGGCGAGCGGGGGCCGCTTGTCGGCGGTGGCTTCCTCCTCGGCCTTCTTCTTGGCCTTCTTCGCGTCGGCGGCTTCGTCGGCGTCGTCACCGATCCGGGGGCAGACCACGTACGCCTGGTGGCCGTTCTCGACCTCCTCGCGCACGCGCTCCCACGCGCGCGCCAGGAAGTGGGGCTTGTCCTCGGCCGGGACGACATGGCTGGCGATCGGCGAACGTCCGGCGGGGAGCTGGTCGAGGACCGAGGTCTCCAGGTCGCCGAAGACCGTCATGGCGACCGTGCGCGGAATGGGCGTGGCCGTCATGACGAGGAGGTGCGGCGGCTGCTTGCCCTTGCCGCGCAGGGCGTCGCGCTGTTCGACGCCGAAGCGGTGCTGTTCGTCGACGACGACCAGGCCCAGGTCGTGGAACTGGACCTTGTCCTCGATCAGGGCGTGCGTGCCGATGACGATCCCGGCCTCGCCCGTGACCAGGTCGAGCAGGGCCTGGCGGCGGGCGGCGGCGCCCATGGAGCCGGTGAGCAGCGTGACCTTGGTGCCCTGGTCCGCGCCGCCGAGCATGCCGCCCTCGGCGAGCTCGCCCATCATCTCGGTGATCGAGCGGTGATGCTGCTGGGCGAGCACCTCGGTGGGCGCGAGCATGGCGGCCTGCCCGCCCGCGTCCACGACGGCGAGCATGGCGCGCAGGGCGACCATCGTCTTGCCGGAACCGACCTCTCCCTGGAGGAGGCGGTGCATCGGGTGCTCGGTGGCCAGGTCGTCGAAGATCTCCTTGGAGACCTTCTCCTGGCCGTCGGTGAGGGTGAAGGGCAGCTTGGCGTCGAAGGCGTCGAGCAGGCCTCCCTCGCGGGGGCGGCGGGCGATCGCGGGCAGCTGCGCGTCCGCGTACCTCCGGCGGGCCAGGGCCACCTGGAGGACGAAGGCCTCGTCCCACTTCAGGCGGTCGCGGGCGGATTCGATGTCCGCCTTGGTCTGCGGGCGGTGGATCTTCAGGAGCGCTTCGGGGAGCGGGATCAGCTCCCGGCCGTCGCGCAGGCCAGGCGGCAGCGGGTCGAGCGCCTCGCGGGCGCTGGGCAGGACCGCGTCGACGGACTTGGCGATCTTCCAGGACTCCAGCTTGGCGGTGGCCGGATAGATCGGGATGAGGGCGCCGGCCCAGGAGTCCACCGCCTCGTCCGCGCCGCCGGGGTTGTCCGGGTCGCGCTTCAGGAGTTCGTACGCGGGGTGGGCGAGCTGCATCTTGCGGTTGAAGACGGACGCCTTGCCCGCGAACATCGCGCGGGTGCCGGGCAGCAGGTCCTTGTGCGGTTTGTGGATGCCCCGGCCGAAGAAGACCAGCTGGAGCTGGCCGCTGCCGTCGGTGATGGTCACTTCGAGGCGTTGGCCCCTGCCGCCGTTGAACGTCAGGATGCGGGCCGTCGCGACCTGGGCGACCACCGTGACGTGCTCGTCGAGGGGGAGGTCGGCGAGGCGGGTGAGCTCGCCCCGCTCCGCGTACTTCCGCGGGTAGTGGTGCAGCAGGTCGCCGACCGTGTGCAGGTCGAGGTGCTCGGCCATCACCTTCGCGGTGGCGGGACCGACCACTTTCTTCAGGGGTTCTTCGAGCGCGGGCACGAGATCCATTGCACACCACCCCACTGACAATTCGGCGTACGTCTCTGAAATCCGCTGGTCAGGGCCGCCGCGAAGGCCGGTTACTCCACGCCGATGAGGAGCAGCGCCGACTGGCGGCCGCCGCGGTAGACCACCGTGTCGACCGCCAGATGCACCTCGCGCACATGCTTCTCCAGCTCGTCGCCCAGGCTGTCCGGCACGTCCTCGCCGAGCACCAGCGTGACCATCTCGCCGCCCGCGGCCAGCATCCGGTCCAGGACGGACCTCGCGGTGCGCGTGGTGTCGTCGCCGATCACCGCGACGTCCCCGTCGATCAGGCCGAGTACGTCACCGGCCTGGCAGATGCCCGCCATGGTCCACGACTGCCGCTCGGCGACGGCCAGCTCGGCGTACCGGGTCGCGCCGGCCGCCGAGGTCATCGCGACGACGTCCTCGTCGAAGCGGCGGTCCGGCTCGTGCACGGCGAGCGCCGCGATGCCCTGGACCGCGGACCGGGTGGGGATCAGCGCGACGCGCACCCCTTCGGTGCGGGCCTGCTCCGCGGCGGCGGCAGCGGTGTGGCGCAGCTCGGCGTCGTTCGGCAGGAGCACCACCTCGCGCGCGTGGGCGCGCCGGACGGCTTCGACGAGCTCCCCGCTCGCGGGCGGCTCCCCCGGCCGCGCGGGCACGGTGGTGGCCCCCGCCTCGGCGTAGAGACCGGCGAGGCCCTCCCCCGGTACGACGGCGACGATCGCGCGCTGCGCGCGCTCCCGCGGCGGCTGTGCGGCGCCCGCGGTGTGTGCGTCTCCCGCTCCGAAGTGGGTGATGCGGATGCGGTGGGGCCGCCCCGCCTCGACGCCCGCTTCGACTGCGGCTCCTGCGTCGTCGACATGGACGTGGACGTTCCACAGTCCGTCGCCGCCGACGACGACGAGCGAGTCACCGAGCCCGTCGAGCCGCGTCCGCAGCCGTGCGACGGCCGTGTCGTCGGCCTCCAGGAGGTAGATGACCTCGAAGGCCGGGGCCGGGGCGTCGGCCTGGATGTCCTGGCACTCGACGGGTTCCGCGGGTTCCACGCGCGCGTGGCCGCCCGAAGCGCCCGTCTTCACGTACGGGGAGAGCACCGTCTGTCCCGACAGGGCCCCCACCAGCGCCCCGAGCACCGCCACGAGACCGCGCCCCCCGGCGTCCACCACTCCCGCACGCCCGAGCACGGCCAGCTGCTCGGGCGTCGCGTCGAGCGCCCGGCACGCGCTGTCGTACGCGGCCCGCGCCACCGCACCGCAGTCGCTGTCGTCCCCGGCGTCGCAGGCCGCGTCGGCGGCGGCGGCCGCCACCGTCAGGACCGTGCCCTCCACGGGACGTGCCACCGCCTGGTAGGCCGACTCGGCGGCCCGCCGGAGGGCGAGCGCCAGGGCCGGGCCGTCGGCGTGAGCAGTGTCACGGTCGGCGCCGAGGACCTGCGCCATCCCGCGCAGCAGCTGCGACAGGATCGTGCCCGAGTTCCCGCGGGCGCCTATCAGCGCGCCGTGCGCCATCGCCCGTACCGCCTCGGCTAGGGAGGGCCGGGCGGGTTCGAGGCCGGTGAACACCGCGTCGACGGCCTGCGAGGCCGATTCCACGGTGAGGTAGAGGTTGGTTCCGGTGTCTCCGTCCGCGACCGGATAGACGTTGATCGCGTCGATCTCCTCGCGGGCCCCTCCCAGGGCGTCCAGAGCGAGGCCGCACCAGGCGCGCACCGCGACGGCGTCGAGGTTCTGCGGCACCTGCTCGCCTCCTAAGGGCATCCGGAATGGACGCAGCGTAGACCGGGACGGGCGAAGGACCCGGGGCGGGGCCGGGGCGAGACATGGTAGTTTCGTTCTACCGAAGCAGTCGTTGTATGCTGCTCCGGTTGCCCGATACCCATCGGGCCATTCCTCCTGGCAACGCCACCCACGATCATTGCACTGATCCCGGCATGCCGGGATTAACCGTAAGTGCATCTGAAGTCTTGGAGTGACCCGTGGCTGCCAACTGCGACGTCTGCGGCAAGGGGCCGAGCTTCGGCAACAACATCTCGCACTCTCACCGCCGTACGTCCCGTCGCTGGAACCCGAACATCCAGCGCGTTCGTGCCGTGGTCAGCGGGACGCCGAAGCGGCTCAACGCCTGCACCTCGTGCATCAAGGCCGGCAAGGTCTCGCGCTGACGCATGTAAGCGCGGCCACCTAGCTGGTTGCTGAAAGAGCCGGTCCTCCCTCGGGAGGACCGGCTCTTTCGTGTGTGCGTGTAAGTACCCGCAGTACTTACTGGCAGGAGGGGGCGTCCGTGCCCGCGATCAACTCGGCGACCGTCGCGACCAGTTCGGCAGAGGCCGGCATGCCGGTCTTGACGGCCTGTACGCCGAGTTGGTTCTGCGCGGTGACGGCGGTGGCGACGCTCACTCCATGTCGCCGTTGTCGCCGAAGTGGTCCCAGCCCTTGCTGGTCCAGGGCGCCCCGTCCACCGTGACCTGGGGCAGCGCCGAGGGGTTCAGGACCTCGCCGATGACCTTCCAGCGGGCGGGGAGCTTCACGTCGGCCGGGAACGTCGCCACTATCGCGTGGTCCTCGCCGCCGTTGAGCACCCACTGCAGCGGGTCGACGCCGACGGCCTGGCCGATGTCGTTCATCTGGGAGGGCACGTCCACGGCTCCGGAGCGGATGTCGATGCGCACCTTGCTCGACTCGGCGATGTGGCCGAGGTCGGCGATCAGACCGTCGCTCACGTCCGTCATCGAGGTCGCTCCGAGGCCGGCCGCTGCGGGACCCGCGTGGTACGGCGGTTCGGGCCTGCGGTGGGCCTCCACGAAGGCGCGGGGCGAGCGGAAGCCGCGCGAGAGCACGGCGTGCCCGGCGGCGGACCAGCCCAACCAGCCGGTGACGGCGACGGCATCGCCGGGCTGCGCTCCCGCGCGGGTGACCGGCTCGTGGTTGCGCAGATCGCCGAGCGCGGTGATCGCGACGGTGATCGTGTCGCCGCGTACGACGTCGCCGCCCACGACGGCCGCCCCGGCGACCTGGCATTCGTCCCGCAGGCCGTCCATGAGCTCGGTGGGCCAGCTGGCGGGGAGTTCGGCGGGCACGACAAGGCCGAGCAGGAGAGCGGTCGGTACGGCGCCCATGGCGGCGATGTCCGCGAGGTTCTGCGCGGCGGCCTTGCGGCCCACGTCGTACGCGGTGGACCAGTCGCGGCGGAAGTGCCGGCCCTCCAGGAGGATGTCGGTGCTGGCCACGACCCTGCGGTCCGGCGCCGACACGACGGCGGCGTCATCGCCGGGCCCGAGCCGGACGGCCGGGGTGGAGGTGAGCCGGGACGTGAGTTCCCTGATGAGCCCGAACTCCCCCAACTCGCCGACGGTTCCCTTCACCGGGACTCACCATGCCCTTTCACGCTGCTCGGCTTGCGGTCGCGAGCCTTCACTGTCATAGGTACGGTCGAGATGACCGTCAACTTCTGTTGCCCGTCCGCCGCGATGTGCGCGCCACAGCGATCCCGGGTCTCCCCGCGAGAAGCAGCGACGCGGTACCGTGGCGTCCCTTCTCCCCACATGATCCTCGTGGCCGCCCTGGAGGTTCCGTGGTACAGGCGTACATCCTGATCCAGACCGAGGTCGGCAAGGCGTCGACCGTCGCCGAGCTGATCGGCAAGATCCCGGGAGTGATCCAGGCCGAGGACGTGACCGGACCCTACGATGTCATCGTGCGCGCCCAGGCGGACACGGTGGACGAACTCGGCCGCATGGTGGTCGCCAAAGTCCAGCAAGTGGACGGCATCACCCGGACCCTGACCTGCCCCGTCGTGCACTTGTAGCCCCCGTCTACCCTTGGCCGGTGATGATTTCCCGTCGCCGGCGCCGCTGCCTGGTCTCAGCTCCCGCTCTCGCACTCCTGATCGCGTCCGCGGGCTGCTCCTCAGCAGACGAAGAGGTGAAGGCCACGGTTCCCACCCCGGACAGCAAGGTCACCGAACTGTGCCGGAACCTGGACAAGCAGCTGCCGGAGAAGGTGGACGGTCTCGCACGGGTTGATCCCGCGCCGAAGTCGGAGCTGACCGCCGGGTGGGGAGACCCGGCGATCATACTGCGCTGCGGTGTCGCCAAACCGCCGAAGATGAACGACCCCGAGGCGGACGGCGTGACGGCGGACGGCGTCAACTGGCTGATCGAGGAGCAGGACGACGGTTCGTTCCGCTTCACCTCCACGCTGCGCGAGGCGTACGTGGAGGTGACCCTGCCCGAGGAGCGCGCGGGGAGCGGCGTGAGCCCGCTGACGGACTTCGCCGCCCCCGTCAAGAAGACGATCCCCGAAGGGATCTCTTCCTAGCGGTTGCTAGCGCAGCCCCGTGGACCGGTTGAGGGCGGCCTGGACGAGGCGGTCCACCAGCTCGGGGTAGCTGACGCCGCTGGCTTCCCACATCTTCGGGTACATCGAGATGGGCGTGAAGCCGGGCATCGTATTGATCTCGTTGATCACGAACCCGTCCTCGGTGAGGAAGAAGTCCGCGCGCACCAGGCCCTCGCAGGACGTGGCCTCGAAGGCGTCGACCGCGAGCCGCTGGATCTCGGCGGTCTGCTCGGGCGTCAGCGGGGCGGGCACGATGCCGGGCGTCGAGTCGATGTACTTCGCCTCGAAGTCGTAGTAGTCGTGCGACTGCACCGGCGGGATCTCGGCGGGCACGCTGGCGCGCGGCCCGTCCTCGAACTCCAGGACGCCGCACTCGATCTCGCGGCCGCGCAGAAGCGATTCGACCAGGATCTTCGGGTCGTGGCGGCGGGCCTCATCGATCGCCTCGTCGAGGCCCTCGAAGGAGTCGACCTTCGTGATGCCCATCGAAGAGCCCCCGCGCGCGGGCTTGATGAACAGCGGCCAGCCGTGGTCGCCGGCGAACTCCGCGATCTTCTTGCGGGCGCCCTCCTGGTCACGGTCCCACTCGCGCGGGCGGATCACCAGATACGGGCCGACGGGCAGCCCGAACGAGGTGAACACCCGCTTCATGTACTCCTTGTCCTGGCCGACGGCCGAGGCGAGCACTCCGGCGCCCACGTAGGGCACTCCGGAGAGTTCGAGGAGTCCCTGGAGGGTGCCGTCCTCGCCGTACGGGCCGTGCAGCATCGGGAAGACGACGTCGACCTCGCCGAGCGCCTTGGGCACGGAGCCGGGCTCGCTGTAGACGACCTCGCGGTTGTTGGGGTCCAGGGGGATCACCACTCCCCCGTCGGCCGAATCGGCCAGTGCGTCGACGTTGGGCACCTGGCGGTCGGTGATCGCCATGCGCTCGGGATCGTCGGCGGTCAGCGCCCAGCGGCCGTCCGTCGTGATGCCGATGGGCAGGACGTCGTACTTGGTGCGGTCGATGGCACGCAGTACGGCGCCCGCCGTGACGACCGAGATGCCGTGCTCCGAGCTGCGGCCGCCGAACACGACGGCCACACGCGGCTTGCGGAGCGGCAGCTCAGAGCTCTGCTCGGGGTGCGCCTTGGGGCTCTGGGGGGAGTTCTCGCTGCTCATATCGGCTTGAGGGTACCCGCTGGCCCCCGGAGAGTCAGCGGCGCTCGGGCTTGGCGCTGCGCGACATGAGCTCCTTGAGGGCGACCACCGGCGGCGTGCCCTCGTGCACGATGCCCACGACCGTCTCCGTGATGGGCATGTCGACGCCGTGCCTGCGGGCCAGTTCGAGGACCGACTCGCAGGACTTGACGCCCTCGGCGGTCTGCTTGGTGACCGCGATGGTCTCCTCGAGGGTCATGCCCTTGCCGAGGTTCGTGCCGAAGGTGTGGTTGCGCGAGAGCGGCGACGAGCAGGTGGCCACCAGGTCGCCGAGGCCCGCGAGTCCGGAGAACGTCAGCGGGTCCGCGCCCATCGCCAGGCCCAGACGGGTGGTCTCGGCGAGGCCGCGGGTGATGAGCGAGCCCTTGGTGTTGTCGCCCAGGCCCATGCCGTCCGCGATGCCGACGGCGAGACCGATGACGTTCTTGACGGCGCCGCCGAGCTCGCAGCCGACGACGTCCGTGTTCGTGTACGGGCGGAAGTACGGCGTGTGGCAGGCCGTCTGGAGGCGCTGCGCGATCGATTCGTCCCGGCAGGCGACCACCGCGGCGGCGGGCTGCCTGGCGGCGATCTCACGGGCGAGATTGGGCCCCGTGACGACGGCGACGCGGTCGGCGGCGACCTTCGTGACGTCCTCGATGACCTCGCTCATCCGCATCGCGGAGCCCAGCTCGACGCCCTTCATCAGGGAGACGAGCACGGTGCCGGGGGCGAGCAGCGGCGCCCATTCGGCGAGGTTGGCGCGCAGCGTCTGGGAGGGCACGGCGAGCACGGTGAAGTCGGCGCCGGCCGCGGCCTGCGCCGGGTCGGTGGTCGCCCTGAGGTTATCCGGGAGTTCGACGCCGGGGAGGTAGTCGGGGTTGCGGCGCGAGGAGTTGACCGCGTCCGCGAGTTCGGCGCGGCGGCCCCACAGGGTGACGTCGCACCCCGCGTCGGCGAGCACCATGCCGAAGGCGGTACCCCAAGAGCCCGTTCCGAAGACGGCGGCCTTCACCGGGTTCGTCACTTGCTGTCCTCCGTGGTGTTCTCGGTGCTGTTCCCGGAGACGCTCCGACCGTTCCGGTCCGCCGCCTTGCGTCGCTGGGCGAGCCGCGCCTTGCGGGGGTCGTAGGGGGTCTCGGGGGCCTTCTCCTGCCGGATCTCCTCCAGGAGTTCGGTGACCGCGGCCATGATCTCCTCGGTCACCTCCCGCAGGATCTCGGGGGTGGGCTCCTTGTCGTAGAAGCGCGAGAGATCGACCGGCTCGCCGGCGAGGACCTGGAGCTTCTTGCGCGGGAAGAGGTTGAGCTTCTTGCTGTACGGGGGAAGCGCGAGGTTGGCGCCCCACTGCGCGACGGGGATCACCGGGCACTGGGTCCGCAGGGCGACCCGCGCGGCACCCGACTTGGCCGTCATCGGCCACATCTCGGGGTCCCTGGTGAGGGTGCCCTCGGGGTAGAACGCCACGCACTCGCCGCGCTCGATCGCGTCGACCGCGGCACGGAAGGCGTCGAGCGCGTTCGTGGTCTCGCGGTAGACGGGGATCTGGCCCGTGCCCTTCATGACCTTGCCGACGAAGCCGTCCTTGAAAAGGCCGTCCTTGGCCAGGAAACGGGGCACTCGTCCGGTGTTGTACTGAAAATGCGCGTACGACAGCGGGTCGATATACGAGTTGTGATTCACCGCCGTGATGAATCCACCGTCGGCCGGAATGTGTTCCATTCCTCGCCAGTCCCGCTTGAACAGAACCACCAGCGGCGGTTTAGCGATGACCGCCGCCAGGCGGTACCAGAAGCCGATTCTGCGGCGGGACACTCGGACACCTTCCTCCATGAACCCGGACGGCCGCACAAGTGTCGCCCCGGGCTGCCTGTCTGTCGAGAACACCGTACGCCCGCTCTCGCGGCCCGGGCCTCCCAGCAGGCCACAATGGGCGCTGACGCGAAGGACGGAGCCGCCACCCGTGCAGTGGACCCTGGTAATACCCCTGAAGCCGCTGGAGCGCGCCAAGAGCAGGCTCACGGCCGCCACCGGCGACACTCTGCGGCCGGGCCTCGCCCTCGCCTTCGCCCAGGACACCGTGGCCGCGGCGACGGCCTGTCCGGCGGTACGGAGTGTGGTGGTCGTCACGGACGACGGCCTCGCCGGGCGGGAGCTCGCGGCGCTGGGAGCCCGGATCGTGCGCGACGAGCCGGCGGGCGGCCTCAACGCCGCTCTGGTCCACGGGACGGCGGCCGTGCGCGCCGTGCGGCCCGAGACCCCTGTCGCGGCGCTGAATGCCGACCTTCCCGCACTGCGTCCCCCGGAATTGGCCCGGGTGCTCGACAGCGCGGCCCGATTTCCCCGCGCTTTCCTCGCGGATGCCGCCGGAATGGGGACCACACTGCTGTCCGCGGCCCCCGGCACGGAATTGCACCCCGCTTTCGGCGAGAGGTCGCGCGCCCGGCACGCGGCGTCGGGCGCCGTGGAACTTCCGCTCGGCGGCGTCGATTCCGTACGCCAGGACGTGGACACCGGCGACGACCTGCGGGCCGCGCTCGCGCTTGGCGTGGGGCCGCGTACGGCGGCGGCCGCGGCGCGGCTGCTGATCGCCGACTGAGTACGCTTCCCCCATGCAGGCGACCGCGTACACGTACGACTCCGAGACCCGCAGCGGCAGCGTGCTGCTCGACGACGGCACGCCCGTGCCCTTCGATCCCCCGGCGTTCGACGCGGGCGGCCTGCGGTTGCTCAGGCCAGGACAGCGGGTACGGATCGAAGTCGAGGGTGAGGGCGAGCAGCGGCGCATCACTCTGGTGACGCTGCAGACGTTCTGAGCCCCCGGCCCCGTCGCCTCCGTCCGGGCCCCGCACACGCCGCGGGCCGGGCTCCCAGTGGGGAGCCCGGCCCGGCGCGTGAGTACCCTCGTGCCCTTACTTCTTGCGGGCGGTCGCCTTCTTGGCGGTGGTCTTGCGCGCCGTCGACTTCTTGGCGGGAGCGGTCTTCTTGGCCGTGGCCTTCTTGGTGGCCGGCGCCGTCTTCTTGGCGGTGGCCTTCTTGGCGGCGGGAGCGGCCTTCTTGGCCGTGGCCGCCTTCTTGGCGGTCGCCGTGGTCTTCTTGGCGGTGGCCTTCTTGGCGGTTGCCGCCTTCTTCGCCGTCGCCGTGGTCTTCTTGGCGGTGGCCTTCTTGGCGGTCGCTGCCTTCTTCGCCGTCGCCTTCTTGGCGGTGGCCTTCTTGGCCGCGGCCTTCTTGACGGTGGCCGAGGCGCCGCCCGAAAGGCTGCCCTTGGGCGCCTTCTTGACCGCGACGTCGTTCTTCGGGAGCTTCTTCGAGCCGCTCACCAGGTCCTTGAAGCCCTGTCCGGCGCGGAAACGCGGAACCGAGGTCTTCTTGACCCGAACGCGCTCCCCGGTCTGCGGGTTGCGGGCGTAACGGGCCGGACGGTCAACCTTCTCGAACGAGCCGAACCCGGTGACCGAAACACGGTCTCCGCTGACCACGGCACGGACGACTGCGTCCAGAACCGCGTCCACGGCGTCGGCGGCCTGCTGGCGGCCACCCACCTTGTCGGCAATCGCTTCTACGAGCTGCGCCTTGTTCACGTCTTCCCCTTCGGAGACCTCGCCCGAGCGTATTCGCCAGGCTTTTTCGCACGTTAGGCAGATATATACCGCAAATCAAACACGAAACGGGCTAATCACCCTTGTGCCGCAACGAACTCGGCTGTCCATGAGTTCCTCGAAGGTTCCTCGAAGGGCCGTTTGAGCCTTGTGACTCAGGTGTCTTCGGGGAATCGGCCCTCGTCAGCTTGGTCGAGGTCCGCCATGAATCGCTCCAGACGCCTTGCCGCATCGGCGAGATCGTGTTTGGCCGCGGCCGTAATGACCAGCAGCTTCCGGGTCAGCGCCATCCGTACGCCCTCCGGGACTTGCAGTGCACGCACCCTTGAGTGCGCTTCCTTCAGTTGGTCCGCAACAAGCCCGTAGAGCTCGAGTTGGCTGTTACGTTCCATGCACCGATTGTGCCATCTGGGGCGAGTTGTCGCCTCCGCAGGGGGTAACTACCCACATCCGGCGCCCTCCTGAGGGTACCCGCTCGGAGCGAGTACAAGGGGATTTCAAGCCTCTTCTGCCGTCCGAATCAAGGGAGTTGAGACCACCCGTTCAGGTCATCGGGTACCCGTCCGGGGCCAGACACAGATGTACCCCCAACCGTCCACGATTGGGGGTACACCAGGGTCTTGCGGGGGTGTCAGACCTGCACCGTCCGGGGCTTGTACGAGCGTCGCTTCGACTCGTATTCGGCGATGTCCGGCTCGTTCTGGAGCGTGATGCTGATGTCGTCCAGACCGTTCAGGAGACGCCAGCGGGCGTTCTCGTCGAGCTCGAAGTCGGCGGTGATGCCCTCGGCGCGAACCTGGCGATCCTGCAGGTCAACGGTGATTTCGGCCTGCGGGTCGGCCTCAGAGAGCGCCCAGAGCGCGTCCACGACCTTCTGGTCGAGCACGACGGTCAGCAGGCCGTTCTTCAGCGAGTTGCCGCGGAAGATGTCGGCGAAGCGCGAGGAGATGACGGCCTTGAAGCCGTAGTTCTGCAGCGCCCACACGGCGTGCTCGCGCGAGGAGCCCGTACCGAAGTCGGGGCCGGCGACCAGGACCGTGGCGCCCTGGCGTTCGGGTTTGTTCAGGACGAACTCGCCGTCCTTGCGCCAGGCCTCGAAGAGCCCGTCCTCAAATCCGTCCCTGGTGACCTTCTTCAGCCAGTGGGCGGGGATGATCTGGTCGGTGTCGACGTTGCTGCGGCGCAGCGGGACGGCCCGGCCGGTGTGCGTGGTGAATGCTTCCATGGCTCTCAGACTCCGGCGGTGACGGGGGCGTCAGGGGCATCGGTCAGGTCGGCGGGCGACGACAAGTGGCCCGTCACCGCGGTGGCGGCGGCGACCTGCGGCGACACCAGGTGGGTGCGGCCGCCCTTGCCCTGCCTGCCCTCGAAGTTGCGGTTGGAGGTCGACGCGGAGCGCTCGCCCGGCGCCAGTTGGTCGGGGTTCATGCCCAGGCACATCGAGCAGCCCGCGTGCCGCCATTCGGCGCCCGCGGCGACGAAGACCTTGTCCAGGCCCTCCTCGATGGCCTGCAGGGCGACCCGGACCGAGCCGGGGACGATCAGCATGCGCACGCCGTCGGCGACCTTGCGGCCCTCGACAATGGCGGCTGCCGCCCGCAGGTCCTCGATACGGCCGTTGGTGCAGGAACCTACGAAGACGGTGTCGACCTTGATGTCGCGCAGCGCCTGCCCGGCGGTCAACCCCATGTATTCCAGGGCCTTTTCGGCGGCGAACCGCTCCGAGGCGTCTTCGTACGAAGCAGGATCGGGGACCTGCGCCGAGAGCGGCGCGCCCTGGCCCGGGTTGGTGCCCCAGGTGACGAACGGCGAGAGCTCGGCGGCGTTGATGTAGACCTCGGCGTCGAAGACCGCGTCCTCGTCCGTCTTCAGGGTCTTCCAGTACGCGACCGCGGCGTCCCACTCCTCGCCCTTCGGGGCGTGGTCGCGGCCCTCGATGTAGTCGAAGGTGGTGGCGTCGGGGGCGATCATGCCCGCGCGGGCGCCGGCCTCGATCGACATGTTGCAGATGGTCATGCGGGCTTCCATCGAGAGCTTCTCGATGGCGGAGCCGCGGTACTCCAGGACGTAGCCCTGGCCGCCGCCGGTGCCGATCTTGGCGATGATGGCGAGGATCAGGTCCTTGGCCGTGACGCCTTCGGGCAGTTCGCCGTCGACCGTGATGGCCATGGTCTTCGGGGGCGCCATCGGCAGCGTCTGGGTGGCCAGGACGTGCTCGACCTGGGAGGTGCCGATGCCGAACGCCAGCGCGCCGAAGGCGCCGTGCGTGGAGGTGTGCGAGTCGCCGCAGACCACGGTGGTGCCGGGCTGGGTCAGGCCCAGCTGGGGGCCCACCACGTGGACGACGCCCTGCTCGACGTCGCCCAGCGAGTGCAGCCGCACGCCGAACTCCGCGCAGTTCTTGCGCAGCGTCTCCAACTGGGCGCGCGAGACCGGGTCCGCGATCGGCTTGTCGATGTCGAGGGTCGGGGTGTTGTGATCCTCGGTGGCGATGGTGAGGTCGAGACGCCGCACGGGCCGGCCGGCCTGCCTGAGGCCGTCGAAGGCCTGCGGGCTCGTCACCTCGTGCAGCAGGTGCAGATCGATGAAGAGGAGGTCGGGCTCGCCTTCGGCGCGCCGGACGACGTGGTCGTCCCAGACCTTCTCCGCGAGTGTCCTACCCATCGCTTTCCCTCCGACCGGCTGTGTTGGGCCGGCCCAACTAGAGAATGTTCGTCCACGCCCGTACCCCTCGTGCCGTGCGTGGACCGCTTTCCGTTGGTCCGCGGATCGCACGTACAGGGTGACGTGTTCCATCGGAAATTGAACTTGCGTTTCACAGAGTGAGACGCGAGTATCGACGCATGGACAACTCTAGCGGCGTCGGCGTTCTCGACAAGGCGGCTCTCGTCTTGAGCGCCCTGGAGTCCGGTCCGGCCACCCTCGCGGGGCTGGTCGCGGCCACCGGACTCGCACGACCCACGGCACATCGCCTCGCCGTGGCACTGGAACACCACCGGATGGTGGCGCGCGACATGCAGGGCCGTTTCATTCTCGGCCCGCGGCTCGCGGAACTCGCGGCGGCGGCCGGCGAGGACCGCCTGCTCGCCACGGCGGGCCCGGTCCTCACGCACCTGCGCGACGTCACCGGCGAGAGCGCGCAGCTCTACCGCCGCCAGGGCGACATGCGCATCTGCGTCGCCGCGGCCGAGCGCCTCTCGGGCCTGCGGGACACGGTGCCCGTCGGCTCGACGCTCACCATGAAAGCGGGCTCGTCCGCGCAGATCCTGATGGCCTGGGAGGAGCCGGAGCGCCTGCACCGCGGCCTCCAGGGCGCCCGCTTCACGGCCACGGCCCTCTCGGGCGTACGCCGCCGGGGCTGGGCCCAGTCGATCGGCGAGCGGGAGCCGGGCGTCGCGTCCGTCTCCGCCCCCGTGCGCGGACCCTCGAACCGCGTGGTCGCCGCCGTCTCGGTCTCCGGACCGATCGAGCGCCTGACCCGGCACCCCGGCCGGATGCACGCGCAGGCCATCATCGACGCCGCCGGGCGCCTGTCCGAGGCCCTGCGCCGCACGGGCGGCTGACCCGCGACGCCCGCACCCAGCACTCAGAACGCCCGAGGGGCCGCCTCAACGCCGCGGCTGCCCCTCGGGCGTTTTCATGTGCCCTCTTACGCATCCCCCGTACGCACCCCCGTGCGCCTCCTGTGCCCTCAGGCCGCCTTGAGCCGGTCCGCGGCCCTGTCCCCCCGGCGGCCGACAGGGACCACGCCGATGGCCTTGCCCAGGCCGAACTCCGGCATGTTGATGTAGACGGCCTCATGGGCGCCGGCCGGCACGTCGTACGTCTCGTGCCAGAAGCCGACCTTCCCCTTGCCCTCCCGCAGCCGCCGGTTGAAGGCGGCCCAGGCGGGCCGGTGCTCCTTGCCCTGCTCGGACGCGTAGGCGAGCAGCTTCTGTGTCGACTCCCAGTACTGCACGACGTACAGCAGCCGCGGACCGCCCAACAGCAGCTGATACCCCAGCATGCCGCTCCCCCGGTCCACGGACAGCTCCTTGAGCATCCGCGGCATGGCACGGAAGACGGGCCACCAGCTGCGCACGGCGCGGAAGTTGTTGATGCGCATCCCGATGGTGAAGACGGTCACGCCGCCCTGCGCATCGGCGGTCATGCGCCCTTCGATCGGCTTGGTGCTCACGATGATTCCCCCATCCGGAGAGCCTTAGATAGTGGCACTATCCATGATTGGATAGTGCCACTCCCCAAGTGGATACGCAAGGGGGTAAGACGGCAGGACAGGCAAGAAGGAACAAGAGGAGAAGTGAGCCGATGAGACTGGCGGAGCTCAGCGCGCACAGCGGGGTCTCGACGGCCACGATCAAGTACTACCTGCGCGAGGGTCTGCTCCCGCCGGGCCACCGGGTGACGGCGACGCAGGCCGAGTACGACGAGACCCACCTGCGGCGACTGCGCCTGGTCCGGGCGCTCATCCAGGTGGGCCGGGTGCCGATCGCGTCCGCACGGGAAGTGCTCACGGCCCTCGAGGACGACTCGCTGGACCACAACTCCCGCTTGGGTACGGCCGTTTGGGCACTCCCCCACGGCCCCGAGGCCGCCGAGGACGACGCGCACACGCAGGCCGCGCGGCGCAGTGTCGACGCGCTCCTCGACCAACCGGACTGGGAGCACGCACGGGAGTACGGGGACGATGCGCCGGCGTACCGGATGCTGGTGACCGCGGTCGGCACGCTGTCCCGGCTCGGATATCCGTGCGCCGTCGAGGACTTGGCGCCCTACGCGCGCGCCGGTCGTCAACTTGCGGTGGCCGACCTGGACTTGATCGAGCGGTACGAATCGCCGGACGAGCAGTTGCAGGCGGCCGTCGCCCTGACCGTGCTCTATGAACCGGTGCTGCTCGCGCTGCGCCGTATCGCACAGGCCGAGGAGTCCAACCGCCGCTTCGGGCGGGGCGCCGAGGAGGAGTGAGGGAACGACGAAGGGGCCCTCCCTGACGGGAAGGCCCCTTCGGCTTTCTGTACCCCCGACCGGATTCGAACCGGCGCTACCGCCTTGAGAGGGCGGCGTGCTAGGCCGCTACACAACGGGGGCTAGCTTGTCCTGCTGTACTGCGCTGGGCTACCAGGACTCGAACCTAGAACAACGGAACCAGAAACCGTCGTGTTGCCAATTACACCATAGCCCACTGTGGTCTAGACCAGCTAGACCCTGCGTACCCCCGACCGGATTCGAACCGGCGCTACCGCCTTGAGAGGGCGGCGTGCTAGGCCGCTACACAACGGGGGCCCTAGCGATCCTGCATCGGTAGCAGTGGGTGCGACCCTGACTGCTTCCATGGGAAGGATCTGTACCCCCGACCGGATTCGAACCGGCGCTACCGCCTTGAGAGGGCGGCGTGCTAGGCCGCTACACAACGGGGGCGTTGCAGATAAGCTCTGCGAGCTGGCCTACCAGGACTCGAACCTAGACTAACGGAACCAGAAACCGTCGTGCTGCCAATTACACCATAGGCCATCGATACGCAACCCCTTCAAGGGGTTTTGCTTCGATTTACGTCTCCCTGTCCGGACCTTTCGGCCTTCTCGGGCGGCGCAGGAAGAACATTACCCGAAGGTGGACGGCGCTCCAAAACGGGTATCGCCGCGGAGCAGCGGGGGCAGCTCGGTGAGCCGCGAGATGCGGTGCACGCCCGACGGACCTTCCTGGACCGCGCTGTTGCGGTCGAGCCAGATCCCGAGAAGGCCCGCGTCCCGCGCGCCTCGTGCATCGATCTCCGGCTGGTCCCCGACGTAGGCGACCTCCTCGGGCCGCAGGTCCATCGCCGTGCACACCGCGAGGAAGGCCTCCGCCGCGGGCTTGGAGACGCCGAGTTCGGCGGCGCACAGGACGGACTCGAAGCGGTCGCGTACGCCGAGGACGCGCAGCTTGCGCTCCTGGACGGTCAGGGCGGAGTTGGACAGGACCGCGTGACGATAGTCACCGGCGAGGGTGTCCAGTACGGGGACGGTGTCGGGGAAGAGCTTCCACGCGGATTCGTAGTGGACGAGATAGCGCGCGAACCAGGCGTCCGCCTCCTCGTCGGTCAGCACGGCGTCCAGGAACTCGCGTACGCGGTCACGCCGCTGCGCCTCGAACTCGATCCCCCCGGCACTGAAGCGGGCCCAGTGCCGCTCGGTGACCTCTTTCCACAGCACGAGGGCGCGCTCGGCGGTCTCGTACCGCTCGATGATCCCTTCGGCGGTGAGATGGGCGTGCATGCCCGCGGTGTCGGCGTGCGCGTAATCGAAGATCGTGTCGTCTACGTCCCAGACCACGGCTTTGATCGGCATGGTTCGAACGTACGGGAAGGGCCCGGTTGCCGTCGTGGCTTCCGGGCCCTTCGTTGCGTACGAGGTTGCGTACGGGAGTGCTTACGCGGCCAGCTTCGCCAGGGCCGCGTCGATGCGGGCCAGCGACTTCTCCTTGCCCAGGATCTCCAGGGACTCGAAGAGGGGCAGGCCGACCGTGCGGCCGGTGACGGCGACGCGGACCGGGGCCTGGGCCTTGCCGAGCTTCAGGCCGTGCTCCTCGCCGGCGGCCAGGACGGCCTCCTTGAGGGACTCGGGGGACGTCCAGTCGGCGGCGTCGAGCTTGGCGCGGGCCGTCGTCAGGAGCGCGGCCGGGTCACCCTTGCCCATGGCCTTGGTCCAGGACGCCTCGTCCTCGACGGGCTCGTCCAGGAACAGGAAGTCCACGTTCTCCGTGATCTCGGAGAGGACCTTGATCCGGGTCTGGGCGTGGGGGGCGATGGCCTCCCAGGCCGCCTGGTCGAAGGCCTCGGGGGCCCAGTTGGCGTGCGGGGCCTTGAGCCAGGGCTCGCAGGCCGCCGCGAACGCCTTCACGTCCAGCATCCGGATGTGGTCGGCGTTGATCGCCTCGGCCTTCTTCAGGTCGAAGCGGGCCGGGTTGGCGTTCACGTCCGCGAGGTCGAACTTGGCGACCATCTCGGGGATCGTGAAGACGTCCTGGTCCGCGGAGAACGACCAGCCCAGGAGGGACAGGTAGTTCAGCAGGCCCTCGGGGAGGAAGCCGCGCTCGCGGTAGAGGTTCAGGGACGCCTGGGGGTCGCGCTTGCTCAGCTTCTTGTTGCCCTCGCCCATGACGTACGGGAGGTGGCCGAAGGCCGGGATCTCCTTGGCGACGCCCAGGTCGGCGAGCGCCTTGTAGAGGGCGATCTGCCGCGGGGTCGAGGAGAGCAGGTCCTCGCCGCGCAGGACGTGGGTGATCTCCATCAGGGCGTCGTCGACGGGGTTCACCAGCGTGTAGAGCGGTGCTCCGTTGGCGCGCACGATGCCGTAGTCCGGGAGGTTCTCCGGCTGGACGGTGATCTCGCCGCGGACCAGGTCCGTGAAGGTGATCGCCTCGTCGGGCATGCGGAAGCGGACGATGGGCTTGCGGCCCTCCGTCTCGTACGCGGCGCGCTGCTCGGTGGTCAGGTCGCGGCAGTGGCCGTCGTAACCGGACGGCTTGCCGGCGGCGCGGGCGGCCTCGCGGCGGGCGTCCAGCTCCTCCGTGGAGCAGTAGCAGTAGTACGCACGCCCGGCGTCCAGGAGCTTGGCGGCGACGTCCTGGTAGATGTCCATGCGCTGCGACTGGCGGTACGGCGCGTGCGGGCCGCCGACCTCGGGGCCCTCGTCCCAGTCGAAGCCCAGCCAGCGCATCGCTTCGAGCAGCTGCTCGTACGACTCCTCGGAGTCGCGGGCCGCGTCGGTGTCCTCGATGCGGAAGACCAGGGAGCCCTCGTTGTGCCGGGCGTAGGCCCAGTTGAAGAGAGCGGTGCGGACCAGACCCACGTGGGGGTTGCCGGTCGGCGAGGGACAGAACCGTACGCGTACGGGAGTCGCGTTAGCCACGCTTGATCACCTTGTTGGTGAGAGTGCCGATGCCTTCGATGGTGACGGCGACCTCGTCGCCGACGTTGAGGGGGCCGACCCCTGCCGGGGTGCCCGTGAGGATGACGTCGCCGGGGAGCAGCGTCATGGCCTCGGAGATGTGCACGATCAGGTCCTCGATGGAGCGGACCATCTCGGTCGTACGACCCAGCTGGCGCTGTTCTCCGTTGACCGTGCACTGGATGGTGAGGTCGGAGGGGTCCAGGTCGGTCTCCACCCAGGGGCCGAGCGGGCAGGAGGAGTCGAAGCCCTTGGCCCTGGCCCACTGCTTCTCGCGCTGCTGCACGTCACGCGCGGTGACGTCGTTCGCGCAGGTGTAGCCGAGGATGACGTCGCGGGCGCGCTCGCGCGGGACCTCGCGGCACATACGGCCGATGACCACGGCGAGCTCGGCCTCGTAGTGCACCTCCTGCGAGAAGGAGGGGTACGCGATGGAGTCGCCGGGGCCGATCACCGAGGTGGAGGGCTTGAAGAAGGCCACCGGGATGTCGGGGACCTCGTTGCCGAGCTCCGCGGCGTGGTCGGCGTAGTTGCGGCCGATGCCCACGACCTTGTTGGGGAGCACCGGGGGCAGCAGCCTGACCTTGCTCATCGGGACCTTCGTACCGGAGAGCTCGAAGTCCGCGAACGGGATGCCCTTGATGATGTCGAGGACGAGCCCGTCGGTCGTTCCGGGGGGACTTTCGCCCTCGACCGCGCCGAAGGCGACGTTGCCGTCGATGGAGAACCTGGCGATGCGCAAGAGCGGTGCCCTTTGCTGGAGGGAGAGTCTGGACACCCCAGGCTAACGTGGCGTCGCGAGGCCGGGCCTCCCGCGACCCCGTGGCTCCGTCCCTCGTCAATCGCGCCGCGCGCTCGTCCTCGGACGCCGGACGGGCCGAGTCACACCCCGGCCGGGGTGAACTCCTCCGGCGCGTCCATCAGGATCGTGCGCTTCGGGTTGGCCGTCACCGTCGGCAGTTCCAGTGCGTGGTCCGGCTGCTCGGCGGCCGGGGCGACCTCTTGCGCGTCCGTGAGGTGGGCGAGGGTGGTGCGGCGCGGGTTGGCTATGTTGCGGAACATCGCCGACTTCACAGTCTTCATCTGCTGTTCGGATCCTGTCGGTTGAGGCGCCCTGCTGCGGGCGCTGGTTGTCGGATTCGCCATCCCTGTAAAGCGTCAGGCTAAACATCCAATTCCCGGCCAAAGCTTTGGGGAGGCCTTGATCTTGATGTGAGTTTGCTCACGAGCGAGCGGGCAAATGGGTCAATTCAGGCCCGTGAAGGCCTTGTTGGAATCGGACATTGCGCCACTGAAGCCATCATTCCGCTCCCGATCATGAAGACTGGGACACCAGCAGCGCGTAGCTTTCTTGGGCGCAATAGACCGATTTACCCTGGATAACTTTCTACGTCTCGTGACCCGCCCCTCACGCCGCGTCACGGACGTCGCGACGCGACACACGGGCCTTGTTGGAGATCCTGCACTGTGCTGGAATTCCCGGGACCGCCGCGGGATCGAACCGGCGCGCAGGGGCGCAACGCAGCGCCGAGTGGCGGCGGGAAAGGGGAGCCAGCGCCGGTCACTCACGACCACCATGGGGCGTTCTGCGCCCCACGACGCCGACACCGTCCCGCCGTTTGTGCGGAGGGACGCCTGGTCCAGAGGTTGCGACGCTAGTGCAGGGACGTTTCAAGAGGGATGGCAGCAGCGCTGCGGCAGAGCCGGAGCGCGGCGGGACCGACCGCGGCTCCTCGGCCCAGCACGCCCAGAACCCCGGGCAGGCACCCGGCGACGGCGGCCCCAGTGCCGTGCGCGGTCCGGGCGGCGGCACGAGCCTGCCCACGGCCACCACGCCGACGGGCGGTACGACGGGCACCGCCAAATCGCCCACCGGGCCCGGCTCCCGAATAGCCCTGCGCAACTGGCGCATCTCCACCCGACTCGTCTCGCTGCTCGCGCTCCCCGTGATCACCGCGACCTCGCTCGGTGCTCTTCGTATCAATGAGTCGATGGACGAGATCCAGCAGCTCAACAACATGAAGATGCTGACCGACATGACCAAGCGGGCCACCGAGCTGGCCTCCGCGCTCCAGGAGGAGCGCGACCGCTCGGCAGGACCCCTCGCGCACGGCGCGAAGTCGTCGGACTACGTGGTCAAGGGCTCCCGGCAGAAGACCGACCGCGCGTACAACCGTTTCCTCCAGGAGACGCAGGAGCTCGACAACACCGACAACGACAAGGGCCTCCTGGGCGTCCGCGCGAACACGGTCGACATCACCCAGCAGCTCCAGAAGATCAGCGACGTGCGCCAGAAGGCGTACAGCGACACGAAGTCGACGTCGCAGACGATCGACGCCTACAGCCAGCTCATCGAGCAGCTGCTCACCCTGTCCTCGGACATGGCGCAGGCGACCAGTAACCCGGACATGATCCAGCGCACCCGCGCCCTGTCGGCCTTCTCCTCCGCCAAGGAGTACGCCTCGGTGCAGCGGGCCGTGATCGCCGCCTCGCTTCCCGCGGGCGACAGCACGTTCGGTTCGATCTCCGAGACCGACCGGCGCTACGGCTTCGCCGCGCTCGACAAGGAGAACTCCGAGCTGGATGCCTTCAAGGGCATCTACGCGGGCAACCCCGACGAGCTGACCAAGCCGATCGACGGCGGCAACTCGTCCATCGAGGGCGCCAACTCCTACGCGAAGCGGGTGCTGAGCCAGGAAGGCGGCATCAAGCTCCAGGACAAGCGCTCGTACAAGGACTGGGTGGACGCCGACACCACCAAGATCGACGCGATGTCCAAGATCGAGCTCACGCTGCTCAACGAGATGGAGCAGAAGGCCCGCGAGCTGCGCAACGAGTCCGAGCAGGCCGCCATCCTCAACGGTGCGCTGATCCTGCTCGTCCTCGGTGTCTCGCTCGTCGGCGCCTTCGTCGTGGCCCGGTCCATGATCCGCTCGCTGCGGCGCCTCCAGGACACCGCGACCAAGGTCGCCCAGGACCGGCTGCCCGAGCTCGTCAAGCAGCTCTCCGAGGCCGACCCGCAGGACGTCGACACCTCCGTCGAGTCCGTCGGTGTGCACTCCAGGGACGAGATCGGCCAGGTGGCCGCGGCCTTCGACGACGTGCACCGCGAGGCCGTCCGCCTCGCCGCCGAGCAGGCGCTTCTGCGAGGCAACGTCAACGCGATGTTCACCAACCTCTCGCGCCGTTCGCAGGGCCTCATCCAGCGCCAGCTCTCGCTCATCTCCGAGCTGGAGTCGCGCGAGGCCGACCCGGACCAGCTGTCCTCGCTCTTCAAGCTCGACCACCTCGCGACCCGCATGCGCCGTAACGGCGAGAACCTCCTCGTTCTCGCCGGTGAAGAGCCCGGCCGCCGGTGGACCCGGCCCGTGCCGCTCGTCGACGTGCTGCGTGCCGCCGCGTCCGAGGTGGAGCAGTACGAGCGCATCGAGCTCTCCGCCGTGCCGACGACCGAGGTCGCCGGACGCGTGGTCAACGACCTCGTGCACCTGCTCGCCGAGCTCCTGGAGAACGCGACGTCGTTCTCCTCGCCGCAGACCAAGGTCAAGGTCACCGGTCACGCGCTGCCCGACGGGCGTGTACTGATCGAGATCCACGACACGGGCATCGGCCTGTCCCCCGAGGACCTCGCCGCGATCAACGAGCGGCTCGCCTCGCCGCCCACCGTGGACGTCTCGGTCTCGCGCCGCATGGGTCTGTTCGTGGTCGGCCGTCTGTCGCAGCGCCACGGCATCCGCATCCAGCTCCGTCCTTCGGACTCCGGCGGTACGACCGCGCTCGTCATGCTGCCCATCGACGTCGCCCAGGGCGGCAAGAAGGCGCCGAACAAGCCCGGTACGCCCGGCCCCGGCCAGAGCGGCGGCCCCGTCGCCGCGCAGGCCTCCGCGGGTGCGGCCGCCGCGCGCCGCGGTGTCGGTGCGGGCAGCGGTGCGCCCGGCTCGGCTCCGGCGGGTTCCGCGGGCCGGCTCGGTGCGGGTCCGCCCCGTGGTCAGGTCACGGGATCGGGGCCGCGGGCCGCGCTGCCGTCGCGTGACGCGGGGCCGCGTGCCGGTTCGCCGGCCGGTCCGGCCGGGCCTTCGGGTCAGCAGCCTCCCCGGCAGGGGCCGCCCGGACAGGGCGCCGGTGCCGCGGGCAGTTCCGGCGGCAGCCTCTTCGGGGCCGCGCCGAGCGCGAGCCGCGGTCAGGGTTCCGCGCCGCAGCCTCCCGTGCCCCAGCAGCGTACGAACCCGGTGAACCCGGCCGCCGGTCCCGCGAACCCGGCAGCCAACCCCTCCGCGGGCAACGCCGGGGACCAGGGGCGCCGCCCGCAGCTGCCGCCGCGCGGTGGCCCGCGTGCCGAGCTTCCCGGTGGCAACCCGCAGCCCCGCGTGCCCAGTTGGAGCGACGAGAACGCGCAGCCGCAGGTCTCGCGCGAGCCGTTCGACACCCCGCGCGGGCACGAGGAGCCGGAGACCACGGGGCAGTTCCCGCAGCACCCCGCGGCCGACGCCGGTATCCAGGGCCCCGGTTCGACCGCCGAGTTCGCGCGGCCGGACTTCAACGGTCCGCCGCCCGGCACGGGTGCGCCGCAGTACACCGGGCAGCAGGGTCCGGGCCAGGGCGGCCAGCAGGGCACCGGGCAGTACGTACGCCCGGACGTCTTCGGCGGCCAGAGCGGCCAGGGCGGTCAGGGCGGTCAGGCCAACCAGGGCGTCCACGGCAACCAGGCCGGCCCCGGCAGCCAGGACACCTCCTCCGGCACGGGCCAGTTCCAGCGCCCCGGCACCAGCGCCCCCGGCTACAACAACGAGGCGCCCGGGCGCGGTCAGGGTCCCGGCCAGGGTCAAGGCCAGGGCCAGGGCAACCAGCTCGGCATCCCGCCGGTGCCGCCGCAGGCCTCGCAGCCGCAGCAGCCCCAGCAGCCGTCCCAGCCGGAGGGCCTGCCGCCCGCCGGTCCCGGTGACGGCCGCACCCCGCTGTTCGACACGCTGGAGACCAACTGGTTCCAGCAGCAACAGCAGCAGGGCTACCAGGACCCGCAGGGCGGCGACCGCTCTCCCGAGCAGCAGCAGCCCCAGCAGCCTCAGCGCCCCCAGCGCCCGCAGCCGTCGTCGCCCCTCCCGTCGCGGCCCCGGGCCCAGCAGCCGCAGAACCCGGCCGCGCCCCAGCGTCCGGCCCAGCCGCCCGCTCCCGTGTCCAACGGAACCGGCGGCGGCAACAACATCAATGGCGTCACCAACGGCAGCGCCGCCACCTGGCGCACCTCGCCCAACGACGAGCTGGGCCGCCAGGCCGAGCGCGTCCGGCAGCCGTCCGCCGGTGGCGTCACCACATCCGGCCTGCCGCGCCGCGTCCCGCGAGCCAACCTCGTCGCGGGCACCGCTCAGCAGCAGCAGGACAGCACAGGTCCGCAGGTCTCGCGTGCGCCCGATGACGTGCGCGGCCGGCTGACGAATCTCCGTCGGGGCATCCAGCAGGGTCGGCAGGCCGGTACCGGCCAGACCGGCAGCTTCCCCACTCACCAGCAGGAGCGTTAGTTGAGTCCGAGCCAGGCGGCACAGAATCTGAACTGGTTGATCACGAACTTCGTGGACAACACCCCCGGGGTGTCCCACACGGTCGTGGTCTCCGCCGACGGCCTCCTTCTGGCGATGTCCGAGGGCTTCCCGCGTGACCGCGCCGACCAGTTGGCCGCGGTGGCGTCGGGTCTGACCTCCCTCACCGCCGGAGCCTCCCGGATCTTCGAGGGCGGCGCCGTCACCCAGACCGTGGTGGAGATGGAGCGGGGGTTCCTCTTCCTCATGTCGGTCTCCGACGGTTCGTCCCTGGCCGTGCTCGCACACCCCGAGTGCGACATCGGCCTCGTCGGATACGAGATGGCGCTCCTCGTCGACCGTGCGGGCGCCGTCCTCACCCCGGACCTCCGCGCCGAACTGCAGGGCAGCCTGTTGCACTGACTTTTCTCATCGGCCGCCCCACCGACCGAACGTACTGACCACCGTCCGGCCACCCTGGTGCCCCCCACCGGCTCTATCAGACGGCACGCAGACCACCTGCTGTCCCGCCCGGAGGATCCATGACCCCGCCCAACGCCTCTCACGACCCGTACGGCTCCGCGTCGTACGGCATTGAAGGCGACCAGCCGCTGGTGCGTCCTTATGCGATGACCGGCGGCCGGACCAGGCCCCGCTACCAGCTCGCGATAGAGGCGCTGGTGAGCACGACGGCCGACCCGGCGCAGCTGATGGGGCTGCTCCCCGAGCACCAGCGCATCTGCCACCTGTGCCGCGAGGTCAAGTCGGTGGCCGAGGTGTCGGCGCTCCTCTCCATGCCGCTCGGCGTGGCCCGGATCCTCGTGGCCGACCTGGCGGAAGCCGGGCTCGTCGCCATTCACCAGCCCGGCGGCGACGAGAACGCCGGCGGTCAGCCTGACGTGACACTGCTCGAAAGGGTGCTCAGTGGACTTCGCAAGCTCTAGCAGCGGAGCGCCGGCTCGCTCCACCACCAGCGCGAAGATCGTGGTGGCGGGCGGCTTCGGCGTGGGCAAGACGACGTTCGTGGGCGCGGTCTCCGAGATCAACCCGCTGCGCACCGAGGCCGTCATGACGTCCGCGTCCGCGGGCATCGACGACCTCACCCACACCGGGGACAAGACGACGACGACCGTCGCCATGGACTTCGGCCGCATCACCCTGGACCAGGACCTGATCCTGTACCTCTTCGGTACGCCGGGTCAGGACCGCTTCTGGTTCATGTGGGACGACCTCGTACGCGGCGCGATCGGCGCCGTCGTGCTCGTGGACACCCGCCGTCTCGCCGACTGCTTTCCGGCCGTCGACTACTTCGAGAACAGCGGCCTGCCCTTCGTCATCGCGCTCAACGGATTCGACGGCCACCAGCCGTACACCCCCGATGAAGTGCGCGAAGCTCTCCAGATCGGCCCCAACACGCCGATCATCACGACCGACGCGCGACACCGTGCGGACGCAAAGAGCGGCCTGATCACGCTGGTCGAGCACGCACTTATGGCACGACTCAAGTAGACGAGGGAGTACGGCAGTTGCCGTAGATTCAACAGAGCGGCCTGTGTCCTTTGACACGGACGTCCGCTCTGTTCATAACGTTTCGACAGAGAATTAACCGCGCGCCGACACGCGTCGCGGTCATCCGGTGTCGCTGCGCGCACGAGAGCCCCGCCTTTTGGCGGGGCTCGCTCTTTTTGACCGTTTTATCTGAGGCTTACACCACTCGGAACAAGCGCTTCTCACTGTTTGGTAGAGGACCGCCTGACGTGCTGGAATGCGCTGAACTGCCCAGTAGCACGGGCCTTGGAGACGACAGCGGGACCGATACAGGTCCCGCCGCCGAGAGGTTGTTGGTCGAGTGAGGCGAAGCAAGACGAGCCCCGCACCGCCGCAGACGCGGGACACGCGGGGCAACTTCACCCCGCCGCCGCGCACAGCGGCGTCCCCCGCCGATGTGCAGGGCATGGAAACGCCGGCGCCCTCCGGCGGCAGAATGTCCCCGCGCAACTGGCGCGTGCCGACCCGCCTGAACGCGATTCTCCTCATACCCGTGCTCGTCGGCCTCGTCATGGGCGGCTTCCAGGTCAAGGCGTCGATCGACACCTGGAGCGAAGCCCAGGACGCCGAGAACACGGCCCGCCTCGTGCAGGCCTCGCTGAACTACGGCAACCGCCTCATCGAGGAGCGCGACCTCTCCGCCGCTCCCCTCCTTCGCGGCAAGAAGAACGACCCGGTCGTCGTGAAGGCCCGCAAGGCCACCGACGAGGCGAAGACCGAGTTCGACGCCGCCGCCGAGAACATGCCGCAGAAGGAAGGCCTCAAGCGCCGCCTCGACGGCTTCCACAAGGTGGAGCCCGGTCTGCAGTCCCTGCGTGCGGCCGCCTACACCTCCAAGCTCTCCGGCGCGCAGACCGAAGAGGGCTACGTAGCCATCCAGCACCCCCTGATGGAGTTCGCCAACGAACTCGGTCTGGGCACCGGAAACATCACCAGCTACGGCCGCACCGTCTACGCGATCTCGCTGACCAAGGCCGCGCTCTCCCTCGAGCGCTCCATCGGTACGCACCTCCTGGTCAAGCCCGGCCCCACCGCCTCCAGCCTCGCCAAGCAGCGCGTGGCCCTCTCCTCGTACGCCTACCTCGAAGGCATCGCCATCGAGGAGTACACGGGCGGCGGCACCCCCGAGGACGTCGCCAAGCTCGAAGCCGCGAAGAAGAAGCTGAAGGCCGACGGCGAGAAGCAGGCCAAGCAGGCCGCGGCCGCCGCGAAGGCCAAGGGCGAGACGTTCGTGCCGCCGCCGGCGCCCGAGGCGATGGTCGCCGCCATGGCGCAGCTGGAGAGCACGCAGCCCAGCGCCCGGGTCGCCCTCGCGGGCAAGGGCATCACCCCCGAGACCTGGTGGGCCACCACCTCCGCCAAGTTCGACGCGTACCGCACCATCGAGTCGGACCTCGCCGACAAGGCCGTGAGCGAGGCGTCGGACATCGCCGCCAACGCCCAGCGCACCGCGTACATCAACGGCGCCATCGTCGTGATCGCGCTCCTGGCCGCCTTCATCCTCGCCGGGCTCATGGCCCGCCAGATGTCGCGCTCGATGCGCCAGCTGCGCACCGCCGCCTTCGGCATCGCCGAGCAGCGCCTGCCGATGCTGGTCGACCAGCTCTCGCGCACCGACCCCGGCCGGGTCGACACGCGCGTGCAGCCCATCCCGATCAACTCCACGGACGAGATCGGCGAGGTCGCCCGCGCCTTCGACCAGGTGCACCGCGAGGCCGTCCGGCTCGCCGCCGAGCAGGCACTGCTCCGCGGCAACATCAACGCGATCTTCACCAACCTCTCGCGCCGCAACCAGTCCCTGATCGAGGGCCAGCTGACCCTCATCACCGACCTGGAGAACAACGAGGCCGACCCGGACCAGCTGGAGAGCCTCTTCCGCCTGGACCACCTGGCCACCCGTATGCGACGCAACGGCGAGAACCTCCTGGTCCTCTCCGGCGAGGAGCCCGGCCGCCGCTGGGACCAGCCGGTCCCGCTGGTCGACGTCCTGCGCGCCGCCTCCTCCGAGGTGGAGCAGTACGAGCGCATCGAGCTCTCCGGTGTCCCCGAGGCCGAGATCCACGGCCTCGCCGTCACCGACCTCGTCCACCTGCTCGCCGAGCTCCTGGAGAACGCCACCACGTTCTCCTCGCCGCAGACCAAGGTCCGCGTCACCGCGACCCGTCTTCCTGACGGCCGCATCATGGTCGAGATCCACGACAAGGGCATCGGCCTCACCGCCGAGGACTTCGCGGACATCAACCACAAGCTGGCCAACCCGCCGACGGTGGACGCCGCGATCTCGCAGCGCATGGGCCTGTTCGTGGTCGGCCGCCTCTCCGACCGGCACGGCATCCGCGTCCAGCTGCGCCCCTCGGGCGAGCAGGCCGGCACGACCTCGCTCGTCATGCTCCCCGACGGGATCACGCACGGCGGTGGCGGCGGCGAAAGCCAGCTGCCCGAGTCCGAGTTCACGGTCTCCTCGATCATGGCGGAGCAGCAGACCCCCGAGCAGCCGGCCTTCCACCACGAGCCGATGCGCACGGCGGCCGAGCTCGGCTTCGACGACAGCCGCTACAACGGCGACGCCGCCGATTCGCCGGACCTCGACCCGGTGGGCCGCTCGCTGATGCGCGAGGAGCGGCGTGCCGCTCTGGAGGCGCAGGCGCAGTCCCCCGACGGCCGTCCGCTCTTCCGCGACGAGATGGACGCGCGGCCCGGCTTCGACCAGCAGGGCGGCTACGACCCCTCGTACGAACAGCAGTCCCCGACGTACGACGAGTACGGTCAGGGCCAGGCCATGCAACCGGCGTACGACGACCCGTACTACCCGGCGCGGGACGGTTACCAGGACGCCCCCTATGCGGAAGCCGGTCAGGACGACCAGGCCGCTCGCGGCGGTGCCGTCTCCGAGCCGTTCACGGCTTACCCCGACCGCTCCCACCAGGACGACTGGCCGACGCGCGGCGGATTCGACGACAACTCGGGTGCGTATCAGGCCGAGTACTCTCCGGAACCGGAATCTGGTCCGGCGGCTCCCGCGAACGGTGCCGAACGCGTAGGCTTCGACCGTCCCGGACCGGCTCCGTCCGCGGTCCACGACACCACCGCAGCGGGTCTTCCGCGCCGCGGCGGCGGCAGCGGTGCGGCCTCCAACGGCAACGCTCCGGCGGCCCCGGCGGAGGACGCGTTCGGAAACAACGACAGCGGCTGGCGTACGTCGAACGACGACCGCTGGCAGCGCGCCGAATCGCTGAAGGAGCCCAAGGCGGGTGGGGTCACCCCGTCGGGTCTCCCGAAGCGGGTGCCCAAGGCCAATCTGGTCGAGGGCACGGCGGAACAGACCCCACAGGGAGGCCCTCAGGTCTCCCGCGACCCCGAGGACGTGCGGGGTCGGCTGAGCAACCTGCGCCGCGGCGTCCAGCGGGGACGCAACGCAGGCAGTGACACCACGAATGGCCAGGACACCGGTAATCACCGCGGTGGGCCTGACAGCACCTACAACCAGGAGCGTTAGTGTGAGCCCGATGAGCCAGGCGGCGCAGAATCTGAACTGGTTGATCACGAACTTCGTGGACAACACCCCCGGGGTGTCCCACACGGTGGTGGTCTCCGCCGACGGACTCCTTCTGGCGATGTCCGAAGGCTTCCCCCGCGACCGGGCCGACCAGCTCGCGGCCGTCGCGTCCGGTCTGACCTCCCTCACCGCCGGGGCCTCCCGGATCTTCGAGGGCGGTTCCGTGACCCAGACCGTTGTGGAGATGGAGCGAGGATTCCTCTTCCTTATGTCCATCTCCGACGGCTCTTCCCTGGCCGTCCTTGCACACCCTGATGCGGACATCGGTCTCATTGGGTACGAAATGGCGCTTCTTGTCGACCGCGCCGGCACCGTACTCACCCCCGACCTGCGCGCGGAGCTGCAGGGGAGCCTTCTCAACTAGTAGACGTACGGTGCGTTTTCGCGTCCCGTGGCCGTAAGGTTTCGGGACGCGGCTCCAGAATGATGGTGCCCGGCACAGTCGGAGGAGGAGTACGTGGCAGGTTCAGGAACACCCCCGGACGGTTCGTCATCGGCCAACTGGTCGCCTGGTCACGGCCAGGGTCAGGGGCCGCACGAAGGGGCGCCGAACCGGTACAACTTCCCCTCCGCGCCCAGCCAGCACCGCAGGCCTTATCAGCAGCCGCAGCAGCCGGGCCCCCGCCAGAGCCCGTACGAGCAGCCTCAAACCCCCAGGATCCAGCCAGTGCAACCACAGCGACGCGCCCCCGAACCGGCGCCCGCGGGTGCTGCGAGCAACCCCCTGGTGCGTCCGTACGCCATGACGGGCGGCCGTACCAGGCCCCGCTACCAGCTCGCCATCGAGGCGCTGGTGCACACCACCGCCCAGCCGCACCAGCTCCAGGGCCAGTTGCCGGAGCATCAGCGGATCTGCAATCTGTGCCGGGAGATCAAGTCAGTCGCTGAGATCTCGGCACTTCTCTCCATTCCCCTCGGCGTCGCCCGAATCCTCGTAGCCGACCTGGCGGAGGCCGGACTTGTCGCCATCCATCAGCCGGGCGGCGACGAGACCGCCGGCGGCCAGCCAGACGTGACACTGCTCGAAAGGGTGCTCAGTGGACTTCGCAAGCTCTAGCGGCGGAGCAACAGCCCGCTCCACCACTTCCGCGAAAATCGTGGTGGCGGGCGGCTTCGGCGTGGGCAAGACCACGTTCGTCGGGGCGGTCTCTGAGATCAACCCGCTGCGCACCGAGGCCGTCATGACGTCCGCGTCCGCGGGCATCGACGACCTCACCCACACCGGGGACAAGACCACCACCACGGTGGCCATGGACTTCGGCCGCATCACCCTGGACCAGGACCTGATCCTGTACCTCTTCGGTACGCCGGGTCAGGACCGCTTCTGGTTCATGTGGGACGACCTCGTACGCGGCGCGATCGGCGCGGTGGTACTGGTCGACACGAGGAGGCTCGCCGACTGCTTCCCCGCCGTCGACTACTTCGAGAACTCCGGACTGCCGTTCGTCATCGCCCTCAACGGCTTCGACGGCCATCAGCCGTACACGCCGGACGAGGTCCGCGAGGCGCTGCAGATCGGTCCGGACACCCCGATCATCACCACCGACGCGCGGCACCGGGCCGACGCGAAGAGCGGGCTGATCACGCTCGTGGAGCACGCGCTCATGGCGCGGCTGCGGTAACAGCCCCGCACACGTTCACCGTTCGCCCCCGCCGGCTCCTGCCGGCGGGGGCGAACTGCTGTGTGGACGGGCTCAGATTCTGGCCTGTCGCCTTGCGTAACATCTTTGGCCAAAACACATGCCTGCCGCTGTGATGTTTTCGATGGCACTCTCGCTGGAGAGAGAGGCAGGTTCGCGCGACCACTCCTGCCCTCCTTTCGACGACGGACCGAGCAGGAAGCGGAGCCCCCACATGCGCCTGCCCCACTCAGGCGGAAGCCGGAGCCAGTTCCGGAACAGTTGTGCCGACCGGGCCCGCGCCGGCCCCTGACGGCGACGGGGCCGGGTCGCTATCCGGTCAATCGGGCCGCAGGGCACCTTCTGTGCGGCGGTACAACGGACACAGGCGCGAGAACGGCCGCAGGAGAGCGCCAGGGGCTCCGTCAGGCCCCGGGGTGACCCCGGAGAGTCCCGGAGCGTACCCGGAGAGTCAGAGAGGCCCGTGAGGGCCCGGAGAGACCGCACGAGAGAGGAGAGTCATGCCGTTATACAGACGCAGACGCCGGCCGACGCATCGCGTCCGACCGACGTCTTACCCCCCACCACCGGCCTCGTCAGCCGAAACCAGGCACCTTCAGCTCCGCCCAGACCATCTTGCCGCCGAGCGTCGGTTCGACCCCGACGTCGGTGGACAGAGCCGCGACGAGAAACAGTCCACGCCCACTGACCTGGAACGGGTCCGGGGGCTCGGTGGGCACCACCGGAAGCTCGGTGGAGGTATCCGTCACCTCCAGGCGCACACCCTCGGCGCCCGTGCGACGGACGGCGAACTCGAACGACGAGCGCGTGCAGTGCCGCACATTGCTGCACAGCTCGGTGGCCACGAAGGCGCAGTCGTCTACCAGCGCCTCCAGGCCCCAACTGCGCAGGCAGGCGCCGACGATCCGGCGTATCTGCTCCAGGCAGTGCGGGTCGTACTCCATGCGGACCTCGCAGGATCTGCTGATCACTACGAGCTCTTCCGCGGACGTGTTCGGCATTGCCCCTCCGGCACCGCTGTAGGTGTCAACTCAACCGAGAACAAAGGACGTTGGACTCGCATCATGTCGAGGCATCTATCACCTAGGCAAGTATTACTCGCTGTTCACATCCCTCAAAGGGGCTGGGACAGATGACAGTTGTCTGGCCGGAAGACGCGGGACATCATGTGCGCATGCCGCAAAGTGAGATGCCCACCATGCGCAGCCGCCGTCTCGGCGCCGAGCTGCGAAGACTTCGCTCGGACGCCGGCCTCAAGGTGCAGGACGCGGCCGACGCACTGGAGTGTGGGCAGCCAAAGATCAGTCAGATCGAGACAGGCAAACGGGGCATTCGGCAGCTCGATCTGACCACTCTGCTCAATCTGTACGGGGTGAAGGACGATCAGCAGCGGGCGAATCTGAAGCGACTGGCCCGGGACATCCACAAGGTCGACTGGTGGTCCGGACAGGGCCCCTTGCTCAGCGGCGACCTGCGCGACTACCTCACTCTCGAGGCCGACTCCTCGCTCATCCGCGCCTATGAGCCGATGGTGCTGCCGGGTCTGCTCCAGACAGAGGCGTATATGCGCCAGATATTCACCGCGGGCGCCGAAGCTGATCGCGTCGAAACTCTTGTGAAGACGCGGTTGAGGCGCAAAGATCTGCTCTACGGGAACAGTGAATTCCGGCTCCGCGTCGTCATCGACGCTCCGGCACTGCACCGCATTTCTGGTCCCACTGAATTGATCCGTCAACAGTTTCAGCACCTGATCGAAGTGGGAAATCAGGCCAATGTCACCGTTCAGATCCTCCCTCTGAACATCACATTGCCGCTCGCGCAGTACGCTCCGTACACGGTGTTCACCCTGCACGGAGAACCCCCCATAGAGGTGACCTGGTTGGAACACATGACCGGGGGAACATTGCTGGAACAGCGGCCTGACGTCCAGGTTTACACCAAGGCCTGGGATGACTTGACGGCCGCGGCACTCTCTCCCGCCGAGTCTCGCCAGTACATCCTTGACCACATGAAGGAAAGCGGGTCGTGATGTCTCGCACATCTGCGGCCAGTACCGCGTTCACAGAGACAGAAGAAATTTCAGTGAAAGCGAACTGGCACAAGAGCACCTACAGCGGCGCCTCGAACGGCTGCATCGAGCACACAAAGCTTTCGGCCGATCAGCGGGCGATTCGCGACACGAAGAATCCGGAGTTCGGAACACTCGTCTTCGACTCCACCGCGTGGCGCGCATTCATTACTGGAATCAACTCCGGGATTCTGCAGATATGAGCACGGACACGGCAAGCGGCACACGCGTCACACAGCGGGAGAAGGCGTTGCTCTACGCCCTCGACATCTCTCGCGCCCAGTGGACAAGCACCCCCGGGAGCCCTGTGGAGGGCCCTGTGGAGATCGCACCGCTGGGGAACGGCGCAGTGGCCCTGCGCAACCCCGCGGACCCTCGTGGCCTCGTCCTGCGCTTCACCGCGGAGGAGTGGTACGCGTTCAAGCTCGGTGTGCTGGACGGAGAGTTCGACTGACCTGACGGGCATACGCCGAAGGACCCCGCCACCAGGGCGGGGTCCTTCGGGGTGCCTGTCGGCCTTGCCGGCTGCTTCAGGGGACCGGTCAGCCCTGCCAGCTGTGCGGGGCGCGGAAGCCGGGGGTGCGCTCCAGACGGCGCCAGCCGGCCTTGTCGCGGCCTCGGCGGGGCGTGGGGGTCTGCGCGGTGGCGGCAGCACGGGCCAGCAGGATCGCGGTGATGGCGGCGACCTCTTCGGGCTCGGCGTGGCCCTTCTCTACGCGGATGTCGGGGTTAGTCATGTGCAGCGTTCTCCTTGTGGGCTACTGCAGGATTACTGCGGGGGGTTGCCGTGCTTGCGGGACGGCAGGTCCGCGTGCTTGTTGGCGAGCATCGCCAGGGAGCTGATGAGGACCTCGCGGGTGGCGGCGGGGTCGATGACGTCGTCCACCAGGCCGCGCTCGGCGGCGTAGTAGGGGTGCATCAGCTCGGCCTTGTACTCCTTGACCATCTTCTGCCGCATCGCCTCGGGATCCTCGGCGGCGGCGATCTGCCGGCGGAAGATGACGTTGGCGGCACCCTCGGCGCCCATCACCGCGATCTCGTTCGTCGGCCAGGCGTAGGTCAGGTCGGCGCCGATGGACTGGCTGTCCATGACGATGTACGCGCCGCCGTAGGCCTTGCGCAGGATCAGCGAGATCCGCGGCACGGTGGCATTGCAGTACGCGTACAGCAGCTTGGCGCCGTGCCGGATGATGCCGCCGTGCTCCTGGTCCACGCCGGGCAGGAAGCCCGGCACGTCCAGCAGGGTCACGATGGGGATGTTGAAGGCATCGCACATCTGCACGAACCGCGCGGCCTTCTCCGAGGCCTCGATGTCCAGGACCCCGGCCAGGGCCTGGGGCTGGTTGGCGACGATGCCCACCACCTTGCCGTCCAGGCGGGCCAGCGCGCAGATGATGTTGCGGGCCCAGCGCTCGTGGACCTCCAGGAAGTCGCCGTCGTCGACGAGTTCCTCGATCACCTTGGCCATGTCGTAGGGCCGGTTGCCGTCCGCCGGCACCAGGTCCAACAGGACGTCCGAGCGGCGCCCGGCGGGGTCGTCGCTCTCGTGGACGGGCGGGTTCTCCCGGTTGTTGGAGGGCAGCATCGCGATGAGGTAGCGCACCTCCGCCAGGCAGGTCTCCTCGTCGTCGTAGGCGAAGTGACACACCCCCGAGGTCTCGGCGTGCACGTCCGCGCCGCCCAGACCGTTCTGGGTGATCTCCTCGCCGGTCACCGCGCGCACCACGTCCGGGCCGGTGATGAACATCTGCGAGGTGTCGCGGACCATGAACACGAAGTCGGTGAGGGCGGGTGAGTACGCCGCGCCGCCGGCGCAGGGGCCGAGCATCACGCTGATCTGCGGGATCACGCCCGACGCCCTGGTGTTGCGCTGGAAGATGCCGCCGTAGCCGGCCAGCGCCGAGACGCCCTCCTGGATCCGGGCGCCCGCGCCGTCGTTCAACGAGACCAGCGGCGCCCCGGCCGCGATCGCCATGTCCATGATCTTGTGGATCTTCGTGGCGTGCGCCTCGCCAAGGGCACCGCCGAAGATCCGGAAGTCATGCGCGTAGACGAAGACCGTCCGGCCCTCCACCGTCCCCCAGCCGGTGATCACACCGTCCGTGTACGGCTTCTTCGCCTCAAGCCCGAACCCGGTCGCCCGGTGCCGGCGCAACTGCTCGACCTCCTGGAACGACCCCGCGTCCAGAAGCAGCTCGATCCGCTCGCGTGCGGTCAGCTTGCCCTTCGCGTGCTGGGCCTTCGTCGCCTTCTCGCTCGGGCCGCGCAGGGCCTCGGCACGGATCGCGTGCAGTTCGGCAACGCGTCCACGTGCGTCGGTGGGCTCGCCCTCGGGAGTAGAAGCGGTGTCGTCCAAAACGGTCATGTAGTGACCTTACGAAGTGGGCCTACCGAAACGGACCGTCGACTATGAACAGTCTCCGGCCCGTTTTCCTGGCACCCCCGAACAGAAGCCCGTTCCAGTGCGTCCTAAGTGACTGCTCAGAGGGCCGTCGCGCTGTAGGGACTCAACAAAGGGCCGGGTCATGCGCCGGTGAGAGACACCTCACACCATCCGGTGCGGAGGCCGAGAGGCGGGCCTGCGGCGCGAGTACTACCTTCGAGTTCGGTGCGTGTTCACTCGAACACGGCGTGTTGGATGTTGAACATTGAACTGAATGGGGCTAGAGTTCATCTCGTTGAACATTCAACATAAGCAAGTCCGCAGCTCGCAACTCGCAGCTCGACTATTCCGCTCGTATCCCGCTCGTATCCCGCTCGCAGCTCGTCCCCAAGGAGCAGTCATGGGTCTCTTCGGCCGCAAGAACGAAACCACCCCGTCGTCCACCGACACGACCGCCGGCACCGCATCGGCGTCCGCTTCGGTCAGCCCCGACCTGGCCGCGCTGACCGGCGAGTACACGATCGACCCCGCGCACACCTCGATCGGCTTCGTCGCCCGCCACGCGATGGTCACCAACGTCAAGGGCTCCTTCACCGATGTCGCGGGCACGCTGCACCTCGACGGTTCGGACCCTGCCGCGTCGACGGCCTCCATCGACGTGCAGATGGCGAGCATCGACACCGGCAGCGCGGACCGTGACGGTCACCTGAAGAGCGCGGACTTCTTCGACATCGAGAAGTACCCGGAGATGACGTTCCGCTCCACGAAGGCGGAGGCGCTGGGCGGGGACGACTACCGGATCACCGGTGACCTGACGATCCTCGGCACCACGAAGCCGCTCTCCATCGATCTGGAGTTCAACGGCTCCGCGAAGGACCCCTTCGGGAATGAGCGGGTCGGGTTCGAGGGGACGGCGCAGATTCTCCGCTCGGAGTGGGGGCTCACGTGGAATGCCGCGCTCGAGACGGGCGGGGTGCTTGTGTCCGACAAGATCAAGCTGAGCTTTGACATTTCCGCGATTAAGTCTGGCTCCTGAGCCTTGGGGGATCTCTAGGCCGCCGCTTCGCGACGGATCTGTCCCACCCACCCACCCGATCACCCCGCGTCTGGGGGTGGGGTGGGTGGGTTCTTTGCGTCCGGGGCGGGTGGAGGGGCGGCTGGGGATGGGGTGGGGGGCTCGACTGGGTCCGGGGCGGGTGGAAGGGCGTCCGGGGATGGGGTGGGGGGGCTCGACTGGTCAGGGGCGGGTGGAGGGGCGCCTGCGGCTGGGGTGGGGGCTCGACTGGGTCCGGGGTGGGGGGAGCTCCCCTGTGCCTGGGGGTGGGGGGGGCTCCGTGCGTCCCCGGGGGGGGCGAGTGGGCCCCGTGCGCCCGGGGGGGTCCCGTGCGTCCCAGGGGTCCGTGGTCCGGGGCCATAAGGCCCTGCGTCCGGGATGGGTGGGCCGTTCCCCCGCGTCCGGTGTGAGGGCTTGTTGGTGCTACTGCTGTAGCAGCCTCTGCAATGTCTCCGTCAGGTGGGTTCTCGTGCGGGGGTCTGTGAGGATGCCGTTCTTGGTCGGTGTGTTGGGGAGTACCGGGATTCTTGTGCAGGCCTCTTCCACGATGGTGGCGCCCGTGTAGTCGAGTACCGTCCGCAGCGTGGCCGACGCGCCCTCGCCGCGGCCCGGTGCCGCCGCGGTCACCCAGGCGACCGGCTTGTCGCAGATCTCCGTGCCGCCGACCGTCCAGTCGAGCAGGTTCTTGAACGATCCGGGCAAGGTCCCCGCGTACTCCGGCGTGCAGACCAGGATCGCCGCCGCCGCGTCAATCGCCGCCCGGAGCCCGGTCACCGCCTGCGGCAGAGGGTCCGCGTCGTCGTCGGGGTTGAAGTGGGGCAGCGTCGCGAGGCCTTCGTAGCGAAGAGTGCGTACGTCCGGCGGAGCCACGTCCTCCGCCGTGCGCAGCACGGTCTCGTTGGAGGAACCGGCGCGCAGGCTTCCGGACAGCAGCAGGATCATGGGCGGCATTCGCCGAACGTACCCAGCTGTCCGGCTGTCCCGCACCTCCTATACGGTTCGGGCCGTGAGCGAGTTCATGCAGCAACTGCCCACCCTCATAGGCGTGATCGTCGGCGCGCTCGGTTCCTATCTGGCGATCACCCGCGGCGATCGGGCCCGGTTCCAGCGAGAGCAGGCGGCGCGCTGGGACGAACGGCGTCTCGCCGTCTACGGGGACTACGCGCGCGTGGTGAAGCAGACGGTCACGATCACCTACCGCGTCGCGTCCCACCTCGGCAATGACCCGCACCCGCACCCCCTGTCCCCCGAGGAGGCCGCGCCCCACCTGGCGGAGGCCGCCATCGCGCGGGATCCGGCCGGTGAGGCGCTGCTGATGCTCGGCACTCCGGATGTGGTGGACAAGGCGCGGGTCTGGGTCCTGACGGTCGTCGAGATGGAGCGTTTCCTGCGCGACGACATCAGGGACCCCGACGCCTGGTCCGCGCTCCTGGAGCGTCAGCGGACCACACGCGAGGGCTACTACCAGGCGGTCCGGCGCGACTTGGCGCTCCCGCCCGGGCACTCGGGGTCCTGGAGCATGCAGCCCCCGACGGGGCGCGCCTGAGCGTGCCAATGCCGACTTGGCTCCCGGTTACGGCGTCCAGTCGGGGTTGCGGCCCAGGTAGCAGAGCAGTTCGGCTGCCTCCCCCTTCTCCACGTCTCCCTCCCCCGCCTCAAGAGCCGGCGCGAAGGCGAAGGCGCGGACCGGCTCGACGATCTGCCGGGCCACGTCCAGCAGCGGTTGCGCCAAGTCGTCGGTGAGCGGCGACGGTTGGCCGGTGGCCACGGCGATGTCCCATGCGTGGACGGCCGCGTCGAGTGCGCACGCGCCGACGCCGAGGGCCGCGGTCATGGTGCCGGGCGGGATCGGGACCCGTACCTCCTGCACCGTCTCGTCGACCGTCGCCCAGGCCTCGGCAACCGCCGCGAGCGCCGGTTCCAGCAGGGCCTCGGGGGTGTCCGTCAGCTTCCCGGAGGGCGCGAAGGGGTTCTCCGCGGGGCCGGGGCCTCCAGTGAGGGCAGCGGCGTAGCCGAGCTGGTCGCCGGCGGCGTGCTGGAGGACCTGCGTGACGTTCCACTCCGCGCAGGGTGTCGGAAGGGCCCGGGCGTCGTCCGGCACGCCTTGGACTGCCCTGCGCAGTGCCTCGTGCGCACGGTCGAGGAGGGGCCAGGTGGTGTTCGTGCCGTGCTCGTCGCTCATGTCTTCTCCCGCTCGTCGGGGTGCGCCCGCCACCTTGCCCTAGAGCGCGGTCCAGCATCTAGCTTCACGCTCATGAGCACACAGCAAGCGCGACAGACAGGGATCGGCAGCGGGTTCGGCGCGTTGAGCACGGCGGACGACGTACTCGAAGGGATCGACCTCTCGGGCAGGACGGCGCTGGTCACCGGCGGCTACTCGGGCCTCGGTCTGGAGATCAGCCGGGCGCTCTCCAAGGCGGGCGCGCACGTCGTCGTCCCGGCGCGCAGGCCCGGCACGGCGGAAGCGGCGCTGCGGGGCACGGACCGCGTGGAGGTACAGGCGCTGGACCTGGCGGACCAGGACAGCGTCCGGCACTTCGCGGACCGGTTCCTCGCGTCGCACCGCACCCTCGACATCCTGATCAACAACGCGGGCGTCATGGCCTGCCCCGAGACCCGGGTAGGCCCGGACAACGCCTGGGAATCCCACTTCGCGATCAACCACCTCGGCCACTTCGCCCTGGTCAACCGCCTCTATACGGCGCTGAGTCCGGGCACCGCGCGCGTGGTCTCCGTGGCCTCGTCCGGGCACTTTCTCTCCGACATCCGCTGGACGGACCCGCACTTCGACCAGGGCTACGACCGCTGGCTGGCCTACGCCCAGTCCAAGACGGCGAACGCGCTCTTCGCCCTGCACCTCGACTCCCTGAGCGCGACCGGCAAGGGCGTACGGGCCTTCTCCGTGCATCCCGGCAGCATCCTCACCCCTCTCCAGCGCCACGTTCCCCGCGAGGAGCAGCTCGCGCAGGGCTGGATGTCCGACGACGGCACACCGGCGCAGGGCTTCAAGAGCCCGGCGCAGGGCGCGGCCACGGCGGTCTGGGCGGCGACGTCACCGCTGCTGGACGCCCGTGGCGGCGCGTACTGCCAGGACTGCGACATCGCGGAGCCCGCCACGACGGACGACATGCTGATCGGCGGCGTCAAGCCGTGGGCGAGGGACCCGGAGTCGGCGGCCCGCCTCTGGCAACTCTCAGCGGAGCTCACGGGGTTGGGCGACGCCCTGGCATGATGACGCCATGACCCCGGACCGGCCCGACGAGTGGATCACCGTCGCCTCGTACGAGAACGTCCCCGGCCGACCGCGGCCGCTCGCCGCTCTGCGCGGTTGACTGCGTGAGCGAGGCATCGACTGGATGCCGTTCGCGCCGGACGAGGTGTACGTCGACCATATCTGCGGCCGCGGGGCCGACGGTCACTGGCGCGGCTCTTTCGTGATCCACGTCCGGGCGGACGCACTCCGCCCGCTCGGCCTGCATCCCGGCCAGCCCATGTCCCGCGTGGTCGGCCCCTCGCCACCGGCCTGGTGGCACGCGGCGGCGGAACGGCGCAACTAGGCCCGTGCGGTGTGCGTCAGGATCGCTTCCGCGAGCGGACCCTGCACCGCCGGGGGCAGCGCGTGCCCCATGCCCGCGATCTCCACCACCCGGGTGTCGCCGCCGATGACCTGCGCCAGGTGGTGCGGATGCGGGGGCGGGAAGACCGGTTCGGCCGGGGCGGAGACGGCGAGCACGGGGACTTTCGCGGCGGCCAGTTGGTCGGTGCGGAGCATGTCGGAGTCGTCGGCCCGTCCGTGAGCCGTCGAGGCGACGTGCGTGCCGGTGTGCGTGATGATCCTGCGCTCCAGATCGCGGAAGTAGGAGTCGTCGACGTCGAGCATGCCGCCGTTCAGGACGCGCCAGTGCTCGACCCTGCGGTCCAGCTCGGCCTCCGGGCCCTTGTCCTCGACGGGGCGGGACCACATCTCCAGTACCTCCGGGGCGATGCCTGGGAGTTCACCGACCGGGATGTCGGTTCCGTCCGGCGCCGCGTACGGGGTGTCGCTGAGCGCGCACGTGCCGATCAGGGTGGCGCTGAGGACGCGCTCGGGGTGGTCGGCGAGAACGAGCTGGGCCAGCATCCCGCCGAGTGACATGCCCACCAGGTGCGCCCGCTCGACACCGAGGCCGTCCAGGACCGCCACGGCGTCCCGCGCCAGATCGGTGATCGCGTACGGGTGCTCGTCGAAGGCGGTGGTGGAGCGCCCCGTGTCCCGGTGGTCGTAGCGGATGACCTGGTGGCGGGCGGCGAGCGCGTCGACGAGGGCGTCGGGCCAGCCGAGGCCGGATGCCTGGGCGCCCATGACCAGGAGCAGCGCCGGGGCGTCGGGCGCACCGCGCCGCTCCGTCCAGAGGCGGACGCCGGGGGCGGCGTCGACGTACTGCTGCGTGGGCTGCATGGACGGGACGTGCTGCATGGGAAGGCCTCCGAGCCGACGCACTCTCAACGGAACGATACGTATCGTCTCGTCAATCTCGCGTGCCGTCAACCCCGGCCGGCCGCCACCCGGTCCTCCCTAGAACCCGCCGCCCCCGAAGTCCCCGCCGCCCCCGCCGAAGTCCCCGCCCCCGAAACCGCCCCCGAAGTCACCGGGGTCGAAGTCCGAGCCCGAGTAGTCGCCGCCCTCGAACCCGGTGCCCGCACCGCCGCCGAAGTCGCCGTACCCCGCGCCGTAGTCCGCCGCGTAGGCGGGGCTAGCCATCATGCCGCCCAGCATCGTGCCGACCAGGAGGCCCGGCAGCAGACCGCCGCCGAAGTAGCCGCCGGCCCAGGGACCGTAGGCCGGGCCCGCCTCCCAGTACGGGCGCCGCTCCCCCGAGTCCGTGGCCACCGTCCGTGACATGGGCTGCTCGCCGTCCGCGAGGCGCGTCGCGTCCGCCAGGCAGACCGGGACCGTCCGCTCGGTCCCGCCCGGCGGCGCCCACTGCGCGTCCTTCACCGAGGGGCCGTGACGCGGGTCGAAGAAGCAGGGAGCACGGCGCTCCGGCAGCGCTCGGCCTTCCCGGCGCGCGGCCAGGAGCGCGAGCGAGAAGCGGCCGTCCTCCAGGGACTGGGTGACGGCCCGCACCTGCTCGGGCCGCTCCGCCGCCGCCATGAACGACTTCGCCTTCTCGTACGAGTCGAGGGCGCGTTCGTAGTCGGCGCGCATCGCGTCGTCCGCGCCCGCCTCCGCGGGGTGGAAGTCGAGGCGGTCGAGCTCCTCGCCGTACGCGGTGATGTCCTCGTCCACCACGACCCGCAGCTTCTCCAGGGCCGCTCGCTGCTCCTCGGCCCGCCGCCTGCGGTTGCGCCGGATCCGCGCGTACGCGACGCCGCCGCCCGCGACGAGCACCGCGCCGACGCCGACCAGAGCGCCCACGTTGACGCCGTCGTCGGAACCGGCGCCGCCCCACGAGTCGGGCGCCGAGCCGCGTGCGTCCTTCACGGCCTGGTCGACGAAGGCGTTCAGCTGGGTCTTGGTGTCGGCCTCGTCCCCGTACGTCGTGACGAGGTTGGAGACGGCATTGCTGCTCAGGACCTGCCGGTCGGCCTTCGCGTCGAAGGCGTCACCGAGCCGGATGCCGTACAGGCCCGTCACGCCGGTCTCGGTGCGCAGCTTGTCGAAGAGGTCCTTCTTCGGGAAGTCCGCGGGCAGCACCGCCACGAAGACCGGCTTGTCGGCGTCCTTGATCTTCTGCGCGAGGGCCTTCGTGTCGGCGCCGGACAGCTGGTCCGAGACGGCCGGGTCCACGTACACCGGGCTCTTCTCCCAGGCGTCGGCCACGGCCGGGACGCTCGCGGCCCGCACCTCGGCCGCGGCCCCGGGCGCCGCCGTGAACGACACGGCGCCCAGAGCCACGAGAAGCCCGGACAGCGCGACACCTACTCGCTTCGCCCCATTGTTCATACTTCGAAGCTAACTCAGCCGGGCCGCGGACGGAGGCCCGCGACGGTCCGGTTTTCTACTCCACGGGCTCGACGCCCGCCCGCAGCAGGCCGTACGTGTAGGCGTCCTCAAGGGCCTGCCACGACGCCGCGATGACGTTCTCCGCCACGCCCACCGTCGACCACTCGCCGTCGCCGTCACTGGTGGAGATAAGGACCCGGGTCGTGGAAGACGTGCCGTGCTTGCCCTCCAGGATGCGGACCTTGTAGTCGACCAGATCCATCTTGGCGAGTTGGGGGTAGATCCGCTCGAGGCCGACCCTGAGTGCCCGGTCGAGCGCGTTGACCGGGCCGTTGCCCTCGGCCGTGGCGACGATGCGCTCGCCCTTGGCCCACAGCTTCACGGTCGCCTCGTTCGCGTGCGTGCCGTCGGGGCGGTTCTCGACGATGCCCCGCCAGGACTCGACGCGGAAGTAGCGCCGGGCGCGGCCCTCGGCCTCCTCCCGCAGCAGCAGCTCGAAGGACGCGTCCGCAGCCTCGTACGTGTAGCCGTTGAGCTCGCGCTCCTTGACCCGCTCGACGACCCGGCCCACCAGCTCGCGGTCGTCGCCGAGGTCGACGCCGAGCTCCTTGCCCTTGAGCTCGATGGAGGCGCGGCCCGCCATGTCCGAGACCAGCATCCGGATGCGGTTGCCCACCAGGTCCGGGTCGATGTGCTGGTAGAGATCCGGGTCGATCTTGATGGCGGAGGCGTGCAGGCCCGCCTTGTGGGCGAAGGCCGATACGCCCACGTACGGCTGGTGCGTGGAGGGGGTGAGGTTGACGACCTCGGCGATGGCGTGCGAGACGCGGGTCATCTCGCGCAGGGCGCCCTCGGGCAGGACCTGCTTGCCGTACTTCAGCTCCAGGGCGCCGACCACGGGGAAGAGGTTGGCGTTGCCGACCCGCTCGCCGTAGCCGTTGGCGGTGCACTGCACGTGCGTGGCGCCCGCGTCGACGGCGGCGAGGGTGTTGGCGACCGCGCATCCGGTGTCGTCCTGGGCGTGGATGCCGAGCCGGGCGCCGGTGTCGGCGATGACGGTGCCGACGATCGCCTTGATCTGGGCGGGGAGCATGCCGCCGTTGGTGTCGCACAGGACGACGACGTCGGCGCCCGCCTCGGAGGCCGTGCGGGCGACGGACTTCGCGTACTCGGGGTTGGCGCGGTAGCCGTCGAAGAAGTGCTCGCAGTCGACGAAGACGCGCCGCCCCTGCTCCACGAGGTAGGAGACGGTGTCGCGCACCATCTCCAGGTTCTCCTCCAGGGTGGTGCGCAGGGCGAGTTCGACGTGCCGGTCGTGGGATTTGGCGACGAGCGTGATGACCGGGGCGCCGGACGCCAGCAGGGCGTTGACCTGCGGGTCCGTGGCCGCCGAGCCACCCGCGCGGCGCGTGGCGCCGAAGGCGACGAGCTGGGCGTGCCGGAAGGTGATCTCTTGCTGCGCGCGGGCGAAGAACTCGGTGTCGCGGGGGTTGGCGCCCGGCCAGCCGCCCTCGATGAAGCCCACGCCGAAGTCGTCCAGGTGCCGGGCGATGGTCAGCTTGTCCGCGACGGTCAGGTTGATTCCCTCGCGCTGCGCGCCGTCGCGCAGCGTGGTGTCAAAGACGTGGAACGAATCGTCGGGTGTGCTGGTTTCCGTCATGCTGATCTGGCTCCTGTGTCGGATCTCGGTCTACCGGAATGACCGGCTCCACCGCCTCAATGATCCCCCGCGCTCCGCGTCCGGCTGATGTTGGGCCAGGAAACGAAAAAACCCCTCGTGGGTACGAGAGGTTTGCGCGCGGGTCTGAGAGACGACGGTGTCCGCCCGTACATGGTGGTACGAGACGGTCACTGCGGACCGGCGCGCCTGCTGCCAATAATCATGGCGAACGAGAGCACGGTGGCAGCCTGCCACAGCCCGCACACACCGCGCTGCCCCGTCTCACCATGCGGGCGGCGCATGGACGCGCCGCCCGCATGGTGCGGGCCCCGGCTCTACCGCAGGTGCCGTACGAAGATGTCCCGCACCCCATTGGTGTCACCGGTCACCAGGTTCGTGGCGTCCGACGAGAAGACGACGGTCTTCGCGTCCGCGGCGATCCCGAAGTGGGACACGGCGGAGTCGGCGTCGCCGCCGCCCTGCGGCACGTCCACGCGCTGGTTCTTTCCGGTGCGCAGATCACGTACGTAGAGCGAACCCTTGCCGGGGTCGCCGGCGACGAGACCCGGGGCGCTGGACTGGAACACCACGCGGCGGCCGTCCGGAGTGATCCGGGCCTCGATCGAGTCGCCTTCCGTCTGACCGCCCTCGGCGTCGTACACGATCCGCTCGATGGCGTCGGTGCGCAGGTCGATGCGGAAGATGTCGTACTTCTCGTTGGTGTCGCCGGGGACGAGGTCGCCGGACCGGGCGGAGAAGACGCCGTAGCGCCCGTCCTTGGTCAGCGAGCTCACGCCGACCTCGCGGTCGGCGCCCGAGGGTGTGAGGTCCAGGCGCCTGCCCTCGCCGGCCTTCATGTCGTAGATGTAGGTACGGCCGTCGAGACCCGGACGCTGCTGGCCTATCGAGTAACCGATGTGGCTGCCGTCGGCGCTCGTCGTGAACTGCGAGATGAAGTACGAGGAGCTCGCGCCGCCCGTGACGATCTCGCTGATCCGCTTGGTGGTGCCCTTCTTGCGGTCGCGGACGTAGACGCCGGTGTTCATGCCGTCGATGTAGTCGCCGTTCTCCTTGAGCTGCGAGACGAACGTGACGTACCGGCCGTCCGCGCTCGTCCGCGCGGGTGTCGTGCTCTCTCCGGTCACGGGCTTGTCCGCGTCCGAGAGGCTGACGAGCTCGGTCCGCTTCTTCTTGAGGTCCCTCAGGTAGATGCCGCTGTAGTAGGTGCCGTCCTCGTCGTACGTGACGGCGGCGAAGGTCACGTAGCGGCCGTCGGCGCTGATGGTCGGGCGCTGGCTCACGAAGTCGGTGAACTCGGCGCCGGAGTCCTGCACGCTGACCCGTTCGACCGTGCCGCGCTTCTGGTCGCGGACATAGACATCGGGCCAGGTGTCGGTGTCGCCCGGCACGAGGTTCTTCGCCTCCGTCGAGAAGACCACGTACCGCCCGTCGTCGCTGACGTCCGGCAACTCCGACGCCCCGTCGGCCTGCGCCCCGCCCCGGCCGACACTGACACGTTCGGTACCCGGAGCGGCGTCGGGCGCGGCGGACGCGGCGGGCAGGGTGGCGGCGGTGACCGCGACGACGAGTGCTGCGGCGGCCAGGACGGCGCGGCGCTTGGTTCTGTGCATGCTTCAAATCCCCCGTTATTGCCGGATGTTCGGTGCGTGCAATGTCTGTGATGCGCGAGATGGTCTTATGGTTGCGGTGTTCGCGGAACTGTCCACTTGAAGATGTCGCTCGCGCCGTTCGTGTCGCCCGGCACGATGTCCGTGCCGTCCGAGGCGTAGACGATGCCGTGGCCCTTGTCGGCGATCGCGCCCGCCGTGGCGCCTCCGTGGCCGATGGTCCGCTCGCGGCCGCTGGGCAGGTGGCGCAGCCTGAGGTCCGACTGGCCGTCGCCGTTGACGCCGTAGAGGAGCTGTCGGCCGTCCCGGCTGACCGCCTGCGCGTTTCCTCCCGCGATGTACTGGACCTTTCCGGTGCGCAGGTCGCGTACGTAGGCGCCGTCCGGGCCGTTCATCGCCACCGTGCGGCCGTTGACCTGCACCAGGTCGGAAGGGGTGCCGTCGTCGACGCGGGTGAGGCTGTCCGTGGTGCGGTCGCGGAGCCAGACCTGGCCGGTGCCCTTGTCCTCGTAGGCGACATGGCGACCGTCGGCGCTGATGGACGGGTCCACCATGTCGCGGGCCGAGTCGGGCGGTCCGTCGCTGATGACCTCGCGGGTGTCCGTCTCGCGGTCGTAGACCTCGACGCGCTGCGGATCTCCGGGGTGTTGCGGCTGGAGGTCGTAGGCGATGTAGCGGCCGTTCGCGCTCATGGCCGGCGAGGAAGAGCTGTACTTGAAGCCCCGGCCGTCGATCTGCTTGATCTCCCCCGTGTCCAGGTCAGTGAGGAAGACGTTGATGCCGTGCGAGCCCCAGCCGGTGTGTGCCGCGTACCGTCCGTCGTCGCTGATCACGGGCGCGGCCATGGAGTTCCGCAGGCGCTTGACCTCGCCGGTCTCCAGATCCTTCACGAACGCCCAGTCGTACGGTCCTTGATGCCCCTGTGTCAGGTTCTCCGCGTCGCTGTAGAAGGCGACATAGCGGCCGTTCCCCGAGATGGACGCGGTACGGGAGGCCCCGTCGGCCTCGGTCCCGTCGGCCGCGGTGCTCACGCGCTCCACCCGCGGCACCGGCGGCTCGTGCGGCGCGGCCTGCGCCGCGGCCGGTAACGCCGTCACGCCGAGCGCCGTGATCAGTAAGGCGCTCCCGGTCAGCAAGGACACACGCCCGGCAATGGACACACATCTGGCAGTGGACATGGCTTCCCCCAAAACCTGTCGCAGCCCCCGGCCCGATACCGAGGGCCCACGGGGATACAAGCGCACCACCAGGAGACGCACAATCCGCAGGAACGCGTACAACCTAGACGGGGTCGTCCGGGTCCAGGGAGGCACCGGAGGCGAGTGCTCCGTCCAGGAACTCCCTGACGTGCGCCAGGATCTGGTCACGCCCCGTGCCGCGCAGGCCGATCGCCACATGGATGGAGAACCCGTCGAGCAGCGCCCGCAGGCGGGCCGCGAACCGGTCGGGATCGAGGGCCCCGAACTCGCCGCGCGAGACGCCTTCGGCGAGCAGCGCCACCAGGTCGCGGTGCCAGGCGCTCTCGATGGCGACCTGCCGGTCGCGCTCGTCCTCGTCGGCGTTCAGGGAGCGGTTCCAGACCTCCAGCCAGAGCGTCCAGTGGGGGTCGCCGGGGCCGTCGGGGACGTACAGATCGACGTACGCGTCGAGGCGCTCGCGGGCGGTGCCCTGCCGGGCGAGCAGCCTGCCGCGTTCGGCGCCGAGCGCGGACTCGCTCCACTCCAGGGTGCGCAGGAGCAGTTCGTCCTTGGTGCGGAAGTAGTAGAGGAGGTGGCCGCTGCTCATGCCGACCTCACGGCCGAGCGCGGCCATGGTCAGCTTCTCCAGGCCGCGCTCGGCGATCATCTCCATGGCACAGGCAAGGACGTCCTCGCGCGGTGGGGCGTTCTTCCGCGCGCGGGCCTGGCCTGCCATGTCGTTCTCCTTGATCACACCTTCGGCTGCTGCTGGGTGATGCAGTGGATGCCACCACCTCCGGCAAAGATCGTACGGGCGTCGACGAGCGTCACCGTACGGTCGGGGAAGAGGCCGCGGAAGATACCGGCCGCGATCTCGTCGTGGGGGTCGCCGAAGGCGCACAGGACGACGCCCCCGTTGCAGAGGTAGTGGTTGATGTAGGAGTAGTCGACCCAGCCGTCGTCGTCCTTCAGGACGGTCGGGGCGGGCACCTCGACGATCCGCAGGGTGCGGCCGCGCGCGTCCGTCTGTCCGGTGAGGGCGGCGACGATCTCCTTGCTGACCTCGTGGTCGGGGTGGTCGGGGTTGCGCTGGGAGTGGACCAGGACCACACCGGGCGCGGCGAAGGCGGCGACGATGTCGACGTGGCCGAGGGTGCCGAAGCCGTGGCCGGGGTAGTCGGCGGTGAGGCCGCGCGGCAGCCAGATCGCCTTGGTGGTGCCGAGGCGGGCGTGGATCTCCGCCTCGACCTGCTCCTTGGTCCAGCCGGGGTTGCGCTCGGGGCCGAGCTGCACCGTCTCGGTGAGCAGGACGGTGCCCTCGCCGTCGACGTGGATGCCGCCGCCCTCGTTCACCAGCGACGAGGGGTACGTCCGGGCTCCGGCGAGGTCGGCGACGTACGCGCCGATCTTCGCGTCGTGGTCCCAGCGGGCCCACTCCTGGGCGCCCCAGCCGTTGAACGTCCAGTCGACGGCGGCGAGGCGGCCCTTGCCGTCGGTGAGGAAGGTCGGCCCGATGTCCCGCATCCAGGCGTCGTCGAGCTCCCGCTCCACCACCTCGATGTCCGGGCCGAGCAACTCGGTGGCGTACGCGGCCTGCGCGGGTCCGCAGACCACGGTGACCGGCTCGAAGCGGCGTACGGCACGGGCGACGTTCGCCCAGGCGATGCGGGACTCGTCCAGGCCCGAGGGGTCGTCGAAGGTCGGGTTGGGGCACGGCCACGCCATCCAGGTGCGCTCGTGCGGGGCCCACTCGGCGGGCATGCGGAAGCCGTCGGCGGCTGCGCTCATGACGTACACCCTTAAAGGAAGTAGAGGCGGTTGAGGGATACGGAGTCGGCGGGCTCGGAGCGGACCGGGTCGCCGTCGAGCGTGACGAGGCCGGAGCGCTGGTCGACGTCGATGGAGCCGGTGCGGGAGTTGAGGCGCAGATCGGCGGGCCCGATGCCGCGGGTGCCCCGCACGGCGACCCTGCGCCGCCGGGTCGGCATCGTGTCGTTGCCCTGGTCGACGGCGGCCTGCGCGACGAACGCCACCGAGATGTCGGCGGGCGTCGCGCCGTACGACCCGAACTGCGGTCCCAGGACGAGCGGTTCGCAGGTGTCGGTCGCGGCGTTCGGGTCGCCCACGACTCCGTAGGCGGGGAAGCCGGACTTCAGGACCAGCTGCGGTTTGGCGCCGAAGTACTCGGGCCGCCACAGCACGACGTCGGCCATCTTGCCGACCTCGATGGAGCCGACCTCGTGCGCCAGGCCGTGGGCGATGGCGGGGTTGATGGTCAGCTTGGCCATGTAGCGCAGGACGCGGGCGTTGTCGTCCCCGTCGCCGTCGCCGTCCATGGGGCCGAGCTCGGCCTTCATCTTCCCGGCCATGGCGAAGGTCCTGCGTACGGTCTCGCCCGCGCGTCCCATGCCCTGCGCGTCGGACGAGGTGATGCCGATGGCGCCCAGGTCGTGCAGCACGTCCTCGGCGCCCATCGTCCCGGCGCGGATACGGTCGCGGGCCATCGCCGCGTCGCCCGGCAGGTCCGTCTTCAGGTCGTGGACGGAGACGATCATGCCGTAGTGCTCGGCGACGGCGTCGCGCCCGAAGGGCAGCGTGGGGTTGGTGGAGGAGCCGATGACGTTCGGCACGCCCGCCATCTTCAGGACGTTCGGTACGTGACCACCGCCGCAGCCCTCGATGTGGAAGGCGTGAATGGTCCGCCCCTCCAGAACCTTCAGCGTGTCCTCGACCGACAGGCACTCGTTCAACCCGTCGCTGTGCAGGGCGACTTGGACGTCGTGCTCCTCGGCGACCCGCAGCGCGGTGTCCAGGGCGCGCGTGTGGGCGCCCATGTCCTCGTGCACCTTGAAGCCCGATGCCCCGCCCTCGGCGAGCGCCTCGATCAGCGGCGCGTCGTGCGAGGACGAACCCCGGCCCAGGAAGCCGATGTTGACCGGCCAGGCATCGAAGGCGCTGAACGCGTGGCGCAGCGCCCACGGGGAGTTGACGCCGACGCCCCAGACGGGTCCGAACTCCTGGCCGATGATCGTGGTGACGCCGGAGGCGAGCGAGGCCTCCATGATGCGCGGCGAGAGCAGATGGACGTGCGTGTCCACGGCTCCGGCGGTGGCGATCAGGCCCTCGCCCGACACGATGGACGTGCCGGTGCCGACCACGACGTCGACGCCGTCGAGGGTGTCCGGGTTGCCGGCCCGCCCTATGGCGTGGATACGGCCTTCCCGGATGCCGATCGACACTTTGCGGATGCCCTGCACGGCGTCGATCACCAGGACGTTGCTGATCACGACGTCACAGGTCTCGCGGACGGCGGCGGCCTTCAGGTGCAGGCCGTCGCGGGCCGTCTTGCCGAATCCGGCGAGGAATTCCTCGCCGTGCTTCTGCGCGTCGGACTCCACCCGGACGGTCAGGCCCGAGTCGCCGAGCCGGACGCGGTCGCCCGCGCGGGGGCCGTGGGTGGCGGCGTACTCGTACGGGGTGAGGCGGCGCGGTTCGGCGGGGTGGCCTCCGGGGCGGCTCATCGCTCGACCTCCTGGTCGGTGGATTCCGGTACGCCGAGGTAGCCGCAGGCGGCGGCGCGGCGAAGGGCCTCTTCGCGGGCGCCCGGCGCGTCCAGCGGGCCGTCGACAAGTCCGGCGAAGCCGATCGCGATCCGCTCGCCGCCGATCGGAAGGAGCCCGACCTCGACGCTCTCGCCGGGCCCGAAGCGGACCGAAGACCCGGCAGGCACCGCGAGGCGCATGCCGTAGGCGGCACCGCGGTCGAAGTCGAGCCGGGGGTTGGCCTCGAAGAGGTGGAAGTGCGAGGTCACGGAGACGGGCACGGTCGCCGTGTTGTGCACGGCGATCGTCGCGACGGGCGCGGGCTCCGGGTGCTCGGGGCCGGGCAGCAGCGCCCCCGGAGCCTTGCTGCCAAGGCCCGCTCCCTCCCCCGCGCCGATCGGCTGCGAGACGACCGCGAGCCGGGACCCGTCGTCGAAGACGGCCTCCACATGCACCTCGGTCACGACGTCGGCGACACCCGGCAGCACGTCGTCGGGGCCGAGGACCGAGCGCGCCCGCTCGATCGCCTCGGCGAGCCGGGCGCCGTCGCGGGCCGCCTCGCACACCGTGTCCGCGATCAGCGCGGTCGCCTCGGGGACGTTGAGTCTGAGGCCGCGCGCCTTGCGGGCCCTGGCCAGCTCGGCGGCCCCGAAGAGCAGCAGCCGGTCGCGTTCCGTGGGGGTAAGCCGCACGCCACCACACCTCCATCGTTTGAACAACACTCTAACCACGAGATTGCCACGACGAAAAGATTGACGTGCGAGCTTGACTCAGGTCACATTGAGCGGCACTCAAACAGTCGAACGGCGACCTGTGTGCGCAGGTCGCCACGATCGAGCGTCAGGGGCACCCTCATGCCGATAGAACAGCGCGGAGTCGACACCATCCCGGACGGGGAACGCACCAGCGGCCCCCGCGATCTCATCTCGATCCTGCTCGGCTCCAACCTCTGCCTCGGGGTGATCGTCTTCGGCTGGCTGCCGGTGTCGTTCGGCCTGGGCTGGTGGGCGTCGGTCACGTCCGTGGTGGCGGGCACGGTGATCGGCACGGCTCTCACGGCTCCGCTCGCCCTGGTCTCGCTCCGTACGGGCACGAACCTCTCGACCTCGTCCGGGGCCCAGTTCGGCGTGCGGGGCCGCCTGGTCGGCTCGATTGTCGGCCTGCTGCTTTCCCTCGGCTACACCGCGCTGACCATCTGGATCGGCGGCGACGTGATGGTGGGCGTCCTGCACCGCCTGACGGGACTTCCGACGGGCGGCCTCTCGTACGGGATCGTGTACGCGCTGCTCGCCGCCGCCACGGTGACGGGCGCGGTGTACGGCTACCGGGTGCTGCTGCGTCTGTCGCGCGTGCTGGCGGTCGGCATGACGGCGCTGCTCGTCCTCGGCGTGGTGGCGTACGCCCCCGACTTCACGACGTCGGCGCTCCCCGGGGCGGGCGGCTACCTCCTCGGCTCGTTCTGGCCGACGTGGCTCCTGGCCCTGGTGGCGGCGGGCCTGAGCGGCCCGATCGCGTTCATCACGCTCCTGGGCGACTACACCCGCTACATCTCCCCCGCGCGCCACAGCTCGCGCACGGTCCTTCGGGCGTCGTGGGCCGGCCTGCTCGCCGGGCTCCTGGTCCCCCAGCTCTTCGGTACGTTCACGGCGTACGCGGCGGGGGCGGCGCTCGACTACGCGGGGCCGCTGGTCTCCGCGTCGCCCGGCTGGTACCTGGTCCCGCTGCTCCTGGCCGCGTCCGCGGGGTCGGTCGGCAACGCGGGCCTGATGCTGTACTCGATGGGCCTCGACCTGGACGCGATCCTGCCGCGCGCCTCGCGGGCCCGGGCGACGTACACGGTGGCGGTGGTGGCCACGGGGTGCGTGTTCGCGGGGCACTACGCGTGGGAGGCGCAGGGCGCGATGACGTCCTTCGTGCTGCTCCTCACGGCGATCGGCACGCCCTGGGCGGTGATCACCCTGGTCGGGTTCGCGCGCTGCGGGGGCTCCTACGACGCGGAGGCGCTCCAGGTCTTCAACCGGCGCTCCAGGGGCGGGGTCTACTGGTACCGCGCGGGCTGGAACATCCCGGCGACGGCGAGCTGGGCCCTGGGTGCGACGGTGGGCCTCGCGGCGGTCTCGCTCCCCTCCTACGAGGGTCCGCTGCTCTCCCTCACCGGCGGGGTGGACTGCAGCTTCCTGCTGTCGGGGGTGGTGGGCGGCCTGGCGTACGTGATCCTGGAGCGCGGCCCGGTACGGGCGCCCGCGCCGGAGGGCTCCGACGGAACGGCGGTCAGCGCGCCGGCGCCGTGATCAGCGCGTGCAGGTAGCGCTTGGTGATGACTCCGCCGTACGTGCCGTCGATCAACTGCCTGACGCAGCCGAGCAGTCCGGCCCGCGTTGCCCCGTCGAGGGCACGGTGGCCCGAGTAGGTGCGCAGGACGTCGATGTACTGATCGGCGGTATAGGTGATGTCGCGCGCGAAGCGCCGCACGGTGACCGGGCCGAGCCCGTCCGCACGGTCGAACTCGGCCGTATCGGCCCGGACATCGTCCTGCGGGGTCAGCCGCAGGCCCGGCTCGGTGGCGTCGGGGTCCCACCGCTCGTAACACCCCTGCGCCTCGACCCAGAAGTCCTCGCTCCCCCCGGCGACATGATCGGTGGTGACGACCGCGAGAGTCCCGCCGGCCCGCAAGGCCTGCCGCATCCTGGGCAGGCGCACGGCGGGGTCGAGCCAGTGGAAGGCGGTGGCGCAGACGATCAGGTCGTACGGCTCCCCGGGCAGCGGCCAGGTCTCGAACTCCCCCACCTCCACCCGGGCCCGCGGATACGGGGCGAGATTGCGCCGGGCCACGGCGGCGAGGGCGGGCCCCAGCTCCACGGCGGTGAGGCTGCTGCCGGTGCGCGCCAGCGGCACGGTCAGCTGGCCGGTACCGGGCGCCACCTCCAGCACGCGGCTGCCGGGCCCCAGGCCTGCCTGCCGGACCAGCGCGTCGACCAGCCCGGAGGGGTAGCGGGGCCGGGCCCGGTCGTACAACTCGGCATCCCCGTCGAAGATCCCTCGCAGCATCTCCCCACTGTCGCAGAAGGCCGGCCCCGGAAGGTTCACTTCCAGGACCGGCCGTCATCCGCGTATCCGCGTAAGCCCTCAGCCGAGGTCATGCATCCAGCCGTGCCGGTCCTCCGCAGTCCCCCGCTGGACGTCGAGCAGCGCCTCGCGCAGCTTCATCGTGACCGGGCCCGGCTCGCCGCCGCTCTGGGTCCACTCGCCCGAGCGGCACTTGACCGTGCCCACCGGGGTGATCACCGCGGCCGTGCCGCAGGCGAAGACCTCCGTCAGGGTGCCCTCGGCGGTGTCCGCCTGCCACTGGTCGATCGAGACGCGCGACTCCTCCGAGGAGTAGCCCAGGTCACGGGCGACCGTGAGCAGCGAGTCACGGGTGATTCCGGCGAGGAGCGAGCCCGTCAGGGTCGGGGTGACGATCTTGTCCCCGTACACGAAGTACAGGTTCATGCCGCCGAGCTCCTCGACCCACTTGTGCTCCACGGCGTCCAGGTACGCGACCTGGTCGCAGCCCTTCTCCGCCGCCTCGGCCTGCGCGAGCAGGGACGCCGCGTAGTTGCCGCCGGTCTTGGCGTCACCCACACCGCCCGGCACCGCACGCACGCGGTCCTCCGAGAGCCAGATCGAGACGGGCTTGACGCCACCGGGGAAGTACGCGCCCGCGGGCGACGCGATCACGATGAAGAGGTACTCGTTGGCCGGCTTCACGCCGAGCCCGACCTCACTCGCGATCATGAACGGACGCAGGTACAGCGACTCCTCGCCACCGTGCGCCGGAACCCACGCCTTGTCCGCCTTCACCAGCGCGTCGCACGCCTCGATGAACGTCTCGACCGGCAGCTCCGGCATGGCGAGGCGCCGCGCCGACCGCTGGAAGCGCTCCGCGTTGGCCTCGGGGCGGAAGGAGGCCACGGAGCCGTCGGGGCGGCGGTAGGCCTTCAGGCCCTCGAAGATCTCCTGCGCGTAGTGCAGGACGTTGGTCGCCGGATCGAGGGAGAGCGGGCCGTACGGCGTGAGCTGGCCGTCGTGCCAGCCGCGGCCCTCCGTCCACTTGATCGTCACCATGTGATCGGTGAAGTGGCGACCGAACCCGGGGTTGGCCAGGATCGCCTCGCGCTCCGCCTTCGACAGCGGGGACGAGGTGGGCTTGAGCTCGATCGTGGGTGTCGGCGTCGTCGTCATGAGTACTAGTCCTTCACGGTGTGATGGTGACGGACCGCGCTCACGCCCGTACTTCTCGTACTAGGACGTCCGAGTAACCCTGCATTCCGCGGCCCCACGTTCGATTATCGCTCGCGTGGCGCCGAGGAAGAAACAGCGTGAATGCGGCCCGGGGGTCGATGGTGGCACCCGCAGCCGCATACGAGAAGCCGCCGGGTGGTCGACCGACCCGGCGGCTTCTGTGTCAAAAGGGTGAGCCGCCGGGTCAGCCGGCTACTCGCACGGCGAGCGCGTCGCCGATCTGCTCGGTGGTACGGACGGTGTCACCGCGCTCCGCGAGGTCCGCGGAGACCGCGGCCTCGATGCGCGCCGCCTCGTCCTCGTGGCCGAGGTGGCGCAGGAGCAGGGCGACGGACAGGACGGTGGCGGACGGGTCGGCCTTGCCCTGACCCGCGATGTCCGGCGCCGAGCCGTGCACGGGCTCGAACATCGAGGGGAACTCGCGGCTCGGGTTGATGTTTCCGGACGCCGCGACGCCGATGCCGCCGGAGACGGCAGCGGCGAGGTCGGTGATGATGTCGCCGAAGAGGTTGTCGGTGACGATCACGTCGAATCGCGCGGGGTCGGTGACGAGATAGATCGTCGCCGCGTCCACGTGGATGTAGTCGGTGGTGACGTCGGGGAACTCCTTCGCCACCTTGTTGAAGACGTTCGTCCAGAGGTGCCCGGCGTAGGCCAGGACGTTGTTCTTGTGGACGAGGGTCAGCTTCTTGCGCGGGCGGGCCTGCGCACGGGCGAAGGCGTCACGGACCACGCGCTCCACACCGAAGGCGGTGTTGACGGAGACCTCGGTGGCCACCTCGTGCGGGGTACCGGTGCGGATGGAGCCGCCGTTGCCCGTGTACGGACCTTCGGTTCCTTCGCGCACGACGATGAAGTCGATCTCGGGCTGGCCCGCGAGCGGCGTGGCCACACCCGGCAGCAGCTTCGAGGGCCGCAGGTTGACGTGGTGGTCGAAGAGGAAGCGGAGCTTCAGCAGGAAGCCGCGCTCCAGGACGCCGGACGGGACCGAGGGGTCGCCGATCGCGCCGAGCAGGATCGCGTCGTACTGCTTCAGGGCCTCGGCGTCCGCGTCGGTGAGGGTCTCACCGGTCGCGTGGTAGCGCTTGGCGCCGAAGTCGAACTCCTTGGTCTCCAGCTTCACATCCTGCGGGAGGACGGCATTGAGGACCTTGAGCCCCTGGGCCACGACCTCTTGGCCGATGCCGTCTCCGGGGATGACTGCGAGATTGAGGATGCGAGAGCTTGCCGACATACGGGCAGCCTACGCTTCGTCCCACGGGATGACACACCGAGTCCGGCATGCGGACACCCCTGGTCACGCCACGGGCGGGTCATCACATGGCCACCCTCTCTTTACCCGCAGGCCCGGCGGTAGTTGTCGGTCACGGGGAAGTTCCCTTCCATGGACACTCCCGATGTCGGCATCCCGGAGCGGCTCGCGTCGAAGATGAGCATGCCGGAACAGCACGAGTACCTCCGCGGGAAGCTCTCGCGCCGCAGAGTCCTGGCCGGTTCGTTCGCCACCGCGGGCACGGTCGGCGGCATCGGCCTGCTCGCCGGCAGTGCGGCCGGCGCCGGCGGCGAAGGCGCGTCGCCCCGGGGCCCGTTCGCCGCCCCTTTCGCCGCCCCGTCCGCGCCCGTGAAGGTCGACGGCAAGATGGTGGCGCCCTTCGCCCGGCATCTCGCGTTCGGTGCCGACCCGAAGACGCAGATGCGGGTCTCCTGGCAGGTGCCGTTCGCGGTCAGGGCCCCGTATCTGCGGGTGGGCCTGAAGCCCTGGGAGCTGAGCCGGAAGATCGAGGCGGAGGTGCGCGACCTGCACACCCCGTCCCTGTCGAAGAAGCTGCCCGCGGTCGAGCAGTACTACCTGCACGCGGCGCTCGACGGACTGCGGCCGGACACGACGTACTACTACGGCGTCGGGCACGACGGCTTCGACCCGGCCTCGCCCGAGCGCATGGCGACGATCGGCACCTTCCGCACGGCCCCCGCGCAGGCGGAGAGGTTCGTCTTCACGGCCTTCGGCGACCAGGGCGTCAGCTATCACGCGCTCGCCAACGACCAGTTGATCCTGGGCCAGAACCCGTCGTTCCATCTGCACGCGGGCGACATCTGCTACGCGGACAGCACCGGGCACGGCAAGGATTCCGACACGTACGACGCGCGCGTGTGGGACACCTTCCTCGCGCAGACGGAGTCCGTGGCGAAGTCGGTCCCGTGGATGGTGACGACCGGCAACCACGACATGGAGGCGTGGTACTCGCCGAACGGCTACGGCGGTCAGTCCGCCCGCTGGTCACTCCCGGAGAACGGTTTCGACCCGAAGAACGCGCCGGGCGTCTACTCCTTCACGTACGGCAATGTCGGCGTCGTCGCGCTCGACGCGAACGACGTCTCGTACGAGATCCCCGCCAACAAGGGCTACACGGACGGCAAGCAGACCGCCTGGCTGGACAAGCGCCTGGGCGAGTTGCGCGCGGACGAGGCCGTCGACTTCGTCGTGGTCTTCTTCCACCACTGCATGTACTCGACGGCGCGGCACGCGTCGGACGGCGGGGTGCGCGACGCGTGGCTCGACCTGTTCACGAAGCACCAGGTGGATCTGGTGGTGAACGGCCACAACCACGTCTACGAACGCACCGACGCGATCAAGGGCGGAGAGGTCGGCAAGCCCGTGCCGGTCGGCGCGTCGACCGATCCGACGCGCGACGGCATCGTGTACGTCACCGCGGGCGGCGCGGGCAAGGACCTCTACGACTTTCCGGCGGGCGTGCGGGACAGCTACGAGGGCCATGTCAACGACCGGGATTCGATCCCGTCGTTCCACTGGACCAAGGCGGGCCGGCACGATCCGGACACCGTCGAGTGGTCACGGGTGCGGTACACCGGCTTCTCGTTCCTCGCGGTGGAGGTGACGGCCGGCGCCCGCCCGACCTTGTCGGTTTCCGCGCTCGCCGAGAGCGGTGAGCGCGTGGACCACTTCGAGGTGGTGCGCGGGAAGTAGCGGTTTACGCAGGTGAGCGCAGGTGAGGGGACGTCAGGGGCGTGGGCGGGTCAGTGACCCGTCTCGCCGCCGTTGTCCCTGCGGTCCAGCGCTCGCTGGAGGGCCGCGGCGGCCTTCCTGCGCTCGGAATCACTGGTACGGGAGGCGTGGCGGACTCGGCGTGCGGTCGTCTCGGCCATGGGGGATCCACTCCTTGAGGGAAGGGGGTATTTCGAGACGCCGGTAGGGCGGCGAGCGGGGGGCCGCAGGGGTTGCCTGCACGGGGCTCCGGCTCACGACCGCCATTCGCTTGGTCGAGCGAGACGTTCGGCTCCTACAAAGCTAAGCGAGGACGGAGCGTCTGTCTCCACAATTACTCGGACTTCCTACTATCTGAGACGGCCTTTGCTCCCGACCCCCCCTCCGGCCGCTCTGAGCTCGCGGATCAGAGCCCGTACGGCGACCGAAGAGGCCAGCTCAGGGGTGGTGACATAGCCCACCGAGCGCACCGGGCGCTCCGGACCGAGATCAGCGATCCCGATTCCGTCCGGTGCTCCGTTCAGCGAGAGCTCGGGCATGATCGCCATGCCGAGACCCCTGCTCACCATCGAGAGCACCGCTCCGTCGTCCTCGGTGAGGACGGTCGCCTTCGGGATCCAGTCCTGCCCCGCCCACCACTCCCGGGTGTAGGAGCCGCAGTTCTCGTGCCAGTCCACCAGCGGCAGGGAGCGCGGATCGGGATGCCCGGCCGGGTGCACGAGCGAGTAGGGCTCCTCGATCAGTACGTCGCCGATGAGCCCGGCGGGCACCGGCGACGTCGCCCCGATCGTCGCGATGCCCACGTCCGCACGCCCCTCGGCGACCTCCCCGGCGGTGCCCGCACCCAGCTCGCGGACGACGCGCACCTCGGGCTCGATGCCGGGATGGCGGGCGGTGAGCCGCTCCAGGACGGGCGGCAGCAGATACAGGGCCACGCTGCGGAACGCGGCGATGCGCAGCACTCCCGCGACCGCCCCCCGCTCGGCGCCGCGGGCCTCGGCGGCCAGGGTGTCCAGGAGCCGCAGGACGCGCCGGGCGTGGGCGGCGGCGGACGCACCAGCCGGGGTCGGCGTCGCGCCCTTGCGGCCCCGCTCGAAGAGCACCGCTCCGATTTTGCGCTCCGTCCCGCGTATGGAGTGCGAGACCGCGGACTGCGTGAGCCCCAGCGCCTTGGCGGCCGCCGAGAACCCGCGCTCGCGGTCGACGGCGACGAGGATGCGGAGCTCGTGGGGCGCGAGGTCGGTGGCAACCCCGGCTGTCGTGCCGGATGCAGCGGTCATCAGGGGGTCCCACCTGCTTCTATGAGGGCTCTTCATGGTCCGGCCCGTTCCATGAGCGCAACCCTCTCCCCGGCCCCCGCATTCCTCCGTACGGTCACCGCCATGACCGAGACCGCGCTCACCGTGCACCAGACCGCCCGCCCCCACGGCTTCCCCACCCCCGACCACTTCGCCTTCGTCGAGTCCCCGCTGCCCGAACCCGCCCCCGGCACCGCCCTGGTGGAGAACCTGTACTGGTCGGTGGATCCCTACCACCGCGAAATGATGGACGGCGACTTCGCGCTGAACGCCCCCTTGGAGGGCCGCACTCTCGGCCGTGTCATCGCGTCCCGCGACCCCGCGCTCCGCGAGGGCGAGATCGTCTTCCACCGGCAGGGCTGGCGCACCCACACCGTCGTCACCCCCGACGAGGCACGCGCCGTCCCCCGCTTCGACGGCGTACCCCTCTCCGCGCACCTGAGCATCCTCGGCGGCACGGGCCTGACCGCCTACGTCGGCCTCACCCGCATCGCCGAACTCCGCGAGGGACAGGACCTGTTCGTCTCGGCCGCGGCCGGCGGCGTGGGCACGGCCACCGGGCGCCTTGCCCGGCTCATGGGCGCGGGGCGGCTCGTCGGCAGCGCGGGCACGGCGGCGAAGGCGGCGTACCTGACAGAGCACGTCGGCTACGACGAGGTGTTCGACTACCACACGGGCCCCGCGGCCGACCTGCTCGCGAAGGCGGCGCCCGAGGGGATCGACCTCTACATGGACAATGTCGGCGGCGAACACCTCGAAGCCGCGATCTCCTCGCTGCGCGATCACGGGCGGATCGTGCGCATCGGCACGATCGCGCAGTACAACAGCACCGGCACGCCGTACGCCCTGCGCAACCTCCCCGACATCGTCGAGAAGAGCCTGCGCATGGAGGGCTTCCTCGTGCGCGACTACTACGAGGTGCAGGAGGAGTTGAACGCGTTCGTGGTGCCACACTTGCAGAGCGGGCGCATTGGGCTCGACGAGACCGTGGTCGAGGGCTTCGGCAGCATCGTGGACGCGTTCCTGGGGATGCTGCGGGGCGAGAACCTCGGCAAGATCATCGTGCGGGCGGCGGGAGCCGAGGGCTGAGCCCCGGCTAGTAGACGTCCCCGTCGCGCCAGTCGATGAGGAGTTCGTGCACGGGGTCGAGGTCGGCGCCCCACAGGAGCGGGGGCTCTTCGTCGGGCATGTGGACCACGCCCTCCGGGCCGACGGTGCCGACCGCGCCCTTCCACTCCTGCCAGCCGCGCCCGAGGTAGAGCCGCTGCCCCTCGTCCGACGCCGAGAGCGCGCCGAGGACGTACGCCCGGTCGATCACCCGCTCGAGCGCGCCCATCACCTGCCCGCCCAGCCCCTGCCGCTGCCGGTCGGGGCGGACGGCGACCGCCTCTACGTAACCGATGCGCAGCGAACGGCCGTCGTGCAGGAGCCGGCGCTGGACCACCGACCCGTGTGCGAGGAGGAGGCCGGAGTCGTCGTGCACGAGCGCGTGCATCCCGCCGAGGCCGTGGTCCCAGTCCTGGTCGCTGAAGTCGCCGTCGAACGCCTCGTCCATCAGGGCGCGGGCCGCGCGGAGTTCGGCGGGGTCCAGATCGCAGGTATGGGCCGTACGCAACGTGGTCACCCAACCACCGTACTCAGGCCATATCTGAGTACGCACCCCGATTTGCCCGTGCCCGGACGGCGGCAGAGTCGGTGCCATGAACGGCCTCTACGCTCTCAAGCCCTGGTACGCGGACCGGTTGTCCGGCGTACGCGGCGCGCTCGCCCGCCGCGAGGTGTCGCCCGACACCCTCACCGCGGCGGGTGTGCTCTGCGCCGCGGGCGCGGCGGCGGCGCTCGCCTGGTTGCCGGCGCCGATCTCGGCGCTCCCCGTGGCCGTACTGCTGGCCGCCCGGCTCGCCTTCGCGAACCTCGACGGGGCGCTCGCCCGTGACACGGGCCGCATCACCCGTCGCGGGGCGCTCCTGAACGAACTGGGCGACCGGGCGGCCGACCTGGCCGTGCTCGCCGGTTTCCTCGCCCTGGCCCCGCTGTGGCTGGTGGCAACGGCGGGCCTCGCGGCGACGCTGCCCTCGTGGGTGTCGCTCGCGGGTGCGGCGGCGGGCGCGCCCCGCCTGAACGGGGGCCCGGTCGGCAAGACGGAGCGCTGCGCCCTGGTGGTCCTCGCGGCGGCTTCCGGGTGGGTCGTGCCGGTGCTCGCGGTGATCGCCGCGGGGTCGGTGCTTACGGCCGGGCTGCGATGCGCGCGCCTGTGGCGGCAGTTGGGCACTTCCGCACCGGCTGCCGGTGACGTCCGATGAGCGCCGGGTTCATCGCGGGGGAGGTCGCGGGGCGGGCCCTGCCCGTGGTCGCCGGAGTGCTCGGCGCCGGTGGAGTGGCCGTCGCCGCGCTGCCCTCACGGGTGCGGATGCGGGCCGAGTTGCGCAAGCGGTGGCGCACCTGGGCGCTGGCCGCGCCGCTCTTCCTCGGGGCGTTCTTCCTGGGCCGGGCGGGGGCGTTCGCGCTCGCCGCCGGGCTCGGAGTGATCGCCGTGGGCGAGTACGCGCGGATGGCGGGGCTGCCGCGGGGCGAGCGGGCGGGGCTCGGGGTGGCCGCCGTGGCGGTGCCGGGGGTCGCCTGGGCCGCGCCCGATGCCCTGGATCTGCGGACGGCGGGCGGGCTGCTCGTCGCCGCCGCCGGTGTGGCCCTCTTCTCGGGGGACGCCGCGCAGGGCTTCACGCGGGCGAGTCGGACGGTCTTCGGGCTGCTCTGGATCCCGGTCTCCCTCAGCGGCCTCGTCCTGCTCGGCGACACGGCCGTGGCGGTGGGTGTCGCGGTGGCGTTCGGGGACGTGGGCGCGTGGTGCGGCGGCACGGCCCTCGGCCGCCGGGGACTCCTGTCCCGGCCGCTCTCGCCCCTCTCCCCCAACAAGACCTGGGCGGGCGTCGCGGGCGCCGCCGCCGCGACCGCCGGGGCGCTTGCCGCGGTCGGCGCGTTCTCCCTGACGCTGTGGGCCGCGGTGCTCGTCGGCTGCGTGCTCGGGGATCTTCTGGAGTCGATGGTCAAGCGCGAGGCGGGCGTGAAGGACGCGGGCAGCTGGCTGCCGGGGTTCGGCGGCCTGCTCGACCGGATCGATTCGCTGCTGGTGGCGCTGTTGCTGACGATGGTGGTGACGCTGTGAGGCTTCGTACGAACTATCCGGCCCGTACGACGGATGCGGACCGTACGACTGACACGGACCGTACGACGGATGCAGCCTGTCCGGCGTTTGAGGACGAGCTCGGCGCAGCCGGTGACCGACGGCGCCCGAAGCGGGACGCGGCCGGTGACAAGCGGCGGTCAAAGCCGGGCGCGGCCCTGCGCCGTGCCCTGTGGTGGACCCTGCTCACCCTCACCGGAGGTGTCGAGCGCCGCGGGCGGCTCCCGCGCGGCGGCTGCGTGGTCGTGGCGAACCACTCGTCGCACGCGGACACCGCGGCCCTGCTCGCCGCCCTTGACGCCCGCCACGCGCCCGCGATCGGCGCCGCCGCCGACTACTGGTTCGCATCGCCCTGGCGCAGGCGGATCTGCAGCCGCCTGGCCGCCGGCTTCCCCGTGCGCCGTACGGGAGGCGGCATGGACGACCTGCTGTCCAGGGCGGACGACCTGCGCGCGGGCGGAGCCGTCGTCCTCTTCCCCGAGGGCACCCGCGCCCGGGCGGGCGAACTGGGCGCCTTCCACAAGGGCGCGCTCGTCCTGGCCCGGCAGGCCGGCGTGCCCGTCGTCCCGGTCTCCATCGACGGCACCGCCCGCCTCCTGCCCAAGCACGGCAAGCTCCGCCCCACCCTGGTCAGGGTCCGTATCGGAGCCCCGCTGCCCCCGGACACCGCTCCCGAGGCGGCGCGTGACGCGGTGGCCGAGCTGCATCGCCGTACGGCCCGTGAGCCGCTCAGGGACTCCGTCACGCGCAAGCGGATCGCGGCTGTCGTCGGCTCCCGCTGGGGCCTCGCCGCGGCCTTCGCCTGGGCCTTCGCGGAGGCGCTGAGCTGGCCCCTGATGCCGGAGCTGTTCCTGGCGATCGCGTGCGTGGCGGTGCCGCGCCGGGCCCTGAAGCTGTCCGTGACGGCACTCGCTGGCAGCCTCGCGGGCAGTCTGCTGGCGCTCCAACTGACGTCTTCGGGCGTCCAGTTGCCGCATCCGCTGACCACGGACCGGATGCGCGCGGAAGTACGCGCCGAGCTCGCCGTCGAAGGCGCGGCGGCCGTCCGCCACCAGCCGTGGAACGGCATCCCCTTCAAGGTGTACGCACGCGAGGCGGGCCGCGCCGACATCGCGCCGCAGGAATGGCTCACGCAGTCGGCGCTCTCCCGCGGCTCCCGCACTCTCACGGTGGGCCTCGCCTTCGGCGCCTTCGGCTTCCTCGTGCACCGGCTGCGACGGTTCTATGTCCTGTATCTGGCCCTGCTCGGCGGCGGATTCACGATCGGGCTCTCTTTGATCGTGACGGGATGGAGCTGACCGGGGCACACTCGTCGGCATGGCTGACGAGACCGCAGAACGGCCCTGGATCCCCATTCACGGCGAGCCGTACCGCTCCGTTCCCTACCGTCCCGAGCGCATGCCCGCGACCGAATCCCTCGCGCAGGCCGCCGAGTTGAGGACGCGGATGCAGGAGCGGCGTACGGTACGGCAGTTCGCGCCCGACCCCGTGCCCCCGCAGGTCGTGCGGGACGCCATCGCGTGCGCGGCGACGGCTCCGTCCGGCGCGCACCAGCAGCCGTGGACGTTCGTCCTCGTCCAGGACCCCGGGGTGCGCCGCCTGATCCGCGAGGCCGCGGAACACGAGGAGCAGATCTCGTACGACGGCCGTCTCGGCGAGGAGTGGCTCGCGGCGCTGCGTCCCCTCGGCACGGACGAGGTGAAGCCGCACCTGACGGACGCGCCCGCGCTCGTCGTCGTCTTCCAGCAGCGTTACTGGCTCGGCGACGACGGCACCAAGCACAAGCACTATTACGTCGACGAGTCGGTCGGCATCGCGGTGGGGATGCTGCTGTCCGCGCTGCACCTGTCGGGCCTCGCCGCGCTGATCCATACGCCGAGCCCGATGCGGTTCCTGTCGCAGGTCCTCGGCCGCCCCGAGAACGAGAAGGCGTTCGCGGTGATCCCCGTGGGCTATCCGGCGGCGGACTGCCGGGTCCCCGATCTCGTACGGAAATCGCTGGATCAGGTGCTGGTGGAGGTCTGAGCGGAGACCAACCGGCTCTCCAGCGAGGGGTAGTCGGTGTACCCCTCGGCTCCGTGGGTGTAGAGGTGCGCCGCGTCGATCTCCTGGAGCGGCGCGCCCGCCGCGAACCGCTCCGGCAGGTCGGGGTTGGAGATGAAGGCGCGCCCGTACGAGACGAGGTCCGCGAGTCCCTCGGCGAGTACCGCCTCTCCCGCCTCGCGGGTGGTCGGGTCACCGTTCTCGCCGACGTTGCCGATGAGGGTGCCGTGCCAGTGGGGGCGCAGGTCGGTGAGGGCGGGGTAGCTGTCGTTGTCGGTGAGGTGGAGGTAGGCGAGCCCGAGGCCGTCGATCTCGTCCAGGAGCGCGCGGTAGACGGGGCCGGGGTCCGCCTCCGCCATCCCGAACTGCGGGTTGCCCGGCGAGAGGCGCAGGCCCAGGCGCTCGGCGCCGATGGCGTCGGCGACGGCGCGGGTCACCTCGACGGCGAAGCGGATGCGGTCGGCGATCGAGTTACGGCCGTACGCGTCGTCGCGGAAGTTGGTGTTGTCGGCGAGGAACTGGTGGATCAGGTAACTGTTGGCGCCGTGCAACTCGACGCCGTCGAAGCCGGCGGCGATGGCGTTGCGCGCCGCGGTGACGTGGTCGCGCACGGCGGCGTGGATCTCGTCGACGGTCATGGCGCGCGGAACGACCGGGTCCGCCTTGCGGCCGCCGCTCACGTGCACACGGCCGGGGACGAGCACGGCGGAGGGTCCCGCGGGGAGATCACCGTCGATCCGCGCCAGGGGGTGGCCCTTGCGGCCTCCGTGCATGAGCTGGGCGTAGATCCGGCCACCGGCCTCGTGCACCGCCTCGGTCACCGCGCGCCAGCCCGCGATGTGCGCCGGGGTCTGCAGACCGGGGATCCGCCAGTCGCTCTGGCCACTGCTGGCGGGCCAGATGCCCTCGGTGACGATGAGGCCCGCGCTCGCGCGCTGGGCGTAGTGGTCGGCGACCACCGGCAGCGGGGTCCCGTCGTCGGTGGCGCGGTGGCGGCTCATGGGGGCCATCACGATGCGATTGGGCAGACGCAGGCCGTGGGCGGTGGGCGCGGAATACGGTGTGAGGAGCTTGATGTTCGTCATGCCGGAACGGTAGAAGCTGACACCGGTGTCAGATTCAAGTGCGGAGGTACGCGGGACATGAGAATCGGCGAGCTGGCGAAGCGTACCGCTGTGAGCGAGCGGTCCCTGCGCTACTACGAGAAGCAGGGCCTGCTGCACGCGGAGCGCACACCGGGCGGCCACCGCGACTACCCCGACTCGGCGGTGGACCGGGTCGTACACATCCAGGAGCTGTTCGCGGCGGGCCTGTGCAGCGCGAAGATCGTGCAGCTCCTGCCCTGCATGCGGGACAAGGACGGCGGCCCCTCGGAAACGGCCACGCCGTGGCTGGTGGAGGAGTTGTCGGTGGAGCGCGCCCGCATCGACGGAATGGTGGAGGAACTGCTGCGCGCCAGAGAGGTCCTGGACGAGGTCATCTCCGCGGCTGCGGGCAGCTGAGCGGGGGCGGGCCCGCCGCGGCCTGCTTTTCCCCCCGCCCCCCGCGTCCGCCCCCCGCACGGACAAGCCTTTCCCGCCCACCCACCCGTTTACCCCGCATCCACCCCCTGAACGAACAAGCTCCCCCATTCGGCCAGGACCGGACGCGGAGTACCGGGCGGGTGGGCGGGAAAGGCCCGTTCGGCAGGGAGTGGACGCAGGGTGCTGGGCGGGTGGGTGGGAGAGGCCGTTCGACCGCGACCCGACGCAGAGTGCCGGGCGGGTGGGTGGGAGAGGCCCGTTCGGCCACAGGAACCGCCACGAAAGCAACACCGCCCCCGGCCGGGGTGGGGCCCAGGCCGGGGGCGGGGTAGGGAGGGGCGCGAGGCCCGGGAGGGGCTAGCCCATGTGCGGGTAGCCGTACTCCGTCGGAGACACCAGGGTCTCCTTGATGGCACGGGTCAGCGTCCACCGCTGGAGGTTCTGCGGGGCGCCGGCCTTGTCGTTCGTACCGGAGGCGCGGCCACCGCCGAAGGGCTGCTGCCCGACAACGGCGCCGGTCGACTTGTCGTTGATGTAGAAGTTCCCCGCGGCGTAGCGCAGCTTCTCCATCGTGTACGCGGCAGCCGCCCGGTCACCGGCGATGACCGAACCGGTCAGGGCGTAGTCCGACGCCGACTCCATCTGGGTCAGCATCTCCTCGTACTTGTCGTCCTCGTAGACGTGGATCGCGAGGAACGGACCGAAGTACTCGGTGGTGAAGACCTCGTTGGCCGGGTCCGAGCACTCGACGACGGTCGGGCGCACGAAGTAGCCCACGGAGTCGTCGTACGTGCCGCCCGCGACGATCGTGCAGGTCGGGTCGGACGCCGCGCGGTCGATCGCCGCCTTGTTCTTGGCGAACGCGCGCTCGTCGATGACGGCGCCGATGAAGTTCGACAGGTCGGTGACGTCACCCATCTTGATGCCGTCGACCTCGGCCGCGAACTCCTCCTTGAAGCCGGAGTTCCAGATCGAGGCGGGGACGTACGCACGCGACGAGGCGCTGCACTTCTGGCCCTGGAACTCGAAGGAGCCACGGGTCAGCGCGGTCTTCAGGACGGCGCGGTCGGCGCTCGGGTGCGCGACGACGAAGTCCTTGCCGCCGGTCTCGCCGACGAGGCGCGGGTACGTGCGGTAGTTGGCGATGTTCTCGCCGACCGTCTTCCACAGGTGCTGGAAGGTCGGGGTCGAGCCGGTGAAGTGGATGCCCGCCAGATCGCGGTGGGTCAGGGCCACCTCGGAGACGGCGATGCCGTCACCGGTGACGAGGTTGATGACGCCCTTGGGCAGGCCCGCCTCCTCCAGGAGCTGCATGAGCAGCACGGCGGCGTGCGTCTGCGTCGGGGACGGCTTCCACACGACGACGTTGCCCATGAGGGCCGGGGCGGTCGGCAGGTTGCCCGCGATCGCGGTGAAGTTGAACGGCGTGATCGCGTAGACGAAGCCCTCGAGCGGGCGGTGGTCCAGACGGTTCCAGACACCGGTCGAGTTCGCCGGGGGCTGCTCGGCGAGCAGGTCACGGGCGTACTTGACGTTGAAGCGCCAGAAGTCGACGAGCTCACAGGGCGTGTCGATCTCGGCCTGCTGGGCGGTCTTGGACTGGCCGAGCATCGTCGAGGCGGCCATGGTCTCGCGCCACGTCGTGGAGAGCAGCTCGGCGGCGCGCAGGATGATCGCGGCGCGGTCGTCGAACGACATCGCGCGCCACGCCGGGGCGGCGGCGAGGGCGGCGTCCACGGCGTCCTGCGCGTCCTGCTTGGTGGCGCCGCGGCCGGTGCCGATGACGGCCTGGTGGTTGTGCGGCTGCACGACCTTGAAGGGCTCACCGCCACCGAGGCGCTTGACGCCGCCGATGGTCATCGGCAGCTCGATGGGGTTCTCGGAGAGCTCCTTGAGCTTCGTCTCGAGGCGGGCACGCTCCGGGGAACCGGGTGCGTAGCCGTGCACCGGCTCGTTGACCGGCGCGGGGACCTGGGTGACGGCGTCCATGAGTTCTCTATCTCCTTGGAGGGGGTCGGGGGAAAGGGAGCTCAGCCCTTGGTGAGGATGGAGCGTGCGAAGAAGAGCAGGTTGGCCGGCTTCTCCGCGAGGCGGCGCATGAAGTATCCGTACCAGTCGGTGCCGTAGGCGGTGTAGACGCGCATCCGGTGGCCCTCGGCCGCGAGCCGCAGGTGCTCGTCGCTGCGGATGCCGTACAGCATCTGGAATTCGTACTCGTCCAGTTTGCGCCCCGCGCGCCGTCCGAGCTCCTGTGCGATGGAGATCAGGCGCGGGTCGTGGGACCCGATCATCGGGTACCCGTCGCCCTCCATCAGGATGCGCATGATCCGCACGTACGCCTTGTCGATCTCCGCCTTGTCCTGGTACGCGACCTCGGCGGGCTCCTTGTAGGCGCCCTTCACGATGCGTACGCGGCTGCCGGCGGCGGCCAGGCGGCGGGCGTCGTCCTCGGTGCGGAAGAGGTAGGACTGGATGACGCAGCCGGTCTGCGGGAAGTCCTTCCGCAGCTCCTCGTGGATGGCGAACATCGAGTCGAGGGTGGTGTGGTCCTCGGCGTCCAGGGTGACCGTGGTGCCGATCGCGGCGGCCGCGATGACGACCGGGCGGACGTTGGCGAGGGCCAGCTCGTGGCCCCCTTCGAGCGCCTGGCCGAACATGGAGAGCTTCACGGACATCTCGGCCTTGGCGCCGAGCCCCAGGTCCTTGAGGCGCTCGATGAGCTCCAGATAGGCGTCGCGCGCGGCGGCGGCCTGCTCGGGCGTGGTGATGTCCTCGCCGACGACGTCGAGGGTGACCTCGAGGCCCTTGTCGGCGGCGTCCGTGATGATCGGTACGACCTGGTCCACGCTCTCACCGGCGATGAAGCGGTCGACGACCTGCTTGGTGCCCGGGGCCGCCGAAACGAATCGGCGCATCTGGTCGCTGCGCGACGCGGCGAGGATCACGGGACCCAGCACGGGCACCTCCACGGAGAGTAGATACGGGGCCGTACCTGGATATGCGTAACGAACCGGTACGGCACGGAGAACCACCGTGAAACTTAAGGATCCCGCCGATCCGGGGCCATCGACACCTGTCACGCATCCGTGCCCTGGATCTCATACATCTGTCTGAAGGTGGGGTCGAAGTACGTCAGAATGGACAGTGTGAAAGGTGATTACCAGGAACTCGTCGACGAGATCTCGGCGCTGCTCGGCGCCCCCGCGACGCTGGAGAACCGCGATTTCGAGCTGATCGCCTTCGGCGCGCACGACAGCGGCGACACCGATTTCGACGCGACGGCCCTCGACCCGGTGCGCACCCGCTCGATCCTCACGCGCCGCTCCACGGCGGAGGTCCGCACCTGGTTCGAGAGCTTCGGCATCACCCGGGCGACGACCCCGGTCCGCATTCCGCCCACGCCGGAGGCCGGCGTCCACCGCGGGCGGATCTGCCTTCCCGTACGGCATCGGGGGTTCGCCCTGGGTTACGTATGGCTGCTCGACGGCGATCCGGGGCCCACGGACGCCCAGCTGACCGCCGCCATGGAGGTGGCCGCCCGCATCGGCGCGCTGCTCGCCGACGAGGTGCAGGCGGGCGCCGATCTGACGCGCGAGTTCCGCGCCGTCCTGACCGCCGAGCGGGGCTGGCAGCGGGACATGGCCGTGGCCGATCTGCGTACGGCGCTCGGCCCGCGCGGCGAGGGCCTGCACGCGGTGGTCTGCGTGGCCCCATGGCCCTCGGCCGACCCGGACTCCGCCCCCTCGGTGCGTACGGTGCAGGGGGCCACCGCGCTGTGCACCGTGCCGTGGGGCACGGCGGGCCAGAGCCTCGCGGTCCTGGTCCGGCTGCGCTCGGCGGACGTGCCGACCCCGGCGGTGTCGGCGGCGACCCGGCTCCTGGAGACGGCGAGGGACGCGGCGGCGGGCATCGCGAGCGCCCGGCACGGCCTTGACGATCTCGGCACCGCCTGGTGGGAGGCGTCGACGGCGGCCCGCGCCGCCCGCGCCGAACCGCGCTTCGCCCCGGTGGCCCAGTGGTCGGAGGTGGGCCCCTACCGCCTGCTCACGTCACTGCCCCCGGAGGCCGCCGAGGACCCGGCGGCCCGCGCCCTGCTCTCCCCCGCCCACCGCGAACTGGCCCGCACCGCCGAGGTGTTCCTGGACTGCGCGGGCCAAGCGGGCCGCGCGGCAGCGGAGTTGGGCATCCACCGCCAGACGCTGTACTACCGCCTCTCCCGCGTGGAGCAGCTCACGACCCTGGACCTGGACGACGGCGAGGACCGCCTGCTCCTGCACATGCTCCTCAAGGCGTCACGGCTGTAGGCCACCACCGGCCCCAGCCCCGCTCCCGGCCCCGGAGGAGTCCCCGGAGGCCCGCCCCATCACGCGCCGCATCCCCTCGGTGAGCTGCTCGGCGGTGGTCGCCGACTCCGGGTCGAAGAGCCACTGCACCATCAGGCCGTTGAGCAGCGTCGTGTAGAAACGGCCCTCGGTCTCCACCACGTCGTCCGGGATGGCGCTCTCCTCGATCCCGGTGAACAGCGCGGCGAGCCCGCTGCGCCCCTCGCGCTGCGCCTTGACCAGGAGCTCACGGACACCGGCGAGACGCTCGCCCTGTGTGATGACCTCGAAGGTCAGCATCCAGATGGGGCGGGAGGCGGGAAACCCGCGCAGGATGTTCGACCAGACCTCCTCGAACCGCTCCAGCGAGCCGCTCTTGGCCCCGGTCTCCCCCGCGGGCGCCTCGTCGAAGCTGTCGCCGGCCTTGTCGACGAGGGCGACGAACGCCTCCACCAGCAGAGCGTCCTTCGAGCCGTAGTGATAGCCGATGGACGCCAGGTTCGTGCCCGACTCCTTCACGATGTCGCGGGCCGTCGTACGGACGAAGCCCTTCTCCAGCAGGCAGCGCTTGGCGCCTTCGAGCAGATCCTCACGGTGTCCCATACGGACAAGGCTACCCCCGATCCATACGAACGTCCCATACCCGCGTATTACACAGACGTACTAGACAAGCGTTTAATACACTCGTACAGTCCTGTCCATGACGAACTCGACGCACGAACAAGCGAATTCGGCGGTCCCGGAGCGCGCGGGCCGCAAGGAGTGGACCGCGCTCGTGGTCCTGATGCTGCCGCTGCTCCTGGTCTCGATGGACGTCTCCGTCCTCTACTTCGCGGTCCCCGCGATCAGCGCCGACCTCGCGCCCAGCGGCACCCAGCAGCTGTGGATCTTCGACATCTACGCGTTCGTGCTCGCGGGGCTCCTCATGACGATGGGCTCGCTCGGCGACCGCATCGGCCGCCGCAAGCTGCTCATGTTCGGCGCCCTCGCCTTCGGCGCCGCCTCCCTCACCGCCGCCTACGCGGGCAGCGCCGAACTGCTCATCGCGGCCCGCGCGGTACTCGGCATCGGCGGCGCGACCCTGATGCCGTCCACGATGGCCCTCGTCCGCACGATGTTCCGCGACGCGGGGCAGCGCGCGAAGGCCATCGGCATCTGGTCCGGCGTGATGGTCGCCGGTGTCGCGCTCGGCTCGGTGATGAGCGGCGTCCTCGTCGAGCACTTCTGGTGGGGCTCGGTCTTCCTGGTCAACCTGCCCGCGATGGTGCTGCTCCTGCTCCTCGCCCCGGTCCTCATCCCCGAGTCCAAGGACCCGGAGCCGGGCCGCTTCGACCTGCTGAGCGTGCCGCTGTCCATGGCCGCGGTGCTGCCCCTCGTCTACGGCGTCAAGGAGATCGCAGCCGAGGGACTCGAACCCGCGTACGTCGCTTCGCTCGCCGTCGGACTCGTCTTCACCGCCCTGTTCGTGCACCGCCAGCGCACCACGGAGTCCCCGCTGATCTCCCCCGCCCTGTTCCGTGGCCGCGGGTTCGCCCCGGCGGTGTTGCTGAACCTGGTCGCGTCCCTGGCGATGATGGGCTCGGCGTACTTCACCACGCAGTATCTGCAGTCGGTACTCGGCAAGAGCGCGCTCGAAGCCGCGCTGTGGGCCCTGCTGCCCTCGGTCCCCATCGGCTTCGCCGCGCCCGTCGCCACGGCCCTCGTGCAGCGCGGGGTGAACCGCGCCTCCGTCGTGGCCACCGGCTTCGTCGTCTCGGCGAGCGGGTTCGGTCTCCTGACCCTGACCGGCACCGACGCGCTGTGGACCGTCCTCGCCTCGGCCGCTCTCCTCGCCTGCGGCGCCGTGATCATCGGCTCGCAACTCACCGACCTGGCCCTCGGCTCGGCCCCGGCCGAGAAGGCGGGCGCCGCCTCCTCGCTCCTGGAGACGGGCCAGGAGTTCGGCGGCGCACTCGGCATGGCACTGCTCGGCTCCATCGGCAACGCGGTCTACCGGGGCGAGATCCCGGACACGGCCCCGGCAGAGGCCCGCGAAACGTTGGGCGGCGCGCTCGCGGTGGCCCGAGAGATGCCGGACAAGGCTGCCTCCGCCATGACCGACGCAGCCCGGGAGGCGTTCACCAGCGGCATGCAGGTGGCGGCGCTCGCGGGGGCGGCGGTGCTGATCGCCTCGGCGGTGGTGGCGGCGACGACACTGCGCCGGATCAAGCCGGCGGAGGAACCGGCGAAGGTCCTGGCCTGAATCCACAAGCCAAACGCCGGACGGGCTGGAGAGATCCAGCCTGTCCGGCGTTTGAGGACGAACTCGGCGGAGCCGGTGATGAACCGGCGACCGAGACGCGGGGTACTAGTCGGTGAGGTTCACCGCGCGAGCGGACTCCGCACCGATCTCCGCGGCCAGTTCGTTGAGCACCGACTGCGGCACCGAGTCGTCGACGGTGAGCACGGCGAGCGCCTCTCCGCCCACGTCGGCACGAGCGACCTGCATGCCGCCGATGTTGATGCCCGCCTCGCCGAGGACACGGCCGACGGTGCCGACGACACCGGGACGGTCCGCGTACCGCAGGACGACCATGTGGTCGGCGAGCGCGAGGTCCACGTCGTACTCACCGATGGCGACGATCTTCTGGAGGTGCTTGGGTCCGGCCAGCGTGCCGGAGACCGAGACCTCCTCGCCGCCGGTCAGCGTGCCGCGCACGGTGACGACGTTGCGGTGGTCCGGGGACTCCGAGCTCGTGGTGAGGCGGACCTCGACGCCGCGCTCCTGGGCGAAGAGGGGCGCGTTCACGTACGACACGGTCTCGTCGACGACGTCCTCGAACACACCCTTCAGGGCGGAGAGTTCGAGCACCTTCACGTCGTGCTGGGTGATCTCGCCGTACACCTCGACGTCGAGCCGCGCGGCGACCTCGCCGACGAGGGCGGTGAAGATCCGGCCGAGCTTCTCGGCGAGCGGCAGACCGGGGCGTACGTCCTCGGCGATGACACCGCCCTGGACGTTCACCGCGTCCGGGACCAGCTCACCGGCGAGGGCCAGGCGCACCGACTTGGCGACGGCGATACCGGCCTTCTCCTGTGCCTCGTCCGTGGAGGCGCCGAGGTGCGGGGTGCAGACGACCTGGTCGAACTGGAAGAGCGGGGAGTCCGTGCAGGGCTCCTTCGCGTACACGTCCAGACCGGCGCCCGCGACGCGGCCTTCCTTCAGCGCGGAGTACAGCGCCTCCTCGTCGACGATCCCGCCGCGCGCGGCGTTCACGATACGGACGGCGGGCTTCACCTTGTGCAGGGCGTCGTCGCCGATCAGACCGACCGTCTCGGGGGTCTTGGGCAGGTGCACGGTGATGAAGTCGGAGACCTCGAGCAGCTCGTCGAGCGTGAGGACCTTGACGCCCATCTGCGCGGCGCGCGCGGGCTGTACGTACGGGTCGTACGCGACGACCTTCATGCCGAACGCGCTCATGCGCTGCGCGACGAGCGCGCCGATGCGGCCGAGGCCGACGACACCGAGGGTCTTCTCGGCGAGCTCGACGCCCGTGTACTTGGAGCGCTTCCACTCGCCGGCCTTCAGGGCCTGGCTGCCCTGGGGGATGTTGCGGGCGGTGGCGATGAGCAGGCCACAGGCGAGCTCGGCGGCGGTGACGATGTTCGAGGTGGGGGCGTTCACCACCATGACGCCGGCCTTGGTGGCGGCGGACACGTCCACGTTGTCCAGGCCGACGCCCGCGCGGGCGACGACCTTCAGCTTCTTGGCGGCCGCGATGGCCTCGGCGTCGACCTTGGTCGCGGAGCGGACCAGAATCGCGTCGACGTCGGCGATGGCGGGCAGCAACTCGGCGCGGTCCGCGCCGTTGCACTGACGGATCTCGAAGTCCGGGCCCAAGGCGTCGACAGTTGCGGGCGACAGCTCTTCAGCGATGAGTACGACCGGTTTGCCGTTGGCAGCAGTGCTCACGTGAGTCCTCACAAGTCCAATGCGGACGGCCGTCCCGACGGCCGCATGCGGTGGAGGGGAGCGGCACCGGGGCGTGCCTGCCCTCCTCGGTGTCGCTTAGCCGCGTGGAAGACGCACGACGCTGTGGGCCTGACGCGAATGTTGACAGCAGTGTAGTGGCGTCCTGACGGGTGTCTTACGCCTCGGTGGAAGGATCACCCGTCCGTGGCTGGACGGGGTGGACAACGAGATCGTCCGCTGTCCCTCCGGGGATGGACAAGAGGGCCGGGACTGCGGTCCCGGCCCTCACGCCCTGCGGCTTACGCCTCTTCGTTCACCCACGACATGAGCTTGCGGAGCTCCTTGCCGGTGGTCTCCAGGAGGTGGTTCTCGTCCTGGGTCTTGTACTCGTTGTACTTCTTCAGACCGCCGTGGTACTCGTCCATCCAGTTCTTGGCGAACGTGCCGTCCTGGATCTCGGTGAGGACCTTCTTCATCTCGGCCTTGGTGGCGTCCGTGATGATCCGCGGGCCGGTGACGTAGTCGCCCCACTCGGCGGTCTCGGAGATCGACCAGCGCATCTTCTCCAGGCCGCCCTCGTACATGAGGTCGACGATGAGCTTCAGCTCGTGGAGGCACTCGAAGTACGCGATCTCCGGCTGGTAGCCGGCCTCGGTCAGCGTCTCGAAGCCCGCCTTGACCAGCGCCGCGGTGCCACCGCAGAGCACGGCCTGCTCACCGAACAGGTCGGTCTCGGTCTCCTCGGTGAAGGTCGTCTTGATGACGCCCGCACGCGTGCCGCCGATGCCCTTGGCGTACGAGAGAGCCAGCGCGAAGCCCTTGCCGGTCGCGTCCTGCTCGACGGCCGCGATACACGGAACGCCGCGGCCCTCCTCGTACTGGCGGCGGACCAGGTGGCCCGGGCCCTTGGGGGCGACCATGCAGACGTCGACGCCCTCGGGGGCCTTGATGAAGCCGAAGCGGATGTTCAGGCCGTGACCGAAGAACAGCGCGTCGCCGTCCTTGAGGTTGTCCTTGATGGACTCCTCGTAGACCTGGGCCTGGATCGGGTCCGGGACCAGGATCATGATGACGTCGGCCTCGGCGGCGGCCTCCGAGGGAGTCACCACGCGCAGGCCCTGCTCCTCGGCCTTGGCCTTGGACTTGGAGCCCTCGTGCAGACCGACGCGGACGTCGACACCCGAGTCACGGAGCGACAGCGCGTGGGCGTGGCCCTGGCTGCCGTATCCGATGACCGCGACCTTGCGGCCCTGGATGATGGACAGGTCGGCGTCGTCGTCGTAGAACAGCTCGGCCACTGGAAATCTCCTATGTGTGCGGTGTTGCGACCCACCGTACGGCGGGCGGGGGAAGAAAGTTTTCAGGTCTCGCCATACGGGCGGGACCGACGGCTCGGTCAGGCTTGTTCAGGCCGAGCGGTCGAGCGCCCGCAGGCTGCGGTCCGTGATGGAGCGGGAGCCGCGGCCGATGGCGATGGTGCCGGACTGGACGAGCTCCTTGATGCCGAAGGGCTCCAGCATCTTGAGCATCGCCTCCAGCTTGTCGCTGGAGCCTGTGGCCTCGATGGTGACCGCCTCGGGCGAGACGTCCACGGTCTTGGCGCGGAACAGCTGGACGATCTCGACGATCTGCGAGCGCGTCTCGTTGTCGGCGCGGACCTTGGCGAGGACCAGTTCGCGGCCCACGGCGGCGGCCGGCTCCAGTTCGACGATCTTCAGGACGTTGACGAGCTTGTTGAGCTGCTTGGTGACCTGTTCGAGCGGCAGGTCCTCGACGTTCACGACGATGGTGATGCGTGAGATGTCGGGGTGCTCGGTGACGCCCACGGCCAGGGAGTCGATGTTGAAGCCGCGGCGGGAGAACAGGGCGGTGATCCGGGCGAGGACACCGGGCTTGTTCTCGACCAGGACGGAGAGCGTGTGCTTGGTGGACATGACTCGTGGTCTCTCTTTCGCTCTCGGTCTCAGTCGTCTTCGTTGTCGCCGAAGTCGGGGCGGACCCCGCGGGCGGCCATGACCTCGTCGTTCGAGGTGCCGGCGGCGACCATCGGCCACACCTGGGCGTCCTCGTGGACGATGAAGTCGACCACGACGGGGCGGTCGTTGATGGCGTTGGCCTCGGCGATGACCTTGTCGAGGTCCTCGGGGCGCTCGCAGCGCAGCGCCACGCAGCCCATGGCCTCCGACAGCTTCACGAAGTCCGGGACGCGGGTGCCCTTGTTGGGGCCGACGTCCTCGGGACCGCTGTGCAGCACGGTGTTGGAGTAGCGCTGGTTGTAGAACAGCGTCTGCCACTGGCGGACCATGCCGAGGGCGCCGTTGTTGATGATGGCGACCTTGATCGGGATGTTGTTCAGGGCGCAGGTGGTGAGTTCCTGATTGGTCATCTGGAAGCAGCCGTCGCCGTCGATCGCCCAGACCGTGCGGTCCGGCTGACCGGCCTTGGCGCCCATCGCGGCCGGGACCGCGTACCCCATCGTGCCCGCGCCGCCGGAGTTGAGCCAGGTGGCGGGCTTCTCGTACTCGATGAAGTGGGCGGCCCACATCTGGTGCTGGCCGACGCCCGCGGCGAAGATCGTGCCCTCCGGGGCGAGCTGCCCGACGCGCTCGATGACGTGCTGCGGGGAGAGCGAACCGTCCTCGGGCTGGGTGTAGCCGAGGGGGTAGGTGTCGCGCCAGCGGTTGAGGTCGGCCCACCAGGCGCTGTAGTCGCCCCGGACGCCCGCGGTGTGCTCGGCCTGGACGGCCTGGATCAGGTCCGCGATGACCTCGCGGGCGTCTCCGACGATCGGCACGTCCGCGGCGCGGTTCTTGCCGATCTCGGCCGGGTCGATGTCGGCGTGGACGATCTTCGCGAAGGGCGCGAAGCTGTCCAGCTTGCCGGTGACGCGGTCGTCGAAGCGGGCTCCGAGGGCGACGATCAGGTCGGCCTTCTGCAGCGCGGTGACGGCGGTGACCGCTCCGTGCATGCCCGGCATTCCCACGTGCAGCTCGTGACTGTCGGGGAATGCGCCGAGCGCCATCAGTGTGGTGGTGACGGGCGCTCCGGTGAGTTCTGCGAGGACCTTCAGCTCGGCGGTGGCGTGGGCCTTGATGACGCCGCCGCCGACGTAGAGGACGGGCCGCTTCGCGGCGGTGATCAGCTTCGCGGCCTCGCGGATCTGCTTGGCGTGCGGCTTGGTCACCGGGCGGTAGCCGGGCAGGTCCTGGGTGGGCGGCCACTGGAAGGTGGTCTGCGCCTGGAGTGCGTCCTTGGCGATGTCGACCAGGACGGGGCCCGGACGGCCGGTGGAGGCGATGTGGAAGGCCTCCGCGATCGTCGCCGGGATGTCCTCGGCCTTGGTGACCAGGAAGTTGTGCTTGGTGATCGGCATCGTGATGCCGACGATGTCCGCCTCCTGGAAGGCGTCCGTGCCGATCGCCTTGGAGGCCACCTGGCCGGTGATCGCGACCATGGGGACGGAGTCCATGTGGGCGTCGGCGATCGGCGTGACGAGGTTGGTCGCACCGGGACCACTGGTCGCCATGCACACGCCGACCTTGCCGGTGGCCTGCGCGTAACCGGTGGCCGCGTGTCCCGCGCCCTGCTCGTGGCGGACCAGGACGTGACGGACGCGGGTGGAGTCCATCATCGGGTCGTACGCGGGAAGGATGGCACCGCCGGGAATGCCGAATACCGTGTCGGCCCCGACTTCCTCGAGAGAACGAATGAGGGACTGCGCGCCCGTGACGTGCTCGACGGGGGCGGACTGCTGTCCTGAGGATCGGGGCCGCGGCTGCGGATGGTGGGCCCCGGTGGCCTGCTCGGTCATCGGCATTCTCTTCTCGAAGCTGAGGGTTTTTGCGGGGTTTTTGCGGTGATTTGGCAGGTGCCTGTGCAACAAAAAACCCCTCGTGCCGTGAGGCAAGCGAGGGGAGCGCGTCGGAGCGGTTGCGGGATTCCGGTCGTCGGACCGGTGAGTCCCAGCTTCAGCCGACGCGCTTTCCAAGTACGAGAATTCGGGTGCGCATGGCATTGACCCTCTCCCCAGCGCACAGTGCCTGTCAAGTAGGTGGGACGGGGGTCTCATTATGTGAGCGGAGGAAGGACTCCACACCTCCCCCGAACCCCACCGGAGGAGCGCCCGCGAGAACCGGCTCCACGGGCCCGAGCGGCACCGGGTACTCACCGAGCGAAAGGGCACGGCGCAGGCGGTACTCGTCGAGTGGCCCGGAGAACGCCATGCCCTGCCCGTGCGTGCAGCCCATCGCGCGCAGGGCGATGACCTGCTCCGGCCGGTCGACGCCGTCGGCCACCGAGCGCAGCCCCAGATCGGTGGCGATGCGCAGCAGACCGGCGGTGATTTTGTGCAGCCGCGCGGACTCGACGACGCCCTCGACGAGACTCCGGTCCAGTTTCAGTACGTCGACGGGCAGCCGCCGCAGTGCGGTGATGGCGGCATAGCCGCTCCCGAAGCCGTCCAGGGCGATGCGCACCCCGAGCCTGCGCAGGGAGGTGAGGCGGCGCTCCAGATCGTCGAGCGGAACGCGGGGGTCGCTGTCGGCCAGCTCGATGATGAGCGCCCCGGAGGGCAGGCCGTACCGCGTCAGGAGTGCCTCGATGGAGCCCAGGGGCATGGAGCGGTCCAGGAGGCGCCGCGCACCGATCCGGACGGCCACGGGCGTCGCGTGCCCCGTACGCCCCCGCTCGGCGGCTTGCTGGACGGCTTCCTCCATCATCCAGCGGCCCAGCTCGGCCGTGCGGGCGCTTTCCTGGGCGTCCGAGGCGTCGGCGACGCGCAGGAACTCGGCGGGCGTGAAGAGGATGCCCTGGGCCGAGCGCCAGCGTGCCTGGGCGGCGACGGACGTGATGCGCCCGTCGTCAAGGGAGACCACCGGCTGGTGGAGCAGGGCGAACTCGCCGTCATGCAGCGCGGTGCGCAGCCGGGTCGCCAGCTCGGCCTTGCGGACGACGTCGGCCTGCATCTGGGGGGCGTACAGCTCTACGCGCCCCTTGCCCGCGGCTTTGGCGCGGTACATCGCGAGGTCGGCGTTGCGGAGCAACTCGCCCGCTCCGATGCCCGGTTCGGCGAAGGCCACGCCGATGGACGCCGCCACGCGCACGTCGTTTCCGCCGATCGCGTAGGGCTGGGAGAGGGCGATTCTGAGACGGTCGGCCAGTTCATAGATGTGCTGCTCGCGTGCGGCCTGGTCGCGGGTGCCGTCACCCACGATCAGCGCGGCGAATTCGTCGCCGCCAAGCCGGGCCGCGCAATCCCCGGACCTGACGGCCTCCTGAAGGCGGCGGGCCGCCTGGATCAGGAGCTCGTCTCCCGCCTGATGGCCGATGGTGTCGTTGACCGCCTTGAAGCCGTCCAGGTCGATGAAGAGCACGGCCGTGCCCCGGTCGGTGACTCTGCGGCCGGTGAGCGCCTGGCCGACCTTCCGGGTGAACAGGGCGCGGTTGGGCAGGTCGGTGAGCGGGTCGTGCTCGGCGTTGTGCTGCAACTGCGCCTGGAGTCTGACCCGTTCGGTGACGTCGCGGCTGTTGAAGATGAGGCCGCCCTGGTGGCGGTTGACCGTGGACTCGACGTTGAGCCAGTCGCCGTCGCCGGACTTGAAGCGGCACTCGATGCGGGTCGTGGGCTCCTCGACGGGGTTCGCGGTGAGGAATCTTCGGACCTCGTGCACCACCCGGCCCAGGTCCTCGGGGTGCATGAGCGAGGCCAGTTCGGAACCCATGAGGTCTTCGGCCTCGCGGCCGTACACCCCGTAGGCGGCCGGGCTCACGTAGTGGAGTATGCCGTTCGGGGCGGCGATCATGATCACGTCGCTGGAACCCTGCACCAGGGAGCGGAAGTGGTTCTCCTTCTGGGCCAGTTCCTGGGTGAGGGTGATGTTGTCCAGGAGCATGATGCCCTGGCGCACCACGAGGGCGAGCACGACCGTGCCCGCGGTGAAGAGCACGACTTCGTCCACGCTGCGGCCGCTGAGCACGTTGTAGAGAATCCCCAACGTGCAGACGGCGGCGGCGAGATACGGCGTGAGCGCGGCGATGGATCCGGCGATCGGCCGGGTGGGCGCGGCGCGCACGCCCTTGGGGGCGCCGTCGGGCTCTTCGCGCCCCGGCTGCGCGTCGTCCGCGTGCTTGTGCCAGGGCACGGCCCAGGGGGCGTACGCCAGGAGCAGTGATCCCGCGAACCAGCCCGCGTCCAGCATCTGCCCCGAGCGGTAACTGGCGTGCAGCAGGGGCGAGGTGAACATCGCGTCGCACATGACGGTCAGCGCGAGGGCGCCGATCGCCGTGTTCACCGCCGTGCGATTGGCGGAGGATCTTCTGAAGTGCAGCGCGAGGACCATGCTGACCAGCGCGATGTCGAGAAGCGGATAGGCGAGCGAGAGCGCGGCGTGCGCGACGCTCTGGCCCTCGAACTGCGCCGTGTGCGCGAGCGCCAGGCTCCAGGAGAGCGTGAGCAGCGAGCCGCCGATGAGCCAGGAGTCGAGCGCCAGGCAGACCCAACCGGCCTTGGTCACCGGTCGCTTGGCGAGCACGAGGAGGCCGATGATGGCGGGCGGCGCGAAGCAGAGGAAGAACAGGTCGGCGAGGCCCGGACTGGGCACCGGCTGTTCGAGAACGACTTCGTACCAGCCCCATACGCCGTTGCCCAGGGCCGCCATCGCGGAGGAGAGCGCGAAGAGCAGCCAGGCGGGTCGAAAGCGGCTGCGACGGGTGCGGGAGTAGCGGAAGCAGGAGACCGCGGCCGCCGCGGCGGCGATGCTCAGACCGAAGTCGCCCATGATCAGGGCGGCTCGGGTCGAGCCCCAGCCGAGCGCGGCCCCGGTGGCATATCCGCCGCAGACCACGAGGAGCGCGATCTGCGAGGCCAGGCTGACCCCGCCGCCGGGGGCGGGGCGCCGGGCCATGGGTGCTCCGGGCGGCATCGGCGCCGTCAGGCCGCCGCCGCCCTCCAGGGCGGTGGCGGGTGACGGACGGGTGCTCACCGGGCCGCCCTGGTCCGTACCGCCCCTGTGCCCGTCCGCCTCCCGTGACTGGTCGGCTTCGGGATTGCGTGTGCCCGACCATCGCGCGCGCGGCTGCGGGCCGGCGTCCGTGAGAGTCGCCGTCGGCAGCCTCGCTGCGTCGGTTCGTTCGCCCATTGGCCGTACATCGCCCGTCGCCCCCCTAGCGTCTGATGCCTCGTCCCCGGCGCCGAAAGGGTCCACGGCGCATCCCCTGTCGGGACGATACACCAGTCTCGTCACTCAGGGACATAGCTTCTGTACGCTCAGTGACGGCTGACGGTGGCTCGGACACGGGGTGCGCACGCGCGGGTGCGCAGCGTGCTCGAACGATCCCTGGCCGATTGCGACTTCGTGCGCTACTCGGTCGTCAGGACCCGGTCGTCAGTACGACGTTCCCGAGGGGTTCCCCGGCGGCGTAACGGGTCAGCTGCGCGGCGAGCAGGCGTTTGGCGCGCGGCAGGAAGGCGGACGTCGATCCGCCCACGTGCGGGCTGATGAGCACTCCAGGAGCCTGCCACAGGGGGTGACCTGCGGGCAGCGGTTCCGGATCGGTGACGTCCAGGGCAGCCGTGATCCGGCCGTTCTCCAGTTCGGCCAGGAGCGCCTTGGTGTCGACGACGGGGCCGCGGGCGACGTTCACGAGGAGGGCGCCGTCCTTCATGCGGGCGAGGAAGTCGGCGTTCACCAGGCCACGGGTGGTGTCGGTGAGGGGCGTGGAGAGGATGACCACATCGGCTTCGGGCAGCAGCGCCGGCAATTCGGCGAGCGGGTGCACGGGGCCGCGCTCCGTGGCACGGGCGGAGCGCGCGACGCGCGCCACCCGCGCGCACTCGAAGGGGACGAGCCGGTCCTCGATGGCGGAACCGATCGATCCGTAGCCCACGATCAGCACGGACTTGTCGGCGAGCGCCGGATAGAACCCGGACCGCCACTCCTCCTGCCGCTGTCCTTCGACGAACCGGGGGATGCCGCGCAGGGACGCGAGGACCAGGGCAAGGGCAAGCTCGGCGGTGCTGGCCTCGTGCACGCCCTTGGCGTTGCACAACTGCACGCCGGGCGCCAGGTATTTGAGCCCCGACTGCACGTGATCGATGCCCGCGGTGAGGGTCTGTACGGCGCGTACGGACGTCATTGCGGGCAGCGGTCGTACGGAGGTCTCCGCGCCCTTCAGGTAGGGCACCACGTAGAACACGCAGTCGGCAGGGTCCGCGGGGAAGTCCGGGCCACCGTCCCAGTAGCGGTAGTTGAGCCCGGCGTCGGCCGCCGGGGGCAGGCCTTCGATCTCGTCCGCGGCATAGGGGAGCCATACGTCTGTCGTCATGGTCAGGAGGCTAATGCGCGGAGGCCGAACGCCACGCGAGGGGAGGCAGAGGTTACGTTGGGGGCCGCTCTGACAGAGGTGGGAGGGCACGGCCAGGTGGACCGCAGGACGATCGGCGCGGCAGCGCTCGGGGTGGGTGCGGTCGGGCTCGGCTGCATGCCGATGAGCTGGGCGTACACCGGCTCGCGGCAGCGGGGCGAGGAGTCGCTGCGCACCGTGCACGCCGCGCTCGACGCGGGCTCGACCCTGCTGGACACGGCGGACATGTACGGGCCTTTCACGAACGAGCTGCTCGTGGGTCGGGCGCTGAAGGAGCGGCGGGCCGAGGCCTTCGTGTCCACCAAGTGCGGGCTCCTGGTGGGCGAGCAGCACATCGTCGCCAACGGCCGCCCCGCCTACGTGAAGCGGGCCTGCGACGCCTCTCTGCGGCGGTTGCAGACCGAGACGATCGACCTGTACCAGCTGCACCGCGCCGATCCCGAGGTGCCCGTCGAGGAGACCTGGGGCGCGATGGCCGAACTCGTCGCCGCGGGGAAGGTGCGGGCGCTCGGCCTGTGCGCGGTGGGGGCCCGTGCCTCGCGGCGCGAGGGCAGGGGGCTGCACGAGGGGACGGTGCGGCAGTTGGAGCGGCTCCAGCAGGTCTTTCCGGTGAGCACGGTGGAGGCCGAGCTGTCGGTGTGGTCGCGGGAGGCCCTGGAGACGCTGCTGCCGTGGTGTGCGGCGCGCGGGGTCGGCTTTCTGGCGGCGATGCCCCTGGGGAATGGTTTCCTCACCGGGACGCTGACGCCGGGGCAGGGCTTCGAGCCGGACGACGTGCGGGCCCGGCATCCCCGTTTCACCGCCGAGATGATGGCGGCCAACCAGCCGCTGGTGGTGGGCCTGCGCCGGGTGGCCGAGCGGCACGGTGCGACGCCCGCGCAGGTGGCGCTCGCGTGGGTGCTCGCGCAGGGCCGTGACGTGGTGCCGATCCCCGGGGCCAAGCGGGAGCGCTGGGCGGTGGAGAACGCGGGGGCGGCGTCCGTGCGGCTCACCGGGGCGGATCTGGCGGAGATCGAGGCGCTGCCGTCGGCGATGGGCTCGTGGGACTGACGCGCGCGTCGGTGGCGCCGGATGGGGAACCTGTGGGGACCGAGCGGTGTATGAACAGGAGAAGCGCTGCGTCGAAGGGAACCAGATCGTGCAACGACCCGCTGTAACAGCCGCATTGGCTGCCGCCGCCCTAGTGCTCACGGCCGGTTGCTCGTCCGGCTCCTCGGACGCGCCGGACAACGGAAAGAGCGCCGAGTCGAGCCCCGCCCCCTCGGACAAGACGTCCACGGGCAAGCCGCGCGCCGGCGACGCCCCGCCGGAGAAGGGGTCGGCGAAGGTCACGAAGACGCTGGCCGAGAACCTGAAGTCGCCCTGGGGCCTCGCGCCGCTCCCCAGCGGGGACCTGCTGGTGTCGTCACGCGACGAGGGGACCATCACCCGCGTCGACGGCGAGACGGGCAAGAAGACCGAACTGGGCTCGGTCCCCGGCGTCTCCCCCGCGGGCGAGGGCGGCCTGATGGGCCTTGCGCTCTCCCCTTCGTACGCCTCGGACCACATGGTCTACGCGTACTTCACCACCGAGTCGGACAACCGCGTCGCCCGCATGCTGTACGACGAGAAGAAGCCGTCCGGCCAGCAGCTCGGCGCGCCCGACACGGTCTTCAAGGGCATCCCCAAGGGCACGATCCACAACGGCGGCCGGATCGCCTTCGGCCCGGACAAGATGCTGTACGCGGGCACGGGCGAGACGGGTGAGACGGGCCTGGCCCAGGACAAGAAGTCGCTCGGCGGCAAGATCCTGCGCCTGACCCCGGACGGCGACCCGGCCCCCGGCAACCCGTTCGACGACTCCCCCGTCTATTCGTACGGCCACCGCAATGTGCAGGGCCTGGCCTGGGACGAGGAGAAGCGGCTCTGGGCGGCGGAATTCGGCCAGGACACCTGGGACGAACTGAACGAGATCAAGGCAGGCGACAACTACGGCTGGCCGGAAGTCGAGGGCAAGGGCAGCCAAGAGGGCTTCCACGACCCGGTGGCCCAGTGGAAGACCTCGGAGGCCTCGCCCAGCGGCATCGCCTATGCCGAGGGCTCGGTCTGGATGGCGGGCCTGCGCGGCGAGCGGCTGTGGCGCATTGCGGTGCGCGGCGTGGACGGCACCCCAAAGCCCCAGTCGTTCCTGAAGGAGGAGCACGGCCGCTTGCGCACGGTCGTCGCGGCGGGCGGCGACAAGCTGTGGCTGGTGACGAGCGAGACGGACTCCCGTGGCACCCCGGAGAAGGGGGACGACAAGATCCTCGAGGTGACGGTGAAGTAGGGCGGAGGGCTACTTTCCGGGCGACGGCGTGGCCGGGGGCTCGGGCCCCTCGTCCGCCTCGCGCACGGGCTCTTCCCTCGCGGCGTCCGGCCCTGGTTCCGTCGTCGCCTGCTGCGGCACCCTCACCACCACCTTGCCGGAGGTGAGGTCTATCGGGCCGCGGCCGGGGTCACCGTCGGCCACGTCGACGCGGCTCAGTTCGAGCCGCTTCTGCTCGTCGTGCGTGTGTTTGCGGCCCGGCTGAAAAAGCTCGATCGGGTTGAACACTGCGCCTCCTGGCGGCCGAGTTCCTCTCTCCCAGCGTAAGCGAGTGGCCGCGAAAGCCACCGGGGGCCAAAAGGCGCAGGTCAGCCGGTGGACCGTGCGCGCTCGGCGGGGAAGAGGCGCAGGCGGTGGGCCAGGGCCGCCGCCTCGCCCCGGCCGGCGACGCCCAGCTTGGCGAGGATGTTGGAGACGTGGACGCTCGCCGTCTTCGGTGAGATGAAGAGTTCCTCGGCTATCTGGCGGTTGGAGCGGCCCGCGGCGACGCGGCGGAGCACGTCCCGCTCCCGGCTGGTGAGGCCGAGCGCCTCGGCCGGGTCGACCGGGGTGAGGCGGGTGCTCGCGGTGTCGCCGGTGTTCAGGGAGAGGCGGGCCCGGCGGGCGAGCTCCGCGACGGCTTCGGCGAGCGGCCGGGATCCGAGGCGCTCGGCGGTCTCGCCGGCCTGGCGCAGCAGACCGGCGGCGCGCTCACGATCCGCTTCGGCGTCCGATCCGGCGGCGGCGGTGGCGAGGAGGGATTCGGCCAGACGCAGGCGGGTGCGGGCGAGGTCGTAGGGGCGGTCGAGCGGTTCGAAGGCGGTGACCGCGGCGGACCAGTCGGCGGGGGTGTCGCGGTCCTCGGCGCGCAGCAGTTCGGCGCGTACCCACTTCTCGTGGGCGCCCCAGACCGGCACGGGCGACGGGAGGCTCCTGGCGGCTCGCCGGATGCTCTCGATGGCCTCGGGCCTGCCGGGTTCGGCGGCGGGCAGGCCGCGCGCGTCGGCTTCGGAGGTCGCGGCGGTGCGCAGCAGGGGCCAGGTGTAGCGCTGGGTGCCGGGCGGGAAGCCGTTGGCCAGGGCCTGTTCGAGTTCGGCGCGCGCGGCTGCGACACCGGCCGCGCGGTCGGGGTCGGCCGCCGCGATGCCGAGGGCGGCGGTGATCATGGGCAGGCTGTACTGCGGCATGAGGTCGTGCGTGCCGTGGTAGCCGTGGGCCGCGCTCACCAGTGCGGCGGCTTCGGCCCGGTCGCCGCGGCCGAGGGCGACCGCGGCGAGCTGCACGGCCACGTTCCCCCGCGTTTTGACGCTCAGCGCGCCGCGGCGGGCCGCCTCGGAAGCATCGACCGCCTCGTCCCACCGGCCGAGGGACACCAGGGTCTCCGCCTTGTTGACCTGGATCCAGCTCTCGGTGTCCGTGAGCCCGTACTTGCGGCAGAGTGCGAGGCCTTGGTCGCTGACCTGCAAGGACTCCAGGGAGCGGCCCGCGCCTTCGAGCGCGGAGGGCAGGTTGACGTGGATGTGCGGGATCCGGGAGACCAGGCCGGGCGGCGCCACGCACCGGTCCCTGACCGCGTACATCTCCGCGAACCCGTGTTCGACGTCGCCCGCGTCGACCAGGAGGCCGCCGAGGATGAGCCGGGCGTTGAGCTCGATCTCCTCGGCCTTGACCATCCGGGCGTACTCGACGGCGCGCTGGGCCGCGGCCAGCGTCTCCTCGCCGGGGTTGTGGAGCATGCCCCAGGAGGCGACGTTGGTGAGCACCTCGGCGTGCACCTCGGACGGCGGGAGTCCGCGGACCAGTTCCTGCGCGGTGGCGATCTCCGCCCAGCCGTCACCGCGGGCGAGCGACGAGATCAGCCGGGAGCGCTGGATCCAGAACCAGGCCGCGCGCAGCGGGTCGTGTCCGTCCTCCAGCTCGCGCAGCGCACGCTTGGTGATCTTCAGGGCGCGCTCGCGCTCACCGCAGAGGCGTCCGGCGACGGCGGCCTCCGCCATGAGGTCGAGGTAGTTCAGCGGGGCTTCTTCGTCGCCGCAGGGCGGATAGACCTCGGCGTAGTCGAGGGGGCGCAGTTCGAGGCGTACGTCTTCGGGGGCGCCGTCCCACAGCTCCATGGCCCGTTCGAGGAGGCGCAGTTGTTCGGAGTACGCGTAGCGGCGGCGGGCCTCGACGGATGCCCGCAGGACGGCGGGGAGCGCCTTGGCCGCGTCGTGCGCGTGGTACCAGTAGCTGGCGAGGCGAGTGGCGCGCTGGTCGTCGGGGACCAGGGAAGGGTCGGCCTCCAGGGCGGTGGCGAACCGGCGGCTGATCCGGGAGCGTTCACCGGGCAGCAGGTCGTCGCCGACGGCCTCGCGCACCAGGGAGTGCCGGAAGCGGTAGCCGTCGCCGTCGGGTGACGGCAGCAGGATATTGGCGCCGACGGCGGCCCGCAGCGCCTCGATCAGGTGGTCCTCCGACAGTCCCGCGACCGCGGCGAGCAGCGGATACTCCACGGTCGAGCCGCCCTCGGCGACGATCTTGGCGACCCGCTGGCTGTCCTCGGGCAGCTCCTCGACGCGGACGAGGAGCAGATCGCGCAGGGAGTCGGTGAGGCTCGCGCAGCTGCCGCCGTGCGAGGCGACCGCGAGTTCCTCGACGAAGAAGGCGTTGCCGTCCGAGCGCTCGAAGACGTCGTCCACCAGGGACTGCGCGGGCTCGGCGCTGAGGATTCCGGCCATCTGGCGGGCGACTTCGCCCTTGCTGAAGCGGGCGAGTTCGATGCGCCGCACCGTGCGCAGGCGGTCGAGTTCGGCGATGAGCGGGCGCAGCGGGTGGCGGCGGTGGATGTCGTCGGCGCGGTAGGTGGCGACGACGACGAGGTGGCCGCTGCGCAGGGTGCGGAAGAGGTAGGACAGGAGGTGGCGGGTCGAGGCGTCGGCCCAGTGCAGGTCCTCCAGGGCGACGACCACCGGGCGGTCGCGGGCGAGCCGTTCCAGGAGGCGGACGGTCAGCTCGAAGAGGCGGGCCATGCCTTCCTCGTCGTGCTGGGCGTCGGTGCCCCGGCGGCGCTGCGGCGCCTCGCCCAGTTCGGGCAGGAGCCGGGCGAGCTCGCCCTCCTGGTCCGCTGCCGCCGCGTCCAGCTCTTCGGGGAGCTGGCGGCGCAGGGAGCGCAGGGCGCTGGAGAAGGGGGCGAAGGGCAGGCCTTCCGCGCCGATCTCGACGCAGCCGCCGAGCGCGACGACGGCGCCCTCGGCGCGGGCCGCCGCGGTGAACTCCTCGATGAGGCGCGTCTTGCCGACGCCCGCCTCGCCGCCGAGCAGCAACGCCTGCGGCTCGCCCGTGCCGGGGGCGGTTCCCCTGGCACGGGCGAGTGCGTCGTTCAGTACGCCCAGTTCGTCGGAGCGGCCGACGAACACGGGGCTTACGGACCTGGTCTCCACAGCGGTGAGCATCGCACAGGGTGCGTGCCCGGTGGCAGCGGATATCCCGGTCGCCCCCGCGGACGCCGCCGTTCCCATCAGGCGGCCCGGGTGAAGCGGAGCTTCCGCTGGGCCGTGCTCACCCGCCCTCCGGTTTCGTGGCGGGCCGAACGGCGCTCGCGGCGGGCCGCCTTGGCCTCCCTGACCTCCCGCAGGAGGCGGCGGCGGTCGGCCTCACGGGCGAGGTCGGCGGCGCGGAGCTGGTGCATTTCGTACTCAAACATGAGAACTCCCTGGCTTCTGCCGTGCGGCGTGGGGCTCCGGATTCCGGTTTCGGATTCCGGCTTCGCTGTCCGTGATCCGCTGTTCGCGGCTCCCGTCTTGCGATGCCTCTACTTTCGTCCGCCAGGGAGGGTCGGCACATCGGGAGAGTGCCGCATCTTGAGGGGGTGGGGGGCCTTAGGCGGGCGGCAGGGTGCCTTAGCTCCTGCCGCCCGCCTAAGGCCCCTTACGTACGAAAGCGCCGGCGGGGCCGATGTTCCAGCCCCGACGGCGCTCTGAGTACCTTGTCCGGCGTGTACCCCGCCTGTCGTCAACTCGCGGACGGCAGTCCGTAGATCAGGTCCGAGTACTTGGCGATGGCGAGCAGCAGGCCGATGACGCCGAGGGCGACACCCGCCCAGGCCACCGACTTGATCCACGACGCCTGCACCTGGTCGGGCGCGCCGAACGCGGGCCGGACCAGGACGATGAACCCGACGACCAGCGCGGCGAGCGCGAAAGCGCCGGCGATCAGGGCCGTGACCTGCCAGGAGTCGCCGTACATGGCCTGGATCTGGTCGGCGACGCTCGCCGACTGCTTGGTCTCGAGCTGCCCGACGATGTTCGAGCGGGCCGCGGCGACCGTGCCGAGCCAGCCGCCGGAGAGGCCGATCACACCGAGGGCGGCGGAGACGACGGCCGCGGCACCCTGGAACACGCCACCGGACTTGGCCGGAGCGACCTCTTCGACGACGACGAGCTCATCGGCGTCGTCGTCGGCGTCGTGGTCGGCTGCCTGGTCGGCCGGGACGGAGTCCTCGACGTCGGCGGTCTTCTCCGCCTTGACGGTCTCCACCCGGGTGTCGTCCTTGGTGTCCGCGGCCTCCGGCTCTGCGGGCTTCGCGGCCGCCTTGGCCGCGGCTTCGTCCTCTGTCTTAGTTCCCATGCTCCGCACCGTACGGACGGAGTCTGAGAGCTTTCTTAACGAGCCGCCGAGCCCCCGTCGCCCGCGGCCGCACGCTCCTCGCGCGCCTTGCGCCACTCCGGTGCGAGCACCGACCAGACCTCCATGTCGTGCCGCACGCCCTGCCAGGGAAAGCTCTCCCGCAGCACGCCGTCCCTGGTCATTCCGAGCCGTTCGGCGACCGCGATGCTGGGGGCGTTCGCCGAGGAAGCCATCCACTCCACGCGGTGCATGCCGCGCTGGTCCACCGCCCAGTCGATGAGGACCCGGCTCGCCCTGGTGATCAGCCCGCGCCCGGCGGCCGAGGGCTCCAGCCAGACACCGACCTCGCAGCTCTCCGTGGCCGTGTCGAAGATCCGGAAGAAGACACCGCCGACGAGTACGCCGTCGAGCCAGACCCCGCAGAGGCGTCCCGTGTCGGCGGCCTGCCTGTCGGCGTGCGCCTGGAGGCGCTCACGGGCCGATTCGAGGTCCGTCACCAGCGTGGTCAGGGGCACCCACGGCCCGGCGTACTCCCGCGCCCGCTCGATGTGCGCGAGGAACTCCTGCGCCTGCCACGGCTCGATCGGCCGCAGCTCAGCGCCCTCGCCCAGCGATATCGCGAACATCCCGCTCCTCCAGTCCGTCCGGCCGCACGACCGCAGCGTCATGCGTGTCCCCTTGCCCGGGGATCTTCGCACTCGCGGCGGTTTTGCTCGACCGACATTCCGGGGGCTCGATGCTGATGCGCGGCAGCAGGCGGTCGAGGCGGCGCGGCAGCCACCAGTTGGCGCCGCCGAGCATGTGCATCAGGGCGGGCACGAGGAGCGTGCGCAGGACGAACGCGTCGAGCGCGACCGCGACCGCGAGGCCGATGCCGAACATCGCGATGACCCGGTCGCCGCTCAGGACGAAGGCGAGGAAGACCGAGATCATGATGACGGCCGCGGAGTTGATCACGCGGCTCGTCTCGGCGAGGCCGACCCGTACGGCCCGCCGGTTGTCGCCGGTCTCCAGCCACTCCTCGTACATCCGGCTGACCAGGAAGACCTGGTAGTCCATGGAGAGCCCGAAGAGGACGGACACCATGATCACGGGCAGGAAGGGTTCGATCGGTCCGGCCGAACCGAGGCCGAGCAGCTCGCTCCCCCAGCCCCACTGGAAGATCGCGACGACGACCCCGAAGGCCGATGCCACCGCCGCCACGTTCATCGCGGCGGCCTTCAGGGGGATGCCGATGGACCGGAAGGCCAGGAGCAGCAGGACGCAGCCGAGGCCGATGATGACGCCCACGAAGAGCGGGAGCTTGCCGACGATGATCTCCGCGAAGTCGTCGTAGCTCGCCGTGACGCCGCCGACCCGGAGGTCGAGCGAGGTGTCGGCCTCGGCCCTGGGCAGTACGTCGTCGCGCAGCCGGTCGACGAGCTCGCTGGTCCGCTCGGACTGGGGGGACGAGGACGGTACGACGGTGATGCGGGCGGTCGTGCCTTGGGCGTCGTACGTGACGGGGCTGACGGAGGCGATGCCCTTGGCCGATTCGAGCACCGGGCCGAGGTTGGCGAGGGCGAGCCGGTCGCCCGCTCCGTCGACGGGGGTGACGAGGGTGAGCGGCCCGTTCACGCCGGGGCCGAAGCCGTCCGCGAGCAGGTCGTAGGCCTGCCGGGTGGTGGCAGAGGCGGGGTTGTTGCCCTGGTCGGACGTGCCCAGGTGCAGGGAGAGCGTGGGCAGGGCGAGCACCGCCATCACGACGACGGCGATACCGCCGAGGAGCTTGGGGTGGCGCTCGACGAACGCGGACCAGCGTGCGGCGAGCCCGGTGGGCACCTCCGGGGCGGGGCCGTGCTCGGCGAGCGCGCGCCGTTCGCGGCGGCTGAGGGCGCGCGGGCCGATCCAGGACAGGAGCGCGGGGAGCAGGGTCACCGACGCGGCGACGGTGAGGAGCACGGTGAGCGAGCCCGCGATCGCGACGCCGTTGAGGAAGCTGAGCCGCAGGATGAGCATGCCGAGCAGGGCGATGCACACGGTGGCGCCCGCGAAGACGACCGCGCGCCCGGTGGTGGCAACCGCGCGTTCCGCGGCGACGGCCACCGGAAGGCCCTGCTTGAGGCCCTTGCGGTGTCTGGTCACGATGAACAGCGCGTAGTCGATGCCGACGCCGAGCCCGATCAGGGTGCCCAGCATCGGGGCGAAGTCCGCGACGGTCATGAGGTGCCCGAGGAGCACGATTCCCGCGTAGGCCGTGCCGACCGACACCAGCGCGGTGGCGATGGGCAGCAGGGACGCGGCGAGCGAGCCGAAGGCGAGGAAGAGCACGACGGCGGCGACGGCGACCCCGACGATCTCGGCGGTCTTCGCGCTCTTGGACTCGGTGAGGCCGACGGCGCCGCCGCCGAGCTCGACGTCCAGGCTGTCGGACGCCGCGGCCTTCGCGGTGTCCACGAGGGCCTGTGCGTCCGACGCGTCGATGGCGTCGGCCTGCTCGTGGAAGGTGACGGTCGCATACGCGATGCGGCCGTCGCCGCTGATCTGTGCGGCGCCGTGCGCCGCGTACGGGCTGCTGACGGAGGCGACCGCGGGCATGCCCTGGATGCGGTCCAGGGCGTCGGTCATCGTCTGCTCGACGTCGGCGGCGCGCACCGTCGTGCCCGCCTCGGTGCGCCAGACGACGGTGTTGCTGTCGCCGCCGAGGCCTTCGAAGCCCTCGTTCAGGAGCTGGGTCGCGCGGCCCGATTCGGTGCCCGGCACGTCGTAGTCGTTCGAGTACGCGGATCCGGTGACCGCCGCGGCGCTCGCGGCGCCGCCGAGGGCGACCAGCCAGAGCAGTACGGCCAGGAGGCGATGCTTCAGACACCACCGTGCGACTGCTGCCACTGAACGGCTCCCTGTATTGATTCGTGGATCTTTACCGGGAACCGTCTTGCATGCACCGAACAGCCCGCAAAGAACGCTTGAGCGACGACATGTGCGCCAGAAGTACTTTGACAGCACCTGGAGATCATTGGTCCCGTTCGTGGCTTTCCTCACAAGTTCACAAAAGGGTGTGCGAGGTCCCATCGGGACCTCGCACACCCTCGGAACCGGGGCGTCAGCCCGACACGCTCGCGCGTCCGTTCTCTATGTGCCCCATCAGGCGGCGCCGGAAAGCAGGTTCGCCCGCCGCCGTCACCTGGACGTCGTACCAGCCGTGCTCGTCGTCCGTGTGCCAGGCGATCGTGCGGCTGCTGCCCGCCTTGACGCGGACGGTCCTCGTACGCGACCTGACGTGCCGCTCCGCCACGTAGCCGATGGGCTCGACCGTGAAGACGAGGTCCTTGCGGCCCCGGTTGGCCAGCGTCACATGGATCTCGCAGCGGGTGATCGCGGACGCGAGTTGCGCCTTGCCGTCCTTGCCGCCCGCGAACTCGCGCCGGAAGCCGTTGGGTCCCGTGATGGTGAAGTCGTAGCTGTCCTTGGCCACCGGGACGGTCCAGGAGCCCTCGCGGACGACGTCCTGGTGCTGGGGGACCTTGAACTCGCCGGCGTAGGGGTAGAGCGCGAAGTGCGCGCTGGAGCGGCCGCCGTTGCGCAGCCGCACCGACAGGGCGCCGCTCTCGCCCGGCTTCACGTACGCGTCGGGCTGGTAGGGCAGCGGCCGTGCGCGGCGGGTGCCGGGCTCCTGGACGGGCATGGACTGCTTCAGGGGCGGCTGCGGGGCCCAGCGGCCGCTGAACTCCGGTATGGCGCCGGGCTGTTCCACCTCGGGCTGCCGGTGGCCGCGCTTGAAGTCGAAGGCGCCGGTGAGGTCGCCGGTGACCTTGCGGCGCCAGGCGCTGATGTTGGGCTCGCGGACGCCGGTCCACTTCTCCAGGAAGCGCACGACGGAGGTGTGGTCGAAGACCTCGGAGGTGACGTAGCCGCCGACGGTCCAGGGCGAGACGACGAGCATGGGGACGCGCACGCCCAGGCCGGTGGGCTTGCCTTCCCAGCGCTCTTCCTGCTCCTCGGCGCTGTCGCCGCCGGGGACGGGCGGCGGTACGTGGTCGAAGAAGCCGTCGTTCTCGTCGTAGTTGATGAAGACGGCGGTGCGGCGCCAGACCTCGGGGTGCGAGGCGAGGGCGTCCAGGACCTTGTAGACGATGGTCGCGCTGTGGATGGGCGAGGAGACGCTGGGGTGCTCGGAGTCCAGGGCGGACGGCACCAGATAGCTGACCTTGGCCAGCTTGCCTCCCGCGACGTCCTTGGCGAACTCCTCGGCGAGCTTCCCGGTGGGCACGCGCCGCAGGCCGCGCTCGAAGAGGGACTTCTCGGCCTTGGTGAGGGTGGCGACGCCCTCCTCCAGGGTGGCGAGCAGCTTCGCGCGCTCGGCCTCGTCCTTGGCGTCGCGGACCTTGGCGTAGAAGGCCTCCATGTAGGTCAGGCCGGTCTTCGCGAGGACCTTGCGGGCGATGGCCTTGAAGGTGGCGAAGAACTCGATCTGGTTGTCGGTGAAGTTCTCCCACTCCGTGTACGTCTGCCAGCTCACGCCCGCCTTCTCCAGGCGCTCGGCGTACGTCCCCCAGTCGTATCCGGGGTGCGTCCCCTCGGCGTACGCGTCGTTGCCGACGGCCCGCTTGCCGTTCGCCTCGTAGCCCGTCTTGCCGCTCCACAGGTGGTTGCGGTTGGGGCTCGTGGAGGTGTGGATGGACGAGTGGTAGGCGTCGCAGACGGTGAAGGTGTCGGCGAGTTCGTAGTGCAGGGGGATGTCGGCGCGCGTGTAGTACGCCATCGTGGCGGCGGTCTTGGCGGTGATCCAGCCGTCCGACCAGCCGTCGTGCCAGGCCTTGGCGCCGCCGCTCCAGGAGTGGTCGAGGGCGCCGATGTACTGCAGGTCCTTCTTCTGCGCGGCCGCGGCCTCGCGGACCGGGAAGGGCAGGACGGTGCCGAGGCCGGCCGGCTGCTCGAACACGGATTTCCCGCCCGGGAGGCGGACGGCGTTGCGGTCGCCGAAGCCGCGTACGCCGCGCAGCGCGCCGAAGTAGTGGTCGAAGGACCTGTTCTCCTGCATCAGGATGACGACGTGTTCGATCGAGTCGAGCCCGCCGCTACCGGGTTTGTGCCGGTCCTGTGCCAGCGCCTGCTGCAGTGACGGCGGCAGGAACGATCCGACGGCGGCGGCACCGAGTGCGCCTGTGCCGACTGCCATGAGCCGCCTGCGTGATATCTCCGGGGACACGTACGACCTCCAGTCGACGGCCAATGGTTCTCTGCTGATCCATTAGCCTCCTCGGCCGGGACGGTAGTGAAGTCTGGTTTCCCTGTGAAGACTTGGGGACAAAGTCGGCGTGAACGGATGGACCCGGCGGAGAATGCCGGGCCGCCGGGCGGGTGCCGCCGGGCTCAGAAGCCGATGAGCAGGCCCGCCCAGAGGGCCGCCGTCGACGCCGCGAGGGTGGCGGGCACGGTCAGGACGCCGAGCACGGTGAACGTCCGCAGGTCGGCGTCGGTGCCGTGGTCGTGCAGGATGCGGCGCCACAGCAGGGTGGCGAGCGAGCCGACGTACGTCAGGTTCGGGCCGATGTTGACGCCGATGAGGGCGGCGAGAACGGGGCCGGGACCGGCGGGGGCGACGGCGGGCAGGAGAGCGAGAATCGCCGGCAGGTTGTTGATGAGGTTGGCGAGCACGGCGGCGAGGCCCGCGATCGCGAGCAGCGCGGGCAGCGAAGCGCCGTCCGGCAGCATCCACTCGATCCCGGAGCCGAGGCCGTTGTCGACGACCGCCTTGACGACGATGCCGAGCGCGAGCACGAACAGACAGAACAGCGGGCTCGCGGAGCGGACGATTCCGGTGGCGGTCGTACGTTTGCGCAGCAGGGCACGGACCGCGAGCACCGCGGCTCCCGCGAGGGCGGCCCACAGGGGTTCGGCCCCGGCGAACGAGGTGACGACGAACCCGGCGAGCGTGAGACCCAGGACGGCCAGGGTGAACACCGGCACGGGGGTCGGCTCGGTCTCCTTGGGTTCGAGGGCGCCCGCGTCCAGATCGGCGGCGAAGTACCGCCGGAAGGCGGCGTACTCGATGCCGATGGCCACCAGCCACGGCACCGCCATGAGCAGCGCGAACCGCGTGAAGGTGAGGCCGCTCGCGGTGAGCGCGAGGAGGTTGGTGAGGTTGGAGACGGGCAGCAGGAGCGACGCCGAGTTGGCCAGGTGGGCGGTGGCGTAGACGTGCGGGCGGGGTCTGGCCCCGACGCGGGCCGCGGTGGCGAAGACGACCGGGGTGAGCAGGACGACGGTGGCGTCCAGGCTGAGCACCGCGGTGATCGCCGCGGCGACACCGAAGACCCCGCCGAGCAGCGCCTTGGTCCGCCCGCCGCAGATCCGGGCCACGAGATCCCCGGCGGCGGCGAAGAGCCCGTCGTCCGCGCAGAGTTGGGCGAGCACGAGCACGGCCGCGAGGAACCCGACCACCGGCAGCAGGCTCTCGACCTCGGCGAGCGCGTGCTCCGGCGAGACGGCCCCGAGCACCACGACGAGCCCGGCCGCGGGCAACGCGGCGGCGGCCTCCGGCCACTTCTTGGGCCGTATGACGGCGAACGCCAGCACGGCGAGCAGCAGGCCGACGGAGAGGATCTCGGCGGTGACGGTGTTCAGGGGGACGCTCCGTGGCCCGGGTGGGGCGGTGGTTCAGCGGGGACGGACGTCCACAGCGTAAGGCGGGGCGGGGGGCGACATTGCGGCGCACGGCCCGCGGCACGGCGGGGCCCGCGGCACGGCGGGGCTTCCGCCCACCCACCCGACGACGCGGGGCAATCGGGTGGGTGGGCGGGAAAAATCCGCCGCGAAGCGGGCGGCTCGGGAAGCACCCCGGCTACAGCCGGGACACTGCTCCGAGCCAGCGCAGCGACTAGCCCTCCACGCCCAGCTTCTCCAGGATCAGTTCCTTGACGCGGGCCGCGTCGGCCTGGCCCCGAGTGGCCTTCATGACCGCGCCGACCAGCGCACCGGCCGCCGCGACCTTGCCGCTGCGGATCTTGTCGGCGATGGCGGGGTTGCCCGCGATCGCCTCGTCCACGGCGGTGGTCAGAGCGCCCTCGTCCGAGACGACCTTCAGGCCGCGCTTCTCGACGACCTCGTCCGGCGTGCCCTCGCCCGCGAGGACACCCTCGAAGACCTGGCGCGCCAGCTTGTCGTTCAGGTCGCCCTTGGCGACGAGCTCGGCGACCCGGGCGACCTGCACGGGGGTGACCGGCAGTTCGTCGAGGGCCTTGCCCGTCTCGTTGGCGTTGCGGGCCAGCTCGCCCATCCACCACTTGCGCGCGGCGGCCGAGTCGGCGCCCGCCTCGATGGTGGCGACGATCGGGTCGACCGCACCGGCGTTCAGGATCGACTGCATGTCGTGCTCCGAGACACCCCACTCCTCACGGAGTCGGTTGCGGCGCACGCGCGGCATCTCGGGGAGACCGGCACGCAGCGCCTCGACCCACGCGCGGGCCGGAGCCACGGGGACGAGGTCGGGCTCCGGGAAGTACCGGTAGTCCTCGGCGTTGTCCTTGATGCGCCCCGACGTCGTGGAGCCGTCCTCCTCGTGGAAGTGACGGGTCTCCTGGACGATGGTCCCGCCCGAGTTCAGCACAGCGGCATGGCGCTGGATCTCGAAGCGCGCCGCACGCTCCACGGAACGGAGCGAGTTGACGTTCTTCGTCTCCGAGCGCGTACCGAACTCCTCGCGCCCGTGCGGGCGCAGGGAGAGGTTCACGTCGCAGCGCATCTGGCCCTTGTCCATGCGGGCCTCGGAGACGTCGAGCGCCTTGATGACCTCGCGCAGCTCGGCCACGTACGCCTTGGCGACCTCGGGGGCCCGCTCGCCCGCGCCCTCGATCGGCTTGGTGACGATCTCGATGAGCGGGATGCCCGCGCGGTTGTAGTCCAGGAGCGAGTGCGAGGCGCCGTGGATACGGCCGGTCGCGCCACCGACGTGCGTGGACTTGCCGGTGTCCTCCTCCATGTGGGCGCGCTCGATCTCCACGCGGAAGACCTCGCCGTCCTCCAGCTGGACGTCCAGATAGCCGTTGAAGGCGATCGGCTCGTCGTACTGGGAGGTCTGGAAGTTCTTCGGCATGTCCGGATAGAAGTAGTTCTTCCGGGCGAAGCGGCACCACTCGGCGATCTCGCAGTTGAGGGCGAGACCGATCTTGATGGCGGACTCGACGCCGATCTCGTTGACCACCGGCAGCGCGCCGGGAAGGCCGAGACAGGTCGGGCAGGTCTGGCTGTTGGCGTCCTGCTTCAGCTCGGTGGAGCAGCCGCAGAACATCTTGGTCTTGGTGCCCAGCTCGACATGGACCTCAAGGCCCATGACGGGGTCGTACGTCGCGAGGGCATCCTCGTACGACACCAGGTCAGTCGTGACAGTCACGGTGAAACTTTCCCTCTCAACCCAGCAGGACGTCGTCGTCGCCGAGCTTCTTCAGCTCGCGATAGAGCAGAGCAAGACCGGTGACGATGGCGGCGGCGGAGACAGCGGCGTCGACGAGACGGAGCGTGTCGTTCTCCTTGCGGGCCAGCCTGGCCTGCTTGACGACGGAGATCGCGCCGAAGGCGGTGGTGCCCATCGACAGGTACGCGCCGGGCTTCGACTTCTTGAAGCCCTGGGCCTTGGCAGTCATGGGACTCATAGTGACGGTGCCTCCTCAAGCAGCGGGTGACCCCACCTTTCCACGAAGGCGGCCTCTACGGCAGCGCCGACCTTGTAAAGGCGGTCGTCCTTCATGGCCGGGGCGATGATCTGCAGTCCGACGGGCAGGCCGTCCTCCGGCGCGAGGCCGCAGGGCAGCGACATGGCGGCGTTGCCCGCCATGTTCGACGGGATGGTGCACACGTCCGCGAGGTACATCGCCATCGGGTCGTCGGCGCGCTCGCCGATCGGGAAGGCGGTGGTGGGCGTCGCGGGCGAGACGATCACGTCGACCTGCTCGAAGGCCTTCTCGAAGTCCTTCGTGATCAGGGTGCGGACCTTCTGGGCGCTTCCGTAGTACGCGTCGTAGTAGCCGGAGCTCAGGGCGTACGTGCCCAGGATGACGCGGCGCTTGACCTCGTCGCCGAAGCCGGCCTCGCGGGTCAGCGCGGTGACCTCCTCGGCGGACTTCGTGCCGTCGTCGCCGACGCGCAGGCCGTAGCGCATGGCGTCGAAGCGCGCGAGGTTCGAGGAGCACTCGGAGGGCGCGATCAGGTAGTACGCGGAGAGCGCCAGGTCGAAGGACGGGCAGTCCAGCTCGACGACCTCGGCACCGAGCTCCTTGAGCAGCGCCACGGACTCCTGGAAGCGCTGGACGACGCCTGCCTGGTAGCCCTCGCCGGCGAACTGCTTGACGACGCCGACGCGCATGCCCTGTACGGAGCCGTTGCGGGCGGCCTCGACGACCGGCGGGACCGGGGCGTCGATGGACGTCGAGTCGAGCTCGTCGTGCCCGGCGATGACCTCGTGCAGGAGGGCCGCGTCCAGGACCGTACGGGCGCAGGGCCCGCCCTGGTCCAGGGAGGACGAGAACGCCACCATGCCGTAGCGGGAGACTCCGCCGTACGTGGGCTTGACGCCGACCGTGCCGGTGACGGCCGCGGGCTGGCGGATGGAGCCGCCGGTGTCGGTGCCGATGGCGAGCGGGGCCTCGTACGAGGCGAGGGCGGCGCTGGAGCCGCCGCCGGAGCCGCCGGGGATGCGGGTGAGGTCCCACGGGTTGCCGGTGGGGCCGTACGCGCTGTTCTCGGTGGAGGACCCCATGGCGAACTCGTCCATGTTGGTCTTGCCGAGGATGACGACGTCGGCTTCCTTCAGCTTGCGCGTGACGGTCGCGTCGTACGGCGGGATCCAGCCCTCGAGGATCTTGGAGCCGACCGTGGTCGGGATGCCCTCGGTGGTGAAGATGTCCTTGAGCGCGAGCGGGACGCCGGCCAGCGGGCCGAGCTTCTCGCCGTTCTCGCGCTTGGCGTCGACGGCGCGGGCCTGCGCGAGGGCGCCCTCGCGGTCGACGTGCAGGAAGGCGTGCACCTTCTCGTCGACGGCCTCGATGCGGGCGAGGTGGGCCTCGGTGACCTCGACGGCCGTCAGCTCGCCGGAGGCGACCTTCGCGGCGATGTCGGCGGCGGTGAGCCTGATGATGTCGATCTTGCTGTCCGTCATGGTGGTTAGTCCTCCCCCAGGATCTGCGGCACCTTGAAACGCTGCTGCTCTTGGGCCGGGGCTCCGGAGAGCGCCTGCTCGGGGGTGAGCGACGGACGGACCTCGTCCGCGCGCATGACGTTCGTCAGCGGCAGCGGGTGGGAGGTCGGCGGTACGTCTTGGTCGGCGACCTCGGAGACGCGGGCGACCGCGCCGATGATGTCGTCGAGCTGTCCGGCGAAGTGGTCGAGCTCCTCGTCCTTCAGCTCAAGACGTGCTAGGCGGGCGAGGTGGGCGACCTCCTCGCGCGTAATGCCAGGCATGCGGCGATCCTCTGGGGGTGAGTGTGTGGTTTGTGTCCCCAATCCTATGGGGCCGCACCCCATGCACGTGAAACGGATTCCCCCGGCAGCACCCACGCCCTCCCCCCGCGTCCGCCGCCGCGGCGTTCGCGGTTGCTGTGGGAGTGGGGCGTCGCCGACCCGTGGCTACTTCAGGGCGTCGGCCTCCGCGGCGGCGCGTGCCGCCTCTGCTTCCTCGGCAGCGACGTCCACCGGCCTGCGCCAGCCGCGGGAGCCGCGGGCCCGCAGCCAGGCGGTCGTCTCGTCCGCGGGCATCGCCGCGGCGACCAGCCAGCCCTGCACCGCGTCGCAGCCCAGATCGCGCAGCCGCTCCCACGTCTCGTCGTCCTCGACGCCCTCGGCGACCACGAGCAGCCCCAGGGAGTGCGCGAGGTCGACCGTGCAGCGGACGATCTCCGCGTCTTCGTTGTCCACCGCGAGCCGCGCCACGAAGGAGCGGTCGATCTTCAGTTCGCTGACCGGAAGGCGCCGCAGGTGCACCAGGGACGAGTACCCCGTGCCGAAGTCGTCGAGGGACATCTTGACCCCGTGGCCGGTCAGGCCCGCCAGGGTGTCGGCGGCCCGCTGCGGGTCCTCCAGGAGCACGTGTTCCGTTATCTCCAGTTGGAGCGCTCCCGGGGGAACCCCGTGGCGTGCCAGGCGCGCTGCGACGGCGCCCGCGAAGCCGGGGGTGTGCACGTCGCGCGGCGAGACATTCACCGCGACCGGGACCTTGAGCCCCTGCTCCTGCCACTTGGCCACCTGGCCGAGCGCGGTCTCCAGGACGTACTCCGTCAGGTGCGGCATGAGGCCGGACGACTCCGCTATGGCGATGAACTCGTCCGGCGGCACCTTCCCGCGCTCGGGATGCACCCACCGCACCAGGGCCTCAAGCCCCGCGACGCGGCCGTCGAACTGCACCTTCGGCTGGTAGTGCAGCTCGACGTCCCCCGCGTCCAGGGCCCGGCGCAGATCGCCGAGCAGGCCGAGCCGGTCGGGGGTGTTGGAGTCCCGCTTGGACTCGTACACCTCGACGCCCGTGCGGTCCCGCTTGGCCTGGTACATCGCGACGTCCGCCCGCTGGAGCAGGCCTTCGGCGTCGAGCGCGTGGTCGGGGAAGACGGCGAGCCCCGCACTGGCCTCGAGGACCAGCGTCAACCCGTCGAGGTCCAGGGGCGAACCGAGGGCGGCGACCAGGGACCGCGCCACCCGGGTGGCCGACGTCGTGGAGTCGGTGACCGGCAGCAGGACGGCGAATTCGTCGCCGCCGAGCCGAGCGGCTTCCGCGCCGCGCGGCAGGGCGAGCCGCAGCCGGTCGGCGATCTGCAGGAGCAGACGGTCACCCGCGAGATGACCGAGGGTGTCGTTCACCGAACGGAAGCGGTCCATGTCGATCAGCATTAAGGCGGACCGCGCCCCGATCCGCTCGGCGTCGTCGAGCGCCGACCAGGTGCGCTCCAGGAGCCACTGCCGGTTCGGCAGCCCCGTCAGCGGATCGCGCAACTGCTCCTCGGCCCGGGCCCGCGCGATCCACAGCGTCGAGTCGAGCGCGACGAGCGGGATCGCGAAGAGCGGGAGCAGGGCGGGGGTCGAGGCCGCGACCACGCAGATCAGCGGTGCGATGCCGAGCAGCGCGACGGCGACGAGCCCCTGCCTGACCAGGGCGGTACGGGTGACCGTGGGCAGGGCGCCGGAGCGCGGCGCGTGGACGTACCAGAGCAGGACGCGGGTGACGACGAGGTAGGCGATGGCGGCGAGGGCGACCTCGGGCGCCGAGTACAGGTCCCAGGTCTCGGGCAGCCAGGGCGACTGCGCCGTGGGCGCCGTGCCGAACGCGGCCATGGCGAGCGCGCCCGCGCCGATGCCGAGGATGTCGACGGCGCCGTGCAGGATGCCCTGGCGCCAGCGGTGGCGGCGCGCGACGCCGACCAGGACGACGACGGTGAGGCTGACCATCCCGGCGGGCACCCAGCCGTACAGCAAGAGGACGGCGACGGTGAGCGCGCCGCCCGAGCCGGTGCCGCCCCACCAGCGGTCGCGGCCGAGCGCGACGAGGTGGCCGACGATCAGTCCCGTGAGGACGGCGAGCGCCCAGCCGACCGTGCCGGAGGGGAACAGCGCGTCACGTCCGGTGAGCGCGTGGAAGAAGCCCGTGCCGAGCGCCACCGCGGCGATCGCCACGACGGCAACCGGAAGCACTGGCCAGGGGTCACGCTCGCCCGCCGCGTCATCCGCGTCGGGCGCTTCCCTGCCGCGCCAGAGGCTCCTGCGCCGCCCTTCGGCACCGGACTGCGCGGAGCCGGGCCCCGCGGTGTCCCGGCCGCCCGCCGCCTCGCCCACGCCGAGCTCCTGCGTGCCGTACGCACCGACGGTGCTCCATGCGCGTTCGCGCCGCTCAACTGCGGTGCTCGGGACGGCGGGGAGCCTGCTCTCGGCTTCGCGTGCCTCCCGTGCCGCCCTGCGTCCGCTGAGCCACGCGCCCGGTCCGCGCCGCAGGCGCGCGGGCAGCCGGGAGTCCGGTGCGGCGCTCTCGGTCGGTTCCATTCCCGTCCCTCTCACAGCCGGCGGTGCCCACGCCACGCGGACTCGCTCCAGAAGTCAGCCGCGTCTGAATCCCCTTACCCATGCTCCCGATGAGCAGGGGATACCCCAATCGCAGCGGGGCACGGCAGGCGCACACCTCAACAGTAGGCCGCAGAAGGCTTCTACGGGCAGCGGTCCACAACGGTTGCCCGAATGCGACCCGGCCACCCGTATGCATCTGGTATGCGCTGAACGGGTGGCCTTCAACCGCTACTCCTCGGTCGGAAGCGCAACTTCCGCGGCTGCTTCCGGCCCCTGTTCCAGCAGGACGGCGAAGCCTTCCTCGTTGAGAACCGGAACCTTCAGCTGCATGGCCTTGTCGAATTTAGATCCAGGATTGTCACCCACTACGACGAAAGCTGTCTTCTTCGAAACGGAACCGGTCACCTTGGCGCCCCGGCTCTGCAACGCATCTTTTGCGCCATCCCGCGTGTGCTTCTCGAGCGTTCCGGTCACGACGACGGTGAGGCCTTCGAGCGGCCGCGGCCCCTCGTCCTCTCCCCCGCCCTCTTCCTCCATACGGACACCGGCCGCGCGCCATTTGCGCAGGATCTCCCGGTGCCACTCCTCCTCGAACCACTGCTTGAGGGAGGCGGCGATGGTCGGCCCCACCCCCTCCACGGCGGCAAGCTCCTCCTCGGTGGCCTGTTCGATCCGCTCGATCGACCGGAATTCGCGGGCGAGCGCCTCCGCGGCGACCGGACCCACATGGCGGATGGACAGGCCCGTGATGATCCGCGCGAGGGGGCGCTCCTTGGCCGCGGCGATGTTCTCCAGCATGGACACGGCGTTCTTCTTCGCCTCGCCCTGCTGGTTGGCGAAGACCGTGGCGATCTTCTCCTCGCCCGACTTCGGGTCCCGCCTGGGCAGTCCGCTGTCCTGATCCAGTACGTACGCCTTGATCGGCAGGAGCCGGTCGATGGTGAGGTCGAAGATGTCGCCCTCGTCCAGGATCGGCGGCTCGGACGGCTCCAGGGGCTTGGTGAGCGCGGCGGCGGCCACATAGCCGAAGTTCTCGATGTCCAGGCTCTTGCGGCCCGCGAGATAGAACAGGCGCTCGCGCAACTGGGCGGGGCACGAGCGGGCGTTGGGGCAGCGGAGGTCGATGTCGGCCTCCTTCATCGGCCGCAGCGCCGTCCCGCACTCGGGGCACTCGGCGGGCATCACGAACTCGCGCTCGGTGCCGTCACGCAGGTCGACGACCGGGCCGAGGATCTCCGGGATGACGTCGCCCGCCTTGCGCAGGACGACCGTGTCCCCGATGAAGACGCCCTTCTTCTTCACCACGTCCTGGTTGTGCAGGGTCGCGAACTCGACCTCGGAACCCGCGACGGTCACAGGCTCCACCTGGGCATACGGCGTGACACGGCCGGTGCGGCCGACGCCCACGCGGATGTTCACCAGCTTGGTGTTGACCTCCTCGGGGGCGTACTTCCAGGCGATCGCCCAGCGGGGCGCGCGCGAGGTCGAGCCGAGGCGGCCCTGGAGCGGGATCTCGTCGAGCTTGACGACGACGCCGTCGATCTCGTGCTCCACGGAGTGGCGGTTCTCGCCGAAGTACGTGATGAAGTCGCGCACGCCGTCGAGGCCCTGGACCACCTTGTTGTGCTGGGCGGTCGGCAGGCCCCAGTCGCCCAGGAGGTCATAGGCGTGGCTGAGGCAGTCGATGTCGAAGCCCTCGCGGGCGCCGATGCCGTGCACCACCATGTGCAGCGGGCGCGTGGCGGTGACGCGCGGGTCCTTCTGGCGCAGCGAACCCGCCGCCGCGTTGCGCGGGTTGGCGAAGGGCTTGTCGCCGGCCTCCACCAGGCGGGCGTTCAGCTCCTCGAACTTCTCCATGGGGAAGAAGACCTCGCCGCGGATCTCGACGAGCGCGGGGATGTTGTCGCCCTTGAGGCGGTCCGGGATGTCCGCGATCGTGCGGACGTTCGGAGTGATGTCCTCGCCGGTGCGGCCGTCGCCGCGGGTGGCCGCGCGGGTGAGCTTGCCGTCCTCGTACGTGAGGTTCACGGCGAGGCCGTCGACCTTCAGTTCGCACAGGAAGTGATGGTCGGTGGTGCCGACCTCCTTGGCGACGCGGTCGGCCCAGGCGGCGAGCTCCTCGTCGTCGAAGGCGTTGTCCAGGGAGAGCATGCGCTCGCGGTGCTGGACCGAGGTGAACTCGGTTTCGTACGCCCCGGAGACCTTCTGGGTGGGCGAGTCGGGCGTGCGCAGCTCCGAATACCGCTCCTCCAGGGCCTCGAGCGAGCGAAGGAGCTTGTCGAACTCGGCGTCGCTGACGACCGGTTGGTCGTTCACGTAGTACCGGAAGCGGTGCTCCTCGATCTGTTCGGCCAGCTGGGCATGCTGATCCCGTGCCTCGGCGGGCACAGAGCCTTGCTGTTCGACAGCCACCGTTACATCCTCCCGTTACGTCATACCCAATTACTCAGGGTTGTCCGCGAGTGATCTCGCCGCCCGGGCGCAGTGGGCGAGCACCGCGCGGGCGTACGCCGGGGAGGACCCCGCGAGCCCGCACGACGGAGTGACCGTGACCGACTCCGCGAGAGAACCCGGATTCAGTCCCAGCCTGCGCCACAGCGACCTGACACCCATGACGCTACCGGCAGGGTCTGACAATGGGCCGTCCACGCCGGGCACGACACCGGCGAAGAGCTTGGTGCCGCCCTCGACGGCCTCACCGATCACCTCGTCGTCACGCTCGGTAAGCAGCGAGAAGTCGAACGAGATCGCGTCGGCGCCCGCACGGCGAAGCAGCGCGAACGGCACGTCCGGCGCGCAGGAGTGCACGACGGCCGGCCCTTCATGGACGCCAAGGACCTCCCGCAGGGTGCTCTCGACGAGCTGGCGGTCCACGGCGCGGTGGGTGCGGTACTCGCTCGCCGTCTTGATCTGTCCGCGCAGCACGGCGATGAGCGAGGGCTCGTCGAGTTGCAGCACGATCTGCGCGCCGGGGATCCTGCGGCGTACGTCCGCGAGGTGGGCGCGCAGGCCTTCGGCGAGCGATCCGGCCAGGTCACGGCAGGCGCCGGGGTCGGAGAGCGCGGCTTCGCCGTTCTTCAGCTCCAGGGCCGCGGCGAGCGTCCACGGCCCGACGGCCTGCACCTTGACCGGCCCTTCGTACCCCTGGGTGAACTCCTCCAGGGCGTCGAGGTCTTCGCCGAGCCATGCCTTCGCGCGGCGCGTGTCCCGTCCCGGCCGGTCGCCGATCCGCCAGCCGCTGGGCTCCACGCGCGCGTAGAGGTCGACCAGCATTCCGGCGGTCCGACCGATCATGTCGGCGCCGGGCCCCCGCGCGGGCAGCTCCGCCAGATACGGGAACTCTTCGAAGCTGCCCGTGACGGTTTTCGCGGCCTCACGGGCGTCGCCGCCCGGCATGGACCCGATGCCGGTGGCCGGGCCCCAACGGTGCGCGCTCACTGTCCCGCTCACTGTCCGGGCCGCACCGTCAGGTCGTTGACCTCCGCGTCGCGCGGCAGGTCGACGGCCATCAGGATCGTCGTGGCGACCGACTCAGGGTCGATGAAGCGGGAGGGGTCGTACTCCTTGCCCTCCTGCTGGTGCACTTTGGCCTGCATGGCGCTCGCCGTGCGCCCCGGGTAGACGGAGGTGACGCGGACGCCGTTCGCGTGTTCCTCGCCCCGCAGGGAGTCGGCGAGGGCCTTCAGGCCGTGCTTGGAGGCGGCGTAGGCGGACCACTCGGGGCTGGCGTTCAGGCCCGCGCCCGAGTTCACGAAGACCACGTGACCCTGCGCGACGCGGAGTTGGGGCAGGAAGTGCCTGGTCAGCTCGGCGGGGGCGATGAGGTTGACGTTGAGCTGGTGGCGCCAGGACTTGGTGGTGAGGTCACCGACCCGGCCCAGGTCGACGACGCCCGCGATGTGCAGCAGCGAGTCGACGCGCTCGGGCAGCGACTGGTGGCCGAACGCCCAGGAGAGCCTGTCCGGGTCGGAGAGGTCGCCGACGAGCGTGGACGCCCCCGGGAATTGCGCCGCCAGTTCCTTGGCCCGGCCCGCGTCCCGTGCGTGCAGGACGAGGTCGTCGCCGCGTGCGTGGAGACGGCGGGCGACGGCCGCGCCGATGCCGGAGCCCGCCCCGGTGATCACATGTGTTGCCATGCGTCCATCGTCGCACCCCGCCAGGTGCAGGTCAGCGCACGGTCACTGGGTGCCCATGGCCTCTTCCAGGTACGCGAGCGCACCGACCGGCTCCTCCGCGAAGAACACCAGGCCGGTCAGCGGCACCGGCAGGAAGCCCTCGTCCTCCATGCGCTGGAACTGCTCCTTCAACCCGTCGTAGAAGCCCGCCGAGTTGAGCAGGACGACCGGCTTGGTGTGCTTGCCGTGCTTCTTCAGTTCGAGGATCTCGGTGGCCTCATCGAGCGTGCCCGTGCCGCCGACCATGATCACGATCGCGTCGGACTTCTCCAGGAGCAGCGCCTTGCGCTCGGCGAGGTCGCGCGCGATCACCATCTCGTCGGGCGCGGTGACGGCCCGCGCCTTGGCGGCGAGGAAGTCCACCGAGACGCCGACGAGTCCCCCGCCCGCCTCGTGCACCCCATCGGCGACGACCTTCATCAGACCGCTCTCGGAACCGCCCCACACCAGGGTGTGGCCGCCCTTGCCGAGCAGCTCGGCGAATTCGCGGGCGGGGCGGGTGTAGCGCTCGGGGAGGTCGGCCGCGGAGAGGAAGACACAGATGTTCATGGCCTCACCGTACGATCCGGCACAGACTGGGTGGAACGCAGCCGCTCACAGAAGGAGAACACGGTGACCGCAGGGCACAAGATCACCATCGAGCAGGGCACCGACCTCGTACGGGTGGTGCACGGCGGCCAGGTCGTGGCCGAAAGCCGCCGCCCCCTGCTGCTGCGCGAGACGGGCTGTCCGGTGCGGTACTACCTCCCGCCGGAGGATGTACGCACCGACGCCCTGACCCCGTCGGACACGACCACGTACTGCCCGTTCAAGGGAACGGCGTCGTACTGGTCGCTGCCCGACGTCAAGGACGCGGTGTGGGCGTACCCCGAGCCGAAGGACTCGGTGGCGCAGATCAAGGACCACTTCTGCTTCTACGAGGTGGAAGTCGAAGCGGCCTGAGGCCGGCCCCGAAGGGGCTAGGCCGCCGCCGTCGCCCGCTCCGTGGTCGCGATCGTCGCCGACCCCACCACGCGCGTGCCGTCGTACAGCACGATGGCCTGGCCGGGGGCCACGCCGCGTACGGGCTCGTCGAAGGAGACCCGCAGCTCCCCCTCGACCAGTTCCGCGGAGACGGACGTCTCGCCGCCGTGCGCACGCAGCTGCGCGGTGTACGTGCCGGGCCCGGAGGGGGCCGCGCCGCACCAGCGGGGCTTGATCGCCGTCAGGCCCGAGACGTCCAGGTCGGCGGCGGGGCCGACCGTCACGGTGTTGTTCACCGGGGAGATGTCCAGGACGTAGCGCGGCTTGCCGTCGGGGGCCGGGGTGCCGATCCGCAGGCCCTTGCGCTGGCCGATGGTGTAGCCGAAGGCCCCCTCGTGGGTGCCCAGCTTGTTGCCCTCGGCGTCGACGATGTCGCCCTCCGCCTTGCCGAGGCGGTCTGCGAGGAAGCCCTGGGTGTCGCCGTCGGCGATGAAGCAGATGTCGTGGCTGTCGGGCTTCTTGGCGACGGCGAGGCCGCGCTCCTCGGCCTCCGCGCGGATCTCCTCCTTGGTGGTGAGCGTGTCACCGAGGGGGAACATCGCGTGGGCGAGCTGGCGGTCGTCCAGGACCCCGAGGACGTACGACTGGTCCTTGGCCATGTCCGACGCGCGGTGCAGCTCGCGCGTGCCGTCGTCGTTCACCACGACCGTGGCGTAGTGCCCCGTGACGACCGCGTCGAAGCCGAGCGCGAGTGCCTTGTCCAGGAGCGCGGCGAACTTGATCTTCTCGTTGCAGCGGAGGCACGGGTTGGGGGTGCGCCCCGCCTCGTACTCCGCGATGAAGTCCTCGACCACGTCCTCGCGGAACCGCTCGGCCAGATCCCAGACGTAGAACGGGATGCCGATGACGTCCGCGGCGCGACGGGCGTCGCGGGAGTCCTCGATGGTGCAACAGCCTCGCGCGCCCGTGCGGAACGATTGCGGATTCGCCGAAAGTGCCAGGTGCACTCCGGTCACGTCGTGCCCGGCTTCGGCGGCACGCGCGGCGGCGACGGCGGAGTCCACGCCGCCGGACATGGCGGCGAGTACGCGCAGGGGGCGGGGGTGCTGCGGGGTCCTGTTCTCAGTCATAGCTCTAACAGGGTACGGGCCCGCGGGAACCAGGCGCCCGTGAGTAAGCGTTGACGATCACATGGGGGATGAACAGGACTCGACGGCGGAGCAGAAGCCCGAGCGCCGGCGCATCGACCGGCGGACGCTTCTGATCGGCGGCGCGGTGGCGGCCGCGGGCACGGCCGTGCTCGCGTCGGACGAGCTGGGCCGCCTGTGGTGGCGGCTGCCCGGCGTGGTCAAGAAGCGCAAGGAGGGCGAGGTCGACGCCAAGGGCGCCCAGTGGATCGCCGCGTCGGACTACAACTGGCGCCGGGCGGACCGCCCCGACGACTACGGAATAGACATGGTCGTCATCCACGTGGTGCAGGGCGGGTACGACACGGCGCTGAAGGTGTTCAAGGACCCGGCGCACGGCGCGGCGGCCCATTACGTGGTGCGCAAGGACGGGCATGTGGCGCAGATGATCCGCGAGCTGGACGTGGCGTTCCACGCGGGGAACAAGAGCTACAACGAGAGAAGCATCGGCATCGAGCACGAGGGCTTCGTGGACAAGAAGTCCTCGTTCACCGACGAGATGTACGAGTCGTCGGCGCGCCTCACCGCGGGGATCTGCAAGCGGTACGACATCCCGGTGGACCGGAAGCACATCATCGGGCACGTGGAGGTGCCGGGCACGGACCACACGGACCCGGGTCCGCACTGGGACTGGGACCGGTACATGAAGCTCGTGAAGAAGGCCCGCACCGCCCTCGCGTGACCTTCCGCTACCGCAGGTGCACCGGCAGCGACTCCACGCCGTAGACGATGGACAGCTTGCGGAAGGAGAGGTCCTCGGGTGCGACCGCGAGCCGCATGTCCGGGAAGCGCTTCACGAGAGCGGGGTAGGCGGCGCGCAGCTCCATGCGGGCCAGTTCGGCGCCGATGCAGCGGTGGATGCCCCAGCCGAAGGCGAGGTGCCCCGAGGCCTTGCGGTGCGGGTCGAAGCCGCCGCCGTCGGGGGTGTACTTGGCGTCGCGGTTGCCGCCGCTCAGGGAGCACAGGACCAGGTCGCCCTTGGGTATGCGCACCCCGGCTATCTCGATGTCCTCGCGGGCGAACCGCGGGAAGGCCACCTGCACGACGGTGAGGTAGCGCAGCGCCTCCTCGACGAAGGGGGCGGCGGCCGCGTCGTCCTCGCGCAGCCGCGCGGCGGTGTCGGGGTCCTGGAGGAGCAGGAGGGAGCCGAGGGCCACCATGCTCGCGGTGGTCTCGAAGCCGCCGGTGAGGATGCCGTCGGCGAGACCGGCGAGCTCCTCGTCGCCGACGGTGTCGCCGTGCTCCTTCACGATCATGCCGAGCAGTCCGTCGCCCGGGTTCTCGCGCTGCTTCTTGACGACGTCACGGAAGTAGGAGAGCGAGGCGGATATCGCCCCGAAGGGAGCGGTCGCCCCGGCGAAGAGGTCGAAACGCTCCATGGCCAGCTGCTGGAAGTCGTGCCGGTCCTCGTACGGCACGCCGAGCAGCTCGCAGATCGTCAGCGAGGGGATCGGGAGCGCGAAGGCCTGGACGAGGTCGACGGGCCCTTCGGCGGCCTCCATCGCGTCGAGCCGCTCCTCGACGATCGCGTCGATGCGGGGCGTGAGGCGGCGCAGCCTGCGCATCGTGAACTCGGGGGTGAGGATGCGGCGCAGATGCGTGTGGACCGGGGGGTCGCTGAAGCCGAGGCCGCCGGGGTTGTGGTCCTCGACGACGCCCGCGTTGCCCGCGAGGTTCGTGAAGTCGTTGCTGAAGCCGTCGGTCGCCCCGAGGACGGCCTTCACCTCGTCGTATCCGGTGACCACCCAGGCGTCCATGCCGAACGGCAGCGGCACCCTGGATATCGGCTGCTCCGCCTGGTGCTCGGTGAGCCGGGCCACCGGGTCGAGCCCGTCGCGGCGCATCGGCGCGAGCAGGGGCTCGGGCAGCCGCGATATCGCGGACGCGCTGATCCCGTTCTTCTGGATCCTGGCGAGGTAGATGCGCCCGAGCCGCGCGGCGATGCGAGAGCGGAGGTTCGCCTTCAATGTGAACTCCATGAGGGGGTTGTCGTGCGGCCCCGAACGCGCGGAGCGGACTCGCGAGCGGCAAGCATAGATCGGCGGACTGTGGGCCTCGTATCCCGCTCCGGCGCCTGTCCGCCCGATAGCGGCCGAAACCGGCATCAACTCCGGGCGGGGTCGGCGGAGTCCGGCGTTAGGTGCATCACGTACCGACGCAAACCGGCATCAACTAGGTGCAGGAACCAGCTAAATGGCACGGCTGGAGCCGGCGCGCTCGACCGGAGCGGCTCAGCTGAGACCCGCCGTCCGCGCCCTCTCCACCGCCGGGCCGATCACGCGGGCCAAGGCCTCCACGTCCGCCTTCGTCGAGGTGTGGCCGAGGGAGAAGCGCAGGGTGCCGCGGGCCAGGTCGGGGTCGGTGCCGGTGGCGAGCAGGACATGGCTTGGCTGGGCCACGCCCGCCGTGCACGCCGATCCGGTGGAGCACTCGATGCCCTGCGCGTCGAGCAGCAGCAGGAGGGAGTCCCCCTCGCAGCCGGGGAAGGTGAAGTGCGCGTTCGCGGGCAGCCGGTCGTCCGGGTCGCCGCCCAGGATCGCGTCGGGGACCGCCGCGCGGACGACGGAGACGAGGTCGTCCCGCAGCGCGCCGATCTCGCGGGCGAACCACTCGCGGTGCTCGGCGGCGTGCTGTCCCGCCACGGCGAACGCGGCGATGGCGGGCACGTCGAGCGTCCCGGAGCGCACATGACGCTCCTGCCCGCCGCCGTGCAGGACGGGCACGGGGCTGTACTCGCGGCCCAGGAGAAGCGCCCCGATGCCGTACGGACCGCCGATCTTGTGCCCGGAGACGGTCATCGCGGCGAGCCCGGACGCGCCGAAGTCGACGGGCACCTGGCCGAAGGCCTGCACCGCGTCGGCGTGCAGCGGGATGTCGAACTCTCGTGCCACGTCGGCCAGTTCGCGGATCGGCTGGATGGTGCCGATTTCGTTGTTGGCCCACATGACGGTGGCGAGGGCGACGTCGTCGGGGTCGCGCTCGATCGCCTCGCGCAGGGCGTCGGGGTGCACGCGGCCGTACGCGTCGACGGGGAGGTATTCGACGGTGGCGCCTTCGTGCTCGCCGAGCCAGTGCACGGCGTCGAGGACGGCGTGGTGCTCGACGGGGCTCGCGAGGACCCGGGTGCGCGCGGGGGCGCCGCCCCCGGGGGCACGCCGTGCCCAGTACAGGCCCTTCACGGCGAGGTTGTCGGCCTCCGTGCCGCCCGCGGTGAAGACGGTCTCGCTGGGGCGGGCGCCGAGCGACTCGGCGAGCGCCTCGCGGGCCTCCTCGACGGTGCGTCGCGCCCGGCGCCCGGCGGCGTGCAATGAGGATGCGTTGCCGGTGACGGCGAGCTGGGCGGTCATCGCCGCGATCGCCTCCGGGAGCATCGGAGTCGTCGCTGCGTGGTCGAGGTAGGCCATGGTGCGCACGATTCTACGAGCCGTGCGGGGCCCCGCGTTCCCGCGGTCAGCCCGCGAGACCCCACGAGACGGTGTTGTCCATGGACATCAGCACGGCGAGGACGACGAGATCGGCCACACCGAGCCCGAGACCGAGGGCCGCGCGGCCCTTGCGGCTGGTCCCGCGCAGGAGCGCGATGCTCGCGAGGACGATCGCGACGGGGCCGAGGAAGAGGTTCAGGACGAGCAGCCCGAGCAGGCCGAGGACGAACGAGGCGACGGCCATGCCGTCGGTGTCACGCCGGCCGGTGGGGACGGGGGCGGTGGCCTTGGTTCCGGCGGCGGTCTCGGTCCGGGGGGCGGTGGCCTCGGTCTCGGGGGCGGTGGCCTTGGCCTCCGGGGCGATGGTGGCGGTCTCCATGGTGCGACTCCTTCCAGGTGTCAGATGCCGTACGGGTCAGTGCTCAGGAGTGCCGGCGCGTGTGCCGCTCGCGGACCGTGAACACCACGAGCCAGACGCCGATGACGGCGGCGGCGACGAGGCTGACGGGGAGCGGCGCGTGGGCGACGGAGCCCAGGGCGACACCGAGCAGCAGGAGCGCGGCGACGAGGAACAGCATGGGATGCCTCTCGTTGACGATTTCGGTGAACGCTTGTGGTAACAACTGTTCACTGAGTTAGAGAGTACCGCGTCTCCGGCTTCCCAATCTCGGAGAACAGTTGTTAACTGCATGGCATGAGTCACACTCTCGGCATCCGGCAGGCCCAGAAGCAGAAAACCCGGCAGGCACTCCTCGACGCGGCGCTCCAGCTGCTTGAGGAGCAGAGCCTGAGCAGCCTGGGCCTGCGCGAGGTCACCCGTGCCGTGGGCGTGGCCCCCACCGCCTTCTACCGTCACTTCCGGGATATGGCCGACCTCGGCGTGGCACTGGTGGAGGAGGCGCTCGACAGCCTGCACACGACGCTCGTCGCCCTCCTCGCGGCGACCGGTGAGGGCGGCGACGACGGCGAGGAACGCATCGCGGCCACGGTCGAGTTGATCGTCGCCTATGTGCGCACCCACCCCGCGCACGTCCGTTTCATCGCCCGCGAGCAGCACGGCGGGGTGCAGGCCGTGCGGTCCGCGATAGGCGATCAGCTCACCCTGTTCGCGCAGGAGGTGAAGGACCAGTTCGCCCGCGAGCCGGAATCCGCGGGCTGGGAGGAGGACGATCTCCTGATGCTGGCCAGGATGTACGTCGACCACATGGTGATGACCGCCTCGTCACTCCTAGAGGCCGCGCCCGACGCCGAGCAGCGCGTCGCGGCCGGCGCGCGACGGCAACTGCGCCTGCTGTCGCTCGGCCGCCACCACTGGCTCGACGAGCGGTGACCGGAAAGCGGCGAGAGCCGACGGCCGGAGGTCTCGACTCTCCCGTAAGGAGCAATTAGCCTTACGGTCATGACGATCGATCGTGACTGGACGCTCGACCAGATCTACGCGGGACCGACCGGCGATGTCCGCTGGGCCGCCCTCGGCCCCGAGGACGGCCCGCCCGTCGTCCTGGTCCACGGCACGCCCTTCTCCTCGTACGTCTGGCGGGGTGTGGCCCGCGCGCTCTCCCGTGACCACCGCGTGTACGTGTGGGACCTGCCCGGCTACGGAGCGTCGGAGATGCGCTCCGGGCAGGACGTGACCCTGGCCGCGCAGGCCCGCGTCCTGACCGACCTCCTCGCGCACTGGGGGCTCGACGAACCTGCCGTCATCGCCCATGACTTCGGCGGCTGCGTCGCCCTGCGCGCCCACCTCCTGCACGGCGCCCGCTACGAACGCCTCGCCGTGGTCGACCCGGTGGCCCTCGCCCCCTGGGGCTCCCCCGCCTACCGCCTGCTCGGCGAGAACGCCGACGTCTTCAGCCGGCTGCCGCCCGCCCTGCACGAGGCGCTGGTGCGCGAGTACGTCTCTTCGGCGAGCCACCGCGGACTGCACCCCGCGGTGCTCGACCGTCTGGTCGAACCCTGGTGCACACCGGAGGGCAGGCCCGCCTTCTACCGGCAGATCGAGCAGAACGACCAGCGGTTCACGGACGAGGTCCAGGGCCGGTACGGGGAGCTGGCGCTGCCCGTCCTGATCTGCTGGGGCACGGAGGACACCTGGATCCCGGTGGAGCGCGGCCATGAGCTGGCCAAGCTGATCCCCGGCGCCGAGCTCCGCCTGATCGAGGGCGCGGGCCATCTCGTACAGGAGGACGCGCCCGCCGAGCTCACCGGCGGGCTGCTCCGCTTCCTGCGTACAGGCCGGTGACCGCGGCCGCGGCGGCCGCGAGCTCGGCGCGCGCCTCGGGCGGCGAGAGCACTTCCACACTGGCGGCGAACGGGAGCAGCGTGCGGGTGTCGCCGACGACGCCGAAGCCGAGGCGGACGGTGATCCACTCGCTCTCCCCGTCGTCCTCGGGGCGCTCGCTGAGGAATTGCCCCTTCAGGCGCAGGAACTGGGGGAAGCGGTCGCGTGCGACGCGCGCCGTGACGTCGACGGCGACCGGCCGGTCCTCGACCTGCCGTTTCAGCACTGCCCAGACGTCGGCGAGCTCGACACCGGCCCTGCGCTGCACGGGCAGGTCCGTGAGAGTCGCCGCCCGCACCCGGTCGGCGCGGAAGAGCCGCGGGGCGCCGCGCCGGTCGGCGACCAGATACCAGACGCCCGCCTTCGAGACGAGGCCGTAGGGGTCCACGGTGTAAGTGCGCGGCCGGTCGTCGCCGCTGTGCAGATAGCGCAGGCGCAGCCGCCGGTCGGAGAAGACGGCGTCCTGCAGTACGTCGAGGTCGCCGGTGGCCGGATCCGAGCCGCGGGGGCCCGGCATCCAGCGCGCCGAGTCGACGAGGATGCGCCGGCTGGTCAACTCGGCTGCGGGGCGGTGCGGTTCGGGCAGCGCCGCCATGACCTTGCGCAGCGCGGAGCCGATCGCCTCGTCGAGGCCGAGCGCGGCGTGCGCGCCCTGCGCGGCCAGGATGAACAGCGCCCGCGACTCGTCCGCCGTGAGCCCCGTGACGTCCGTACGGAAACCGGGCAGGAGCGCGATGCCGCCGTGCCGCCCGCGCTCGGCGTACACCGGGACGCCGGAGGCGGAGAGCGCCTCGATGTCGCGGTAGATGGTGCGCACGGAGACTTCGAGACGGTCGGCCAGTTCATGGGCGGGGACCTGCCCGCGGGTCTGGAGCAGCAGCAGGATCGAGAGCAGCCGGTCGGATTTCACGCGGTCAAGAATGACCGAAAGGGCCGACATCGGCGGTCAGCAACGGCAGAAAAGACTGACACCGGCTGTCAGGTATGGCCGGAGAGGGGGCCTTGTCGGTCTGTCCCAAGAGCTGCTTATGATTCAGACGTGTTCGATTCCCGGCACATCAGGTCATTCCACGAAGTGGTCCGCACCGGCTCGTACTCCGCCGCCGCCCGCTCGCTCGGCTATACGCAGCCGGCGATCACCCAGCAGATGAAGGCGCTCGAACGCTCCGTCGGCACGGTCCTCTTCACCCGCGTCGGCCGCACGATGCGCCTCACCGAGGCGGGCGAGGCGCTGTCCCGGCACGCCGGGATCATCCTCGGCAACATCAGCGCCGCCGAACAGCAGATGAACGCCATCACGGGCCTGCGCACCGGACGCGTGCGCATCTGCGCCTTCCCCAGCGCCAACGCCACCCTCATCCCCGAAACCCTCGCCCGGCTCGCCGCGAGCCACCCCGGCGTACGCGTCGAACTCCAGGAGAACGAACCGCCCGAGTCGCTCAGGCGCCTGGTGGACGGCGACTGCGACATCACGCTGGCCTTCCACTACCCCGGCCTGCACGAGGACGTACCGGACGACGTGGTCGAAATCCCGCTGATGGAAGACCAGCTGACGGTCCTGATGCCCTCCCGCCACCCACTGGCCAGGCGCCGCTCCGTCAAGCTCGTCGACCTCGCGGGCGAACGCTGGATCGCGGGCTGTCTGCGCTGCCGGGCCAACTTCCTGCACGAATGCGCCGAACAGGGCTTCGCGCCGGACATCGCCTTCACCACGGACGACAACCTCGTCATCCAGAGTCTGGTCGCCGAGGGCCTCGGCATCGCGATGATGCCGGGCCTCGTCCTCAACTTCCTGCGCCACCGACGGGTGACCGGACGGGCCCTCGACCCGGCGTCACGCAGGCAGGTCTCGGCCTACGCGCTCAGGGAGCATCTGCGGATTCCCGCGACGGCGCTGGTGCTCGACGAGCTCAAAGCGGTCGCGGCCAACAAGGTGGGCTGCTGAGGCACACGCCTCGCCCAACCCTCCGATCCATAAGCAGAAGTTGGCGTACGGCTTAGAAACTGTCGTTGGACGTGATGGAAGGGCGGCAGGACGCTGCCTGTATGAGCGCATCCATCACCGCATTCCGCGCAGTGCGCACCACCGAACGCCTGGACGCCCTCGTCGCCGGCATTCGCGAGGCCGTCGGCCGCGGCCTGCCGCCGGATCTGACGGCGTACCTGGTCGGCGAGCGGCTCGCGCCGCATCTGGGCGCCGCCGATCTGCTCACCGAAGAGCAGCGCGAGGGCGATCCCGAGCGCTACCGGCAGCATCTGCTGCACGCCGAGCACGACGGCAGCTTCTCGGTGGTCGGCCTCGTCTGGCTGCCGGGCCAGCACACTCCGGTCCACGACCACGTCTCCTGGTGCGTCACCGGTGTTCACGAGGGCGCGGAGCAGGAGCGGCGCTACCGGCTCGTTCCGGCGGCGTCCGGCACTCCGGCGCATCTCGTCGCCACCGAGGACCTGGTCAACGAACAGGGCTCGGTGTGCGGTTTCGCCCCGCCGGGCGACATCCACCGCGTCTGGAACGCGTGTACGCGGCGGGCGATATCGCTCCACGTGTACGGCGCCGACATCTCCCGCCTGGGCACCAGCGTGCGCCGGGTGTACGAGCTGCCGGCCGACCGCTGATGGCGCTGCTCGGTCAACGCCACCAGGCTCCCCGCGTCTTGCCGACGGCGCCCGCTGCCGGCCGCGGCCCGCTGCCGGGGCTCGGCCTCGCTGCCCTGGGGGTCGCGGCGGCCTGGGCGGCACATGCCGCGTTCCCCGCGGTGCCGATGCTGACGGCCGCGGTGGTGCTCGGGCTCGCGGCGGCGCACGTCCCAGGCGCCCGCGCCTTCGTACGAGGCCGGGGCAGGCCGGGGCTCTCTCTCGCCGGAAAGCGGCTGATGCGGCTCGGCATCGTCCTGCTCGGCCTGAAGCTGAGCCTGGACGACGTCCTGGGTCTGGGCTGGGCGACGGTGGTGATGGTGCTCGGGGTGGTCTCCCTGACCTTCTTCGGCACGTGGTGGCTCGGCCGCCGGATGGGTCTGCCCGGCGATCAGCCGCTCCTGATCGCCACCGGCTATTCGATCTGCGGGGCGTCGGCGATCGGCGCGGTCGGTGAGGTGACCGAGAGCGAGGAGCGGGACGCGGCGGTCTCGGTGGCGCTCGTGACGCTCTGCGGGACGCTCGCCATCGCCGTGCTTCCGCTGCTCCAGGGGCCCTTGGGGCTTACCGACGCCGAGTTCGGGCGGTGGGCCGGGGCGAGCGTCCACGACGTGGGGCAGGTCGTGGCCACGGCGCAGACCGCTGGGGCGGGGGCGTTGGGGGACGCGGTCCTCGTGAAGCTGATGCGGGTGGCGATGTTGGCTCCGCTGGTGGCGGGGGTTGGTCTTGCCCTGCGGGCGCGGGCCGTTGGGAGTGGGACGGCGGGGGGTCGGCGGCGGCCGCCGGTGGTTCCGCTCTTCGTCGCGGGGTTCTTGGTGATGGTGGTGGTGCGGAGTACCGGGTGGGTGCCGGGCGCTGCGCTTGGCCTGGCGGGGCATGTGCAGGAACTGCTGCTCGCGGCGGCTTTGTTCGGGCTTGGCTCGGCCGTGGATCTGCCCTCGCTCGCCCGGACCGGGGGGCGGGTGGCGGTGCTGGGGCTTTGTGCGTGGGTTGTGGTGGCGGGGGTTTCTTACGTGGGGGTGTTGGTGGTGGGGTAGGGACCTTTCCCCAACCCCGCCCCTTCCCGAAAACTCGCTCGGCGCGAGGGCCTTGTACGTGCCGCAATCACCGGCTCCGCCGAGTTCGTCCTCAAACGCCGGCCGGGCTGGAGATTTCCCCGAGCCGGGGAAATCTCCAGCCCGGCCGGCGTTTGAGGCCAGTCTTTCCGGGGGTCTGGGGGCGGAGCCCCCAGTTTCGGGAAGGGGCGGGATTGGGGAGAGCCCCGCAGGGACCGCCCTCAGCTCAACCGCACCCGCGCCAGCTGGCGCGACTGGGCGACCAGGCGGTCCTCGCTGTCCCAGACCTCCGCGTCCTCCTCCAGGAAGCCCCCCGCGAGGTTCCGCGTGGTGATGGACACCCGCAGGGGACCCGGCGCCGGACGGGCGCGGACGTGGACCGTCAGTTCCACCGTCGGCACCCACCCCGAAAGCCCCAGCTCGAACGCCGTCGGCGGCAACGCGTCCACCGCGAGCAACAGCGAGAGCGGATCCGCGTCCCGGCCGTCGGCGAGGCCGAACCAGGCCCGCATCTCGCCCTTCCCGGAGGGCTGGCCGAGGGCCCACCCCAGGGTGGAGGGGTCCAGCTTCAGGAAGAGCCGGTCACTGATGGCGGAACTGCCGGGCACGGGCCGGTGATCCGGCGCGTCCTGCGGACCGAAGCACTGCTCCATCGGCGGCAGCCCGGGCGGCTTCGCCGTCGTGCGGACGTCGTCGGGCAGCGCGGCCAGGTCTCCGTACGAGGCGAGTACGCGGATGCGCTCGACCTCGCGCCCCTCCTCGTCGTACTGGAAGAGCGAGGCCTGCCCGGTGGACAGGGTCCGCCCGGCCCGCGCCGTGTCCGTGCGGATCACGGCGGGGCCGGGGTGGGACGCCGTCAGGTAGTGCGCGGAGACCGTGAAGGGGTCCGCGTGCGGCAGGGCGTCGGCCAGCGCGCGGCCGAGGACCGCGAGGAGATAGCCGCCGTTGACCGCGTTGATGATCGTCCACCCGGCGGAGAGGTCGATGTCATAGACACCGGGCTCCCGCCGGGTGACCGCGGTGTCGCGGTCGAACTCGCTGTCGCCGATGCTCGCGGGCACCGCTGCCGGTATGGATGCTGCCTCTGCCATACCGGTAACGTACAACATGACATTACTGAGCGGTAGCTTTTCTGTCGGGCAAGCCCCGGGGAGCGGGGCGGCCCGCTAGGGGTAGCTCACCAGGTTCGCCACATTGTTCTGCGCGTCCGAAGGCCCGCCCGTCCCGTTGATCACGTGATCGATCGTGCCCGTGCCGCCGAGCGACACGGTCACCATGTCGTGGAACCTCACCCCGTCCCGCTGCGGCACCTCGAAGGCGTGCTCTGCCGCGACGGACTTGTTGACGTTGAAGAAGCAGTACGAGCCGAGGCCTCACGCTTCGTGCTTGCTGACCGAATCCGCCACCTTGTACGCGGCGTAGCCCTTCGTGCCGCCGTTCATCCAGGCAGCCTGCTCCGGCGGGTCGTAGGGCATCTCGTTCTGGTAGAAGTACGTCCGGCCGCCCTCGCCGTTCCAGATCGTCTGGTGCTTCTGGTAGTGCTCGACGAACAGGCCGTACATCGTCACGTCGTCGCCGTTCACGACCAGGCCCGTATCGGCCGTGTTCGTGTCCCAGCCGACGCCGTCTCCGTGGTCGGCCCGCCAGATCCAGGTGTGGTCGCCGATGACGTCCGAGCTGTTGACGACAAGGCTCTTTGTCGCCTTGCCCACGGCCGCTCCCCCGACGCGGAAGTACACGTCGTGCAGCGAGGTCGGGTTCGCCGCGTGGTCCGCGTCCGCGCCCTCGCCGCCGACCTCCATCAGCGTGTCCGAGTTCTCCGTTCCCGCGTCGAAGAGGACGCCCGCCACCTTCACGCCGTCCACGTCGGCGACGGTCATCGCCGTCACCCCGCCGTCCGGGATGAACGTGGCGAGCCCCAGGCCGAGTACGACGGTGTCCGGCCGTGTCACCTTCAGGGTCTGGTCGAGGTGGTAGACCCCCGGCGTCACCAGGAGGTTCTTGCCGTCCGCGAGCGCCGCGTTGATGTCGGACGCGCTCGCTCCCGGCTTCACGACGTAGAAGTCGTCGATCGGCAGCGACTCCCCGGCCGGTGCGCCGCCGGACCAGCTGGTGCCGCTGCTGTCCTTGCGCACGCCGGGCACGAACACCTTGTAGGCGTCGCCCTCGTCGACGTACAGGAAGGGCTTCTCGCGCGAGACGGGGGTCTGGTCGACCCTGGTGTAGGGCGGGCTGGGGAAGTTGCCCTCGGGTGCGTTCTTCGCGCCGACGAAGACCATGTTCCAATTGGAGCCCTGCCAGCCGCCCCAGTCGGTGTTGCGGGAGAGCCACTGCTGCTGCGAGCCGGAGTTGACCTTGCCGTCGACCTTGGTGTCGGCCAGGAGTCCGCCGCTCGACCAGCCGCCGTCGTCGAGCTGCAGATCGCCCTTGAGGTGCATGCGCCGGTAGGGCGCGGCCTGCGAGACGGCCCAGCGGTCGCCGCCGGCCTTCGGGGTCACGGCGAGGTTCTCGGCGCCGCGCCAGAAGTTCTGAGTGGCGTTGCCGTCGAACCAGTCGGCCTCGGCGTGCACCGCGCCGTTGATGTCGGTGTCGTCCGGGGAGAGACCGAGCCCGGCTATCTGCGTGTAGAAGCCGATGTTCGCGTCGACGTCGTCGTACGTGCCCGGCTTGAAGAGCAGCGCGCGCCGCTCACCGCCGAACTGGTTGGTCTCCTGCTGCTCGAAGACCTCGTCCAGGCGGCCCTGGATGGTCTCGCGCGACATGGACGGGTCGAAGACGTCGACGTTCGGGCCGAGGTCGGGGGCGTCGGCGGCGACGGTCGCCGTGGTGCGCTTGGCGCGGTCCTGCCCGGCGTCGGCGCTCTGGACGGTGCCGAGCGCGAGGGCGCCCGCGGCCAGTGCGGCGGCGACGGGGAGTACGGCTGTCCGTCGGGTTCTCTTCCGCATGTTCTTGCGCATGCTCATGGGGCCTTCCAGGCGTGGGGGGGTGTGGGGGAAGGAAGGTTGGTCCAGGCTTAATTCAGTGCTTGAGTTAACTCGTGAGGAAGTTACGCGTCAAGGGGTCGGGAGGGGCTGGTGGTGTTCAACTCCTGAACGCAAGCGGCCAGTTGATGACACTCCCCTGGCGTCCCCAGGCATCGCCAGGCGCGTCCCCTACGACACGTCCTCCGACGCCTCGACCTCCACCGCGGTGGACCGCCGGTGCCAGGCCCTTGGCGCGCGCCAGTGGTAGCGCAGCGCGAGCAGCCGCAGGACGAAGGCCGTGATCACGGCGAGTCCGCTGGTGAAGGCGTTGAGCATGTCGTAGTTGATGAAGACCGCGACCATCGCGGAGCCCACGATCGCGGGCACGGCGTACAGGTCGCGGTCCCAGCGCACCAGCGAGGGCACCTCGTTGGCGATCATGTCGCGCAGCACGCCGCCGCCCACCGCGGTGGCAAGACCCAGGGCCGCCGACGCGGTGAGGCCGAGGCCGTAGTCGTACGCCTTGGTGGTGCCGGTGACGCAGAAGAGGCCCAGGCCCGCCGCGTCGAAGACGTTCACCGCGAGCTGGGTGCGCTCCACCTCGGGGTGCAGGAAGAAGACCAGGAGCGCGGCGAACAGCGGCGTGATGAAGTAGCCGAGGTCGACGAACGCGGCGGGCGGCACCGCCCCGATGACCACGTCACGGATGAGCCCTCCGCCCAGCGCGGTGACCTCGGCGAGCACGGCGATGCCGAAGACGTCGAAGTTCTTGCGCACGGCGAGCAGCGCGCCGGAGATCGCGAAGACGAAGATTCCGACGATGTCGAGCGCGTGCTGGACGGAGGGACTGAACAGATCCTGGATCACGCGACATTCTTACCTGCCCGCCGGTGCGCACCCGTCGAGGCCCGGGCTACAGCGCGGGCTTGCCCTTCGTGAACAGCCACGTCTCGAACAGATCGTCGAGCTGCTTGCCCGAGATCTTCTCGGCGAGCCGGATGAAGTCGTCGGTGTTCACGTCCCCGTACCGGTTCTGCTGGGCCCAGGCGGGGAGCAGCTTGAAGAACGCCTTGTCGCCGATGCGCTCGCGCAGGACCTGGAGCGTCATCGCGCCGCGCTGGTAGACGGCGGAGGCGAACATGGTGTCGCGCTGCGGATCGCCGACGACCGTCTGCCAGAAGGCCGAGTCGGCGGGGCGGGAGTTGTAGCCGGCGAGGAAGGCGTCATGGGCGCTCTGGGTGCCCTTGTGCTCGCTCCACAGCCACTGGGAGTAGGTCGCGAAGCCCTCGTTGAGCCAGATGTGCTTCCACTTCTCGACCGAGACCGAGTCGCCGAACCACTGGTGGGCGAGCTCGTGGGCGATGGTCGACTCGCTGCGGATCGCGGAGTACACCGGCTTGGTCTGGGTCTCCAGGGAGAAGCCCGCCTGCGGCATGTCGTCGACGATCGCGCCGGTCTCCTCGAAGGGGTAGGGGCCGAAGACCTTCGACCAGTAGTCGGTGACCTCGGCCGTGACGCCGTACACGTCGACGTTGTTGCTGTTCTCCAGGACGGGGTCGATGGCGACGTAGATCGGTGTGCCGCCCGGGGTCCTGCCCTTCTTCACGTCGAACTTGCCGATGGTGGCGGTCGCGAGATAGGTCGCCATGGGCTTGGTCTCGCGCCAGTGGGCGACGGTCTGCCCGCCCTTGGTGTACGTGTCGACGAGGCGGCCGTTGGAGACCCCGGTCAGGCCCTTGGGCGCCTTGATGCGGATGTCGAAGGCGGCCTTGTCGGAGGGGTGGTCGCTGGAGGGGAACCAGGTGGAGGCGGCATTGGGCTCGCAGGCGACGAAGACGCCGTCGGTGGTCTTCATCCAGCCGTAGTCGGAGCCGAAGACAATGGGGCCGCTCAGCGGCTCGGGCACGCCGCCGTACGTGACGGTCACGGTGAACGTCTTGTGCTTGCGCAGGCTTTTCGGCGGGCTGATGCGTATCTCGTCGCCGCTGCGGGTGAACTTCGCGCGTCTGTCGTTCACCTCGATCCTCGTCACCTGGAGCTTCTGGAGGTCGAGGTTGAAGGAGGAGAGGTTCTGGGTGGCGCGCGCGGTGATCGTGGTGCGGCCGTCGAGGCGGTCGGTGTCGGGGTTGTACGCGACGTCGAGGCTGTAGTGGCGTACGTCGAATCCGCCGTTGCCGAGCTGCGGAAAGTACGGGTCGCCCACGCCGTCGGAGCCCGGATGGGGGCCGGGGGCGGCGGCGATCAAGCAGAAGGAGGCGGCGGCGGTGGCCAGTGCCCCCAGACGTGCCGAACGGGAGAGTGCCATGAGTCATCCCTTCGCGCGTGTTCCGGTGAAACGGACACGCAGACTCTGCACTCTCCCGTATGGGCGTGTACATGACTTGGTGCCTGATTTTTACCAAGTCATCAGGTGCTACTTGTCGGTTGACGTCTGACCCTCGGACTCCGCTTCCGGAGCGTCCTTGGAGGCGGTCTTGGACGCTGTCTTGGAGGCATCCTTCGCGACGGCCGCAGGGGCGTCGTCGGGCGCTTCCTTCGCGACGGTCTTCTTCGGGGTCGCGGCCTCCTCGGCCGTCTCCTCCGCCTTGCTCACCACCGAGACCACGTCGATCGCCTCCTTGGCGACCTGGAGCAGCTTGGTGTCGCCCGGCTGCTGGTCCTCGGCGTTCTCCGGGTGGTGGCACGCGACCTGGTGGCCGGACGCGAGGGCGATCAGCGGCGGCTCGGTCTTCGCGCACATCTCCGTCGCCTTCCAGCAGCGCGTGTGGAAACGGCAGCCGGTGGGCGGGTCGATGGGCGAGGGGACGTCACCGCGCAGCAGGATGCGCTCGCTCTTGACGCCGCGCCGCTTGGGGTCCGGCACCGGCACGGCGGAGAGCAGCGCCTTGGTGTACGGGTGCATCGGCGTGGAGTAGAGGTCGTTGCGGTCCGCCAGCTCCACGATCTTGCCGAGGTACATCACCGCGATGCGGTCCGAGACGTGCCGGATGACCGAGAGGTCGTGCGCGATGATCACGTACGTGAGACCGAGCTCGTCCTGGAGGTCGTCCAGGAGGTTGACCACCTGGGCCTGGATGGAGACGTCCAGGGCGGAGACCGGCTCGTCGGCCACGACGAGCTTGGGCCGCAGGGCGAGCGCGCGGGCGATGCCGATGCGCTGGCGCTGACCGCCGGAGAACTCGTGCGGGTAGCGGTTGTAGTGCTCGGGGCTGAGCCCCACGCGCTCCAGCATCTCCTGCACCGTCTTGCGCAGACCGCCCTCGGGCTTGACGCCCTGGAGCTTGAACGGCGCACCGACGATCGTGCCGATGGTGTGCCGCGGGTTCAGCGACGAGTACGGGTCCTGGAAGATCATCTGCACGTCGCGGCGCAGCGGCCGCATCTTGCCGGTGTTCAGGTGCGTGATGTCCGTGCCCTCGAACTCCACGCGGCCCGCGGTCGGTTCGAGCAGCCGGGTGATCAGGCGGCCCATCGTCGACTTGCCGCAGCCCGACTCGCCCACGACGCCGAGGGTCTCACCGGGTCGTACGTCGAAGCTGAGCCCGTCGACGGCCTGCACGGCCGCCACCTGGCGCTGCAGCAGCCCCTTCTTGATGGGGAAGTGCTTCACCAGGCCGTCGACCTTGAGCAGCGGCTCGGCCGAGCTCTCCTTCTGCGCCGGGATCGTCATCTCCTGGCCCTTCGCCTGGTCTTTCGTTTCGTCTTTCACAGCGTCGGCGCAATCTCTTCGGTCCAGATCCGGGTGCGCTCTTCCTGCGACATGTGGCAGGCGGTGAAGTGACCCGGGGCGACCTGGCGCAGTTCGGGCCGCTCACGGCGGGTGATCTGGTCCTTGGGGACGTCGGCGTACGGGCAGCGCGGGTTGAAGGCGCAGCCCTGCGGCAGGTTGATCAGGCTGGGCGGGGAGCCCTTGACCGGCACGAGGCGGTCGGTCTGCTCGCGGTCGATGCGCGGCATCGAGCCCAGGAGGCCCCAGGTGTAGGGGTGCTCGGGCTCGTAGAAGACCTTCTCGGCGGTGCCGCGCTCGACGCAGCGCCCGCCGTACATCACGAGCAGTTCGTCGGCCATCTCGGCGACGACACCGAGGTCGTGCGTGATCATGATGACCGCGGAGCCGAACTCCTTCTGCAGATCCCGGATGAGGTCGAGGATCTGCGCCTGGACGGTGACGTCGAGGGCGGTCGTCGGCTCGTCCGCGATGAGCAGTTCGGGGTTGTTCACCAGGGCCATGGCGATCATCGCGCGCTGGCGCATGCCGCCCGAGAACTCGTGCGGGTAGCTGTCGACCCGCTTGTCCGGCTGGGGAATGCCCACCCGGTCGAGCATCTCGATGGCGCGCTTGCGGGCGACCTTCTTGTCCACCTTGTGGTGGACGCGGTACGCCTCGGTGATCTGCTGGCCGATGGAGTAGTACGGGTGCAGCGCGGACAGCGGGTCCTGGAAGATCATCGCCATTTCGCGGCCGCGCAGCTTGCGCACCTCGTCGGCGGGGGCCGTGAGCAGCTCGGTGCCGTTCAGCCAGATCTCGCCGGACAGCTGGGCCTTGCGGCGGCCGTACTGGCCCGCGGTGTGCAGGCCCAGGATGCCCAGCGAGGTGACCGACTTGCCGGAGCCGGACTCGCCCACGATGCCGAGGGTCTTGCCCTTCTCCAGCTGGAAGCTGAGCCCGTCGACGGACTTGACCAGGCCGTCGTCGGTCGGGAAGTGCACCTTGAGGTCGCGGACCTCGAGGAAGGCGGTGGGAGGGACCGACTCGGCGACGGGTTCTCCGACCGCCGCTCCGGTCTTGTGCAGTTCGGTCATCCCAGCCTCACTCGCGGGTCGATGACGGCGTACAGAAGGTCGACGACGAGGTTGGCGAGGGCGATCGCGAGCGATGCGCACAAGGTGACGCCGAGGATCACCGGCAGGTCCTTGGTGCTGATGGCCTTGACCGCCTCGAGGCCGAGCCCCGGCAGGTTGAACGTGGACTCGGTGAGCACGGCGCCGCCCATGAGGACACCGAGGTCGAGTCCGAAGACGGTGAGGATCGGCGTCATGGCGGAGCGCAGCGCGTGCCGCCTGATGACGACGGCCTCGCCGAGGCCCTTGGCGCGCGCGGTGCGGATGTAGTCCTCACCGAGCACTTCGAGCATGGTGGCCCGGGTGAGCCGTGCGTACATGGCGGCGTTGAGGAACGCGAGGACGATCCAGGGAAGGATCAGCGTCTCGAACCAGACGTTGATCGGGTCGTCCGTGGTGAGGGTGTCCTCGATCTGCACCCAGCCGAGGGTGTGGACGAAGAGACCCATCGCGATCATGCCGGTGAAGAAGACCGGGAGCGAGACGCCGGCGAGGGCGGTGATCATCGCGGTGCGGTCCCAGATGGTGCCCCGCTTGAGCGCGGAGAGCACACCGGTGGCGACACCGGCGACGAGCCACAGCACACAGGCACCGGCGGCGAGCGCCGCGGTGACGGGCAGGGCGTCCTTGAGGGTTTCCCAGACGGGCGCCTCGGTACGGAAGGAGTACCCGAAGCAGGGGGCCGGGCAGTGGGTCACGTCGGCCCCGTTGGCGTAGTCACGCCCCATCGGGATGCCCTTGATGAAGTCCCAGAACTGGACGAGCAGAGGGTCGTCGAGTCCCAGTTTGATCCGGATGCCCGCGAGCTGCTCGGCTCCGGACGACTTACCGGCGAAGAGGACGGCGATGTCCTGTCCCGCCCACTTGGGCAGCATGAAGAAGACGGTGAAGGTCGCGAGCAGTACGACCAGCACCATGACGACAACGGCGATCAGGCGCCGGATGAGATAAGCAAGCACTGTGCGCGGCCCGGCGGTGGCCGGAGCCCCCTTGTGAGGGGTTCCGGCCCCGGCACCCGCAGTCCATCTGATGGACCGTCAGAACGCAGGCTAGCTCCGCGCCTCTGGACCGACAAGGCGGCGGGCCTTACGCTC
>NZ_JBEYWZ010000011.1:0-317725 GCF_040644915.1 Streptomyces sp. NPDC046925 | reverse complement strand
CGTTCAGCTACTTTCACTCGTACACCCGGCCCGGCGAGATCCTGGAACGCATCGAGGACGGCTGGCCGGTGCGGCTGTTCGTCGTCGAGCCGCTCTGCCCCGCCTATGCCGCGCGCAGTATCGATTGCATGCTGTGGTCCGACCCGGAGAACAACCCGCCCAAGGACATGCGGGACATGCAGGCGAAGATGCGCCGTGCGGGCCTCGTCCTTGCCCTGGCGATGGTCGTGGCGATGTTCGTACTCGGCATGCACTGAGGCTCGGCACGCCGCGCTGAGGCTGGGCACGCACTGCGCCTGGACATGCACTGCGGCTGCGCACGCGTATTGCGGCCGGGCACTCGCCGGGGATCGCTACGCTGGCCGCATGAGTGATCAGCCCCGCCGTCTCGTCCTCGCCTCCAAGTCCCCCGCCCGGCTCGGTCTGCTGCGGCAGGCCGGCCTCGCCCCCGAGGTGATCGTCAGCGGGGTCGACGAGGACGCCATCTCCGCACCGACCCCCGCCGAACTCGCCGTCGCCCTGGCCGAGGCCAAGACGTCGGTCGTCGCCGCGCGCCCGGACGTGAAGGGCGCCCTGGTCGTCGGCTGCGACTCGGTCCTCGAACTGGACGGGCAGGCGCTCGGCAAGCCCGCCGACGCCGAGGAGGCCACCGCCCGCTGGAAGTCCATGCGGGGCCGCGCGGGCATCCTGCAGACCGGCCACTGTGTGTACGACACCGCGGCCGGACGCCATGTGTCGGCGCTCGCCTCGACCGTCGTCCGCTTCGGCGACCCCTCGGACGAGGAGGTCGCCGCGTACGTGGCCAGCGGCGAACCCCTCCACGTGGCGGGCGCGTTCACGCTCGACGGCCTCTCGGCGCCCTTCATCGACTCGATCGAGGGCGACCACGGCAACGTCATCGGCCTCTCGCTGCCGCTCTTCCGCCGCCTCCTGGGGGAACTGGGCGTCGGCATCACGCAGTTGTGGGCCGAGTAGCCGAGTAGCCCGGCAGGGCCGGGAAGGGCTCAGGCGGGCTGCGGGGCGCCGTTCTCCGGCGCTCCGCCGGCCTGCGGCTCGTCGGAGACCTCGGCGGGCTTCTTGTCGAACGCCACGAGCGTCAGGACGATCAGGCCGAGCACGACCATCATGAAGACGAAGGCGGGCCAGCCCACCAGGCCGACCGAGAACGCCCCGAGCAGCCCGTGCACCACGGCGGCGCTGATCAGGAGGATCCGGCCGAAGCGGCCCGGCGCGCGGTCCCGTATCGCCGAACGCGCCATCACGACGCCGCAGAGCACGAGGTAGAGACCGAAGACACCGCCCGCTATCCACGTCGACACGGACATCGCGCGCGGATCGAGCCCGGCGAGCGACATGTCCTGCTTGTTCACGACGAGCCCCAGGAACCAGTTGAGCAACACGATGCCCACCGCCTCCACCAACAGCACGATCGCGCCCACCCAGGCCACCGGTCTACGCGCCACGGCGCCCACCCTCTTCCGCTGTTACCGCTAGTACGTGCCAGACATCGCGAACGCTACTAACGGGTAAACCGAGGGACAAGGGCTCTGCCGCAGGCAAAGAATCATTGGGCCATTCGTAGGGACTCCACAAAGATTGCCCCTGTGGCGCGGCACGCTCTCACAGAGACCTTGACCACATCGGCGCGCTAGTCTGCCGAGACAGGACCCTGCGTACCGTGGTGCGACAAGGGATTTCGCGGACGGGCAGGCCCCGGATCACGCTCCGTGTGGGCAAGCTCACCATTGGGGACGGGTCGAAAGGTCGTGTCGGCAGTCCCTAAACTCGGCTTGTTTCAAGGAGGGAGCCATCGTGCGCAAGGTGCTCATCGCCAACCGTGGCGAAATCGCTGTCCGCGTTGCTCGGGCATGCCGGGATGCAGGGATCGCGAGCGTAGCCGTCTACGCAGATCCTGACCGGGACGCTCTGCACGTCCGCGCGGCAGATGAGGCGTTCGCCCTGGGCGGTGACACTCCGGCCACCAGCTACCTGGACATTTCCAAGGTGCTGGCAGCGGCCAAGGACGCGGGGGCGGACGCGGTCCACCCCGGATACGGCTTCCTTTCGGAGAACGCCGACTTCGCGCAGGCCGTACTGGACGCGGGCCTGATCTGGATCGGCCCGCCGCCGCAGGCCATCCGTGACCTGGGTGACAAGGTCGCCGCCCGGCACATCGCGCAGCGCGCGGGTGCCCCGCTGGTGGCCGGTACGCCGGACCCCGTCAGCGGTTCCGACGAGGTCGTGGCCTTCGCCGAGGAGCACGGCCTGCCGATCGCGATCAAGGCCGCCTTCGGTGGCGGCGGACGCGGTCTGAAGGTCGCGAGGACCCTCGAAGAGGTCCCCGAGCTGTACGACTCCGCGGTGCGCGAGGCCGTCGCCGCCTTCGGCCGCGGCGAGTGCTTCGTGGAGCGCTACCTCGACAAGCCGCGGCACGTGGAGACGCAGTGCCTGGCCGACAAGCACGGCAACGTGGTCGTCGTGTCGACCCGTGACTGCTCGCTCCAGCGCCGTCACCAGAAGCTCGTGGAGGAGGCCCCCGCGCCGTTCCTGAGCGAGGCCCAGAACGCCGAGCTGTACGCGGCGTCGAAGGCGATCCTCAAGGAGGCCGGCTATGTGGGCGCCGGCACCGTCGAGTTCCTCGTCGGCGTCGACGGCACGATCTCCTTCCTGGAGGTCAACACCCGCCTCCAGGTGGAGCACCCGGTCACCGAAGAGGTCACCGGCATCGACCTGGTCCGCGAGATGTTCCGCATCGCGGACGGCGAGGAGCTGGGCTACGGAGACCCCGAAATGCGGGGCCACTCCTTCGAGTTCCGCATCAACGGCGAGGACCCGGGCCGCGGCTTCCTGCCGGCGCCGGGCACGGTGACCGTCTTCGATCCGCCGTCGGGTCCCGGCGTCCGCCTGGACGCGGGCGTGGAGTCCGGCTCGGTGATCGGCCCGGCGTGGGACTCGCTCCTGGCCAAGCTGATCGTGACCGGCGCGACGCGCAAGGAGGCCCTCCAGCGGGCCGCGCGTGCCCTCGGGGAGTTCAACGTGGAGGGCATGGCCACGGCCATCACCTTCCACCGCGTGGTCGTCAAGGACCCGGCGTTCGCCCCCGAACTGACCGGCTCCAGCGACCCGTTCACGGTCCACACGCGGTGGATCGAGACCGAGTTCGTCAACGAGATCCCGGCGTTCGCCGCGGCGGCCGACGCCGACGCGGACGAGGAGCCGGGCCGCGAGACGGTGGTCGTCGAGGTCGGCGGCAAGCGCCTGGAGGTCTCGCTCCCCTCGTCGCTCGGCATGACCATCGCCCGCACGGCCGCCGCGGGCGGCGCCCGCCCCAAGCGGCGCGCGGCGAAGAAGTCGGGCCCGGCGGCCTCCGGTGACACCCTGGCGTCGCCCATGCAGGGCACGATCGTCAAGGTCGCGGTCGAGGAGGGCCAGGAGGTCAAGGAGGGCGACCTCGTCGTCGTCCTCGAGGCCATGAAGATGGAACAGCCCCTGAACGCGCACCGCTCGGGCACGATCAAGGGCCTCACGGCGGAGATGGGCGCGAGCCTGACCTCCGGCGCGGTCATCTGCGAGATCAAGGACTGACCCGCAGAGCGTTTGCTCGTACGCTGGCCGGGCTGGAACATCCAGCCCGGCCAGCGGAGTATTCAGCCCGCCAGGCGGAGCATCCAGCCCCGGCCGCGGATTATTCAGCCCGTCCGGCGTTTGAGGACGAACTCGGCGGAGCCGGTGATCGACGGTGCTTACGCTTCGGGCAGACTGGAAGCACGTACGTTCAGGGAGGCCCGGCATGGCACAGGAGCCGCAAAAGCGCCCCCGCTTGAAAAGAGCGGACGCGCGCCGCAACTACGACCGGCTCCTCGCGGAGGCCCGCGCCGCCTTCGCGGAACACGGCACGGACGCCTCCCTGGAGGACATCGCCCGCCACGCGAACGTCGGCATCGGCACCCTCTACCGCCACTTCCCCAACCGGCACGCACTGATGAGCGCCGTCTTCGAGGAGGCGGTGAGTGATCTCCTCGACCGCTCCCGCGCGCTCCTCGAAGATCCGCACCCCTGCTCGGCCCTGGTGACCTGGCTGCGCGCCATCATCACTCATGCGGGTGAGTACCGCGGGCTCTCCCGCGCTCTCATGTCGGCGTCGCACGACGACAGTTCGGCACTCTCCCGATGCAGCAGGCCGATGCGCGAGGCGGGCACGGCGCTGCTCGTGCGGGCGCAGCAAGCAGGCGCCGTACGCCACGGCGTCTCGATCGGCGATCTCATGCAGCTGACCAACGCGATCGCGCTGGCCGCCGAAGAGACCCCCGACGAGCCGGAGTTGGCCGACCGCCTCCTGATGCTGACCCTGCGCGGCCTGAAGCCCGAAGGATCGGCCCCCGACGAGCCCGGCACGGGCCGGGCCGCCGGTTCAGCGGCGGCGTAGATCCGCCACCCTCGCGGCCCGCTCGCCGGGCTGCGACTCCCCGAGCACCGCACTGCGCAACTGCGCACCGGGGCCCGCCCCATGACCGTGATTACGGCGCTGACCCGGCAGTGGCACGTCCCGGCGCGGCTGCCGCGCCGGGACGGAATCCACCCCTGGTCCGGAGTTGGAGTTCGCACCCCCGCCCGCGACCGCGACCTGCACACCCTGGTCAGCCAGGGCCTGCAACTCGGTGGCCGCACGGTCGTCGTGCGTGGGCGGTTCGTCCGTGACCAGGCGGGTGATGACGTCCGTCGGCACCGTCTGGAACATCGTGTCGGTGCCGAGCTTGGTGTGGTCGGCGAGGACCACGACCTCGGCGGCCGCCTGGACGAGCGCACGGTCCACGCTCGCGGAGAGCATGTTGGACGTGGAGAGCCCGCGTTCCGCGGTCAGACCACTGCCCGACAGGAAGGCGCGCGAGACCCGCAGGCCCTGCAGGGACTGTTCGGCCCCACTGCCCACGAGTGCGTAGTTGGAACCGCGCAGGGTGCCGCCGGTCATGACGACCTCGACGCGGTTGGCGTGGGCCAAGGCCTGTGCCACCAGGAGTGAATTGGTGACGACGGTCAGACCGGGTACCCGCGCGAGCCGTCGGGCCAGCTCCTGCGTGGTCGTACCCGCCCCGACGACGATGGCTTCGCCTTCTTCGACGAGTCCCGCCGCGAGATCGGCGATAGCCGTCTTCTCGGCGGTCGCGAGATGTGATTTCTGCGGAAAGCCGGACTCCCGCGTGAATCCGCCCGGCAATACCGCACCGCCATGTCGGCGGTCGAGGAGTCCTTCTGCCTCCAGCGCGCGCACGTCCCGCCGTACGGTCACTTCGGAGGTCTGGACGACGCGGGCGAGCTCCCGGAGCGATACAGCTCCGTTGGCCCGCACCATTTCGAGGATCAATTGGCGACGTTCTGCAGCGAACACGAAACTGACAGTAACCCCAACGACCGTCTGCTTTCAGCAGTTTGCGCCGAATTACAGAAGTTGTTCGCACAGGTGGTTGGGAAGTGGTATAGGCGCCTACTCACCCCGACTATGCCGAGCGAATGGGCTGCAACACGCCGTGACCTGCACGGAGTCCCTACCCCGCCCGCACACTGATCATTCGGCGTTCAACCGACGATCACTTCGCGATCAGGCTTCGCCCGCCGACTTACGCGTGTGGAGTTGACGCGCGACCTCGGCGATCGAGCCCGAAAGGGATGGATACACGGTGAACGCGTTCGCGATCTGCTCGACCGTCAGATTGTTGTCGACCGCGATCGAGATGGGATGGATCAGTTCCGAAGCGCGCGGTGCGACGACCACACCGCCCACCACGATGCCCGTACCGGGACGGCAGAAGATCTTGACGAAGCCGTCGCGGATGCCCTGCATCTTCGCGCGCGGGTTGCGCAGGAGCGGCAGCTTGACGACGCGGGCGTCGATCTTGCCGCCGTCGACGTCGGACTGGCTGTAGCCGACGGTCGCGATCTCCGGGTCGGTGAAGACGTTCGACGAGACCGTCTTCAGGTTCAGCGGCTGCACCGCGTCGCCCAGGAAGTGGTACATCGCGATGCGCCCCTGCATGGCGGCGACGGAGGCGAGCGCGAAGATCCCGGTCACGTCACCGGCGGCGTACACACCGGGGGCGGAGGTGCGCGAGACCTTGTCGGTCCAGATGTGCCCCGAGTCCTTGAGCCGGACCCCGGCCTCCTCCAGGCCCATGCCGCTGCTGTTCGGGATGGCGCCCACGGCCATAAGACAGTGCGTGCCGGAGATGACGCGGCCGTCGTTGAGCGTGACCTCCACGCGGTCGCCCACGCGCTTGGCCGAGGCGGCGCGCGAGCGCGACATGACGTTCATGCCGCGGCGCCGGAAGACGTCCTCCAGGACGGCGGCGGCGTCCGGGTCCTCGCCCGGCAGCACGCGATCACGGCTGGATACGAGCGTGACGTTCGAACCGAGCGCCTGATAGGCCCCGGCGAACTCGGCGCCGGTGACACCGGATCCGACCACGATGAGTTCTTCGGGGAGCTCGTCCAGGTCGTACACCTGGGTCCAGTTGAGGATGCGCTCGCCGTCGGGCTGCGCGTCCGGGACCTCGCGCGGGTGACCGCCGGTGGCGATGAGGACCGCGTCGGCGACGAGGGTCTCCTCGGTCCCGTCGGCCGCGCGCACGACGACCTTGCGCGAACCGTCGGTGTCCTGCTGGCCCTCCAGACGGCCGCGGCCGCGCAGCACGCGTGCGCCCGCACGCGTGACGGAGGCGGTGATGTCGTGGGACTGCGCGAGCGCGAGGCGCTTCACACGGCGGTTGACCTTGCCGAGGTCGACGCCGACGACGCGGGCGGGGGTGTCGATGTGCGGGGTGTCGTCCGCGACGATGATGCCGAGCTCCTCGTACGAGGAGTCGAAGCTGGTCATCACCTCGGCCGTGGCGATCAGAGTCTTCGACGGGACGCAGTCGGTGAGCACCGACGCCCCGCCGAGACCGTCGCAGTCGACGACGGTCACCTCCGCGCCGAGCTGGGCGGCAACGAGTGCCGCCTCGTATCCGCCGGGTCCGCCGCCAATGATCACGATCCGAGTCACGTACTCCATTGTCCCGCACGCTTCAAGGTGCTTCGCCCCCGGGGGCTCCATCCGGGCCGATCCCGGCCGTTCTTCCTACAAGAAGGGCACTTCCTCTGCCGGAGGGACGCACGCGTCGGCTGCCGTACCCTCGATCACATGTCGCTCTACGCCGCGTACGCCGGCAATCTGGATCCGCGGCTCATGTCACGCCGCGCCCCGCACTCGCCGCTGCGCCAGACGGGCTGGCTGAACGGCTGGCGGCTGACGTTCGGCGGGGAGCACATGGGGTGGGAGGGCGCGCTCGCCACGATCGTCGAGGCGCCGCGCTCGCAGGTCTTCGTGACGCTGTACGACGTCGCCCCCATGGACGAGGACTCCATGGACCGGTGGGAGGGCGTGGGGCTCGACATCTACCGCCGGATGCGGGTGCGCGTGCACACCCTCGACGGCGAGGAGCCCGCCTGGGTGTATGTCCTCAACGGTTACGAGGGCGGCCTGCCGTCCGCGCGCTATCTGGGGGAACTGGCCGACGCGGCGGAGACCGCGGGGGCGCCGCACGACTATGTGATGGAGCTGCGCAAGCGGCCCTGCTAGGCCGCGGGCCGCGCTTGCTTCGGGGCTGCTTCGGGCTCGCTCGGGGCTCGCTCCGGGCCTCTCGTCGGAAACGACAAGACAACGATCCGAATCCCGTGAGCATCGTCATCTACGCGCGTAGGGCGTGAGCGGCTACTCTCATCCGCGTGAACGCTTCAGTTATTCCGGACGACATCCAGGGCGACCCCTACGCCGCCGCCGACGCCGCCGCCGCGCGCCTGCGTGAGCTGACGGGCGCCGAGACCCACGACGTAGCCCTTGTGATGGGCTCCGGCTGGGCGCCGGCGGTGGACGCGCTCGGCGTGCCCGACGCCGAGTTCCCCGTCACCGAGCTGCCCGGCTTCCCGCCGCCGGCGGTGGAGGGCCACGGCGGCCGCATCCGCTCCTTCCAGGTCGGCGACAAGCGCGCCCTGGTCTTCCTGGGCCGCACCCACTACTACGAGGGCCGTGGCGTGGCCGCCGTCTCGCACGGCGTGCGCACCGCGGTGGCCGCGGGCTGCAAGACGATCGTGCTGACGAACGGCTGCGGCGGCCTGCGCGAGGGCATGCGCCCCGGCCAGCCGGTCCTGATCAGCGATCACCTCAACCTGACGGCCACGTCGCCGATCGTCGGCGCGAACTTCGTGGACCTCACGGACCTGTACTCCCCGCGCCTTCGCGCCCTGTGCAAGGAGATCGACCCCTCCCTCGAAGAGGGCGTCTACGCACAGTTCCCCGGCCCGCACTACGAGACCCCGGCGGAGATCCGCATGGCCCGCACCATCGGTGCGGACCTGGTGGGCATGTCGACGGTCCTCGAAGCCATCGCCGCGCGCGAGGCGGGCGCGGAGGTGCTCGGCATCTCCCTCGTCACGAACCTCGCCGCGGGCATGACGGGCGAGCCCCTCAACCACGAGGAGGTCCTCCAGGCAGGCCGCGACAGCGCCACCCGCATGGGCGCGCTGCTGGGCCAGGTGCTGGGGCGTATCTGATCCGCACGGACGGGGCGCCCTGCCCGGCGGGGCGCCCGCGCCCCGGGGCGCCCCGCACCGCGTCCCCGCCGCACCCGCTGCCGCGCAAGCCATCCCGCTCCCTTAACCGATTGCCCCGCAGTACGAGAGGCTGACGACACGTGCCGGACGACTCTGAACTCATCGCGCTGGCCAAGACCTGGCTGGCCGAGGACCCGGACCCCGAGACCCGCGAGGAACTCGCCAAGCTCATCGAGACCGCGGCGGCCGCGGACACCGCGGAGCTGGCCGCCCGCTTCGCCGGAACCCTCCAGTTCGGCACCGCGGGCCTCCGCGGCGAGCTCGGCGCGGGCCCCATGCGCATGAACCGCTCCGTGGTCATCCGCGCCGCCGCGGGCCTCGCCGCGTACCTCAAGGCGCAGGGTCAGACCGACGGCCTGGTCGTGATCGGCTACGACGCCCGCCACAAGTCGGCGGACTTCGCGCGCGACACCGCCGCCGTGATGACCGGCGCGGGCCTGCGGGCCGCGGTGCTCCCCCGCCCGCTCCCCACCCCCGTACTCGCCTTCGCCATAAGGCACCTCGGGGCGGTCGCCGGCGTCGAGGTCACGGCGAGCCACAACCCGCCGCGCGACAACGGCTACAAGGTCTACCTGGGCGACGGCTCCCAGATCGTGCCGCCCGCGGACGCGGAGATCGCCGCACAGATCGACGCGGTCGCCTCGCTGCACGACGTACCCCGCCCGGAGTCCGGCTGGGAGACCCTCGCCGACGACGTCCTGAACGCCTACCTCGCGCGCACGGACGCCGTCCTGGCCCCGGACTCCCCCCGGACGGCCCGCACGGTCTACACGGCGATGCACGGCGTCGGCAAGGACACCCTCCTCGCGGCGTTCGACCGGGCCGGCTTCCCCGCGCCCGTCCTCGTCGCCGAGCAGGCGGAACCCGACCCGGACTTCCCGACGGTCGCGTTCCCCAACCCGGAGGAGCCGGGCGCGATGGACCTCTCCTTCGCGAAGGCCCGCGAGACGGATCCTGACCTGATCATCGCCAACGACCCGGACGCGGACCGCTGCGCCGCAGCGGTCAAGGACGACCCCGACGGCACGGACTGGCGCATGCTCCGGGGCGACGAGGTCGGCGCGCTCCTGGCCGCGCACCTCGTGCGCAGGGGCGCACGCGGCACGTTCGCCGAGTCGATCGTCTCCTCGTCCCTCCTGGGCCGGATCGCGGAGAAGGCGGGCCTCGCGTACGAGGAGACCCTCACCGGCTTCAAGTGGATCGCCCGCGTGGACGGCCTGCGCTACGGCTACGAAGAGGCCCTCGGCTACTGCGTGGACCCCGAAGGCGTACGCGACAAGGACGGCATCACGGCCGCGCTGCTCCTGACGGAACTGGCCTCCGAACTCAAGGAGCAGGGCCGCACGCTCCTCGACCTCCTGGACGACCTGGCCGTGGAGCACGGCCTGCACGCCACCGACCAGCTGTCCGTCCGCGTGGAGGACCTCTCCGTGATCGCCGACGCGATGCGCCGCCTGCGCGAGCAGCCGCCGACCGCGCTCGCGGACCTGCCGGTGACGAAAGCCGAGGACCTGACGCGGGGCACGGACAAGCTGCCTCCCACCGACGGCCTGCGCTACACGCTCGACGGGGCCCGCGTCATCGTCCGCCCGAGCGGCACGGAGCCGAAGCTCAAGTGCTACCTGGAGGTCGTGGTCCCGGTGGCGGCCAAGGCCGGCCTGCCCGCCGCCCGCGCCACGGCGACGGACCTCCTCGCGGCGATCAAGCGCGATCTGTCCGCGGCTGCGGGCATCTGACGGTCGCCTGAAGCGGGCGGCCCGGGCAGGCCACCCGTACGAGTGGTTGTGCCCGCGCGGCTGCCGCAGTGATCCGGTGCGCCGCCGGTCCCCCGGGAAGGGTGACCGGCAGCGCACGATCACGTTCCGGGAGCTGCCGCAGTGCCGTACGGACCGACCCCAGAGACCTCGGCCGCCCCGGCCCCCGCCGCCGCGCCCCGCATCCTCCCGCCGCCGCGCGGCGCCCGCGGCACGCCGGGCCGCTCCGCCCTGCGCCACGCGTCGCCCGCCCTCCTCGCCTACGCCGCCGTACGCCTCCTCGGTGTCCTGGTCTTCGCCGTGTGGGCCCGCAGGGAGCACCGGGACGTGTGGCACCTCCTGGCGGAGTCGTGGGACTGCGACTGGTATCTGAAGATCGCCGACGAGGGTTACGCGCACACCCTGGGCACCCAGATCGACGCGAACAACCTCGCGTTCTTCCCCCTGCACCCCCTGCTCATCAGGGCGGGCAGCGTGATCGCGCCGGAGCCGCGCGGTGCCGTGGGGCTCGCGGTCGCCGTCGCCTGCTCGTTCCTCGCGGCGTGGGGGATCTTCGCGGTGGGCGACCACCTGTACGGACGCAGGGCCGGTGTCCTGCTCGCGGCGCTGTGGGGTTCGCTGCCCGTCGCGCTCGTGCAGTGGATGGGCTACACGGAGTCCCTGTTCACGGCGCTCACCGCGTGGGCCCTGTACGCCGTGCTCACCGGACGCTGGATCTGGGCGGGCGCCCTTGCCGCGCTCGCGGGCCTGACCCGCCCCACGGGTGTCGCGCTCGCGGCGGCGGTCTCCCTGACGGCGCTGCTCACGCTGTGGCGCCGCGGGAGGGACGGCCGCGGTTTCCCGGTACGCGTCGTGGTGGGCGCCCTGCTCGCGCCGATCGGCTGGCTCTCGTACGTCGCCTGGGTCGGGTTCCGGCTCGGCCGCTGGGACGGCTACTTCGCCGTGCAGAAGCTGTGGCGCAACGAGTGGGACGGAGGGGTGGGCACCCTGCGGACCGTCCTCGACCTGCTGTCGGTCGAGCGCCCCCAGCTGTTCCTGATGATGGTGACGGCGACCCTGCTGGGTTCGCTGGCGCTGTTCGTCCTGTCGGCGGCCGACCGCCAGCCGCTGCCGCTGCTGCTCTTCACGGGCCTGTTGCTGCTGATCGTCCTGGGCAGCAAGGGCGTCTACTTCCCGCGGGCCCGCTTCCTGCTCCCCGCGTTCCCCCTGCTGCTGCCCCTGGCGGCGGCCCTGGCACGGGCCCGCACGCACGTCACCGTCACGGTGCTGCTCGCGGCGGCGCTGACGTCGGCGGCCTTCGGCGGCCACATGCTCCTGGCGTGGAACGGGCCGCCGTGAGCCACTGAGCGCTGCCCCGGCGCACTCCTAGCCGACAGCGAGGAGCACCGCGAGGAGTACCGCCCCCGCGACGGCCGGGGCGATGACCTCGTAGCCCCAGCGCACGGTGGGCTCGCCCTGCGCGGACTGCGCACCGGCGCGCTGCTCGGAGAGTTCGCGCAGGTCGTCCATGATCTGGTCGCCCGCGGCGCGCAGGGACTCCGGCCGAGGGGGGCGCCGCGGGTCAAGGAGGCTCGGATCACCGGCGGCCGTCCCCTGCGACTTCCTCCTGGCGGCCTTCTTGCGTCCGCGCAGGGAGACCGGGATGGCCCAGATCTGGTACTTGGTGCCGGACTGGGTGAAGACCTCGTTCGAGTACCCGGAGCGGAGTCCCGACACGGACGCCCACGGCAGGGTGATGGTCCGGAAGGGGTTGCGGATGCGCAGCCGGTCGTCGTTGGCGTACACGGCGGGGCGCACGGTGAAGGCGACGACGAGCGGCACCGCGAGGAGCAGCCCGGCGAGCGCGAGCCACGGGGTGCGGCCCTCGCCCCGGATCATCGCGTCGATGCCGAGCCAGCCGCCGAGGGCGAGCAGCAGGACGCCGCCGGCGATACCGCCGGACGACCGGAAGGTCCGGTCCTTGTACTTGGGGTCCTCGGGCTCCGCCACGGGAGGCTGGGGGTCGCTCATACCTCTGATTCTGCCTGAGGCCGGGCGCGGGGGGCCTGCGGGTACCGCCGCGCTTCCTCCCGCCTCTTCAGGACCGCCCCCTGTACAGCCGCTACGCGCGTAGATATGCTCCCCTCGTGACCATGCCCACTGCACCCGCACACGCACTGACCGACGCCACCGCGTCGGACCGCACACTGCGCCGCTTCCTCCACGGGCTGCCCGGCGTCGACACGGTCGGCCTGGAGGCGCGTGCCGCCTCGCTCGGCACCCGCTCGATCAAGACGACGGCGAAGGCGTACGCCATCGACCTCGCCATCTCGATGATCGACCTGACGACGCTGGAGGGCGCCGACACCCCGGGCAAGGTCCGGGCGCTCGGCGCGAAGGCCGTGAACCCCGATCCGACCGACCGCGGCACCCCGAAGACCGCCGCGGTCTGCGTCTATCCGGACATGGTGGCCACCGCCAAGGAGACCGTCGGCGACAGCGGCGTCAAGGTCGCCTCCGTCGCGACCGCCTTCCCCGCGGGCCGCGCCGCCATCGACGTGAAGCTCGGCGACGTCCGCGAGGCCGTCGCCGCGGGTGCCGACGAGATCGACATGGTCATCGACCGCGGCGCCTTCCTCGCGGGTGACTACATGACGGTGTTCGAGCAGATCCGCGCCGTGAAGGAAGCCTCCGGCGAGGCCCGGCTCAAGGTCATCTTCGAGACCGGCGAGCTGTCCACGTACGACAACATCCGCCGCGCCTCCTGGATCGGCATGCTCGCGGGCGCGGACTTCATCAAGACCTCGACCGGCAAGGTCGGCGTCAACGCCACCCCGGCGAACACCCTCCTGATGCTGGAGGCCGTGCGCGACTTCCGCCTCCAGACCGGGGTGCAGGTCGGCGTGAAGCCGGCGGGCGGCATCCGCACCTCCAAGGACGCGATCAAGTTCCTCGTCCTGGTGAACGAAACCGCGGGCGCGGACTGGCTGGACAACCACTGGTTCCGCTTCGGCGCCTCATCGCTCCTCAACGACCTGCTGATGCAGCGCCAGAAGCTGGCCACGGGCCGCTACTCCGGCCCCGACTACGTGACGGTGGACTGACCCATGACTTCCACACCTTCGGCTTCCGCCGCTTTCGAGTACGCCCCCGCCCCGGAGTCCCGCTCCGTCGTCGACATCGCGCCGTCGTACGGCCTGTTCATCGACGGCGAGTTCACGGAGGCGGCGGACGGCAAGGTCTTCAAGACCGTCTCGCCCTCCACCGAAGAGGTCCTCTCCGAGGTCGCGCAGGCCTCCTCCGAGGACGTCGACCGCGCGGTGAAGGCCGCCCGCAAGGCCTTCGAGAAGTGGTCGGCCCTTCCGGGCGCCGAGCGCGCCAAGTACCTCTTCCGGATCGCCCGGATCATCCAGGAGCGCAGCCGCGAACTGGCCGTCCTGGAGACCCTCGACAACGGAAAGCCCATCAAGGAGACGCGCGACGCCGACCTCCCCCTGGTCGCCGCGCACTTCTTCTACTACGCGGGCTGGGCCGACAAGCTCGACCACGCGGGGTACGGCGCGAATCCGCGGCCGCTGGGCGTCGCGGGCCAGGTCATCCCCTGGAACTTCCCGCTCCTGATGCTGGCCTGGAAGATCGCCCCGGCCCTCGCGACGGGCAACACGGTCGTCCTGAAGCCCGCCGAGACCACTCCCCTGAGCGCCCTGTTCTTCGCGGACATCTGCCGCCAGGCGGGCCTGCCCAAGGGCGTCGTCAACATCCTTCCCGGTTACGGCGACGCGGGCGCCGCGCTGACCGCCCACCCGGACGTGAACAAGGTCGCCTTCACCGGCTCGACCGCCGTCGGCAAGGCCATCGCGCGCCAGGTCGCGGGCACGGACAAGAAGGTCACGCTGGAGCTGGGCGGCAAGGGCGCGAACATCGTCTTCGACGACGCCCCCGTCGACCAGGCCGTCGAGGGCATCGTCACCGGCATCTTCTTCAACCAGGGCCAGGTCTGCTGCGCGGGCTCGCGCCTCCTCGTACAGGAGTCGGTCCAGGACGAGGTGCTCGACGCGCTCAAGCGCCGCCTGTCGACGCTGCGCCTCGGCGACCCGCTCGACAAGAACACGGACATCGGCGCGATCAACTCCGCCGAGCAGCTCGCCCGTATCACCGCCCTCACCGAGACGGGCGAGGCGGAGGGCGCCGAGCGCTGGTCCGCCCCGTGCGAACTGCCCTCGTCCGGCTACTGGTTCGCGCCGACGCTCTTCACGAACGTCACCCAGGCGCACACCGTCGCCCGCGACGAGATCTTCGGCCCGGTGCTCTCGGTGCTCACCTTCCGTACGCCGGAAGAGGCCGTCGCCAAGGCCAACAACACCCAGTACGGCCTCTCCGCCGGCATCTGGACGGAGAAGGGCTCCCGCATCCTCGCGGTCGCCGACCGCCTGCGCGCGGGCGTGATCTGGGCCAACACGTTCAACAAGTTCGACCCGACCTCGCCCTTCGGCGGCTACAAGGAATCGGGTTACGGCCGCGAGGGCGGTCGCCACGGCCTGGAGGCGTACCTCGATGTCTGACCGTTTGAGTGTCTTCAAGACCTACAAGCTGTACGTCGGGGGCAAGTTCCCCCGCAGCGAGAGCGGCCGGGTGTACGAGGTGACCGACTCCAAGAACAAGTGGCTGGCCAACGCCCCGCTCTCGTCCCGCAAGGACGCGCGTGACGCGGTCGTGGCCGCGCGCAAGGCGCAGGGCGGCTGGGCGGGCAAGACGGCCTACCTGCGCGGCCAGATCCTCTACCGCGTCGCGGAGATGCTGGAGGGCCGCAAGGACCAGTTCGTCCGTGAGGTCGCCGAGGCCGAGGGCCTGTCCAAGTCCAAGGCGGCGGCGGTCGTGGACGCGGCGATCGACCGCTGGGTCTGGTACGCGGGCTGGACCGACAAGGTCGCTCAGATCGTGGGCGGCGGAAACCCCGTCGCGGGCCCCTTCTTCAACCTCTCCTCGCCCGAGCCGACGGGCGTGGTGACGGTCGTCGCCCCGCAGAAGTCGTCGTTCCTGGGCCTGGTCTCGGTGATCGCCCCGGTGATCGCGACGGGCAACACGGCCGTGGTGATCGCCAGCGAGAACTCCCCGCTCCCGGCGCTCTCGCTCGGCGAGGTGCTCGCCACCTCGGACCTGCCCGGCGGCGTCGTGAACATCCTGTCCGGCAAGACCGCGGAGATCACTCCGTCGCTCGCCGCGCACCAGGACGTGAACGCGATCGACCTCGCGGGCGTCGAGGACGACGACTTGGCGAAGGAGCTCGAAGTCGCCGCGGCGGACAACCTCAAGCGCGTCGTCCGTCCACAGCCTGTGGACTGGTCGGCCGATCCGGGCACGCACCGCCTGACGGCCTTCCTGGAGACCAAGACGGTCTGGCACCCCACGGGTTCGCTGGGCGCGTCCGGCTCCTCGTACTGAGGCAGCCCTCCACCCCGGACCACTCCCCGCACGACGAAGCCCCGGCCCTCCTCCGTCCAGGAGGGCCGGGGCTTCGCCCTTTTCCGGTCCGCGCCGCGCGGCTCAGATGCCGAGCCGTGCCGCGATCCCGTCCAGGACGCAGGCCAGGCCCGTCTCGAACGTCCAGGTGGCGTCGTCCTTGCGGTGCGACCGCAGGCCGTAGCGCCGGTAGGTGGGGTAGCGGCCGGTGTCCATGAGGTACGTCATCTGCGGCGCGAGGCCCATCCGCGTCTCGGCGCCCGACGACCAGCCCTCGGACTTCGTCCACTCCCGCACGGCCACCTCGGACGAGGCCGCACCGTGCGCGTAGGCGCTGACCGTGCGGAAGGCCATCATCATCGTGTCCTCGTCGAGCCCGAGCCCGTCGAGCGCCGCCAACTGCCGCTCCGCGATGGCCATCCGGCCCGGCGTGAGCACGAACAGGGCCGTGGGCAGCTCACCCACCCACGGGTGGCGCAGCATCATCTCGCGGGTCAGCAGGGCGAAGGCGTGCAGCACCTCGCGCCATTCGGTCAGCTCGTCCGGGACCCGGTACTCGGCCGCCACCCGCTCGGCCATCAGCGCCCACAGGTCGTCCTTGCCCGAGACGTGCCGGTACGCCGCCATGGGCGCCACCCCCAGCTCGGTGGCGAGCCGTCGCATCGTGACGGCGGCGAAGCCCTCCGCGTCGGCAACCCGCACCGCCACGGCGCCGATCCGCTCCAGGGACAGCGAGGCGCGGGGCGCGGCCGGCTGCTCCAGGCGCTCCCAGAGCGACTTGTCCGGCGTCGTCTTGCCGTCCTTCTTCTGGCCAGCCACAGCCGTGCCCCTCTCTCGGATCGTCGTCGGACCGTGAGCGTACAACGTATCCCTCAGTAGACGCCGTACACATGCCGCGTGTACGTTGTACGCATCGAGATACGCCGTACACACTCACACATCCGGGGGTTCCCATGTCAGAGACCGACCGCACCCGCACGCCTCTGCGCGTGGCCGTCGTCGTCGCGAGCACCCGCGAGGGCCGGTTCGCGCCCGTCGTCACGCGGTGGCTCACGGGCCACCTCGACCAGCGCGACGACATGACCACCGACGTCGTCGACCTCGCCGAGACCCCGCTGCCCACCGTCTTCCCGGCCTTCGGGCAGCCGCCCGCACCCGGCACCGAGGAAGCCCTCGCCCTGGTCTCGCCGCGCCTCGCCGCCGCCGACGCGTTCCTGTTCGTCACGCCGGAGTACAACCACAGCTTCCCGGCGTCCCTGAAGAACGCCGTCGACTGGCACAACACGCAGTGGCACGGCAAGCCGATCGGCTTCGTCTCCTACGGCGGCCTCTCCGGCGGCCTGCGCGCGGTGGAACAACTCCGCCTGGTCATGGCCGAGTTGAACGCCACCACCATCCGCAACACGGTCAGCTTCCACAACGCCTTCGGCCAGTTCGGCGAGGACGGCGCCGTCGAGGACCCCGCGGTCGACACCGCCGCCAAGGCGCTGCTCGACCAACTCGCCTGGTGGGCGCACGCCCTGCGGGACGCCAGGTCCCGCACCCCGTACGCCGCCTGACCGGACGCCGCTTCACACCCCAGGGGGAGCCATGACGCAGACCACGGAAGCGACGAATACCCCGGGTCCCGATCCCGCGGACGCCGGATCACCACCGCCCCCGGACGAGGGCGGACCCTCCAAGCTCGTCCTCTTCGGGCTGCTCCTCGGCCTGATGCTCGGACTGCTCGACGGCACGATCACGGGCACCGCCCTGCCCACCATCGTCGGCGACCTCGGCGGCCTCGACCATCTCTCCTGGGTGGTCACGGCCTATCTGCTCACCGCATCGGTCTCCACGCCCATCTGGGGAAAGCTCGGCGACCTTTACGGGCGCAAGGGCAGTTTCATCTGGTCGATCGCGGTGTTCCTCGCGGGCTCGGTCCTCTCCGGGCTCGCGCAGGACATGGGCCAGCTCATCGCCTTCCGCGCCGTGCAGGGCCTGGGCGCTGGCGGTCTGATGGTCGGCGCCGTCTCGATCATCGGCGTCATGCTGCCGCCGTCACAGGCGGGCCGCTCGCAGTCGATGGTCGGCGCGATGATGCCCGTGGCGCTGGTCGGCGGCCCGCTGCTCGGCGGCTTCCTCACCGACCAGTTGGACTGGCGCTGGGTCTTCTACGTCAACGTGCCCATCGGCGCACTCGCCCTCCTGATCATCGGCCTGCGCCTACGCCTGCCCACCGAGCGGGTCACGGCCCGCATCGACGTCGCGGGCGCCGCGCTCCTCTCCACCGGCATCCTCGCCCTGACGCTGCTGGGCAGTTGGGGCGGGACGACGTACGGCTGGGCGTCGCCGCAGATCATCGGGCTCGGCGTGCTCGGCGCCGGCTCCCTGGTCTGGTTCGCCCGGGTCGAGCGGCGGGCGGCCGAACCGGTCATCCCGCCCCGGCTCTTCGCCGACCGCAACTTCACGCTCGCCCAGGTCCTCGCCTTCCTGGTGGGCGCGGCCATGCTCGCGGCATCCGCGTACCTGCCGCAGTACATGCAGTTCGCGCGCGGCGCCTCGTCGACGGCCAGCGGGCTGCTGCTGCTTCCGCTGATGGCGGGCATGTTCGGGGCGCAACTCCTGCTCGGACGGATCACGTCCGCGGGCGGCGGCTACCGCACCTATACCGTCATGGGCGGCGCGTTGACGGCCGTCGGCGGCCTCGCGCTCCTGGCGGTCGGCGCGGACACCCCCACCGCCGTGACGTCAGCGCTAACGTTCCTGCTCGGCGCGGGCGTGGGTTTCCTGATCCAGAGCACCCTGCTCATCACCATCAACAGCGCGGACCCGCGCGACATGGGCGCCGCCACCGGCACCACCACGCTCCTGCGCACGATCGGCGGCTCACTGGGCATCGCCGTCCTGGGCGCCGTCTACGCGAACCGCCTGACATCGGGCGGCATGCCGGACGGCGGCACCTCGTGGACCCCGGAGGCGGTCGGGAAGATGCCGGAGCCGGTACGGGAAACGGTGCGCACGGCGGTTACCGGCGGCATGCACGGCGTGGCCATCGGCACCGCGCTCCTGGGCACCGCGGCCTTCGCGGTGGCATGGCTGGTGCGGGAAGTCCCCCTGCGCAAGGGGTGACAAGGGGACTTCGCGCCTCGATCCCGCTAGCCGGGCAGCAGCCCCGTGGCCTCGCCCACCAGCGGCAGGTCGCCCAGGGCCGCGCCCTCGGTCAGCGGGGCCGTCACGGGCGCCGTCGAGACCGGCTTGAAGTCCGCGATCTGGGTGCCCAGGGCGTTGTCCAGCGGGTCGGACCCGGTGCCCGCGAGCGGGTTGAGCTTCAGCTGCTTGAGCGGCCCGATCCCGCCCGCGGAGACCTCCTCCACCGCCCGGAGCACTCCCGCGCCGGCCGCCGGCAGATTGTCCGACGCCTGTGGCACGGGGACCGGTGCCGCGCTCGCCGTCGCCGCGCCGCCGATACCGAGCGCCGTGCCCGCGACGGAGACCGTCAGACCCGCGCGCAGCAGGGCGCGGGAGAGGTGCTTGGAGGCTGTTGCGTGCCGTGCCATGGGTACCGCCCATATCCTCTTGAGTAATCAGATGCCCACGTAGCGTAGTTGAGGTGTGATGCGGGTACCAAAGCCCTACCCGTCGGGTCGCCCGCGCGGCCCAATGCCGCACACTGGTCTCTCGTGAGTTCCCATCCCCCGATACCCACCCGGGTCGTGCTGCTCTCCGGCCCCTCCGGTTCAGGCAAGTCGTCGTTCGCCGCTCGCTCCGGGCTGCCCGTCCTGTGCCTGGACGACTTCTACAAGGAAGCCGGCGACCCGACGCTGCCGCAGGTTCCGGGCAGCGCCGACATCGACTGGGACTCTCCTGCGTCCTGGGACACGGACGCCGCCCTCGCCGCTATCGAGCAGCTGTGCCGCACGGGACGTACGAGCGTTCCCGTCTATGACATCGCCACCAGTTCGCGTACGGGCGAGAGCGCGATGGACATCGAGCGCACACCGCTCTTCATCGCGGAGGGAATCTTCGCCGCGGACATCGTGGAGCGGTGCAGGGAGACCGGCGTGCTCGCCGACGCGATCTGCCTGCGGGGCCGGCCTTCCACGACCTTCCGGCGGCGGCTGCTGCGGGATCTGCGCGAGGGACGCAAGTCCGTGCCGTTCCTGCTGCGGCGCGGGTGGCGGCTGATGCGCGCCGAACGCGCCATCGTCGCGCGGCACACCGCGCTGGGCGCCCACCCGTGCGGCAAGGACGAGGCGTTGGGGCGGGTCGCCGCCGCGGCGGCCGGGCGGTGCGTGAAGGCCCGGGGCGCCGTTCTCTAGGCAACCCCAAAAGGCAACCCCAAAAGGCACCTCCACAAGGCAGCACCGAAAGGCGGCACCAAAAGCAGAAGGACCGGAAAGACCCCCCGGCCTTCCGGTCCTGCCACTTTTCCCCCGTGGATCCCCCGTGATCCCCGTTTGTCCCCCGTGTTCCCCCCTGCTCCGCCGCGTCCCCCCGGAGCGGCGCCCCCGTGATCCCTAGGCGACCAACTCGCCGAAGGACTCTTCCTCGTCACGGCCGAAGCTGAGGACGTCGTCCTCGCGCAGCCGGCGCAGGGAGCGCCAGATGCTGGACTTCACCGTGCCCACGCTGATGTCGAGGATGTCCGCGATCTCGGGGTCCGTGCGGCCCTCGTAGTAACGCAGGACCAGCATCGTCCGCTGCAGTTCGGGGAGGCGGGCCAGGGCCTGCCAGAGAACCGCGCGGAGTTCGGTGCCGCGCATCGCGTCCGTGTCGCCCGCCGTCTCCGGCAGCTCCTCGGTCGGGTATTCGTTGAGCTTGCGGCGCCGCCAGGCGCTGATGTGCAGATTGGTCATGGTGCGGCGGAGGTAACCGCCGACCGCGGCCTTGTCGCTGATCCTGTCCCAGGCCCGGTACGTCGAGAAGAGGGCGCTCTGGAGCAGGTCCTCGGCCTCGAAACGGTCACCGGTCAGGTGATAGGCGGTTGCGTACAGGGAGGCACGACGCTCCTGGACGTAGGCGGTGAACTCCGCCTCCGACGCTGTGGTGCGCTCCCCCGTGTCCTCCCTGTACGCGGCTCCCCCGTGAGCCCCCCCATCGGTACCGCCGTTGTCCCCGTGGGTCTCCCCCCGGAACGCGTCAACCACCGTCATGTACGCGGTGTGCTGACGCCCGGTGCCGCGAGCGCACCCCCGCCCGCTCACGGCACCGGACTTCTCGTGCCTCTCGGCGGTCCGGATCACGTCGTGGAGTCGCGTGATTACTGCGCTTGAGCTGGTGCTGTGCAGTGAGTTCATCTCGCGCCCCCCGTCGGTGGTGTCCGGCTTTCCGTGTGACCAAAACTCTGCACGACCCACTTCATGACGGTGTCCGCCGACTGTCACAGGCCTGCAACAGCCGTTCCATGTGTGGGGGAGACGTGTGGATCAGGGCCCTGCCGCCCCTTTGAGGGCCCCGGGGAGGACCAACAGTCGAACTGTGCCCTTGCCATGGGACAGAATGACGTCCGTGCCTTCCCTGTTGCTGATCGAGGACGACGACGCCATCCGTACGGCCCTTGAGCTTTCGCTCACCCGCCAAGGGCATCGGGTGGCTACTGCTGCCACCGGCGAGGACGGCCTGAAGCTGCTCAGTGAGCAGCGGCCGGATCTGATCGTGCTGGATGTGATGCTGCCGGGCATCGACGGCTTCGAGGTGTGCCGTCGTATCCGGCGCACCGACCAGTTGCCGATCATCCTGCTGACCGCGCGCAGCGATGACATCGACGTGGTCGTCGGACTGGAGTCCGGTGCCGACGACTACGTGGTCAAACCCGTGCAGGGGCGGGTGCTCGACGCCCGTATCCGTGCGGTGCTGCGGCGCGGTGAGCGCGAGGCCAATGACGCGGCGACGTTCGGTTCGCTCGTCATCGACCGTGCCGCGATGACCGTCACGAAGAACGGCGAGGACCTGCAGCTCACGCCGACCGAACTGCGGCTCCTTCTCGAACTGAGCCGCAGGCCCGGACAGGCGCTTTCGCGACAGCAGTTGCTGCGCCTGGTGTGGGAGCACGACTACCTCGGCGACTCCCGGCTCGTCGACGCGTGCGTGCAGCGGCTGCGCGCGAAGGTGGAGGACGTGCCGTCCTCGCCGACACTGATCCGTACGGTCCGCGGGGTCGGCTACCGGCTGGACACCCCTCAGTGACCAAACCGCAGGACAAGCTCCGCGGCTGGGCCGCGGCGCGCAAGGCGATACTGGCGGGGCTCCGCTTCACGAGTCTGCGGCTCCGGCTCGTCGTGGTGTTCGGCCTGGTGGCGCTCACCGCCGCCGTGACGGCTTCCGGAATCGCGTACTGGCTCAACCGCGAGGCGGTCCTGACGCGGGCGCAGGACGCGGCCCTGAAGGACTTCCAGCAGGAGATGCAGACTCGCGCCGGCGCGCTGCCGCCCAATCCGACCCAGGACGAGTTGCAGCAGGCCGCGGGGACGATGGCCAACAGCAGCCAGCGCTACAGCGTGCTCCTGATCGGGGAGAACGCCGACGGTGACCCGATCGTCGGCTACTCCGACCTGGACGCCTTCACGCTCGCCGACGTGCCCAAGTCGCTGCGCAAGACGGTGAACAAGGAGCAGCCGCTCACCTCCAGCAACAAGAGCCCGTACCACCTGTACTGGCAGCGGACCGTCGACAACGGCACCCCGTATCTCGTGGGCGGCGCCAAGGTCATCGGGGGCGGGCCGACCGGTTACATGCTCAAGTCCCTTGAGCCGGAGGCGAAGGATCTGAGCTCTCTCGGCTGGTCGCTCGCGATCGCCACGGGGCTCGCGCTGATCGGTTCCGCGCTGCTCGCGCAGGCCGCCGCGACCACCGTGCTCAAGCCCGTGCACCGGCTCGGGGTCGCCGCGCGGCGGCTCGGCGAGGGCAAGCTCGACACGCGCCTGCGGGTGTCGGGCACGGACGAACTGGCCGATCTGTCACGCACGTTCAACCGGACCGCGGAGAGCCTGGAGAAGAAGGTCGACGACATGAGCGCCCGTGACGAGGCGTCGCGGCGCTTCGTCGCCGACATGTCGCACGAACTGCGGACGCCGCTGACCGCGATCACCGCGGTGACGGAGGTGCTCGAGGAGGAGCTGGACGCGGAGACCGGCAGCGTCGATCCGATGATCGAGCCCGCCGTGCGCCTGGTGGTCAGCGAGACCCGGCGGCTCAACGACCTGGTCGAGAACCTGATGGAGGTGACCCGCTTCGACGCGGGTACGGCCAGGCTCGTCCTGGACTACGTCGACATCGCCGACCAGATCACGGCCTGCATCGACGCCCGTGCCTGGCTCGACGCGGTCGAGCTCGACGCGGAGCGCGGCATCATGGTGCGGCTCGACCCGCGCCGGCTCGACGTCATCCTGGCGAACCTCATCGGCAACGCCCTCAAGCACGGCGGCTCCCCGGTGAAGGTGTCGGTGCGGATCGCGGGCGACAAGCTCGTCATCGCGGTGCACGACGGGGGCCCCGGCATCCCCGAGGGCGTCCTTCCGCACGTCTTCGACCGCTTCTACAAGGCGAGCGCGTCCCGGCCGCGCTCGGAGGGCAGCGGTCTGGGGCTCTCCATCGCCCTGGAGAACGCGCACATCCACGGCGGTGAGATCACCGCGGCGAACTCGCCGAAGGGCGGCGCGGTGTTCACGCTGTGGCTGCCGCGCGACACGTCGGCGCTGCTGCCCGCGGACGACACGGACGAGGGCACGGACGGTGACGAGGCCGTCGAGGGAGAGAAGCCATGAACCGCCGACGGCTGCGTGCCGCCCTCCTCGCCGCCGCGCTGACCGCGACGCTCGCCGGCTGCGGGATCCGCTCGACGGAGGTGCCGACGGACTTCGGGCCCGGGCCCTCGCGCGTACCGTGCGTGATGTCCGGGTCGAGCATCGCCTCGCAGTCCACCAGCGGTGTCCCGGTGCAGGTCTTCCTGGTGTGCGCCGCCCAGCTCGTGACCGTGGACCGGTCGGTGCGCATCCCCACCGAGAAGGCGACGACCGACCGGGTCCGCATCGCCCAGGCGCTCCTCGACGAACTGGCGAAGGCCCCCTCGCCCCCGGAGAAGCAGGCGGGCTTCGCGACGGACGTACGCGGCGGGACGGTCGTCAGGGGACCCGGCAAGGGGGACCCCGAGGACGCGCTGCGGTTCAGTACGTCGCCGGAGGACCTGTCGGCGTTCGCATTGGCACAGATCGTGTGCACCTTCGCGGACAGTGCGGCGGCGGGCGCCGACCGCGAGGTGATCCTGGGCGGCCCGGGCGACGACCCCCTGCGCCGCTACGAGTGCACCCAGGCCGTCCGCCAGCGCCCCGGCACGGTGGCTCCGCCCACCGAGACGGTGAAGTAGCCGAACAGGACAGTCACCCTGTGCGATCAAGTCAGTGCCGCGTAACGGGATGAGATGCGCGGAACCGATCCTGCCGTTAGGCGCGTCTTGGGGGGCGTGCGTCAAGGCTCGGGCGGCCACGGGGCCGCCATCCGCTTCCGTGCGACAGGGGGATTCCTCCTCGTCGCGCATCTTCTGCTCGTCGCGTGGCTCACGCTGCGTCCACTGGACGTGGCCTGGGTCAGCGCGGCCAACCTTCAGCCGTTCGCCGGCATCAAGGCGGATCTGGCACTCGGTCCCGCGCAGGCCGCCCGGCAGCTCGGCGGCAGTCTGCTGCTGCTCGCGCCGCTCGGTGTGCTGCTTCCGCTCGCCGGTGGGCGGGTCCATGTCTCGCCGCTCGGTTCGCTGGTGCGGACGGTCGCGGCGGGCGCGCTGATCTCGCTCGGCATCGAACTCCTTCAGACCGGGGTTCCGGGGCAGGTCGTCGACATCGACTCGCTGTTCCTGAACACGCTGGGCGTGGCCCTCGCCCACCTCGCGGTGGTGCCCGCGGTCAGGGCCAGGCTCCGCCGCCGGACTGACGGGGAGCATCACTCGGCCCTCCTGCGGGAGGACACGCCTCAGGGGCCGACCCCGACGATTCCCAGGGTCGGTATCGCACCCTAGAGCGACGCTTTGCCCGCTTCGTGAACGTAGCTTTGAGTCATCGGGGTACACGCCCCGGACCTCGGGGAACACGCCCCGGACCACCTGCCTACGGTTCACGAAGGAGCCCTCATGACCGCCCTTGCCCGCCCCACGAACGGCCGGATGATCGGCGGAGTCTGTGCCGCCCTCGCCAAGCGCTTCGGCACATCGGCGACCACGATGCGCGTGATCTTCGTGCTCTCGTGTCTTCTTCCCGGACCGCAGTTCCTGCTCTACATCGCCCTGTGGGTCCTGCTGCCCACCGAGAACAAGACCCGCCAGGCAGCCTGGTGATCCGGCGGCCCCCGTTGCCGCATAGGTACGCCGATGGGGCGCATCCCTGAAACAGGGGGTGCGCCCCATCGGCGTATGCGCGAACGGCGATGATCAGCCGAGCGGCAGACCGTTCAGCGGCAGGCCCTGCAGGGGCAGACCCTGGGTGGGCAGGGCGTTCGAGACCGGCAGGCCGCCGAGCAGACCGGAGGCCGGGTCGACGGGCTTGGCCGACCGGTCGGCGGCGGGCTTGGTGCTCTCGCCGAGCTTGGCGACGGTCGGCGCGGCGGCCTCCAGGGTGCTGCCGACCGCGTTCTGGCCGGCGGAGACCGCCTCGGGGCCACCGGCGGGCAGGTTGTCGGCGACCTGCTCCACGGGCAGCATCGCGGTGGCGGAGCCGAGCGCGTCCGTGGCGTCGGGCAGGGCCGGTGCTGCATTGGCGGCACCCGCGCCGACGGCGGCGAAGGCGGCGCCGAGAGCGGCAACACCGAGGGTCTTGGCGGCAGACTGCTTCATCTTCAATGCGTCCTTGATGACGGGGACTTTCGAGCGGCCCATGACCGTAAACATGCGATGGGGCAGTCCGCAAACAGCGAAACAGCAAAAACGCGGCCGGGAATTAATGTTCCCGGCCGCGTCCACATTGCTTCAAATTCTGTTACACATCGACAGAAGCCCTGGTAGAGGCGGTCTGACGGAACAGCCATTCGGACTTCAGCTCGGCATATCCGGGCTTGATGACGTCATTGATCATGGCCAGCCGTTCATCGAAAGGAATGAACGCTGATTTCATCGCATTGACTGTGAACCACTGCATGTCATCGAGCGTGTAGCCGAAAGTGCCGACCAAATGCTCGAATTCACGGCTCATGCTGGTGCCCGACATCAGACGGTTGTCGGTGTTCACCGTGGCCCGGAAGTGCAGCTTGCGGAGCAGGCCGATGGGGTGGTCGGCGTACGAGCTCGCGGCGCCGGTCTGGAGGTTGGAGCTGGGGCACATCTCCAGAGGGATGCGCTTGTCGCGCACGTAGCTGGCGAGGCGGCCGAGCTTGACCGTGCCGTCGTCGGCGACCTGGATGTCGTCGATGATCCGCACGCCGTGCCCGAGCCGGTCGGCGCCGCACCACTGCAGGGCCTGCCAGATCGAGGGCAGCCCGAAGGCCTCACCGGCGTGGATCGTGAAGTGGTTGTTCTCGCGCTTGAGGTACTCGAAGGCGTCGAGGTGCCGGGTGGGCGGGAAGCCCGCCTCGGCGCCCGCGATGTCGAAGCCGACGACGCCGAGATCGCGGTAGCGGTTGGCGAGTTCGGCGATCTCCAGGGCGCGGGCCGCGTGCCGCATGGCGGTGAGCAGCGCGCCGACGCGGATGCGGTGGCCGTTCGCCTTCGCGCGCCGCTCGCCCTCGCGGAAGCCTTCGTTGACGGCTTCGACGACCTCTTCGAGGGTGAGGCCCTGCTCCAGGTGCTGCTCGGGGGCGTAGCGGATCTCGGCGTAGACGACACCGTCCTCGGCGAGGTCCTCGGCGCACTCGGCCGCCACGCGCTTGAGGGCGTCCTTCGTCTGCATCACCGCGCAGGTGTGGGCGAAGGTCTCCAGATAGCGCGGCAGCGAACCGGAGTCGGCTGCTTCCCGGAACCAGATGCCCAGCTTGTCGGGGTCGGTCTCGGGCAGCCCCTCGTACCCGTTCTCGCGGGCGAGGTCGACGATCGTGCCGGGGCGCAGGCCGCCGTCGAGATGGTCGTGCAGGAGCACCTTCGGGGCGCGGCGGATCTGTTCGGCGCTGGGCGTTTCGCGGTCCGTCTGACCGGCGTTCGTGGTCTGGCTCGTCATCTCGGCACTCTAGCGCCTACGCGCGTAGATCTCACGGGTCGATACGTAACAGTGACCCCGCGGACGGGTGGCGTACACCGTTGCTTCTGACACTGTTCTGTCATGGCTCAGCAAGCGACGCCCGATTCCGCGCGCGCTGCCAGGCTCGGGCGCGTGATCCGCACCCGGCCCTCGGCGGTCAGCGGCGCGGTGCTGCTGCTTCCCGGCGGCCACGAGACCTCCGCCCGCAAGCCGTCCCCGTTCGCCGCGGGCGCGGTGCGCGCGCTCGGCCGCAAGCTGGCCAGGGACGGCTGCGACGAGGGGCTCGCGGTGCACGTCGTGCACTACCGCTGCCGCGGGTGGAACGGAGCGCAGGCGCAGCTCGCGCGGGACGCGGAGTGGGCGGCCGACGAGATCGTCCGCCTCTACGGCGACGTCTCGATCTGCCTCGTCGGCATGGACATGGGCGGCCGGGCCGCGCTGCGGGCCGGCGGCCACGAGGCCGTCAACTCCGTACTGGCGCTGGCCCCTTGGCTGCCCGAGGACGATGTGGCCGCCTCTCCCGAACCGGTGAAGCAGCTCGCGGGGCGGCGGGTCCTGATCGTGCACGGCACGAACGACGAGCGGACCGATCCCGAGCTGTCGTTCCGGCTCGCGGAGCGGGCGAAGAAGGCGAACCGTGAGGTGTGCCGGTTCGAAGTCCACTCCGACCGGCACCGGTTGCACCAGCACCAGGCCGAAGTCCAGGCACTGGCATCGGACTTCGTGATGGGCTCACTCTTCGGACACGCGTACGCGCGCCCCCTGGAGGACGCCCTTGCGGCTCCGCCGCCACTGGGACTGCGGATGCCGCTGGCCTCGGGCTTCGGGCAGTCGATGCGGCACTGAGCCGGGCCCCTGCCGGAGCTACTCCGGCAGCAGCCGCCCCCGCCTGCCCAGCAGGAACTTCTTGAACGCCGCCACCGGCGGCGTGTCCGGGTGGCCGTCCAGCCAGGCGACGCCGATCTCCCGCACCGCCCGCTGACCCGTCACCGTCAGTTCCACCACTCCCGGGCGGGGGACGGCCGGGGGCGGGAGCAAGGCCACACCCAGGCCCGCCGCCACCAGGCCCCGCAGCGTCTCCGCCTCCTCGCCCTCGAACGCGATCCGCGGCTTGAAGCCCGCCTCCTGGCAGAGGTCGTCCGTGATGCGGCGCAGGCCGTAGCCAGGTTCGAGGGTCACGAAAGCCTCCTCCGCGGCTTCCGCGAGCCGCACCCGCTTCCGTGAGGCCAGGCGGTGCTCGTCCGGTACGACCAGGCGCAGCCGCTGCTCGTCGAGGCGGCGGGCCACCAGATCGGGGGCGTCCGGCACGGGCGAGGTCAGGCACAGGTCGAGCTCCCCCGCCCGCAGCCGCTCGATCATCGCCTCCCCGTAGTTCTGTACGAGGCTGAAGCGGACCCTCGGGTGATCGGCACGGAAGGCGCGGATCAGGCCGGGCACGGTTTCCGACCCCATCGTGTGGAGGAACCCGAAGGCCACCTTGCCCGACGCCGGGTCCGCGTCCGCCCGTACGGACTCCGCGGCCCGCTCCACCTCGCCGAGCGCCCGTTCGACGGACGCGAGGAACGTACGGCCCGCAGGGGTGAGGGAGACCGTGCGGCCGTGGCGCGCGAACAGGTCGACGCCGAGGTCCTGTTCGAGGCGGACAAGGGCGCGCGAGAGCGTCGACTGCGGCACCTGCATCTCCTGGGCGGCCCGCGTGACGTGCTCCGTGCGCGCCACGCCCGCGAAGTACGCGAGGCGCGGCGAGAGCAGCGCGGACCAGGACTCCGGGGTCAGCTCGGCCGGCCCCGAGGCCGTCGCGCCGATGTCTCCTACGTAACTGCTCTGCGACAGACGCCGCTCTGTACTGCGCTCATGCACCATGGGAACGATTATGGCCAGTCCATGCATTGGACGGATGAGTCTTGTGTGCCTACGTTCGATGCATGCCTCCTGCCAGTAGCGGGGCGTCCGCCACCCACGCGGCCGCCCTTACCCAGCCGTCCCCTCGCACCGAACCCGCCGACACGCGCCTGAACCCCGGCGGCCCCGGCTATCGCCGGATGAGCTTCGCCCTGTTCCTCGCGGGTGTCGCCACCTTCGCCCTCCTCTACTCCACGCAGGCGCTGCTCCCCCTGGTCTCCGCCGGTTTCGGCGTCAGCGCGAGCACGGCGAGCTGGACGGTCTCGGCGGCCACGGGCGCACTGGCCCTCTTCGTCCTGCCCCTGAGCGCGCTCAGCGAGCGGTTCGGGCGGCGGACGCTGATGACGGTCTCGCTGACGGTCGCGGTGGTCGTGGGTCTTCTCGTCCCCTTCTCGCCCTCGATCGGCGTGCTCATCGCGCTGCGTGCGGTGCAGGGCGCGGCCCTCGCCGGGCTTCCGGCGTCCGCGATGGCCTTCCTCGCGGAGGAGGTCAGGCCCAAGGCCCTGGTCGCCGCGATCGGCATGTTCGTGGCGGGCAATTCCATCGGCGGCATGAGCGGGCGCATCATCACGGGCTGGGTCGCGCAGGCATGGGGCTGGCGCGTGGCCGTGGGCGTGGTGGGTGTCGTGGCCGTCCTGTGCGCCCTCGCCTTCCGGGCGCTGCTTCCCGCGCCGCGCCACTTCACCGCGGGCTCGCTCAACCCCAAGGCGCTCGGCAGGACGATCCGTTCGCACCTCTCGAACCCGCTGCTGTGCAGGCTGTACGCGATCGGCGCGCTGTTCATGACGGTGTTCGGCGCGGTCTACACGGTCATCGGCTACCGCCTCACCGAGGCCCCCTTCTCGCTCCCCCAGGGCATCATCGGCTCGATCTTCCTGGTCTACCTCGTCGGTACGGTCTCGTCGGCCGCCGCGGGCAAGCTGGTGACGCGGCTCGGGCGGCGCGGGGCGCTGTATCTAGCGGTGAGCACGACGGCGGGCGGTCTGCTGCTCTCCCTCTCCGACTCGCTGGTCACGGTCCTTCTCGGGCTCGTCCTGATCACCGCGGGCTTCTTCGCGGGCCACGCGGTCGCCTCCTCGTCCGTGAGCCGTACGGCGACCGAGGGGCGCGCGCAGGCTTCGGCGCTCTACCAGTCCGCGTACTACCTGGGCTCCAGCGCGGGCGGCACGCTCGGCGCGGTCGCCTTCCACGCCGGGGGCTGGGCCGGGACGGTGGGCCTGGGGATCCTCGCGGTGCTCGGCGTCGCGTCCATCACCGTCTGGGGGTCGCACGCGGCGCGCGTCCAGGAGCGGGAGCAGCGGCGGCGGGGGCTTGTGGCGGCGCACTAGCCGTACGGGGTTACCCCGCCGACCGTCCGGGGCGGCCTCACCAGCCGTCCGGAGCGGCCCTCTCCCACCTGCGGGTTTTCCTACTCCGGGGGCCGTTGTCAGTGGGCTGCGGTAGCTTCCGAAGTGCTGGGACTTTCGTGGCAGCCGCAGGGGTGGGTTGGGATGACGGACATCGCAGGGACGACGTCGGAACTGGACGTCACGCTGGAGAAGCACCGGGTCGAACTGACCGGGTACTGCTATCGCATGCTGGGCTCCGCCTTCGAGGCGGAGGACGCGGTGCAGGACACCATGGTCCGCGCCTGGCGGAGCTACGAGAAGTTCGAGGGCCGCTCCAGCCTCCGCTCGTGGCTGTACCGCATCGCGACGAACGTCTGCCTGGACATGCTGAACGCGGGCAACCGCCGCGCCCGGCCCATGGACCTGACCGCGGCGGCTCCGCTGGCGCAGGCCGCGCTCTCCCCCCGCCCGGACAACGTATGGCTGGAGCCGATGCCGGACGCGCGCATGCTGCCGTCCGTCAGCGACCCCGCGGAGGCGGCCGTGGCCAAGGAGTCCGTGCGGCTCGCGTTCGTCGCCGCCCTGCAGCAACTGCCGCCCAAGCAGCGGGCGGTGCTCATCCTGCGCGAGGTCCTCGCGTGGAAGGCCAGCGAGGCGGCCGAGCTCCTCGACACCTCGGTGGCCTCCGTCAACAGCGCGTTGCAGCGGGCGCGGGCGACGCTGGCCGAGGGGCCGGGGGACGACACCGCCGTGTCGGACCCCCTGGACGACGAGCAGCAGAAGCTCTTGGAGCGTTACGTCGCGGCCTTCGAGGGCTATGACATGGCGGCGCTGACGGCTCTCCTCCATGAGGACGCCATCATGACGATGCCCCCGTTCGACCTGTGGCTGCGCGGCACGTCCGACATCACCGGCTTCATGTCGACCATCGGCGCCTCCTGCGCGAACAGCCGCCTTTTCCCGGTCAACGTCAACGGCACGCCGGGCTTCGCCCACTACAAGCCCGACCCCGAGAAGGGTGGGTACGCGCCCTGGGCGGTTCAGGTCATCGAGATCTCAGAAGGGCGGATCGCGGGCTTCCACTGCTTCCTGGACACGCCCCGGTGGTTCCCGCTGTTCGGTCTCCCGACCCACCTCGACCTCAATGGGGAGCCCGACGAGGTCCAGTAGCTCGCGCAGGGCCGGGGCCGGGTTTCTTACGCGGATACGGCCGCCTGCGCGGCGGGCGGTGAGCTGGAGTCTTGCGAGGGCGTCTATCGCGGCGAGTACGGGCGGGCCGACGCCCGCCACGTCGCATACGAGGACATCCGCGCCGGTCGCTTGCAGCGTGGCGCGGGCCTCTTCGCAGAGGCGGTGCGTGGCCTCTCGGTCGAGGGTGCCGGTGAGGGTCAGGGTTGGCTGGGGTTTTCGGTCCATGGTGGGGGGACTGGGCTGCGGCGCGAAACTCATCGGTAGCTAGCGGTAGCCGCCGGTGGGTTCGCCTGCGGCGGGCTAGTCCCCAACCCCGCCCCTTCCCGAAAACTCGCTGGCGCGAGGGCCTTGGGTGCCGTTGATCACCGGCTTCGCCGAGTTCGTCCTCAAACGCCGGACGGGCTGAGATTTCCCCCGGGCCCGGCTGAATGGTTTCGGCCGGGCTGGAGATGTCCAGCCCGGCCGGCGTTTGAGGCCATCTTGTCGGGGGTCTGGGGGCGAAGCCCACAGTTTCGGGAAGGGGCGGGGCTGGGGAAAGCCCCGCAGGGACCGCCCGAACCCCCACCCCCCCTACGCGATGCGGTCCAAGACGATCGGCGTTGCCGAGAACGCCGTGCCCTCCGCCGCGATGTCGAAGGAGCCCTGCACCGCCTGCAAGGCGTACTCGAAGCGCTCGGGAGTGTCCGTGTGGAGGGTCATGAGCGGCTCCCCCGCGCGGACCTGAGCGCCGGGCTTCGCGTGGAGCTCCACACCCGCCCCCGCCTGCACCACGTCCTCCTTGCGCGCACGCCCCGCACCCAGACGCCACGCAGCGACGCCGACGTCGTACGCGTCGAGGCGGGTCAGGACGCCGGAGGACGGCGCCGTCACGACGTGCGTCTCCCGGGCCACCGGGAGCGTCGCGTCCGGGTCGCCGCCCTGGGCGGAGATCATCCGGCGCCACACGTCCATCGCAGAGCCATCGGCCAGCGCCTTCGCCGGGTCGACGTCCTTCAGACCGGCCGCGTCCAGCATCTCCCGCGCCAGGGCGAGCGTCAGCTCGACCACGTCCGACGGACCGCCGCCCGCGAGGACCTCCACGGACTCACGGACCTCAAGGGCGTTGCCCGCCGTCAGGCCGAGCGGCGTGGACATGTCCGTCAGGAGCGCCACCGTACGGACGCCGTGGTCCGTCCCCAGGCCCACCATCGTGGACGCGAGCTCGCGCGCGTCCTCCAGGGTCTTCATGAAGGCGCCGGTGCCGACCTTCACGTCCAGGACCAGCGAGCCCGTACCCTCGGCGATCTTCTTCGACATGATCGAGGAAGCGATGAGCGGGATCGCCTCCACCGTGCCGGTCACGTCCCGCAGCGCGTACAGCTTCTTGTCCGCCGGGGCCAGGCCGTCGCCCGCCGCGCAGATCACCGAGCCGACGCCGTCGAGCACGCTCAGCATCTCCTCGTTCGAGAGGAGTGCGCGCCAGCCCGGGATGGCCTCCAGCTTGTCCAGGGTGCCGCCCGTGTGGCCGAGGCCACGGCCCGACAGCTGCGGGACCGCCGCGCCGCACGCAGCGACCAGCGGGGCGAGCGGCAGCGTGATCTTGTCGCCGACGCCGCCCGTGGAGTGCTTGTCGGCGGTGGGGCGGGACAGGGACGAGAAGTCCATGCGCTCGCCGCTCGCGATCATCGCGGCCGTCCAGCGGGCGATCTCGCCGCGGTTCATGCCGTTCAGGAGGATCGCCATGGCGAGGGCCGACATCTGCTCGTCGGCGACCGCGCCGCGGGTGTACGCGTCGATGACCCAGTCGATCTGCTCGCCGCTGAGCTCGCCCCGGTCCCGCTTCGTACGAATCACGGAGATGACGTCCATGGCATAACCCCTCTTTGCGCCTTAAAACGGTGAGGCGACTCTACGCGCATAGAGCCGCGAGATGAAGACGGCCCCCACCCGTCGCACAGCAACAGGCAGGGGCCGTGCGTCAGTTGAGGTGCTCCGGGCCGAACGCGTCCGGCAGCATGTCCCCCAGTGACCGGATTCCGGCGGCCGTCTCCAGGAGGAGCGCGGGGCCGCCGAACTCGTAGAGCAGCTGGCGGCAGCGGCCGCACGGCATCAGGATCTCGCCCTTGCCGTCGACGCAGGTGAAGTGCGTCAGCCGGCCGCCCCCGGTGAGCTGGAGCTGCGAGACGAGACCGCACTCGGCGCACAGGCCAAGCCCGTACGAGGCGTTCTCGACGTTGCAGCCCGACACCGTGCGGCCGTCGTCCACGAGGGCCGCCGCGCCGACGGGGAAGCCCGAGTAGGGCGCGTAGGAACGGGACATGGCCTCGCGCGCGGCATCCCGCAGCGCGTCCCAGTCGGTATCGGTGTCGCCCTCGGTTTTGGTCACGTTCCTTGACCCTTTCGGTAGGGCTGGCCGTCCGCCTTCGGCATCCGCAACCGCTGGGCGGAGAGCGAGAGCACGAGCAGCGTGACGACGTACGGCGTCGCGGTGACCACCTGGTTGGGCACCTCGTCGGTCAAGCCGTACCACGCGAACATCAGCGCCGAGACGGCCGCGGTGATCACCGCGGGGACGTACCGCTTGCGCCATACGAGGTAGATCGCGCCGATGACCAGCAGGATCGCGAGGAGCAGGAGCAGCGCGTGCACGTTCGTGCCGCCACCCCGGAGCTTCAGGCTGTCGGTGTAACCGAACAGGCCCGCACCGAGCGCGAGTCCGCCCGGCATCCAGTTGCCGAAGATCATCGCCGCGAGGCCGATGTAGCCGCGGCCGCCGGTCTGGCCCTCCAGGTAGATGTTCGAGCCCACGAGCGACAGGAACGCGCCGCCGAGTCCGGCGAGACCGCCGGAGATGACCACGGCGAGGTACTTGTACTTGTAGACGTTCACGCCCAGGGACTCGGCCGCGACCGGGTTCTCGCCGCAGGAGCGCAGGCGCAGGCCGAACGACGTACGCCACAGGACCCACCAGCTCAGCGGCACCATCGCGACGGCGATGACGGTGAGCGGCGAGAGGTTCGTGATCAGGCCGCCGAGCAGCCCCGCGATGTCCGAGACGAGGAACCAGTGCTTCTCGTTCAGGTCCTGGAGCCAGTCGGAGAGGCCCGGCACGGAGAAGGTGCCCAGCGAGTCCACCGGCGGCGACTGCTTGGACGTACCGCCCTTCTCGCCCTCGAAGGCGAAGGTGGAGAGGTAGCGGGTGACGCCCAGGGCGAGGATGTTGATGGCCACACCGGAGACGATGTGGTTGACGTTGAAGGTGACCGTCACGATCGCGTGCAGGAGGCCGCCGAGCGCGCCGCCGAGGATGCCGAAGACGATGCCGACCCACGGACCCCACTGGTAGCCGGCGAAGGCGCCGAACCAGGTGCCGAGGATGAGCATGCCCTCGAGGCCGATGTTGACCACGCCCGCGCGCTCGGCCCACAGACCGCCGAGGCCCGCGAGGCCGATTGGCACGGCGAGGCGCAGTGCGGTGGACATCTGGCCGGTGGAGGTGATGCCGTCCGCGTCGGTGATCAGCCGGACCACGGACGTCAGGACGAGGACGCCCGAGATGATCAGGAGGAGGACGGGGAGCGATATGCGGCGGCGGCCCGGCGCGGGCTGCTTGACCGGGGGCTTGGCTACGGTTGCCGAGCTCATCGGGCAGCCACCTCCTTCACGGTGTTGTTGTCGCCGTTGCCGCTGTTACGGGCGGCCGCGGCCAGTTCCTCGCCGACGCGGCGCTGCTGGCGCTTGAGGCCCCAGCGGCGTACGGCCTCGTACGAGACGACGACCGCGATCACGATGAGGCCCTGCATGATCACCGCGATCTCCTTGTCGTACGCGACCGGGGTCGCGTAGTCGAGGGCGGGCGACGCCTTGTCGAGGAAGGCCCAGAGCAGCGAGGCGAACGCGATGCCGACCGGGTTGTTGCGGCCGAGCAGCGCGATGCCGATGCCGGTGAAGCCGAGCCCCGCGGGGAAGCTGAGGCTGTAGGTGTGGGTGTCGCCGAGCAGGATCGGCATGCCCGCGAGGCCCGCGACCGCGCCGGAGATCAGCATGGCGCTGAGCACCATGCGCTTGGCGTTGACGCCAGAGGCCGCGGCGGCCGACTCGGAGGCGCCGGTGGCGCGCAGGTCGAAGCCGAAGCGGGTGCGGTTGAGGACCAGCCAGTACAGGACGCCCGCGAGCGCGGCGATGATCACGAAGCCGTAGATCTCGCCGGACTCGCCCATGCTGATGCCGGGGAACCAGCCGGACTCGTGCATCTCGCCGGTGGTCTGGTTGTTGCCGACCGGGACACCGAAGTTGTCGGTGAGGGTCATGTAGCCGATGACGCTCGTCGCGATGGCGTTGAGCATGATCGTCGCGACGACCTCGCTGACCCCGCGGGTGGTCTTGAGGATGCCCGCGATGCCGGCCCAGAAGGCGCCGGTGAGCATGGCGACCAGCATCAGGAGCGGGATCTGGAGCGGGGCGGGGAGCGCCACGTGCGCGCCGACGACGGCGGTGACCATCGCGGCGAGGCGGTACTGCCCGTCCACGCCGATGTTGAACAGGTTCATGCGGAAGCCGACGGCCACCGCGAGCGCGGCCAGGTAGTACATCCCGGCCTGGTTGATGGTCAGTACCTGGACGTCGGAGTAGCTGATCTGCTCCAGCATCAGGGTGTACGGCTCGATCGGGTTCTTGCCCGAGGCGAGCAGCACGACCGAGGTCAGCGCCACGGCCACGACGAGTGCGATGACCGGTCCGGCCACCGCGAGGAGCACGCGCTCCTTGTCGAACTTCTTCATCGGGCCTCGTCCTCCGAAGTCTCGGCAGAGCCCTCTTCGGGTTCTTCTTCCACGTGTTCGAGGTGGCCGGATGCCGCGCCGGTCATCGCCGAGCCGAGCTCCTCGGGCGTGACGGTGGCCGGGTCGGCGTCGGCGACGAGCCGCCCGCGGTAGATCACGCGGAGGGTGTCGGAGAGGCCGATCAGCTCGTCCAGGTCCGCCGAGATGAGCAGGACGGCGAGTCCTTCCCGGCGGGCCTCGCGGATCTGGTCCCAGATCTGGGCCTGCGCGCCGACGTCCACACCGCGGGTGGGGTGGGCGGCGATCAGGAAGCGGGGCTTGTGGCTCATCTCGCGGCCGACGATCAGCTTCTGCTGGTTGCCGCCGGAGAGGGAGGCCGCCGTGACGTCGATGCCGGGGGTGCGGACGTCGTACTGCTCGACGATGCGCCGGGTGTCGGCCTGCGCGCCCTTGGGGTCGAGCCAGAAGCCTTTCGCGTTCGGCTTCTCGGTGACGTGGCCGAGGATGCGGTTCTCCCAGAGCGGCGACTCCAGGAGGAGGCCGTGGCGGTGGCGGTCCTCGGGGATGTAGCCGACGCCCTGCTCGCGGCGTTGGCGCGTGGCGAGGTCGGTGATGTCCTTGCCCGCCATGCGGATGACGCCGGAGTCGGCGTGCTTGAGGCCGATGAGGGCGTCGATCAGCTCGGTCTGGCCGTTGCCCTCGACGCCCGCGAGGCCGAGCACTTCGCCCTCGTGGATGGTGAAGGAGATGTGGTCGAGGAGGGCGCGGCCCGAATCGCCTTCGGCGAGCAGCTTGAGCTCCTCGACCTCGATCATCGCCCGGTCGGTGACCGTCGACTCGGCGGTCTCCGGGGTGGGCAGCTCGCTGCCCACCATCAGCTCGGCGAGCTGGCGCGGGGTCGTCTCCGAGGGGATCGCCGTACCGACGGTCGTGCCGCGCCGGATGACGGTGATGTCGTCGGCCACGGAGAGGACTTCGCCCAGCTTGTGGGAGATGAAGATGACGGACAGGCCCTCGGACTTCAGCTCGCGCAGGTTGTCGAAGAGCGCGTCGACCTCCTGCGGCACGAGGACCGCGGTCGGCTCGTCGAGGATCAGCGTGGTGGCGCCGCGGTAGAGGACCTTGAGGATCTCCACGCGCTGCCGGTCGGCGACGCCGAGGTCCTCGACCATGGCGTCGGGGCGGACCCCGAGGCCGTAACGCTCGGATATCTCGGCGATCTTGCGGCGGGCGGCGGCGCCGATGCCGTGCAGCTTCTCGCTGCCGAGAACGATGTTCTCCAGGACCGTGAGCTGGTCGGCGAGCATGAAGTGCTGGTGGACCATGCCGATGCCGCGCGCGATGGCGTCGGCGGGGCTGGAGAAGGTCACCTGGGTGCCGTCGACGGAGATGGTGCCCTCGTCCGGCTTCTGCATGCCGTAGAGGATCTTCATCAGGGTGGACTTGCCCGCGCCGTTCTCGCCGACGAGGGCGTGCACGGTGCCCTTGCGGACGATCAGGCGGATGTCGTGGTTGGCCACGACGCCGGGGAAGCGCTTGGTGATGCCGGTGAGTTCAACGGCAACGGCCTTGGCGGTGGACTTGCCTTTGTCGGGGCGGGTGGACGCGTCGATGGCGCACTCTCCTCGGGAATCCTCAGGAAAGGGGCCACCTACGCGCGTAGCGCCCCTGGTTCGACGGGAGTTGAGCTGTGGGCCGCGCGAACGGGGCGCGGGGGAAACCATCGTCCCCCACACCCCGTTCCGCGACCATCACGCTGTTGTTACGGCTGTGGCGAACGCCGTCGAAGCGGTCGCCGGGGCCGTCGTCACGGCTGGTCTTTGCCGGTACTTCCGGTCTTGCTGCTACCGGTGACGGCTGCCGTTACGGCGTCGACTTGACCTTGATCTTGCCGCTGGTGATGTCCTCTTCGGCCTTCTTCAGGGCAGCCTGGAGGTCGGCGTTCTTCTTGAACTCGGGGTTCGAGTCGGCAAGCGCGACGCCACCGGACTTGAGGTCGGCGCGGACGACGCCGCCCTCGGCCTTGTCGTCGGCGACGGACTTCGCCAGGTTGTACACCGACCCGGCGACATCCTTCGTCGCGGAGGTCAGGATGTACTTCTTGTACTTGGCGAGCGCGTCCTGCTTGTACTGGTCGGAGTCGACACCGATCGCCCAGACCTTCTTGGCGGCCGCGGCCTCGATGACGCCCTGACCGGAGAGGCCGGCCGCGTGGTAGACCACGTCGGCGCCGTCCTCGATCTGGCCCTGCGCGGCGGTCTTGCCCTTGTCGGGGCTGGTGAAGCCGCCGTCCTCGGCCTTCTCCGTCAGGTACTGCTTGACGACCTTGACCTTGGGGTTCGTGTCCTTGACGCCCTGGGTGAAGCCGGCCTCGAACTTGTGGATGAGCGGAACGTCCACGCCGCCGACGAAGCCGACGGTCTTGCTCTTGGTCGTCTTGGCGGCGGTGACGCCCGCGAGGTACGAGGCCTCCTGCTCGCTGAAGACGAGGTCCGCGACGTTCTTGGCCTTGACGGTCTCGTCGTCGACGATGCCGAAGGTGACCTTCGGGTACTTCGCCGAGACCTCCTTGACCGCCGGGGCGTAGGCGTAACCGACGCCGATCACCGGGTTGTAGCCCTGCTTGACGAGCTCGGTGAGGCGCTGGGTCTTGTCGGCGTCCGACTCCCCGTCGCTCGGCTCGACGGCCTTCTTGCCGATCTTCAGCTCTGTGGCAGCCTTGTCCATACCGGCCGTCGCGGCGTCGTTGAAGGACTGGTCGCCCTTGCCGCCGACGTCGTACGCGATGGCGACGCCCTTGCTCTTGCCGTCGTTCTTGGAACCGGCGGCATCGCTGGACGTGCCGCCGCAGGCGGTGGCGGATACGGCGAGTGCGGCGGTCGCGACGCCCGCTGCGGCAATTCGGGAAACCCGGCGCATAGAGAGGAACTCCTTATGTACAAGCAAGCACAAGCACGTACGAGCGCCTCACCTGGCGCTGATTTCGCCGCAGCGTAACGCGCGTAGACCTGACATAAGAACCCTTCTGTCCCGTCCGTTATCGAGCTGTGGCCGCGAGGTTGCGCGAGCATGTACGCAATGTGGGGCGCCCCTCACGCATGGACTCGCGCGAGGGGCGCCCCACCTGTCATTACGTCGGCCGCGACGGGTCAGGGCGCGGCCACGGCTCGGGCCACGGCTCGGGCTACGGCTCGGGCTACGGCGTGGTCTTGACCGTGACCTTGCCGTCCACGATGTCCTTCTCGGCCTTCTCCACGGCGGCGACCACGTCCTTCATCGCCGTGTACTTCGGGTTCGTGTCGGCGAACCCGACGCGGCCCGACTTCAGGTCGTAGCGCTGCTCGCCGGTGATCGGCTTGCCCTCCACGACCGACTTCGTCAGGTCGTAGACCGCGCCGCCGACGTCCTTGAGGGCCGAGCCGAGGATGTAGTCCTTGTACTTGGCCAGGGCCTTCTGCTTGTACTGGTCGGAGTCGACGCCGATCGCCCACACCTTCTGCGAGCCGGCCTCCTGGATCACGCCCTGCCCCGAGAGGCCCGCCGCGTGGTAGAGCACGTCGGCGCCCGCCTCGATCTGGCCGCTGGCCGCGTTCTGGCCCTTGTCGGGGCTGGAGAAGCCGCCGTCCTCGGGCTTCTCCGTCAGATACTGCTTCTCGATCTTGACCTTGGGGTTCGTGTCCTTGACGCCCTGTACGAAGCCCGCCTCGAACTTGTGGATGAGCGGGATGTCCACGCCGCCGATGAACCCGACATGATCGGCCTTGGTCGCCTTCGCGGCGGCGACACCGGCCAGATACGACCCCTGCTCCTCGTGGAAGACGAGGTCGGAGACGTTGTCGGCCTTGACGGTGTTGTCGTCGATGATCCCGAAGGTGGTCTTCGGGAACTTCTCGGCGACCTCCTTGATGGCGGGCGCGTAGATGTAGCCGACGCCGACGACCGGGTTGTAGCCCTGCTTGGCCAGCTGCTCGATCCGCTGGACCTTGTCGGCACTGGACTCGCCGTCGCCCGGCTCCATGTCCACGCCGCCGATCTTGAAGTCCTTGCGCGCCTTCTCGTAGCCGGCGAAGGCGGCGTCGTTGAACGACTGGTCGCCCTGGCCGCCGATGTCGTACGCGAGACCTATGCCCTTGTCGTCGTACTTCGAAGAGCCCCCGGCCTTGTCGCCCTTGCCCTCGTCGTCCGAGGAGGCCTCACTGCTGGTCTTGCCGCACGCCGATGCCGCGAGGGCGAGGGACGCCACCGCCACGGCCACTTGGGAGAGCCTTGATGCCCGGGCTCCCCGGATTCCACCGGACCCACCGGTTCCACGAGATCCTCGACGAAGACGCATAGGACGCACCCCTTACGTTCCCCAAAGCACCCTTGGCGGGGCCTGTTTGCGGCGCACAGTAACGCGCGTAGAAAGGGAGGGGAACGGGGTTTCGCGCTGCCGTTACCTATTCGTGCCGAGGGCCGGTTACGTCCGGGTGAACGGGTCCGTCGTAACCGGCCGATAGCGGTGGTTACCGGTAGGTGCCGTCGAGCAGCGCCGCCGCGGTGAACATCTCGACGCCCACCGTGATCGCCGACTCGTCCGCGTCGAAGTCGCCCTGGTGCAGATCGCGTACGGTGCGCTCGCCGGGCGTACGGACGCCGAGGCGGGCCATGGCGCCGGGCACGTGCTCCAGGTACCAGGAGAAGTCCTCGCCGCCCAGGCTCTGTTCGGTGTCCTCGACGGACTGCGTGCCGCGCCGCAGCTCCATGGAGTCGCGCAGCAGGTCGGTCACGTCCGGGTCGTTCACGACGGGCGGGACCCCGCGGATGTAGTTCACCTCGGACTTGGCGCGGTACAGGTCGGCGATCTCCTGGATGGCGCCGTGCACCAGGTCCGGGGCCTGCCGCCAGGCGGTGAGGTCCAGGCAGCGGACGGTGCCGGAGAGCTCCGCGTGCTGCGGGATGACGTTGCAGGCGTGGCCGGACTCGATGCGGCCCCAGGTCACCGCGAGCCCCGAGCGGGCGTCGATACGCCGGGCGACCAGGGCGGGGACCTCGGTGGCGACCTTGGCGGCGGCGGTGACGAGGTCGGTGGTGAGGTGGGGCCGGGCGGTGTGCCCACCGGCGCCGTCGAGCGAGACCTCGAGCCGGTCGCAGGCGGAGGTGATGGGCCCGTGCCGCAACCCGATCTTCCCCGCGTCGACGCGCGGATCGCAGTGCACGCCGATGATGCGCCCCACGCCGTTGAGCACTCCCGACTCGATGGCGTCGGGCGCGCCGCCGGGCAGGACCTCCTCGGCGGGCTGGAAGATCAGCCGTACGGGCTGCGGCAGTTGCCCCTGCTTCGCGAGCTCGGCGAGGACGAGACCGGCCCCGAGCACCACGGTGGTGTGCACGTCGTGCCCGCAGGCGTGGGCGCGGTCGGGCACGGTGGAGTGGTACGGGACGCCGAGCTTGGTGTCCGGGATGGGCAGGGCGTCGATGTCGGCGCGCAGGGCGAGCATGGGGCGTACGCCGTCCCACTGCTCGGTGCCGATGTCACAGACGAGCCCCGTGCCGATGTCGAGTACGCGCGGCTGCAGGCCGGCGTGTTCAAGCCGGGCCTTGAGGGCCGCGGTCGTACGGAACTCCTGGTTACCGAGCTCGGGGTGCATGTGCAAGTCGCGGCGGAAGGCGATGAGTTCGCTGCGCAGGGCGGCCGGGAGTGTGCCGGGGAGCGCGGCTTCCCCGGGGGCGCCCCCCGCGGCTTCGCCGGGCAGATCGGCCTCTGAATCTCGCTCGGGCCCTCGCCCGGACTCTCGCTCGGAATCTCGTGACATCAGTTGGTTCACCCTCTGAAGGGTAGGGCGAGCCAGGGACCAACTGACCCACGATCAACAAAAGTTCAGCCCGATAGGGTAAGAAAAAGTGGCCGCGTGGCGCATGAGCGCTACTTGAGATGGGTAAACTCTCCGCTTTTTCAGGGGATAAGGCACTGGTCATATGCGTACGTCCGCCTTCCCCGCCCCTTCCGTACGGACTCCGGACGGAATCCGTACGGAATCCGGGCGGCCTCTCGCTCACGCCTGGTCACGGATGTGGCTGGGCCACTCCACAGGTACCACGGGGGGCCTAGATCATGCGCATACGTCCATCGGCGTGGGCCGGGAGGGGCATGGGGTGCGGGTCCGGGGGGCGGATTGCAGGAAAGTCCCACGAGGTGGGCCGCTGAGGGTGATGGGGGCGGGACTTTTGTGCAATCGGCCTGGAGGGCCCTGGGGGGGTAGAGGACCTACTTGGCAAAGTTGCGTTCGGAAGGGAGGGGGGCGCGCGTGTTATGGAGTGCGCCTACAGTGAGGAAGGCTCCTCCTGCGTATACATAGCCCCCGGCGACACCCCCGCCGCCCTCATCGCGGCGGGCAAGGCGGGCCTCACGCCGTAGCCGTGATCCCCTGGGTCGTAGGTGGGGAAGCCACCGTCGCCAGGCGGTGTACGTCTCGGGCCGTCCCTGTGACGCCCGACAAGAAGCCCTCTGCTCGTGGCGAGGCGTTTTCCGTCAGCCAGGCCGGGTCGATGTCGCAGACCGCTACCCGGACCTCCGTGCCCGCCAGGGCCAGGGGGAGGGTGTGGACCACTGTCGAGGGGAAGCTCAGGATTGTGCTGCCGATCGGGCCCCGTCGGGCGATCAGTTCCAGCGGCAGATCCGGGCGGACCACCTGGAGGCCCGTTTCCACTGCCAGGCGGTGGAGTTTCTCGGCGCTTTCGCGGCGGTGGGCGAAGTAGCGTGTGGCGCCGTGTGCGCGGGACAGGGAGCGGACCGCTTCCACGTAGCGGTCGGGGTCCACCACTCCTGTTTCCACGAGGGACGTACCCACCAGGTCCGCGCCCTTGGAGACGCGAGGAGGGCCGAAGCGTTCCCGCGTCCAGGCGAACGTGTTCGACGTGATCCGCACCCCCGCCGGCGCCGAGTCGATCGGCATCGAGGAGAAGATCTCCACCGTGCGCTTGCCGCCCGGCGTCAGACGGCGGCGGGCCGAGGAGGAGATCGGGGCGAAGGCCAGGTCACGGATGCCGGGGCGGCCGCCACGCCGGTGCCAGCGCACCAGCCGCTCCCCCGCCGCCAGCTGCGCCACGAACTCCATCGTGGCCGTTCCGTCGTCCACGACTACCAGCGAGCGGGCCCGCGTGATGGTCAGCAAAAGTTGTACGTAGCGTGAGAACGGGTCGCCGATGACGATCCGGTCCGCCGCCCGCAGCGCGCCCGCGAGGCCGCCGATCGTCTGGAAGGGAGCAGCCGCGCCGCCGCGCGCCTCCTCCCAGCGGACGTTCAGGCCCTCGTCGCGGGCCAGCTGGGCCATGCGGCGCAACTGGCCGCGGGTCATGGGGTCGTTCGGGGAGAGGACGACGACGGTGAGACCCCCGGCCGGGCCGGTGGCCCCCGCCGAATGCGCCCACTCAAGGACGTTGAGGAGCTGCACAGGGCTCTCTACGAACGCCAGCGTGGTGGGCGGCGCCGCAGCAGTGGGGGCCGTCGGCCCGGCGGGTCGGGGGCTCATCGTCGTATGACCGTGTCCTGTCCTGGTGGAGGGGCCTGGTGAGGGGGCCCGGTGAGAGGCCCCGTCAGGAGCGTCCGCGCGCTCAGACCGCGACCGGCTCGCGCTCGGCCGCGTCCGCCTCGGCGACGACGCCCGCGACGCGGCGCAGCTTCTTCATCGGGCCGAGCTCCGACTCGTAGACCTTCTTGACGCCGTCACCGAGGGAGGCCTCGATGGTGCGGATGTCGCGGACGAGGCGGGTGAGGCCCTGGGGCTCGACGGAGGCGGCCTGGTCGGAGCCCCACATCGCGCGGTCCAGAGTGATGTGGCGCTCGACGAACGTGGCGCCGAGCGCGACCGCCGCGAGGGTGGTCTGGAGGCCCGTCTCGTGGCCGGAGTAGCCGATCGGGACGTTGGGGTACTCCTGCTGGAGGGTGTTGATCACGCGGAGGTTGAGCTCCTCGGCCTGCGCCGGGTACGTCGACGTGGCGTGGCACATCAGGATGTTGTCCGAGCCGAGGACCTCGACCGCGTGGCGGATCTGCTTCGGGGTCGACATGCCGGTGGAGAGGATGACCGTGCGGCCGGTGGCGCGCAGGGCGCGCAGCAGCTCGTCGTCCGTGAGCGAGGCCGAGGCGACCTTGTGGGCCGGGAGGTCGAACTTCTCCAGGAAGGCGACGGCCTCGGTGTCCCACGGGGAAGCGAACCAGTCGATGCCGCGCTTCTTGCAGTGCTCGGTGATGGCCTGGTACTCGGACTCGCCGAACTCCACGCGGTGGCGGTAGTCGATGTACGTCATCCGGCCCCAGGGGGTGTCGCGCTCGATGTCCCACTGGTCGCGCGGGGTGCAGATCTCCGGGGTGCGCTTCTGGAACTTGACCGCGTCGCAGCCGGCGTCGGCGGCCACGTCGATCAGCGCGAGGGCGTTGTCGAGCTCGCCGTTGTGGTTGATGCCGATCTCACCCGTGATGTAGACGGGCTGACCGGGGCCTGCGGTCTTCGAACCGAAGGTGCGCAGACGGGAGTTGGAGATCGCGGGGGTCGTGGAGCTCATGGCAGAACTTTCCTTACTTGTTGAGGGAGGGGCCGAGGATCCATGCGGCGATCTCTCGGATCGCGCCGTCACCACCGGGGAGTGCGGTGACCGCGCGTGCGGCGCCGCGTACGACGTCGTGGGCGCTCGCGACCGCCACGGGCCAGCCGACGAGGCCGAAGCACGGGAGGTCGTTGACGTCGTTTCCGACGTAGAGCACGCGCTCGGGAGCGATGCCCTGCTCCTCGCACCACTGCTTGAGTGCGAGGTCCTTGCGGTCGATGCCGTGCAGGACGGGAAGCTTCAGCTTCCTGGCCCGCGCGGCGACGACCGGGTTCTTCTCCGTGGACAGGATCAGCAGCGGGATGCCCGCGTCCCGCAGGGCCGCGATGCCGAGGCCGTCCCCGCGGTGTACGGAGACGAACTCCCGTCCTTCGGAGTCGATCAGCACCCTGTCGTCGGTCTGGGTGCCGTCGAAGTCGAGTACGACCGCGTCGATGTCGTCGCGGGTCGGAAGCGCGTCGGCCCGGCCGGAGTCGAAGAGCGGCGCGAGGGCGCGGGCGCGGGCGAGGTCGTGCGGGTCGTCGACCTCCAGGACGCGTGCCGGGTCCGTGCGGACCAGTTCGGTGCGGCCGAAGAAGCGGTGCTTGTGCTCGCGGAAGCCGGCCACGTCCATGGCGTAGACCGCGCCGGTCTCCAGGAGGTCCTGGGGGCGGTCCTGACGGCGCGGGCGGAAGGACTTGTCGTGGTTGACGCCGTAACCGCCGTCGGTCGCGGTCGCGTTGGCGACCTTCGTGGTGCCGCCCACCTCGCCGGTGCGCCGCGCGTCGAGGGCCGCGGGCTCGTCGTCGGCGTCGCGCCAGACGAAGCCGTGGAAGGGCGCCACGGTCAGTGCCGTGTCGGCGCCGCCGTCGACGATCGAGCCGACCACGCCGTCCACGTCCTCGCGGACGATGAAGGGGCTGGTGCACTGGACGAGCAGGACGACGTCGACCGCCTTGCCGTGCAGCGCCTCGTGCTCGTCCATCGCGTGCAGGACCGCGGCCTCGCTGGTCGCGGTGTCCCCGGCGATCGCCGCGGGGCGCAGGACCACTTCGGCGCCGGCCGCGCGTGCGGCCTCGGCGATCACGTGGTCGTCCGTGGAGACGACGACGTCCGTGACGAGCCGCGCGGCCAGGCACTCGCGGATGGCGCGCGCCACCAGGGGCACACCGCCGACCGGGGCGAGGTTCTTGGCGGGCACGCCCTTGGAGCCGCCGCGGGCCGGGACGACGGCGAGGACGCGGGGTGCGGAGGCGCCGCCTTGGTGGGTTCCCGCTGGGTGGGGGTGGGACATGGGGGCTCCTTGGGGGATGCCGTGAGTGCCTTGTCGGGGGAGGCCTTGCGGGGGGATCACAGCTCGCCCATCCGCCGGATGACGGGGGCCACGCGCTGCACCCCGTGCCGGTAGGCGCCGCGCGCCGCGCTGCGGACGGCCTGGCGCACCGGTCCCGGCTCGCGGTCCGCGGCGGGGACACCGGGCAGCGGGGCGCCGTCCGGGCCGAGGTGGTGGCGGGCCAGGATGCCGGGGAGGTATCCGGGGGCGGTGATGAGGCTGTAGTACGGGGCGATCGCGGGCAGCGAGGTCCTGGCGAGCAGCGACGCCACGCGTTCACGTGCCGCGTCGAAGGCCTTCTCGTACGTCCCGTCGGGCGCGACGCCCTGCCGCGCGACCCACTCCGGAGCGGCCTCGGGGCTGTACCCCGCGTCGATCTCGTCCCAGGACGCCAGGCATCCGGATCCGATGAAGTGGTGGTTGCCCAGCGCCTCGCGCACCCCGAGGTCGGTGAGGACCGCGGTGGGGATGCGGCGGTGCAGGGATTCGAGCGCGGCGGTGGAGCTGACCGTGACGAGCAGGTCGGTGCGGTCGAGAACCTCGCCCATGTTGCCGTACACGAGACGGCAGTTGGGCGGCAGGTCCTCGCCCTTGGCGAGCTTCTGGTAGGGCAGTTCCTCGATGTGCGTGGTGTGTTCGCCGGGCTTGCTGCGCAGCTTGATCAGGACCTCGCGGTCCGGGTGCAGACGTGCGTGCTCGACCATGCGGCGCAGCAGGTACGTGCGGTGTGCGCGGCTGTCGGGCACGGAGGGCTGTGCCGCGAAGACGACCGTGTACGGGTCGTGCTTCTGGTCCTTTCCGGGATAGGCCGCGCCGCCGAGGAACGGCAGCGCGCTCTCCACGACGCCCGACGCGTCGGCGCCCACTCCCTCGTATACGGCGCGGAAACGCTCCGCGTCCTGGCGGGAGTTGGCGAGGACGACGTCCGCGCCGTGCCGGAGCAGCAGGCCGTCGGCGAGCTTCTCGTAGACGACGCCGACGTAGCCGGTGACGACGACGGGGCGCTTTCCGGAGCCTGCGGCGTCCGCCGCCACCCGGGCGAGTCCGTGCAGGACCGCCTGGACCGCGCCGCCCACGAGGGCGAGCACGATCACGTCGGGTGCTTCGCGCTCGACCTCGCGCAGGAACTCGATCGCGGTGACTTCGCGGAGGGAGTCCGCGCGCACCCCGACCTCTTCGAGCTGGCGGACGGTGGGCGTGGCCCGGCCGCGGAGGAGGCGTCCGTCGAGGCGTGTGTCCGCGCCCTCGGCGGTGAGGCGGCTCGCGGTGAGCGCGCCCCATTTCCACCGGGTGTCGGAGTCGGCGAGCACGGTGATCCGTGTCGTCCCGCTGTTGCTTGCTGGCACAGCCAAGACGCTAGGAAGGCATTGAGATTGGCGGCCCAACTCAGATGCAACAAACGGTTAACAGAATGCCGACGAATGGCGAATCAGGCCGGGAAACCGCCGGTGGGCAGGCAGGTTAACCATTCCGCCATGCGTCGTTCACCTGGCATCTCACCATCGGCCAAGACGAATGCCGGGCCGACACCTAACGTCACCCACGTGGTTAAGCTCTCCGTCATCGTGCCGTTCTACAACGTGCAGCAATACGCGCCCGACACCTTGAAGAGTCTGCGAGCGAACTCGCGCGACGACTTCGAATTCATTCTCGTCGACGACTGTTCGAAGGACGAGACTCCAGAGATCCTGGAGCGTGCCGCGCGCGAACTGCCCGGCGCCGTCCATCTCAGACATGAGACGAACGGCGGTCTCGCGACCGCCCGCAACACGGGCCTTGACGCGGCGCGCGGCGAGTACCTCACCTTCCTGGACGGTGACGACTGGCTCGCGCCCGGTTATTACGCACAACTCGTCTCCGCGATCGAGGAGTTGGGCTGCGACTTCGTCCGTACCGACCATGTGCAGTGCACCGCGCGGGCCCGCAGCGTCCACCGTGTCCCGCACGGCAGGCGCGGTGTCGTCATGCCGCCGCGGGACGTCATCCTGCCCGCCGACCGCTCGACGTCCGTCGACTACGCGTACGCCTGGGCGGGCATCTACCACCGGCGCCTGGCCGATCAGGGTCTGCTGCACTTCACGGACGGCCTGCGCACCGCGGAGGACCGGCCCTGGATCTGGCGCCTGCACCGCGAGGCGGAATCCTTCGCCGCGGTGGGTCTGCTCGGCGTTTTCTACCGGCGCGGGGTCGCTTCGTCACTGACCCAGATCGGTGACGTACGCCAGCTCGATTTCATCCGGGCATTCGACCAGGTGGTACGTGAAACCGCCGAGGACCGCGACGCGGACAAACTCCTGCCGAAGGCAGTCCGTACTTACTGCGCGATCATTTCCCACCATCTGGGATCCATCGAAAGGTTCGAGCCACAAGTGGCGCGGAAATTGAAGTCACTGAGTGCGGCCGCCCTGAAGCGGATGCCGCAGGGCGTTCTCGACGACGCCCTCGACTCCATGGACATACAGCGGGCCACGCGCCTGCGCCGCCTTCGCCGGCGCCCGGTGTCGGCGGAGGTGGCCGCGTAATGGCCACGACGCAGATCTTCATGGCGTCCACGCTGTACGGGACCGCCACGCTCGCCGCAGCGATCGACGCCGACAGCTTCGGCCCCGCCGACCGGCGGCTGCTGCTCGTCAGCAACAACGCGGCGACGCCGGAGACGACCCTCTCCGTGGACGAGATGCCGGGCTTCGAGCGCCTGCGGGACCGCTTCGACGACGTACGGTCCTGGAACGAGGCCATCTCCCCCTTCCATCCGGGCGGTTGGGCCCCGCGGGCCGACGACCTCCCGCTGTGGGAGCGCTACATCCGGCTCCTGTGGGATCTCGGTGACGACGACATCGAGCTCGCCGTCGAATCGATCCAGGTCAACCCGGCCCTGGCCCTCGCGCAGATCTTCACGGGCGCGCCCGTGGACGTCTACGCGGACGGCCTGATGAGCTACGGCCCGACCCGCAACAAGATCGACCCCCTGGTCGGCACCCGGGTGCGCCGCCTCCTGCACCTGGACCTGGTGCCCGGCCTGACCCCGCTGCTCCTGACCGAGTTCGACGTCGAGCCGGAGATCGTGCCTACCGAGACGTTCGTGAAGGTGCTCGGCCGTCTCGCCGACACCGAGACCGACGTCCCGGACATCGCCGAACCCGCCCTGCTCCTGGGCCAGTACCTCTCCGCCCTCGGCATCCTCACCGCCGAGGAAGAGGAGGAGCTGCACGTACGGATGGTGCGCGGCGCCGCCGAACTCGGCCATACGCGCGTGGTGTTCAAGCCGCATCCCACCGCTCCGGCCCGCTGGTCGCGCATGCTGGAGAAGGAGGCGGAGGCGATCGGCGTGGAGCTGACCGTCCTCGACTCGCCGGTCCTCGCCGAGGTCCTGTACCAGCGGATGCGGCCCGCGCTCGTCGTCGGCTGCTTCTCGACCGCGCTGCTCACGGCCTCCGCGCTGTACGGCCTGCCGGTCGCCCGCACCGGCACGGAGACCCTCCTGGAGCGGCTCGCGCCCTACCAGAACAGCAACCGCGTCCCGGTCACCATCGTGGACGCGCTGCTCCCCGACCTCGCCGACAAGGGCGCGGTCACCGGACGCCAGCCGGGGATGCCGGTCGCCGACCTGGGCGAACTGCTCGTCGCCGTGGGCTTCGCCATGCAGCCGCAGATCTACCCGCGCCGCCGCACGGCCGCCGAGCGCTACCTCTCGACGCACCTCACCCCGCACACCTGGCGTTACTTCAAGCGGCGCCGCCTCACGGCCCTCGCCCTGCCCGGAGCGCTGCCCTCGCAGCTCTCGTTCATCCCGCGCAACGCGGCCGTACGCCGGGTCGCGCGCCGCGCCCGCTCGGTCAAGCGCTCCATCAAGCGGACCGCACTCGGATGACCTCTCCCACAACGACGCTCCCGAAGCACTCGCCGGGAGCGGATACGCCCCCTGCCCTCGCACGCACGATTGCGGCCCCCTCGGCGACCAAGCGTGCGCGGCCCCGGCTCAGGGCCCTGGACGGGCTGCGGCTCATCGCCGCCCTGATGGTCGCGGCCTATCACTACGGCGGCCGTGACGGCGAGATCTCCGAGGCCTGGGGCAACTCTCCGCAGCTGCAATTCCCCACGGCCCACAGCTGGTTCGCGTACGGCTGCCTCGGCGTGCAGATCTTCTTCGTCATCAGCGGCTTCGTGATCTGCATGAGCGGCTGGGGCCGTCCGCTGCGCGCGTTCTTCGCCTCCCGCGTCTCGCGGCTCTTCCCCTCGTACTGGGCCGCGATCGTGCTGGTGACGGCGGTCTTCGCGCTGCCCGTGGTGGCGTACGAGGCGGTCTCGCCCAGCGACGCCCTGGTGAACCTGACCATGCTCCAGCAGCCGCTCGGCGTGGACCGGGTGCTCGGGGTCTGCTGGACGCTCTGGGCCGAGCTGCGCTTCTACGCCCTCTTCGCGCTCTGCGTCGTCCTGCCGGGCGCGAACCGGGCCCGCGTGATCCTGTTCTGCGCGGTGTGGACCCTGGCCGCGGTGATCGCGGAGGGTGCGAACGAGCCGCTGCTCGACCTCGTCCTCATGCCCGAGTACGCGCCCTTCTTCATCGGCGGCATCGGCATCTACCTCGTCCACCGTGACCGCAGGGACCTCACGGCCTGGGGCATCGTGGGCGCGAGCTGGCTGATCGGCCAGCACTACGCGGTGGACCGCCTCTGGCACGCCCCGAACCCGGACTTCTTCTCCTACCGCACGTCCTTCGGGATCATCGCGGTCGTCACGGCGGGCTTCGCCGCGGTCCTGCTCATCGCGCTCGGCGCGCTGCACCGGGTCGACTGGAAGTGGCTGACGGTGGCGGGAGCCCTGACGTACCCGTTCTACCTGGTGCACGAGCATCTGGGCTGGGTGACGGTGGCCGCACTGCACCGGGGGCTCGGCCTCCCGTCGTACGCGACCTTCGGTCTGACGATCGCGGCGATGCTGCTGCTCGCGTGGCTCCTGAACCGCTTCGTGGAGGAGCGGCTCACACCGCTGATCCGCGGCGGGCTCATGACCCGGAAGTAGCTCCGCCGGTACCGGAATCGGCGTCGCCCGCCGCCGCGCGGGCGACGTCCATCGCCTCGCCCATGACGTCCTGCGCCTCGCCTATCGCGTCCGCCAACTCCTGGACGAGGCGGCCCAGGACCTCTGCCGGGTCTTCGCCTGCGGAGGGGGCTTCACTCGTGGCCGGGTCGTCGCTCATGGGCCCAGACTACGTTTCGAGCATCGTCGCCCCGATCCCGGCGACCACCGCGGCCAGGCCCTTCTCGAACCCCGCGTCGAAGTCACGGAACAGTTCGTCGCCGGCGGCCGCCGCGAGCGGATAACCGTCGAGGCGCTGCGCGCGCGCCGCCAGGTCGTAGCCGCCCTCCTCCTTCGCCGGGTCGGGGCCCATGGACTGCTCCTCGATCACGAAGCCGATCGTGAAGCTGTACGCCGTGAGCCAGGCGCGGGCCGCGCCGCCGGGCGTGAAGCCCCCGTCGGTGAGCCTGCGCAGATGGGCCTCCATGGGGGCCGCGTACGACATGTCGGTGAAGTGCGTGCCGCTGTAGACCTTCGCGCCGTCGCGGTACATCAGCAGATGGCGCCGCAGGCCCCGCATCGCCGCCGCCAGGGTGACCGACCAGTCGGCGCCGGGCAGTTCGTCCGCCGCGAAGTCCTCGCTCATGCGCCGCAGCATCACCGTCGCCATCTCGTCGAGCAGCGCCTGCTTGTCCTTGAAGTGCCAGTACAGAGCGGGCGCCTTGACGTCCAGTTCCTTGGCGATGGCGCGCAGGGAGAGCCCGTCGAGGCCCGTCTCGTTCAGGAGCTTCAGGGCGGTGACCGCCACGCGGGTGCGGTCCAGGGGTGTCGTAGCCACCTTGACAATTTAACACCGTTAAGTGCAGGCTCCGGGACATGGAACTTAACAGCGTTAAGGACGCCCCATCCCTGTTGCTGACGGACGTGCTCGTCGTGGGCGCCGGGCCCACCGGACTGACCCTCGCCTGCGATCTCGTGCGGCGCGGGGTGCGCACCCTGGTCGTCGAGCGGGCCGACGCCCTCTTCCCCGGCTCCCGCGGCAAGGGCATCCAGCCCCGCACCCAGGAGGTCTTCGACGACCTCGGGATCATCGCGGCGGCCGAGGCGGCGGGCGGCACCTACCCGGTCGGCATGATCTGGCGGGACGGCGAGCGGCAGGGCGAGCACCGCATGTTCGACGAGGTGGAGCCGACGCCGGACGCCCCGTACAACCGGCCGCTGATGGTCCCCCAATGGCGCACGCAGGAGATCCTGTACGCCCGCCTCAAGGAACTCGGCGGCGACGACATCCGGTTCGGCGCCGGTCTGACGGAGCTGACCCAGGACGAGGAGGGCGTCACCGCACGGCTCGCGGACGGCGGGACCGTCCGCGCCGCGTACGCCGTGGCGGCGGACGGCGGGCGCTCGACCGTGCGCGCGGCGCTCGGCATCGGCATGACGGGCGAGACCGTCGACCCGAACCCGGTCCTGGTGGCCGACGTCCGCATCCCCGCCCTGGACCGCGACAACTGGCACATGTTCCCGCCCGCCGCCGAGGGCGGAGGCTTCCTGGCGATCTGCCCGCTCGCGGGCACGGCGGACTTCCAGCTGACGGCGCAGTTCACGGACGGGACGGGCCCCGACACCTCGCTCGACGGCGTGCGCGCGGTCGTCGCCGCCCGTACGCATCTGGCCGCCGACGACGTGACCGAGGTGCGCTGGGCCTCCGACTTCCGGCCGCGCGCGGCGATGGCGGACCGGTTCCGCGAGGGCCGCGTCTTCCTCGCCGGAGACGCGGCGCACGTGCACTCACCGGCGGGCGGGCAGGGCCTGAACACCAGCGTGCAGGACGCGTACAACCTGGGCTGGAAGCTGGGCGCGGTCCTGCGGGGCGGCGCGCCCGCGGCCCTGCTCGACACCTACGAGGCCGAGCGCCTGCCCAATGCCGCGCGGATGCTGGGCCTTTCCACCCGCGTCCACCGGGGCGAGGAGCGGCGCGGGGACGCCACGCGCCAACTGGGCCTGGGCTACCGGGACAGCTCCCTGGCGGCGGAGACCCGTACGGGCCTCCCGGAGGGGGCGCTGCGGGCGGGCGATCGCGCGCCGGACGGGCCGATTGCCGCAGGGGGCAGGCTGTTCGACCTGTTCAGGGGCCCGCACTTCACGCTGCTCGCGGTGGGCACGGACGCGGAGATCCCGGCGCTGGACGGGGAATTGGTGCACGTACACCGCGTCGAGGCCTACGCGCCCTACGGCAAGGGGCTGTTCCTGGTGCGCCCCGACGGGTACGTGGGCTGGGCGGGCGATGAGGCGACGGGCCCGGCGCTGACGGACTACTTCAAGTTGATCCACGGAGGTGCGCCGAAGACGGTTGACCTCAAGCAAAGTTGAGGTTCTACGTTCTGGGCATGGACACTTTCACGTACTCCCACAGCGACGAGGACCTCGTCGACCAGCCCATCGGCTACTGGGCGTCCGCCGCGGGCGAGGCCGTCGTGCACCACATCCGCACCATGCTCGCGGAGGCGGGCCTCACCCAGCCCCAGTGGTGGATCCTGAACCAGATCGTCGCCGAGGACGGCCGTGACAAGGAAGCCGTGATCGGCACCCTGCGCGGCTACCTGAACGTCGGCGACGGAGCCCTGCACCACGACATCAGCACCCTGCACGACCGCGCCCTGCTCACCGAGGACGTCACCGGCCGCCTCCGCATCACCGACGAGGGCCGCAGGCTGCGCGACGACACCGCCGCGCGCCAGCAGAAGACCCGCGCGGAGATCCACGAGGGCATCTCGGACGAGGAGTACGTCCGCACCCTCAAGGTGCTCCAGCGCATGATCCACAACGTGGGCGGGGCGGCCTGGCATCACTGAGGCCGCCGCCCCACCGGCCGCTCATCCGCCGGCGAGCGAGAGCTTCGCCGCGAACCCTAGGAACAGCGCGCCCGCCGCCGAAGTGGCTCCCGCCGAGAGCCGCTTGCGGCGGCGGAAGGCGGCCGACAGCTTCGTGCCGCCGAATATCAGGGCGGTGAGGTAGAGGACGCTCGCCACCTGGGCGAGGATGCCGAGCACGAGGAAGGAGAGCGCGGGGTAGGCGTACCCCGGGTCGACGAACTGCACGAAGAAGGCGATGAAGAAGAGGATGGCCTTCGGATTGAGCAGGCTGATCACCAGGGCCCTGCGGAACGGCCGCTCGCCCTTCTCCTGAGGCGCGCTCTCCGCCTGCTCCGCGATCTGCTCGCGCCGTGCGCGCCACATGCCCCACGCGGCCCGCAGCATTCCCACCGCGAGCCAGGTCAGATAGCCGGCACCGGCGTACTTCACGATCCCGAAGAGGATGGCGTTGGCCTGGAGCAGCGAGGCCACTCCGGCGGCCGAGAGCGTCATCAGGACGGTGTCACCGCACCACACTCCGGCCGCGGCCTTGTAGCCGGTGCGTACGCCGCGGCGCGCGGCGACGGAGATCACGTACAGCGAGTTCGGCCCCGGAAGCAGAATGATCAGGGCGAGGCCCGCGAGATAGGTCGGAAGATCGGTGACACCCAGCATGGTGCGGAGTGTCGCACGCACGTACGACATGGGGGACGCGGTGTCCGCCCAGCGGACACCCTGATCTCACCTGCCACCCCGGCAACACCCCACCCGTCAGAACGCGTCCGTCGGCACGTACGCCCCCCACACCTCCCGCAGCGCGTCGCACACCTCGCCCACCGTCGCCCGCGCCCGCAGCGCGTCCTTCATCGGGTAGAGGACGTTGGCGTCGCCCTTCGCCGCTTCCTTGAGTGCCGAGAGCGCCGCGTCCACCGCCCCCTGGTCGCGCTCCGCCCGCAGCTTCGCGAGCCGGGCCGCCTGCCGGGCCTCGATGGCGGGGTCGACGCGGAGGGGTTCGTAGGGGTCCTCCTCGTCCAGCTGGAAGCGGTTGACGCCGACCACGACGCGCTCGCCGGAGTCGGTCTCCTGCGCGATGCGGTAGGCGCTGCGCTCGATCTCCGCCTTCTGGAAGCCCTGCTCGATGGCGGCCACCGCGCCGCCCATGTCCTCGACGCGCTCCATGAGTCCGAGGGTCGCGGCCTCGATGTCGTCGGTCATCTTCTCGACGACGTACGACCCGGCGAACGGGTCGACCGTGGCCGTCACGTCCGTCTCGTACGCCAGGACCTGCTGCGTGCGCAGGGCCAGGCGCGCGCTCTTGTCGGTCGGCAGCGCGATCGCCTCGTCGAAGGAGTTCGTGTGCAGCGACTGGGTGCCGCCGAGCACCGCGCCCAGGCCCTGGACGGCGACCCGGACGAGGTTCACCTCGGGCTGCTGGGCGGTGAGCTGGACCCCGGCGGTCTGGGTGTGGAAGCGCAGCATCAGCGACTTGGGGTTCCGCGCGCCGAACTCCTCGCGCATCACGCGGGCCCAGATCCGGCGCGCGGCACGGAACTTGGCGACCTCCTCCAGGAGCGTCGTACGGGCCACGAAGAAGAAGGACAGGCGGGGCGCGAAGTCGTCGACGTCCATGCCCGCCGCGACCGCCGTGCGCACGTACTCGATGCCGTCGGCGAGCGTGAAGGCGATCTCCTGCGCGGGCGTCGCGCCCGCCTCGGCCATGTGATAGCCGGAGATGGAGATGGTGTTCCACTTCGGGATCTCGGCCCGGCAGTACTTGAAGATGTCCGCGATCAGGCGCAGCGAGGGCTTGGGCGGGAAGATGTACGTGCCGCGCGCGATGTACTCCTTGAGCACGTCGTTCTGGATCGTGCCCGTCAGCCCGCCGGCGTCGGCCCCCTGCTCCTCCGCGACCAGTTGGTACAGGAGCAGGAGCAGCGCGGCGGGAGCGTTGATCGTCATCGACGTCGACACCTTGTCCAGCGGGATGCCGCCGAACAGGACCCGCATGTCGTCGATCGAGTCGATCGCGACCCCGACCTTGCCGACCTCGCCGGACGCGATCGGCGCGTCCGAGTCGTGGCCCATCTGCGTGGGCAGGTCGAAGGCGACGGACAGGCCCGTCGTACCGTTCGCGATCAGCTGCTTGTACCGGGCGTTCGATTCGACGGCCGTACCGAACCCGGCGTACTGGCGCATCGTCCAGGGGCGGCCGGTGTACATCGACGGGTAGACACCGCGGGTGTACGGATAGGCGCCGGGGGCGCCCAGCTTCGTCGCGGGATCCCAGCCTTCGAGATCTTCGGGGCCGTACACGGGCTCGACGGGCAGCCCGGACTCCGACTCACGCGCCATCGCTCTGTGCCTCCTGCCGGAGAATCTTCTCCGTTACCTGTCCCGATATCTGTCCCGTTACCTGTCCGGTATGGCGGTTCCAGTCCAGCATGGGGCAACGTTCAGGAGTGGTCACTCGCGGGGAACACTCTCAGCGAGTCTGTCGAGCAGTGGAGCGATGGCGGGGGTCGTTGTGCACAAAGGTGCGATAGCCGTAGGGGCCGTGGTCGCGGTCGCTCTGGTCGGCGGGTGCAAGGCGCAGGCCGACGGTGCGAACGGACAGGACGGGCCGGTCCGGATCTCGCCCACGAAGACGCAGCAGGGCGGCTCCGACGCGGAGGGCTCCGACGCGGGCGGCTCCGATGCGCCGTCCGGGAAGCCGGACGGCAAGTCCGGGGAGTCCGGGGAGTCGCCGACCCCGAAGCCGGCCCCGAAGACTCTGCTCGCGCCCGGCCAGCGCGGCGACCAGGTGCGGGAACTGCAGGCCAGGCTGCGGCAGATCCAGTGGATCTACGCGGATCCGACGGGCACGTACGACAAGTCCACGGCCGCCGCGGTCCACGGCTTCCAGGAGAAGCGCGGGCTGCCCGGCACGGGCACGACGGACACGGTCACCTGGCAGCGGCTGCTCGACATGACGGACAAGCCGACGAAGTACGAGTTGTACTCCGGGGGCGGCATCCCGCCGTCCAAGCCCGCCAAGGCCTGCATGACCGGCCGCGTCCTGTGCATCAGCAAGGAGAGCCGCACGCTGACCTGGATGATCGACGGGAAGGTCATGTCGACGATGGACGTGCGCTTCGGCTCGCAGTACACGCCGACGCGCGACGGCACGTTCAGCGTCTACTGGAAGTCCCGCCACCACGTCTCGACGCTGTACGACAGCTCCATGCCGTACGCCATGTTCTTCAGCGGCGGCCAGGCCGTGCACTACTCGACGGACTTCGCGGCGACCGGCTACACCGGCGCATCGCACGGCTGCGTGAACGTACGCGACGAGAAGAAGATCGCGAATCTGTTCGCGGAGGTCAGGAAGGGCGACAAGGTCGTCGTCTACAAGTGAGGCGGTCGCCCGCGAGCGGGGCAAGGGCCGGATTAATCAGCGTGGGCGGGATCGGGGGAACGTCTCCCGCCCACGCTGGTGGCACGGAGCCAAAGGTACGGGGGGAACCCCTGGCTCGTGCGCGGGCCGATGACCAGTCGGCTCACTTCTTACTGCGTCACTGCTTCAAAAAACGTCACACCCAGCCAGGACCGCGTTCAGGCACCGGCTCCGGCGACCGGCCGTGAGCGGCTAGGACGCGTGGTCGGGCAGTACGGGGCCGGCGCTGTACGAGGCGCTCGGGGTGGGCGTCTGCGGCACCGAAGGACTCTTCACGGGCGGGGCGGGGGCGAGGCCGCCGTTGCCCCAGTGGTCGTTGCCGCCGCCCCATGAGCCGTCGCCGTCACCGTCGCCGTTGTCGCCGTCGCCGTCGTCGTCACCGCCTCCGTTGCCATGGCCGTTGCCGTTGCCGTTGCCGCCGTTGCCGCCGTAGTTGCCGCCGCCCTCGTGCTCGCGGTCGTTGCCCGAGCCGTCGAGGACCCGGCCGCAGAACTCGGTGACGCGCTGGGAGCCCTTGGCGGCCTCTTCCAGGCGGCGCCTCTTCTCGCCCTGGAGATCTCCGTTGCGGTAGTCGCGGCAGGCGGCGACGACCTTGCGGTACCAGCCCCCGGCCTCGTTCTCGCGCTGCGGATCGCCGGAACCGGGCTTCGTGGCGCCGTCGCCGCCCTTGGACGCGCCCGACGAGCCCTCGGCCTGCGGGGGCGGGGCGCTGTTTCCGGGGTCGGTCGAGGGCTCTTGCGGGGTGGTGGTCACGTCGTCGGGCTCGACGTCCGGGGCGCTGCTCTGACCGCCGGACGGGGACATGAGCGGCTCGGGGGAGGCGACGGACGACGCGGAGGCAGCGGGGCCCGGCTTGTCCCGGTCGCCGAACGGCGAGGGGAGGACGCCGGTGCCCGCGGCCACGGCGACTCCGCCGATCATGCAGCCGGCGAGGGCGGCGGCGAGGCCGTAGCGCATGGGGCGGGCCCAGCGTGCGGGGCGCGGGGACTCGACCGGGCGCCCGATATGCACCGTCTCGCCCGCTCCCACGCGCGTAGAAGCCACCCGCGCCTTCGGGCCGCGAGCCTCCCTGAATGCCGCGAGCGCGGCGGCCTCACCAGGGAGTTCGGCGGAAATGTCGGCGGGTACGACGGAGCCCGCTCGTTCGTCCGGCGTCAGTGCGGCCAGGGCCTTGGCCAGTCGTGCGGCTTGCTCGCGGGCGTGGCAGTCGGTGCCGTGTCCGGGGGAATGTCCGGTGCGGTGTTCGGTGCGGTGTTCGGTGCGGTGTTCGGTGCCGTTCTCGGTGCCGTTCTCGGTTCCGTTTGCGGTTCCGCTTTCGGTGCCGTCGAAGGGCTCACCGCTCAGCAAACGCTCCGCCGCGTCGCGGTCCAGCCACCTGTAATCCTCGTCGGCCATCACATGTCCTTCTGCGCCCGGACACGCGAATGCGTCACACCAGCAGGTGACACCGCGTGCCGTCGCCGCTCCCTCTGGGGCGGTACGGCGTCGAGGGACGGGCCCTCGCTGGGCGGGTCGTCGGCGCCGAGCAGTTCCGCGAGCCGCTTCAGACCGCGGTGGGCGGCGGTGCGGACCGCGCCGGGGCGCTTGCCGAGGGTCTGGGCCGCGCTCTTGGCGTCCAGGCCGACGACCACCCGGAGCACGACGGCTTCCGCCTGGTCCTGCGGGAGCTGCGCTATCAGGGCGAGGGCGTCCGTGGTGGCCAGGGACTCCATCGCCTCGTCCGCGGTGTCCGCGTCGCCCGGCTTTCCGGTGAGCTCGGTCTCGTCGCCGCCGATCGCCGGGCGGCGGCCGCGCATACGGATGTGGTCGAGCGCGCGGTTGCGGGCTATGCGTGCGGCCCAGCCGCGGAACCGGTCCGCGTCGCCGCTGAAGCGGTCGAGGTCCCTGGCTATCTGCAGCCAGGCCTCGGACGCGACGTCCTCCGCGTCCGGGTCTCCGACCAGCGTCCGCACATAGCCCAGCAGCCGCGGGTGCACGGCGCGGTACACAGTCCGGAACGCGGTCTCGTCCCCGTCCTGCGCCGCAAGCACCGCGGCGGTCAGTTCCGCGTCGTCCCCCAGCACAACTACTCCCTATGCGCCTACACCGGTTGCGGTCCTGCCCCCGCAGCCTGGCGCGAAGCAGCACGCTACGGGCTGAAGTGGGCTCACGTCCATGTTTGGTACAACGTGCAACTAGCGCGTGACAGAACGCGGTGTGACAGAAAACGCACGCGCGGCGCTGAAGGGAATACGGGCCGCGTGCGGTCCGTCCGCGTGACGGCCGGGGTCTCTCCTGTGGGGGGTGGCGACCCCGGCCGCTCACCTTGGCAGGGGCCTCAACCAGACTCCCCTTGCCCCGCGACCACGACCTCGGGCCCTACTGCGCCTCTCGCCTCCACCTGCAGGCAGTCATGGGCCCCGTCAGGGGCGCGAGGAACGGCGCGAGAAACCCCCACCCACCCGCACCCAAAAGACAACAGCCCAGCCCCGCAAGGGGCGCGAGGAACTGCGCGAGCACCCCCACCCACCCGCACCCAAATCCCCCAAGGCCCCCCGGCCAGAGATCAGCGCCAGTCGTCCCCCGGCCGCGTAGGCAAGGACGACCGCCGGGCCCGTCGCGCAGAGCGAAACGCGGCAAGCACCCTGCGCTGGGCCTCCGCGTCGACCTGCCCGCCCCGCACCGCCTCCGCGAGAAGCGCGGCAACAGGATTCCCGGAGTCCACGCCCATCGGATACCGCTCCCGCTCCCGCTCCGGCTCCCCCGTCACCCCGGCTCTCCCCACCGCAACTGCTCCGCAAGGCGTTTGAGCCCCCGGTAAGAAGCGGTCCGCACCGCCCCGGGACGTTTGCCGAGGACCCGCGCCGCCGCCGGAGCGTCGAGCCCCACGACGACCCGGAGCAACACCGCCTCCGCCTGATCCCGCGGCAGCCCCGCGATCAGCGCGAGCGCCCGCTCCGTGGAAATGGACTCGAGCGCCTGCTCCGGCGTGCTGTGCGGCCCGGGCAGGTCGAACATGTCCTGGTCGAGGGCGGACGGCCGCGGCCGGGTCTTCTGGCGCCGCAGATGATCGAGCGCCCGGTGCCGGGCGATGGTCGCCGTCCAGCCGCGAAACCCCGCCCCGTCGCCGCGGAACCGCCCCAGGTCGCGCGCGATCTCCAGCCAGGCCTCGGCGGCGATGTCCTCGGCGATCTCTCCGTCGTGGCCGACCAGGCCCCGCAGATAGCCGACGAGCCCCGGCTGCACCAGGCGGTACGCGACCGCGAAGGCAGCCTCGTCACCCTCCTGTGCCCGCGCGACCGCGGCGCCCAGCTCCTCGTCACGCGCCCGTGCGCGACGGGGTTCCCCTCCTCGACCCACGCTTTCCCATCCGTACCTGTGCGGCGCATCTCACCGTGTCCGTCCCCCCACGCTGAGCTGCGCCAGGGCGCACGGAAATGTCACAGGCCACCCCGGAAGACCTTCACAGCTGTCAGCTGACCCAGCGCAATGTCCCGCCCGTACGTCACACCTCGCGGGTGCGGGATACGTCACGTCACATTTCACCCTTCCGCATACAACCGTTTGGCCTTTCTGGCAGTCGTACGCACTCGCTGTGGCCAACTGGGCCAACAGGCAACATCGGTGACTTCGACAACTTCGGTAACTTCGCTAAGGGGTGGGGCATTTGAGCCCGCGGAAACCGCGCGGAACGCGCGAGTCGGCGCGAGTGACGCACGCGTACAGACCGCTGAGTCTCAAGCGCAGGGCGTGGCTGACGATCGGAGCCGTCGTGCTGGGCGGTGCGGGGGCCGTCACGTACGCGATGGCCGATCCGTCGACCGGGGATCTGCCCGCCGGCGTCGCGCGCGACAAGCGCCCGGTGAGCGTGCACGACATCGCGCTGAAGACCGCAGGCGCCAAGGAGAGGGAGCTGCCGCGCACGTCGACGAAGCAGTTCTCGCTGCTCGGTGTCTCGTGGACCGGCGTGACGAAGGAACTCGACGGCACGGCCGAGGTCCGTACGCGCTCCGCCGAGAGCGGCGAGTGGACCGGCTGGCAGCACCTCGATTTGGAGCTGCATCTGCCCGAGAAGGCGGAGGCGGGCATGCGTGCCGCGTCCGAGCCGCTGTGGGTGGGCCCGTCGGACGGCGTAGAGGTCCGCGTGGTCGCGGCGGACGGCACCTCGAGTGCCGCGCTACCCAAGGGGCTTGAGGTCAACCTCGTGGACCCGGGCGTGACGTCCAAGGAGGCGAAGAACCCGGCGCTGGACGGTTCGGCGATGGCGCCGGCGGCGTTCGCGGCGGACGAGACAGTATCCCCGGAGCCGAGCGACCCGGCCGGGTCGCCGGAGCCGACCACTCCGCCCCCGTCCGCCCCGGACCCCACCACCCCGACGTCACCCACACCGACGGAGCCCACCACCGGCTCCCCCACGCCCTCCGCATCCCCCGAACCGGAACCCACGGTCGTCCCGTCCGCTCCCCCCTCCACGGTCACCAAGCCGCCCATGATCAGCAGGGCGGGATGGGGCGCGGACGAGTCGCAGGTCGAGGATCCGCCGGAGTACATAGACAAGGTCAAGGCGGTCTTCGTCCACCACACGGTCGGTACGAACGACTACAGCTGCGCCCAGTCGGCGTCCCTGGTCCGCGGCATCATGACGTACCACGTGGAGACCGAGGGCTGGAACGACCTCGGCTACAACTTCCTCGTGGACAAGTGCGGCCAGGTCTTCGAGGGCCGCGGCGGCGGCACCGATCTGCCGGTGCGCGGCGCGCACACGTACGGCTTCAACGGTGAGTCCGCGGGCATCGCGGTCCTCGGCGACTTCGAGGGCGATCCCGCTTCGGACAAACCGGCGGGCAAGCCGACGCGCGCCGCCCTTCAGTCGGTGGCCCGTGCGGCGGCCTGGAAGCTGGGCCAGTACGGCGGCGACCCGTCGGGCAAGGTCACGCTGACCGCGGCGGACGACACGGGCGTGTGGAAGAAGGGCGACACTCCTTCCCTGAACACGATCTCGGGTCACCGGGACGGCTTCGCGACGGCCTGCCCCGGCAAGAACCTCTACTCGAAGCTCGGCGAGATCCGCCGCTACGCGACGAGCGCGGGCCGCAACTCCGCCATCCCGACCGCCGACTTCAACCGTGACGGCATCACGGACCTGGTGGCGGGCACGCCGAGGACTTCGGGCGGCGTCGGCAGCCTGACGGTCGTCCCCGGCGGCCTCGACGGCCCGGTCAGCGGCTCCAAGAAGACCCTCACCCAGTCCAGCCCCGGCGTCCCCGGCGTCTCGGAGGCGGGCGACAACTGGGCCGCGGCCACGGCCTGGGGCGACATCAACGGCGACGGTTACGCGGACCTGGCGATCGGCGCGCCCGGCGAGGACGACACCACGAACAAGGACCGCGGCGCGGTCACGATGCTCTACGGCCCGGAGTTCACCTCGGGCACGGACATGCAGCTCGCGGACGACTTCCACTACCCCGGCGCCAAGTTCGGCTCCGCGGTGGCCGTCGGCGACTTCAACGCGGACGGCAAGGCGGACGTCTTCGCGGCGTCCACCGGCACCGGCGGCACGTGGGCGGCGCGCTTCAAGGCGGGCAACGAGGTCGGCGGCACCCTCACGTCGGGCGACACGGCCATCTCGTACGCCGATGCCGCGTCCGGCGACTTCAACCGTGACGGCTACGCGGACGTGGCGCTGACCTACCGCGATCAGGCCGGCATCGGCAAGGTCCAGTGGTTCAAGGGCACCAAGTCGGGCCTGAGCAGGGTCGGTTCGCTCTCCGTCAAGGGCGGCCGGTCGGTGGCGGTCGGCGACGTGAACGGCAACGGCTACGACGACCTGGTCATAGGCCAGCCGTACACGGCCGAGTCGGGCGCGCACGCGGGCGGCCAGGTGACGGTGGTCCCCGGCACGTCGACGGGCTTCACGACCACCGGCATGAAGACGATCCACCAGGACACGTCCGGGGTACCGGGCGCCGCCGAGTCGGGCGACGCGATGGGCTGGTCGGTCTCGGCGGGCGACTTCAACCTGGACGGTTACGCGGACGTCCTGACGGGCGCCCCGAACGAGGACATCACGCGATCCGGCACATCACGGAAGGACGCGGGCACGTCGCTCCTCCTCAAGGGCACGTCATCGGGCCTGACGGGCACGGGCGCCCAGGCCTTCACCCAGGACACGGAGGGCATCACGGGCTCCACGGAGTCGGCGGACCGCCTCGGCTCCTCGGTGGTCCTGACGGACCTGTCGGGCTACGGCCGCGCTGACCTCGCCATCGGCGTGGACGGCGAGGACGAGGGCAACGGCACGATCCTCCAGCTGGACAGCACCGCATCAGGCGTCTCGACAACAACAGGCACCTACTACGGCCGCACCCAACTGGGTACCCCCACGGCAGCCCACCTGGGCGAATCCCTGACGCCGTAACCCCGACCCGGCAACTTGGCGCCGTGCCGCTCCCCTCAACTCCGGGGAGCAGCACGGCGCTCGGTGTTGCGGGGGGAACTCGGACGGCGACCGGCCGGGCCCCGTTAGACCCGGCTCCCCCGTACCCGGCGTGAGACGACCGCGCGGAGGACTCGGCGGCCCTCGGTGGAGACGTCGAGTGCCTGGCGCAGGCCCGCGGTTTCCGTCGTGGGGTTCGCCAGGAGTTCCAGGATCCGTATCTGGCGTCTCAGCTCCGCGGCGACCAGCGGGGACATTCCCTCCGTGCGGCCCTCGCGTCGTGCGTGCAGCCGGGTCGTGCCGTCCGGCACCGTGTCCAGGAGGCGGTGGATCTGCAGTGCCGCGACGGAGCACGCGTCGGCCCATTCCCGCAGTTCGGCGGCGGTGCGCCGGGAGGGTGTGGCGCCCAGCATGCGGTAGGCGAGGGTGACCGCCTCGTCCGCGGAGGAGTCCTCAAGGACGTCAGCGCCGCCCAGCGTCACCCGCGCCTCCGCGAGCGCCACGTCCCAGGCGCTGCCCTCGGCGAGGCACCCCCACAGCGGGCGCAGCACCTCGTCCCCGCCGCCCAGGAGCGGTACGCACCGGTCGAGGCAGGCGAGCCCGCTCGCCGCGAGACCCCTCTCGTCGGCGTCGGCTATCAGCTCGACCAGACTCGGACCCGGGCCGCCCATGGTGTACGCCTTCCGTTGCGGACAGTGCGACAGTGCAGGTGACGTTGCACGTCCCCTACTGCGCCCGGACCGCCCGGAACGTCACTGCGGCACCACGCCGAGCCGCCCCAGGAAGCGGAAGAAGAGCTCTTCGGCCGACGGTTCGGCCGCGGCGTTCAGTACGTCGAGGAGCGGCCCCGCCGTCACCGTGCTGCCCGCCTCCGCCGCCCACGACACCGCGCGGTCCGCCGCGTCGCGGGGCTCCAGGAAGTAGTCGTCGATGCTCAGGCCGTCGTCGCCGAGGTAGCCGTTCATCGCCTCGCGGGCCAGGCACGTCGTCCACGCGCCGCTCTCCGGGGCCGCCGCCTCCACGACCACGCAGTCGCTGTCCATGACGTACCCGAAGAGGGCGGGCGAACCTGTCTCCAGGGCAAGGGTGTTCATGTTGCCGACATCGCGCGTGCCGTCGCCGCCCGGCACCTCCCACACCTGCCAGCCGTCGTCGCGCTGCACGAGGAGGCTGAGCTCGTCCCGCACGCCCGCAACGGCCGCGAGCTCGACGAGCGGACGCTCGCTCCTGCCCACGACGTAATAGCCCCAGTAGCCCATGCTCGCGTCTCCCCGTGTGCTCGACTCTGCTCAACTGCGCTCGACGGCCGCACAAAACGGCCGTGGTCGGCTTTGGCCGAATACACCACAGATGTAAGCAAGTTCGCCACCAGTTCGCCGCCAAAGAGCCGAAAACGGAACTGGTGGACCCCTCAGGCTGCTTAGGCCGCTTAAGCCGCTCAGGCCGGGACGTGCCCGCCCGTCGGCGGACCCGATCTGGCCTTCGTGTCCTGCATCCGCGTCAGGCGCAGAACGACGAGGATCGCCATGACCGCGGCGGCGATGTTGATGACGTCCGCGAACATCAGCCGGGACACCGCCGCGTCGATCTCCTCGGCCTCCTCCGCGCCCCAGTAGTTCGTCGACGCCCACCGCCCCACGAGGATGCTCGCCACCCACAGCGTCCACCAGCCGTTTATCAGCGGGTGCGTGGCGCGCGCCGAGGTGTCGCCGAGGATCAGCGTCCGGTCGAGGGCCACCGATCGGTCGCCGCTCGCGTCCCAGATGTCCAGGGCGATCCGGCGCGGGATCCACAGGTTCAGGATCGGCACGAACCAACTGCCCACCGTCCAGCCGCGCGTCTTGCCGTGGATGTGCGGCTCGAACACCTCGGCGTTCACGCGGACGCGGTAGAACCAGCAGAGGAAGACCACGCAGGTGGCCACGAGCGCGGCGGTCTGCAACCAGCCGGACGCGGCGTACAGCGTGTCGGCCCGCTCGGCGTCCCTGACCAGGTCCGCCGCCGCGTAGCCCGCCTCGTAGCCCACCCCGTAGTCCGCGCCGAGCAGATCCTCCGTCACGCCCTGGACGACTGTGCCCGCCCACAGCGAGTACAGGTCGGCGGCGATGACGACCCCGAGCAGCGCGGCGGTCGCCCGGCCGAGCGCGACCGGCGAGCGGAGGTACGCGGGGCGCCCGTCGGACTTGTATCCGGAGCGTGGCGCCGGCTTCGAGTGAGCGGCCGCCACGACGCAGACGTCGCAGAGGCCCTCCGACGTGGTCGCCGTATTGAACTGACATTCCGTGCACAGCATGACTGAGCAACCCCCCACAGGTTCATCAGGACAACCCAGCCGTGACGCGACAAGAAGGGCATGCCGCGGCAAGGCGGGACAGCAGAGGCCGCCCGCGTCCCTCCCCAGGGCGCCGGCGGCCAACGGAACCTATCCCACCTGGTCTGCCAGCTTCACGAAATTTCCCCAGGACGGGCTCGGCGTACGGGAGTCCCACAGCCTCTGGATCGTCGCCCGCAGCGGCATCCGGATCCCCCGCGCCACCTGCTCCTGCGTCTGCGCGTTCGCCAGGTCGCACCAGACCGCGAAGGAGCCGCCGAGGATCTGGTCGTCGTACTGCGCGCTCACCGGCTTCGTCCCGCGGATCACGCGCGGGGTCCACTGCTCGTAGATCCGCTGCCCGGTGGGATAGCGGAAGGTGTTGGGCTCGCCGAGGACGTAGTAGAGGTATTCGTCGTTGTAGTTGAGGACGTCGCGGCCCTCCTTCAGATACTCCGTCGGCTCCCTCGCCCCGATCTCCTTGCCGGTCCAGTACGCGACGTCGATGTCGTCGTCGGCCTTCTCGGTGCCGCCGCGGAAGAACCCGTCGTTCCATGCCCTGAGCCCGCGCTCGTAGGGGCGCATGGTCTCGGCGCGGTCGTTGAGCCAGCCGGTCGCCAGGTCCTGGATACGGGCGCCGGAGCCGTACTTCTCGCGGGCCGCGGCGGCCAGCTGCGGATAGCTGGCCTCCGGGTTGCTGACCGTGAGGGCCTGGTACTCGTCGGCGCCGAGGTGCCAGTAGCGGCCGGGGAAGAGGTCCGCGTACTCCTCCAGGAGGTCGTCGACGATCTCCGCCGCCTTGGGCTTGGAGATGTCGACCGCGCCGCGCGACGCGACGCCGCGGGTGTCACGGAGCTGGAGGTCGGGGTGCGCGGCGATGACCGCTCCGAGGTGGCCGGGCGAGTCGATCTCGGGCACGACGGTGATGTGACGGCTCGCGGCGAGCTTGAGGATGCGGCGGACCTGGGCCTTGCTGAGGTGGTCGCGGGAGACGATCTCGGGGTGCGAGTCCGACTCGATGCGGAAGGACTGGTCGTCGGAGAAGTGCAGGCCGAGCTGGTTGTACTTGAGGTCGCCGATCTCCCGGATGCGGTCCTCGATCCACTTCGCGTCGAAGTGCTTGCGCGCGATGTCCATCATGAAACCGCGCTGCGGCTTGGCGGGCCGGTCGCGTACGACGCCTTCGGGCGCGGTCCTCTCGCCGTGCACCTCCTGCTTGAGGGTGCGGGTCCCGTAGAAGACGCCCGCCTCCTCCGGGGCGCTGATCTTCACCCGCCGCGCCTTCACGGAGAGGGTGTACGACTCGTCCCTGCCCTCGGAGGCGTCCGCGTCCGAGGGGGTGAGCGCGAGTTCCACGTCTCCCTTGCGGGGTTCGGCGTCCCCGGCGTACTCCAGCTTCAGCTCACCGGCGAGCAGCTTGCCCTCGTCCGCGAGCTCGTCGTCACCGACGACCACGCGCCCGCCGTCCCCGGGCTTCCACCCCGGCCCGCGCGCCGCCTCGTGCTCGCGTACGGCGGGGATGGTGGCGGGGGTCTCGGACAGGGCGTACGACTTCGAGGGGGTCGGGGACGCGGACCTGCTCTCGGCCGGCGCGGACGTACCGGCGGACGGGGTCCCGTCCCCGCCGTCCCCGCCGTCCGGCCAGACGGCCACGGTCAGGGCAGCGGCCCCGGCGGCGACCGCCGCTGCGGCGAGGGCGAGACGGCGGGGGATCACTGGTCGCCGCCCCGGGGCCGGTGGGGCCCATCAGGCAGGTGGACGCCAGGGACATCAGGCAGGTGGACGCCACGGGCATCAGGCAGGTGGACGCTACGGGCATCAGGCAGATGGGCGCTACGGACATCAGCAGTCAGAGCCAGCATCCGCCCACGGTAAAGCGGGGCCCGCGCCGACCCGTCCACCACGCGGACCGAAACTCTCCCATCCGGGTGATATTTAACGCATCCGTCCACCACTGGTCACCACACCTCGCTAGCGTTACGACAAAACCCCCACAGCCCCTCATCGATGCCCCCTGCCCTGGAGCCTCCGCTGCCACCGCACAGTTCGCCACCCGTCCCGGAGCAACTGAACGCCGCAGAACCCGGCGCCGCCGAAGCCGCGCTGCTCACCTGTTGCGGCAGCCACCTCTGGGCCCGCCGCCTGGTCGCCCACCGGCCGTACCCCGATCTGGAGTCGCTGCTCGCCGCCGGTGACGAAGCCGCGTACGACCTCCCGCTCGCGGACCTCGCCGAGGCCCTGGCCTGCGAACCTCTGCGTCCCGTGCTCCCCAGGCAGGGCACCTACAGCGCGGCCCACACCGCCCTGCGCGCCGCGCACGCCGCGTACGAGAGCCGCTTCGGCCACGTCTTCGTGATCTGTCTGGACGACGTCCCGCCGAGCCAGGCCCTGGACCATCTCCTCGCCGGAATCCGGGCGCGGCTCACCAACGACCCGGAGGAAGAGCGGGTCCTGGCGACCGAAGAACTGAGGAAACTGGCCCGCGGCCGACTCACCCGACTGGTGCACGACCTGAATAGCCCGTACGTGCCTGTTTGATTGCCTGTTTGATCACACCTGGCTACCCCGCGCGAGCGAACCGACAACTCGTCGATACGATGACGAGCGGCCGGTGGACCGTACCCGGCCGGGCCAGTCCGACCACCCAAGCCGGCCGGCCCCAATCCCCGCTCCCGGAGGGTTCTGCCGTGCCGGCTGGAACGCTGTACCGCGGCCGGGAAGGAATGTGGTCCTGGGTGGCTCACCGAGTCACCGGCGTCCTCATCTTCTTCTTCCTGTTCGTGCATGTGCTGGACACCGCTCTCGTCCGCGTCTCCCCGGAGGCGTACGACGATGTCGTCAGCACCTACAAGACGCCCCTCGTCGCACTCCTTGAGTACGGCCTGGTCGCCGCCATCCTCTTCCACGCCCTGAACGGCCTGCGTGTCATCGCCGTCGACTTCTGGTCGAAGGGCCCGCGCTACCAGAAGCAGATGCTCTGGACCGTCGTGGGCATCTGGGTCGTCCTGATGGTGGGGGCGCTCTACCCGGTCCTCGGCCACGCCGTCCGCGAAGTCTTCGGGAGCTGACGCCAGACATGTCCGACACCACGCTCGAGAAGTCCGGAGTGGGTCCCGTCGAAGGCGCCTCGCTCTACGACGCCGACAACCCGGCCCCCCTCATCGAGGCCCCGCGCAAGCGCACCTCCAAGACCCCGCGCTCGACCCGCGGCAACTTCGAGATGGCCGCATGGCTCTTCATGCGCCTGTCCGGCGTCGTCCTCGTCGTCCTGGTCCTGGGCCACCTGCTGATCCAGCTGGTGCTCGACGGCGGCGTGAGCAAGATCGGCTTCGCGTTCGTCGCGGGTCGCTGGGCCTCGCCGTTCTGGCAGGTCTGGGATCTGCTGATGCTGTGGCTCGCGATGCTGCACGGAGCCAACGGCCTGCGCACGGTCATCAACGACTACGCGGAGCGCGCCAACACGCGCCTGTGGCTCAAGGGCCTGCTGTACACCGCCACGGTGTTCACCATCCTTCTGGGCACGCTGGTGATCTTCACCTTCGACCCGAACATCCGCTAAAGCCGAGGCGAACCCAGTGAAGATTCACAAGTACGACACTGTCATCGTCGGCGCCGGCGGCGCGGGCATGCGCGCGGCCATCGAGGCGACGAAGCGCAGCCGCACCGCGGTCCTGACGAAGCTCTACCCGACCCGCTCCCACACGGGCGCGGCGCAGGGCGGCATGGCCGCCGCGCTCGCCAACGTGGAGGAGGACAACTGGGAGTGGCACACCTTCGACACGATCAAGGGCGGCGACTACCTGGTCGACCAGGACGCCGCCGAGATCCTGGCGAAGGAGGCCATCGACGCGGTCCTCGACCTGGAGAAGATGGGCCTGCCCTTCGGCCGTACGCCCAAGGGTGAGATCGACCAGCGCCGTTTCGGCGGTCACTCCCGCAACCACGGCGAGGCCCCGGTCCGCCGTGCCTGCTACTCGGGCGACCGCACCGGCCACATGATCCTCCAGACGCTCTACCAGAACTGCATCAAGGAGGGCGTGGAGTTCTTCAACGAGTTCTACGTCCTGGACCAGCTCCTGGTGGAGGTCGACGGCGTCAAGAAGAGCGCGGGCGTCGTCGCCTACGAACTGGCGACCGGCGAGATCCACCTCTTCCAGGCGAAGGCCGTGGTCTACGCCTCGGGCGGCACCGGCAAGTTCTTCAAGGTGACGTCGAACGCGCACACGCTCACGGGTGACGGCCAGGCGGCCTGCTACCGCCGCGGTCTGCCGCTGGAGGACATGGAGTTCTTCCAGTTCCACCCGACCGGCATCTGGCGCATGGGCATCCTTCTCACGGAGGGCGCCCGTGGTGAGGGCGGCATCCTCCGCAACAAGGACGGCGAGCGCTTCATGGAGAAGTACGCGCCGGTCATGAAGGACCTCGCGTCGCGAGACGTGGTGTCCCGCTCCATCTACACGGAGATCCGAGAGGGCCGCGGCTGCGGCCCCGAGGGCGACCACGTGTACCTGGACCTGACGCACCTCCCGCCGGAGCAGCTGGACGCCAAGCTTCCGGACATCACGGAGTTCGCGCGCACGTACCTCGGCATCGAGCCCTACACGGACCCGATCCCGATCCAGCCGACCGCGCACTACGCCATGGGCGGCATCCCGACGAACGTCGAGGGCGAGGTCCTGGCCGACAACACGACGGTCGTCCCCGGTCTCTACGCGGCGGGCGAGGTGGCCTGCGTGTCGGTCCACGGCGCCAACCGCCTGGGCACCAACTCACTCCTGGACATCAACGTCTTCGGACGTCGTGCGGGCATCGCGGCGGCGGAGTACTCGGCGAAGAACGACTTCGTAGAGCTCCCCGAGAACGCGGAAGAGCTCGTCGTGGCCCAGGTCGAGCGCCTGCGCGACGCCACGGGCAACGAGCGGGTCGCCGAGCTCCGCAAGGAGCTGCAGGAGACCATGGACGCCAACGTCATGGTGTTCCGTACGGAGCAGACGATCAAGACGGCGGTGGAGAAGATCGCGGAGCTCCGCGAGCGCTACCTCAACGTCTCGATCCAGGACAAGGGCCGGCGCTTCAACACCGACCTCCTGGAGGCCATCGAGCTGGGCAACCTGCTCGACCTGGCCGAGGTCATGGCGCAGTCGGCCCTGGCCCGCAAGGAGTCCCGCGGCGGTCACTACCGTGAGGACTTCCCCAACCGCGACGACGTCAACTTCATGCGCCACACCATGGCGTACCGCGAGGTAGGCGACGACGGCGCCGAGTCCATCCGACTCGACTACAAGCCGGTCGTGCAGACCCGCTACCAGCCGATGGAGCGTAAGTACTGATGGCAACCCCGACCCTCGACAAGGAAGACGCCAAGCCCGAGGCCGGCTTCGCCGACTCCCCGTACATCACGGTCACCTTCCGCATCCGCCGCTTCAACCCCGAGGTCTCGGCGGACGCGACGTGGGAAGACTTCGAGATCGAGATCGACCCGAAGGAGCGTGTCCTCGACGCCCTTCACAAGATCAAGTGGGACATGGACGGGTCGCTGACCTTCCGTCGCTCCTGCGCGCACGGCATCTGCGGTTCGGACGCCATGCGCATCAACGGCCGCAACCGCCTGGCCTGCAAGACCCTGATCAAGGACATCAACCCGTCCAAGCCGATCTCGGTCGAGCCGATCAAGGGTCTGACGGTCCTGAAGGACCTGGTCGTCGACATGGACCCGTTCTTCCAGGCGTACCGCGACGTCATGCCGTTCCTGGTGACGTCCGGCAACGAGCCGACGCGCGAGCGCCTGCAGTCGCCGGAGGACCGCGAGCGGTTCGACGACACGACGAAGTGCATCCTGTGCGCGGCGTGCACGTCCTCGTGCCCGGTCTTCTGGAACGACGGCCAGTACTTCGGCCCGGCGGCGATCGTGAACGCCCACCGCTTCATCTTCGACTCGCGTGACGAGGCGGGCGAGCAGCGCCTGGAGATCCTGAACGACAAGGACGGCGTGTGGCGCTGCCGCACGACGTTCAACTGCACGGACGCGTGCCCGCGTGGCATCGAGGTCACGAAGGCGATCCAGGAGGTCAAGCGCGCGCTGATCACGCGCCGCTTCTGATCTTCTTTCTCTTCTCGCCTGTACGTTGACGTGGGCCCCGCTCCTGGTTTCGCACCGGGGACGGGGCCTTCGCCGTCAGGGCTTTCGCGGTCAGGGCCGCGGCTGCCCGGGGCGGCGGTCGACGGCGGTCAGGTCGATCTCGACGGCGAAGGGCGCGGAGACCTTGAGCCAGTCGTGGAAGATGCCGATCAGTCCGTAGGCCTTCGTGGCCGGGTCGAGTTCGAATACGTAGACGACCGGGAGCCCCTTCTCCTCGTCCTGCTCGACACGCCAGAAGTGCGGGACGCCTGCCTGCGCGTACTTGCGGGGCTTGACTTCACGGTCGCGCTCGCGGGAGTCGGGGGAGACGACTTCGATGGCGAGGAGGACGTCTTCCGGCTTGTGCCAGGTCTGATTCGAACCGGTGGCAGCCTCGACAGGAACCACCAGGATGTCGGGCTCCGGACGGTTCCTGGCATCCAGCTTGATCGTGAACTCCCGGTCGACATCCAGATGCTCCGGCGCCTGCTGGAGGAGGCTGTGTTCCAACAGGCGCATGCAACGCATGTGGAACCGGGTCTGCGGACTCATGAAGACGAGACTCCCGTCGATCAACTCCGTGTGCGGCGGGAGGCCCGGAATCCGGTCGAGGTCGTCGGCGGTCCAGCCCTCGGCGGGCGGGATCGGCCAGCGGTACGCCGACTCTTCCTCGAGCCCGTTCTCGGATGCGGCGCTCATGATTGCTCCCATGCGACGGAGTCTCGCGTTGCGCCTCAGAGTACCGAGCGGAAATCCCGGCGCCTCACTCATTCGAGTACGGCGCGCGCCACTCCGCCCAGACCCCCTTTCCGCCGGTGACGCGGAGCCCGTTGACCAGTAGGTAATGCCCCCAGTCGTCGGCGCAGCCGCGGAGAAGCCAGAGGCCGCGCCTGCGTTCGGAGTCGACGTCACTGCTGCCGAGGGGTGACGGCGGCAGCTGCGGGCTGCTGTCCCAGACTCAGGGATAGCGTGGGTTCACTCGCATTCCCCCCCACCCCGAACGGGAGCCCAGAGTGAACCGCCCCACCCGTCTCATGGCGTCCGCGATTGTCGCGTCCGCTGCCCTGCTACTGACCGCGTGCGGTTCGGGCGGCAGCGACAACGGCACTGCCGACACGGCCAGAGGGGCAAGTGACGGGGACGAGAAGGCGTCGGCCTCCGCCGACGCAACGTCGCAGCCGGACGGAACCAAGCGGCCGGAGATCAAGCTGCCCAAGTCTTTCCAGGTCGACTTCACGGGCTGGAAGAACAGCGACCCGCAGCTGCAGGCCATCCTGGATGACGGCAAGGAACGCCTCCTCTCCTCGTACTCCGCGATCATCAAGCGGGACCCGCAGTACGACGGCTTCACCTTCTACAACACCAGTGACGCACTGCGTACCGGAACTACGTGGATCAAGCAGTTCACGGACGACGATCTGACCCTTATCGGCAAGGGGCGCGTCTACCGGCCGCAGCCGCGCATCAGCCCCGACGGTTCCGGAACGCTCTTCTACTGCGTCGACGAAAGCAAGGGTTCGACCAAGGACCGCAAGACCGGAGAAGTCACCCACACTCCCGCCAAGACGGCCTTGGTGCTGTACCGGACAAAGCTGAGCAAGTCCGACGACGGCGTCTGGAAGACCACGACGGTCCAGACGGAGCCGGGCGCCTGCAAGTGAGTGAGGCGGCCTGGTGCGGGGCCCGTTCCCTTTTGGGAGCAGGCCCCGCACCTTTCTGTGCCGCCAAGGGCAAAGGTCCTCGGTATCCGGTTGGTGTCCTCAAGGGCCGCGCGGATAACGTGTGTTCAATTGCAACTTCCCCCCTCACACTCACACGCACCACCACCCCACGGGAGAGTCCAGAGTGAACCGCCGCCCCATCCGGCTCCTGACGGCCGCGATCACCGCATCCGCGGCCCTGCTGTTGACCGCGTGCGGATCGGGGGGCGACGACAAGGACTCCTCGGACAAGATCGAGGGGGCGGGGGGCGGGGGCTCGAAGGCTTCCGCTTCGGCCGACCCTTCGGACGGGTCCGGCAAGGCCGGACGTCCGACCATCACGTTGCCGAGCTCGTTCAAGATGGAGTTCGCGGGCTGGACCAACAGCGACCCGAAGCTGCAGGCGATCCTGGACGACGGCAAGGAGGCGCTGCGCGCCGATCACGCCGCGATCATCGAGGGCGACCCTGACGCGTCGTACGTGAAGTTCTACAACAACCCCACCTCGGAGGCGTCGTCCAAGAAGTGGATCAAGGGGTTCGTCGACAAGGACCTGACCCTGACCGGCGAAGCACGGATCTCCAAGCCCCAGGTACGGATCAACAGCACGGGCTCGGGGATCTTGTTCTACTGCATGGACGAGAGCAAGGGGTTCACGAAGAACCTCAAGACGAAGGAAGTCGTGGGTACGCCCAAGGACCAGAGCCCGCGCGTGCAGTACCAGACCCGGCTCGACCGCACCAAGGACGGTGTCTGGAAGACGAGTTCGTCCACGACGAAGCGCGGGGGCTGCTGATGCCCATGCGCAAGACCGCACGGCTCGGCGCACTGCTGGCCTCCTCCGCCGCAGTGCTCGTCGCGCTCTCCCCCAACGCATACGCGTGGGGCGAGGACGATCCCGGCAAGCAGCCGGCGCCGCCGGCCAACAAGCCCGCCGGCGGGGCCTCGGGCAATACGCTCATGGCCGGAGGAACGAGCGTCACCGTCGAGCAGGTCAGCGGCGGCAAGGGGGGCGGCTCTGCCGCCAAGCCCGTCACCCCGGTCGACCCGAACTGGAAGCCTCCGTCCTGCTGGTACGAGCCGGTGGCGACGCCCGAGGAGCTGAAGGCCGGTGTCGAGAAGGTCAAGAACGGTGAAGGCCGCGATGCCGGGACCGTCCCTGTGACGCCGTCCCTCGGCTGGGGCGAGGAACTCATGGTGGACCACTATGAGAAGGGGAAGACCCAGTCGGACGGCGCCGAGGGGTACAAGAACTACAACATCGGCAAGAAGGGCATGTTCTGGCGAGGGGTGATGAACCCCGATGTCGAGGACACCTTCGAGGCACGTGACTGCGAACAGAACCTCTTCTGGCAGAACGCCGACACGGTTCCCGACATTCCGAACTCCCCCACGCCCAAGGTCCTGGCCAGCTACGCCTACAACAAGATCAAGGTCCCCGACACCAAGGTCGAGCTGAAGCCGGAAGCCACGTCGAAGGTGAACATGCCGACCTGGGTCTGGCTGGACAAGGGCACGTTCGAGGACGTCAAGGTCCGTGCCGAGCTGCCCGGTACGGGATTGTGGGCGGAGACCACCGCCAAGCCCGTCGCCCTCCACCTGGAACCCGGCACGGGAGACGCGACGACCTTCCCGGCCTCGGGCGACTGCAAGATCAACGACGACGGCAGCATCGGCACCCCGTACACAAAGGGCTCCTCGAAGCAGGACCCGCCATGCGGCATCGCCTACCTGCGCGCCACCGACGGCACCCCGTTCCAGATGAAGGCATCCCTGACCTGGGAAATCTCCTGGGAAGGCAGCGGCGGAACCGGCGGGGACCTCCCGAACGGAACGTTCGACGGGACGCAGGCAATTGACGTCGAGGAAGTCCAGTCGGTCAACCGATAGACGAAGTCACAGCAAGGACGAGAGGGAGGCATGGGGAGCCGATCAGGCGGCGCAAGAGGCAAGCTCGCGTGCCCATGCTGCATGTTCCGCACCCTCGAAGCCCGAGGATGGTTCGAAATCTGCCCGACCTGCGGGTGGGAGGATTCCGGGCAGGACGATCACAACGCCGACGCATACGTCGGAGGGCCAAATCACGTGACCCTGAGCGAAGCCCGCGAGAACTTCGCTGCTTTCGGCGCATCGGAAGAGCGCCGGAGGCAACGCGTGCGGGAACCCCTCCCCGGCGAATTCCGCAGTCCCTGACGACTACGGCCGCGCGTGTTGCGCGGCGTGCAACCATCCCTGCTTTTCGTTCCCCCACCCCCACGGGAGAGTCGCGAGTGAACCGCCGCCCCATCCGGCTCCTGACGGCCACGCTCACCGCGTCCGCGGCCCTGCTGTTGACCGCGTGCGGATCGGGGGGCGGCAGTAGGGACTCCTCGGACAAGATCGAGGGGGCGGGGGGCGGTGGCTCGAAGGCCTCCGCGAGCCCGTCGGCGAAGCGACCGGAGGTGGAACTGCCTGGCTCTTTCAAGGCCGATTTCGCCGGGTGGCAGAACAGCGATCCGAAGAAGCAGGCGATTCTGGACGACGGCAGGGAGCGCCTGAAGGCGGAGTATCTGGCCATCATCGACTCGGCCCCGCAGTCCAAGGCGGTGAGCTTCTACAACTCGCAGCAGGCGCTGACATCGTCCAGGACGTACATCAAGGGGTACGTGGACAACGATCACAACCTGATCGGCAAGGCCAGGGTCTTCAACCCGCAGGTGAGCATCTCGGACACCGGCGGCGGGGTGCTCTTCTACTGCGTGGACGAGAGCAAGGGCTACACCCTCGACCGCAAGACCAAGGAGAAGACGGGCACACCCGACGACGTGAACCCCGTTCTCCAGTACCGCACCACCCTGAAGAAGACGTCCGACGGCGTCTGGAGCACCGTTTCGCTCGAGACGGTGCGCGGGGGTTGCGACAAGTGATCTTGTCGCTGAAGAGGTCTCTTCCCGTACTCACGACATTGGTATTCGCACGGCGGCTCACGCGTTCGGCGAGGACAACGACCACGCGCCCCCCGGCCCGTCAGGCGGCACCTCCGGCAACTCGCTCAACGCCAGGGCCTCTGCGCCGAGCGTGACGGTCGAGCAGATCGCCGGCTGAAAGATGGCGCCATGGACCCCAGCCGAGTGACGCCCGCGTCCATGTGGCGGTCAAACAGCGACAGTACGGTTGAAAACGGGGCGGTCGACTTACTCTGACGGAATGTCAGACAACCAGTCGGTCGGCCTGTCCGTTGAACCGTCCGTTCGTCAATCCGTTGAGCAGTCGGTCGGGGAGCAGTCGGCCGAAGTGCCATCCACCGAACTCCTCGGGTTCGACAACGTTCTGTTTCCCGTCGGTGATCTCGAAGAAGCCGTCAGCTTCTATGGGCGGGCCGGATTTCCCGTGACGCATCGGATCGATGAGATCGGGCTCGCGATCCTAAAGGTGGGCAAGGAGACGCCGGGGATTCTGCTGCGGGTGGAGGACGGGGTCGAGCATCGGCCGGTGGCCTGGTCCGCGCCGCGCGTGTGGCTCGAGGTGGGGGACGCGCGGGCCGCCGGGCGGGCCCTGGAGGCCTCCGGGATCAAGCCGCTCGCCCCCGCCGCCTCCGTGGCCACCGGGTGGACCGTCGAGGTCGCCGACCCGTGGGGCAACGTCATCGGGTTCACCGACTATCGCAAGCGGCCCGAGTTGGCGCGGAGTTAGGCGAATCGAGGTTCCCGGGGGCGCGGTCCGTCTTTGGCGGGGTGCGGTGGAGCAGGCCTCGCTTCTCCAGGCCGTCCAGGCGGCCCGTCACGGATGCCGGGGCCAGGTCCAGGTCTGCGGCCAGTTCCGAGGGGCCGGCCGCCTCGGCCTGCCAGCTTGTGGAGCGTGTCGAACTCGTGGCGCTCCAGGTCGAAGTCGACCAGGGACTGTTCGCGGACCCGGCGCAGGTACACGGTGAGCTTCTTTATGCGGGTGACCGCGCCCTCGATGTCGGGGTGATCTGGCTCGCGGGGCCCGGCTGGGCGTTCGTCCTCGATGCCGCCTCCTTCGCCGTCAGCGCCTGTCTCCTCGCGGCGGTCCGTACCCGGCCCGCCGTCGCGACGGAACCGTCCGACCACCGCTCGCTGCGCAAGGACCTCGCCGAAGGCTGGCACGAGGTCCGCAGCCGCGACTGGTACTGGACCAGCCTCGTCGCGCACTCCGCCTGGAACGGCGCCACCGCCGTCCTCATCACGCTCGGCCCCCTCCTCGCCGTCGAGGAGCTGGGCGGCGAAGGGACCTGGATCGCGATCCTCCAGGCGGGCGCCGTCGGGCTGCTCGCCGGGCGTGCGCGGCCCAAGCGTCCGGTCCTCGTGGCGAACCTCGGGCTCGCGACGTACGCCCTGCCCCTCGCCCTGCTCGCCGCCGAGGCCCCCGCACCGGCCGTGATCGCCGCGTACGGGCTCGCGCAGGCGGGCCTCGGCTTTCTCAGCCCCGCCTGGGAGACCTCGGTGCAGTCGGCGATACCGTCCGGCGTACGGGCCCGCGTCACCTCGTACGACTGGCTGCTCTCACTCGCCGCGATGCCCGTGGCGTACGTGCTCGCGCCGCTCGCGGCGGACGCGTGGGGTACGGCGGCCCCGCTGTGGATCGCCGCGGTCGTGGTGGGTGTCGCGTGCGCGGGGACGGCGGCGGTGCCTGGAGTGCGTCGGTTCGGGGCGCACGCCACCACCCCTCAGGCCGCCCCCGGCGCCCCTGGTGCCAGCGGTGATACCGGCCTCTCGAAGAACGTCTCCAGCGATACCGTCGCCTGAGTCCCGCTCACCCCGTCGATCGCGTACAGCCGCCGCAGTACGTCCTGAAGCTGCTCCGTGGTCGACGTGCGGACCTTGACCAGGACGCTTGCCGTGCCCGCGATGACGTGCGCCTCCTGGATCTCGGGGAGCGCGGCGAAGTCGTCCGCCCGGTCACCCATCCACGCCGTCGAGTCGACCATGACGAAGGCCAGCACGCCCTGGCCCACGGCTGCCGGGTCGACCTCGACCGTCGTGCGGCGGATCACCCCGCGCTCGCGCAGTTTCCGTACCCGTTCGTGGGCCGCGCCCGCCGACAGACCCACCGCCCTGCCCAGGTTCGCGTACGACTGGGCGGCGTCCTGTTGCAGCAGTGCCAGCAACTCCCGGTCGGTGTCATCCATCAGCTGCGCTCCCGTCATCCATCCGGCCATCCTTGACGTTGATCCTATGTCGTACTCCAATATCCTCGTACTACAGGATGTCATTCGGTCGTATCCTCATTCCGTAAGACAGGAGTCGTCATGCCTTCACAGAAAGTCCCGACGTCGTACGAGGTCCTGGACGAGCGCTTCCGTACCGGGCGGTGTGCCAACGGGGACGCCAAACTCGAAGTGCTCTACGACGACTGCCGGTGGGCCGAAGGGCCGCTCTACCTGCCCGCCTGGCGCCAGCTCGTCTGGAGCGACATCCCTAACGACCGGCTGCTGCGCTGGGACGAGGCGACCGGCGCGGTAGGCGTCTTCCGTTCGAACGCCGGTTACGTCAACGGCAACACCCTCGATCGCGAGGGCCGCCTGATCTGCTGCGAGCAGGGCAACCGCCGTGTCACCCGCACCGAGCACGACGGCAGCGTCACCGTCCTCGCCGACCGCTTCGAGGGCAAGCGGTTCAACAGTCCGAACGACGCCGTGGTCCGCTCGGACGGGTCGATCTGGTTCTCCGACCCCGACTTCGGGATCACCAGCGACTACGAGGGGTTCCGGGCGCCCGCCGAGATCGGTGCCTGCAACGTGTACCGGCTCGACCCCGTGAGCGGTGCCGTGCGGATCGTCGCCGACGGCTTCGAAGGGCCGAACGGCCTCGTCTTCTCGCCCGACGAGCGGCAGTTGTACGTGTCCGACTCCCGCGCCCGCCACATCCGCGCCTTCGACGTGCGCGAGGACGGGACGGCCCTGTCGGACGGGACCGTCTTCGCCGAGTCGAAGGAGTCCGGCTTCGACAACATCCGCTTCGACGACCAGGGGCGGCTGTGGGCGGCGGCCCTGGAGGACGGGGTGCACTGCTATCACCCCGACGGCACCCTCATCGGACGGATCACCGTCCCCGAGGCCGTCGCCAACATCGCCTTCGGCGGGGCGAAGAACAACCGCCTCTTCATCGCGGCGACGACCTCGCTGTACTCGCTCGTGATGTCCGTTACGGGGCTGCCGAGGGTCCGGGCCGCCGTCTGACCTGGGCCGGCTAGTTCACCGCGTCCATCTCGCCCTGTGCCAGCTCCACGTCGTACACCAGCGGTCCGTCCGCGACCATGACGTGCCGCGCGCGGGCCGCGTATCCGGGAGCCGTCGCGGCGAGAAGGTACGCGCCCGCGGACGGAGCCGCGACGATGTACGAACCGTCCGCGAGGGAAGTGACGCGGTCAAGGCGGGTGCCTCCCTTGGAGAGGAGGGTCAGGACCGCGCCCTCCACCGGCTCGCCCTCCGCCGTGCGGATGAAACCGTGCACCACGGAGGCGCCGTGCGGCATGGAGGCGCCGCCTTCGCCGTGGGGCTCCTCCACGCGCGCGTGGGGCACGGGCGCCGTCGCTACCGGCCCCTCCGGCCCCTCCGGCTCCTCCCGCGGCTCCACCGCCAGGTGCGGAAGGCGCTTCTCCAGGCCCGCGGGGAGCCACCAGTTGGCGCGGCCGAGCAGATGCATGGCGGCCGGGACGAGCGCCGTGCGCAGGATGAACGCGTCCAGGGCGACCGCCGCCGCGAGGCCGATGCCCGCCATCGCGCCCTCCATGTCGCCGCTCAGGACGAACGCGGAGAAGACGCAGATCATGATCAGGGCCGCGCAGTTGATGACCCTGCTCGTCTCGGCGAGGCCCACCCGCACGGCGCGGGCGTTGTCCTTCGTGTGCACCCATTCCTCGTGCATGCGGCTCACGAGGAACACCTGGTAGTCCATCGAGAGCCCGAAGAGCAGCGACAGCATGATGACGGGCAGGAAGGCGGTGATGGGGCCCTCCTTGCCGACGCCGATGAGCTCCGTTCCCCAGCCCCACTGGAAGACCGCCACCAGGACGCCGAAGGACGCCGCGGCCGCGATCAGGTTCATCAGGGCCGCCGTCAGGGGCACCACGAGGGAGCGGAACGCGATGAGGAGCAGGAGGAAGCCGAGCGCGATGATCGCTCCCACGAAGTAGGGCAGCCGGTCGCCCGTCACCGCGGCGAAGTCCTTGAAGACGGCGGTGACGCCGCCCACGTGGGCCTCGACCCCGGCCTCCGGAATCACCTCTCCCCGTAGCCGGTCGATGAGCCGGTCGGTCTCCTCGGACTGGGGAGACGTGGTCGGGACGACGTTGATGACCGAGATGCCGTCCGCGGGCGGGGTCGCCGCCACCGTCGCGACGCCCTCCGTCTCGCGGATGGTCGCCACCAGACCGCCGGTGTCGGCTTCTTCGGCCACTACTTGCAGCGGGCCGTTGAATCCCGGGCCGAACCCGTCGGCCAGCATGTCGTACGCCTGGCGGGTCGTCGTCGACTCCTGGTGGTTGCCCTGATCGGTCGCGCCGAGCCGCAGGGAGAGCAGCGGAAGCGCGAGGAAGGCCATCACCACGAAGGCGAGGGCCGCCGTCGAGCGCGGGCGCCTTTGGACGTACGAGGACCAGCGCGCAGCGAGGCCGCTCGCCTCTGCGGGCTCCGGCCCCGTCACGGCGAGGCGGCGCCGCTGCTTGCGGCTGAGCACCCGCGGGCCGAGGAGGCCGAGCAGCGAGGGCAGCAGGGTGATGGCGGCGAGGACGCTCAGGACCACCGTCAGGGAGGCCGCGATGACCACGCCGTCCAGGAAGCGCATGTTCATCACCAGCATCCCGGCGAGCGCGATGCACACCGTGCCGCCCGCGAAGAGCACCGCGCGGCCCGAGGTGTTCAGGGCCTGTACCGCCGACTCCTCGGCTTTCATGCCGCGCAGGATGCCGCGCCGGTGGCGGGTGACGATGAAGAGCGCGTAGTCGATGCCGACGCCCAGTCCGATCAGCGAGCCGAGCAGCGGGGCCACTTCGGGGATGTCCGTGACGTGGCTGAGCAGCATCGTCGACAGCATGCCGAGGCCGACTCCGAAGACGGCGATGACGATCGGCAGGAGCATCGCGAAGAGCGAGCCGAAGGCCAGGAAGAGGACGACGGCTGCGGCCGCGATGCCGACCATCTCGGCGATGCCGGTGGGCGGCTCCTGGATGCGGGTGATCGCCTGGCCGCCCAGTTCGACCTGGAGGCCCGGGCGTTCGGCGGCCTGTGCCGTGTCTACGACGTCCTGGACGAGATCCTTGGGGACCGAGTTCGCCTCCTCGGCGAAGGTCACCCTGGCGTAGGCGATGCGTCCGTTCCCGCTGATCTGTGCGGAGCCCGCCTCCCCGGACGCGTACGGGCTCACCACCTCGCCGACACCCTTCATGCCGGCGATCTCCTTGAGCGCGGGCTCGACACGCGAACGTACGTCCGCGTCACGGGCCGACGCGCCCCCGTCGACGCGCCAGACCACCGTGTCGGTGTCCCCGGAGCTCTCCGGGAACGCCTTCGTCATCAGGTCGTACGCGCGCTTCGAATCCGTGTCCGGCAGGGAGAACACATTCGAGTAGTCGGTACCCGCGGAGGTCCCCGCGGCCCCCAGACCGAACAGGGCTCCCACCCACAGCACAAGGACCACCAGGCGGTGCCGATAACACCACCGCGCCAATGCCGCCACGATCCACTCCTCCTCCGTGTCCTCAGGGTCGTCAGGGTCGTCATGTCCCCCGGGTCCATGCGTTCAGGAGCCTCAGCATCGGCGGCGCCGCGCCGCTGGAGGGCGGCGCGGCCATGATTCTCAAGTAACTCCAAGGCACGGCCCGGGACTTCGTACAACGAGCGCGCCGATACTGGGGGCATGAGCCACGCCGAAGGCCAGCAGGGAACAGATGTCGGAGTACCGCCGGGTCCGGGCGCCGCGGCCACCGGCCCGGTCTCCGCGGCCACCGGCCCAGTCGCCGCGGCCACCGTCCTGGTCGTCGAGGACGAGCCGAGCATCGCCGACGTGCTCGCCATCGCCCTGCGCTACCACCGCTTCGACGTGATGGTGGCGGGCACGGTGCGCGACGCCCTCGCGCTCGCCGGGCGCACCCGGCCCGACGTGGCGCTCCTCGACGTGATGCTGCCGGACGGCGACGGCCGCGCCCTGGCCAGGGAACTCCGTGACCGTCACCCCGAAGCGGCGCTGCTCTTCCTGACCGCGCGGGACGCGCCCGCGGAGGTCGTGGGCGCCCTCGGATTCGGCGACGACTACATCACCAAGCCGTTCAACATCGACGAGGTCATCGCCCGCATCGGCGCGGTCCTGCGCCGCACCAGGTCCGACGACGTACTCCCCCAGCGCCCGCCGCTGCGTCACGGCGACCTGGAGTTGGACGAGACGACGTACGTGGTGCGCCGGGCGGGGCGCTCGGCGCAGCTCACGCCCACCGAGTACGCCCTGCTGCGCTTCCTGGTCCGCAACGGCGGACGTGTGGTGCCCAAGGAGCAGCTTCTGCGTCATGTGTGGCAGTACGAACACCCGGCCGAGTCGACGGTCGTGGAGACCTACATCAGCTATCTGCGGCGCAAGCTGAACGCCCTCGGCCCACCGGTGATCACGACCCGGCGGGGTGTCGGATACGGCCTGGCATGAGGCGTGCGCACCGCGGCATGAGCTCGCTGCGCGCCAAGCTGACGTGGGTGAACGTCGCCCTGCTCGCCCTCGGCGTGATCGTGGCGACCGGCGTCAGTGTCATGGGGATGCGCCACTATCTGCTCGACAACGTGGACGCCGAGCTGGCGCAGTCCCGCAGTTCGCTGCTGAGCACCGGGCTCACCATGAAGGACGTCGAGCAGCTCAGTGAGCTGGGGATCGCCCTCGACAAGCTCTCGCCGGACGGCAGGGAGAGCGCGAGCGTGCTGCCGCGCGGGGACACCCTGTTCGTGGCGGTGGACCGGCACGGCGACCCCATAGCCATCGGCACGCTCGCCCCGACCTCGCGCCAGCGCACCCTGGCCGCCGCCGTCGACGACCCCGCGGCGATCGCCGACGAGGCCGAGCCGCAGGACGTCACGCTGGACGGCGACGCGCACCGCATGGTGGGCGCGAGGCTCGCCGACGGCACGACGGTTCTGATGGCCGCGGACACGGAGGACGTGGAATCGGGCATCAACAAGGCGCTCAAGCTCGACGCCGCCTTCGGAGTGGTCCTGCTCGGGCTGCTCGCCGTCCTGACGATGATCTCCGCGCACCACCGGCTGCGCCCTCTGGAGGACATGGTCGAGACCGCGTCGGCCATCGCCGAAGGTGATCTGACCAGGCGCGTGCCGTCGAGCCGCGCCCCGGCCATGGAGACCGAGCAGCTGCGTGTCGCCCTCAACTCCATGCTCCATCAGGTCGAGTCCGCCTTCGACACCCGCGAACGCAGCTCGGCACAGCTGCGCCGCTTCGTCGCCGACGCCTCGCACGAACTGCGTACGCCCTTGTCGGCGATCCGCGGCTATCTCCAGCTGTACGACAAGGGGATGCTGCGCGATCCGGCGGAACGCACGCGCGCGTGGAGCCGCGTCATAGCGGAGACGGACCGGATGGGCCGCCTCGTGGACGAGCTGCTCACCCTGGCCCGCCTGGACCAGCAGCCGGAACTGCGCTTCACGAACGTCGACTTGAGCCGGCTCGTACGGGATGCCGCCGACGATCTGCGGGTGCAGGAGCCGGAGCGGCCGCTGACGGTGAGCGCCGACGGGGCGGTGCTGGTGCGCGCCGACGAGTCCGGGCTGCGTCAGGTGCTCGGCAATCTCCTGGCCAACGTGCGCGTCCATACGCCCGCCGATGCGCCGGTCACGCTGGGCGTGGAGCGGCGGGACGGGGTGGTGCGGCTGCGGGTCGCCGACCGGGGGCCAGGGCTCGCGGAGGACGACGCTGTGCGTGTGTTCGACCGGTTCTTCCGCGCGGGCGGGGGTGCGGGCAGCGGGCTCGGCATGGCGATCGTGCAGGGGGTGGTGGCGGCGCACGGCGGCGAGGTGGGGGTGGAGACGGCGCCGGGGGCGGGGCTGACGGTGACGGTGACGCTGCCCGCGGGGTGATCCGCGAGGCGCCGGGGACGGGCGGAAAGGCCGGAGATCCGCCGGAAGGGCCCTAGGACCGGACCAGTGCCCACACCGTCTTCCCGTGCCGCCCCCGCTGCCAGACCCCCCACGCCTCGGCGATGTTGTCGAGCAGGCGCAGGCCCCGGCCGCTCTCCTCCAGGGGGCCCACTTCCCGCATCTGCGGGCTGGCCGGGCTCTCGTCGGAGACCTCTATGAAGCAGTCGCCGTCGGAGAGCACCGTGATCGCGACCTCGAACTCCCGCTCCTGGACGCGCCCGTGGCAGACGGCGTTCGTCACCAGCTCCGAGACGAGGAGTACCGCGTCGTCGAGCGCCGCGCTCTCCTCCTTGTGCCCCCAGGCGGCCAGATGGTCGTGCACGCGGAGCCGGGCGAGCGAGACCGATGCCGGATGCGGTGGCAGCCGGAAAGCGTGACGCCTCAACAACGTTTCCCCCTATGGCACACCAAAGCACCAAGAACCGCGCACACTTCCGACACTTAATGCTGCGCAGAGGAAGCGTTCGGTGTCACACCGTCACCCTCTGGCCCGGCTGTATCCAGCCAGGCTCATACAGCGTCGAACCGGTGCGCGATTATGCCCGGCGGGAGGCCAGTTCGACGACCGTGACGTCGGACGGCGCCCCAACACGCACAGGCGGCCCCCACGCACCGGCGCCCCGCGTGACATACAGCTGCGTATCGCCGTAACGCTCCAGTCCCGCGAGCGTCGGGTTGGCCAGATCGGCGATGAAGTTGCCCGGCCACAGCTGCCCGCCGTGGGTGTGCCCGGAGAGCTGGAGGTCGACGCCGTGCTTGACGGCGTCATGGATGACCACCGGCTGATGCGCGAGCAGGACAGCGGCCCGCGAGCGGTCCCGGTCGCCGAGGGCCTTGCCGAAGTCGGGCCCGTGCCCCTCGCTCTCGCCCGCCACGTCGTCCACGCCCGCGAGATCGAAGCCGGGCAGTTCGGTGCGGGCGTTCTCCAGGGGGCGCAGACCGAGTTCGCGTACGTGATCGACCCACTGTCCGGCGCCCGAGAAGTACTCGTGGTTGCCGGTCACGAAGTACGTCCCGTGCCGCGCGCGCAGCTGCGCAAGCGGCGCGGCGGCGGGCCCCAGGTCCTCGACGCTGCCGTCGACCAGGTCGCCGACGACCGCGATGAGGTCGGGCTGGGTGCCGTTGATCGTGTCGACCACGCGCTGGGTGAAGCCGCGCCCGAGGATCGGCCCCAGGTGGATGTCGCTGACCACCGCGATCCGGAACCCGTGCGCCGCGCGCGGCAGCTTGGCCAGCGGCACGGTGACGCGCTTCACCCGCGGGCCGCGCAGGACGCCGTACGTTCCGTAGCCCACCGTTCCGACGGCGACGGCGGCGGCGGTCCCGCCGACGATCCGGGAGACGAAGAGGCGGCGCGAGGGGGCGACCCGTTCCGGGCGCGGTTCCGCGGGGGCGGGGGCAGCGGGCGCGGGGTCTTCTACGGGGTCCTCTTCGGAGGCCTCTATGGAGGGAGCCTGCGCCTCTACGGAGGGCTTTTCCGGCACTACGGAGGGGGCTTCCACGGAACCCGCATCCTCCGTAGAGGCCGCTTTCGAACGGCGCCGCAGCAAGAAGGGCCGTACGAGCTCGCCCACCAGAAGCGCGAGCACCAGGTAGATCGACAGCGCCATCCACATGAAGCCCGGCCAGGCGAGGACCTGCTGGAGCCAGAACGGCGCCCCGGCCCGCTCACTGGCGACCGCGGCGAACATCAGCAGCGGCCCCGCGACGAAGACCACCGCGCCCGCGCGCCGGGCGAACCCGGACCGGGCCGTGGTGTCCCGCACCAGGCGACGCCACGCGTACCACTGCATTCCGGCAAGGGCCGCGAGCGCGGCGATACCGGCCAACACGAACAGGATGACCACGGAGCGCGCCCCTCGGCAGTGTTCGAACAGTTATGACGTACGGCGCAGAGCACGGACTCCGCGCAACCCGATGGCCCCTACCACCGTCCCCAAGACAAAGGAGGCGACGGCGAGCGTCAGGTGCACCCAGAAGTACGCGGTCGGGTCGCCTGCGTCATCGAAGGCGAGCCCACTGCCGTCCTTCCACAGGTTCTTGACGAAAGTGATCCAGATGAACCAGCTCCACACCCCGAAGGCGAGCAGGAACCAGGAGACCGGGCGGCTGAGCTTCATGCCTTCAGTATCGCGAGCCTCCATTCCGCGGTCGCGCCGGGGTGGGGAGCGGGACGGGGAGCGGCGCGGGGAGGCCGTGACACAGACCACCTCGGCGGCGACTTCCTCAGCGACGCCCTGTACGTTCTTCGCCGTGCCTGCCGTAAAAAAGACCGCCTTGTTGGTCACTTCCGCCGCATTGCTGACCATGTCGACCACAGCTCCCGCATGGGCGGACGACAAGCCGGGAGGCGGGGACAAACCCAAGCCGCCCGCGTCGATGTCGACCGTCGGAGGCGCCAAGCTCGGCGAGCCCGGCACCCAGGTGAGTCTGAAGGCGGGCGCGCCCGTGCTTCCCAAGAAGCTTTCGGCGCGCTCCTGGATGGTCTCCGACGCCGAGACGGGCGAGGTGCTCGCCTCGCACAACTCGCACTGGCGGCTGCCGCCGGCGAGCACCCTGAAGATGCTCTTCGCGGACACGGTCCTTCCGAAGTTCCCCAAGTCGCAGGAGCACAAGGTCGAGCTCTCCGACCTGGCGGGCATCGGCGCGGGCAGCAGCATGGTCGGCGTCAAGGAGAACGAGACGTACTCGGTCCACGACCTGTGGCTCGGCGTCTTCCTGCGGTCGGGCAACGACGCGGTGCACGTCCTCTCGGCGATGAACGGCGGCGTCCCGCAGACCGTCAAGGACATGCAGTCGCACGCCGAAGAGCTGCAGGCCCTGGACACCCACGTGGTCAGCCCCGACGGCTACGACGAGAAGGGGCAGGTCTCCTCCGCGTACGACCTGACGCTGTTCGCCCGCTCAGGGCTGCAGAAGAAGGACTTCCGCGAGTACTGCTCGACGGCCACCGCCAAGTTCCCCGGCGAGACCAAGAAGATCACGAAGGGCAAGGACAAGGGCAAGAAGAAGCGCGAGTCCTTCGCGATCCAGAACACCAACCGACTTCTTACGGGTGACATCGGCCTCGACGCCTACAAGGGCATCGCGGGCGTCAAGAACGGCAGCACGACGAACGCGGGCAACACCTTCACCGGTGTCGCCGAGCGCGACGGCAAGGTGCTCCTGGTGACCGTCATGAACCCCGACTCCGGGGAGCAGCACGCGGTCTACAAGGAGACCGAGCGCCTTCTGGACTGGGGCTTCGCGGCCTCGGGCAAGGTCGACCCGGTGGGCGAACTGGTCGCCCCGAAGGGTGCCGGTACGGGCAGCGGCAAGGGCGCTCCCGGAGCGGGCAAGAGCCAGGCGGACTCGGCGAAGAAGGTGGCGCACTCCGCCGACAAGGCGTCGGGCGGTGGTGTCGGCATCGCGCTCGGCGTCGTGGGCGGCGTCCTCGCGCTCATCGCCGCCGGGTGGTTCGTGATCAGCCGCCGGATGCCGCTGCCGGACCTGGTGCGGCGGAAGACCCGCCGCTGACGCCCTCGCCGTCTGCCTGCTCCCGCTGGTCCTGCTGGTCCCGTTCGTCCTGCTGCTCCTGTCGCTGATCTTCTTCTTCCGTACGCCGCTGCTGCCGCGTCGCCGTCCAGGCGGCGCAGAACAGCAGGAGCTTCGCCGTGAAGTTGATCCACAGGAGCAGCGCGACGGGCACGCCGAAGGCGCCGTACATGCTCTTCGCCGCGACGCCCTTGATGTAGCCGCCTAGCAGCAGCTTGAGCAGTTCGAATCCGGCCGCGCCGATCAGGCCCGCGGTGATCAGGTGGCGGCGCGGCGGCTGGACGTCCGGCAGCAGCGTCAGGACGTAGAGCAGCAGCAGGAAGTCCGCGAAGACGGCGATGGCGAACGCGACCGCCTGGAGCAGCACTCCGCCCCAGCCGTTCTCGGAGACCCCGACGAGGTCGGCGCTCCAGCCCACGGCGGTCGACGCGAGGGTCGACGCGGCGACGGAGGCGAGGCCCGCGCCGCCGAGCCCGAAGAGCACCCCGGCGTCCTTGATCTTGCGCATGACGGGGTTCTCTTCGACGTCCTCCAGCTCCCAGACGGCCCGCAGGCACTCCCGCATCGAGCCGACCCAGCCGATGCCGGTGAAGAGCAGCAGAGCGCCCGCGACGAGGCCGACGGTGCCCGCGTTGGCGACCAGCGCGTCCAGGTCCAGCTGATCGGCGATGCCGGGGATCTGTTGGGAGAGGGTGTCCTCGAGCTTGTTCTGCTGGCTCTTGGAGAGCGTCGCCGCGGCGATCGCGGCGGCGACGGTGATCAGCGGGAACAGCGCCAGGAAGCTGATGAAGGTCATCGCGGCCGCGAGGCGGGTCCAGTGCACGGTGTCGAGCCGCTCGTACGCGCTCCACGCGTGCGTGCGCATCAGACGCTCCACCTGGGGTCCGATACCGGGGAGCTTTTTCAGCCAGTCCATGATGCCTCCCTGCCCGCTGTACGGAAGACCAAGGTCCGGGTACCCCAGAAACGCAGGACTGTGGCGAGTGCCATGCCGACGCCCGCACCGGAGACAGTGTCGGCGCGTTGTGAGGTGAGGCCAAGGCCATAGTGAGACACCGCGATGCAGAGCAGTTGCACCACGGCGCCGGCGATGTTGACGGCGAAGAAGATCCCGTACTGCCGCAGGCGCGCGGCCCGCGACGCTCCGGCCCCCTCGTGCCGCCGGTAGGTGCCGAGCGCGTTGCCCGCGTACGCGACCGTGCAGCCGGCCACGAAGGACAGCGCCTTGGCGGTCAGCGGGTCAAGGCCGGCCGGCCCGCGCAGCCAGACGAAGAGGCCGAGGTCGACGGCGTACGCGCAGATCCCGGCGGCCGCGAAGCCGAGCAGCTCGGGGCCCATGGCCCGCAGCCGCTCCCTGAGGGCACTCGCCCCGGTGGCGCTCACCAGTCGGCGACCGCGAGGCCGTACATCGCGATCCACACCAGGCCGATGACGGCGAGCGCCCGGTCGCGCAGCACCACGTCCTCGGGCTCGCCCGCCGTGCCCCGGTCGGCGAAGACCGCGTAGCGCAGGACGGCGAGCACGAAGGCGGCCATCGACAGCTGCCGCCAGGGCAGCGTGCTGCCGTTCGCGGTGCCGCCGCTCTCCATGGCCCACAGGCAGTACGCGAGTACGGCGACACCGGCGGCCAGCTGCCAGACGAAGCGGAGGTAGCCGGTGGTGTATTCGGTGAGCAACGCGCGCGTGGCGCCCAGCTTCTCGGAGCTCCCGGACATCTGGACGGCTTCGGAGTAGCGCTTGGCGGAGACCATGAAGAGCGCGCCGAAGCTCGTGGTGATCAGGAACCAGCGCGAGAGCGGAATGCCGAGCGCCACTCCCCCGATCATCGCCCGCATCAGGAAGCCCGTGGAGACGACGGCGAGATCGACGACGAGGACGTGCTTGAGGCTGACGCAGTAGGCAAGTTGCATCACTACGTAGGCGGCGAGAAGGGCCGCCGTCAGGGGTGTGCAGAACACCGCGGCGGCCAGCGGCGCGAGCACGGCGAGCAGCCCGCCGGTCGCGTAGGCGACCGTCACCGGCACCTGGCCTGCGGCGACCGGTCTGCGGCACTTGGTGGGGTGGGCGCGGTCGGCGTCGGCGTCGCGCGCGTCGTTGATCAGGTAGACGGCGGACGCGGCGGCCGTGAACAGCGCGAACACCAGGAGGAGTTGGATCAGTGAGTGGCGCGAGAAGAGCTCGCCGGCGGCTGCGGGGGCCGCGACGACCAGGACGTTCTTGACCCACTGGCGGGGGCGCGCGGTCTTCAGGAGGCCCAGCGGCAGGGCGAGGGAGTTCGGCCCCGACGGCTGCGGCGGCCGGGGGCGTTCGAGCAGGGCGGTTTCGTCAGCCACGCGTACGGCCCCCGTTCATCCAGGAGGAGCCGATGCGCGCGGTGACGGCGCCGAGGGCCGCGCCCGCCGCCACGTCGCTCGGGTAGTGGACGCCGACGACCATCCGCGAGACGCACATCGCGGCGGCGAGCGGCGGGACGACGCGGGCTCCGACGGGGCTCAGCGCGCCGAAGGCGACGGTGGCCGCGGCGGCCGAAGTGGCGTGCGAGCTGGGGAAGGAGTGCCGTCCCGCGGTCCTGACGAGGGGCTGCGCGTCCGGGTCGCCGCCGGGGCGCGGGCGCCGTACGACGCGCTTGAGGCCCATGCTCGCCAGGTGCGCCGCGGCGGTCAGCGCCGTGGCGCGCAGCCACGTGCCGCGCCGTTCGCGGTCGACCGCGGCGCCCGCGAGCCCCGCGAGGAGCCAGAGGGCGGCGTGCTCGCCGGCCTGCGACAGGCTCCGTGCGGCGGCGGCCACGCGCGCGTCGGAGCCGCAGTCGCGCAGGGCCGACAGGAGCCGGCGGTCCATGTCGTGCATGTGGCCTCCCTCTACGGGGACTTCGAAAACCTGACCTCCCGACCCTCCTAGGTAACCTCTCAATATTTACGTCAATATAGGACGACACTCCATCAATCACCCATTTCGGTGAGGGACTAGATGTATATGAGCAAACCTCCCTTACTTGGGCGATACGGTCACGCCTATGCCTGCCGACTCCGCTCCGACCGCCGCCTCCGCGACCGCGACGACGCCCGAGACCGTGTCCGTGTCGGGCTGGGGGCGCACCGCACCCTCCACCGCCCGTCTGATCCGCCCCCGTTCGCCCGAGGAGGCCGTGGCCGCCCTGAGGGCCTGCGGGGAGCGCGGCGGCATCGCCAGGGGCCTCGGGCGGGCTTACGGGGACGCCGCGCAGAACGCGGGCGGCGCGGTGCTCGACATGACCGGCATGGACCGCATCCACGCCATCGACGCGGACGCGGGCACCGTCCTGTGCGACGCCGGGGTCTCCCTGCACCACTTGATGGAAGTCCTGCTTCCGCTCGGCTGGTTCGTGCCCGTCACGCCGGGGACCCGCTATGTGACGGTCGGCGGCGCGATCGGCACGGACATCCACGGCAAGAACCACCACGGCTCCGGCTCGTTCTCGCGCCATGTGATGGCCGTGGAGCTGCTCACCGCGGACGGCTCGGTGCAGGCGGTGGAGCGCGGCAGCGCCCTGTTCGACGCGACGGCGGGCGGCATGGGCCTGACCGGCGTGATCCTCGCCGCGACGCTGCAACTCCAGCCGGTCGAGACCTCGTTGATGACGGTCGACACGGAGCGCGCCACCGACCTGGACGACCTGATGGCCCGCCTCACCGCCACCGACCACCGCTACCGCTACTCGGTCGCCTGGATCGACCTCCTCGCGCGCGGCGCGTCGATGGGCCGCGCGGTGCTCACGCGCGGCGACCACGCTCCCCTGGACGCCCTTTCGCCACGCGCGCGCAGCGCCCCGCTGACGTTCCGCCCCGGCCGGCTGCCGTCCGCCCCGCGCTTCCTGCCCGAAGGTCTCCTCGGCCGCAAGTCGGTGGGCCTCTTCAACGAGCTCTGGTACCGCAAGGCACCCCGCCTCCGGGTGGGCGAGCTCCAGAAGATGTCGACGTTCTTCCACCCCCTGGACGGCGTCCCGCACTGGAACCGCGTGTACGGCCGCGGCGGCTTCGTGCAGTACCAATTCGTCGTCGGGTACGGCAAGGAGGAGGCCCTGCGACGCATCGTGCGGCGCATCTCGGACCGCGGCTGCCCGTCGTTCCTCGCCGTACTGAAGCGCTTCGGAGAGGGCGATCCGGGCTGGCTCTCCTTCCCGATGCCCGGCTGGACCCTCGCCCTGGACATTCCGGCGAACCTGCCGGGCCTCGGCGCCTTCCTCGACGAGCTCGACGAGGAGGTCGCCGCGTCCGACGGCCGCGTCTACCTGGCCAAGGACTCCCGCCTGCGGCCCGAGATGCTCGCCGCGATGTATCCGCGGCTCGACGATTTCCGCGCGCTGCGGGCGGAGCTCGATCCGCGCGGCGTGTTCCGCTCGGACCTCTCGCGCCGCCTCGCCCTCTAGCACCTCAAGGAGTTGGCCTCATGAAGGACGCCTTCGGCACCCCCCAGTCCCTGCTCGTACTCGGCGGCACCTCGGAGATCGGCCTCGCCACCGCCCGCCGTCTGGTCGCGCGGCGCACCCGTACGGTGTGGCTGGCCGGGCGTCCCTCGCCGGGCCTGGAGAAGGCCGCAGCGGGCCTGCGCGAGCTGGGTGCGGACGTCCGTACCGTCGCCTTCGACGCGCTCGACTCCGAGTCCCACGAGGCCACGCTCGGCAAGATCTTCGCCGAGGGCGACATCGACATGGTCCTGCTGGCCTTCGGCATCCTCGGCGACCAGGCACGCGACGAGGACGAGCCGCTGTCGGCGGTGCGGGTCGCGCAGACGAACTACACCGGGGCGGTCTCCGCGGGCCTGGTGTGCGCGCGGTCGCTGCAGGCCCAGGGGCACGGCGCCCTGGTGGTGCTCTCGTCGGTCGCGGGCGAGCGCGCCCGCCGCACGAACTTCATCTACGGGTCCAGCAAGGCGGGCCTCGACGCCTTCGCCCAGGGCCTGGGCGACGCGCTGCACGGCACCGGGGTGCACGTGATGGTGGTCCGCCCCGGCTTCGTACGCTCCAAGATGACGGCGGGCCTGGAGGAGGCGCCGATGGCGACAACTCCGGAGGCGGTCGCCGAGGCCATCGAGACGGGCCTGCGGCGGCGCTCGGAGACGGTGTGGGTGCCCGGTGCGCTGCGGGTAGTCATGTCGGCGCTGCGGCACGCGCCGCGGGCGGTGTTCCGGCGGCTGCCGGTCTAGAGGTACAGGCCCGGATCAGCGGGCGGGCAGCGTGCTCTGCGCGGCCGGGGCCGTGGCCTGGGGCGGCACCACCGGGCCGCCGCCCCCGAAGGCGAACTCGCGCAGCTTGCGCCAGATTCCGTCGGCGCCCTGTTCGTAGAGCGCGAAGCCGGTGCACGGCCACTCGGCCGAATAGTCCGAAAGCTCCTCGTATGCCCGGTCCATGGCTTCTTCGGAGATGCCGTGCGCCACGGTGACGTGCGGGTGGTACGGGAACTGGAGCTCGCGTGCCATGGGCCCGGAGGCGTCCCGCACCCGCTCCTGGAGCCAGCCGCAGGCCGCGCCGCCCGCCATCACCTGGACGAAGACGACCGGCGACAGCGGACGGAACGTGCCCGTCCCGGAGAGCCGCATCGGGAAGGGGCGCCCGGCGGCCGCGACGGCCCCCAGATGCGCCTCAACCGCGGGGAGCGCCGTTGCGTCCACCTCTGTGGGCGGCAGCAGCGTGACGTGCGTGGGGATGCCGTGTGCCGCGGGGTCACCGAAGCCCGCGCGCCGCTCCTGGAGCAGGCTGCCGTGAGGCTCCGGAACCGCGATCGACACACCGATCGTTACGGTCCCCACGTCGTACTCCTGTCGGTCGGATGGCGGGCAGAGGGCGCTGCTGTATTCGGGTTTGTGGCTGGGGGCTGCGTGGCTCAGTGCTTGGCGGGCAGGAGGCCCACCGCGTCGTACGCACGGGCGAGGGTCTCCGCGGCGACGGTACGCGCCTTCTCCGCGCCCTTGGCCAGGATCGAGTCGAGCGTCTCCGGGTCGTCCAGGTACGCCTGGGTGCGGTCCCGGAAGGGAGTCACGAAGTCGACCATGACCTCGGCGAGGTCCGTCTTCAGCGCACCGTAGCCCTTGCCGGCGTACTTCTGCTCCAGTTCCGGGATACCGGTGCCCGTGAGCGTGGAGTAGATCGTGAGGAGGTTGCTGACGCCCGGCTTCTCCGCGGTGTCGTAGCGCACGACGGTGTCGGTGTCGGTGACCGCGCTCTTGACCTTCTTCGCGGTGGCCTTGGGCTCGTCGAGGAGGTTGATCAGACCCTTGGGGGTGGACGCCGACTTGCTCATCTTGATCGACGGGTCCTGGAGATCGAAGATCTTCGCGGTCTCCTTGAGGATGTACGCCGCCGGGACGGTGAACGTCTCGCCGAGGCGGCCGTTGAAGCGCTCCGCGAGGTCGCGGGTCAGCTCGATGTGCTGGCGCTGGTCCTCGCCGACCGGGACCTGGTTGGCCTGGTAGAGCAGGATGTCCGCGACCTGGAGGATCGGGTACGTGAAGAGGCCCACGGAGGCGCGGTCCGCGCCCTGCTTGGCGGCCTTGTCCTTGAACTGCGTCATGCGCGACGCCTCGCCGAAGCCGGTGAGGCAGTTCATGATCCAGGCGAGCTGGGCGTGCTCGGGGACGTGGCTCTGGACGAAGAGCGTGCAGCGCTCGGGGTCGAGCCCCGCGGCGAGCAGCTGGGCGGCGGCGAGCCGGGTGTTGGCACGCAGGTCGGCCGGGTCCTGCGGAATCGTGATCGCGTGCAGGTCCACCACCATGTAGAACGCGTCGTGGGACTCCTGCAGCGCCACCCACTGGCGGACCGCGCCGAGGTAGTTGCCGAGGTGGAACGAGCCTGCGGTGGGCTGGATTCCGGAGAGCACGCGAGGACGATCAATGGCCATAGGACTCATTCTCTCAGGTGTCTCTCATTGCTCGGAAACAGTCGTGTGACGGGTGTGCCGCGATCTTGTGATCCGGCGCAAGGCTTACTGCTCATCGGGGCGAATCAGGGACGGCCCGGCGTTCAAGGCGTGGCTGTTGCCGATCATTTACCGATGAGACGAGGAACACAGTGACGGGGGGGGCTCGTACATGCGGATGCGGTCTCGGACACGGATACGGACACGGATACGGACGGCGAGGGGGATGTGCGGGTCGGTGGCGGGGCTGACGGCCGCGCTCGCGACCGGGGTCGCGCTGGTGGTGACGGGAGCGCCGCGGGCGGTGGCGGCCGGACCGACGAGCGTCCTCGTGGTCTCGCCGGAGAGCGGGGAGAGCGCGGCGCTCCATGTGAGCGACAAGGAGTACGGCGAGCTGGAGCGCGCTCTCGGTGAGCTGGGCGAGGGGAGGCGCGAGCAGCCGCCGGGGCTCTCCCTGAGCGAGGGCAGCCGTCAGATCAACGTGACGTGGATGGTGCACGACGTGATGCCGGGGCGAGTGGACCGGGCCTATCCGGCGGCCCCGGGCTCCGAGGGCGGCGAGGGCTCCGAGGGCGGCGAGAAGGCCGGGACCGTGTGGATCCACACGACGACGGACGTCGCGTCGATGGCCGGTACCTGGCACAAGGCGAAGGACCCGGCTCGTCTGACGGCGCTGTTCAAGAAGCTCGGGGTCATGGGCGCGCCCTCGGACGACGGCCGTCGGGGGCCGGCCTCCGGGGCGGGCGGGGCGGACCCGGCCCCGCCGTCGGCGCCCGCCCCGGAAGCCGGGACCGGGCAGGCGGCCACCAGACAGGCGGAGGGCACGCGGGGCGACGGCGGTACGGACTGGTGGTGGGCGATACCGGGCGCCGCGGGAGGGGCTGCGGGAGCGCTGCTGCTGCGGGGGCCGCTCGCCGAGCGGCGGCCCCTGCTTGCCTGGCTGCGCGGGCGGCGGCGGCCCCATGAGGACGGGCCTCGGCAGGAGTTGCGGGACCTGTGACCTTCGGCCTGCGCCCGCGACCTGCGCCCGCGCCTACGACCTGCGCGGGGCCCGGCTGCCCCCCCCCTGATCAGCGGCCCGGCAGGCCCGGCGCGGGGTGGGCGGTCATCAGGTCGGCGACCTCGGAGCGGATCTTCGTCAGGGCGTCCTCGTCACCGGCACGGGCCGCGGCGACGCCCCGGTCGATCCACTCGGCGACGGTCGGCATGTGCTGCGTCCCCAGGCCGCGGGAGGTCAGCGAGGGGGTGCCGATACGGACGCCGGAGGGATCGAAGGGCTTCCGCGGGTCGTACGGCACGGTGTTGTAGTTGACGACGATGCCGGCCCGGTCCAGGGCCTTCGCGGCGACCTTGCCGGGGACGTCCTTGGGGGTGAGGTCCATCAGGATCAGGTGGTTGTCGGTACCGCCGGAGACCAGGTCGAAGCCGCGGGCGAGCAGGGCTTCGGCGAGGGCACGGGCGTTGGCGACGACCGCGTGGGCGTAGTCCCGGAAGGAGGGCTGGGACGCCTCGTGCAGGGCGACGGCGATGGCCGCGGTGGTCTGGTTGTGCGGGCCGCCCTGGAGGCCGGGGAAGACCGCCTTGTCGATGGCCTTGGCGTGCTCCTCGCGGGACATCAGCATCGCGCCGCGCGGGCCGCGCAGGGTCTTGTGGGTGGTCGTGGAGATCACGTCGGCGTGCGGCACCGGTGAGGGGTGGGCGCCGCCCGCGATCAGCCCTGCGATGTGCGCGATGTCGGCGACGAGGACGGCCCCGGTCTCCCTGGCGATCTCGGCGAAGGCGGCGAAGTCGATGGTGCGGGGCAGGGCGGTGCCACCGCAGAAGATCAGCTTCGGGCGCTCCTTGAGGGCCAGATCGCGCACCTCGTCGAAGTCGATGCGGCCCGTGTCGTGGCGGACGCCGTACTGGACGCCGCGGAACCACTTGCCGGTGGCGGAGACGCCCCAGCCGTGGGTGAGGTGGCCGCCCATGGGCAGGGCCATGCCCATCACGGTGTCGCCGGGTTCGGCGAAGGCGAGGTACACGGCGAGGTTGGCCGGGGAGCCGGAGTAGGGCTGCACGTTGGCGTGCTCGACGCCGAAGACGGACTTGGCGCGGGCGACCGCGAGGCGCTCCACGGGGTCGATGTTCTGCTGGCCCTCGTAGTAGCGGCGGCCCGGATAGCCCTCGCTGTACTTGTTCTGAAGCACCGTGCCTGAGGCTTCGAGGACGGCGGTGGAGACGTAGTTCTCGCTGGGGATCAGGCGCAGGGTGTCGGCCTGGAGCTGCTCCTCGGCGGCGACGAGGGCGGCAAGTTCGGGGTCCTCGGCGGTGAGCGCGGGGTGGCTAAGGATGTTCGGCGAGTCCGCGGGATTCGGGGAAACCCGGGAATCGGGCGAAGAGGGGTGAGTCATGGCGTCCTCCGGGGCGAGCGGTCAGTGTCCGGTCGTGGTCCCGGGGTGCCCAGGCGGTCGGCACCTCGAAGGTCTGGCCCCGCACGGCTTCCCCGGGGTCCGTTCCCCGTACGCCAGTCGCCGTGCTGTAGAGGCGAGCCTAGCGGGCACGCCGCGTCGGCGGGTTTCCCCGTCCACGATCCGAGCGACGATAGGAATTGGGCGCCACACCCGCCCCCTGCCGCAGGACGAACGGAGACCCCGTGTCGAGTACCGAAGAGTTCATCACCTCGGCCGAAGCGCACAGCGCGCACAACTACCACCCGCTGCCCATCGTGGTCGCGTCGGCGGAGGGTGCCTGGATGACCGACGTCGAGGGGCGCCGCTACCTCGACATGCTGGCCGGATACTCCGCGCTGAATTTCGGGCACGGCAACCGCCGGCTGATCGAGGCGGCCAAGGCGCAGTTGGAGCGGGTGACGCTCACCTCGCGGGCCTTCCACCACGACCGCTTCGCCGAGTTCTGTACGCGGCTCGCGGAGCTGTGCGGCAAGGAGATGGTGCTGCCGATGAACACGGGGGCGGAGGCCGTGGAGACGGCCGTGAAGACCGCCCGGAAGTGGGGTTACCAGGTCAAGGGCGTGCCCGACGGGCGGGCGAAGATCGTGGTCGCGCGCGACAACTTCCACGGCCGGACCACGACCATCGTCAGCTTCTCGACGGACGCCGAGGCGCGCGCGGACTTCGGTCCCTACACGCCGGGTTTCGAGATCGTCCCGTACGGCGATCTGACGGCGATGCGGGCGGCGGTCACGGAGAACACCGTGGCCGTGCTCCTGGAGCCGATCCAGGGGGAGGCCGGGGTCCTTGTGCCTCCGGCCGGGTATCTCGCGGGCGTACGGGAGTTGACGCGCGAGCGGAACGTCCTGTTCATGGCGGACGAGATCCAGTCGGGGTTCGGCAGGACCGGGAAGACGTTCGCCTGCGAGCACGAGGGCGTGGTGCCCGATGTGTACGTCCTGGGCAAGGCGCTCGGCGGGGGTGTCGTGCCGGTGTCCGCGGTGGTGGCGGACGCGGATGTGCTCGGGGTGTTCAAGCCGGGTGAGCACGGCTCGACGTTCGGCGGCAATCCGCTGGCGTGCGCGGTGGGCCTCGAGGTCGTCGCCATGCTGAGCTCGGGCGAGTACCAGCAGCGGGCCACCGAGCTCGGCGAGCATCTGCACGCCGAGCTGGGGCTGCTCACCGGCACGGGCGCGGTGACGCAGGTGCGGGGGCGCGGGCTGTGGGCGGGCGTCGACATCGAGCCGTCGTACGGCACGGGCCGTGAGATCTCCGAGAAGCTGATGGGCCTGGGCGTCCTGGTCAAGGACACCCACGGCTCGACGATCCGGATCGCTCCCCCACTGGTGATCAGCAAGGAGGACCTGGACTGGGGGCTTGATCAACTGCGTTCTGTGCTGGCCTAGCCCCCGGCACCGGGGGTTCAGCGCTTGGCGCCGACCCCGCCGAACATGGCCACGTCCTCGGCGTCCGTCGCGTCCTGTGTGCGCCAGCGGTTGCACGACACCACACCGGGGGCGAGCAGCTCCAGGCCCTCGAAGAAGCCGGTGACCTGCTCGGGGGTGCGCTGCGTGAGCTTGGGCGTGCCGTTCTCGTTCCAGAACGCCACCGCCTCGTCCACGTCGGGCATCGCCGGGCTGGTGATCGTGTGCGAGAGGACGAGGTGGCTGCCGGCGGGCAGGGCGTCGAGCAGGCGGCGCACGATGCCGTACGCCTCGGAGTCGTCGTCGATGAAGATGACGACTCCGAGCAGGATCAGTCCGACCGGCTGGTCGAAGTCCAGGGTCTTGGCCGCGTGTTCGAGGATCGTCGTGACGTTGCGCAGGTCCTCGTCGAGGTAGTCGGTCCTGCCCTCGGGGGTGCTGGTGAGCAGGGCGCGGGCGTGGGTGAGGACCAGCGGGTCGTTGTCCACGTAGACGACCCGCGACTCGGGGGCGAGGCGCTGGGCGACCTCGTGGGTGTTGTCGGCGGTCGGCAGGCCCGTGCCGATGTCGAGGAACTGCCGGATGCCGCACTCGGTCACGAGGTGGCTGACCGCGCGCCCGAGGAACTGCCGGTCGGCGAGCGCGTAGTCCCCGATACCGGGGTGCAGCGCGCGGATCTGGTCCCCGGCGGCCTGGTCGACGGGGTAGTTGTCCTTGCCGCCGAGCCAGTAGTTCCAGATCCGGGCCGTGTGAGGCTGCGTGGTGTTGATCCTGCTGTCGGACATGTTCGCTCCGCCTCCGAGTGCGTCATATCGATCAAACGGCAGCGTACTAGCGGGATTTGGCCCTGGCCCCACCCGTACCTCGGAGCTGTGTGCGCACCTCAGAGGATCACGTGCGGCAGGAACCTCGCGTACTCGTCCGTGATCAGGCCCGACGACTCCCGGATGCCGAGCCCCGCCGCCTCGTCCTCGACGACCCACGCGCCGAGCACCACACGGTTGCCGTCGAAGTCCGGCAGCGGCGCCAGCTCCTGGTAGCAGCAGGCCTCCTCGCGTACGAGGGGCCCGGCGGATTCCGAGCCCGGCGGGTGGATCGTGACTCCGGCACCCTCCCTGCCGAGGAGCGGCTTGGCGACGTAGCCCCGGCCGGAGGCCAGCTCGCGCGGGCCGTCCAGATAGGCGGGCAGGAGGTTGGGGTGGCCGGGGTACAGCTCCCAGAGGATCGCGAGCAGCGCTTTGTTGGAGAGGAGCATCTTCCAGGCGGGCTCGATCCAGAGGGTGGAACCGGTGCCGCCGCCGTTGTCGAGGGTCTCCAGGACGTGCGGGGCGAAGCGGTCGGTGGTCAGCCACTCCCACGGGTAGAGCTTGAAGCAGCTGCGGATGAAGCCGAGCTTCTTGTCGACGAAGCGCCGCGAGAGACGGTCCCAGCCGATGTCCTCCATGGAGATCGCCTCGGTGGCGAGCCCGGCCTGCTGCGCGGTCTCGCGCAGGTACGCGACCGTCATCAGGTCCTCGCCGAGCTCGTCGCCCGCCGAGTGCGCGAAGTACAGCGGGCCGCCGGGCGGGAGCAGCGGTGCCTGCTTCTTCCAGGCGTCGACGAGGCGTTCGTGGAGGGAGTTCCACTGGTCGGCGCCGGGGAAGCGCTCCTCCATCCAGAACCACTGGGGGCTCGCGGCCTCGACCAGGGAGGTGGGGGTGTCGGCGTTGTACTCCAGCATTTTCGCCGGGGCGCCGCTCCTGCTGTCGTAGTGCAGGTCGAATCGCCCGTAGAGGGACGGGAGTTCGGCCCGTCGGTGCCAGGCCTCGGTGACCGCTTCGGCCACCCGGGGGTCCGTGATGCCGAGGTCGGCGAGGCGGTCGTGCTCGACGATGTGCTCGGCTGCCGCGAGGCACATCGCGTGCAGTTCCTCGACGACCTCTTCGAGGGCTTCGACCTCGGGCAGCGAGAAGACGTAGCAGGCGGACTCGTCCCAGTAGGGGCGCAGGGAGTCGTCGGGGTAGCGGGTGAGGGGATAGATGAGCCCCTGGTCCTCGACGGTCTGCTGCCAGCCGGGGCGGGGCGTGAGGGTACGGCGTTCCATGGCCTCGGGTCTCGGGGTCCGTCTCGGGGTCCGGGTGTCGGGGTCCGGGTTCCGGGTTGTCGGGGTCCGGGTGTCGGTCGCTGTCGTGGACCCGCTCAGCCGCCGCCGCTGCCCGAGCAGCCGAAGCCGTCGCGGTCGACTGCCTCGCTGCGGCTGAAGGTGCCGTAGTCGGCGCGCCGGCCGTCGACGTCGGCGTCGTAGTACCAGTCGGCGTCCACGCGGCCCGACTTGCCGGTTCCGTACGAACTGCCGCCGGACTTGCGCGCCTTGCCGGACGAGGAACCGGAAGAGGACGAGCCGCTCTTGCAGTTCTTGTCGGCGACGATCTTGTAGCCGGTGAGGGAGTCGTAGCTGTCGCGGTCCACGCACCGCTTGTCCGGTTCCGAACCGCACGAGGTCAGGGCCGCCGCGAGGACACCCATGCCGCCGAGTACGACCGTGCTGGACCGCAGCCTGCGCCGCTGCGTCTTCTGTTCTTGTTCCGCTGCCATTCGTACTGCCCCCGTTGTCGTGTACTTGATCGGCATTCAGCGTAGGTAAGGGTGCGTGCGCCGCGCCAACCGGCTGCGCGGAATCCCTCTCCTCTACAGTCACTTCGTGTCTCTTGGGATGATTTGCGCACTTGGTTCAGCGGTCTGCTTCGGTACGGCCTCCGTCTTCCAGGCGATCGCCGCGCGCGCCACCGCGCCGGGGACGGGCTCCGGGGTCGACCCCGCGCTGCTGCTGCGCGCGGTGCGGCAGTGGCGGTACGTCGTGGGGCTCGGGCTCGACGGGCTCGGATTCCTGCTGCAGATCGTGGCGTTGCGTTCCATCCCGATCTACGCCGTCGGTGCGGCGCTCGCCGCGAGCCTCGCCGTCACGGCGGTGGTGGCCTCGCGGCTGCTGCGGGTGCGGTTGAGCGGGGTGGAGTGGGCGGCCGTGGGGGTGGTGTGCGCGGGGCTCGCGATGCTGGGGCTCGCTTCCGGGGACGAGGGGAAGGGCGTCGGGTCGACGGCTCTGCGGTACGCGCTGCTGGGCGTGGCGGTGGGGGTGCTTGTGCTCGGGGCCGTGGCGGGGCGGTTGCCGGGGCGGGGGCGGGCGTTGGCGCTGGGGCTCGGGGCGGGGTTCGGGTTCGGGGTGGTGGAGGTGGGGGTGCGGCTCATCGACGGGGTCTCGCCGGGGGCGTTGGTGCGGAATCCGGCTGCTTATGCCCTGGTGGTGGGTGGGGGTGCGGCGTTTCTGCTCCTTACGTCCGCCTTGCAGCGGGGGTCCGTGACGACCGCTACCGCGGGGATGGTGATCGGGGCGACGGTGGGGCCTGCGGTGGTGGGGGTGGTGTGGCTGGGGGATCGGACTCGGGGTGGGTTGGAGTGGTTGGCCGTACTGGGGTTCGTGGTTGCTGTGGTGGGGGCGTTGGCGTTGGCGCGGTTCGGTGAAGCGCCGGCTCCTGCGGAGGGCGGGGCGGTGGAGGGGGCTCGGTAGGGCTGTCCCTGCGGGGCTCTCCCCCAATCCCGCCCCTTCCCGAAACTGGGGCTCCGCCCCAGACCCCGTACAAGATGGCCTCAAACGCCGGCCGGGCTGAGAGATTTCAGCCCGTCCGGCGTTTGAGGACGAACTCGGCGGAGCCGGTGATCAACGGCCACCAAGAGCCCCCGCCAAGCCTCACGGCAGAACCCTGCACAGCGCCTCCAGCGCCCCCGCCCACGCATGGTCCGGCGGTGTTCCGTAGCCCACCACCAAGGCGTCCCTCTCCGCGAGGCGTGGCGCCGCGGGGTGGCGGAAGCTTGCGAGGCCCTGAACGCCGAGGCGTTGCCAGCTTGCCGCCTGGACCACCGTGCGTTCGGTGCCCGGCGGCAGTTCGAGTACCGCGTGCAGTCCCGCCGCGATGCCGGTGGCCCGCACCTCCGGCGCCCTCGCGGCGAGCGCCTCGATCAGCTGGTCCCGTCGGCGGCGGTAGCGCAGCCGCGCCCCCCGCACATGCCGGTCGTACGCCCCCGACGTGATGAACTCAGCCAGCGTCAGCTGGTCCAGCGCCCCGCAGGCCCACTCCGCGCCCCCCTTCGCCTCGACGACCTCGGCGGCGATCGGCGCGGGCAGGACCATCCAGCCGAGCCGCAGGCCGGGCGCGAGGGACTTGCTCGCCGTGCCGAGGTAGACCACGCGGTCGGGGTCAAGGCCCTGGAGCGCGCCCACCGGCTGCCGGTCGTAGCGGAACTCCCCGTCGTAGTCGTCCTCCAGGATCAGCCCGTTCCCGCGCCGCGCCCAGTCGACGGCCGCCGCACGCCGGTCGGGGTGCAGCGGGACCCCCATCGGGAACTGGTGCGCGGGCGTCAGGAGCACCGCCTTCGGCGAACCGGATGCCGTGCCGGAGACCGTGCTCAACTCCCCCGTCGACGTGCCCAGTTCATCGAAGGGCAGCGGCCTCGTCCGCAGCCCCGCCCGCTGCACCAGATTCCAGTGCACGTCGAGGCCGTACGACTCGACGGCCATCTCGCGCAGCCCCCTCGCCCGCAGCACACCGGCGAGCAGCGCCAGGCCCTGCGCGAACCCGGCGCAGACGACGATGCGGTCCGGGTCGGCGTGCACACCCCGCGCGCGTGCGAGGTAGTCGGCGAGGGCGGTGCGCAGTTCGATGCGGCCGCGCGGGTCTCCGTAGCCGAGCGCGTCGTTCGGGGCCGCGGTCATGGCCTTGCGGGCGGCCTTGAGCCAGGCGGCGCGCGGGAAGGACGCGAGATCGGGGGTGCCGGGCTTCAGGTCGTACGTGGGGCCGCCCGCGGCCCTGCGGCGCGGTGCGGGTTCGGCGGGGCGCGAGACGGCGCGTTCGGCGACGCGGGTGCCGGAGCCCTGTCGTGCGGTGAGCCAGCCCTCGGCGACGAGGTCCCCGTAGGCGTCGGCGACGGTGTTGCGGGCGATGCCCAGGTCGACGGCGAGGGAGCGGGACGAGGGGAGGCGGGTGCCGGGGGGCAGTCTGCCGCCGCGCACCGCCTCGCGCAGGGCGTCCGTGAGCCCCTTGCGTACGCCTGAGTGCGTCGCCTCACCGGCCGTCTCCAGGTGGAGGTCGACGCCCAGGTCAAGGCCCGCGTCACGGCCCGGTCCGGCACCCGAAGTGGCCCACGATTCTTCCATGGGAATGGACCATACCTGTGGGCTATTCCGGTCGTACGGTCGATGGCATGACGACGAACGAGAACACCCCCGCACCCGCCGCACCCCCCGCACCCGAGTACCTCCAGGAGCACACCCCGCGCCTGGACTGGCACCAGCTCGCGCCCGAGGTCTTCAAGGCGATGGTCAGGCTCGACGCGGCGGCCCGTAAGGGAGTCGACCCGGTGATCCTCGAACTGGTCAAGATCCGGGCCTCGCAGATCAACCACTGCGCGCTCTGCGTCGACATGCACAGCAAGGACGCCCTCGCGGCGGGCGAGAGCGTGGAGCGGATCATCCAGCTCAGCGCGTGGGAGGAGTCGCAGCACTTCTACACGGCCAAGGAGGTCGCCGCGATCGAGCTGACGGAGGCGATCACCGTCCTGACGGACGGCTTCGTGCCGGACGAGGTGTACGAGAAGGCCGCGGCCCTCTTCGAGGAGCAGGAGCTGACGCAGCTGATCGCCGCGATCACAGTGATCAACGCGTGGAACCGCTTCGGCGTCTCGACCCGCCAGGTGCCCGGCCACTACAAGGCCGGAGACCACAAGTGAGCGCCCGGACCTCCCACCTGGACAAGGCGGTCGGGACAGCCCTTGCCGGTGTGGGCGCCGCCGCCAAGCGAGGGCTCGGCGATCCCGTGCTCGCCGAGCTCGTGATGATCAGGGCCTCGCAGATCAACGCGTGTGCGTTCTGTCTGGACATGCATGTGGACGTCGCCGTGAAGAACGGTGAGTCGGTGAAGCGGATCGCGCTGCTCAATGCCTGGGCGGAGGCGGGCCCGCTCTTCAGCGAGCGCGAGCGGGCCGCCCTCGCGCTGACGGAGGCGGTCACCGTCCTGACTGGGGGCACCTCCCAGGCTTTCGGCTCTGGGGGAGGGTTCGTTCCCGACGAGGTGTACGAGACGGCGGCCAAGCACTTCAGCGAGGCCGAACTCGCCCATCTCATCGGGGTGATCACCGTCATCAACAGCTGGAACCGGGTGATGGTCAGCCGCCGCACCGAGCCGGGAGGGTATGTGCCGTGAGCTCCGTGAACTCCGTGAGCCTCGTGGACGACTTCCGTGCGCTGCATCACGGGCGTGCGCCCGGTGATCCGCTGGTCCTGCCCGGGCCGTGGGACGCGGCCAGCGCGCGGGCCTTCGTGGACGCCGGGTTCCCGGCCCTCGCGACGCCGAGCGCGGGGGTCGCGGCGTCGCTCGGGTACGCGGACGGTGATGTACCGCCGGACGAGATGTTCGCGGCGGTGGCCCGGATCGTACGGTCGGTCGCCGGGGCCGTGCCGGTGTCGGCCGACATCGAGGACGGCTACGGCCTGGCGCCGAAAGAGCTGGTGGAGCGGCTTCTGGAGACGGGCGCGGTCGGCTGCAACCTGGAGGACTCCTCGGACGGCACCCTGAAGGACCCGGCCGAGCAGGCGGACTGGCTCGCCGAGGTGCGTTCCGTCGCGGGCGACCGACTGTTCGTCAATGCCCGCGTGGACACGTTCGTGCGGGGCGACGGCGATCCGGCGAAGGCGATCGAGCGGGCGCGCCTTTACGTCGAGGCGGGCGCGGACTGCGTCTATCCGATCCTCGCGCCGCCCGAGGTGCTTCCGCGGCTGCGGGCGGGCATCGAGGGCCCCGTCAACGTGGCCGCGAAGCCGGATGGCCCGTCCCTGCGGGAGCTGGGCGAACGGGGCGCCGCGCGGATCACGTTCGGGCCCGGCCTGCTGATCCGCGCGACGGAGGCGTTGCGGGAGATCGCCGGGAGCCTGAAGCAGACGTAAGCAGACGTAGGCAGACGCAGGCAGATACGAAGGTGCCGGTGGTCCCGCGCGATGCGCCCGGGACCACCGGCACCTTACGACCCGCTCAGCCGCTCACCGCGACCAGCGGCCGGCGACGAGCAGCCGGCGACGACGTCACTTCTTCGGGATCCACTTCTCCCACGTCGCCTTGTTCTCCTTGATCCACTTCTCGGCCGCGGCCTCGCCGGACATCTTGTCCTTGGCGATCGACATGGCGACCTCGTTCTGCTCCTCGGTCGTCCACTTGAAGTTCTTCAGGAACTTCGCGGCGTCGCCGCCGTCCTTGGCGAAGTCGGCGTTGAAGTACTTCTGGAGCGGGGTGTTGGCGTAGCCGCACTCGGTCTTGGTCTCGGGCTCGTTGCAGCCCTCCTTGAACTCGGGCAGCTTCACCTCGACCAGGTCCATGTCGGCGTTCGCCCACAGGGGCTCCCACCAGTAGCTGATGAAGGGCTCCTTGGCGGCGTACTTGCGCTGGATCTCCTTGATCTGCGCGGCCTCGTTGCCGGTGTCCTTGATCTTGAAGTTCAGCTTGTGGTTCTTGATCAGGAACTCGTCGTACGTGGTGTACGAGGGGGCGGCGCCGATGAACTCGCCCTTGCCGCCGCTGCGGTTGCTCTTGAAGTCCTTGGCGTACTTGTTGAGGTTCTTGTAGTCCAGGATCTCCGGGTGCTTGTCCGCGTAGTACTTCGGCACGTACCAGCCGATGTGCCCGGTGACGCCCAGGTCGCCGCCCTTGACGACCGTCTTCTTCTGGTCGATGTAGAGCTTCTGCTTCTTGGGCTGGCCGTCCCAGTCCTCCAGGATCGCGTCGGCCTTGCCGTTGTTGAGCGCGTCCCAGGCGATCGGCTCGTCGAGCTGCTGGAGGTCGACCTTCTTGACGCCGACCTCGTCCTCGAGGAGCTTCTTGGCGACCTCGGCGTTGGCGCGCGCGCCGACCCACGAGGGGACCGTGATGGTGACCTCGTCGGCGCTGCCGGAGGACTTCGTGTCGGCGGCACCGCAGGCGCTGAGCGCCACCATGGACACGGCGCCGAGACCGGCGACGACGGCTGTACGTATCCGCTTGTTGTGGTTCACGAGATTGTTCCCTTACGTAGCAGGAGAGCAGCTGGAGAGCGAAGTTCCGCGGGGCGGACGTACGTCAGCGCAGTGCGCGTTCCTTGACGTCGGCGCCGGGCTGGGAGATGCGGTCGAGGAGCAGACCCAGGCAGACGATGGCGATACCGGCCGTCAGGCCGAGACCGAGGTCGCCCTTGGTGAGGCCCCTGACCACGTCCACGCCGAGCGCGCCGCCGCCGATCATGCCGCCGATGACGACCATGGAGAGGACCAGGACGACGCCCTGGTTGAGGGCGACGAGCAGCGCGGGGCGGGCCAGCGGCAGCTGGACCTGCCAGAGCTGCTGGCCGGTGGAGGCGCCGAGCGAGCGGGCCGCCTCCAGGGCCGAGGGGTCGATCTGGCGGATGCCCTGGGCCGTGATGCGGATGACGGCGGGCAGCGCGTAGATGATCGAGGCCACCGCGGCGGCCGCGGGGTTGGAGCCGAAGAGCGCGATCATCGGGATCAGGTAGATGAACGCGGGCAGGGTCTGCATGGTGTCGAGCACCGGGCGGATGCCCCGCTCGACCCAGGAGACGCGGGCCGCGAGGATGCCGATGGCGAAGCCCAGGATCAGCGTGACCACCAGGGCGGCGATCACCTGCGAGAGCGTGTCCATCGAGCGGCTCCACAGCCCCATCGCGCCGATCGCGGCCAGCGCGAGCACGACGGTGACCGCCGCGCGCCAGCGGCCCGCGAGGTAGGCGAGGACACCGGCGACCAGGAGCACCGCCCACCACGGGGTGGCGAGCAGGGCGTCGAACAGCGGGTTGATGCCCCAGCGGATGAAGCCGTTCGCCCAGGTGAGGGTGCCGCCGATGACCGGGATGCCGGAGCCGAGCTCGCGCTCGATCCAGCCGACGACCTCGTTGATGGGCTGGGAGATGGAGACGACCCAGTTCTCCGGCCACTCCGTGCGGCCGAGCGCCTGGCCGAGGACGGCGGCGCCCGCGATCACCGCGGCCATGACGGCCCACAGGATGCGCGTGGCGAAGGCGCTGCGGGCGGGCGCGGAGTCGTCGACGCGTTCGCCGAAGCCCGCGGTCGTGCGGTCGAGCCAGACGGCGATCAGGACGATCGCGACGCCTGCCGGTACGGCCATGCCCACGTCGAGGGTGGAGATCGCCGTGAAGATCGGGTCACCGAGACCGCCGGCCCCGACCACCGTGGCGAGGACGACCATCGAAAGACACATCATGATCGTCTGGTTGAGGCCGAGCAGCATCGGCTTGCGGGCCAGCGGAAGCCTGGCCGTCCACAGCCGCTGCCAGGCGCTGGCGCCGAGCGACTGGGAGGCTTCGAGGGCCGCCGCGTCGGCGCCGCGCAGGCCGAGCGAGGTGAGCCGTGCCATCGGCGGGGCGGCGTAGATGACGGTGGCCATGAAGACGGCCGGGGTGCCGACGTCGAACATCAAGACGAAGGGCAGCAGGTACGAGAAGGCCGGAAGCACCTGCATGGTGTCGAAGACCGGCCGCAGGATGCGCTCGGCACGGTCGGAGAGCCCGGCGGCGAGGCCGAGAAGGACACCGACGAGCGCCGCGACGGCCACACAGACGACCATCAGGGCGAGGGTCTCCATCGCCTCCGCCCACACGTCGAGCACACCGATCACGGCGAACGTGCCGAAGGCGATGCCCGCGAGGGTCAGCGAGCGCTTGCGCAGGTTCGCGCCGCCCGCGTACCAGGAGATGAGCACGGCGGCGACGGTCACACCGATGAACCCGAGGCCTTCGAGCCCGCTGAGCACACCGTCGACGGCGGACTCAGAGGTGTTGCTGATGTGCAGCAGGAAGTACAGGAAGATCGGGTGGGTGTCGCGGTTCTGCGCCATCCAGTTGTTGACGTCGTCGAGCGGCGAGCGCACGTCGAAGGTCAGGTCAGAGGGCCAGACGCCGTTGGCGGTGACGAACGCCGAGACGACCGCGACGAGCAGGGCGCCCAGGATCAGGATCGCCTTGGGGTTGCGCAGGAACGCGGAGAGCGGCCCGGGGGCCTCGGCGGGCGGGCCCGGCGGGGACACGCCGTCCTTCTTCTCCAGGACGGAGGTCGGTGCGGCACTCATACGGCTGCCACCGCCTTGTCCTGCGGATCCGCGTCGAGACCCGCGACCACGGCGAGGAGCTGCTCGTGGTCGACGACGCCGAGGGTGCGGCCGTTGTCCACGACGCGGCAGTGCTCGCCGCTGCGCGCGACGGCCTCGATCGCGTCGACGACCAGCGTGTCCGGGCCGATCGCGGCACCGGACTCGGCCTCGTCGCCCATGGCGGGGCGCATGGCACGGCGTACGGAGATGACCTGCTCGCGCGAGACGTCCTGGACGAAGTCGCGGACGTAGTCGTCGGCGGGGTTGGCGACGATCTCCTCGGGGGTGCCGAGCTGCACGATGGCGCCGTCCCGCATCAGCATGATGCGGTCGCCCAGGCGCAGCGCCTCGCTGAGGTCGTGGGTGATGAAGACCATCGTGCGGCCCTCTTCGCGGTGCAGGCGGATGACCTCTTCCTGCATGTCCCGCCTGATCAGCGGGTCGAGCGCGCTGAACGGCTCGTCGAAGAGCAGCACTTCGGGGTCGACGGCGAGGGCGCGGGCCAAGCCGACGCGCTGCTGCTGGCCGCCGGAGAGCTGGGTGGGGCGGCGCTCTTCCAGGCCTTCGAGGCCGACCTTGGCGACGACCTCCATGGCCTTGGCCCGGCGCTCCGCCTTGGCCACGCCCTGGATCTCCAGGCCGTATCCGACGTTGTCCAGGACCGAACGGTGCGGAAGGAGGCCGAAGTTCTGGAAGACCATCGCGGCCTTGTGGCGGCGCAGGTCACGCAGCTGGTTCTTGTCCATGCCGAGGACGTCCTGGCCGTCCATGGTTATGGAGCCGCTGGTCGGTTCTATGAGCCGGGTCAGGGTCCGCACCAGCGTGGACTTGCCCGATCCGGAGAGGCCCATGACGACGAAGACCTCGCCGCGTTTGACGTCGAAGCTGACGTCCCGCACGGCCGCCGTGCAGCCGGTGCGCTCGCGCAGTTCGGCGGCGGAGAGGCTCGCGTACTCGTCGTTGCCGGGGACGCGGTCGGCCTTGGGTCCGAAGACCTTCCACAGGTCGCGGACGGCGAAGACGGGTGCCGCGGACTCGGCCGCGGGCGTCTTGTCAGTGGTGGTGGTCATCGGACATCACTCCTGGTCAGCAGTTCAGCGCACTTTTCCCCGACCATGAGTACTCCGATCATCGGGTTCACGGCAGGCATCGTCGGGAAGACGGATGCGTCCGCGATTCGGATTCCGTGGAGGCCCCGAATTTTCAGCTCCGGGTCGACTACGGCAAGTTCATCAGTGGAAGCACCCATTCGGCAGGTTCCTGCCGGGTGGTAGACGGTGTGGGCGGCCTTGCGCACCAGCTCGCTGATCTCGGCGTCGTCGGTGACGTCGGGGCCGGGGAAGACCTCGCGCTTGAGCCACTTGGCGAAGGGCTCGGCCTGCGCGACCTTGCGGGCCAGTTTGATGCCGTCGACGAGCGTCTGCCCGTCGTAGTCACCATCGTCCTCGAAGTACTTGAAGTCGAGAGCGGGCTTGACTTCGGGGTCGGCGGACGTCAGATAGACACGGCCGCGCGCACGGGACTTGGGGATGTTCGGCGTCATCGACACGCCGTGCTCCGGGCGTTCGTAGCCCAGGCGCTCCGGGTTGTCCGTGAACGGGATTTGGTAGAAGTGGAACATGAGGTCAGGGCCCTTGTGGTCCGGGTCCCGCTGCACGAAGAGGCCCGCGTCGGAGTCCATCGCGGAGTTGTCGGGCAGCGGCCCGTTGGTCTCCCAGACGATGACCGACTCGGGGTGGTCGAGGAGGTTTTCGCCGACGCCCGGCAGATCGTGCACGACGGGGATGCCGAGTGCTTCGAGGTCCTTGGCGGGGCCGATGCCGGAGTGCATGAGCAGCCGCGGGGTGTCGACGGCGCCCGCGCAGACGAGGACTTCGCGGCGGGCGGTGAGCAGCTGCTCCGCCCCGTCCTTCGTACGGATGTGGACGCCGCGCGCGGTGGTGCCGTCGAGCTCCAGCTTGGTGGCCCAGGTCTCCAGGAAGAGGCGGAGGTTCGGGCGGTCGCCGGCCTCCATGTGGGGGTGGAGGTAGGCGACGGACGCGGAGGAACGCTTGTTGTTCTCCGGGTGGTAGGAGAGGTCGAAGAAGCCGACGCCCTCGTCGAAGGGCTTGTCGTTGAAGCCGACGACCTCGGGGACGCCGAGCGCGGTCTTCGTGGCCTCGACCCAGTCCGTGGCGATCTGGTTCTGGTCCTTCTTGGCGACGCGCACGATGTTGTTGCGCAGCTTGCCGAAGAAGGGGTCCATCGCCTTGGCGTTCCAGCCGGTGGCGCCCGCCTCTTCCCACTCGTCCCAGTCGGAGGGCAGCGGCTTGAAGGAGATCAGGGTGTTGTGCGACGAGCAGCCGCCGAGGACCTTGGCGCGGCTGTGCAGGATGTGCGAGTTGCCGCGCGGCTGCTCGGTGGTGGTGTACCCGTAGTCGAGGTCGCCGCCGAGGAGGCCGAGCCAGCGGCGCAGCGTGAGGACGTCCTCGCGGTCGATGTCGCTGGGGCCGCCCTCGATGACGGCGACGGTCACGCCGGGGTCCTCGGTGAGCCGGGACGCGATCACCGACCCTGCGGTACCGCCGCCGACGATGACGTAGTCGTACTCGGTGGTCTCAGCCATGCGTGCTGCTCCTCTTCCTGCGAGGTGTGGTGCAAGGTGCTTGCGCGTATAGAGCGGGGGGTGCTCGGACGTACGGACATACACGTGCGCGGGGGCGACGGGATTGCCGCCCCCGCGCACGCTTCGGTGAGTCGGGCCTCAGCCCGCGAACCAGCGGACCGGCTGCGGTGCGAGGTTCTGGTAGATGTGCTTGGACTCGCGGTATTCGGCGAGCCCGGCGGGTCCGAGCTCGCGCCCGACGCCGCTCTTGCCGAAGCCGCCCCACTCCGCCTGCGGCAGATAGGGGTGGAAGTCGTTGATCCAGACCGTGCCGTGGCGCAGGCGCCGCGCCATGCGGCGGCCGAGGCCCGCGTCGTTGGTCCAGACGGCGCCCGCGAGACCGTACTCGGTGTCGTTGGCGAGGGCCACGGCCTCGTCCTCGGTGCGGAAGGTCTCGACGGTCAGGACCGGGCCGAAGACCTCTTCGCGCACGACGCGCATCTCGCGGTGGCACTGGTCGAGGACGGTCGGCTCGTAGAAGTAGCCGGTCGCGGGGCGGACTTCGCTGGGCTCGGGGCGCTTGCCGCCGGAGCGCAGGACCGCGCCCTCCTCCAGTGCGGAGGCGACGTACGACTCGGTCTTCTCGCGCTGCTGCTGCGAGACGAGCGGGCCGCACTCGACGCCGTCCTCGGTGCCGCGGCCCAGCTTGATCTTCGTGGCCCTGCGGGCGAGTTCGGCGACGAAGCGCTCGCGCACCGACTCCTCGATGATGAGGCGGCCACCGGCGGAGCAGACCTGCCCGCTGTGGATGAAGGCGGCGTTGAGCGCCTGGTCGACGGCGGTGTCGAAGCCCTCTTCGGTGGCGCAGGCGTCGGCGAAGACGACGTTCGGGTTCTTGCCGCCGAGTTCGAGGGCGACCTTCTTGACGCCGAGCGCGGCGGCCTGCGCGACCTTGGTGCCGGAGACGAGGCCGCCGGTGAAGGAGACCAGGTCGACGTCGGGGTGGTCGGAGAGGCGGGCGCCGACGGTGTGGCCGGGGCCGGTCACGATGTTGGCGACACCGGCCGGGAGGCCCGCCTCGACGAGCAGTTCGATCAGCGCGACCGTCGTCAGCGGAGTGACCTCACTCGGCTTGATGACGAAGGTGTTGCCCGCGGCGAGCGCGGGGGCGATCTTCCAGCTGGCCTGGAGGAGCGGGTAGTTCCAGGGCGTGATCATCGTGCAGACGCCGATCGGCTCGTGCACGACGACGCTGTGGATGTCGTCGCAGCCGGCGTCGACGACACGGCCCGCGCCCTCGCCGATCACGAGGTCGGCGAAGTACCGGAAGGCGTCGGCGACGCAGTCGACGTCGACGCGGCCCTCCTCGACGGTCTTGCCGGCGTCGCGGCTCTCCAGGAGCCCGATCTTCTCGCGGTCGCGTACGAGGAGGTCGGCCACGCGGCGCAGCAGCGCGGCCCGTTCGGCGACGGGCGTGGCGGGCCACGGTCCGTGGTCGAACGCCTCGCGTGCGGCGGCGATGGCCGCGTCGGTGTCCTCGGTGCCGCCTTCGGCGATCAGTGCGAACGGCTTGGCATCAGCCGGGTCGATGATCTCGCGCGTGGCGCCGGAGAGCGCGTTTCGCCACTCTCCGCCCACATGGATGGTCTGTTGTGCGGACACGTCCCGTTTGCCTTCCGTTCCTGTCATACGCCCCGCCTGTCACCCGCGGGAGCCGGGTCCACCTGCCCTGAGGCAGAGAAACCATGCGCATTACATAACCGAAAGTGCTCTGTGTCACTGCGCGTGCAGGAACTTGGTACGAAAGGTACGCGGAAGGACTGTTTTGCGCGTCCCGCTCGTCTCTCACTCGTCTCCTGCTCGCCTCCTACTCGTCGGCGGCGTCGAAATCGAGGTCCGCGGGGTCGTCCTGGACGGCGAGTCCCGCCACCCACAGCGGCATCAGCCAGTGCACGACGAAAGCGGTGAAGAGCACCGGGAAGAGCAGCCCCTCGGTGCCCCAGCCCTGCTGCGCGGCGATGCCCGCACCGGCCGCGGCGGCCAGGAGCAGCCACAGCATGATCTGCCGGGCGCGTGCCGCGACACGGACCCGCTCCGCGCGCTGCCGCTCGTCGAGGGCGCGTTCGCGCAGTTCGAGGAGGCCGCGGGTGGCGGCGTTGATGACGCCGGTGGCGACGCACCACGGCAGCAGGAGCGCGAGCATCGTCCACATCGCCCAGCGCTGGTCGCCGACGACCGTGAGCAGCCAGGCCGCGACGCTCGCCACGGTCAGCGCGATGTGGGCGCCGACCGCGAGGCGCCTGCGCGCGGCGGTGGCGTACATGGGCGCTCCCTCGCGGCGGTTCATGAGCGCCAGCATCCGCCGGTCGTACCCGGTCATTCCCTGTGTCATCACTGACTCCTCCCGTAGACCTCGTCCGTGAGCGGGCGGAACGGCTGCAGGGAGAACAGCGCCTCCACCGGCAGCCCGAAGAACCCCGCGATCTTCAGTGCCAGGTCGAGGCTGGGGTTGTACTGCCCGCGCTCGATGTAGCCGATGGTCTGGTAGTGGACCCCCACCGCCTCGGCCAGGCTCTGGCGCGACACTTTCCGCTCCGCGCGCACCATCGCCAACCTGTTGTGCACCTGCTCGCTCATGTATAAGAAGTACTACATCTGTGAGCAGGTGCGCAATGTAAGGGTGTCTATAGCCAGCCGGTCAGTCAGGCGGCCAGCCGGTCAGTGCGTGCCCGGCTCGGGGCAGATCTCGTCCGGAGGGCAGAACCACGAAAGCGCGGTGGTCATGAAGTCCTCCTCGTCGTCCCTGCCGTCCGCGTCGGAGCCGTACACCGCGAGGGCGTACAGCTCGCCGTCCACCGCCTGGAAGCGGTGGTCGACGACGTGCCAGGTGCCGATGTCCGGCTCGCCCTTGAACCGGTCGGCCGTGTAGTCGAGCCGGGCCGCGGGGCGGCCCCCGTCGTCCGTGCGCTCCACCGGGCCCAGTTGGTCGAAGCCGCCGGGCTTGCCCTCCGCGTCAAGCCAGAGCCGCAGCGACGCATACGGGGACGACTCCGCGACCCGGTACACCTGGAGCCGCCGGTCCCCCTTCGGGCTGCGGTAGTTGACGACCGTCGAGTCCTGGCCCGTGACCGCGTCACGGATCCAGCCCCGCGGCACCGCGAGCCGGTAGCCCTCCTGGTCGGACACCTCTTCGTACGGAGCGGGCGGCACGCCCTCGGGGGAAGGCGCCGCGGTGTCCCCGCCCTCGGCATCCATGTCTCCCCCGTCCGTGCCTTCGTCCGCATCCGCGTCCGTGCTCCGCGGGGCCCCTTCGACCACCGTGAGGTACCCCGTGGGCCGGGGTTCGTCCTTCCAGCCGAGCGCCCAGGCGCCGAAGGCCAGGCCGCCCACCGCGAGGACGGTCACGGCGCCGCGCAGCGCCTTGCCCTGACGCACCGCGTCCCGGTCGTGCAGCTCGGCGATCCGCTGTTCCTGCTCAAGGCCGACCCACTCCTGGCGGTCGTCGTCGAAGATGCGCACCGCTCGTCACTCAGCCCGTGATCTGGGCGATCGCCTGGAGGACCGCCGTGACGGACGCGGCCGTCGCGGCGGCGGCGCCGTACTGCTCCAGGCGGGTACGGAGCCTGCCGAGCAGTCCGCTGCCGCCGTGGCCCGCGCGGGTGATCTCCCGCTCCACCTCGTCCAGTTCGGCGTCGAGGGCCCGGTCGTCGGCCGTGAGCTCGGGCGCCCGGCTCAGCTCGCCGCGCAACACCCTGACCTTGCCGAGCAGCTGTTGCTGTTTCGGGTCGGACACCACCACCGTGTGGTTGGTGGACTCGGCCTTGCCGTGCGAACCGAAGGCCTGCGAGCCGCCGGTGATCGAACCGATCTGGACGTGCGCTCCCCCGCCCGTGTCCCCGTCGCCGCTCATGCCGTGCTCCTCTCGGTGGTGTGCGTGGCCTGGCCGCTGGAGCCGGTGGCGAGCGCGCCGCCGGACATCTCCGAGATGTAGACCCCGCTGTTGTTGATCTGCGTGATGTTCTGTTCGAGCCGGTCCGTGCGGAAGCCGCCGGCCCGCAGCGCGTCGCGGACGCCCTCGCCGATGCGGTCCTGGAGGGTGCGGGTGTAGCGGGCGACGTCCATCTCCTGGAAGAGCGAGAGGTCGTCGGTGCTCGCCAGTTGCCGCAGGCTGACCAGCGGGGCGTCCGGCGGCGGCTGCGCGGGCCCGCCGAGCCCGAGCCGGGCGCACAGGGACCGCAGGGTGCGCGCGGGGGCCGCGGCGGGCTCGGTCGTGTCCTCGGGCTGGGCCAGCCAGAGCCGGAACGAGGGGATGAGCGAGGGCAGTGCGCGCAGGGCCGCGATGCCGACCGCCACACCCACCGCGGGTCCGTCGACGCAGGCCCGCAGGGCGTCGCGGACCGGGCCCTCCGGCTCACTGGCCACGATCGTGTCGACCGCGCGGAACTCGGGCACGATCGGCCCGAGCACGTGCGGCACCACTTCGAGGACCAGCATGCCTCCTTGCGTGTGCACCCTGACCAGGAGCGAGACGACGACCTGTTCGTTCCACGCGCCGACCCGGATCCGCAGGAAGTGCCGCCGCGCCTCGCCGCCCTCGCCCGCCGCCCGTTCGAGATGCCGGGCGACCTGCCCGGCGTCGTAGAGCCCGGCGGTCTCGTAGCCCTGACCGGTGTAGAGCTGTTCGTCGCGGCCCGCGCCCGCGGGGAGGTAGACGAACTCCTCGATCTCCAGGTCCCGCAGGCGGTCCACGCTGGTGGCGGCGGCGGACCGGCGCAGGTCCTTCAGGCGCGGCTCGATCATCTTGATGACCTCGCGCGCGGCGAGCGGTTCGTACGCCCGCGGGGAGGGCACCACGCCGATTCCGCCGTCCTTCTCCGTCTCGGCGCGCTGGAGTTCGAGCACGACCGACCACGGCTTGCGGGGCTTGCCCGCGCCCACGAAGGGGCGGTTCGCGTCGTAGAGGGTGACGGGCGCGTTCTGCTCGCGGTGGATGCAGTCGACGATGCGGGAGAACCGCCGCGGGATGGCGGGCTGCTGCGTCTCGGCGAAGGCCTGGCGGGCGAGTTGCGTGCGCAGGGTGCGCTTGCGCAGGAACTGGTGGCGCCACACCACGGCCGCCATCAGCAGCGGGAAGATCACGGGGTACGGGGTGTCCTTGATCACGGAGATCGCGGAGAAGCCGTACGACGCGGCGCACCACCACACGAACGCGGTGACCAGCCAGCCGATCCTGCGCCGCAGCCAGGCCAGGGGTGCGGGCAGCTCCATCTGCCGCAGGATTCCGCCGTCCGTGCCCCGGCCCGAGACGACCCGCGCGAACCAGAGCAGCAGGACCACCACGGCGTACGCGATCGCCCAGCCGCCCGGCACGAAGGAGCCGAACGTGCCGTCGGGGCCGGAGTCGACGAGGTCGTCCGGGTCGAAGGCGAGCAGCGCGAGGTCCGCGCCGGAGACGCCCGACTCGCCGCCCAGGGAGTCCTCGAGGGCGTCCCAGGTCATCACCGCGTCGGTGACGAGGAACCCGATCCACACGGCTGCCAGGAGCAGCGCCGTGAACAGTTCCTCGCGCCGGGCGCGCAGCGCGTGCGCGAGCACCGGAAGCACGTCGGCGCCGAGCGGCGGCGCCACGGGACGCTCCGCGTGACCGACGAGCTCTGAGACGACTCTTCTGCGGAACACCGCGTCCAGGTGGACGCCGGCGCACAGCAGTCGCGTGGCCTCGGTACTTCCTGCCATGGCCAACTCCTCCTGCACAAAGAGGAATTGGAGAGTAACGGAGAGTGCGCGCCGGGGCCACAGAAAGGTGACTATGCCCCACGAACAAGTGAATTCTCAGCCGTCGGACGAGTGAGGCTCACCGGCATCGCCGAGCGTCACGGGCCGGGACGCACGTCGCCCCCGGCTGCCGGTCGAGCGGCTGCCGGGGGCGAAGCGAAGATGCGCGCGTACGGGCGGAGCCGTACGCCAGGCCGTACTAGATGAGGCCGAGGCCGCGGACCGCCTCGCGCTCCTCGGTGAGCTCCTTGACGGACGCGTCGATGCGCGTGCGCGAGAACTCGTTGATGTCCAGGCCCTGGACGATCTCGTACTTGCCGTCCTTGGTGGTGACGGGGAAGGAGGAGATGAGGCCCTCCGGAACGCCGTACGAACCGTCCGACGGGATACCCATGGAGGTCCAGTCACCGGCGGCCGTGCCGTTCACCCACGTGTGGACGTGGTCGATGGCGGCGTTGGCGGCGGAGGCGGCCGAGGACGCGCCGCGGGCCTCGATGATCGCGGCGCCGCGCTTGGCGACGGTCGGGATGAAGTCGTCGGCGAGCCAGGCCTGGTCGCTCACGACGTCCGCGGCGTTCTTGCCGGCGATCTCCGCGTGGAAGATGTCGGGGTACTGGGTGGCCGAGTGGTTGCCCCAGATGGTCAGGCGCTTGATGTCGGAGACCGGGGCGCCGGTCTTCTTCGACAGCTGCGACAGCGCGCGGTTGTGGTCGAGGCGGGTCATCGCGGTGAAGCGCTCGGCCGGTACGTCCGGGGCGGCGGCCTGCGCGATGAGCGCGTTGGTGTTGGCCGGGTTGCCCACGACGAGGACCTTGATGTCGTCCGCGGCGTTGTCGTTGATCGCCTTGCCCTGCGGCTTGAAGATGCCGCCGTTGGCGGAGAGCAGGTCGCCGCGCTCCATGCCCTTGGTGCGGGGGCGGGCGCCGACGAGGAGGGCGACGTTGGCGCCGGAGAAGGCGACGTTCGGGTCGTCGCTGATCTCGATGGAGTTCAGCAGCGGGAAGGCGCAGTCGTCGAGCTCCATGGCGGTGCCCTCGGCGGCCTTCAGGGCCGGCGTGATCTCGAGCAGTCGCAGATTGACCGGCACGTCCGCGCCGAGCAGGTGGCCGGAGGCGATGCGGAAGAGCAGCGCGTAGCCGATCTGGCCGGCCGCGCCGGTGACGGTGACGTTCACGGGAGTGCGGGTCATGGCGATCTCCGTAAGAAAGCTGGCGGTGGGGGTCCCTGCCCCTTGTGCTGGATCCCCTGCCGACGCCCTCGTCGATCGCCTCTCGATGATCGATCTCTTGGCATCAAGAGAGATCCGCCGTCAGGCTATCGCGCCCCGCCTGACCCCGGACCCCGGGAGGGTGTGGCCCACCCCACAGAGATCCGTTCCGGCTGCCCGGCGGCGCTCCGCAGGCCCTGCCGGACCCTCGTAAAAAATCTTGGAATGAGACAGGCATGGCTCCCGTAACTCCGGGCACACGGAGCAGTACCCCCACGGGAGTGGTCACACCCCCAGGGCGGCCACCACGCTCCCCCCCCCTGTGGTGGCCGCCCCCTCCCCCCGGCGGGGCCACCCCTTTACCGCCCGTCCAGGGCAACGCCTACTTCGTGCAGCCCGTCTGGCCCGCCTTGAGCGTGGCGCACGCCTCCGCCGACGTGCCGTCCTTGACGGGCACCATCGGGGTGTACGCGTCGAAGTCCGCGTTCACGGTGCCGTTCTGCTTGGCCGCGCCCTCGCCGGTGATCGTGACCTTGTCGCCCGGCGCCGCCTGCGTGATGCGCGCCCAGGCCGCACCGCACGTCTTGCTGTAGCGGACCTCGACCAGGGCCTTGCCCACCGTCGCGCGTGTCGTCGTGCTGGCCAGCTCGCCGCCGCAGCCCATGGTCTCCGGGTCCTTGCCGGTGCAGCTCTTGCCGCTGCACTCGACGCCCGCGGGCAGGTCCTTGTCGCTGGTGCTCGGCGACGCCGACGGCTTGGCGCTCTCGTCGCCCTTGTCGTCCTTGCCGAAGTCCGTCAGGAAGATGACGGCGGCTATGACGACGAGCGCGCCGACGACGCCCGCGAGGAACATCGTCAGCTTCCTGCGCCGCCGCTGCCGGTCGGGGGAATCCCCGCCGCGGCCCGGTCCCCGCGCGCCGGGGGGCGGCGTGACGACTCCGAGGTCGCCGCCGCCCGCGCCGGGGGGTCCGTACGACGGTGTCTGCGGCGGGGCCGCGGGTGCGCCGCCCGCGGGTCCCGCGACCCCGGTGACGCTGCCGCCGCCGCGGCCGGGGCGGTCGGCGGAACCGACGCCGGCACCGGCACCCGCGTTCGGCGCGCCGTTGCGTGCCGTGCCGCCGTTCTCCTTGCCCTTGCCCTTGCTCTGGGTCGGGTTCGGTCCCAGCTCGCCGAGCGCGGCCCGCGCCTGGGAGATCCGGATCGCCTGCATGGTCATGTCGTGCCGCATCTCCGAGCGGCTCCACGCGCGCTCGGCGAGCTCCCACATGGTGATGAGGTGCACGGGGTTGGTGCCCGTCACCTCGGCAAGCGCGACGATCGCACCCTTCGGGGCGAGGAGGCGCCCGTTCAGATAGCGCTCCCACGACGTCTTGCTGTACCCGGTGCGGTCGGACACCGCTGCGATGCTCAGGCCACTTCGGTCGACGAGCCTGCGCAGCTGACTGGCGAACTCCCTGACCTGCGGGTCGAGCTCATCCGGTAGCGCCTTCCAACGAGGCATTACTCCCCCTATTCCCCCCGTACGTGCCAACTTGCCCCCGCGCGTGGTTCCCCCCGCTCTGCCCATGAGGCAGCCCCCGCTGCTCCCTGTCATGGGCTACCCAAAGGGATGCCAGAAGTCAGGATGTCAGTTCCCGGACCGGGGGCGTACGGGAGCGTTCGGGCCACTGGCGTGCACCGTCGCACTCCCAGCGGTCCGGCGTCCAGTGTCCCATCGCTGTTCCGGGGTCGGGGACAGCATGGCGGAATGGTCACCTCCGTGCCACAGGAACAAGGCAGCCCTTGTATGGAATTCGTAAGGGCGTGACGCTGGATCTCGTTGGAACGGCCTCCCCACCAACCGGCGGCGCCCGTCCTCCCACGGGGGAGAGGACGGGCGCCGTCTTCGTTCCGCCGGGCCGCGGGTCGCGGGTCGCGTTCAGCGACCGCCGCCGCCCGGCGTGACGAGGCCCGTCTCGTACGCCACCACCACCGCCTGCGCCCTGCTGTCCAGGTCGAGCTTGGTCATCGTGCGGTTCAGGTGGGTCTTGACGGTGGCCTCGCTGATGTAGAGGCGCTCCGCGATGTCCGCGTTCGACTGGCCGGTGGCGATCAGCTTCAGGACCTCCACCTCGCGCAGGGTCAGCGACCGCAGATCGGGCGGCGGTTCGGCGGACCCGCCGGCCACCGGACCGGCCTGCCGGGCGAAGGCCTCGACCAGGCGGCAGGTGACGCTGGGCGCGAAGAGCGCGTCGCCGCCGCCGACGGCGGCCACCGCGGCGAGCAGACGCTCGGGCCCCGAATCCTTGAGCAGGAAGCCCGACGCTCCGGCCCGCAGCGCCCCGTACACGTACTCGTCGAGATCGAACGTCGTGAGGACCAGGACGCGCGGCGGTGGTTCGGTGGCCTCGGCGAGGATCTTCTCGGTGGCCGTGATGCCGCTCATGCCGGGCATGCGGATGTCCATCAGGATCACGTCGGGCCGGGTCGTCGCGGCGAGTTCGACGGCTTCCGCTCCGTCACCCGCCTCACCGACGACCTCGATGCCGGGCGCGGCCCGCAGGAGCCCCACAAGGCCCGCCCTGATGAGGAACTGGTCGTCGACCACGAGCACCCTGGTCATTTTAAGTCGCGTCGTCCCCCTGCGATGCGGCCTGAGCGGAGGTCGGCAGGGTCAGGCGCACGGCGAACCCTCCCTCGCTCAGCGGGCCGATGCTGATCGTCCCGCCGTAGAGCTTGGCCCGCTCCCGCATCCCAATCAACCCATGGCCGCTTCCTGTACGCACTCTGTCCGGAATCACCCCCTTCCCGTCGTTGGTGACGGAGACCGTCACGTGCTGTGGTTCATAACGCAGTTCGACCGCAGCACCAGCGCCCCGCGCATGCTTCAGCACGTTGGTCAGGGCCTCCTGGACCACGCGGTACGCGCAGAGTTCGACGCCGGGCGCGAGCTGCCTCGGCGTCCCCTCGACGCGCAGGTCGACGGCGACTCCCCCGGACCGCACCCGCTCGACCATCTCGCCGAGCCGCGCGAGCCCCGGCATCGGGGCGTCCGGCGCGCCGTCGCCCTCGTCCTCCTGCGCGCGCAGCACCCGCAGCATGCGGCGCAGCTCCTCAAGGGCCTCGCCGCTGGTGCCGGAGATGGTGGAGAGCGCGGCGTGCGCGGTGGCCGGGTCGGAGGTGAAGACGAACTTCGCGAGCCCCGCCTGCACGGAGATCACGGACATATGGTGGGCGACGACGTCGTGCAACTCCCGCGCTATGCGCCCGCGTTCCTCGGCCACCTCGCGCCGCGCCCGCTCGTCCTGCTCGCGCTTCAGCTGCCTGGCCAGCTCGGCCGACCGGCGGGCGACGTACCCGAACCGCCAGATGACCAGGGGAAAGCCGATGGCCTGCCCGATCACGGACGCCATCGACGACCCTTCGCTCACCACGCCCGCGTAGATCCAGACGGCGCTCATCAGGACGCCGCAGGGGACGGAGACGCGGGCGGGCCGCAGGGCCGTGACCGTGTAGACGGCGAGCATGGGCGCGAAGGTGTTCACGACGGGCCAGTAGCCGGCGGTCACATAGACGACCCACGCCGCGTGCACCAGGAGCAGGACCGCGAGCGGCGCCCTGGAGCGGAACACGGCGGGCACATTGGCCAGCGCCACCAACGCATAGCCCGTCGCGTCGAGTTCGGGCCACCCCTGCCGCGCCGACTCCTGCCCGAGGAGTACGGCGACCGTGGTCAGGGCGACCGCGATCGACGTGTCGGCGACGAGGGGGCGGATCCGCATCGCCGCAGCGTAGCCCCGGTGCGGGCAGCGATACGTCAAACTTCCGCGGTACCGCGGAAGTTGCAGGAACCACGGCCGTACTCCGCGGGGCGTACCCGGACATCAACCCGGCGCGGGACGACGCCCCCGCCCCCGCAGCCGTAACTTCTTGCACCGGCGCGCTCGTCCTCCCGCGGGGGAGAGGACGAGCGAACGCCGCGGGCCGGTCCGGGCGCTAGCTGCTGATCGTGAAGTGCAGGATGCCGTCGAGGAACGGGACCTGCATGCCGTTCGGCTGCGCCATCAGCGCGAGCAGGACGATGACGGCCCCGAGGCCGCCGTACGTGACCATGTCCGTGAAGCGCGAGCGCACCGCGAGCATGCCGACGCCGGGCAGCGCCCAGCGCAGGACGGCGCCGCCGATCAGCGCGAGGCCGACCAGGATCGTGCCGACGCGGAACACGTCGAAGGCCGTGAGCAGCAGGCCGATCCCCACCGTCGAGAGCACGCTGAGCAGCGGCCACTGCCGGGCGGGTGCGGGGGCGTCGCCGCCCGCGGCGCGGCCGCCGCCCTCGGGGCGCGCGGTGTCCCGGGTCAGGAGCGGGAAACGCCGGGTGGTCTTCTTCGGACCGCCGGGGGCGGGGGCGCTGACGGCGCCCTTGGCCTCGGTGTCCTCCACCGCCCCGGCCTCCTTCACGTCGGCCTCCGTCACGTCGGCCCGCGATGCCCCTTGGTCAGGTTCTGCGCTCATGGGCTCACCCTTTCCCGTTTCAGCTCGCGGCGGCGGACGCGGCGCGCTCGGCCGCCTCGACGACGTTGACGAGCAGCTGTGCGCGGGTCATCGGGCCGACGCCGCCGGGGTTCGGCGAGATCCAGCCCGCGACCTCACGGACGCCGGGGTGCACGTCGCCGACGATCTTGCCGTTCTCGTCGCGCGAGACGCCGACGTCCAGGACCGCGGCGCCCTGCTTGACGTCCTCGGGCTTGATCAGGTGCGGGACTCCGGCGGCGGCCACGATGATGTCGGCCTTCTGGAGGTGGAAGGCGAGGTCGCGCGTGCCGGTGTGGCACTGCGTCACCGTCGCGTTCTCCGAGCGGCGGGTGAGCAGGAGCGGCATCGAGCGGCCGATCGTCACACCGCGGCCGACGACCACGACCTCGGCGCCGTTGATCTCCACGCCGTACTGGCGCAGGAGCGTGATGATGCCGAACGGCGTGCAGGGCAGCGGCGCGGGCTCGTTCAGGACGAGGCGGCCGAGATTCATCGGGTGCAGGCCGTCGGCGTCCTTGGCCGGGTCCATGAGTTCGAGGACGCGGTTCTCGTCGATGCCCTTGGGCAGCGGGAGCTGCACGATGTAGCCGGTGCAGGCGGGGTCGTCGTTGAGCTCGCGGACGACGGCCTCGATCTCCTCCTGCGTCGCGGTGGCGGGCAGCTCGCGCTGGATGGAGGCGATGCCGACCTGCGCGCAGTCGCGGTGCTTGCCTGCGACGTACTTCTGGCTGCCCGGGTCGTCACCGACCAGAACAGTCCCGAGGCCGGGGGTCAGGCCCCGCTCCTTCAGGGCCGCCACGCGGGCGGTCAGTTCGGACTTGATCGCGGCTGCGGTGGCCTTGCCATCGAGAATCTGGGCGGTCATGACTCCATCTTCCCGGATGAGACCCGCCCGGTACCAATCAGGGCGGCGCTGCGGCCCGGCTGTGTCCCAGCTGTGTCCCGGGACCTGACCAGCTCTGTTGCACTTGCACAACACATAGTGAATGCGGCTGGACAAATAAGCCTGGCTTAAAGAACGATATGCGACACAGTGCCGCGGGCAGTGTCGGGGGGACGGACCGCATCTGTAGAACTTTCCTCCGTGATGTGCCGCGTCGTCCCCGCACTACCCGACGGAGGAAGACCGCCATGAGTTACGGCGACCCGAACAACCCCTACGGGCAGCCGCCCCAGCAGCCCCCGGCCGCTCCCGGTTACGGCTACCCCCAGGCCCCTCCCGGCGTCCCGCCGCAGCAGGGCTACGGCTACCCGCAGCAGCCGGCCTACCCCGGCTACCCGGGCGGCAACATGATGCAGCAGTCGATGCCGGGGCTCCTGGTCACCGCGCGCGTCTTCCTGTTCCTGATCTCGGCGGTGCAGATCCTCTTCGCGATCATCTACCTCTACGTGGGTGCGATCGCGAGCGACGCCGGCGACAGCGGCGAGGACCTGGGCCTCACCGGCATGGGCGAGGCAGGTGACGCCGTGGCCGGTATCGCGGTCATCGGCGCGCTCATCGCGGCCGGTCTTGCGGTCCTCTCCATCATGCTGGGCGTGAAGTTCAGCCGCGGCGGCCAGGGCGTCCGGATCACCACGGTCGTCTACGGCGCGCTCGGCGGCGTCGTCGGCCTGATCATGCTGTTCATCGGCCTCGACTCGGGTCTGGCGACCGCCATCATCGGCCCGCTGATCTGGGTGACGTTCGCCGTCATCATCACGATCGCCCCGGTCGTGCCCAGCGGCACCGCGTGGTTCAACCGGCCTCGCTACTGAGGCGTTTCAGGCGATACACACCCACGGGCCGTGCCCCCTCGACAGGGGGCACGGCCCGTGGGTTTTTGCTGGTGCTCAGTGGAAGAAGTGCCGCGTACCCGTGAAGTACATCGTCACGCCCGCCTTCTTCGCGGCCTCGATGACCAGCTCGTCACGGACCGAACCGCCCGGCTGCACCACGGCCTTGACGCCCGCGGCGGTCAGGATCTCCAGGCCGTCGGGGAACGGGAAGAACGCGTCCGAGGCGGCGTACGCGCCGTGCGCCCGCTCCTCGCCCGCCCGCTCGACGGCGAGCTTCGCGGAGTCGACGCGGTTGACCTGGCCCATGCCGACGCCGACCGAGGCGCCGTCCTTGGCGAGCAGGATCGCGTTGGACTTCACCGCGCGGGACGCCTTCCAGGCGAAGGCGAGCTCGGCCAGCTCGCCCGCGTTCAGCGCGTCGCCCGTGGCGAGCGTCCAGTTGGCGGGGTTGTCGCCCTCGGCCTGGAGGCGGTCGGTGACCTGGAGGAGCGCACCGCCGTCGATCTGCTTGACCTCCACCGTGTTGGCCGGGGCCTGGTGGGCGCGCAGGACGCGGATGTTCTTCTTCTTGGTGAGGACTTCGAGGGCGCCGTCCTCGTACTCCGGCGCGACGATGACCTCGGTGAAGATGTCGGCGACCTGCTCCGCCATCTCCTTGGAGACCGGGCGGTTGACGGCGATCACGCCGCCGAACGCGGAGAGCGGGTCACAGGCGTGCGCCTTGCGGTGCGCCTCTGCGACGTTCGAACCGATCGCGATGCCACAGGGATTGGCGTGCTTGATGATCGCGACGCAGGGGTCGTCGTGGTCGTACGCGGCACGGCGCGCGGCGTCCGTGTCCGTGTAGTTGTTGTACGACATCTCCTTGCCGTGCAGCTGCTCGGCCTCCGCGAGGCCGCCATTGCCGTCGACGTAGAGGGCGGCGCCCTGGTGCGGGTTCTCGCCGTAGCGCAGGACGTTCTTGCGGGCGTACGCGCTGCCGATGAACCCGGGGAAGTCCGAGCTGTCGTCGGCGGCGTAGTCGTCCGCGAACCAGGAGGCGACCGCGAGGTCGTACTCGGCGGTGTGGCGGAACGCCTCGGCGGCCAGGCGCTTGCGGGCGGTCAGGTCGAAGCCGCCGGTGCGGGCTGCGGCGAGCACGTCGGCGTACCGGTCGGGGCTCGTGATGACCGACACCGAGGGGTGGTTCTTGGCGGCGGCGCGGACCATCGAGGGGCCGCCGATGTCGATCTGCTCCACGCACTCGTCGGGCGTCGCGCCCGAGGCGACGGTCGCCTTGAAGGGGTAGAGGTTCACCACGACCAGCTGGAACGGCTCGATGCCGAGGTCGGCGAGCTGGCGCTGGTGGTCGTCCAGACGCAGGTCGGCGAGGATCCCGGCGTGCACGCGGGGGTGCAGCGTCTTGACCCGGCCGTCCAGGCACTCGGGGAATTCGGTGAGCTCCTCGACCTTGGTGACGGGCACCCCGGCGGCGGCGATCTTCGCGGCGGTCGAACCGGTGGAGACGAGCTCGACGCCGGCCTCGTGCAGCCCGCGCGCGAGCTCTTCGAGCCCGGTCTTGTCATAGACGCTGATGAGCGCGCGCTTGATGGGGCGCTGCGAGGCGTGCGTACCTTCGGCGGTCACGGGATAAATACCTTTCGTCCCTCAATGCGGTAGCCGTTACGGGCCAGACGCCCCACGACATCGACGAGCAGCCTTCGCTCGACTTCCTTGATGCGCTCGTGCAGAGCGCTCTCGTCGTCCTCATCCCCGACCGGGACCACGCCCTGGGCGATGATCGGGCCGGTGTCGACGCCGTCGTCGACGAAGTGGACGGTGCATCCCGTGACCTTCGCGCCGTACGCGAGCGCGTCGCGCACACCGTGGGCCCCGGGGAAGCTGGGCAGCAGGGCGGGGTGCGTATTGACGAACCGGCCGCCGAACAGTGCGAGGAATTTCTTCCCCACGATCTTCATGAACCCGGCCGACACGACCAGATCGGGTGCGTACGAGGCGGTCGCCTCGGCGAGCGCCGCGTCCCACTCGTCACGCGTCGCATGGTCCTTCACCCGGCAGACGAAGGTGGGAATCCCGGCGCTCTCGGCGCGCTCCAGCCCGACGATGCCGTCGCGGTCGGCGCCGACCGCGACGATCTCGGCGCCGTAGCCCGCCGCACCGTCCGTCGCGATCTTGTCGAGCAGAGCCTGCAGATTCGTACCTGATCCGGAGACCAGCACGACGAGGCGCTTGGCCACAGGGCTCTTGGCCACAGCGGGGCCCTTTCTCGCGAGGTGCGTGTTCGTACGGTGCGGCTTTGCACGGTGAGGCTCTGTGCGGCGAGGCTTTGTACGGTCGTACAAAAGCTTCGTGCCTCGCGATACGGGGAACTCTACGAAGCGGCCGACCGTCAGCAACGATACCGGCACACGGTGCGGCCCCTCACGGGACGGGGGCGCGGCCGGAAGGTAGCGTCTGCACCAAGACGTCACATGGCGTCACACCGTCCAGAGCACCGTCCCGGACACCGTTAAGAAGCTCGCTCGACCAAGGGGAAGACGCACACCTGATGCCGGACCGTAGCCTCCGCCTCCCGCTGTCCTTCGCGTTCGGGTTGACGCACGGAGGGGAGCGCGGCTCGACGCTGCTGCGCGACGGCCGCCCGTCGTCCCCTCCGCAGGGTTCCTCCCCGGACTCGGGCGACTCCGGGGACGCCGAATCGCCGGGCTCGGGGAGCTCGGGGAGCTCGGGGAGCTCGGGGAAGAAGGACGACAATCCCTTCGCGCCGCCGCCGGAGGGCACGCCGGACCAGCCGTGGCGGCCCCGCCCCGGCAACGGCGGCGACGGCTCCGACGGCTCCGACGACCAGGGGCGTTCCCCCTGGGGCAGCCAGTGGAGCGACCGGCAGCCCGGCCGCTCCCAGGGCGGCGGCTTCGGCGACCGGCCCGGCCAGCAGGGCCCCGACGGGCCGTCCGGCTCCGGGTCAGGGCCTGGCAGCGGGATGCGCTGGGACCCGACCGATCCGGCCCAGCGCCGCGCGCGGTACGCACTGCTCTCCGGCATGTGGGCGTTCTTCTTCGCGCTCTTCGGCTGGCGGTACGTGGCCCTGCTCCTGGGCGCGCTCGCCCTGAACTGGGGCATCAGCTCGCTGCGGGCCAAGCAGAAGCAGCCGGACCCGACGACGCCCGCCGCGCAGCAGCCCGCGGCCGACCCCGCGGGCGGGAAGCCGCAGCGGACGGCGGCGATCAGCGGCCTGGTGACGGCGTCGCTCGCGCTCGCGATGGTGGCGGCGACGTTCGCGGCGCAGCTGGTGTACCGCGACTACTACACGTGCGTGAGCGATGCGCTCACGAGCCAGTCACAACAGGAATGCGAAAACCTCCTGCCCAAGCAGCTGCGCCCACTTCTGAGCGAGCGCGATTAGTCCGGTCCCGGCTGCCGGGGGGGGCTTGGCGCTGGGCCTTGGCTTGCTCCGTGTTGGGGCTCGACGCTGGGCCTTGCCCTTGCCCCGCGTTGGGGCTTTGCTCGGCGGGGGCGGGGCGGGGCCCGGTGCGGGGGTGCTGGGCCGTGGGCCGGCGGGGCGGTGCGGGGGTGCCGGGCAGGGGCCCGGCGAGGCGGCGCGGTGACGTGACCCAGCTCGGCAGCGCGAGGCGGGGCCCGGCCCGGCAGCGCAGGGCCGTGGACCAGACCGGCAGCGCAGGACGGCGCCCGGCGAGGCAGTGCAGGGCCGTGGGCCGGCCCAGCAGCGCAAGGCGGGACTCGACCAGGTGGTGCGGGGACGTGACCCAGCCCGGCAGCGCAAGGCGGGGCCGTCCAGGCAGCGCAGGGCCGTGGACCAGACCGGCAGCGCAGGACGGCGCCCGGCGAGGCAGTGCAGGGCCGCGGACCAGCCCGGCAGCACAAAGCAGGGCCCGGCGAGGCAGTGCAGGGCCGCGGACCAGCCCGGCGGCATAAAGCGGGGCCCGGCCCGGTGGTGCAGGGCCGGGGTCGGCCGAGTGGTGGGTGGGGGGTCAGGGGCCCGGTGGGGGTTCCTTTGCGGTGGCGTCGCGCAGGGCCGCCCAGCGGGTCTCGCGGGACGCCTCGTCGTGCCAGTCCGCGACGCCCCAGTCCGCCGTGTCCACGGCAGGTGCGTCCGGCAGGAAGTCGTACGGCTCGAACGGCTCCGCGTCCGCAGGCACCGGGGGCGGCGGGTCCTGGCGACGCGGGCGCAGGCCCCGCAACCGGGGGACGCGCGGCTTCGGCAGCCTGAGCCAGGCCCGGCGTGCCTTGGGCGGCGCTGATTCGGGCTGCCCGGCTCCGGGCGATGCGGGGTTGGGCGATGCGGCTGCGGACTGCGCGGTTCCAGGCGTTGCGGCTGCGGGCTGCGCGGCCGTGGGCGGGGTCGCTCCCGGTGTCGTGGCCTCAGGGGCAGCGGCCCTGCGCAGGGTGAGCCGGCGCAGCACACCCCCCGGCTGCTTCGCGCGAGGCGGTTTCGCTTGACGCCGCTTGAACCGCGGAGGCCGGGGCGGCTTCACCCGGCGGGGCCGCACACGCCACGCCCGGCCCAGGAGAGCGCCCGGCACCCCCACCGCCCCGGTCCATCCCAGCGCCGCGAGCCCCGTCAGCCACCACGCGGGACCGAAGTCGGCCAGGGCGGCCACGCCCAGCGGCCCGCCCGCCAGCGCCGCGAGCACCGCGAGAATCACCCCGCACAACGCCGCCGCCACCAGCGCCACCAGCGCCGTACGCCTGCGTGTCCACGCCCGCTCGCGCTGACCGAGAACAGGCGCCGCCGCCCGCGCCGTGAACCACCCGACGGCCAGCCCCGCGACCGGCGGCACCGCCCCCGCCGCCCACGTGAACGGCGACCCCGGCCCCGGCTCCGGAACCGCCGCGAGCAACGGGAACGCGGGCAGCAGCGGCCCCGCGGTCACGCCGAGCGGCCCCACCGCGCTCCCGGCGCCCAGCGTGAAACCGGGGCCCAGGCTGAACGCCGCGCCCCACACCGCCGCGTTCGGCACCAGCGCCATGGCAAGAAGCAGCACCGCGAACCGCCCCGACCACACGTCCGTGACCTGCGCGAACGACGCCCGCACCAATCCGCCGTGCAGCACGAGGGAGAACGCCACCAGCAACGCTCCCCCGCCGACAAGCACCACCGCCCCCGCCGCTCCGGCCCGCGTGACGGCGCTGACGTAGCGACGTACGAAGAAGGGACGTACGGCCGCCGGCAGGGCGCGCAGACCGACCCGCACCAGGAGCGGCAGCGGCCCGCCCGGCCTGCCGAGCGCCGTCCAGACCCCCACCGCCGCCGCGGCCCCCACGAGCAGCGGCACATGCAGGACCACGCTCGGCCACAACGGCCGCAGCTCACCACCGGCCGCGTACAGCGTCGCGGCGACGCCGACCAGGAGGTAGCCGCCGACCACCCCGCACCACGCGGTCCGCGGCGCCATCCCCCGCTCCTCCGGATCCGCCGCGTCCCGCGCCGCCCGGTGCGCGAGCCAGCCCGGCAGGGCCATCAGGAGCATGGGCGTGACGCCGAGCGGCACCGGCCCCCCGGAGAGCGTGTCCGTCCTGATCAGCTCCGTGCCGTGGGCGAGCAGCCACACCGCGGCGGCGACATGCAGCGCCCCGCTGGGCCCGCTGTCCGGATAGGGCGAGCTGATCCAGAGGACCATCACCAGGACGGCACACGAGCCGAGCCCGAGCCCGGCCGCGACGGCCCCTCCGAAGAGGCAGGTCGCCAGTCCGGGTGAGCGGTCACGTACCCGCTCGATCAGCGGCCGCAGGCGCGGCAACGGTGAGCTGCGGTGGGTGATTTGAGTCACGCCGCCATGCTCCCAACGACACGCGCTTTCTCCCCGTAACAAGCGAATATCGGATGTGTCGCTCAATATACGTTTATGTACTTTTTCGTACGACGGGTCAGTCACGCCCGGCCGCCCGCCGCACGAAGGCCCATGGCCCACGGCGCGGAGAGTCCCACATGACCCAGAGCCCTGCCGCCCCCAAGCGCTCGACTCCCCTTCCCCAGGCGGGACCCCCTCCGCTGCCACCCCCCAAGGAACGGCGGCGGTTGCGCGCGGCGAAATCCCTCAGCCAGGCCGAGATCGCCGCGAAGGTGGGCGTCTCACGGGAGACGGTCCGCTCCTGGGAGTCGGGCCGCTCGACGCCGCGCGGCCGCAGACGGGCGGCGTACGCGGAGCTCCTCGCCGAGATCGCGAACGAGCTGACCCTAGCGGGCAAGCGTTCGACGCGGCGGAACAGCTGGACCGAGGATCTGCCGCCCGCCCTCGACACGAAGGGCGGCAAATCCCCCGCGCGCATCCCGGTCGGCGCCGCGATGAACGGCCACACCCGGCCGGAACCCGCTGTGTCGGCCGGGGCTGATGCGTCGGCCATGGCTGTCGCGTCTGCCGTGCCTGATGCGTCTGTCGGGGCTGATGTGTCTGCCGGGGCTGATGTGTCTGCCGGGCCGACGACGGCAGTCGCTCAGGCCGCCGCCGCTCAGGCCGCCGACCCGCAGGCCGAGCCGTCCGGGCTCGCTGCCCCGGCGACCCCCGCGGAAGCCTTCGACGCCCTCTGCTCGACCTGCGCCCCCGGCCTCGTACGCCAGACCTATCTCCTCACCGGGCGCCGCACCCTCGCCCAGGAATCCGTGGAGCGCGCCTTCCAGCTCGCCTGGCAGCGCTGGCCCGAGGTCGCCGTCGACCGCGACCCCGAGAGCTGGGTGCGCGCGGCGGCGTACGAGTACGCGATGTCCCCCTGGCACCGGCTGCGCCCCGCCCTCCGGCAGCCGGACGCCCCGCCCGCCGCACCGGACGACCGCGCCTTCCTCGACGTCCTGATGAGCCTGCCGCCCGCGCAGCGCCGCACCCTGCTGCTCTACGACGGCGTCGGCCTCGATCTGCCCGAGACGGCGGCCGAGACGGAGGCGAGCACGCCCGCGACGGCCAACCGGCTGCTGCACGCCCGCGAACTCGTCGCCGAGAAGCTCCCCGAACAGGCGGCGACGCCCGACGCCCTGCACCAGCGACTCGGCGAGCTCTGCGGCGCGGAGAAGCTGCGGCCCCCGAACCCGGGCCGGGTACGCACCGGCAGCGAGCAGCGCGCCCGCTTCTGGACCCGCGCGGCCATCGCCTTCACCGCCCTGATCGTCGGCGCGACGGCCCTCACCCTGCGAACGGCCCCCACGCACTACGAACCGCCCAGGGCCCCCGGCAAGGCCATCAGCGGAGTCCCCCCGAGAATGGGCCCGGGCAGCCTGACGTACCAGGACCAGATCCTCCACAAGAAGCTCAGCGATGCCCTGCCGAACGGCCCGGAGAGACTGACACCGCTGGCGAGATGAGGAGAGCCCCTGCGGGGGCGCGGAGAACTGCGCATCCTTCAGGGGCGCGGGGAACTGCGCATCCTTCAGGGGCGCGGGGAACTGCGCGACCAGCCGCAGCCCGCCCGCAGACAGGCAAGCAAAGTGGGCCCGCACCTCTCGCAAGAGAGATGCGGGCCCACTTCAAAACGGTTCAGGCAAACTCAGCCCGCGAGAATCGCTCGCGCAAGCTTCGCCGTCTCGGTCGGCGTCTTGCCGACCTTGACGCCCGCAGCCTCGAGCGCTTCCTTCTTCGCGGCAGCCGTACCGGAGGAGCCGGAGACGATGGCGCCGGCGTGGCCCATGGTCTTGCCCTCGGGCGCGGTGAAGCCGGCGACGTAGCCGACGACCGGCTTCGTCACGTTGGCCTTGATGTAGTCCGCCGCACGCTCCTCGGCGTCACCGCCGATCTCACCGATCATGACGATCAGGTCGGTCTCAGGGTCGGCCTCGAACGCGGCGAGCGCGTCGATGTGCGTCGTGCCGATGACCGGGTCGCCACCGATGCCGACGGCCGACGAGAAGCCGATGTCACGGAGCTCGTACATCATCTGGTACGTCAGCGTGCCGGACTTCGAGACCAGGCCGATGCGGCCCGGCTTCGTGATGTCGCCCGGGATGATGCCGGCGTTCGACTGGCCCGGGGTGATGAGACCGGGGCAGTTCGGGCCGATGATGCGGGTCTTGTTGCCCTTCGACTTCGCGTACGCCCAGAAGGCGGCGGAGTCGTGGACGGCGATGCCCTCGGTGATGACGACGGCGAGGGGGATCTCGGCGTCGATCGCCTCGACGACGGCGGCCTTGGAGAAGGCCGGCGGCACGAAGAGGACGGAGACGTTGGCGCCCGTCTTCTCCATCGCCTCGGCGACGGTGCCGAAGACCGGTACCTCGGTGCCGTCGAAGTCGACGGACGTGCCGGCCTTGCGCGGGTTCACACCGCCGACGATGTTGGTGCCGTCACCCAGCATGAGCTTGGTGTGCTTCATGCCCGTGGCACCGGTCATGCCCTGGACGATGACCTTGCTGTCCTTGTTGAGGAAGATAGCCATGGCTGTTCTTTACCTAGTCCCTTGTCGTGTCGGAGACGCGCAATGTCACCGTGCGGCCGCGAGCTCGGCGGCCTTGTCGGCCGCGCCGTCCATGGTGTCCACGCGCTGCACGAGCGGGTGGTTGGCGTCGCTCAGGATCTTGCGACCCAGCTCCGCGTTGTTGCCGTCGAGGCGCACGACCAGGGGCTTGGTGACTTCCTCGCCCTTGGACTTGAGCAGCTCGAGCGCCTGGACGATGCCGTTGGCGACCTCGTCGCAGGCGGTGATGCCGCCGAAGACGTTGACGAAGACGGACTTGACGTCCGGGTCGCCGAGGATGATCTCCAGGCCGTTCGCCATGACCTCGGCCGAAGCGCCGCCGCCGATGTCGAGGAAGTTGGCCGGCTTGACGTTGCCGTGGTTCTCACCGGCGTACGCGACGACGTCGAGGGTGCTCATGACGAGACCCGCGCCGTTGCCGATGATGCCGACCTCGCCGTCGAGCTTGACGTAGTTGAGGTTCTTGGCCTTGGCAGCAGCCTCGAGCGGGTTGGCTGCGTCCTTGTCCTCGAGCGCCGCGTGGTCGGCCTGGCGGAAGTCGGCGTTCTCGTCGAGCGAGACCTTGCCGTCCAGGGCCAGGATGCGGCCGTCCTTGGTCTTGACCAGCGGGTTGACCTCGACGAGGAGCGCGTCCTCGGCGACGAAGGTCTCCCACAGGGTCACCATGGCCTCGGCGACACCCTCGGCCACGTCGGCCGGGAACTTCGCCTGGGCCACGATCTCGCGGGCCTTCTCGATGTTCACGCCCTCTACGGCGTTGACCGGGACCTTCGCGAGGGCCTCGGGGGTCTTCTCCGCGACCTCCTCGATGTCCATGCCGCCCTGCACCGACGCCATGGCGAGGAAGGTGCGGTTGGTGCGGTCGAGGAGGTACGAGACGTAGTACTCCGCCTCGATCTCCGGGGACAGCTCGGCGATCATCACCTTGTGGACCGTGTGGCCCTTGATGTCCATCCCGAGAATGTCCGTCGCGCGAGCGACGGCCTCGTCCGGGTTGGCGGCCAGCTTCACGCCGCCGGCCTTGCCGCGGCCACCGACCTTCACCTGTGCCTTGACGACCGACTTGCCGCCCAGCTTCTCGGTGGCCTGGCGCGCCGCCTCAGGCGTGTCGATGACTTCACCGGCCAGCACCGGTACACCGTGCTTGGCGAAGAGGTCCCTCGCCTGGTACTCGAACAGGTCCACGCGCGTCCGTCCCTTTTCCGTGATCTCGCTGCGATCTCGCTGCTTTGTGGTCAGCTGTCTGCGTGGGCGTGCCGCGGAGGGCAACGTGACTGCGCTGTCACAAGGGAGGCGTAGGACGGAGTCCGATACGCGGCATGTCCGTCTCGCAGGTTATCGCCGTGGGCCGTAGGTCCCTAAATCGCAGATCACATTTGGGCGGTGATGACTGTCACAGATCACGGATGCGAGCGGGGGAAGGGCGGCCCCCGGGGGTGTCAGGGACCGCCCGTTTGCTCCTGTTACGACTGGTGGAGCCACAGCTCGCACCGCCGCGCGAGCTGTCTTTCCGGCCTTCACTCCAGCTGTTGCTCCAGCTGTTGCTCCAGCTGTCAGACGGCGTACGTCGAGAGGTAGCTCGGGGTGACCGAGTCGGCCACGCCGTGGACGCCCGTGACGGCGTTCCCGGCGAGGGAGCGCGCGTCGGGGGCGACGGTGCCGGTCAGGTCCTGCGCGAAGGGCGAGACCTGGCCGACGACACCACCGGCGAACGGCCGAACGTCACCCGTGACGCCGTATGCCAGCTCGTCCACGCTGCCGCCGACGCCCTGCACGACGGGCCGCACCTGGTCGGCGACGGTCTCCACGAGCGGCGAGACCGAACCGACGACACCGCCCGCGAAGGGCTGCACGTCCTCCGCGACGACACCCTGCGCGAACGGCGGGACCTCGCCGACGACCCCGCCCGCGAACGGCGTCACGTCACCGGCCACGCCCTGCGCCAGGTAGGAGACGTCGCCGACCGCCTGCCCGGCCACCGGCACGACACCGTCGACGGCGGTGGCGGCGACGGGCGGCAGCACGGCTTCGGCGGTCTCGTCGGCGATGGGGGTGGCGGTCGCCCTGGTGTCGTCGAGGTCCGAGGCGAACGCGGAGAGAGGACCGAAGAGGTAGTCGACGGAGTCTTCGGGGGTGGTGATGTCCGGGGTGGTGACGTGCGGGGTGGTGACCTCGGGGGCCTTGGGGGCGGCGTGCTTCGGCGCGGTGGCCTTCGCGTCGGAGACGGTGGACTTCGCGTCGGCGACGGTGGACTTCGCGCTGTCCCGGACGTCGGTGACGGTGGCCTTCGCGTCGGCCGCGGCGGACTTCGCCTTGCCCCGGACGTCGGTGACATCGGCGGCATCGGTGATGTCAGCAGCGTCGGTGACGTCAGCGACATCTCCCGTGACGTCGGCGACCGCGTCGGACGTGTTGTCCGGCAGGGCGATGGAGTGCTGCGGCAGCTCGTCCGCGCTGGCGACGGCCGATCCGAGCGCCCAGGCTCCCGTGACACCGGCGGCTATGACGATGGAACGACGGATGTTCTTGTTCATGCGTGCTTCAGATCCTTCGAATTCTGGCGATGAAACCGACCCGGACGTGTCCGTGTCCGGTCGGCGGGCAGACCTTTGCCACCCCCGCGCGGCAGGTCTTCGCGGGGAAAGGGCTGCCCTAGCCAGGGAATTCGAGAATGTCCCGGTGTCGCTCGCGGACCGGCGCGGAGACCTGGACGGCCCCGGCACCAGGCAGCAGCCGCACCGGCGCACGGCTGCCGTACGAGGCGGCACACGGATCGCCGTGCCGCGTCGAACCCCCGTCACCGGCCGACTGCCCGCCCAGCGTCCGCCCCGGATCACCGGGCGCGGACGGGAACGGGAACGGGATGGGCCCGTGTCCGGTGCGGCGCGCTTCGTCGGAGGCGCCGGAGCCGAAGCCGTCACTGAACGGCGCGCTGCCGCGTGCCTGCTGACCGGCTGCGTAGGTGATGCCGGTGCCGGTGCCGGTGCCGTACGAGGACTCGGCTCGAGCCTCGTGCGCCCGCGCTGTCACCTCACCCTGCCCGGCATTCGGGGCCCGGGCCTCGTCACCTGCGCCCGCACCATGGCCGGGGCCAGGCTGCTCGGGGCTGCCGGGGACGCCGGGCGCGCCCGGCAGGTCGGGTGTCTCGGGCAGCACCCGCTGGGGCGCGCCCTCGACAACTCCGGTGACCCCGTCCACGACCGGCCGCACAACACCCCGCGCGCTCCGGACCACGGGCTCCACGGCATCGGCCGCAGGCTCGACCGCCGCCTCGCGCACGGCCTCACGACCGTTCCGCATGGTCTCGCGACCGTCCCGCACAGACTCGGCCACCCGCTCACGCACCGGCTGTGCCGACCCCGCCGGCCCCGCAGCCCGCGCCGACTCCACACGCTCCGGAGCCGGCACGCCGTCCACCGCATGCGCACGCTCACCACAGAGGAACCCGAGCGCAAGCAACCCGGCCAGCAACAGCACCACTTGCAGCGCACGCCGCCCGGCCACCGCGCGCAGCATGCGCACAGCGGCACCGGGCAGAACGACGGCTGCGGAAGTCAAGACGAGGAAGTTCCTCTACTGGGCTGGCACCCGGCCGGTACTGGGCGGGCGAGGCGGTGATACACGGAGCGCAATACTCCGGAAGTTGAGCCCGCCGATCCTCGCACGGGCCGCCCGCCCTTGCGCAAGCCCCCTGTTACTGATGCGTATTCATGTCCGGTATGGGCAGTGGGCGCTTTTCGATCGCCGCCGCCATCACCTCCGGGAAGAGATCCGGGGTACAGGCGAAGGCAGGTGCGTCCAGCGCAGCAAGCGCCGCCGCGTGCTCCCGGTCATACGCGGGCGTCCCCTCGTCGGAGAGCGCGAGCAGCGTCACGAACTGCACCCCGGACGCCTTCATCGCCGCGACCCGCTTCAGCATCTCGTCGCGTATCCCCCCTTCGTAGAGGTCGCTGATGAGCACGACGATCGTGTCGGCGGGCCGGGTGATCTGCGACTGGCAGTACGCGAGCGCCCGGTTGATGTCGGTGCCACCCCCCAACTGTGTGCCGAACAGCACGTCCACCGGGTCGTCGAGCTGATCGGTGAGGTCGACGACGTTCGTGTCGAAGACGACGAGCCGCGTGTTGAGCGAGCGCATCGAACCGAGCACGGCGCCGAACACCGAGGCGTAGACGACCGACGCGGCCATCGAGCCCGACTGGTCGATGCAGAGGATGACCTCTTTCTTCACGGACTGCGACGCCCGCCCGTACCCGACGAGCCGCTCGGGCACGATCGTCCGGTACTCCGGCAGGTAGTTCTTGAGGTTGACCGCGATCGTGCGGTTCCAGTCGATGTCGTGGTGGCGCGGCCTGCTGACGCGTGCGCTGCGGTCGAGCGCGCCGGTGAGGGTGGCGCGGGTGCGTGTGGCGAGCCGCTTCTCCAGGTCCTCGACGACCTTGCGCACGACGGCCCGCGCGGTCTCCTTGGTCGTCTCCGGCATGGCCTTGTTCAGGGAGAGCAGGGTCCCCACCAAGTGCACGTCGGCCTCCACGGCCTCGAGCATCTCCGGCTCCAGGAGCAGCGTGGACAGCCCGAGGCGTTCTATCGCGTCACGCTGCATGACCTGCACGACGGACGAGGGGAAGTACTTCCGGATGTCCCCGAGCCAGCGCGAAACGGACGGCGCGGACGCCCCGAGCCCCGCCGAACGATCCCGCGACCGATCCTTCTTCCCCGCGCCCCCTCCCCCGTACAGCGCCCCGAGCGCCCCGTCCATCGCCGCATCCCGCCCGGCGAGCTCACACCCCGTCCCATCACCGGCACCCCCACCCAACACAAGCCGCCACCGCCGCATCCGCTCCCCCACAGAGCCCCCAACACCCCCACCTGCAACATCCGCCACACCATCCCCAGCACCACCGCCCACACCCTGAGCCACACCAACCACCCCTCCGCGCACCGCGCCGCCTGCCATCCCGCCCCGAGAAACGCCCGCTACGCCCTCTGACACTTCTCCCCCTGCCCCGCCGCGCCCTCCGACCACACCCCCGCTTCCGCCTCGTCCTCCGGCTGCTCCCCCGCTTCGCACGGCAGCCTCCGCCTCCCCGCGCCCCGCCCCTGCTGCCCGAGCACGGACCACGGCCCCCGCCCCTCCTTCTGCTACCACCCCTACAGGGTCCTGAGCCGCAGTTCCCCCTGCGTCTGCTGCTCCCCCGACTCGAGCAACGGCCGACTCCACGCCCTGAGCTGCACCCACCGCCCCGCCGTGCGCCACGCCGCCTGCCGTACCGCCCCTAGGAACGCCCGCTGCCCCGTCTTGCTTCACGGCCGCCCTCGCTCCCCGCCCCGCCCCCGCGGTCGCGCCCCCTGCCATTCCCCGGCCCACGTCACGCTCGTCCCGCATCATCAGCCCACCCCCACAAGCTCGTTACCGTCACCTCTGCCGTCACCGGCACCGGCACCGGGCACGGCCCCGCCCCCGGAACCGGCCTCGGTCCCGACTCCGATCTCAGCCCCGAGCAACAGACTCAGCACCGGCAGAACGGCATCCGCGCGCTCGGCGTCAAGCTCCGGACCGAAGCCGGGTATCCCGCCGGCGAGGGCCAAGGAACCGCTCCCGACCGCCGGCCCGCGCCTCACCAGCTCGCCCAGAGTCCTCCGCACTCCCGGTTCGTACGCCGAGAAGGTGCGCCGCAGCAGCGGCAGCACGTCGGTGAACGCCCGGTCGGGAACCCCGCTCAGCCAGTCGTCGACAAGCCCGAGCAGCCGCTCGTCATGCACGAGCAACATGCCGCCCCCGGACCCACCGCCCACGAACCCCTCGATCCAGGCGGCGGCTTCAGCCGGTTCGGTACCCCGGGACAGGGCAAGCCCCATGAACCGGGCGGCCTCTCCTTCCGCCAGTTCCCCGCCGTCCAGCAGAATCCGCACGCACCGCCCACGCACCACCCCGGCGATGCTGTCCCGCTCCCCCAGCACCCTCAGCACGGAGAACCACCGGCCCCGTATACCGGCGCCCACCAGGGACGCTCCACCCGAACGTGCCGTCCCCCCATCCCCCGAAGGCGCACTCGCAGCCGTGTCCGCGCCCGCAGCCGTATCCGCACCCGCGGTCGAAGGCGCAGCCGAAGCCGCATCCGCAGACCCCGAGCCACCCAACTCCCCCAGCAGCCCCACCGCCTGGTGCACCGAGTCCACATGCCCCCGCATCTCGAGGGCCGCGTCCTGGTCGAGCCCCGCGCACGCGGGTGGCAGCCCGACGAACACCCGCTCGGCAAGTCCCACGGCCACCTCACCGAGCGCGGCCGTGTCCGTGCCCCGCACGTCCCCGTACCGAAGGGACCGCACCAGCGCGGGCAGCGCCTGCGCCAGATGCCCGACGTCCGCATCCAGCGCCGCCCGGTCCGCCAGGACCCGCATCACCACCGGCAGCGCGTCCGGCAGCTCGGCCAGCAGACACCGCTCGGCCAGCGCCGTGACATCGGCGAGCGCCCCGGCACCGATGGCATCGGACTGCGCCCGGGCGGTGGCCGCCGCCACCACGGTCGTCCCCCACACGCCCGCCTCGGCCACCCGCACGGAAAGCTCCGGCTCCCACCGCAGCCGCCAGGTCTCCCGGAACGTCCCCGTGCTACCCCGCGACACGGCCGGCTCGCCCCAGCCGATCCCGAGCAGCCGGAGCCGGTGCAGCAGCCGGCTGCGCGCCGCATCCGTCTCCTTGCGCAGGTCGAGCTCCAACTCCCGCTCCAGAGCTTCGGGTTTGAGCCGCAGCTTCCGCTGGATCCGCGTGAGATCGCGCTGCAACGGCACCGCAGGCGCGGAGTCCGGCACCTCCCCGAGAACGTCCCCGACGACGAGCTTGTCGTGCACGAGGGAGAGCGGCACGTCGGAGCCCTCGCACATCACCGCACGGACCGCGTCCGTGGTCTCAGTTAGCCCCGGCAGCGGACGCCCCCGCATCGCGGCGAGCGTGTCCGCGAGCCGTACCGCCTCGATGACGTGCGCGGACGACACGAGCCTGTCCTCGTCCCGAAGCAGCCGCGCGACCTTGGTCAGCCAGCGCTCGACGGGGCGGTCCGGCGCGCTGAACAGATGCCCGTACCATCCGGGGGACGCGATCCCCGCTCCGTACCCGCTCGCCCGCGAGAGGCGGCGGTGTGTCCAGGGCACCCAGGTCATGTCGACCTTCACCTTGGGCAGCCCCTTGAGCAGCGCCCGGTCGGCCGCCAAGGTCACCTTCTGCCGCAGCGCCGGCACATGCCACGCCCCGCACACGACCGCGACGTCGTCCGCCCCGAACTCCCGCTGGGCGGAACGCACCTGGATCCGCATGTACGCCTCGCGCACGAGGTCACGGTCGTGCCCGCCCGTCCCGTACTCCTCGCGCAGCACCCCCATGGCCTCGCCGAGCGCGTCGAACGGCGCGAATACGTCACCGCCCCCGCCCCGGTGCTCGACGACGTCCTCCCACCACCGCTCGGGGTCGTCGTACCCGGCGGTCTCCGCGAGCACCGCGAGGGGGTCGATCCGCACCGCGTCCGCGTCCCCCGGAGCCCCGGGCTCGCCCGGCTCCCCCTCCGGCGCGTCCCCCGCTTCCGCCTCTGCCTCCGCCTGCGCCAGCGAATGCGCCGCCGGAAGGTCCATGAACCGGACCGGGACCCCGGCGTCCGCGGCCCACTGGATGGCGACCCACTCCGGCGAGAAGTCGGCCAGCGGCCAGAACGCCGACCTGCCCGGTTCGTCCACCACATGCGCGAGGAGCGCGACCGGCGGCCGCATCGCCTCGTCCGCCGCGAGCCCCACCAGCGCGTCGGCCTCCGGCGGCCCCTCGATCAGCACCACACGCGGCCGGCCTGCCTCAAGCGCGGCCCGTACCGCACGCGCCGACCCCGGCCCGTGATGCCGCACACCGAGCAACAGCGGCCCCTCGCCAGCCCGAATCGTCCCCCGCACCTCGTCGCCCATGTCCGCCCCTCCCGCGCTCACACGAACCAGCCACCGTCACTCCCGCGCCCATCAGGCCCACGCCCATCACGCCCACGGCCGTCACACCCGCCCCCGTCACGCGCTCACCTCACGGCACGCGCGGTAGAAGTCCTTCCAGCCGTCCCGCTCACGGACCACCGCCTCCAGATACTCCTGCCAGATCACGCGGTCCGCCGCCGGGTCACGGACGACGGCGCCGAGGATGCCCGCGGCGACATCGCCGGGCCGCAGCACGCCGTCTCCGAAGTGGGCCGCCAGCGCGAGGCCGTTCGTCACCACGGAGATCGCCTCGGCCGTCGAGAGCGTGCCGCTGGGCGACTTCACCTTCGTACGGCCGTCGGCCGTGACGCCGTCCCGCAGCTCGCGGAAGACGGTGACGACGCGGCGGATCTCGTCGATCCCCTCGGGCCCTGCGGGCAGATCGAGCGAGCGCCCGATCTGGTCCACGCGCCGCGAGACGATGTCGACCTCCGCGTCGGCGCTCTCCGGCAGCGGAAGCACCACCGTGTTGAAGCGGCGGCGCAGCGCGCTCGACAGGTCATTGACGCCGCGGTCGCGGTTGTTGGCCGTGGCGATCAGGTTGAAGCCGCGGACCGCCTGCACCTCCTGTCCCAACTCCGGTATGGGCAGTGTCTTTTCCGACAGGATCGTGATCAGCGTGTCCTGCACGTCGGCGGGGATACGGGTCAGCTCCTCGACCCGCGCCGTCATGCCGTCGGCCATGGCCCGCATGACGGGGCTGGGCACCAGCGCGTCGCGGCTCGGTCCGTGCGCGAGCAGCTGCGCGTAGTTCCAGCCGTACCGGATCGCCTCCTCCGGCGTCCCCGCCGTGCCCTGCACGAGCAGCGTCGAGTCGCCGCTGACGGCGGCCGCCAGATGCTCGGACACCCAGGTCTTCGCGGTGCCCGGCACGCCGAGCAGGAGCAGGGCGCGGTCCGTGGCGAGGGTGGTGACGGCGACCTCGACGATGCGGCGCGGGCCTACGTACTTCGGCGAGATCACCGTCCCGTCGGGCAGCGTCCCGCCGAGCAGATAGGTCGCGACCGCCCATGGCGAGAGCCGCCAGCGGGCAGGCCGGGGCCGGTCGTCCTGTGCGGCGAGCGCGGCCAGTTCGGCGGCGAAAGCATGCTCGGCATGCGGTCGCAGCGCCTCCGCCTCACCCGCGGGCACGGCCGCGGACGCGGGTGTGGATTCGGGTGTGGATGTGGATACGGGCGCGGGCTGGTTCTCGGTCGTCGAGGTCGTCGAATCGACGGACACGGTCATGGAGCGATCCCCCTCCAACTCGTCCGAGCGCATCTGGCCCGGATGTGATTCCAACCGTGCACCACGCCACTGACAATCGACCTCCGCACGCCGCTGACCTGCGCAGACATCGAGCGAGGGGCCGATTGTCAGTGGTGGGATCTACCTTCGATTACATGACTCAGCAGGGGGTGCGCTGGACGGCGGATCAGGTCCTTGCATTGGCACCTGACGCCCCGTCACGCAAGGCGGGAAGCAAACTCGGCGTCGCCGGCCCATGGTCGGAGGCGGGCAGTTCGGGCGAGGGGACGGTGTGGGGCCTGTGCAAGGGAAGTGGCAGCAAGCCGTATCAGACGGTCGTCGACATAGCGGACATCGCCGGCGCCGCGGGGCCGGCGTACAAATGCAGTTGCCCGAGCCGCAAGTTCCCGTGCAAACACGCGCTCGGACTGCTGCTGCTCTGGGCGGGCGAGGACGGGACGGTCGGTGCCGTGCCGGACGGGCAGCCGCCGGCCTGGGCGGAGGAGTGGCTGACGGGGCGCCGTAAGAGAGCGGAGACGAAGCGGACTTCGGACGCGGCGCCCGGCTCGGCGCCCGCTGATCCCGAGGCCGCGCGCCGCAGGGCGGAGCGGCGGGCCGAGCGGGTCACGGCGGGGGTGACGGAGCTGGAGCAGCGCCTCTCCGATCTGCTGCGCGGCGGCATGGCCTCCGCAGAACAGACCGGGTACGGGCTGTGGGAGGAGACGGCGGCCCGCATGGTCGACGCGCAAGCTCCCGGACTGGCCGCGAGGGTGCGGGAGTTGGGCGCGATTCCCTCCTCCGGGCCGGGCTGGCCGGTGCGGATGCTGGAGGAGTGTGCGCTCCTCCACCTCCTCGACCAGGGCTGGCTGCGCCGCGAGCAACTGCCGCAGGCTCTGGCGGCCACGGTCCGCTCCCGCATAGGCCTGCCCACGTCGGCTGCGGGCGGGCCGGTGCGTGACCACTGGCTGGTGCTCGCGCAGTACGACACGGCGGACAGCAAGCTCACCACCCGCCGGATATGGCTGTACGGCGCGGAGTCGGGACGGACGGCCCTGCTCCTGTCGTACGGCGCCGCGGGCCGCGCGCCCGCGCTCGCGCTGCCGGTCGGCCTCGCGCTGGACGCCGAGCTGACCGCGTATCCGGGCGCCGGGCAACTACGGGCCGATCTGGGCGAACAGTTCGGTGCCCCCGCGTCGACGGCGGCCCGTCCGCCGGGCGTACGAACGGAACAGGCCACGCACCTCTACGGCGAGGTGCTGAGGGAGGACCCGTGGCTGGATTCCTGGCCGGTGACGCTGGGCGAGGTGATACCGACCCCGCTCCAGGGCCCCGCGTCCGACGGCTGGCAACTGGCGGATGCGGAAGGCGGCATGGCCCTGCCCATCACCCCTTCCGCGGCGGCTCGAGCGGGCCTGTGGCGGCTGGTGTCACTCTCCGGAGGCGCTCCCGTGACGGTCTTCGGTGAGTGTGGCCACGAGGGCTTCACCCCTCTGACGGCCTGGCCGCGCGGAGTGGGAGAGGCGGTGCCCCTGTGCTGAGCACCACGCCTCACCGCCGTCGCACCGCCACCGCCCTGTGGTCACCGATGTGCGCCCAGAGAGCTCTGCCGCGTATGCGCGGAGCCGGGTCCGCACAGCGCGGCGCAGGGCCGGGCGGAGCACTGCGGCAGCAACAGCACCGCAGCACCCGCTGACAGCACCCGCAGAAAGCGCCACAAGTGCAGAGCAACGTCCTCCGGCAGATCCAGGACGGCAGATCCACACGAAGGACCGAGAGGCCCGCCCTAGGACCGGGACCCACCAAAGAGCCGGGGCCTACCGGATAACCGGGATCGACCGGAGAACCGAGGCCCACCGCAGAACCGCGAGTGACCGCAGAACCGGGACCCACCGAGGAACCGGTACCCACCGGAGAACGGGGATCGGCCCGAAGAGCGGGATCCACCCGCGAACCCGGATCCGTCCGAGAACCGGGAGGTTCACCCGAGAACCGGGAGATCCGCCCGAGAGAGGAGTCCACATGACCGGCACCACCGCACTCACCGAAGCGACCGTCGCCCCCTGGGAAGACCTGGTCACCGCCGCGCTCCTCGGCACCGACCGCCGCACACCCCCCGTACGGACCGGGGACAAGGCCGCGCCGGCCGCCCTCCTGGACGCGGCAGCCGTACAGACCCTCAGGCGCAGAGCCGGACTCCGCCCCGCGCCCGCCGCCGCGCTTCCCGAGCCCGCCGCGGACGACCCCAGGCCCCCGGTGCCGCCCACGGCCCGGCGCAGGCTCGCCACCCTGCTCACCGATCACCCCGGCGCGGGCAGCGGAGGACGCCGGGGCGCGGTGCCCGACCTGATGGAACTGCTGCCCCAGTGGCTGGCGATGGCCAACGACCGCGGCTTCGCGGCACCGCCCGAACTGCTCCCGGCCCTCCTGAACGCGGCCCGTGGACGCACCGACCTCCGGCCGCAGGCCCTCGCCTTCGCGGGACCGCGGGCCCTGTGGCTCGCGCGGCTCAACCCGGACTGGAAGTTCGCACTCCGCTCCGCTCCGGGCGGCGGGGTCACCCTGCCGGCCCCGGAGGAGAAGGCGCTGGTCACACAGTTGTGGGAGGAGGGCCTCTTCGCCGAACGCGTCGCCCTGCTCGGCGCGGTGCGGGCCCATGACCCGGCGGCGGCGCGGGATCTGCTCGCCGCGACCTGGAGCACGGAGCGGGCCGAGGACCGCCTGATGTTCCTCGATTCCCTGCGCACGCAACTGTGCGACGCGGACGAGCCGTTCCTGGAGCAGGCCCTCACCGACCGCAGCCGCAACGTCCGCGCCACGGCGGCCGAGCTCCTCTCCGCGCTCCCCGCGTCCGCCCTCGCCGCCCGTATGGCGGACCGGGCGGCGTCCTGCGTGGCCATCGACCTTGCGCAGGGCACGAAGAGCATGCCGACGCTCACGGTGGAGGCGCCCCACGAGTGCGACGCCGGCATGGAGCGCGACGGCGTCATCACGAAGCCGCCTGCCGGCCGGGGCGCACGGTCGTGGTGGCTGGGCCAGCTGGTGGAGGCCGCCCCGCTCGGCATCTGGCCGGAGCGGCTCGGCTGCCGGACCCCCGCAGAGATCGTGGCGCTGCCCGTGGCCGACGACTGGCAGAGCGAGTTGCACGCAGCGTGGTGCCGCGCGGCCGTGCGGCAGCGTGACGCGGTCTGGTCGCGTGCGCTGCTCGGGCCCCCTTCGTCTCCTGATGCGGCGGGACCCGGCGCGGCGTCGCTCGCCGAGCGCGCGAAACTCCTCGCCGCGCTACCGGCCGGGGAGCGGGCCGAATGGGTCGCGGGGTTCATCGCGACACACGGCCTCTCGGAGGCGTTCCAACTGCTCGGCGTGTGCGCGCTGCCCTGGTCGGAGCCGCTGGGCCGGGCCGTGGTCGACGCACTGAACATCGCCCGCGACGCCGGGAGTTACCCCTGGAGCTTCAGCGGCGTGATGGGCCTCGCCGAGCGCTGCCTGGACCCGGCGGAGGCGGTCCGTCTCGACGTACTGACCGCGATACCGGACGAACCGGAGGACGCGTCGCCCGGCGCGGGCGGGTACTGGTCGGAGGCATTCCAGCGCCTGGTCAGCACGTTGCGTCTACGCGCGGCGATGCGGGCGGAGCTGGGCGCGGAGCCGTGGCGGCCGGGCACGGCGCCGGGAAACCGGGAGGTGCCGTGATGTCAGGCAACCCCACCGAGAAGCTGAGGCACCCGGCTGCCCCAGCCGACGGCTGCGCCTCAACACCCTCCGCGCTCTCCGCGCTCTCCGCGCCCTCTGCACTCGCCGCGCCCTCCGCGAGGCGAAAGCAGCCATCAGCCCTCACCCCGGCGCAAGGCTTGGAGCAGCGAAAGCCGGACACCGTCACCCCGGAGCGGGGAAGGCCGGCCAGGCCGGACGCCCCCGCCGCGGCGCGTCGGCCGTCAGGCTCCCGCGGGCTGACGGACGTTCGCCCGTACCCAGTCCACGATCGACGCCGTCGTCGCACCGGGAGTGAAGATCTCCGCGACGCCCTTCTCCTTGAGCGGCGGGATGTCCGCCTCGGGGATGATGCCGCCGCCGAAGACCTTGATGTCCTCCGCGTCACGCTCCTTGAGGAGCTCGATCACGCGCGCGAAGAGCGTGTTGTGGGCACCGGAGAGGATGGACAGACCGATCGCGTCGGCGTCCTCCTGGATCGCGGTGTCCACCACCTGCTCGGGCGTCTGATGCAGGCCGGTGTAGATGACCTCCATACCCGCGTCACGCAGTGCCCTCGCGATCACCTTGGCCCCGCGATCATGACCGTCGAGACCCGGCTTGGCCACCACCACGCGGATCGGACCGGCTGCCACACCCATCACTGCCTCCATGTACCGATATCCATCTGTCCGAGCACTGGTATCCCGTGCCGCACCGGCCGGGGAAGTGAACGAACGTTATCCCCAGCATCTCGCACCCGGCAGTTTCACGGTGTGGAGCGAGGGGGAAATCACACGATGGGACACGTTCGCTGCGCGCCACTCCCGCATACAGCGGTCCACGGACCGCCCCGGGGACGGCGCAAGGGGAGCCGCAACGAGGTCGCCGTGCCACCGCGCCGTCCGCTTCCGCGCGCCGTGGTGACGCGGCACATCGGCGATCGCGCCGGTATGCAGGGCGCCACCGGCGCTGACCACGCACCGCCGTACGGCCTCTGCCACGCCTCCCCACTACGGGCACACGGGGGACAGAGCCGTCCTCTCGCGTGCCGACCGGGAGGTCGACCATGACCATCACGAGGGTCCTGCCCTTTCGTCCGCCGTGCCTTATCTCGCCCGCCAGACTGGCGGGACTCTCCATGGCTCTGCTGAAAGCGACCGCACTCGAGGTGGCGATCCTCGCCGGCCACCTCCTCCTTTACCCGTCGGGCATCGTCCAGGAACGCAGGATCGCCGCCGAACTGCCGCCGTCCGACGCCCCCCGGCTCCCCTCGGAGAGCCGGCCGCCGGTCGTCCTGCTGCACGGCTTCATCGACAACCGCTCGGTCTTCGTCCTGCTGCGCCGCTCCCTGGCCCAGCACGGCGGCCAGCACGTGGAGTCCCTGAACTACTCCCCTCTCACGTGCGACATCCGCACCGCCGCCGAGTTGCTCGGCCGCCACATAGAGGAGATCTGCGAGCGCACGGGCCATCACCAGGTCGACATCGTCGGGCACAGCCTCGGCGGCCTGATAGCCCGCTATTACGCGCAGCGCCTCGGCGGCCACGCCCGCGTGCGCACACTGGTCACGCTCGGTACCCCACATGAGGGAACGCGGGTCGTGCCGCTGGCCGACGCGCACCCCATCGTGCGCCAGATGCGCCCCGGCTCGGACGTGATCGAGGAGCTGCGCGAGCCCGCGCCGGAGTGCCGGACGCGGTTCGTGAGCTTCTGGAGCGACCTGGACCAGCTGATGGCCCCCCTCGAAACGGCCTGCGTCAACCATCCCGACCTGATCGCGCAGAACGTACGAGTCTCCGGTATCGGTCATCTCGCCCTGCCCGTGCACCCCGCGGTCGCCGCAGGAATCCGCCAGGCCCTCGATCTGCCTTCCCCGGGAGCCCCCGCGACGGGTGCCGAGAACGGACTGACCGTGGCCTGAGGGGTGGTTCCGCACCTCGCGGAGCAGCGAATTTGTCGAACGGACTTCGAACGCAGGGCCAAAGCTGTGCCCGCAGTCCGCCGAAAGACGTCCGAATGCCCGTTTCCTGAGAGCGTGAAACCTGACGAAGATTGTCGCGCCCGCATACCGCCGGGTACAGTCGCCGCACTGCTCTGCCCCCTGCTGCCGAGGCGAAAGAGAAGTTGGTGAACGACCGTCACCCGTCGGGGAGCTCGACACCCCCGGCCTCGGCACCCGCCGACTATGCGCCCTACGCGGCGTATGACCAGCAGAGCACCCCGCATGGCGCCTATGCCGGATACGACGGCTTCTCCACCGGAAGCTTCGACACCACGGGCAGCTATGCGGCGGCCGGTCCCGACACCGGAAGCTTCGCGTCCGACCCGCTCTTCGGCGACATGCCCGGCAGTTCGTACGACACCGGCCAGTGGGCCACGACGGGCACACAGCAGACGCTGAACTACGACCCGTACGCCGCGCAGCACCAGGCCGCGTACGACACAGGCGGGTACGAGACCGGCGGCTACGACACCACGGCGATGTGGTCCACCGGCGGCTATCAGCACCTCTCCGCCGACATCCCGGCCCAGTCCGGTCCCGACACCAGCGGCCAGTGGGACGCCACCGCCTGGAACCAGCCGCAGCAGACCGGCCCGTGGGAGACGCAGGCCTTCGACACCGGCGCGTACGACGCGACTGCGTGGAACTCCGGCGGCCAGGACATGACGTACGGGGCCGGGACCACCGGGACGCATGAGGCGTTCGGCACCACCGAGGTGCACGACACTCTCGGGACGCACGACGCGCTCGGGGCGTACGAAGCCGGGGACACGCCCGGAGCGCCGGACGCGTACGAGGCTGCTGAAACGTACAAGCATTCGCCCTACGACACCGGGTCCTACGATTCCGAGCCCTTCCCGGCCGGGGATCACTCGCCCGAGGCGTACGCCCAACCGATCCCCGCCGAGCACGAGTTCACGCCCGACGAGGCCCCCGCCGATTACGAGGCTCCCGCCGATTCGCTCGGCCCGGTCGAGCCGAGCCCCATCGAGCCCAGCCCGGGCGGCCCCGCCGGTGACGACGGGCCGCCGGTCATGGACCGCTCGCACGGCTCCCGCTCGCGGGCCCGCCGCCGCTCGCCCGCCAAGCGCTCCGCACTCTTCACCGTCGCCGTGCCGTCCGCCTGCGTGATGGGCGTCGCGGGTATCGCCGCCGCTTCCGTGGGCGACTTCGGCGGTGGCGACGAGAAGGAGGCGCAGGCGGCCTCGGCTCCGGACCCCGCGTCCGTGCAGCCTTCCGCCGCCAACAACAAGCTCGACACGCAGCTGGCCAACCTCTCCGCGGACGCCGGTGACTTCGCCGACCGCGCGAGCCGTACCCAGGAGCGCATCGACCTCAAGGCGGAGAAGGTCGCCGCCGAGAAGAAGGCCGCCGAGGAAGCCGCGCGCAAGGAGCGCCTGCGCCCCAAGTTCGCGCTGCCGGTCAAGCAGCAGGGCCTGAGCGCGTACTACGGACAGGCCGGCATCAACTGGATGTCGGCGCACTCCGGAATCGACTTCCCGGTGTCGTACGGCACCGAGGTGCTCGCCGCCACCGACGGCACCGTCTCCACGAAGTGGAACAGCGCCTACGGCAACATGGCGATCGTGACCGCCAAGGACGGCACGGAGACGTGGTACTGCCACCTCTCCACGCACAAGGTGTCCAGCGGCCCGGTCAAGGCAGGCGACCCCATCGCCTTCTCCGGAAACTCCGGCAACTCCACCGGCCCGCACCTGCACTTCGAGGTGCGTCCCGGCGGCGGCTCGGCGATCGACCCGCTGCCGTGGCTGCGCAGCCACGGCCTCGACCCGACGTAACTCCGGCCGCCGCCGCGCGCGTTACAGCTTCTCCACCGGCGCGTACCGCAGCAGCAGCCGCTTCGGCTTCGGCTCTCCGAAGTCCACCGTCGCCTCGGCGTTCGCGCCCGTGCCCTTCACTCCGACCACGGTCCCGAGGCCGAACTGGTCGTGCGTGACCCGGTCCCCGATCGACAGTGCGACCACCGGCTTCTCCGTGGCGCGGCGCGTGGCGAAGCCCTGCGCGCCCCCGGTGCGCGAGCGCGCCGACGACAAGGAGGAGGCGATTCCCGCCGCGGGACCCGAGGATGCCGGTGCGCCGACGGAACCCGTCCGCTTCCAGTCCAGGTGCGCCTCCGGGATCTCCTCCAGGAACCGCGAGGGCGGGTTGTACGAAGGCTGCCCCCAGGCGCTGCGCATCGAGGACCGCGTGAGGTAGAGCCGCTCCCGCGCGCGCGTGATGCCCACGTACGCAAGGCGGCGTTCTTCCTCCAGCTCCTTGACCTGGCCGAGGGAGCGCATGTGCGGGAAGACGCCGTCCTCCATGCCGGTCAGGAAGACGACCGGGAACTCCAGGCCCTTGGCGGTGTGCAGCGTCATCAGGGTGATGACTCCGGAGCCGTCGTCCTCCTCGTCGGGGATCTGGTCCGAGTCGGCGACGAGCGCGACCCGCTCCAGGAACTCGGAGAGCGTGCCCGAAGCAGCCGTGGCCGCGCCCGCGTCCTCTGCGGCCTCGGTGTCCCCTTCCGCGGCCTCGGCGCCCCCTTCGCCCTCGGTCTCCCCTGCGGCTTCGGTCTCCCCTTCGCCGCTCTCACCGGCTTCGCCGTTGTCCTGCTCGAACTCCAGTGCCACGGCGGCGAGTTCCTGGAGGTTCTCGATGCGCGTCTCGTCCTGCGGGTCGGTCGAGGCCTGCAGCTCGGCGAGGTACCCGGTCCGTTCGAGCACGGCCTCCAGGACGACGGCGGGGCCCGCGCCGGACTCGACGATGGTCCGCAGCTCCTCCATCAGCGTGTTGAAACGCTTGACGGCGTTCGCCGAGCGGGCCGCCATTCCGTACGCCTCGTCGACGCGCTTCAGCGCCTGCGGGAAGGAGATCTTCTCGCGCTGCGAGAGCGCGTCGATCATCGCCTCGGCGCGGTCACCGATGCCCCTCTTGGGGACGTTCAGAATGCGCCGCAGCGGGACGGAGTCCTCCGGGTTCGCGAGCACGCGCAGATACGCGAGGACGTCCCGGACCTCCTTGCGCTCGTAGAAGCGGACGCCGCCGACGACCTTGTAGGGCAAGCCGACGCGGATGAAGATCTCTTCGAAGACACGGGACTGCGCGTTCGTCCGGTAGAAGATCGCGACGTCGCCGGCCTTCGCGTCGCCCGCGTCGGTGAGCCGGTCGATCTCGTCGGCGACGAACTGCGCCTCGTCGTGCTCGGTGTCGGCGACATAGCCGATGATGCCCGCACCCGCGCCCGCGTTGGTCCACAGGTTCTTGGGGCGGCGGCTTTCGTTGCGCTCGATGACGGCGTTGGCCGCGGTGAGGATCGTCTGCGTGGAGCGGTAGTTCTGCTCCAGGAGGATCGTCGTCGCGTCCGGGTAGTCCTCCTCGAACTGGAGGATGTTGCGGATCGTGGCGCCGCGGAAGGCGTAGATCGACTGGTCGGCGTCGCCCACGACACACAGCTCGGCGGGGTCGTCCCCCTCGCCCCCGGAGGGGCCGACCAATTCGCGCACCAGGGCGTACTGGGCGTGGTTGGTGTCCTGGTACTCGTCGACCATCACGTGCCGGAAGCGGCGGCGGTAGTGCTCGGCGACGTCCGGGAACGCGCGGAACATGTGGACCGTCGTCATGATCAGGTCGTCGAAGTCGAGGGCGTTCGCCTCGCGCAGCCGCGACTGGTACATCGCGTACGCCTGGGCGAGCGTCTTCTCGAAGCCGTCGGCGGCCTGACCCGCGAAGGTCTCCTCGTCGATCAGCTCGTTCTTCAGGTTGGAGATCTTGGCGCTGAAGGACTTCGGCGGGAACTTCTTCGGGTCGATGTCCAGGTCACGGCAGACCAGCGCCATCAGGCGCTTGGAGTCCGCGGCGTCGTAGATCGAGAAGGAGGACGTGAAGCCGAGCTTCTTCGACTCGCGGCGCAGGATGCGGACGCACGCGCTGTGGAAGGTCGACACCCACATCGCGTTGGCCCGCGGCCCCACGAGCTGCTCGACGCGCTCCTTCATCTCGCCGGCGGCCTTGTTCGTGAAGGTGATCGCCAGGATCTGCCCCGGGTGCACGTGCCGCTCGGCCAGGAGGTGCGCGATGCGGTGCGTGAGGACCCGGGTCTTGCCGGAGCCGGCGCCCGCGACGATGAGCAGCGGGGAGTCCGCGTGCACGACGGCCGCGCGCTGGTTCTCGTTCAGACCGTCGAGGAGGGCCGCCGGGTCGATCACGGGGCGCGGGGCGCCGCCGCGATAGTGCGCGTCGCGGGGTGCGGGCGCGTCGAACTTCCCGTCGAACAGATCATCCGGAATGGACTCCGGAGTGTTGTCCTCGGGCGGTGGCGGGGGCTCTTCCTCCGAAGCCCGCGAGGGCTTGAGGTCCGCCAGGAAGCTGTCATCAAAGAGGCTGCTCATCGCCTCCCGAGTCTAGGCGGCCGCACTGACAACCCGCCCCGGGTTCCGGCCACGTCACTCTCGCCTACGCCCTGCTCGCGGACGATCACTCTCCGCTTCGGCACTTCGTGCCCACGTCAAGAGCTTCGTAAAGTAACGAAAATGTATCGGGCATATCGAACATCAACCTTCACACGGACCACACGAGTTGGCTAGCGTGCTGCCCGGGCTGCTCGTACTCCCACCGGCGAACCCCGCCGGGAACGGGTGGCCTCCGCCGAGTTCGATCTCCTCGGAGCCGGGGACCCACGATGAACTTGGGGTGAATCGGTCCCGTACGCAGTACGGGACTGTAGGGCAACCTTCCGGAACCACCCGCCCGAACCCGACAGCTAACCCGGTAGGCGGTCTACGGAAGGAGTCGCCTCCCTTGGCGTCGCACCGCAAGCCGCGGACCCGCATTGCCGCCCTGCGCGCAACCCCCGCCCTCGGCATCACGACGGCGGCCCTCACCTCCGTGGCCCTGCTGTCACAGAGCGCGCAGGCGGCACCGTCCGCACCGCAGAAGCCCAGCCTCGAAGAGGTCCAGAAGAAGGTCGACGACCTCTACCACCAGGCGGGTGTGGCCACACAGAAGTACAACTCGGCCAAGGAGCGCACCGACAAGCAGCGCAAGAAGGTCGACACCCTGCTCGACGACGTCGCCGAGCGCACCGACAAGCTGAACGAGGCCCGCCAGGAGCTTGGCTCGTTCGCCGCCGCGCAGTACCGCACCGGCGCCGTCTCCGAGACCGCCACGATGATGCTGGCCGACGACCCGCAGGGGTACTTCGACCAGAACCACCTGTCGGACCGGCTGACCGCGCGCCAGAAGAAGGCGGTCGACGACTACCAGACGAAGCAGGCCGCCGCGACGAAGCAGCGCACGAAGGCCGCCAAGAGCCTTCAGACGCTGAGCGACTCACGGGACGACCTCAAGACGAGCAAGCAGGCCGTCCAGGAGAAGCTGGGCAAGGCGCGCACGCTGCTCTCGGAGCTGACGGCCGAGGAGAAGGCGCGGCTCGCGGCGATCGAGAAGAAGAAGGAAGAGGCGGCCAAGCGCAAGGCCGCCGAGCTGGCCCGCAAGCAGGAGGCCGAGGCGGAGGCCAAGCGCAAGGCGGCGGAAGAGGCCGCGGCCAAGGAGCGCGAGAAGAACAAGGAGACCCCCGACTCGGGCTCCGGTTCCGACACCGGCTCCGGCTCCGGCTCCGGCACGGGCTCCGGCGGCACGGATGGCGCCTACGCGACGAAGGCCGCGAAGGTCATCAGCTTCGCGGAGGCGCAGATCGGCAAGCCGTACGTGTGGGGCGCCACCGGCCCCGACTCGTACGACTGCTCCGGGCTCACGCAGGACGCCTGGAAGGCCGCGGGGATCTCCCTGCCGCGTACGACGTGGGACCAGGTGAAGGTCGGCACGACCGTGAAGACGGCCGACGCCAAGCCGGGTGACCTGGTCTTCTTCTACGACGACATCAGCCACGTCGGTATCTACATCGGCGACGGCAAGATGATCCACGCCCCGAAGCCGGGTGCGAACGTCCGCACCGAGTCGATCTACTACATGCCGATCCACAGCGTGGTGCGGCCCGCGTAACCATCGCTTGCCGAAAACGGCCCTCCACGCGCGCGTGGAGGGCCGTTTTACGTCAGTGGGGCGGGATCAGGTCCACATCACCGCGATGAAGATGTTCGCGACGGTCAGCAGCCCGACGGCGCCGAACATCGCCTTGTCCACCTTCTCCTCGTCGCGCTTCACGTAGACCAGCGCGAGGATCACGATCAGCACGGCCATCTTGATGCCGATCTTGACGTTGTTGACCGGGTTGTCGTCCGCCTGGTTGAGACCCACCAGGACGACGCCCGTGACGAGCATCGTCAGGGCGCCGTGCAGCATCGCCGGGTTGAAGCGGGCCGTGCCCTGGCCCATCTGCTTCATCTGGGTGAGGAAGCCACCCAGGAGCGAGGCGATGCCGATGATGTGCAGGCCGACGAAGAGATGGGTGAGAACGTCCATGGCTCCGGAGCCTAGCCGGGTCATATCACCACTCCGCAGCCAGGTCGGCCGCAAGTGCCGCATCGGTCACACACCTGCGCGAAGGGCGCCCGGCCCGGCAGATCGTGCAGTCACATGCGGTCACCGGCGGCGCACTTCCGTCAGTTGCGGACAATCCGTCACCAAGTCGTGACCGCCAGGTTTAGCGTCCTTCGTCAGGTGACCGGCTCCCCACCGCCGTCCGGACCAGGGGCGGCAGTCGGCCACCACCGCCGAGAATCCGGCGGCGGTCCGCTCCCCCTGTGCGGGCTGCCGCCGGAACCTTAAGGAGCCCCCCTTCGTGGCAGCGCACCGCAAGCCCAGACAGCGCTCGCTCAGTGGCCATACGGCCCGCACCGCCGCCACCATCGCCCTTGCCGGGGCGGCCACGGCCACCGTCTTCGACGGCACGGGACACGCGGATCCACGGCTCAGCCCGTCCGAGGTGAAGTCCAAGGTCGACGCGCTCTACCGCGAGGCGGAGATCGCCACCGAGAAGTACAACGGCGCCAAGGAGAAGTCCGAGAACGCCGAGAAGTCCCTGGGCGAGCTGCGTGACGAGGCGGCCCGCAAGACGGAGAAGCTCAACTCCGCGCGCCAGGGCCTCGGCTCGATGGCCGCCGCGCAGTACCGCAGCGGCGGAATCGATCCTGCCGTCCAGCTCGCCCTCTCCTCCGACCCCGACCAGTACCTCGAGCGTGCCGCGCTCGCCGACCGGGCGGACAGCCGCCAGGCCTCGGCCGTCTCCCGCGTGCAGAAGCAGCTCCAGGAGCTCGACCAGCTGCACACGGAGGCCGACGACACCCTCGCGGACCTCAAGTCCCGCCAGGCGGAGCTGAAGAAGCACAAGAAGACCGTCAACGGAAAGCTCGACGCGGCCAAGGGGCTGCTGTCGCAGCTCACCGGCGACCAGCGCGCGGACCTCGCGGGCGGGGACCAGGACAGGGCCTCCCGCACGGCCGGCCGCGACGGCTCCCCGCACGTCCCCGGCAAGGCTCCCAACGCCCGCGCCGCAGCGGCCGTCTCGTACGCCTACAAGGCGCTCGGCAGCCCGTACGTCTGGGGCGCCACCGGTCCGGACGCCTTCGACTGCTCGGGGCTCACCCAGGCCGCCTACCGGTCCGCGGGGATCGCCCTGCCGCGCACGACGTACGCGCAGATCACCGAGGGCGAACGGGTCCCGCGTTCTCAACTCCAGCCCGGCGACCTGGTCTTCTTCTACCAGGGCATCAGCCATGTCGGGATCTACGTGGGCGACGGCCAGATGATCCACGCCCCGAACCCGAGCGCGCTGGTACGCCTCGCGCCGATCAGCCAGATGCCGTTCGCCGGGGCCGCACGGGTGGCCTGAGAGGGCCGCACGGGTGGCGTGAGGGCCGTCCAGGTGGCGGGCGGAGGGCCGCAGCCCCGCGAGTACTGTCAGGGTCATGCCCCGTCGCACGCTCCCCCCGCCTCCGCCGCCTGCCTACCTGCGCACCTGGCCGGACCGCAACGCACTGCTGCACGACCGCGGTAGGGCGCTCGAAGAGCTGCGCAGGCGCACCCTGGGGGTGCACCGGATCCTGCTGCTCTGGCTGTTCGCGCTCGGCTGCGTCATCGGCTGGGCGCTTCTGACGGTGCCGTTGGAGATGATCGAGGACCACGACCCGATGGCGGTCTTCATGGGTCCGCTGTGCGCGGTCCTGGGCCTGGGAGCCCTCGCGCCTTCGGTGTTCGGCGTCGTGGTCAGCATCCGCGGCGACCGGAAGGCCCGCGAACTCACCGACAGCTGGCTGGCCCTGGACAGCAACCCGGCGTCGGACTCCGCTCTGCGCTCCCCCGCCCTCAGCCTCTGCTGGCTCCTGACGTCCCTCCTCGGCTGCGCGCTCGGCCTGTGGGCGTCCTTCGCTGCCGCCGCATACGCCGAGCCGGGGCGGGACTCCTACAGCGACGTCGTGCTCGGCATGGGCACGGGCCTGATCCTGTGGCTGGCGGGCCTCATCGGCGTCACCAAGGCGGTGGGCCACTACCGCTGGGCGATACGGAGGCTGGGCCCCGCCCGTGCGACGGAGGGCGCGCACCGCTGACCCCGGACCGGGGCCGGGCCCTCGCCTCGGGCGGCGTCGCCCCTTCCGTCAGACCAGCCGCCGCGCCGTCGCCCACCGCGTCAGCTCGTGCCGGTTGGACAGCTGGAGCTTCCTCAGCACCGCCGACACATGCGACTCGACCGTCTTCACGGAGATGAAGAGCTGCTTGGCGATCTCCTTGTACGCGTACCCGCGCGCGATGAGCCGCAGGACCTCGCGCTCGCGCTGTGTGAGGCGGTCCAGGTCCTCGTCGACCGGCGGCGCGTCGGTCGACGCGAAGGCGTCGAGAACGAACCCGGCGAGACGCGGCGAGAAGACCGCGTCGCCGTCCTGCACCCGGAAGATGGAGTCGACCAGGTCGGTGCCGGTGATCGTCTTGGTGACATAGCCGCGGGCACCGCCGCGGATGACTCCGATGACGTCCTCGGCGGCGTCCGAGACGGAGAGCGCGAGGAACCGCACCGGGTTCTCGGCATCGGACATCAACGGCGCGCAGCGGCGCAGCACTTCGACACCGCCGCCGCCCGGCAGGTGCACGTCGAGGAGCACGACCTCGGGGCGTGTCGCCGTGATGACCGTGACCGCCTGGTCGACGTCCGGGGCCTCGCCGACGACCTCGACTCCGGTGATCGCGGTCCTGCCGATCTCCGCCTGGACGCCCGTGCGGAACATCCGGTGATCGTCGACGAGGACGACACGTGCCCGGCGACCCTCCTGCTCACCGCCGACGGCGGCACCGGCCGCACCGGCCGTCTCGTCGGCCGTCGCATCGGCGGGCTGAGCCGCCCCGGCCGACGTGATCGGCTCGGCCGCGCCTTCCGACCCGCCCCTGGCCCCCGTGGGCTCGCTCGCGTCGCTCATGTCGTCGCCGTCCTCTCCATCTCCAGCTCGACTTCCGTGCCGCCCCCCGGCACCGCGCGCAACCGCGCCGTGCCGCCGTTGCGCTGCATACGGCCGATGATCGATTCTCGTACGCCCATGCGGTCGTCCGGCACGGAATCCAGATCGAAGCCGGGCCCACGGTCCCGGACGGACACGAACACCGTCTCCCCCTCGACTTCGGCGAAGACCTGCACCGCACCGCCCTCGCCACCGTACTTGGCGGCGTTCACCATTGCTTCCCGCGCGGCCTGCATCTGCGCCGTGAGCCGGTCGTCGAGAGGGCAGTCCCCGACTATGACGACCTCGATGGGGACGCCGTGCTTGTCCTCCACCTCCGCTGCGTTGCGCCGGACCGCTTCGGCGAGGGTGTCGGGCTCGTCCGCCTCGTCCTTGCCCGTGCCCTCGGGTTTGTAGAGCCATTGCCGCAGGTCGCGCTCCTGGGCGCGGGCCAGGCGGCGTACCTCTCCCGCGTTCTCCGCGTTGCGCTGGATCAGGGTCAGGGTGTGCAGGACCGAGTCGTGCACATGGGCGGCGACCTCCGCCCGCTCCTGGGCACGGATGCGCATCAGCCGCTCCTCGGAGAGGTCCTGCATCATGCGCACGAGATAGGGGCCGGCGAGCAGCGCGACCCCGACGAGCACGGCGAGCGCGGCCTGCAGCACGGAGCTGAGGTGCGAGGTGGAGCCCTGGAGCACGACGATGCCGCTGACCCCGGCGCCGACGAGCAGCACTCCGGCCGCCGCGCGGGCGATGGTCAGGGTGCGCCTGCGGCGGCCGACGGCCATCCAGCGGGCCCGGCGGGCGTTGTCCGCCTGCCGCCAGACCAGGGCGACACCGGCGGCGACGAGCAGCGTCGGCCAGAGATAGGCCTTGGTCGAGCTGCCCAGATCCACGTTGCCGACGAAGACCATGGCGACGACGACCATCGCGAGCAGCGCGACGAGCTGGCCCTTGTCCGGCTTGCGGGCCACGAGTCTGCGGCGCCCGTCGGACGCCGTCTCGCTGGTGACCGCGGACGGCGGGCGCTGGGCGTCGACCCCGCCCACGCCCAGCGGCACGAAGAACCAGAACGCCGCATACAGCAGGGCGCCGAGCCCGTCCGCCATGAACAGGCCCGCGAAGATCAGCCGCACCCAGATGACGGGCAGACCGAGATGACCGGCGAGGCCGCGAGCGACACCGCCGAGCCAACGACCGTCACCGCTGCGGTAGAGCTTTCGCAGCGGCCGCTCGTCTTCGATGGGTAGTGCTGCGGCTTCCGGCATGCCTCCGATATTCACACGCGTACGCGAGCGCGGGCATCAGGGTCGACCCCCGAGACGTCCCTGATCTCCGACCCCGACGGCCGGGGCCCGGGGGTCGGGGCAGGGGTGTCAGGGGCGATCTCAGGGTTCGTCCAGGGTTGTCCCGACTGCCGCGGCGGCCTCCCGCCCGTCACCATGGACACATGACAGACGAGCAGCCCGCCGGGACGGGCCCGCAGGCCGCGCCGCGCGATCCCTTTGCCGCTTCGGCGCAGGGGCCGGGCGGGCCGTTGGACGTGCGGGCCTTCCGTCGCGACCGGCGGCACAAGAAGCTGGGCGGCGTGTGCGCGGGGCTCGGTCAGCACTGCGACATGGACCCGGTCATCTTCCGGATCGGGCTCGCGATCCTCTCCGTCACCAGCGGACTCGGACTGGTCTTTTACGGCTTCGCGTGGCTGTTCGTTCCCTACGAGGACGAGGAGGAGAACGAGGCACGCAGGCTCCTCTCCGGCCGGGTGGACGGCCAGGCGCTGACGGCCGTGCTCTTCGCGCTCGTCGGCTGCGGCGTCTTTCTTTCCTTGCTGAACAACGGCGGTGCGCTGACCTTCGCCGCGGTCCTCGCCCTGCTTCTCGCGGGCGCGGGGTACTGGTCGCAGCAGCGCAGCACGACCGACCCCGACCCGGTGGCGGCCCAGGCCGTGGCGGATGCCCCGCCCGAGGCGAAGGCACCGCCGGTGGCCGGTGCCCCTTCGTGGTGGCGGGACCCGATCATCAAGGACGGCACGCACGACGGGATCTCGGGCTATTTCTGGGGGCCCGAGGGAGTGGCCGTCGAATATCGGCCCGATCCCCCGCACGGGCGGATACCCCAGCGGGCACCCGAGCCCGCCCCGCGGCCCAAGCCGCGCGGTCCGCGCTGGATCGGCGGCTTCGTCTTCCTGGGAGCGCTGCTCGCCGGAGGTCTGGGCACCGGCCTCACGTGGGAGCAGCAGTCGCTGGGCACCAGCCTGCAGACCGGCCTCGCCCTCGCGCTCGCCGTGTTCGGCATCGGTATCGCTCTCAGCGCCTTCCTCGGGCGCACGGGAGTGGGCTCGATCGTGCTCGCGGTGATCACGGCCGGACTGCTCGCCGGCTCGGCCGCGCTGCCCAAGGACATCAGCACCAGCTGGGCGGAGACGGAGTGGCGGCCGGCCGCGGCGGACCAGGTCAAGCCCCGGTATGAACTGGGGACGGGCGTCGGCACCCTCGACCTGACCCGCGCCGCTCCCGGCAAGGGCCGGACGCTGAGCACCGGTGCCGAGGTGGGAGCGGGGCAGCTGAAGGTCATCGTGCCGAAGGCGGGCACGGTGAAGCTGGACATCGAAGTGGGCGTCGGCGACATCCAGTTGCCGGACGACCGCAAGGGTGACGTGGACATCGCTCCGGGCAAGGAGAAGTCGGTGACGCTGGACCCGCCCGCGGGCAGCAAGGACGGCGGCACGCTCGAGGTGCACGTCGAGGTCGGTATCGGACAGGTGGAGGTGACCCGTGCTACGTCATGAGTTCCATCCCGGCAAGCTGGTCCTGGGCCTGTTCCTGCTGATAGCGGCCGTCGCCTACGCGGGTGACGCGGGCGGCATCTGGGACACACCGTGGTTCGTGGCGTTCCCGCTGCTCCTTGCGGGTCTGCTGCTCGGAGGCGCGGCGGCAGCGGTGTCCTACGGCATACGCGGCCGTCCCGCCGCTCGCCCCGGCCGGCCCGCCGACCGCACGCCGGGCGGCCCGGCGGACGACTCCACGGACGCCTAGCCGACCTGGCCGGCCCGGCCCGCCTGGCTCACCCAGGCTCACCCGGACCGCGCCGGCTCACCCGGCCCGCGCCGCGCCGCCCTGGCACGACCGGACCCGGCCCTACCGGACACAGCCCTACCGGACCCGGTCCGCCCGGACCCCGCCCCGGCATGCTTCGGACGGCGCCCAGCGGCTCAGTCGAGGCCCGCGGTGTGCCTGCGTCGGTTGGCGATCATCGCGTCGGCCGAGAAGACGGCGGCTCCGGCGAGGATCAGCGGGAGCCAGGCCATCAGGTAGGCGAGGTCGTTGCCGTAGTAGTAGGGCTCGGTGGACCAGCTCACGGTCAGCCAGAGGCTGAGCGAGATGAGGGCACCGCCGAGCGCGGCGATCCGGGCGAACAGGCCGATGAGGGTGCCGATGCCGACGGCGAGTTCACCGAAGGCGATGGCGTAGCCGAAGCCGACGGGGTTCTTGAGGGAGAGGTCGACGAGGCCGGGGAAGGCGGAGATGTCGCGGACGCCTTCCATCATCTCGCCGATGGATCCCGCGCCACCGGCGGACATGAAGGCGCTGTCGGTGAGCTTGTCCAGGCCGGCGTAGATGAAGGTGACGCCGAGGAAGATCCGGAGCGGGAGCAGGGCGTACCGGGAGGCGCTCTCGCGCCAGCCGCTGCTTCTGACGTAGCTGGTGTGGCTGTCGGTGCGCATGCCGTGAGCCATAGCTCTCGCCGCCTCTCCCGTTGACCCGCTTCGCCCATGGACCCGTCATCTGACGATACGTACGAACAGGGGGGCCTGCTCAGTGGCTTGCACCGAATTCGCGAGGACCGGACCCACAGGGGGCCGGGGTGCTCAGTCCGTGACGTCGATCGTGCAGCGGTTCGTCTCCACGCCCGCGGCCGTGATCACCTGGACGTCGACGCGCCCGGGCTCCACGTCGACCGGGACGGGGACCGTCAGGGTCACGTCGGTCGGGTTGGTGAAACCGCCCGGCACGGGGACGAGCGGCACATGGACGTGCACGGTGCCGATGCGAACGGCCATACGGGCGAGCCGATCGGCGGTCTGGGCGCCCGGGGGCACGAATCCGGCGCCGCGGATCTCGATGTCGTCTCCCGTGCGGATGGGCCCGTCGAGGTCACCGGCCTCGCGGGCGCGCACCACGGAGAGGATCACGGGACGGCCGCCCTCGGTGTACTTGCCGGTGAGGTATGTCGCCGCCGACACCAGGACGAGGACGGCGAGCCCCCACGGCAGGTCGGGCAGCTGTTCGGGGCGGCGCGCGAGGCGCACGGCGGCGAAGACCATGGCGACGGCGCTGACCAGGACGTACTGCGCGTCAGTGAAGCTGCCGCGGCCCGCGTCGTCGGTGAGCAGATCGGCGGCGCGCGGGCGGTCTGCGGGCACCTTCTGCAGCCGCTGGCCGAGCACCCGCAAGCCCACCACGCGGCGTACGAGCACGGCGACCCCGCAGACCACGGCCAGGACGGTCACGGCACCGGCGGCGCGGGCGAGGTCGAGCCCGGCGATCAGTTCGTCCCGCTCGCGGTGCCCCGAGGCCCCGGCGAGCTGGCCCGCGAGGACGAGCACGGCGAAGACGACGAGCAGTACCCAACAGGCGGCCACCGCGCGGGAGGTGGAGAGGCGGTTGTCCTCGCCGAGCAGCGGGGCGATGATGCCGCCGCGCGCCCGGTGCGCGTATCCGGCGCCGGTCAGCAGCCCGCCGACGACCACGGCCGCGAGTACTCCGCCGGTCCGGGCGAGGGTCCACCCGGTGCCGATCGCGGTGAGCGCCTGGACCAGGAGCAGCAGGCCCACCGCGACCCAGACGACGCCGACGGTGCGCCGCCACAGCAGACCGAGCCAGGCCTCGCCCTCGGCCCGGCCGCGCTCGGCGACGTCGCGCGCCGACTGGGTCAGCTCGTCCGACACCCACTGCCGGGAAGCGCCCGCCGAGTGGGCGACCGCCGCGGGCAGCCCTTGTCCCGCCGCGAGCTCGTCGCGCTTGGCGAGAAACGCGGCCACGGCACGCCGATGCCCCTGCCGCGCACCGTGCGGGCAGTCGCCACATGTGCAGCCGCCCCCGTGTGCGCCCTGCCGCGCCTCCTGCACCGCCACCACCGCGTACGCCGCCTTCCCCGCCCCCTCAAGGGCACCGAAACGTGAACTTCCTTGCGATGAAAGGGGATTGTGCCGTACTGGAAGACGATCAGATGACCGGGGTCAGGTCAGCGAGGGTGAATTCCGCGTCCCCGTGTTGACGCCGGAGATCATCGGCTCATGCCAGGAGATCCGGTTCACTGCGGCTGATGTCCTGCCACAGGGACTGGTAGTTGATCCACGCGACGAGATCGCTGCCGAGTTGCTCGCGCGTGGCCACCGCCTGCTTGTGGCCGATGAGGATCGGGCGGCCCGCGGCCCGCGCGCTCAGCTGGACCTGGCAGGAGCGCTCCATCGTGAGGAACCACCAGGCCGCGGCGTCGACGGAGTCGCCGACGGTGAGCAGCCCGTGGTTGCGCAGAATGACGGCCTTGTGGCCGCCGAGCGCGGTGGCGATCCGCCGGCCCTCGTCGGAGTCCACGACGACGCCGGTGTAGCCGTCGTACAGCGCGTGGCTCTCGTAGAAGGCGCAGGACTCCTGGGTGATCGGGTCGAGGAGTTCGCCGAGTGTGGACAGGGCCCTGCCGTGCAGCGAGTGGCAGTGCGCGACGGCGACGACGTCGGGCCGCGCCAGGTGTGCCTGGGCGTGGACGGTGAAGGCGGCCTGGTTGACGTGGTGGCGCCCCTCGACGACCTGCCCCTGCGCGTTGGCGAGGACCAGATCGCCCACGGTGACGTGCTTGAAGGGCATCCCGAAGGGGTTCACCCAGAAGCAGTCCTCGTGCTCCGGGTCCCGCGCGGTGATGTGCCCGGACACCCCGTCCTCGTATCCGAGCCGCCCGAAGATCCGCAGCGCCCCCGCGAGCCGTTCCTTGCGGTAGCGCCGTTCGTCCGCCAACGAGTCGTGCACCGGCGGCATCGCGAACTGCAACCGCTCGACGGGTATCGGTGTGGGCGCCTGCATGTGTCCTCCATCCCTGGCTGTACGGAGCGGAAGTTACCGCCGGTCAGCGCAGGAAGACAGGGGTCCCCTGTGAAGAGAGTGCGCACGCGGAGCGCGACGCCGGACAGAAATCGGTGCGTCAATCCGGACCGAAGGTGTCGGGTATCGGCGCGACACTCACCGTATGACGACGAACTGGGCAGCCTTCGGCGCGGCGGAACCCGACTTCGCGCGGATCGCGCAGGAGCGGTTCGGCCTGTTCACGCATCACGTCCTGGCCACGCTGCGCAAGGACGGATCGCCGCGCACGACCGGGCTCGAGGTCCGCTTCCTGTACGGGGAGTTGTGGCTCGGCATGATGCCGGACTCGCTGAAGGCGCTCGATCTGCGCCGCGATCCGCGCTTCTCGATCCAGGCGAACCCGGGCCCGGGCACGGAGATGGCGGGCGGCGACATCCGGATCTCCGGTCGGGCGATCGAGGTCGAGGACCCCGAGGTCATCGCGCGGTACGCGGGCGACGTGAACCCGCCGGACCCGGACGCGTTCCACCTCTTCCGCACGGAGCTGACGGAGGTGGTGCGGACGTACGTCGAGGACGGGAAGTATCTGGCGGTGCAGCTGTGGAAGCCGGGTGCGCCGGCGCGGACGAACAGGCGGACCTGAAAAGAAAACGCCGGTGCCGCCACCCTGCATCGAGGGACGGCGGCACCGGCGTTCGAGTCCGGGCCCTCAGCGGGCCCCGGCGACTACTCCCACTCGATGGTGCCCGGCGGCTTGCTCGTCACGTCGAGGACGACGCGGTTCACGTCGGCGACCTCGTTCGTGATGCGCGTCGAGATCTTCGCGAGGACGTCGTACGGCATACGCGTCCAGTCGGCCGTCATGGCGTCCTCGGAGGAGACGGGCCGCAGCACGATCGGGTGGCCGTACGTCCGGCCGTCGCCCTGCACGCCCACGCTGCGCACGTCCGCGAGCAGCACGACGGGGCACTGCCAGATCTCCCGGTCGAGACCGGCCGCCGTCAGCTCCTCGCGGGCGATCGCGTCGGCCTCACGGAGCAGGTCGAGGCGCTCCTTGGTGACGTCGCCGACGATGCGGATGCCGAGGCCGGGGCCGGGGAAGGGCTGGCGCTGGACGATCTCGTCCGGCAGGCCGAGCTCCTGCCCGACCATGCGCACCTCGTCCTTGAAGAGCTGGCGCAGCGGCTCGATCAGCTGGAACTCGATGTCCTCGGGGAGGCCGCCCACGTTGTGGTGGGACTTGATGTTCGCGGTGCCGGTGCCGCCGCCGGACTCCACGACGTCGGGGTAGAGCGTGCCCTGGACCAGGAACTCGACGGGCTGGTCACCGGGCGCCTCGGCGACGATCTCCGCCTGGGCCTGCTCGAAGACGCGGATGAACTCGCGGCCGATGATCTTCCGCTTCTGCTCGGGGTCCGAGACACCGGCAAGCGCGGTCAGGAAGCGCTCCTGTGCGTCGACGACCTTGAGCTTCACGCCCGTGGCCGCGACGAAGTCCTTCTCGACCTGCTCGGTCTCGCCCTTGCGCATCAGACCGTGGTCGACATACACGCAGGTCAGCTGCGAACCGATGGCCTGCTGCACGAGGGCGGCGGCCACGGCGGAGTCGACGCCGCCGGACAGGCCGCAGATCGCGCGCTTGTTGCCGACCTGCTCGCGGATCGCGGCGAGCTGCTCCTCGACGATGTTGCCGGTGGTCCAGTCGGGCTTCAGGCCCGCGCCCCGGTAGAGGAAGTGCTCGAGCACCTGCTGGCCGTGCGTGGAGTGCATGACCTCGGGGTGGTACTGCACGCCGTACAGCTTCTTCTCGTCGTCCTCGAAGGCCGCGACCGGTACGACGTCCGTGGACGCGGTGACGGAGAAGCCCTCGGGCGCCGCGCTGCACGCGTCGCCGTGCGACATCCACACGGACTGCTCGTCCGGGGTGCCCTCGAAGAGGGTCGATCCGGACTTGGAGACGTGCAGAGGCGTGCGGCCGTACTCACGCGCGCCCGTGTTGTCGACGGTGCCGCCGAGGGTGGTGGCCATCAGCTGGAAGCCGTAGCACATGCCGAAGACGGGGACACCGGCCTCGAAGATCGCGCGGTCCAGGCGCGGGGCCTCGTCCGCGTACACCGACGAGGGGCCGCCGGAGAGGATGATCGCGGCGGGCTTCTTCGCGAGCATCTCGGCGACCGGCATGGTGCTCGGCACGATCTCGCTGTAGACCCGGGCCTCGCGGACGCGGCGGGCGATGAGCTGGGCGTACTGCGCTCCGAAGTCGACGACCAGAACGGTGTCGGGGGCGGCGGCAGCGGGGGACGCTGATGGCACGGCGGCGGCCTTCCGGCGTTGAGCTTGAGCCCCCGCGCGAGCTGCGGCTCGTGCGTGAGCAGTGGGGTCTGTTTTGTCGATTCTAACGGGCCCGCGGACACCCCCTTCGTCGCATCCGACGGAGCCCGCCCCCCGTCCATGGCGGCGCAGGGGCGTCTCAGTATCCGAGCCGTGCCCGAGCCGTGTTGACCGGGCACGCGCGTGTGGGGGCATACTGGCTGCGTGACCAAGCACCTCAGCTTCCTCTTTACCTATGGCAACCGGCCCGCCGGCTGCCATGGTCGAGCTGCTTGATCCACTGACAAGCGACTTCCCAGGCGCCCCGGGCCGACAAGGCCCGGGGCGTTCTGTCATTTCCGGTCCTTGTCACTCCGGGGCACTTCATCGACGAGGAGCCCCAGATGACCATCGCCACGACCGACAAGACCGGCGCCCGCACCCCCGAGGCCGCCGACGTGATCGAGGGCGCGCGCGACCGCATCGACGCACTCGACGACCGCATCATCGGTCTCGTACAGGAACGGATGGCCGTATCGGCCGTCATCCAGGAGGCCCGCATCGGATCGGGCGGCCGGCGCGTCAACCTCTCCCGCGAGATGGAGGTCCTCGGCCACTACAGGGACGCCCTCGGCAAGCCCGGTACGTCGCTCGCGATGACGCTCCTCGAACTGTGCAGGGGCCGGGTCTGAAACCTGCCGGGCCTGAAACCTGCCGGGCCTGAAACCCGCCGGTCGCGCCACGGGTCCACCGGATCTGAGTTCGGGTCCGCTCTCACCCGTACGGCGCGTGACCGGGCCCGGCGGGGCTTCGTTGGTCCCGATGTCCGTGCCAGCCAGGGGCGGGCACGGAAAAACCACGCGTGGCTCCGCTGGAGCGATGAGGCACACACCTCGTGTGTGCCGTGGGACCTCGCTCCAGAGACGTGACCGGACGGCAGGGGACAGCATGCCCGGTCACCCAGGGAACGGTCGGCTTCGGGGACGCCCGGAGCCGACCGGCCTCCGTCCCCCGAAGCGCCTCCCCAAGCGTCTTCCCGAGGCGTCCTCCCCCAAGCGCTCCCCAAGCGCCCCTCAAGCGCCCCCCACCGCTTGAAGGTCCCCGGTCCCTCACCTCTTGGGCTTGTCCGTCCCCTCGGAACGCCCCAGCTGTCCCTGTTCGTCAGGATCACGTCGAACTGGTTGCGCGGGTCACGGCGCATCCAGCACGATGCCTAGCAGGACAGGTCGCAAGCGCGGCAGTGCACAACTCAATTGCCATTGGTCGAGACCACTAGTGCGCCCCCCGTGCGCCGGGGCGGCCACCAGCGCCTCCCGACTCGCGGCGCACTCCCCCGGCGCCGCTCCGTGGCACCGACGCTGCCCTGACGTCGGTGCTGACAGCCAAAGGGCCCCGCGGATCCGTCCCGCGGGGCCCTTCGGTCTGCCGTGACCGTATGCCGTGACCCACCTGTCGCGACCAGCTGCCGTGACTACGTCGTTCCCGCCAGCGACTACTTCGTTCCCGCCAGCTTCTCCAGCTGCGCGTCGACGATCGCCTCGGCCACCTCCGGGTCGCCCGCGGCCCCGCCCTTGTCGCCCGCGTCACCCCCGACCGACTCCGGGTCGAAGATGTTCACGGCGCGGAAAGCGATCAGCGTCGAGCCGCTGCGTACGACCGAGACGCGGTGCCGTTCGAGGAACTCGTCGGCGCGGTTCGCGAGCTTGTACGAGACGGCCTCGTCGCCCCCGACGGGCGCGGGCTGCGGCCTGACACCGATGTAGCGGTGGCTGCCGTCCCGGAACGTGGCGCACTTCTTCGACTTCGTCGCCGCACGCAGCGTGTCCATGGTCTTCTCGGCGTCGGCCCGGTCGTATGCGAAAAGGACGACCTCGGTCGTCGTGCCGTCCTCGACATCGGTGCTGGTCAGCGTGCGGCTGACGTGAGCCGTCGACTTCTGCGGGGTGGTGGCGTCGAGCCAGTCGGACAGCGGGCGGCAATCCGCCGGGGTCACGCGTCCTTGCGCCGCGGCCTTCGCGGGCGCCTCCTCGACCTCGTACTTCTTGACGTCGCCCGAGGCCAGAGCCGCCTTCTGCAGCCTCGCCACGGTCGCAGACGCGTCGGAGGGCGCATCGGAAGACGCATCGGAAGACGCACCGGGAGCCTGCGCGGACTTCGACGGCTTCCCGCCTCCGTCGCCGGCGCCGTCGTCCTTACCGCCGCCGCTCCCGCTGCACCCCGCCGCAAGACCGAGCACCGCCACCACTGAAACAGCCACCACGCCACGCGACACAGCTGACTTCACGTCTCCGCTCCCCCACTTTCGCCTCGCATCATGCGGAGTCACCCGCACTCCTCCTACGACGGAAGATCGTTACCGGCGGTTCCACCAGGGACGCGCCACCACCCGTCCGGACTACCGCCGGACCCCGCGCTATCGCCACACCCCGCTACCGCCACACCCCCGCTACCGCCAGATCCAGAACCGGAACGGGCTCAGCAACACGATCGCCAGTGCCATGCCGCCCACCACGATCACCACGCTCCACACCCGGCGGCTGCGCTCCGAACGTTCGTTGCCCCGCGGCCCGGTCGGCGCGGCCCGCCACTCGTCGGGGCGCCACGCCCCGGCGGCACCCTCCCCCTGCGCCGCCTTGCGCTTCCTGCGCCTGCGGCCGAGCGCCCGCGACTCCGCGGCCTTCCGGACGGCCGCCTCCTCGTCGAGGCGCCGCAGCCGTTCGGCCACCATGCGCGCCCGTGCGGACGGCTCCTTCGGCGCCGAGGTGCGGATGTCGCGCAGGCTGTCGCGCTCGAACCGCTCCCACACGTCGTCCGGCAGCCGGTCAGGTATCTCGTCCGGTATTCGATCCGGTTTCTCGTCCGGCTCCGCCACGACGCCCCCTCCTGATGCCCTTGCTCCCGGCGGATCACCGTAGAGCGGGGGAATTTCTACGGCACCCGGCGATGACGGCACAAGCTGTGTGATCCAAGCCACATAAGAATTCTGTGAGGTAAAGGACAACCATTCACCGCCGACGCAGGTCATGCATGCGTAACAACGGCCACACCCGCGTCCCCACCGCGGAGGCCTCCACCTCCGTATCGCCCACCAGGCGGTACGCCGGACTGACTGAGGTCTTCATGAAGCTCCGCCGTGTCATGGCCGCCGCGGCCGCGACCGCCGCCATAGCCCCGCTCGCGCTGCTGTCGGCCCCTGCCGCCTTCGCGACCGACGAACCCACCACCGCGCCTCCGAGCTCGTCGGCCCCCGCGTCCGAGACGCCGCCGACCACGCCCGGTGAGACGCCGCCCACCACGCCGGGCGAGACGCCGCCGACCACGCCCGGTGAGACGCCGCCCACGAAGCCGGGCGAGACGCCGCCGACCACGCCTCCGGCGACGACCCCGCCGGCCGAGACCGAGGACCCGACCGACGAGCCCTCCGAGGAGCCCACGGAGTGCGCGGTCGACGAGGACGGCAACGACGTCGACTCGAAGCTGGAGCTCGGCATCTCGGGTCTGCCCGGCAAGATCGTCGCCGGTAGCGGCTGGCACCAGTTCAAGCTGACCGCCGCCAACCCGACCGACGAGGACCTCGGCGAGGTCCAGTGGCTCGCCGCCGTGGACAACTTCACGGACAGCGAGAAGGAGAAGGACTGGCTCGCCAACTACGCGCAGATCCAGTACTTCAACCCCGACACCAAGGCCTGGGAGTCCATCGCGGACGAGGTCTCGGGCGGCATCTACTTCGGCACCACCGAGCTGGGTGCCAAGGAGAAGGTCGACATCAAGCTGCGCGTCAACATCAGCGCGAAGGCTCCGGCCGGTGACGGCTACGCGCTCGGTCTGGGCGGCTACCTCGACTCCGAGCAGAACTGCGTGCACAACTCGTTCGCGTTCTACGAGTTCACCGTCCTGAAGGCCGGCAGCAACAACGAGAACCCGGGCGAGGCCGAGGAGAACGAGGGCGGCAAGAAGCCGTCCGGCGCCAAGTCCCCCCAGGGCGGCGCCAACAAGATCCCGACCACCGGCAGCCTCGCCGAGACCGGCTCCAGCTCCGCGCTGCCGACCATCGGCCTCGTCGGCGGTGTCGCCGTCATCGCCGGTGCGGGCGCGGTCTTCGTCGTCCGTCGCAAGAAGGCCGACGCCGGCGCGTAAGCACGTGCGTCAGCCCGCCGGTAACGGCACGCCGCCAAGCGGCACCTGAAGCACGCGAAAGGACCTGCGCTCGGAGGGGGGCGCAGGTCCTTTCGCGTATGTACGTGCCGTGAGGCGGCTGTACGTGCCGTGAGGCGGCCGGAGTTACTTCTTGGCCGGCACGGCGGGCATCCCCAGGAAGGGCAGCTTCAGCGCGCCGAACGCGTCCGCCGGTACCGCCGGGGTCTTCGGCTCGACGGCGGCGAGACGTACGTACTGCGTGCCCTGCGCGGGACGTGTGTCCTCGCCGCCCTTGTTGGGCCAGAACGACATCGCGCGCTCGGCCTGCGCGGTGATCGTCAGGGAGGGGTTCACGCCCAGGTTCGCGGAGACCGCGGCGCCGTCGACGACGGAGATGCCGGGGTGGCCGTAGAGGCGGTGGTAGGGGTCGATGACCCCGGCTTCGGCGGAGTCGCCGATCGGGCAGCCGCCGAGGAAGTGCGCGGTCAGCGGGGTGCCCATCAGCTCGCCAATGTTCGACCCCGCGAAGCCGTTGATCTCCTTGGCGAGCAGTGACGCGGCCTCGGTGGCCTCGGGGATCTGCGTCGGGTTGGGCGCGCCGTGGCCCTGCCGCGCGGTCAGCAGGCCCTTCCCGATGCCCTTCTCCTTGCGGTACGTGGTCAGGGAGTTGTCGAGCGTCTGCATGACCAGGCCGATGATGGTCCGCTCGGACCAGCGCCGGTTGGAGAGCGAGCGGACCGTCAGCCAGGGGTGCTTGGCGACATTGCCGAGCCATCCCGCGACGCGCGCCTTCCCACCTCCCTTGAGGCTGTACGGCACCTGGAGGATCGTCATGCCGCCCATGGCGTTGGACTTCTTGCCGTAGCGGACCGGCTCGATGTGCGTGGTCGCGTTCGGGTGGATCGACGAGGTGATCGCGACGCCCTTGGTGAAGTCCGCCTTCGCGACGCCGTGCTGTTTGCGGTAGCGGCGGTCGGTGGTCTGCGAGCCGACCAGGGCCTCGGAGTTGGTGCGGGTCAGCGCGCCGAGCCGCCCGGAGATCCGCGGGAGCAGGCCGGTGTCCTTCATGCGGTGCAGCAGGGTCTGCGTGCCGTAGGTGCCCGCGGCGACGACGACGTGGCGCGCCGTGAACGTACGCCCCTTGCCCTTGCGCTTGCTGTCGGTGGGCAGGGTGGCGACGGCGTACCCGCCCCGCGAGTCCTCGGTGAGGGTGACGACGGACGTCATCGGGTGGATGACGGCGCCCGCCTTCTCCGCCAGGTAGAGGTAGTTCTCGTTGAGGGTGTTCTTCGCGCCGTGCCGGCAGCCGGTCATGCACTCGCCGCACTCGCTGCACGCCCTGCGGGAGGGGCCCGCGCCTCCGAAGTAGGGGTCGGGAACTTCTTCGCCGGGCTTGGCCGTTGAAGATCCTGAGGCGTCCTGCTCGTCGCCGAAGAAGACGCCGACCGGCGCCATGTGGAAGCTGTCGCCCACTCCCATGGCCTGGGCGGTCGCCTTCAGGTGGACGTCGGACGGAGTCTCGGTCGGGTTGAGCCGCACCCCGAGCATGCGCTTGGCCTGCTCGTAGTAGGGGCCGAGCTCGTCCTGCCAGTCCGTGATGTCCTTCCACTGCGGGTCGTTGAAGAACGGCGCGGGGGGCACGTAGAGCGTGTTCGCGTAGTTGAGCGAACCTCCGCCGACGCCCGCCCCCGCGAGCACCATCACATTGCCGAGCAGGTGGATGCGCTGGATGCCGTAGAGGCCGAGAGCAGGTGCCCAGAGGTAGTTCTTGAGGTCCCAGGAGTTCTTCGGGAGCGACTCACGGGTGAAGCGGCGCCCCGCTTCGAGCACGCCGACGCGGTAGCCCTTCTCCGTCAGGCGCAGGGCGGAGACGGAGCCGCCGAAGCCCGAACCGACCACGATGACGTCGTAGTCGTACGACGCGTCGTCGTGACCGCGCGCCTCGCTGTCCGGCTGTTTCTGGACAGAGCTCTCCTGTGACATTGACTCTCCTCGTTGAGAACTGACCCCTAGAGAAAGGCTCTTGAGGCGCCGTGGCCTTGAGGCGCCGTGGCCCGGCGCCGCGCCTACCGGAGGCGCAGTGACTTCATGACCTTCAGGCTCAGGCTCATGAACGCCGCGTACTTCTCGTCGTCCATGCCGAAGGACGGCGCGAGCGGCATCAGACGCTGGTGCGCGACGGTCTGCGCCTCGGTGTACTTCAGGATGCCCTCGGAGCCGTGCCTGCGGCCCAGGCCCGAGTCCTTCATGCCGCCCATCGGCGACTGCACGCTGCCGTAGGCGGGCGCGAAGCCCTCGTTCACGTTGACCGTGCCGGTGCGCAGGCGGGCCGCGATCTTGCGGCCACGGCTGCCGTCCTTCGTCCAGACCGAGGAGTTCAGGCCGTACGACGTGGAGTTGGCGAGCTCGACGGCTTCGTTCTCGTCGGTGAAGCGGTAGATGGAGACGACCGGACCGAAGGTCTCCTCGCCGCACACCGCCATCGGGGACTCGACGCCGTCCAGGATCGTCGGCTCGAAGAAGTACGGGCCGATGTCGGGCCGGGCGACGCCGCCCGCGATCAGCTTGGCGCCCTTGGCGACCGCCTCGTCGACGTGCCGCTTGGTGGTCTCCAGCTGCCGCTCGCCGACCAGCGAACCCATCTCCGCGCCGTACGCGAGGGAACGGCCGAGGCGCATCGCCTTCGTGCGCGCCGCGAAGCGCTCCACGAACTCCTCGGCGATCGACTCGTGGACGTACAGCCGCTCGATGGATATGCACAGCTGGCCCGCGGACGAGAAGCAGGCCCGCACGGCGCCTGCCGCCGCCTTCTCGATGTCGGCGTCGTGCAGGACCAGCATGGCGTTCTTGCCGCCGAGTTCGAGCGAGACGCCGACGAGGCGGCCCGCGGCGCCCTGCGCGACCTCGCGGCCGACGCGCGTGGAGCCGGTGAAGGACACGTAGTCGGCGTGCTTGACGATCTCGGGGCCGATGACAGGACCCTCGCCCAGGACCACCTGGAAGACCTCGGCGGGCAGACCGGCCTCGATGATGAGGTCGCGGGCCCACAGGGCGGTCAGGCAGGTCTCCGTGTCGGGCTTCATCACCAGCGCGTTGCCCGCGACGAGGGCGGGCAGGGCGTCGCCGATGGAGAGCTCGAGGGGGTAGTTCCAGGGCGCGATCTGGCCGACCACACCGCGCGGCTGCCGGTTCTCGGTGACCTTCGTGAGGGTCGGTACGACGCCGGTGTGCCGCTTGGGGTTCAGATACGCGGGGGCCCTGCGGCCGTAGTGCCGGGCGGCGACGGCGACGGCCTGGAGCTCCTCGTGCGCGTGCAGCCTGGCCTTGCCGGTCTCCAGCTGGATGAGGTCGAGGACCTCGGCCTGGCGCTGGAGAACCAGGTCGTGGAAGCGGAGCAGGACCGCGGCGCGCTGCCGGACCGGGGTGCGCTCCCAGGCGACCTGGGCGACCCGGGCGCGCTCGAAGGCGGTGGCCACGTCCTCGGGGGTGGACTCGGGCAGGTCGGCCAGCTTCTCGCCGGTGAACGGCGTGTGGTTGGCGGTCCGTCCCGAGCCGACCACGTCCCTGGTGAGCTGCGCGATCAGCTCGGGAGTCACCACGTCGGCGGCGGTGCGCGCGCCTTCGGGAGCGGTGGCTGCCGGGTTCGTTCCGATGGCCGCTGCGGTGGCCTGCGAGTCCGTCATGGTGGTGAGCGTAGGCCCAGGTCAGAGTTTTGGGTACCCGTCGGTAATCAGCTTTCACCGGGCGCACACACCTTGCCAGCGATTGCTGGCGGCAAAGGGCCTGATCAGGGGCTTAGTGGGCTCGCAGGGCTACGCGACTCCGGGCGGGTCAGAGTTTTTCGATCTCCAGGTTGTCGATGGCGGTCTGCGCGACCTCGCGGCCGCGGTCGGTGAAGTCGCCCTTGCCCGGGTAGTCGATCCAGAGCCGGTACATGTTCCCGGACTCGGTCCGGTAGTAGAAGATCTTCGCCTCGTGCGGCTGCTCGGTCTCCGAGTCGGTGTACTTGACCGTGTTCTCGGCGGCGTCCTTCTCCTTGTACGTGGCGTCCTTCGTCGTTCCCTGCGGAACGGGGTCGCCGGACATGTGGCTGAACGAGGACTCGCCGCTCGCCTTGAAGTCCTCCATGTCGGCGTACGCCTGGGACGCCGCGGACCCGAGGACCTCCGCGGAGGTGTCCTTCTTCTCGGCGAGGTCGAGCGTGATGAAGATGGCGCCGCTGGGGTCGGTGTACCGCACCCAGGTCTTGTCCGTTTCGGTGGGCTCGGGCTTGCTCTCCACATAGTGCTCGGGCGCGGAGACGGTAGCGGCGACCGCCTTCGACTCGTGGTCCTTCCACCCCTCCGCGTCCGAACCCGCGAAGGGGTTCAGGGCGACCAGCACGCCCGCCGCCACGGCCGCGACGACCACACCGGCTACGACGGCCAGCGCCTTGCGGCTGAGGAAGATGCCCTTGGCGCCGCCGCGTCCGTCTCCGGCGGCCGTGACGACCTGCGTGGGCGCAGGCTGCGGGGGCCGGGACGCTTCCTCCAGGAGGGCGCGGACCTGCGCGGCGCGCGGGCGCTGGCCCGGCTCCTTGACCAGCAGTCCGTTGATCGCCTGCGCGAGCGGACCCGAGGCCGATGCGGGTGCCGCGGGCGTCGCGTTCAGGACGGACTGCAGCGTCGCGGGGGTGTTGTTGCGCCGGAACGGCGAGACGCCCTCCGTAGCGGCGTAGAGGACCACGCCGAGGGACCAGAGGTCCGACGCCGGGCCGGGGCGCTGGCCGAGGACCCGCTCCGGGGCGATGAACTCGGGCGAACCGACGAAGCCTCCGGTGTCCGTCAGGTTCGTCTCGCCCTCGATCTGGGCGATGCCGAAGTCGGTGAGGACGACCCGGTCGTGCCGGCCCAGCATCACGTTGTCCGGCTTGACGTCGCGGTGCAGGATGCCCGCCTGGTGAGCGGCGTCGAGCGCGCCGAGCACCTCGAGGCCGATGCGGGCGGCGTCCCGGGCGCCCAGGGTGCCCTCCTGGAGCGCGGCGCCCAGCGAGCGGCCCTGCACCAGCTCCATGACGATCCACGGCTGGCCGTCCTCCACCGCGACGTCGTGGACGTTGACCACGGCCGGGTGGTCGAGGCGGGCCGCGGCGCGCGCCTCGCGGCGCATCCGCTCGAAGGCGTTGGCGCGCTCGCGCTCGGGCAGGTGGTCGGGGATCCGGGGTTCCTTGACGGCGACCTCGCGGTCCACCGTCTCGTCCTTCGCGCGCCAGACCGTGCCCATGCCGCCGTGGCCGAGCTTGGAGAGGAGGCGGTAGCGGCCCGCGATCAGGCGGCCCGCGCCGGGGTCCGCCTCGGGCTGCTGGTTCGGGTGGTTCTGGTGGTTTTGGTGGCTCGGCTGGTTCTGCTGGTTCGGCACCGCCTGGGTGGGCTGGGCGTACGGCGACGGGGGCGGGGTCGGCGCGGCAGGGTGCTGGGGCTGCTGCTGGTGCGGCGGCTGCTGCGACTGCGGTTGCTGCGGTTGCTGCGGCTGTGGCGGCTGCAGGCCGAAACTGGTTGGTTCGTACGGGCCGTAGGAGGCTCCCCCGTCATTGCTCATGGCCACATCACTACCTTGCCGAAGGCATCCGGTTCCACTGGGGTCACCGACTTGTGACAGGGGCGATGCGCGGGGCGGGGCCTCAGCGGCGTACGACCAGGCCTCACGGTGTACGACCAGGCCTCAGCCGCGTACGAAGGAGTCCACCGCCGTGTCGAAGTAGCGCCTGCCCTCCTTGGCCCTGCCGACCGGCGCCGAGACCCAGACGTCGTACATCCGGCCGCCCTCCTGCCAGCACAGGTCGTACGTGTGCCGGTCGCCCTCCGCCGCCGTGAAGCCGTCCCAGGTGAACTGCCAGAGCGCGGCGGGCCGTCCGTTCTGCGAGGTCTCGGTGACCTCGCCGTCCCGGTAGCCGGGGTTGTTCTCGGGCCCCTCGGCGTCGGAGCGGCGCTGCACGGCGAGCGGCCCGCCCGGCTGCGGGGCCGACACCTTGATGCCTATGCGAAACGTTCCGCCCCGCGACTTGTAGAAGACGCGGGGCCCGTCCACCTCGCGCGTGAAGCCGTCCGGCACGGCGAGCGTGAAGCCCTTGGGGTCCTTCGTGACGCGGTAGCCCTCGGGGGCTTCGGGCGTCGAGGGCTCGGGCGTGTCGGAACTGCGCGTCACCGTCACCGTCGGCGTCGGCGAAGGCGACGGGGTCACCGTCCGCGTCGGCGCGCTCTGGCCCGTCGAGGCCGGCGTCGAGGGCGTACGGCCGTTCCCGTCGCCGTCCCTGCCCAGCAGGAGCGCGGCGGACACCGCGGCCCCGGCGACGGCGGCCACGAGGGCGGCGGCGATCAGCATGGCGCGACGGCGGCGGCGTGAGGGTCCCTCCGGGTGCGCGGGCGGACCGGTGGGCAGGTCACGGTAGGTGGGCGTGTAGCCCCCCGGTCTTCCGCCCGTCCTCCCGCCCGTTCTCCCGCCCGGCCTTCCGCCCGGCAGCGCCGACGGCTGCCCGCCCGCCCGGCCCGCGGGCGTCGACGGCATCCGCCCCGTCTCCACGTACGTCCGCAGGAGCCGCTCCGCCTCCGCCACGCCAAGGCGCCGTTCGGGGTCGCGTTCGAGGAGGCCGAGGACGACGGGCAGCAGCGGCGCGGCCGCGGGCGGCGGACGGATCTCGTCGAAGACGACGGCGTGCAGGACCCCGCTGATCGTTTCCCGGCGGAAGGGCGACTCGCCGGTCAGCGCGGCGACGAGGAGCGCGCCGAGCGACCAGAGGTCGGACTCGGGCCCGGTCCGCTCGCCCGACATCCGCTCGGGCGCGGTGTACTCCGGAGAGCCCACGAAGGACCCGATCTCCGTGAGCGTCGTCGCGCCGCTGACCTGCGCGATCCCGAAGTCGGTGAGGACGACACGCCCGGTCGCCTCCTCCATGAGGACGTTCGCGGGCTTGATGTCGCGGTGCAGGACCCCGGCGGCGTGCGCGACACGCAGCGCGCCGAGCAGATCGATGCCCATCCGGGCCACCGTCCGCGCCGGCATCGGACCCGACCGCGCTATGCGCCCGGCGAGCGAACCGCCCTCGATCAACTCCATGACGATGTACGGGTGGTCGCTCTGCACGACGACGTCGTGGACGACGATGATGTGCGGATGCCGCAGCTGCGCCGCCGCCCGTGCCTCGCGCAGGGTGCGTTCGACCTGCTGCATCGCGTCGGACTCGGAGAGCGTGTCGTCGAGGGCGAGTTCCTTGACGGCGACCCGGCGGCCGAGGAACTGATCCGTGGCCTGCCAGACCACGCCCATGCCACCCCTGCCGAGCCGCGCATCCAGGCGGTAACGGCCGGCTATGACCCGGGGGTTGTCCCCCACGCTCCCCATGCGGCCATCATGCCCCACCCGTGTGCGGTCGGACCCTGTCGGCCTGCGCGGCGGACTGGTTCCGGCCGCTCGTCCCGGGCATCCCGGCTGCGGACGCCCGCGTTCAGCCCTCTCGCCAGCCCCGGAGTACCGCGTCGAACTGAGTGCGCGTCTTGTTCCAGTCGCCTGCGGGGGACGACATGTAAACCACGTATTCGACGCCGTCACGGCTGATATAGCTCTGTGAGATGGCGCGTCGCGGGCCCGCGGTCGTGTCGTTCGCACCCGCCTTCCAGCTGAACTCCCAGAGCGCGCCCTGCCGGTCGCGGAAGGTGTTCTGGTCCAGCTGCAGCCGCTTGTAGTCGGGCAGCTTGGGCCGCAGGTTCTTTTCGAGTTCCAGCTGGTGCGTGTACGGGCTCTCGAACGTCGTGTGGCGGTCGATGCTGATGCGTACGAAGTGCCGCCCGTGGTCCGGGGTGTAGTCGATCTGGCTGCCGTCGACCTCGCGCTCCCAGCCCTTGGGGAGCATGAGGCTGAAGCCCTCGGCGTCGTGCACCCGCTCCCAGTTGGCGGGGATGCCGCCGACGGACTTGCCCGGCTTTCCGTCGCCGACCTGCGACGTACCGCCGTCGTTGCCGTCCTGGAAGTACAGATAGCCGCCGAGGCCACCGCCGCCGAGCAGCACGACCGCGGCGACGACCGCGACGACCGCGGGCCACTTGCGGCGCTTCGCGGGGCGGGAGGGGTCGTACGAGGACTGGTGGCCGCCTTGGACGACGGTGCCGGAGTGGTGGGGGGCGTAGGTGGGGCCGGAGTTGGGGCCGGTGCCGGTGCCGACCCTGGTGCTGTCTCCGCTGCCGTATTCGCCGCCGTAGCCGCTTCCGTTGGCGTTGGCGTAGCCGTTGCCGTTGCCGTTTCCGGGGGCGACCGTGCCGGACTGCGGTGTGTGCTGGCGCGGGTCCTGCGGATGCGGCTGCGCCTGCTGTTGCGGCTGCGCATGTGCCTGCGCCTGCTGGGACGTGGCGTGGACCTGCGTCGCCACGTACGCGGGCCCGGCGCTCGGCCTGCGCCCCTCCGCCGCCTCGGCGAGCATCAGCTCGGCCACTTCCGCGGTCGGCCGGGAGTCCGGTTCCTTGCGCAGGAGCGCGCCGATGACGGTGCCGAGCGCACCCGCGTACTCCGGCGGCGCGGGCTCCTCCGTGACCACGGCCTGCATCGTGCCCAGCGGAGAGGTGCGCCGGAACGGGGAGTTGCCCTCGACCGCCGTGTACAGGGTGGCGCCGAGCGCCCACAGGTCCGACGCGGGGCCGGGGTTGGCGCCGCTGACCCGCTCGGGCGCCAGATAGTCCACGGACCCGACGACCTCGCCGGTCCGCGTGATCGTCGAGTCCCCCTCGATCGCGGCGATCCCGAAGTCGGTGAGCAGGATGCGGCCGTCGTTCGCCAGAAGTACGTTGCCGGGCTTGACGTCGCGGTGCAGGACCCCGGCGGCGTGCGCGGCGCGCAGGGCCTTGAGGGTCCACAGGCCGATGCGGGCGGCCTCCACGGGTTCGATGCGGCCCTTGTCCTTGACGGCGTCGGCGAGCGAACAGCCCTCGACGAGCTCCATCACGATCCAGGGCCTGGCGTCGTACTCCAGGACGTCGTGGACGGTGACGACCGCGGGGTGGTTGATCCGGGCCGCGGCCCGCGCCTCGGCGTGCGTACGCGCGAACAGGACGGCGCGGTCGGCCTCCGCCACGAACTGGGCAGCCGTCAGCTCCTTGACGGCGACGGTCCGGTGCAGCACCTCGTCATGTGCTCGCCATACCCGGCCCATGCCACCGCGGCCTATGGACTCTCCGAGCCGGTAGCGGCCCGCGAGGAGCAGGCCCTGCATCTGATTCACGATCCCCCGCATTGGTTCCTGACATGCCCCAGATTAGGGAGCGGGTGGCGTGCGCGGAACCTCCGGGGGGTGCACGGAGACCTCACTGTGACGCGTGAGGCAGCATTTCGGCGCCTTTCGGGACGTCAACTGCCGCCGGGTACAGGGCTGATGCAGCATTGGTGAAGGTCTGTGAAGTTTTATGCACATCTCTGAACGACCGTGACCGTCCAGGACCGCGGGCGAACGATTTCAATCGGCCTGGTACGTCGCCGAGGCCTGCTCGAAGAGTCTCGACACCTCGTCACGCTCGGCTTCAGGGCCCCGGATCTGCACCACGTGGTACTTCCCGCCGACCGCCATCGCGAGGTTGCGCACGAAGGTCTCGCGCCCCTCCGTGTCCTGCCAGGTGAACTGCCCCTCGGCCATGGTCCGCCCGCCGACCTCCACCGTGCGCATCCCGCTGGACGTGGCCCAGGTCGAATCGCGGAACGGCTGCAGCTCGCGCTCGTGCTCGCGCTGGTACTTCATGGGGTCCTTGCCGTACTCGTCCGTGCCGTCCCGCCCCGGCACGACGATCAGCTCGAAGTCGCCGTGCGTGTAAAGGACCTGCCCACGCCCGTTCTTGGGCTGCCGGTCCCAGCCGCTCGCGACGGCGACCCGGAAGCCTTCGGCGTCCTTGCGGAGCGTGAAGCCCTGCGGCAGCTCGGGGCCGCTGGTCCGCGGCTTCTCCGCGTCGGGGCTCTTCTCCGGCTTGTCGCTCGGCCGGTCGGACTTGCCGTCCTCGCTGGGGCGGGCGCTGGAGCTGCTGCCGGGCTCGGGGCCCTGGCTGGTGCCGGGGTCCCCGACGGAGCCGGCCCGCTCACTGCCCTCGTTCTCCCCCGACTTGGGCATGAAGGCAACGGCGTACGCGACCGCCGCGACAAGGCCGACCAGGATGAGCAGGAGCATGAGGCGACCCAGGGAGCGCGGCTGTCCCGTACCGCTCTGCCGGGGCGGGCTGCTCCGGCGGGGGGCCGCCGCGGGCGCGGAGGCCGAAAAGCCGGTTTCCCGTACTCGCTTCTGCTGCTTGAGCTGCTTGGGCTGCTTGTGCCTGTGCCGTCCGTTCTGCCGGTTCGGCGCCGGGTCGGCCGCGGGCGCGGACGCGGATGCGGCACGCTGCTTCTCGGGTTTGCGTCGCTTCTCGGGTGAGCGCCGCTTCTCCGGCGCGCGTCGCTTCTTCCGGCGTACGAGGTCACCGCGACGGCGTACGACGGGCAGGCGCTTGGCGTCGAACGGCGGCGCGGGCACGACGTTCGCACCGGCTTCCGGCTCGGGCGCCGAGCGGACCAGTGAACGCAGCCAGCCGTTCAGCTCCTCGAAGTCGAGCCGCTCCGTGGGGTCCTGTCGCAGCAGCGACTCGACCACGGGCCTGAGCGGACCGCACTCCTCCGCGAAGGCGGGCGGCTCGGCGCAGACCAGCTGGACGAGCTCGAAGGTGCTCTCCTCCGGGTAGGGCGCGTGGCCCTGCACCGCCCTGAACAGCAGGGCTCCGAGGGCCCAGAGGTCGGTGGCGGGCCCGATGGGCGGGGCGAGCCGCCAGTTCTCGTGCACGGGCCCGGCCTGTTCGGGCGCCCACCGCTCGGTCACTCCGCCGACCACGGTCATCCGGGCATGCCGGGCGCGCTCCGCGGCAAGGGCGGTGGCGGGCCCGCGCCGCGCGCCGCTGCGCTCGGCGACGAGGGAGTCCCAGTAGCTGTGGCCGGTTACGGAGGGGGCGGGGGTGGAGCCCGGTCCCTCTCCGCCGGGGGCTGCCTTAGGTCCGCCTCCGCCTCGCGTGGCTGCGGGGCCCGGCGCCGTACGGCCGGTCCCACGTCCCTGGCCGCCGTCGAAACCCCGCTCGCCATTGCCCCGGCTGTCTAAGCCCTGATCTTCGTGGCGCCGCTCGTCATAGCCGAGCTCGTCGTAACCCGTCCCAACAGAGCCCGTTCCGGCCGAGCCCGTTACGGCCGAGCCCGGCTCCGCAGCCCCCCGCTGGTCCGGAACCGCACCGGAGAACCCGCCGAGACCCGTACCCCCGCCGCCCCTCGGCACGGCCCCGTGCCACTGCTTCTTGCCGCTGACGCCGTACGGATCCAGGATCAGCCCGGCAGCCTTGGGCTCACCGCTGCCCGGACCCTCCGGAGCATCCTCGTCGTAACCCTCGGCGGGATCGCCGCCCGCACCGAACCCAGGGCCACCCCCCGGCTCCTCGCTCACCCGCGCCGCGGCCCGCGTCCCGGCACGGTAGGCGGCTATGGCGCTGGGCCGGGCCACCCGGGCGTCACCGCCGGGCTCCGCGTGCGGGGCGGCCTCGATCGCGGCATGCCCACGCGCATCGCCGGCCTCATCAACCTCGTACGCCCCGTCAGCCGCGTACGCCCCATCAGCCTCATCCGCGTCGATGCCGGCCTCCGAGTCGAAGCCGGCCTCCACGTCGGAGTCAGCCGCCACACCGGCGTCGGTCCCCGCACCGGAGCCGGCCCCGCCCCCGGCATCGAACCCCGCGAGAAGCTCCTCGGGCCGGGGGTCGTACCCGCACAATGCCTCTTCCGCCGCGCCCGCCGCGAGGCCCGTGAGGACCACCCTGCCGTCGTCGCAGACCAGAACCGTGCGCGCGGTGATGTTCCGGTGGACCCAGCCGTGCGCGTGCAGCACCCGCAGCGCCGTCACCACGTCCGACGCGATCTCCGCCGCGCGGTAGGGACTCAGCGGCCGGTCCGCGAGCAGCGCGGCCAGCGACCTCGCCGCCACCAACTCGCTCACTATCCACAGCGAACCGCCCTCGGCGAACACGTCGAAGACCTGGTCGAGCCGCGGATGGTCGGGTATCTGCGCGGCGGCCTGCGCCGCCTCTATCGCGCGCCGCACCGCCGGATCCGACGGCCTGCGCGTCGTACGCGCCGACGGCCGCCGGACCGCCCCCGCGCTCACGAACCCGGCGGGGAGCTCACCGTCCGGCAGGTCGCGCTCATCGAGCTCAAGCACTTCGGCGTCGACGACCTCGGGCAACGGCACCTGCCTGACCAGGACTTCCTGCCCGCTGTACGTGTCGAAGGCCCGCGTCTCCGCGAGTTCGTACTCGTCCGCGGGAGGCAGCGGGAGGCGATAGCGGTCGGCGAGAACCCGCCCCGCGTATTCGTCCACGCCGCCTCCTGCGTCCGCCCGGTGGTCAAATCCGTTCGTGTTGTGCACTGTTGCGGCTGCGTACGGTCCGCAGACACTCACGATACGTGCCCGAGGCAAACCGCATTGAGGGGATTCCAGATCTCACTGGGGCGATTGCCGCGGACTCCCCGATTCCGTTGTCCGCGGCGCCCCGGACCCGCTCTTCGCTACTTCTTCGGCTTGAACGTCTTCGTGAAGGTCTGCCAGGCGTCCTTGCGCTCGTCGCTGCCCCACTTGGCGTCCTTGGCCGTGTACATCATTCCGTAGCCCAGGTGGCCGTTGACGACGAAGCCGCGGTCTATCGAGCGGTACTTCGTGCCGCCGTCGACGTACGTGAACTCCCAGTCGGCGGTGTTCCAGCCCCGGTAGTCGACCTTCTCTATCCGGATGCGCTTGTACTGCGACCGGACCATGTACGACTCCTGGCTCTTCCAGTCACCCACGGGGTCGGACTTGGGGGTGTTGGTCCAGCCGATCAGCAGCTTCTGCCCGTCGGGCCCGGTGAAACGCGCGCCCGCGGCGGCCGTGGTCTGGTACTTCCAGCCCTTGGGCAGGCCGACCGAGAATCCCTGGGAGTGCTTGTACGTCGACTCGGCGCCGTCACCCGGCTCCTTGCCGGAGTCGTCGTCACCGTCCTCGCCGCTCTCGCCCGGATCCTTGCTCTCGTCCGAACCCGGGCTCGACCCCGAACCGGCGTCCGTGTCCGTCTCGCCCTTGCCCTTCTCGGCGCCGTCGTCCTGCCCGGCGCCCTTGTCCGGCTCCTTGCCCTTCTCGCCGCCGCCCGCGGTCGCCCCGCTGGACGCGGACTTGTCGCTGCCGTTCTTGCTGTCCTTGCCGTTGTCCTCGTCCCCGCCGCTGAACGCGAAGGCCAGCACGGTGCCGAGCACCGCGATCGCCAGGGCCACCGAGAAGATGACCAGCGTGCGCCGGGGCACCACGTCGGTGAGCGAGGCCTTGGGAGGCGTCGCACGCGGCGGCATCCCGGAAGCCGAAGCCCCCGAAGCGGGAGCAGACGAAACGGAGGTGGCGGCAGAGGACGAGGCAGCGGCGCCGGAAGCCGCACCGGACCGCGTCGGCTTCTCCGCCACCGCACCGGAGGAGGACTCACCAGCGGCACCGGCCCCGGCCCCGGAACCAGAAGCCGCGTCAGCACCGGAAGCAGCCGCCCCGGCACCCGCCCCCCGAGCGGTCGCCGCGGCCGCGGCCTTCCGCACCGACCTGAGCGCGCCCTTCAGCCGCTCACCGGAGTCCGCGGAGGACCCGGAGGACCCGGAGGACCCGGCCGTATCGGCGGCACCGGATCCGGACGTGGCCGCCGCGGACCCGGCGGCACCCGCGGCACCCGCGGCGCCGCCACCGGCCGCGCCCGCCCCGGCCGCACGGCCCGCGCCCGACTTGCCCTTGCCGAACCGCTTGCCCAGGGAGGGCGGCACGGGCGGCAGCGGCACGACCTTCGTCGCGTCGACCGGCTCCGGCTCGTCCTTGACCTCGGGTGCGTGGATCACGTCGATCAGGAGCGCCCGCGCCGCCGCGTCGTCGAGCCGCTGCTCGGGGTCCTTGGCCAGCAGGCCGTAGATGACCTTCTCCAACGGACCGGCGTTCGTCGGCTGTTCGACGTCCTCGGTCATCACCGCGGTGAGGGTCGCGATCGCCGACCCCTTGTCGTACGGGGGAACGCCCTCAACTGCCGCGTACAGCAGTCCGCCCAGCGACCACAGGTCGGCCGCGGGGCCCGGCTTGTGCCCGCGGGCCCGCTCGGGCGAGATGTACGACGGGGCGCCGACGAGCATGCCGGTGGAGGTGATCGACGGGTCGCCCTCGACCTGCGCGATGCCGAAGTCCGTGAGAACGACCCGGCCGTCCTCGGCGATGAGGACGTTGGACGGCTTCACGTCGCGGTGCAGGATTCCCTCGCGGTGCGCCGAGCGCAGCACGTCGAGCACCGCGAGGCCGACCTCGGCCGCGCGCCTCGGCGTGAGCAGCCCGTCCTCGCGGATGGCCTCGGCGAGGGACTTGCCCTCGACCAGCTCCATCACGATCCACGGCCGGTCGTCCTCGTCGACCACGTCGTACACGGTCACCGCGCTGGTGTTGCGGATCCGCGCGATCGCCTTGGCCTCACGCAACGTACGCGTGATGAGCCGGCGCTTCTCCTCCTCGTCGATGCTGGAGGGAAAGCGCAGTTCCTTCACCGCGACCGTACGACCGAGTGTCTCGTCCTTGGCGCGCCAGACGGTTCCCATTCCGCCGCGGCCGAGCACTTCTCCCAGCCGGTAGCGCCCGGAGAGGAGACGTTCGCTCTTGTCCTGACGGGACTGACCCGTCTTCTCCGCGTCCGACATGCGTCCCCTCTGCTGCTACCGCTGCTACCCGCGCAACCCGCCCTGACAGAGCCTTCATTGTCCCTTACTTCAGGACCGCTCTACGCCCAGGGTCCAACGTCCCTCATGACAGGCCCCGCACAAGGAGGACCGTCACGCCTTTCGACGGGCACTGCCGCCTTTGCCCCCTGCCGTGCCCCTCGTCGGCCCGGCGTCCGCCGGTGTGCCGCCGACCGCGAATCCGGCCACGGACGCCACTCTTCCGTTGCCGGTCATCTGAGGCAAGGCCCCCGCTGCGGCGCCAGGGACGGCAGGCGCCCCAACGGGCCCCACTGGTCAGTGAGGTTCGCGTCGAGGAGGCACGCAGAAGCGCGGGGCGCCGCGCGACCAGCCACAACGCGCCGGGCGGACGGCGGGCGGGCCCGCAGTCCGCGCGCTACAGGGGCACGATGTCCGGTGCCCCCAGCCTCGCCGCGTCGGCCGTCAGGTCGTCCGGCTGCCGCTGCGACTCGCGCTCCGCCTCAACCCGCTTCTCGTAGTGCTGTACCTCCCGCTCCACCTGGTCCTTGTCCCAGCCGAGGACCGATGCCATCAGCTCCGCGCACACCCGCGCGCTGCGCGTGCCCCGGTCGAACGTCTCGATCGAGATGCGCGTGCGCCTGGTCAGCACGTCGTCCAGGTGCCGTGCTCCCTCGTGCGACGCGGCATAGACGATCTCGGCGCGCAGATAGTCGTCCGCGGCAGGCAGCGGCTCGCCCAGCTTGGGATCGGCCGTGATGAGGGCGAGGACCTCCTCGGCCAGCGAGCCGTACCGGTTCAACAGGTGTTCCACGCGCACCACATGAAGGCCGGTGCGTGCCGCGATCCTGGCGCGCGCGTTCCACAGCGCCTTGTACCCTTCGGCGCCGACCAGCGGAATGTCCTCGGTGACGCAGTCGGCGACGCGCTGGTCCAGGGCGTGCACCGCCTCGTCCACGGCGTCCTTCGCCATGACGCGGTACGTCGTGTACTTACCGCCCGCGATGACCACGAGGCCCGGCGCCGGATGCGCCACCGTGTGCTCGCGCGACAGCTTGCTCGTGGCGTCCGACTCCCCGGCGAGCAGCGGCCTCAGTCCCGCGTACACCCCTTGGACGTCGTCCCGGGAAAGGGGCACCGCGAGAACCGAGTTCACGTGCTCGAGGAGATAGTCGATGTCGGCGCTGGAGGCGGCGGGGTGCGCCTTGTCCAGGTCCCATTCGGTGTCGGTCGTGCCCACGATCCAGTGCCGTCCCCACGGAATGACGAAGAGGACGCTCTTCTCGGTCCGCAGGATCAGGCCGGTCGTCGAGTTGATCCGGTCCTTGGGCACGACCAGATGGATGCCCTTGGACGCCCGGACGTGGAACTGGCCCCGCTCGCCGACCATCGCCTGGGTGTCGTCCGTCCACACGCCGGTGGCGTTCACGATCTGCTTGGCCCGGACCTCGTACTCCCCGCCGCCCTCGACGTCCTGCACGCGGGCGCCGACGACCCGCTCTCCCTCGCGCAGGAAGCCGGTCACGCGGGCCCGGTTGGCGACCTTGGCGCCATAGGCCGCCGCCGTGCGCACCAGGGTGGCCACATAGCGCGCGTCGTCCATCTGCGCGTCGTAGTACTGCATGGCGCCGACCAGGGCGTCCTTCTTCAGGCAGGGTGCCACGCGCAGGGCGTGACGCCGGGTCAGGTGGCGGTGCATCGGGAGACCGCGGCCGTGTCCCTTCGACATCGACATGGCGTCGTACAACGCGACGCCCGATCCGGCATAGATCCGCTCCCAGCCCTTGTGCTGCAAGGGGTAGAGGAACGGCACCGGCTTCACGAGGTGCGGGGCGAGCCGCTCCAGGAGCAGGCCGCGCTCCTTCAGCGCCTCACGCACCAGCGCGAAGTCCAGCATCTCCAGATAGCGCAGACCGCCGTGGATCAGCTTGCTCGAACGGCTCGACGTGCCCGACGCCCAGTCCCGTGCCTCGACGAGGCCGGTGGAAAGACCGCGGGTCACGGCGTCAAGTGCAGTGCCCGCACCGACCACTCCCGCGCCCACGACCAGGACATCCAGCTCCCGCTCGGCCATTTCCGCAAGTGACTCGGCACGCTCCGCCGGCCCCAAGGTCGCTGTCCTCACCGCTGCCTCCCGTTGGTTTGTCGGGTGTGGTCGCGCTCACATCATGCCCAGATTCTGCTCAGGTCCGCTGAGTTCGGGTCGCCGCCTGTGGATAACACGACCGACGCGGCCAACACTCCGACACCTGACACCGAGGCAATGCCACATAACGGTCATATTTACTCCTAGTCTGACATTGCGCTGGTCCACCTTGTCCACAGGACTTGCGCACTCGTCCCGCTCCGGCTACTAGGAGGACGGCCCACCGCCATGCCCGCAGATCTCGCAGTCATCGGTCTCGGCCACCTCGGCCTGCCCCTCGCCCGGGCCGCCGTCTTTGGTGGCATCGCCACCATCGGCTACGACCCCGCCCGCGCCGCCGACCTGGCAAGCGGCCGCCTGCCCTGCGACGGCGCGGAGGGAACCCTGACTGCCGCCGATGTCCGCCGGATGCTCTCGGGGGGCTTCCGGCCGACCACCGACCCCGCCCAGCTCGGCCGGGTCCGCACCGCGGTCATCTGTGCTCCCACTCCTCCGGCAGCGGACCGCACCCTCGACCTGAGCCAGGTGGCCGACGCCGCCCGCGCCCTGGCCGCGCGCCTGCGCCCGCACACCACGGTCATCCTCGAGTCACCCGCCTACCCGGGAACCACGGAGGAATTCCTGCGCCCCATCCTCGAAGAGGGCTCCGGCCTGCGCGCGGGCCGCGACTTCCACCTGGCGCACTCGCCGGGCCGCCTCGATCCGGGCAACCGCACCCACGGCTACGCGGGCACGCCCAAGGTCATCGGCGGTCTCACCCCGGCCTGCACCGAATCGGCTGCCGCCTTCTACGGCCGCCTCACCGACAAGGTCGTACGCGCGCGTGGCCCGCGAGAAGCCGAGACCGTGCACCTCCTGGAGACCAACTACCGGCACGTGAACATGGCCCTGGTCAATGAGATGGCCGTGCTCTGCCACGACCTGAACATCGACCTGTGGGACGTCATCCGCTGCGCCGAGACCAAGCCCTTCGGCTTCCAGGCCTTCCGCCCCGGACCCGGAGTCGGCGGCCACGGCGTCCCCCTGGACATCCCGAACCCCGGCCGCGGCGCCCGCCCCCTGCGCATGGTCGAACTGGCCCAGCAGGTCAACGACCGCATGCCCCGTTACGTGATCCAGCGCTCGGCGACGCTGCTCAACGAACACGGCAAGTCCGCCCGCGGCGCCCGCGTCCTGCTCCTCGGCGTCACCTACAAGCCCGACCTCGCCGACCAGCAGGGCTCCCCCGCCAGAGAGGTCGCGACCCGCCTGATGGAAATGGGCGCGTCCGTCAGCTACCACGACCCCTACGTCCCCAGCTGGAGCGTGCTGGGCCACCCCGTCCCCCGCGCGGACTCCCTCTACGAAGCCGCCGCGGACGCCGACCTCACGATCCTGCTCCAGCACCACCGCACGTACGACCTCCAGGGCCTCGCCGTGAAGGCCCAGCTGCTCCTGGACACCCGCGGCGCGACCCCGGCGGGCGCGGCCCACCGCCTGTGAAGCACAAGAAGGGCCCCGGTACGGATACCGGGGCCCTTCTGTAAGAAGCAGGCGGTCAGCGCTTGTGCTGCGAGTCCGCGACCGTCACCTCGACGCGCTGGAACTCCTTGAGCTCGCTGTAGCCCGTCGTCGCCATCGCCCGGCGCAGCGCCCCGAAGAAGTTCATCGAGCCGTCCGGGATGTGCGAGGGACCGGTGAGGATCTCCTCGGTCGTGCCGACCACACCGAGGTCGACGCGCTTGCCGCGCGGCACGTCCTCGTGGACGGCCTCCATGCCCCAGTGGTGGCCCTTGCCGGGCGCGTCCGTGGCGCGGGCCAGCGGGGAGCCCATCATCACCGAGTCGGCGCCGCAGGCGATCGCCTTGGGCAGGTCGCCGGACCAGCCCACGCCACCGTCCGCGATGACGTGGACGTACCGGCCGCCGGACTCGTCCATGTAGTCACGGCGGGCGGCCGCGACGTCCGCGACGGCGGTGGCCATCGGGACCTGGATGCCCAGGACGTTGCGCGTGGTGTGCGCGGCGCCGCCGCCGAAGCCGACGAGGACACCGGCAGCGCCGGTGCGCATCAGGTGCAGCGCGGCGGTGTACGTGGCGCAGCCGCCGACGATCACCGGCACGTCGAGTTCGTAGATGAACTGCTTCAGGTTCAGCGGCTCGGCGGCACCGGAGACGTGCTCGGCGGAGACGGTCGTCCCGCGGATGACGAAGATGTCGACACCGGCGTCCACGACGGCCTTGGAGAACTCGGCGGTGCGCTGCGGGGAGAGCGCGGCGGCGGTGACCACGCCCGAGTCGCGCACCTCCTTGATGCGCTGCCCGATCAGGTCGGCCTGGATCGGCGCGGCGTAGATCTCCTGGAGGCGCCGGGTCGCGTTGTCGGTGTCCAGCTCCGCGATCTCGTCGAGCAGCGGCTGCGGGTCCTCGTACCGCGTCCACAGGCCTTCGAGGTTCAGGACGCCGAGACCGCCCAGCTCACCGATGCGGATGGCGGTCTGCGGCGAGACGACCGAGTCCATGGGCGCGGCAAGGAAGGGCAGCTCGAAGCGGTAGGCGTCGATCTGCCAGGCGATCGAGACCTCCTTCGGGTCGCGGGTACGGCGGCTCGGGACGACGGCGATGTCGTCGAAGGCGTACGCCCGGCGGCCGCGCTTGCCGCGCCCGATCTCGATCTCAGTCACGTGGGTGGCCCTTCAGTTTTCTTCGGTACTTCGCACTTCTTAGGCACTTCGGCACTCGGTCTGCCGTTCCAGTATCCCCGACGCGCGCAAAGGGGGCGGACCCGGGAATCCGGACCGCCCCCACGCGCGCGTGCGGCGCCATCGGCGCCGCACGGAGCGTCAGCGCTTGTTCGTGTAGTTCGGCGCCTCGACCGTCATCTGGATGTCGTGCGGGTGGCTCTCCTTGAGGCCCGCCGAGGTGATCCGTACGAAACGGCCGTTCCTCTGGAGCTCGGGAACGGTCTGGCCGCCCACATAGAACATCGACTGGCGCAGGCCGCCGACCAGCTGGTGCACGACCGAGGAGAGCGGGCCGCGGTAGGGCACCTGGCCCTCGATGCCCTCGGGGACCAGCTTCTCGTCGGAGGCGACGCCCTCCTGGAAGTAGCGGTCCTTGGAGAAGGACTTCTGGTCGCCGCGGGTCTGCATCGCGCCGAGCGAGCCCATGCCGCGATACGACTTGAACTGCTTGCCGTTGATGAACATCAGCTCACCGGGGGACTCCTCGCAGCCGGCGAGCAGCGAGCCCAGCATGACCGTGTCCGCGCCGGCGACGAGCGCCTTGGCGATGTCGCCCGAGTACTGCAGGCCGCCGTCGCCGATGACCGGGACACCGGCCTCCTTGGCGGCGAGCGACGCTTCGTAGATGGCCGTCACCTGCGGGACGCCGATACCGGCGACGACACGCGTCGTACAGATGGAGCCGGGTCCGACGCCGACCTTGATGCCGTCGACACCGGCGTCGATGAGGGACTGCGCGCCGTCACGCGTGGCGATGTTGCCGCCGATGACGTCCACGCCCGAGGCATTGGACTTGATCTTGGCGACCATGTCGCCGACCAGACGGGAGTGGCCGTGAGCGGTGTCGACGACGATGAAGTCGACGCCCGCCTCGATCAGGGCCTGGGCACGCTCGAAGGCGTCGCCCGCGACACCGACGGCGGCGCCCACCAGGAGGCGGCCCTCGCTGTCCTTGGCGGCACCGGGGTACTTCTCGGCCTTGACGAAGTCCTTGACCGTGATGAGGCCCTTGAGGACACCGCTGTCGTCGACGAGCGGAAGCTTCTCGATCTTGTGGCGGCGGAGCAGCTCCATGGCGTCCACGCCGGAGATGCCGACCTTGCCGGTGACCAGCGGCATCGGCGTCATGACCTCGCGCACCTGGCGCGTGCGGTCCGACTCGAAGGCCATGTCGCGGTTGGTGACGATGCCGAGCAGCTTGCCCGCCGGGTCGGTCACCGGGACGCCGCTGATGCGGAACTTGGCGCAGATCGCGTCGGCCTCGGCGAGCGTCGCGTCCGGGTGCACCGTGATCGGGTCGGAGACCATGCCGGACTCGGAGCGCTTCACGAGGTCGACCTGGTTGGCCTGGTCCGCGATGGAGAGGTTGCGGTGCAGTACGCCGACGCCGCCCTGCCGCGCCATGGCGATCGCCATGCGGGACTCGGTGACCTTGTCCATCGCCGCGGAGAGCAGCGGGACGTTCACGCGCACGTTCTTCGAGATGAGCGAGGAAGTGTCGATCTGGTCCGGCGCCATGTCCGACGCGCCGGGCAGCAGCAGCACGTCGTCGTAGGTCAGCCCGAGTGTCGCGAATTTATCGGGCACCCCGGTCGAAGAACCGCCGTTTGCAGTCATGACACCTTCCCCAAATGGCCTTGATCGGTGCGGATGTCCATGCTAACGGGAACGGAGAGTGTCTCATTCCACGATCAAGATCATCGATCAGGTTTGTACGTTCATACGGCACGAACTGACATCGAGGGCCCGCCACCGGGCGACCTTCGACGACTACTGCTCGGCCAGCGCCCGCAACCTGCTCAGCGCGCGATGCTGCGCGACCCGCACGGCACCGGGGGACATCCCCAGCATCTGCCCGGTCTCCTCGGCCGTGAGCCCGACCGCGATCCTCAGGAGCAGCAGCTCACGCTGGTTCTCCGAGAGGTTGGCCATGAGCTTCTTGGCCCACTCGGCGTCGCTGCTGAGCAGCGCGCGCTCCTCGGGACCGAGGGAATCGTCCGGTCGCTCGGGCATCTCGTCCGACGGCACCGCCGTGGATCCGGGATGGCGCATGGCCGCGCGCTGCAGATCGGCGACCTTGTGCGCGGCGATCGCGAAGACGAACGCTTCGAAGGGGCGTCCCGTGTCCTTGTAACGAGGCAGCGCGAGCAGGACCGCGACGCACACTTCCTGCGCCAGGTCTTCCACGAAGTGCCGTGCGTCACCGGGCAGTCGAGAGAGCCGTGTGCGGCAGTACCGCAACGCCAGGGGGTGCACATGGGCCAGCAAATCGTGCGTGGCCTGCTCGTCACCCTCGACCGCGCGAAGGACGAGGGCACCGATCACCGTCGTCTTGTCATCGCGCATCGGTCCATGGTGCCTTGGCGCCGGTTGATCCGTGGCACCACGTCCGTAGTTGTGCACCGAAGCGTTATGAGCAGGTGCGCCGGAACTCATCTCGTGCGCCCTCCCCTCCCGCTCGACCGACCTGTCCCCGAGGAACTCCACACCTCAAGGATGCGGCATCGGCGGCGAAGCGACGGCAATCGCTCCCGGGTGAGGGAGCGACGGGCGTCCGTGACCCCGCCCACCACTCGGCGGGCGGGGATCGCCGTGCCCGCACGGCGATACACCTATCGGACCAGGCCCCAGCGGAAACCGAGCGCCACGGCGTGCGCGCGGTCCGAGGCGCCGAGCTTCTTGAACAACCGCCGGGCGTGGGTCTTGACCGTGTCCTCGGAGAGAAAAAGCTCACGTCCGATCTCGGCGTTCGACCGGCCGTGGCTCATGCCTTCGAGCACCTGGATCTCACGCGCGGTGAGCGTGGGCGCCGCGCCCATCTCGGCCGAGCGCAGTCTGCGCGGAGCGAGCCGCCACGTCGGGTCGGCGAGCGCCTGCGTGACGGTCGCGCGCAGTTCGGCGCGCGAGGCGTCCTTGTGCAGATAGCCGCGGGCACCGGCGGCGACCGCGAGCGCGACACCGTCCAGATCCTCGGCGACGGTGAGCATGATGATGCGCGCACCGGGGTCGGCGGACAGCAGCCGCCGCACCGTCTCGACGCCGCCCAGACCGGGCATGCGTACGTCCATCAGAATCAGGTCCGAGCGGTCGGCGCCCCAGCGGCGGAGGACTTCCTCGCCGTTGGCCGCCGTCGTCACGCGCTCCACGCCGGGCACGGTCGCGACCGCGCGGCGGAGCGCCTCTCGGGCAAGCGGGGAGTCGTCGCAGACGAGGACGGATGTCATGACTGTCCTCCGCGGCTCTCACAGCTGCTGCGCGTCACCTTGAGCCTCCAGGCTGGTACATATTCGTCACCTGTGCGGTTGACGCTCTCGGACATCTGCCCGAGCGCTTGTTCTTTCAACCGCCTCGCACTCTCAACGACGGTCACTCGAAAGAGTTACGGGGCGGTCGGCCTCGTTCGGCACTCTACGTGAGGGCGCCAACACAGAGCAGGCGGCGCAAGAGACCCTCAACCTTTCATCACAACCCATGCCCCATTTAGACGCTTTCCTTCCCTTTTCCTGGTGTCTGTGACTAGATTTTCCAATGAGTCATATTTTCATCTCCTTAGACAGTAGATGTACGGTCGTGGGCACCGTATCCGCGCAGAACGGCCACCAGGAGACACGCAATGGCAGATTTCTCCCGCCTTCCCGGACCGAACGCAGATCTCTGGGACTGGCAGCTCCTCGCGGCCTGCCGCGGGGTCGACAGCTCGCTCTTCTTCCACCCCGAGGGCGAGCGGGGCGCGGCGCGCAGTGCGCGTGAGAACTCCGCCAAGGAGGTCTGCATGAGGTGCCCCGTACGTGCGGAGTGCGCTGCTCACGCCCTTGCGGTGCGCGAGCCGTACGGCGTGTGGGGCGGTCTGACCGAGGACGAACGCGAGGAACTGATGGGCCGGGCACGCAACCGCCTCGTCACGACGTCCGCGCCGTCGGTCTCGGCGGCGGCATCGGCCTCGGCAGCCGCGGCGGCGTCGGCAGCGCGCGGCGACATGGTCACGCGTTCCTGAAGGAACGTTTCTCCGCGAGCGCTCAGCGCTCCGCGGCACGCGCCAGGTGGTCAAGGGTGGCGGCCACCGCGGGCACCTGCGCCAGATCAGGCAGGGTGAGCGCGACGATCTCGCGCTGGACGGCAGGCTCCACCGTCACTGTGCGTGCACCTTTGGGGCGTACGGACTCGATGGCGAGCTCCGGCAGGACCGCGACTCCGAGGCCCGCGCCCACCAGGCCGATCACCGCCGGATAGTCGTCGGTCGCGAAATCGATGCGGGGCACGAAACCCGCTCCCTCGCACACCTCGACCAGCTGCCTGCGACAGCGCGGACAGCCCGCGATCCACGGCTCGTCGGCCAGTTCCCCGATGGCGACCGCGTCGGCCTTGGCGAGCCGGTGCCCCTCCGGCACGAGGCCGACGAGCCGGTCGGCCAGCAGAGGCCGTACCACCAGGTCGTCCCACTCCTCGGCGGCGGTGGCGCCGTCATAGCGGAAGGCGAGCGCCACATCGCAGTCGCCCTCGCGCAGCATCTCCACCGAGCGCGGCGGTTCGGCCTCCTCCAGCGAGACGCGCGTACCGGGATGGGCCGCGCGCAGGGCGGCCAGGGCGCTCGGCACCAGCGTCGAGCTGCCGCTGGGGAAGGAGACGAGCCGGACCCGGCCGGCCCGCAGGCCCGCGATGGCGGCGACCTCCTCCTCGGCGGCGGTAAGACCCGCCAGGATCCCGGCGGCATGCCGGACCAGGGACTCGCCCGCCTGGGTCAGGCGCATCTCCCGGCCCGTGCGGATGAGGAGCGGCGTGCCCGCGGAGGCTTCGAGGGCCTTCATCTGCTGGCTGACGGCCGGCTGCGTGCAGCCGAGGTCGCGCGCGGCGGCGGAGAAGGAGCCGGTGGCGGCGACGGCGCGCAGTACGCGGAGATGGCGGGCCTCGATCATGCGTCAAGCATAAGTGACGCTTGGATCAGGCACCCAATAATGCTTCGCCGCTTTGAGCCGCCTCGCCTAGCCTTTTGTCATGAAGCTTCTCTCCGTGAATCTGGGCCGGTTCAAAGCCGTGGGGTACACCGACGCGCCCTCGGGCGGCACGGGCATCGACAAGAAGCCCGCCGACGGTGCCGTGCGGGTGGCGGCTCCCGGCCCGAAGGGCACCGCCGGGAGCGGGCTCGCCGGGGACGAGGTCTGCGATCTGCGGCACCACGGCGGGAACGACCAGGCGGTGTACGCCTACGCGCGCGAGGACCTCGACGCGTGGGAGCGGCAGCTCGGACGGCCGCTGCCGAACGGCTCCTTCGGCGAGAACCTCACGACGTCCGGGCTCGACGTGAGCGGCGCGAGGATCGGCGAGCGCTGGCGCGTCGGCCCCGATCTGCTCCTCGAAGTGACCTCGGGCCGCATTCCCTGCCAGACGTTCCAGGGCCACCTCGGCGAGACGAAGTGGGTCAGGCGCTTCACCAAGCAGGGCACTCCCGGCGCCTATCTGCGGGTGATCGAACCGGGCGAGATCCGGGCCGGGGACACCGTCGAGATCGTGCACCGCCCGGAGCACGACATCACCGTGTCCCTCCAGTTCAGGGCCGTGACGACCGAGCGGAAGCTGCTGCCGAGCCTGCTCGCCGCGGGGGACGCGCTGCACTCCGAGTTGATCGAGACGGCCCGCTCGTACGCGCAGAAGTACGGGGACGGGCCGGGGGGCCGTCCGGGCGACACGGCGGCCCCGGGATCTCACTAGCCTTGGTCCATGACTACGGCTCTGATTACGGGATCGACCGCCGGTATCGGCGCGGCCTTCGCCCGGCGGCTCGCCGGTGACGGCCACAACCTGGTCCTTGTGGCACGGAACACCGAGCGACTGCGGGAACAGGCGACCGAACTGCACGACCGGCACGGCATCGAGGCGGAGGTCCTGACCGCGGACCTCGCGACGGACGACGGGATCGCCGCCGTCGAGAAGCGGCTCTCGGACCGCAGGAACACGGTCGACCTCCTGGTCAACAACGCCGGGTTCGGCAACAAGGGCCGGTATCTGGAGGTGTCGATCGAGGACGAGCTGACGATGCTCAAGGTGCACTGCGAGGCGGTGCTCCGCCTCACGTCGGCGGCGACGGAATCGATGCGGGAGCGGGGCCGCGGGGGCGTCGTCAACGTCGCGTCGGTGTCGGCGTTCGTGCCGCGCGGGACGTACGGCGCCTCGAAGGCGTGGGTCGTGCAGTTCACGCAGGGCGCGGCGAAGGATCTGGCCGGCTCCGGGGTGCGGCTGATGGCCCTGTGCCCCGGATTCGTACGGACCGAGTTCCACGAGCGTGCCGGGATGGGCACGTCCAACATCCCCAACTGGATGTGGCTCGACGCGGACAAGCTGGTCGCGGCGGCGCTTTCCGACTTGGCGCGGGGCAAGTCCCTGTCCATCCCGGACCCGCGCTACAAGGCCCTGATGGGCGTGGTGAAGGTGACGCCGAGGGGCCTGCTGGGCGGCATCACGTCACGGACGGGCAGGAAGTACGGCCCGCAGTAGAAGCTCTCGCAGGAGCGCCCCGTGAGGGGCGCGGGGAACTACGCGACAAGCCACGCCGGACTCGCTCTTGAGAACGCACTGAGGCCCGGTACCCCTGCTCGGGGTACCGGGCCTCAGTTCAGCTAAGCGCCTGCGTCAAGCTCGGGTCAGTGGGAGTGACCGTGCCCGTGGCCGGCACCGGCGTCCGCCTCTTCCTCGGCCGGCTTCTCGACGACCAGGGTCTCGGTCGTCAGGAGCAGCGAGGCGATGGACGCGGCGTTCTCCAGAGCGGAGCGCGTGACCTTGACCGGGTCGATGACGCCGGCCTTGACCAGGTCGCCGTACTCGCCGGTCGCGGCGTTGAAGCCGAAGCCCTTGTCGAGCTCGGCGACCTTCGAGGTGATGACGTAGCCCTCGAGGCCGGCGTTCTCGGCGATCCAGCGCAGCGGCTCGACGGCGGCGCGGCGGACGACGGCGACACCGGTGGCCTCGTCGCCCTCCTTGCCCAGCGACTCGCCGAGCACCTTGGCGGCGTGCACCAGAGCGGAGCCACCACCGGAGACGATGCCCTCCTCGACCGCGGCGCGGGTCGCGGAGATGGCGTCCTCCAGACGGTGCTTCTTCTCCTTGAGCTCCACCTCGGTGGCGGCGCCGACCTTGATCACGCACACGCCGCCGGCCAGCTTCGCGAGGCGCTCCTGGAGCTTCTCGCGGTCCCAGTCGGAGTCCGTGGCCTCGATCTCGGCCTTGATCTGGTTGACGCGGCCCGTGACCTCGGCAGCGTCGCCGCCACCGTCGACGACCGTGGTGTCGTCCTTGGTGATGGTGACGCGGCGGGCGGTGCCGAGCACGTCGAGACCGACCTGGTCGAGCTTGAGGCCGACCTCTTCGGCGATGACGGTGCCGCCGGTGAGGGTGGCGAGGTCACCGAGCATGGCCTTGCGGCGGTCGCCGAAGCCGGGGGCCTTCACCGCGACGGCGTTGAAGGTGCCGCGGATCTTGTTCACGACCAGGGTCGACAGGGCCTCGCCCTCGACGTCCTCGGCGATGATCAGGAGCGGCTTCGAGGCGTTGGCCTGGATGACCTTCTCGAGCAGCGGGAGCAGGTCCTGGATCGAGGAGATCTTGCCCTGGTGGATGAGGATGTACGGGTCCTCGAGCACCGCCTCCATGCGCTCCTGGTCCGTCACGAAGTACGGCGACAGGTAGCCCTTGTCGAAGGCCATGCCCTCGGTGAAGTCCAGCTCGAGCCCGAAGGTGTTGGACTCCTCGACGGTGATGACACCGTCCTTGCCGACCTTGTCCATCGCCTCGGCGATGAGCTCGCCGACCTGCGGGTCCTGGGCGGACAGACCGGCGACGGCCGCGATGTCGGCCTTGTCGTCGATCGGGCGCGCGGTCGCGAGAAGCTCCTCGGACACGGCCTTGACGGCGGCGTCGATGCCCTTCTTCAGGGCGGCCGGGGAGGCGCCGGCGGCTACGTTGCGCAGGCCTTCCTTGACCAGGGCCTGGGCGAGCACGGTCGCGGTGGTGGTGCCGTCACCCGCGATGTCGTTGGTCTTGGTCGCCACCTCCTTGACGAGCTGCGCGCCGAGGTTCTCGTACGGGTCCTCGACCTCGACCTCACGGGCGATGGTGACGCCGTCGTTGGTGATGGTCGGGGCGCCGAACTTCTTGTCGATGACGACGTTGCGGCCGCGGGGGCCGATCGTCACCTTCACCGTGTCGGCAAGCTTGTTGACGCCGCGCTCAAGGGCGCGACGGGCGTCCTCGTCGAACTTCAGGATCTTCGCCATGGGAGCGATTCAGCCCTCTCGAAAACTCGGGTGAACGAACTGCGCCCCTCGCCGCCCGGCAATCAGCGGGGTGACCAGGGGCGCAGCTCAAAAGCAAATCTGCTGGTGAAGCAGGTGAATTACTTCTCGACGATCGCGAGCACGTCGCGAGCCGAGAGGACGAGGTACTCGTCGCCGTTGTACTTCACCTCGGTGCCGCCGTACTTGCTGTACAGCACGACATCGCCGACCTTCACGTCGAGCGGCAGGCGCTCGCCGTTCTCGAAGCGGCCCGGGCCCACGGCGAGGACAGCGCCCTCCTGGGGCTTCTCCTTCGCGGTGTCCGGAATGACCAGGCCAGAGGCCGTGGTCTGCTCGGCGTCGAGCGGCTGGACCACAATGCGGTCCTCGAGCGGCTTGATGGCAACCTTGGAGCTGGCGGTCGTCACGATCCGGTCTCCCCCTTCGGAGATCTACGGGGTTAACAGTCTGGGGTGGCGACCAGGTGGATCCGTCGTCGCGGGTGCCGGACCTGCCCGTCGCTGTTGGCACTCTCCAGTGGTGAGTGCCAAGGGCGAGACTAGGACGGCGATTAGCACTCGGTCAAGCGGACTGCTAATTCGCTGACGCGGGTCTTAACCGGCTGGGGTGCGTTCGGGAGCTGCGGGGGCGTCCCCGCGCCCCTCGGGGCAACGCTTTCCCGCGGTGGAGGGTTCCGTCTCCGTTGCCTCGCGCCGCTCCGTTTTCTGCGGCCCGGCAGGTGGGGCTGTGCCCGCCCCTCCCCGAGCTTTCGGCTCCGCTCGACCAGGGGAGACGCCCATCGCCCTGCGGGGAGCCTCCCCACAGCGGTCGGCCTCCGGCTTCCGCTTGGGGACCTTCTCCGCCGCCTTCCTCCCCAGCCTCTCGATCGGGTCCACCGATTGGGCGCAGCCCGTGAGCAGTGCGGGCGCGAGCACGCCTGCCGCGAGCACGCCGACAAGGAACCGCCGCGCCCGCGCCCGCCCCGTCACAGGTAGTCCTCCAGCCTGGCCACCGCGTACCCCTTGTCGGTGACCGTCTTCATGACCTTGCGAATCATGTCGGGCATCGTGCCCTTCCAGTCCTCGCGCCCCCGGAAGTGCGTGAGGATGATGTCGCCGGGATGCAGGTCCCGGTCCCACTCGCGCCACTCCATGTGGTCGGCGAAGGCCTCGGACGCCCACAGCGGCACGGCCTTGATCCCGCAGGACTTGGCCGCGCGCAGGGTGTCCGCGTTGTAGTTGCCGTACGGCGGCCGGAAGAGCTCGGGCCGTTTGCCGTAGCGCTGGTGGATGATGTCCTGCATGCCGCAGATCTCGCGCCGCTGGCCCGCGTACGAGAGCCCCGGCAGGTAGCGGTGGTGGAGGGTGTGGTTGTTCAGCTCCACGCCGCGCGACTGCATCTTCTTGAAGTAGCCGTAGTCCTCCTTGACCAGGTAGTCGCTGAGGAACGCGGTGTACGGGATCTGCAGCTCGCTCATCATCTTGAGCAGCGCCGGGTCCTTCTCGGCGCCGTCGTCCATGGTGAGGAAGACGACCTTCTTCTTCGTGGGGATGGTCGTGAAGACGGGCGGCAGGTGCTCCTGGCCCTTGACCTCGAAGCCCTTGCGCGTGGTGATCTTCGGCTTCACGGCGGGCGGCTCGGGCGCGGCCAGCGGGGGCTTCGCCAGGCCCCAGCGCTTCGCGGCGGCGGCGCGCGCGACCTGGGTGACGCGGAGCTTCTGGGCGTAGGTGTCCAGGGCGCGGGCGGGCGGCGCATCCAGGCGCTGCTGACCGGGTGCGGGCTTCGCTCCGCCGTCGGCGCCCGAGGCACATCCGGAGGCGATGGCGGCGACGGTGAGCACGGCTGCCCCGGCCCGCGCCCGGCCCACCGCCCGGCGGCGGCGCCGTGCGGAACCCCGCTCCCGGCCCTCCCGCTTTGCCCTGAATTCATCTTTTTGTCGTACTAGTTGCATGGCGCCGGATCTTTGCAGCTCACGGCCCTGGCACAGGGCCGACACCGCCGCCGGGCGCGCACCATCCACCGACTGGCCCACAATGGGCCGGGTGAACGACCTCGACCGCGCCTCGGCCGCCCTGACCTCCTTCTCCGCGCTGCTCACCGCCGAAGGCCGGTCGCTGCTCGATCTCGACGAGGTGCGCGACGCCGATCCGGCACGGGAGCTCGCCGTCGCCACCCGGCTGCGCCGCGAGCACCCTGCGGAGCTGGTCACGGCGGTCCTAGCGCAGGCGCGGCTGCGGCGGCGCGCGGTGGCGAAGTTCGGCGCCGAGGACGCGGGGCGGATGTTCTTCACCCCCAACGGCGTCGAGCAGGCGACGCGCACCAGCGTGGCCGTGCACCGCGCCGAGAGCTTCAAGGCCCTGGGCGTACGCAGCACGGCCGATCTCTGCTGCGGCATCGGCGGCGACGCGATCGCCCTCGCCCGGGCCGGCATCGCCGTGCTCGCCGTCGACCGTGACCCGCTGACCTGCGCGGTGGCGCGCGCGAACGCGGAAGCGCTCGGCCTCTCGGACCTCGTCGAGGTGCGCGAGGCCGATGTGACCGAGGTCGACACCTCCGCGTACGACGCGGTCTTCGTGGACCCGGCACGGCGTGGCGGCCGTGGCCGCATCTTCGACCCCGAGGCCTACTCCCCGCCCCTCTCCTGGGCCGTCGGCGCCGCCCGCAAGGCCCCGCACGCGGCCCTGAAGATCGCTCCCGGCATTCCGCACGAGGCGGTGCCCGCGGAGGCCGCCGCGGAGTGGATCTCGGACGGCGGCGACGTGAAGGAGGCCGTGCTGTGGTTCGGCACGGACGCCCCGTCGTCGCACCGCGCGACGCTGCTGCCCTCGGGCGCGTCCCTGTCGTCCCCGCTCGACGCGATGCTGCCGGACCCGCAGGTGCGGACGGTGGGCCGCTACCTCTACGAGCCGGACGGCGCCGTCATCCGTGCGCATCTGGTGGCGGAGGTGGCCGCGCGGGTGGAGGGCGGGCTCATCGACGAGACCATCGCGTACGTCACCTCCGACGCGCTGCACGCCACCCCGTACGCCGTGGCGTACGAGATCACCGATCAACTGCCCTTCGGCGTGAAGAAGTTGAAGGCGGTGCTGCGAGAGCGTGAGGTCGGAATCCTGACGGTGAAGAAGCGGGGGTCAGCGGTGGAGCCGGAGGAGCTGCGGCGCAAGGTGAAGCCGCAGGGCAAGAACTCCGCGACGGTCTTCCTCACGCGGGTGGCGGGGGCGCCCGCGATGCTGATCGGGCAGCCGGTGCCGGGGAACTGAATCACCGGCTGCGCCGCGTTCGTCCTCAACCGCCGGACGGGCTGATTCCTTCCGCCCGCCCCCGCAACAACTCCCTCTCCCGCTCGTTGCGCGTAAGCTCCGCCGCCCGCTCGAACTCCGCCCGCGCCTCCGCCGTACGACCGAGCCGCAGCAGCAGGTCGCCCCGCACGCTGGGCAGCAAGTGATAGCCCTTCAGAGCCGGTTCCTCCGCGAGCGCGTCCACCAGGCGCAGCGCGTCCGCCGGGCCCGACGCCATCGACACCGCCACCGCGCGGTTCAGTTCGATCACCGGTGAGGGAGTGCGGGCGGCAAGCAGTTCGTACAGGGTGACGATCCGGGGCCAGTCCGTCTCCTCGTACGAAGCGGCGTTCGCGTGGCAGGCGGCGATCGCGGCCTGGAGGGCGTACGGGCCCGCCGCGCCCTGAGCCGCCGAGTGCGCGCGGGCGAGGGCGGCGAAGCCCCGCCGGACGAGGAGCCGGTTCCAGTGGCGGCGGTCCTGGTCGGCGAGGAGCACCGGCTCGCCCTTCGGGCCCGTACGCGCCGCCGCGCGGGACGTCTGGAGTTCGAGGAGCGCCGCGAGGCCGTGCACTTCCGCTTCCTGCGGCATCAGCCCGGCGAGGACGCGGGCCAGGCGCAGGGCGTCCTCGCACAGGGAGGGGCGCAGCCAGTCGTCGCCCGCCGTGGCCGCGTACCCCTCGTTGAAGATGAGGTAGATGACTTCGAGCACCGACCCGAGCCGGGCCTCGCGCTCGGCTCCGTACGGCACTTCGAAGGGCACCCCCTTCGCGGCGAGGGTGCGCTTGGCGCGCACGATGCGCTGGGCGACCGTCGGTTCGGGGGCCAGCATCGCGCGGGCGATCTCCGTCGTCGTCAGACCGCCGAGCAGGCGCAGCGTGAGCGCGATGCGGGCCTCGGCGGAGAGCACCGGGTGGCAGGCGGTGAAGACGAGGCGCAGGAGGTCGTCGTCGATGTCGTCGGGATCAGGGGGTTCGACGGGCTCGACGGCGTGCGGCGGGGCCGTCTCCAGGTCGCGGCCCATCTCCTCCAGCTTGCGCGCGTAGCGCTCCCTGCGGCGTACGAGGTCGATGGCGCGGCGCTTGGCGGTGGTCATCAGCCAGGCGCCGGGATTGTCGGGGACGCCGGTCCGTGGCCACTGTTCGAGCGCCGCGACCAGCGCGTCCTGCGCCAGTTCCTCCGCGATGCCCACGTCGCGCACGATCCGCGCGACTCCGGCGATGAGGCGCGGCGACTCGATCCGGAAGACGGTCTCGATCGCGGCGCGGGGGGTGTCCGGGCGAGGGGGCTCTGAGAAGTGGGCCGTCACGGCCACCCATCAGAGCACCCCCGCACTGTCACCGCAAAGGGCCTGCGCCGGCCGCTCAGCCCTCGATGATCTCCCGGACCTCAGCCGTCACGGTCCAGTGCTCGTCGTGGGTCTTCAGGAACCGGCTCGCCCACTCGACCGCCTCGGCCTTGTCCTTGCACTGCGTGATCGAGTAGCCGCCGACGACCTCCTTGGCCTCGGTGAACGGGCCGTCCGTGACGGACAGCTTGCCGCCCTCGAAGTGCACCTGGGTGGTCTGGGCGCTCGGGGTGAGACCCGCGGTGTCGAGCATGACGCCCGCCTTGGTGATCTCTTCGAGCAGGGCGCCCATGCGCTCGCCCATCTCGGGGCTGGGGCCGCCCTCGGGGGAGTTCTTCTCGTTGACGCGGATCATCGTCAGAAAGCGCGGCATGGTCATGTCTCCGTTCGGCTGTCGCATGCCCTTCGCGGGCCGGGCGACGGGCGGGGCTTTTCCCCGCCTCTCACCTCTGCGTCGAACGGTAGGGGCGCGGATCGACACCGTCTGCGAGATTCTTCGGACTTTTTTCAGATTCGGCCGCGTCGGACGTCTCCGCGGACGTTTCCGCAGGTCGCGAAGGTGTACGCGCCGGATGCAGCACCGCCGTGGCCGCCGCTGCCGCCACGAGCAGCGCCGCGGCGACCCCGAAGGCGGTCGCGTACCCGTCCGCGAGCGCGCCGGGCCCCCCGCCGTCCCCCGCGGGCCCCGCGCTCCCCGTGACGCCCGACGCCACCGTCACCAGGACCGCGAGCCCCAGCGAACCCCCCAGCTGCCGCGAGCTGTTGAGCAGCCCCGAAGCCATCCCGGTCTCCCCGGCCGCCACACCGGAGGTCGCCGCGGTGCCCAGCGGCACGAAGCACATGCCGATGCCGACGCTCGCCACCAGCGAGGGCCCCAGGATGGACCCGAGGAAGGTGCCGTCGGGCCCGACCGTGAGCGCGAACCACACGAACCCCGCGGCCCCGAGCAGCCCCCCGGTCACCAGCGTCGCCCGCTCCCCGAAGCGCCCGGCGTTGCGCGTCGAGATCACCGACCCGGCGACGATGCCCGCGCAGAACGGCAGGAAGGCCGCCCCCGCCCGCGTCGATCCGTACGACAGGACCTCCTGCAAGTAGAGCGAGGTGAAGTAGAAGGCGGCGAACTGCCCCGACGACATCAGCAGCGCGAACGCGTTCGCGGAGAGCACCGGCCGGTTCCCGAGCAGGCCGAGCCGGAGCAGCGGCTGACGCTGCCGGGACTCGACGACGGCGAACGCGGCGAGCAGCACGGCCGCGGCCGCGAGGGTGCCGAGCGTCGTGCCGGACCCCCACGCGTGCGTCTCCGTGCGCACGAGGCCCAGGACGAGTACCGCCATGCCGCCCGTGACAAGGAGTGCGCCCACCACGTCGAGGCGCGGCGCGGGCCCGGTGCGCCGGTCGGCGGGCACTCCGCGCCGGGAGAGGAGCAGCACCGCGAGCACCACAGGGACGTTGATCAGCATCACCGAGCGCCAGCCCGCCCAGTCCGTGAGCAGCCCGCCCGCCATCACGCCGACCGCACCGCCGAGCGCGCCCGCCGCGCCCCAGAGCCCGAGCGCCCGCGATCGCGCGGGCCCGGCCGCGTAGTTGACGGTGATCAGCGCGAGCGCGACGGGGGCGAGCGCCGCCGCTCCCGCGCCCTGCACGGCACGCGCCGCGACGAGCTGCCCCGGCGTCTGCGCGAGCCCGCCCGCGAGGCTCGCGATGCCGAAGACCGCGAACCCGGCGAGCAGGGTGCGCCGCCGCCCCACCACGTCGGCGAGGCGCCCGCCCAGCATGAGGAGTCCGCCGAAGGCGAGCGCGTAGGCGTTGACGACCCAGAGCAGCGAATCGGCGCCGAAGCCGAGGTCGTCTCCGATGTCGGGCAGCGCGATGTTCACGACGGACATGTCGAGGGAGACCAGGAACTGCACGGTGAGCAGCACCGGCAGCAGCCAACGGGTCCCCGAGGATTTCGAGTCAACGGGATTCACCATGCCCACAGACATTACTATACGCGTATAGAAAATGCATCGGAGCGCGTACCGGAGCATGCCCGCGTGCTCCGCCCGCCCGTCGCGGGCGCGACAATGAGCCACGTGGAAGCAGAGAAAGCGGCAGCGGAGACCCCAGCGCCGAAAGCGGCGGAAGTGCCGAAAGCTCCGGAAGCGTCGGAGCCGGCCCCGGAGAAGAAGCGGAAGCGCGGCCGCCCCAGCCGCATCGACCTCGACACGATCGTCGCCGTCGCGCGCCGCATCCTCCAGGAGGAGGGCGTGGCCGCCCTGAGCATGCGCAGGGTCGCCAAGGAGGTCGGCACGACCCCGATGGCGCTCTACCACCACGTACGCGACAAGGACGAGCTCCTGATGCTCACCCTGGCCGGGACCGCCGACTCGGTCCCGCGCCCCGAGCTCCCCGACGATCCGCGCGAGAGGATGCTGGCGGTCTCCGTGCACATGCACGGCACGCTGGCGCGGATGCCCTGGGTGGTCGAGGTGCTCAGCCTCGGCGACCTCACCGACAAGGGCGCCTTGTGGATGGTCGAGGAGATCATCGACTGCTGCCTGGCCCGCGGACTCACCCAGGCACAGGCGGTCGCCGCGTACCGCACGATCTGGCACTGCGTCTACGGCGATCTGGTCTTCCGTCAGGCGATGGCCCGCCGCGCCGAGGAGCCGGACCGCAAGCGCCACTTCCCCGACCTGCTCGACGACGCGGACGCAGAGGAACTCCCCCACATGACCGCGCTCGCGGGACGCTGGCTGGAACTGACGGCGGCCTTCGACATGCCGACGCAGCTGGCAGCGGTCATCGACGGGCTCCTGCGGGCAGGGGAACGCGACTGACGTGCCCCCGCCCCCGCGTCAGTCCGTGCCGAGCGACTCGAACCGCCACCGGTGCACCGCCCGCGTCACCAACTCCGGCGCGGGCTCGGGGAGTTCGGGCAGGTCCGCGTCGTAAGGGGCGTCCCACCAGGTCAGGACGAGCACCCGGTCCTGCGGGGCACGGAAGCTCTCCCGCCGGACGGGGTCGCCGTCCAGGACCTGCGCACGCGCCCACGCCAGCAGTTCCCCGCCCCGCCCCTCGGCGGCGCGGGCCTCCCACATCAGCGCGACGGTCACGAGTACAGGTTCTCCTTGCTGACCTCGTGGACGTGATCGTGGTCGTGGGCGTGGGAGTGCGCGTGGCCGGGGACGTGCGGCTCCGTCACCGGGAGCGAGGAGTCCGCCGACAGGTCCCAGTCGGACGCCGAGCGGCCCCGAGCCACCATCTCCGCGCCGAGCGCCGCCACCATCGCGCCGTTGTCCGTGCACAGCTTCGGGCGCGGCACCCGCAGCCGGATCCCGGCCGCGTCGCACCGCTCCTGCGCCAGGGCGCGCAGCCGCGTGTTGGCGGCCACGCCGCCGCCGATCATCAGATGGTCCACGCCCTCGTCCTTGCAGGCCCGCACGGCCTTGCGGGTCAGCACGTCGACGACCGCCTCCTGGAAGGACGCCGCCACGTCCCGTACGGGAATGTCCTCGCCCGCGGCCCGCTTCGCCTCGATCCAGCGCGCGACGGACGTCTTCAGACCGGAGAAGGAGAAGTCGTACGCAGGGTCGCGGGGCCCGGTGAGGCCGCGCGGGAAGGTGATCGCGTCCGGGTCGCCCTCCTTCGCGTACCGGTCGATGACGGGACCGCCGGGGAAGCCGAGGTTCAGCACCCGCGCGATCTTGTCGAAGGCCTCGCCCGCCGCGTCGTCGATGGTCGCGCCAAGGGGCCGCACGTCCGAGGTGATGTCGGCGGAGAGCAGCAGCGAGGAGTGGCCGCCGGAGACGAGCAGCGCCATCGTCGGCTCGGGCAGCGTGCCGTGCTCCAGCTGGTCGACGCAGATGTGCGACGCCAGGTGGTTCACGCCGTAGAGGGGCTTTCCGTAGGCGTACGCGAGCGCCTTGGCCGCCGAGACGCCCACGAGCAGCGCGCCCGCGAGACCGGGGCCCGCGGTCACCGCGATGCCGTCCAGGTCCTTCGCCGTGACGCCCGCTTCCTTCAGGGCGCGGTCGATGGTCGGCACCATCGCCTCCAGGTGCGCGCGCGAGGCGACCTCGGGGACGACGCCGCCGAAGCGGGCGTGCTCGTCGACGCTGGAGGCGATGGCGTCGGCGAGCAGGGTGGTGCCGTGGACGATGCCGACGCCGGTCTCGTCGCAGGAGGTCTCGATGCCGAGAACGAGAGGTTGGTGGCGCGAGTCAGCCATGGGTGTCGGTTCCTTGTACGGATGTCGATGGATCGGTCAGACGCATCACCAGGGCGTCCACGTTGCCCGGCTGGTAGTAGCCGCGCCTGAAGCCGATGGGCTCGAAGCCGAAGCGCTCGTACAGCTTCTGCGCCCGGGTGTTGTCGACCCGCACCTCGAGCATGACCTCGGCGCACTCGAAGGCGGTCGCCGCGCTCAGCAGGTCGGCCAGGAGCGCGGAGCCGAGCCCCGTGCCCCAGTGGCTCGGGGCCACCGCGATGGTCTGCACGTCGGCCTGGTCGCCGCCCGACGCGAGCCCCGCGTACCCGACGAGGCGGTCCCCGTCCATCGCCACCACATAGCGGCGGGTGGCCTGCGGCCCGCGCGCGTGGGAGAGCTCGGACCAGAACATGCCGCGCGACCAGGCGTCGTCCGGGAAGAGCTCCTTCTCGAGGACGAAGACCGGTTCGATGTCCCACCAGCGCATCTCGCGCAGGACGGCTGTCGTCACGGATGTCACTTGGGGGTGACCACCTTGTAGTTCTTGGGCACCTGCGCGTCGGGGCGGCGCAGGTACAGCGGCCGGGGGGCCAGCAGTTCCTCCCCCGCGGCGAGCTTCTCCGCGGCGAGGGACGCGAGCGAGGCCGCCGACACGTGCTCGGGGGCGCGGGCGTCGGTGAAGGTCTCGGGGTAGAGCACCGCGCCGGCGCCGACGGCGGGCAGGCCCGCCACCTCGTCCGCGATGTCGGCGGGGCGGTCCACGGCGGCCTCGGTGAGGCGGGTGCGCGGGTCGGCGTACCTCGCCCAGTAGACCTCCTTGCGCCGCGCGTCCGTGGCGACGACGAAGGGCCCGCTCTCGATGCCGGACTCGTACGCGAGGCCGTCGAGCGTGCAGACGCCGTGCACGGGCACGCCGAGCGCGAGTCCGAAGGTGTCGGCGGTCATCAGACCGACGCGCAGACCGGTGTAGGGGCCGGGGCCCACGCCGACGACGATGCCGGTGACGGCGTCGAGTCTCAGCCCGGCCTCGGCGAGTACCCGGTCGACGGCGGGCAGGAGCAGCTCGCCGTGACGGCGGGCGTCCACCTGGCTGGAGGCTGCGACGACGGACGAGCCGTCGTGCAGCGCGACGGTGACGGCGGGGGTGGCGGTATCCAGAGCGAGCAAGAGCACGCGAATAGCCTACGGCTCCGGCGCCCGGCGCACGGCCGACCGGGGATGCCGCACACCTGCTGCTAACGTCACCCCATAGCCGTACGGAGTACGAAGAGGGTGGCGCAGTTGTCCAGGAGCAGCTCGGGATTCGTGGCCGGGCTCACCGCCGCCGCCATCGCCGCGGTCGGCTTCCTCGCCTACCAGGCGTCGGCGAGCGCGCCGGACGACCTGGGCAAGAAGCCGGACAAGTCCCCCTCCGCCTCGGCGTCGCGCTCCCCCAAGGACAAGGCCGACCCGACAACGGTCCCGGCGCAGTCCGGTACGGGCGAGCGGGTCGTCTACTCCGTGGGCGAGGACCGCGTATGGCTGGTCGGCGCGGCGGGCAAGGCGCAGCGCACCTTCAAGGTCACGCCGAGCACGGTGGACCCGGCCCCCGGTACGTACGCCGTCACCTCGCGCTCGGGCACCGTCACCGGAACGGACGGCGTCGCGATCGAGCACGTCGTGCGTTTCGCGAACGTCGACGGCATCGCGATCGGCTTCAGCGCCGCGACGGACGGCTCGACGCCGAAGCCGGACCCGTCGAAGAAGACCGGCGGCATCCGCGAGTCGCGCAAGGACGGCAACGCGATGTGGGAGTTCGCGACGATCAGCAAGAAGGTCGTCGTCGTTCCGTAGGACGCCGGTCCGCAGGGCGGTTTCCCGTGGGCGCGGGACGGTTTTCGGTGGGCGCGGGATCGCGCGGCGGCGTCGAGACCTCGCTCGCGGCGGCGCAGGACGCCAGCAGATCGCGCATGGAAATCCCCGATGGCCCCGCCGGCCCCGACAGCCCGTGCGGCCGGGGCTTTACGTCACGTTCTGCAGCCGACATGGATGCCTCCTGGGCTCCGGGGGCAGACGTGGTTAGGTAGACCTAACCAGTACTGGCATCCATGTGACCATGCCGGACGCGCGCCGCGCAACATCTTGCCGACGCCTTGTCGGAATGTTCGGGCGAAAAGACGAGGGGTTCGGGTCCGACGAGGGGATTCAGGCCGAGAGCAGCGTGAGATCGGCCTGCGTCCACCGCTCCCCGACGCCGGTCAGCGTCACTTCGCGCACCTCGTCCGTCGTGTCGCCGACGGCCCGGTCGATGACGACGTGCAGCCGCTCGTCCGAGAGGTCCTCGACCTTGCCGTCGCCCCACTCCACGACGATCACCGATTCGGGCAGCGAGACGTCCAGGTCGAGGTCCTCCATCTCGTCGAGCCCGCCGCCCAGGCGGTACGCGTCGACGTGCACCAGGGGCGGCCCGTCGGACAGGGAGGGATGGACGCGGGCGATGACGAACGTCGGGGACGTGACGGCGCCCCGGACGCCGAGGCCCTCGCCCAGGCCGCGGGTCAGCGTCGTCTTGCCCGCGCCGAGCTCGCCGGTGAGCATCACGAGGTCGCCGGGCCGGAGCAGCTTGGCCAGGCGGCGACCCAGATCACCCATCTGTTCGGGCGAGGTGACGGTGAGGTCGAGGGAGTTCACGGGGGCCGGGTTGTGCGGTGCTTCCATGCCCACCCACGTTAGCCGCTGGACGTCCGTGCCCCGGCCGCCTCCGGCACCGCTCCCGCCCGCCCGAGGAGGTCCGCGAGGCGGTCCGTGACGACTTCGGGGTGCTCCAGCATGACCAGATGTCCCGCGTCCGGTACGAGCACGAGCTCCGCGTCCGGCAGCAGATCGGCGATGACCTCGCTGTGCTCGCTCGGCGTCACCAGGTCCTTGTCCCCGGCGAGCACGAGCACCGGCATCCCGGCGAAGCGCTCCAGGGCCTTGGTCTTGTCGTGCTCGGCGAACGCCGGATAGAACTCCGCGACCACGTCGATGGGCGTCGACTCGATCATGCGTTCGGCGAACCGCGAGATGGCCGGATCCACGTCCTTCGACGAGAACGAGTAGCGCTTGATGATCCCGGCGAAGAGGTCCGCGGTGGCCCGCCGCCCCTTCTCCACGAGCTCGGCCTGTGAGCCGAGCGCCTTGAGCACGCCCGGCAGCACGCGGCGCACGGCGTTCATCCCCGCGATCGGAAGCCCGAAGTTGACCTCCCCGAGCCGCCCGGACGACGTACCGACGAGAGCCACGCCGACGACGCGCTCACGGATCAGCTCCGGGAAGTGGTCGGCGAGGGCCATCGTCGTCATGCCGCCCATGGAGTGCCCGACCAGGACCAGCGGCCCCTCGGGCGCCGCCGCGTCGATGACGGCCTTCAGGTCACGCCCCAGCTGGTCGATGGAGACCGGCGTCCGGTCCGTCAGCTGCGCCGCGCCGCGCTCCGAACGGCCGTGGCTGCGCTGGTCCCAGTACACACAGCGCACGACACCGCGCAGGGCCGCCCGCTGGAAGTGCCAGGAGTCCTGGCTCAGGCAGTAGCCGTGGCTGAAGACGACGGTGACGGGAGCGGGTGCCTTGCGGCCGAAGAGCCTGCGGCGGCGCGGTGCCTGCGCGGCGTCCTGCTCGACCTCGTCGACCTCGTACGAGAGCACCGTGCCGTCGTCCGCGTACGCCTGGCCCGGCATGCCGCGCAGCGAGCCGTACGGCCCCGAGGCGTCGAGTGCGAGCCGCGCCTTCTTGCGCATGCCGCGGCCGACGGTCAGCCGCTCGATGGCGACACCGGCGGCCGCGCCCGCGGCGACGACGCCTATCGCGGCCCCGGCGAGGCCGGCCCTGCGCCAGTTTCCGGCCGTCGCGGCGACTTCCGTCACCGCTTGCGCGGCCGCCCCCGTGCTGGTCTCGCTCACGTGCCGCTCCTACTCAGTCGTCGGGTCGCTCATTCACATGGACGCGCGGAACACGCGAACCGATGCGGGTGACGATCTCGTACGCGATGGTGCCCGACGCCCGGGCCCAGTCCTCGGCGGTCGGCTCCCCCCGGTCGCCGGGGCCGAACAGGACGGCTTCGGAGCCCACCGCGGGCTCGTCACCGCCGAGGTCGACCACGAACTGGTCCATCGCCACCCTTCCCGCGACCTTCCGCAGCTTGCCGCCCACCAGTACGGGCCCGGTGCCCGAAGCGTGGCGGGGAATCCCGTCCCCGTACCCGAGCGGGACGAGCCCGAGGGTCGTCTCGCCGGGTGTGACGTACTGATGCCCGTAACTGACGCCGTGACCCCCCGGAGCGTGCTTCACCAGGGCCAGCGACGCGCTGAGCGTCATGACGGGCCGCAGCCCGAAGTCCTCCGGGGTGCCGACCTGCGGGACCGGCGAGATCCCGTACATCGCGATTCCGGGGCGTACGAGATCGAAGTGGGTCTCCGGGAGCGTGAGCGTGCCGGGCGAGTTGGCGATGTGCCGCACCTCGGGCCGGATACCGCGCTCCTCGGCGGCGGCGATCATCTCCCGGAACAGCGTCAGCTGAGCGGCGATGGAGGGATCTCCGGGCTCATCGGCACAGGCGAAGTGCGACCAGATGCCGGTGACGCGCACCAGGCCCTCGGCCTCGGCCTGCCGTGCCTGCGAGACGAGTTCGGGCCAGTCGGCGGGCATGCAGCCGTTGCGTCCCAGGCCGGTGTCGGCCTTCAGCTGGATACGGGCGGTGCGGCCCGCGTCCCGCGCGGCGGACACCACTTCCCGCAGGGCCCACATGCCGCTCACGGACATATCGAGATCGGCCTCGACACCCTCGCGCCAGGGTCCGCCGGGCGTCCACAGCCAGCACATCACCCTGCCCCCGATACCGGCGGCCCGCAGCGCGAGCGCTTCCTCGGGGGTCGCGGTGCCCACCCAGGTGGCTCCCGCGTCCACGGCGGCACGGGCGCAGGGCACCATCCCGTGCCCGTACGCGTCCGCCTTCACGACGGCCATGAAGGCGGCGCCCGGCGCGTGGGCGCGCAAGGAGCGCACATTGGCCCTCAGGGCAGCCAGATCAATCTCGGCGCGGGCACGCAAGGTCTCAGTCATATCGCCGCCCAGTCTCTCAGAGCGGAGGTGTGCCGGTCCCGGGCGCCCACCGGCGGATGGCGGGCACGGACATGCCGACGCACCCCACCTCGAGCACCCCGTAGGACCTTTCCCGCCCGCCCACCCGTATCGCCGAGTTCGGCCATGGACGTAGGAACGGCCCAGTTGATGACGGCCTGCACCCGGCAGCGGACGCGAGGGGGTGTGTCGGTATTTCCGCCCGGAGCACGGTTCGCAACGCTCCGGACCCGAAGCAATCAGACGCCCACAAGCGGATGGCGAGGACGGACATACCGGCGCGCCCCCGCACCCACAGCCGGACCCGCACCGCCCCCGAACGCACCCGCACCCGGAACGCCCCGCCCCCGCCCAAGCCGGACGCTAGTCCCCCCGTACATCCCGCCAGGCCAACGGAACAGCCTCCGCCACATCATGCGCCCCCACCGGCGCCCCATCCGCCGCAAGCCGCCCCGCAAGGCCATGCAGATACGCCCCCACGGCCCCCGCGTCCGCCGCCCCGAGCCCAGCCGCCAGCAACGCCCCCGCGAGCCCCGAAAGCACGTCCCCGCTCCCCGCGGTGGCCAGCCACGGCGTCCCCGTCGGATTGACCCGCACGACCCCACCCCCACCCCCACCGGCACCAGCAGCCCCACCCGCATCCGCAACCAGCGTCGTAGACCCCTTGAGCAGCACGGTCGCCCCGTACCGCCCCGCCAACTCCCGCACAGCGGAAAGGCGCCCCCGCTCGACCTCCTCCCGCGCGACCCCCAGAAGCGCCGCCGCCTCCCCCGCATGCGGCGTGAGCAGAGTAGGCGCGCTCCGCCCCCGTACGGCCGCCTCGTCCGCGAGCCGCAGCCCGTCCGCGTCGATCAGCACCGGCACATCCGCGCCGACCACGTCCTCAAGCCGCTCGGAGTCGTCCCCCAGCCCCGGACCGACCACCCAGGCCTGCACCCGCCCCGCCTTGGAAGGAGGCCCCGCGGATACCAGCGTCTCCGGGAACCGCGCGATGACCGCGTCCGCCGCATGCCCCACGTACCGCACGGCCCCCGCACCGCCCCGCAGCGCACCGGCCACGCAGAGCACGGCGGCTCCGGGATACCGGGCGGACCCGGCGACGATCCCCACGACACCCCGCCGGTACTTGTCGCTCTCCCCCGTCGGCAACGGCAGGAGCGAGGCGACATCGGCGTACTGAAGAGCCTGGACCGCACCCCCACCCGAGCCGTCACCCCCGCCCGAGCCCTCACCCCCGCCCGAGCCGTCACCCCCCTCCATCGCGAGCCCGATGTCGACGAACCGCACGACCCCCGCGTACTCCCGCCCCGGATCGACCAACAGCCCCGGCTTGTACGCCCCGAACGTCACCGTCACGTCCGCCCGCACCGCCTCGCCGGCGACCTCCCCGCTGTCCGCGTCGACACCGCTCGGCAGATCCACGGCGACGACAGGCACCCCGGACTCCCGTACCGCACCCGCCAGTTGAGCGGCCGGCGCCCGCAGCCCGCCCTTGCCCCCGATGCCCACGATCCCGTCCACGACAAGATCGGCCCGGCGAAGAACACCCTCCACGTCACCCGCAGGGGCGACCCGCCCCCCGGCCCCCCGAAACGCCGCGAGCCCGCCCGCATGCACCCGTTCGGGCGACAGCAGCACCGCGGAGACCCCCGCCCCGCGCCGGGCGAGCCGAGCCCCCGCGTACAGCGCGTCGCCGCCGTTGTCCCCGCTCCCCACGAGCAGCACGACCCGGGACCCGTACACCTTGCCGAGCACCTCTGCACAGGCCACCGCGAGCCCCGCCGCGGCCCTCTGCATCAGGGCACCTTCCGGCACCCGGGCCATCAGCTCCCGCTCAGCGGCCCTGACCGTCTCCACCGAATACGCAGTACGCATGCCCCGAGTGTCACCCGGCGCCCACCCACCGGCAATCAGCAATCAGCCCTCGGCGATGACCACGGCCGAAGCCACCCCCGCGTCATGGCTGAGCGACACATGCCACGACCGCACCCCCAACTCGGCGGCCCGCGCGGCCACCGTCCCCTTCACGCGCAGCCGCGGCTGCCCGCTCTCCTCGACGTACACCTCCGCGTCCGTCCACCGCAGCCCCGAAGGCGCCCCCAAGGCCTTGGCCAGCGCCTCCTTGGCAGCGAACCGCGCCGCGAGTGAGGCGATCCCCCGCCGCTCCCCGCTCGGAAGCAGCAGCTCACGCTCCACGAACAGCCGCCCGGCCATCCCGGACGTACGCTCCAGCGCCGCCTCGAACCGCTCGATCTCGGCCACGTCGATACCGACCCCAATAATCACGGGCAGCAGCCTACGAGGCCGGGCACCACCACGGCTCAAGCCCCGCAGGGCGCCGCACCCTAACGGTTCAAGCCCCGCAGGGGGTGACGCACCCCACCCCCCGCCCCGTTCAAACAGCCGTAACAATGGACTGTGATCTCTTCGGTCTCCGTACCCCCGACGACCGCGCGGAGCGCCCACCGGCACCGGCCGGAGGCGACTCCCTACGTCGACCTCACCCGCACCGAGTGGAGCGCCCTGCGTGACAAGACGCCGCTCCCCCTGACCGCCGAGGAGCTGGAGAAGCTCCGCGGCCTGGGTGATGTCATCGACCTGGACGAGGTGCGGGACATCTATCTGCCGCTCTCCCGGCTCCTGAACCTCTATGTGGGCGCCACGGACGGTCTGCGCGGCGCGCTCAACACCTTTCTCGGCGAGAAGGGCTCCCAGTCGGGCACGCCCTTCGTCATAGGGGTCGCGGGCTCGGTGGCCGTCGGCAAGTCGACCGTCGCCCGCCTCCTCCAGGCCCTGCTCTCCCGGTGGCCCGAGCACCCCCGCGTGGAGCGCGTGACGACGGACGGCTTCCTGCTGCCCACCAGGGAGCTTGAGGCCCGCGGCCTGATGTCCAGGAAGGGTTTCCCCGAGTCGTACGACCGAAGGGCCCTGACCCGCTTCGTGGCGGACATCAAGGCGGGCAAGGACGAGGTGACGGCGCCCGTCTACTCCCACCTGATCTACGACATCGTGCCGGACCAGCGCCTCACCGTCCGGCGCCCCGACATCCTCATCGTCGAGGGCATCAACGTCCTCCAGCCGGCCCTCCCCGGCAAGGACGGCCGCACCCGCGTGGGTCTGGCCGACTACTTCGACTTCAGCGTGTACGTGGACGCACGCGCCGAGGACATCGAGCGCTGGTATCTGAACCGCTTCAAGAAGCTGCGCGCCACGGCGTTCCAGGACCCGTCCTCGTACTTCCGCAAGTACACGCAGGTCTCGGAGGAAGAGGCCCTGGACTACGCCCGTACGACCTGGCGCACGATCAACAAGCCCAACCTCCTGGAGAACGTGGCCCCCACGCGCGGCCGGGCCGCCCTGGTCATCCGCAAGGGCCCCGACCACAAGGTGCAGAAGCTCAGCCTGCGCAAGCTGTAGCCACGGAAAGCAAGGCCGCCCGGGTAACCTGCGCGCATGCTGCACCTGCGACTGATCACCCCGGCGGACAAGACGGACGACGTGGTGCGCCTGATCGAGGGGACGGTCGGCGCCACGCACCTCGCCGTCGTCCCCGGAGCGGCCCGCAATCCCGCGGGGGACGTCGTGATGTGCGATGTCGCCAGGGAGGCCGGCGACGCGCTGATCAGCGCCCTGCGCGAACTGGACATCCACGAATCGGGCTCGATCGCCCTGGAGAACATCGACCTGTCGCTGTCCCTGCGCGCGGACAAGGCGGAGGCCGAGGCGCCGGGCGAGGGCGCCGACGCGGTCCTGTGGGAGCAGCTCTCCGACGTGACGCACGAGGAGTCGACGCTCTCGGTCACGTACCTGGCCTTCCTCACGATCGCCACGATGATCGCGGCCTGCGGCGTGGTCCTCGACAACGCGATCCTGATCGTGGGCGCGATGGCGGTGGGCCCCGAGTTCGGCCCCCTGGCGGGCTTGTGCACCGCGCTCGTCCAGCGCGCCCCGAGACTGGCCATGCGCTCGCTGATCGCGCTGCTCGCGGGCTTCGCCGTGGCGATGGCGGTGACCGTCGGCTTCAGCTTCTTCATGGACGCGATGGACCTGTTCAGCGACGACGCCCTGAGGTCGGAGCGCCCGAACACGAACTTCATCTACCGGCCCGACTGGTTCTCGTTCGTCGTGGCCGTCCTCGCGGGCGCGGCGGGCACGCTCTCGCTCACTTCCGCCAAGTCGGGCGCGCTCGTGGGCGTGGCGATCTCGGTGACGACGGTCCCGGCCGCCGCGAACGCGGCCGTCGCCTTCAGCTACGACGAGTACAAGCAGGCCTGGGGCTCCACCGAGCAGCTCCTGCTCAACCTGCTCGGGATCATCCTGGCCGGCACGCTCACGCTGCTGGCCCAGAAGTTCTTCTGGGCCAGGCAGCACGAACGTACGGCCAGGAAGCGCCCGGCCTGACCGGGCGCGGCCAACTGCTCTAGCCCAGGGCCGACTTCACCACGTCGGCGAGGCGGCTCGCCACGGACCGGGCCTGCTCGATGTCGGCGGCCTCGACCATGACGCGCACCAGCGGCTCCGTGCCGGAGGAGCGCAGCAGCACCCGTCCCGTGGCCCCCAGTTCGCGCTCCGCCTCGGCGACGGCGGCCGTCAGCTCGGCGGAGGTCGTGACCCGCGACTTGTCGACGTCGGGCACATTGATCAGGACCTGCGGAAGCCGCTCCATGACCCCGGCGAGTTCCGCGAGGCTGCGCCCGGTCTCGGCGACGCGCGCCGCGAGCAGCAGCCCGGTCAGCGTGCCGTCACCGGTGGTCGCGTGGTCCAGGACGATGACGTGCCCGGACTGCTCGCCGCCGAGGGCGAAGCCGTGCTCCTTCATCGACTCCAGGACGTAGCGGTCGCCGACGGCGGTCTGCACCAGGGAGAGCCCTTCGCGCTCCATGGCGAGCTTGAAGCCGAGGTTCGACATGACCGTGGCGACGACGGTGTTCTCGCGCAGCGTGCCGTGCTCCCGCATGGCGAGCGCGAGGACGGCGAGGATCTGGTCGCCGTCGACCTCGGCGCCCGTGTGGTCCACGGCGAGGCAGCGGTCAGCGTCGCCGTCGTGCGCGACACCGAAGTCGGCGGCGTGCTCGACGACGGCGGCCTTGAGGAGGTCCAGGTGCGTGGACCCGCAGCCGTCGTTGATGTTCAGGCCGTCCGGCTTGGCGCCGATCGTGATGATCTCGGCACCGGCGCGCGCGAACGCCTCGGGCGAGACGCGGGCGGCTGCGCCGTGCGCCTCGTCGAGGACGATCTTCAGTCCGTCGAGGCGGTTGGGCAGCACACCCAGGAGATGCGCCACGTACTGGTCGAGGCCCTGGTCGTACGTGCGCACACGGCCGACGCCCGCGCCCGTGGGGCGCTGCCAGGGAGCGCCGGTGCGGTGCTCCTCGTACACGGACTCGATGCGGTCCTCCAGCTCGTCGGCCAGCTTGTGGCCGCCGCGCGCGAAGAACTTGATGCCGTTGTCCGGCATGGCGTTGTGGCTCGCGGAGAGCATCACGCCGAGGTCGGCGCCCAGCGCACCGGTGAGATGCGCCACCGCGGGGGTGGGCAGCACACCGACGAGCTGGACGTCCACGCCCGCGCTCGCGAGACCTGCGACCACCGCGGCCTCCAGGAACTCTCCTGACGCGCGGGGGTCCCTGCCGACCACCGCGACCGGCCGATGGCCCTCGAACGTGCCCGCTTCGCCGAGCACATGAGCCGCCGCCACGGAGAGCCCGAGCGCGAGCTCGGCCGTCAGATCCGCGTTGGCGACGCCGCGCACGCCGTCCGTGCCGAAGAGTCGTCCCACTGCTGTCCTCCTCCAGGGATTCCGATAGACGAACGCCCCGGCAGCACACAACGTGCCGCCGGGGCGAACGAACAGTACAAGCAGGCAGATTAGCGCTTGCTGTACTGGGGAGCCTTGCGGGCCTTCTTGAGACCGGCCTTCTTGCGCTCGACCGCACGGTCGTCACGCTTGAGGTAACCGGCCTTCTTGAGGGCGGCGCGGTTGTTCTCGACGTCGGCCTCGTTCAGCGCACGGGCGACACCGAGACGGAGCGCACCGGCCTGGCCGGAGACGCCGCCACCCGAGATGCGGGCGATGACGTCGTAGCGGTCGTCGAGCTCGAGCACCTTGAAGGGCTCGTTGACTTCCTGCTGGTGGACCTTGTTCGGGAAGTAGTCCTCGAGCGTGCGCCCGTTGACCTTCCACTTGCCGGTGCCCGGGACGATCCGGACGCGGGCGATGGCGTTCTTGCGACGGCCCAGGCCGGCGGCCGGCTGGGGGTCGCCGAAGCGCGCGGCGTTCGACTCAGAGGTGTACTCGCCCTCGACGGGCGCCTCGGACTCGGTGGTGTACTGCTCGACGTCAACAACCTCGGTCTCTTCGACCGGCTGCTCAACGGTGGTCTCGGCCACGATTCTCCTCAGATTTCTTTACGTCTTTGGGGGTGGCCGGAACTACTGCGCGACCTGGGTGATCTCGAACGGGACCGGCTGCTGAGCGCCGTGCGGGTGCTGGTCGCCCGCGTAGACCTTCAGCTTCGAGAGCATCTGACGGCCCAGGGTGTTCTTGGGGATCATGCCCTTGATGGCCTTCTCGACGGCCTTCTCGGGGTTCTTCTCAAGAAGCTCGTCGTAACGGACGGAACGCAGACCACCCGGGTAACCGGAGTGGCGGTACGCCATCTTCTGAGTCTTCTTGTTGCCGGACAGGTGAACCTTGTCGGCGTTGATGATGATGACGAAGTCGCCCATGTCCATGTGGGGCGCGTAAATCGCCTTGTGCTTGCCGCGCAGGAGGTTGGCGGCCGTGGTCGCCAGACGGCCCAGGACGATGTCCTGAGCGTCGATGACGTGCCACTGGCGGGTCACATCGCCGGGCTTGGGGCTGTACGTACGCACTTCGTAGCCTTCGCTTCTTCAGTGGATGGGGTCCAGACACACGGCACCCAGGAAGCGATCATGCAGCTGGGGCTCACAATGCCGGGGACGCTGCCCGTATGCGAGCCACTGGTAACTGCTCCAGGGAACCTACGTATGGGCCCTTCGCGTGAGAACGACGATGCCGATACGCATAACAAACGTCGAGACTACCCGCGCCGCCCCGTACGGGTCAAAACGCGTCCCTGGAGACCGGGCACCCGCGACTCGCCCACCACGAGAGGGGCCGCTTTTTCCAGGGTGGTCCCGCCCGCGCGGACACAGCTGCGACCGACCGTGAGCGCCAGCACACAGAGCGTCACACAGTCCCGGAAGGCCCGCAGGGTGCCCTCCTCCAGCCAGGGCCAGTCGAACCCCGGGACCTGCGGCACGAGCGCCAGCCAGAACCACGGCCGCCGGGCCGCCGCGCCGGGCTCCCGGACGCCGGCGAGCAGCAGCGGCACGACGACGAGCAGATAGTGGTCGTACGACGGCCTGGACACCAGAAAGGCCGCCAGCATCAGCATCACGGCCGTCTCGACGACCCGCGAAGGCTGCGCGCCCCCGCTCCCCCACCGCCGCCAGGCGCACCACACCCCCGCGGCGGCCGCCACGAGGGCCAGCAGCGTCGCCGCCCCCTGCGGCACCCCGAGCCGCGGCAGCACGGCGGCGGGCGACGCCTCATAGAGCCGTACGAAGCTGTCGTCGCCCCGCAGCAGGAACGGCAGCGTCCGCGTGAAGAACCCCGCCGGATCCGGCATGACGACCGCCACCCCGGCGGACACCGCCGCGGGCACGAGCACCGCGCCCCCGAGCGCCCGCCACCGCCGCGCGAAGACGAAGAGCAGCACCACCGGCGCGAGCAGCGGCTTCACGGCGACGGCGGCCCCGATCACCAGACCCGCGGCCACCCACCTCCCCCGGCACACGAGGAGCAGCGCGAGCGGCAGCGCGGCCGCCGAGGCCACCGTCCAGTTGCCGAGCTCGACGAGGTGCACGAACGGGGCGAAGCCGAGGGCGAGCGCGAGCAGCCCGAGCACCGCGAACCGGCTGCGCCACTCCACTCCATGGATCCGCAGCGCACACCCCCACCCGAAGACGAGCGAGGCCGTGACCCCGGTCGGCACGAGGTAGCGCACGACGGGCTCCGGGAGCAGCGCCTGCGGCACCGCGGCGAGCACGGCCCCCGGCAGATAGAGGAAGTGCCGGTCGTCGTAGGGCGAGCGGCCCTCCAGCCAGGCCTCGGCCGCCCGCACCACGATGGCGTTGTCCATCCCGCCGCCCGAGTGCCGCAGCCCCACCCGGACGACCGTGGCGAGCAGCACGAGACCGAGCGCCCCCCAGGCGTACCGGGTGGCCGGCCGCAGCATCCACCCGCTAACAGCTACTTTGCCCGTATTCATACGGGTCAGGCTAGGTCGAGCCCCTCCCCCGGCCCCCGCTCAACATCCCCGAGTCCCCGTCTAAGATGCGGCGCATGAGCTTTGGGCAAGGGGGACCTCAGTGGGGTCCAGGGGATTCGCGGACGCCTGACTGGGCGGCGCTCGCCGAGGCGTCCGAATCGCGCACCCGGCGCCGCAAATGGCTGATGATCGGCGGCGGCGCGCTCGCCACCGTCGTGGTCGCGGCCGCGGTCGCCGTCGCGGTGGTCTCCGCCAACAGCGACAACACCTCCGCCTCGAACAAACCGGCCAGCGAGCTGCCCTCGACCGCGGACATCCCCGGCGCGAGCGAGAAGCCGGGGCCGTCCTTCGAGGAGACGACGCCGCCGCCCCCGCCGGACCCCAAGGAGTTCATCTCCAGCGCCAAGAAGGACAAGGCGCCGCTCAGCGCCGACACGCTCTTCCCCGGCAAGACGCTGACCTCGGGCGAGCGCGTCTACAAGAAGGGCGACACGGACAGCACGAAGAAGTGCGCGAGCGTCACCCAGGCCGCGCTCGGCGCGGTCCTCACCAAGAACGACTGCACGCGACTCTTCCGCGCCAGTTACGTGCGGGACAACATCGCCGTGACGGTCGGCGTCGCCGTCTTCGACTCGGAGGCCCAGGCCAAGAAGGTGAACGAGCAGGCGAAGAAGGGCCTGGTCGTCTCGCTGCCCGGCAAGGGCGTGCCCAGCTTCTGCCGTACGGCGGTCTGCCGCGGCACGTACAACGCGTACGGCCGCTACGCCTACTTCACGACCTCCGGTTTCACCAGCGACAAGGACGTCACGGAGAAGGAGCGCAAGGTCTACACGGTCGGCGACGACCTGGCCCGCTTCGCCTTCGGCCAGATCCACCGGCGGGGCGAGGCCCAGGCTTCCGCCGCGGCCAACGCCCCCGAGTAGTACGGCAGTCGGGCGTCCGGTGACCGGGGCTCAGCAGCACCCGGCGCCGGGCAGCGTCCGCTTGTTGCGCGCTTCCTTGCTGCGCGCGGCGAGCAACTCGTCGGCGGGGTAGCCGACTTCCTCAAGCGTGAGCCCGTGCGGCCGTACGACGTGCACGGCGGAGTCCCGCACTCCCGCGGCAAGGACCTTCGCGGGCCACTCGACGGGCCGGTGCCCGTCGCCCACGAACAGCATGGCGCCGACCAGCGAGCGCACCATGTTGTGGCAGAACGCGTCGGCCCGCACGGTCGCTTCGAGAATCCCGTCCGGCCGCCGCTCCCAGCGCAGCTCCTGGAGCGTACGAATGGTCGTGGCGCCCTCGCGCTTCTTGCAGTAGGCGGCGAAGTCATGCTCGCCGAGCAGCTTCTCGGCGGCGGCGTTCATGGCGTCGAGGTCCAACTCCCAGTCGTGCCACAGGACATGACTGCGCAACAGGGGGTCGACACCGCCGGGGTGATCCGTCACGCGGTAGGCGTAGCGCCGCCACACGGCCGCGAACCGCGCGTTGAACCCCGCGGGCGCCTCGGCGACCTTCCACACCCGTACGTCGTGCGGCAGCCGCCCCGCGAGCCTGCGCAGCAGCTTGTCGCTGTGCTCGGCCCACACGTCCTCGGGCAGATCGACGTGCGCGACCTGCCCCCGCGCGTGCACCCCGCTGTCGGTGCGCCCGGCGACGGTCAGCTCGTACGTCTCCTGCGAGCGCGTCACGGTCCGCAGCGCGCTCTCGATCTCCCCCTGGACCGTCCGCTGCCCCTGCTTCTGCTTGGCCCAGCCGGAGAAGTCCTTGCCGTCGTACGAAAGGTCGAGACGCACCCGCACGAAGCCGGGCTCTACTTCATCACTCACAGAACAGATCCTCTCAGGAGGCCGACCATGCGAAAGCGGGCCCGCCCCGAAGGGCGGACCCGCTCACAGCAAGGCAGAGCCTCAGGCGTCCTTGGACTCCTCGGCAGCGTCCTCAGCCGGCTTCGCGTCCTCGACGGGCGCGTCGTCCTTCTTGAGGGCGTCTTCCTTGACGGCACGCTTGGTGGCCGCCTCGGCCTCACCGGTGGCAGCCTGCGCCACGGTCAGGGCCTCCACCAGCTCGATGACGGCCATGGGCGCGTTGTCGCCACGACGGTTACCGATCTTGGTGATACGGGTGTAGCCACCCGGGCGGTTCTCGTAGCGCGGGCCGATCTCCGTGAAGAGCGTGTGCACGATGCTCTTGTCGGTGATGACGGACAGCACCTGGCGGCGGTTGTGAAGGTCACCCTTCTTCGCCTTGGTGACCAGACGCTCCGCGTAGGGACGCAGACGACGGGCCTTCGCCTCGGTGGTGGTGATGCGGCCGTGCTCGAAGAGCTGCTTGGCGAGGTTCGCCAGAAGAAGCTTCTCGTGCGCGGCGCTGCCGCCCATACGGGCACCCTTGGTGGGCTTCGGCATGGTGTTTCTCCTAGTGATCTGCCCCGGCCGTATCAGGTACCGGGGACAGGGCCCCGAGGGCGGGCGCCCCCGGGCAGTTCATCAGTACTGCTCGGTCTCCACGAAACCGGCGTCCGCGTCGTCGTCGGCGCCGAAGGCGTCAGCCGCAGCGGTCGGGTCGAAGCCGGGAGGCGAGTCCTTCAGCGCAAGGCCCATGCCGTTGAGCTTCATCTTGACCTCGTCGATCGACTTCGCACCGAAGTTGCGGATGTCGAGCAGGTCCGCCTCGGAGCGGGCGACGAGCTCACCCACGGAGTGGATGCCCTCGCGCTTGAGGCAGTTGTACGACCGAACGGTGAGCTCGAGCTCCTCGATCGGCAGGGCGAGATCGGCGGCCAGGGCCGCGTCCGTCGGCGAGGGGCCCATGTCGATGCCCTCGGCGTCGATGTTGAGCTCGCGCGCCAGGCCGAACAGCTCGACCAGGGTCTTGCCGGCCGACGCCATGGCGTCACGGGGACGCATGGCCTGCTTGGTCTCGACGTCGACGATCAGCTTGTCGAAGTCGGTGCGCTGCTCGACACGCGTGGCCTCGACCTTGTACGTGACCTTCAGGACCGGCGAGTAGATCGAGTCGACCGGGATGCGCCCGATCTCCTGACCGACCTGCTTGTTCTGGACGGCGGAGACGTAGCCGCGACCGCGCTCGACGGTCAGCTCCATCTCCAGCTTGCCCTTGCCGTTGAGCGTGGCGAGGACCAGGTCGGGGTTGTGCACCTCGACACCGGCGGGCGGGGCGACGTCAGCGGCGGTGACGAGACCGGGACCCTGCTTGCGCAGGTACATCACGACGGGCTCATCGTGCTCGCTGGAAACGACCAGCTGCTTGATGTTGAGGATGAGGTCGGTGACGTCTTCCTTGACGCCCGGCACGGTGGTGAACTCGTGCAGGACACCGTCGATGCGGATGGACGTGACGGCCGCACCCGGGATCGAGGAGAGAAGGGTCCGACGCAGGGAGTTGCCGAGGGTGTAGCCGAAGCCCGGCTCCAGCGGCTCGATCACGAACCGGGAGCGGAATTCGTCGACGACCTCTTCGGTCAACGAGGGACGCTGAGCGATCAGCATGAAGTGTTTCCTTCAGCCAGGGGCACCCACTATTTGATGCCCTGATGTTGTTACAAGGGTACGGGCGGTACGGCTCCGGAGAGCCGCACCGCCCGAAAATCCCTGGGTCAAGCGACGTGCGTCAGACGCGGCGGCGCTTGGGGGGACGGCAGCCGTTGTGCGGCGTGGGGGTGACGTCCTGGATCGAGCCGACCTCGAGGCCGGTGGCCTGGAGGGAGCGGATCGCGGTCTCACGGCCGGAGCCGGGACCCTTGACGAAGACGTCGACCTTGCGCATGCCGTGCTCCTGGGCGCGACGCGCGGCCGACTCGGCGGCCATCTGCGCGGCGAACGGAGTCGACTTGCGCGAGCCCTTGAAGCCGACGTGGCCGGCGGAGGCCCAGCTGATCACGTTGCCCGTGGGGTCCGTGATCGAGACGATCGTGTTGTTGAACGTGCTCTTGATGTGGGCGTGCCCGTGAGCGACGTTCTTCTTTTCCTTGCGGCGCACCTTCTTGGCAGCGCCCTGACGACCCTTGGGGGGCATCTATTAACTCCTACGCGAGGTGGTCGGTCCTGCAGCGACAGCTGTCGATCGACCGCTGAGGACTACTTCTTGCCCGGCTTCTTCTTACCGGCGATGGCGCGACGCGGGCCCTTACGGGTGCGGGCGTTGGTGCTGGTGCGCTGACCGCGGACGGGCAGACCACGACGGTGACGGATACCCGCGTAGCAGCCGATCTCGACCTTGCGGCGGATGTCGGCCTGGATCTCGCGACGGAGGTCACCCTCGGTCTGGATGTTGGCGTCCACGTACTCGCGGATCTTGATCAGGTCCTCTTCGGACAGATCACGAACACGGGTGTTGCGGTCCACACCGGTGGCGTCCAGCGTCTGCTGGGACAGCGTGCGGCCAATGCCGAACACGTACGTGAGGGCAACCTCAACACGCTTATCGCGCGGGAGGTCAACACCTTCAAGGCGTGCCATTCAAGGCTCCTGTTGATTTTCGGAGGTCTTCAGCAGGACCGGTCCCGGGTGCCGTACGAGGTACATCCCGGGTCCCCGGCCTCCGACCGGGGGTGTCGCCCTCCATTACCGATGGATCTGAAGAGGGACGGGTCCTGCACATGTGCTTTACGTGCGTCGCGCGAAAATCTGCGAACTGCAGTCGTGCGTCAGCCCTGGCGCTGCTTGTGGCGCGGGTTGTCGCAGATAACCATGACCCGGCCGTGACGGCGGATCACCCTGCACTTGTCGCAGATCTTCTTGACGCTCGGCTTGACCTTCATTGGGTGAGGTTCTCCGGGTCAGTGCCATCACCCCACGCGAATGGGGTTCGGGCAAGATCTACTTGTACCGGTAGACGATCCGGCCACGCGTCAGGTCGTACGGAGACAGCTCCACCACGACCCGGTCGTCAGGGAGGATGCGGATGTAGTGCATACGCATCTTGCCGCTGATGTGTGCCAGGACCTGGTGGCCGTTCTGGAGCTCAACCTTGAACATGGCGTTCGGAAGAGACTCAACGACAGTGCCCTCGATCTCGATGGCACCTTGCTTCTTGGCCACGCTTTGCCCTTCGAATCGACTACCTTGATCGACTCCGCTCAACGCATGCAGACACACGGATGCACGAGAGCCGACGCGTCAGTCTACGTCAGGCCACCCGGAAAGACGAATCGAGGAAGAATGCCCCACGACGAAGATCCTTAAGCAGGGGGTTCACTTCGCCAGCGGGTCCGGCGCGGCTGCGCCGGACTCCGTCCGTCGGAGCTGGGCCCGGCGAGCGCGTCAGCCCAGCGGGTCCGGCGCGGCGGTAACCCCGTACTCCGCAAGCTTCGCCTTACCGCAGTCAGGGGCCGTCAGCACGATCGGGCCCTCCTCCGTCAGCGCGACGGAGTGCTCCCAGTGCGAGGACCAGGTTCCATCGGTCGTGATGACCGTCCAGTCGTCCTCCAGGACCTCCGTGCGCGGAGTGCCGAGGGAGACCATGGGCTCGATGGCCAGGCAGAAGCCGGGGACCAGCTTGGGGCCCTTGCCGCGGCGGCGCTCGACGTAGTTCAGGAGGTGGGGGTCCATGTGCATCTCGGTGCCGATGCCGTGGCCGCCGTAGTCCTCGACGATGCCGTACTTGCCGCCGCCGGGCTTCGGCTGGCGCCGGATGTACGACTCGATGGCGCGGGAGATGTCCACGAGCCGGTTGCCCTGCTTCATGGCGGCCAGACCGGCCCACATCGACTCCTCGGTCACCCGGGAGAGCTCGATCAGCTCCGGAGCGTGACCGGTGCCCACAAACGCCGTGTAGGCCGCGTCACCGTGCCAGCCGTCGATGATGGCGCCCGCGTCGATGGAGATGATGTCGCCGTCCTTCAGGACGGTCTTGTCGTCCGGGATGCCGTGCACGACGACCTCGTTGACCGAGGTGCAGATCGTGGCGGGGAATCCGCCGTACCCGAGGAAGTTCGACTTCGCGCCGTGCTCGGCGATCACCTTGCGGGCGACCTCGTCCAGGTCCCGCGTGGTGGCGCCGGGCACCGCGGCCTCACGGGTCGCGGCGTGGATGGCGGCGACGACAAGGCCCGCCTCACGCATCTTCGCGATCTGCTCGGGGGTCTTGATCTGCACCATGGGGCTTCCGCTCTCCGTCATCCGTCCGACAACCGGTCACGTACACGAACCGACTACCTGCACAACACTACGGCCGCGGTCCCCCGAAGGGCACCGCGGCCGAAACAGCGTACTGGACTGCGCAGTGGCTACTTGTCGCCCTTGAGCGCGTCCATCGCGCGCTTGGTGACCTCGTCCACCTTGCCGAGCGCCGAGATCGTCACGACGAGACCCTGGGTCTTGTAGTGGTCGATGATCGGCTCGGTCTCGCGGTGGTACACGTCGAGCCGCTTGCGCACGGTCTCTTCCTTGTCGTCACCGCGCTGGTAGAGCTCGCCGCCGCAGACGTCGCAGACGCCCTCGGTCTTCGGCTTGCTGTACGTCACGTGGAAGACGTGGCTGGAATCGTTCCGGCAGATACGGCGGCCGGCGATGCGCTTGACCACCTCGTCCTCGGGGACCTCAAGGTCGAGCACCGCGTCGAGCTTCTGGCCGTCCGCCTTGAGCGACTCGTCCAGGGCCTCGGCCTGCGACACGTTCCGCGGGAAGCCGTCGAGCAGGAAGCCGTTCTCGGCGTCCGGCTGCGCCATGCGGTCCTTCGCCATGCCGATGGTGACCTCGTCGGGGACGAGGTTGCCGTCGTCCATGTAGGCCTTCGCCCGCTTGCCCAGCTCCGTGCCCTGGCTGATGTTGGCGCGGAACAGGTCGCCCGTGGAGATGTGCGGAATCTTCAGGTTCTTGGCGAGGAACGCGGCCTGCGTTCCCTTGCCCGCACCGGGCGGCCCGACGAGGACGATTCGCATCAGCGGAGGAACCCTTCGTAATTGCGCTGCTGGAGCTGGCTCTCGATCTGCTTCACGGTCTCCAGACCCACACCCACGATGATCAGGATGCTTGTCCCGCCGAACGGGAAGTTCTGGTTCGCGCCGAAGCCCACCAACGCCATCGTCGGTACAAGAGCGATCAGACCCAGATACAGCGAGCCCGGCCACGTGATCCGGTTGAGTACGTAACTCAGGTACTCAGCGGTCGGACGGCCAGCCCGGATGCCCGGGATGAAGCCACCATACTTCTTCATGTTGTCCGCGACTTCCTCGGGGTTGAACGAGATAGCCACGTAGAAGAAGGCGAAGAACACGATCAACAAGAAGTACGTCGCGATGTAGATCGGGTGGTCGCCCTTGGTCAGGTTCGCCTCGATCCACTGCTTCCACCCGGAATTGCCACCCGCGAACTGGGCGACGAGAGCGGGGATGTAGAGAAGCGAAGAGGCGAAGATCACAGGGATGATGCCCGCCTGATTGACCTTCAGCGGAATGTACGTCGAGGTACCGCCATAGGAACGGCGGCCGATCATGCGCTTCGCGTACTGGACGGGAATGCGGCGCTGAGCCTGCTCGACGAAGACGACCAGACCGACCATGACGAGACCGACCGCGATGACGGTGCCGAACTCGATCCAGCCACCGGCGAGGGAGCCCTGCTTCTTGATGGCCCACAGCGCGCCGGGGAAGGTGGCGGCGATCGAGATGAACATCAGGATCGACATGCCGTTGCCGATGCCGCGGTCGGTGATGAGCTCACCGAGCCACATGACGCAGGCCGTTCCCGCGGTCATCGTGATGACCATGGTGACGGTGACGAAGATGGACTGGTCCGGAACGATCTCGGTGGCGACGGGGCAGCCGGAGAACAGCGAGCCCGTACGAGCCGTGGCCACGAGGCCGGTCCCCTGGAGGATCGCGAGCGCGACGGTCAGATAACGCGTGTACTGCGTGATCTTCGCCGTGCCGGCCTGACCCTCCTTCTTGAGGGCCTCGAGCCGCGGGATCACCACGGTCAGCAGCTGCAGGATGATGCTCGCCGTGATGTACGGCATGATGCCGAGCGCGAAGATCGTGATCTGCAGCAGCGCCCCGCCACTCATCATGTTGACCAGGCCGAACAACCCCTGGTTGGAGTTGGCCTGGTCCATGCAGACCTGGACGTTCTTATAGCTGACGCCGGGGATCGGAATATGCGTTCCGAGCCGGTAGATCACGATGATGCCGAGAGTGAAGAGCAGCTTCTTGCGCAGGTCGGGCGTCTTGAACGCCCGGGCGAACGCGGTGAGCACGGTGCCTCCTGCGACCCCCGCGCGCGTGCGTCAGAGGTAGTGGTCTGAGGATCGACGAATACGTATCAGTCAGAAAAACCGCACGGCAAGACCGCACGGAGCTTAGACAGTGCACGCCACCTTACCGGCGACCGTGCCCCCCTTGGAACGACCAACCGGGGATGCCCCATATGTGGGGCATCCCCGGCTGGGAATCGCTCAAGTCATCGAGGTGCCTGAAGAATTCAGACGAGCTCGGTGACGGTACCGCCGGCGGCGGTGATCTTCTCCTTGGCGGAGCCGGAGACGGCGTCAACCGTCACCTGCAGCGCCACGGTGACCTCACCCTGGCCGAGGACCTTGACGAGGCTGTTCTTGCGAACCGCACCCTTGGCCACGAGGGCCTCGACGGTGACCTCGCCACCCTCGGGGAACAGCGCGCTCAGCTTGTCGAGGTTCACGACCTGGAACTCGGTCTTGAACGGGTTCTTGAAGCCCTTGAGCTTCGGGAGACGCATGTGGAGGGGCATCTGGCCACCCTCGAAGCGCTCCGGAACCTGGTAACGGGCCTTGGTGCCCTTGGTACCACGACCAGCGGTCTTACCCTTGGACGCCTCACCACGACCCACACGGGTCTTGGCGGTCTTGGCGCCCGGGGCGGGCCGGAGGTTGTGGACCTTCAGCGGGTTCTGCTCCGCCATGTCAGTCGACCTCCTCAACCGTCACGAGGTGGCGGACGGTGTGCACCATTCCGCGGAACTCGGGGCGGTCTTCCTTGACGACCACGTCGTTGACCCGCTTGAGGCCAAGCGAACGCAGCGTGTCGCGGTGGTTCTGCTTGCTGCCGATGTACGACTTCACCTGCGTGACCTTGAGCTGCGCCATTACGCACCAGCCCCGGCACGCGCACGGAGAAGAGCCGCGGGAGCGACGTCCTCGAGGGGCAGACCACGGCGAGCCGCGATCTCCTCGGGACGCTGCAGGCCCTTGAGGGCCTCCACGGTCGCGTGCACGATGTTGATCGCGTTCGACGAACCGAGCGACTTCGACAGGATGTCGTGCACGCCCGCGCACTCGAGCACGGCACGCACCGGGCCACCGGCGATAACACCGGTACCGGGGGAAGCAGGCTTGAGCAGGACGACGCCTGCGGCCTTCTCGCCCGTGATCGGGTGCGGGATGGTGCCCTGGATACGCGGAACCTTGAAGAAGTTCTTCTTGGCCTCTTCAACGCCCTTGGCGATGGCCGCGGGAACTTCCTTGGCCTTGCCGTATCCGACACCTACGGTGCCGTCACCGTCGCCCACCACGACCAGCGCGGTGAAGCTGAAGCGGCGACCACCCTTGACAACCTTGGCGACACGGTTGATCGCGACAACGCGCTCAACGTATGCGGTCTTCTCGGCGGCAGCGCCACCGTCGCGACCCTTCCGGTCCCGCCGCTCGCCGCCACCGGCACCGCTTCCGCGGCGCTGGGGTCCAGCCATTGGAATTACCTCTCTCTGTTACGTCCGCTAGCTCCGGAACCGGGGCTTAGAACTTCAGCCCGGCTTCGCGGGCGGCGTCCGCCAGAGCGGCAATGCGCCCGGCGTACTTGTTGCCACCGCGGTCGAACACGACGGCCTCGACACCCGCGGCCTTGGCACGCTCGGCGACGAGTGCGCCGACCTGCTTGGCCTGCTCGGACTTGTCGGCCTCGCCACCGCGGATCGTGGTGTCCAGGGTCGACGCCGACGCAAGGGTGTGACCCTTGAGGTCGTCGATGACCTGAGCGACGATGTTGCGGTTCGAGCGCGTCACGACGAGGCGCGGACGCTCCGCCGTACCCGACACGTTCTTGCGGATGCGGATGTGGCGGCGGGCCTTGGCGGCACGCTTGTAAGCGTCACCCTTGGCGATCTTCACACCGTATGCCATGGCTTACTTACCTGCCTTTCCGACCTTGCGCCGGATGACTTCGCCCTCGTACTTGACACCCTTGGCCTTGTACGGGTCGGGCTTGCGCAGCTTGCGGATGTTGGCCGCAACCTCGCCGACCTTCTGCTTGTCGATGCCCTCGACCGAAAGCTTGGTCGCGGACTCCACCTTGAAGGTGATGCCCTCGGGGGCCTCGACCAGGATCGGGTGGCTGTAACCCAGCGAGAACTCCAGGTTGGAGCCCTTCGCGAGCACGCGGTAACCGACACCGCTGATCTCGAGCTTCTTCACGTAACCCGTGGTCACGCCGGTGATCATGTTCGCCACCAGCGTGCGGGACAGGCCGTGCAGGGCCTTGTTCTGACGCTCGTCGTTGGGGCGGGTGACGCTCAGGACGCCGTCCTCACCCTTAGCGATGTCGATCGGCGCGACGACGGTGTGGGAAAGGGAACCCTTGGGGCCCTTAACCGAAACCGTCCGGCCGTCGATGGTGACGTCCACGCCGGCGGGAACCGTGATGGGGAGCTTGCCAATACGCGACATTAGCTATTCCTCCGTTCCCGACTACCAGACGTAGGCGAGGACTTCCCCACCTACGCCCTTCTTGCCTGCCTGCTGGCCGGTGAGCAGACCGTGCGACGTGGAGATGATCGCCACGCCCAGGCCGCCGAGCACCTTCGGCAGATTGGTGGACTTCGCGTAAACCCGGAGACCGGGCTTGGAGATCCGCTTGATGCCCGCGATGGAGCGCTCACGGTTCGGGCCGAACTTCAGCTCGAGGACGAGGTTCTTGCCGACCTCGGCGTCCTCGGTCTTCCAGCCCGTGATGAAGCCCTCCTGCTGGAGGATCTCCGCGATGTGAGACTTGATCTTGCTGTGCGGCATCGCCACGGAGTCGTGGTACGCCGAGTTCGCGTTACGCAGACGAGTCAGCATGTCCGCGATCGGATCAGTCATGGTCATGAATTGGCCTTCGGCCTCTCTCGCCGTGGTTTCCTATCTGCGCCATCCCTCTCCCCACTCAGAGGCGGGACGGGTGCGGCGCGGGGACCTACGGCGTAGTAAGTCGGTCAGGGCGGCAGGCGCCCAACCCTCCTAGCCTAAGGCATGGAGAGGTGGGCCACCTACCGACCAGATACTTACCGAGAGCCTCCGGTAATTCCCAAGTCCCTGAGGACAGAGGGGAATTACCAGGAGCTCTTGGTCACGCCCGGCAGCTCGCCACGGTGAGCCATCTCACGAAGGCAGACGCGGCACAGGCCGAACTTGCGGTACACGGAGTGCGGGCGGCCACAGCGCTGGCAGCGGGTGTAGCCACGCACACCGAACTTGGGCTTACGAGCAGCCTTGGCAATAAGAGCCTTCTTCGCCATCTCGCTTACGCCTCCTTGAACGGGAAGCCGAGGTGACGGAGAAGGGCACGGCCTTCGGCGTCGTTGGTCGCCGTGGTGACCACGGTGATGTCCATACCCCGGACGCGGTCGATCTTGTCCTGGTCGATCTCGTGGAACATGACCTGCTCCGTGAGACCGAAGGTGTAGTTGCCACGGCCGTCGAACTGCTTGGGGGACAGACCACGGAAGTCGCGGATGCGCGGCAGCGCGAGCGACAGGGTGCGGTCCAGGAACTCCCACATGCGGTCGCCACGAAGCGTGACGTGGCAGCCGATCGGCTGACCCTCGCGCAGCTTGAACTGCGCGATGGACTTCCGGGCCTTGGTGATGGCCGGCTTCTGACCCGTGATGGTGGTCAGGTCACGGACGGCACCGTCCATGAGCTTGGAGTCACGGGCGGCGTCGCCGACACCCATGTTGACCACGATCTTGATGAGGCCGGGGGTCTGCATGACGTTCTCGTACGAGAACTCTTCCTGCAGCTTGCCCGCGATCTCCTCGCGGTACTTCGTCTTCAGACGCGGAGTGGTGGTGGTCGTCATCAGATGTCCTCACCCGTCCGCTTGGCAACGCGGATCTTGTTGCCGTCATCGTCGAAGCGGAAACCGACACGCGTGACGACCTTGTTGCCGTCCTTCTCCACGACCAGCTGGACGTTGGAGACGTGGACAGGGGCTTCGGTGGTCACGATGCCGCCGGCCTGCGAACCGCTGGCGGTCGGGCCGGCCTTCGTGTGCTTCTTGACCCGGTTGACACCCTCGACCAGGACGCGCTCGTCGCGCGGGTAAGCGGCAATGACCTTGCCCTGCTTGCCCTTGTCCTTACCGGTGATGACCTGGACCAGGTCGCCCTTCTTGATCTTCATGCTTACAGCACCTCCGGCGCGAGCGAGATGATCTTCATGAACTTCTTCTCGCGCAGCTCACGGCCGACCGGGCCGAAGATACGGGTGCCGCGAGGGTCGCCGTCGTTCTTCAGAATGACGGCGGCGTTCTCGTCGAAGCGGATGTACGAGCCGTCGGGACGGCGGCGCTCCTTGACGGTGCGAACGATGACGGCCTTGACGACGTCACCCTTCTTCACGTTGCCACCGGGGATCGCGTCCTTGACGGTGGCGACGATGACGTCACCGATGCCCGCGTAGCGGCGACCCGAGCCACCGAGAACACGGATGGTGAGAATTTCCTTCGCACCCGTGTTGTCGGCGATCCGAAGTCGCGACTCCTGCTGGATCACGTCTATCTCCTGTTTGTCTGCCGGTTCCCGGCAGGGGCTTCTCTCTTACGAGAGGGCCCCTGCCGAGCCTGGCGGAACGAACCCTGAGGAATGCCTCAGAGAATTACTTGGCCTTCTCGAGGATCTCGACGATGCGCCAGCGCTTGGTCGCCGACAGCGGACGCGTCTCCATGAGGAGGACACGGTCGCCGACGCCGGCAGCGTTCTGCTCGTCGTGCGCCTTGAGCTTGTTCGTACGGCGGATGACCTTGCCGTACAGCGCGTGCTTCACGCGGTCCTCGACAGCGACGACGACGGTCTTGTCCATCTTGTCGCTGACGACCAGACCCTCACGGGTCTTGCGGAATCCGCGGTCGGTCTTCGTCTCAGTCACGTTGCTCTCGCTCATCAGGCGCTCTCCACCGTCTCGATGCCCAGCTCGCGCTCACGCATCAGGGTGTAGATCCGCGCGATGTCCTTGCGGACGGCCTTGAGCCGCCCGTGGTTCTCGAGCTGACCGGTCGCCGCCTGGAAGCGGAGGTTGAACAGCTCTTCCTTGGCTTCGCGAAGCTTCGCGAGAAGCTCCTCGTCACCCAGTTCGCGCAGCTCGGACGCCTTGGTACCGGCCGACATCACGACTCACCTGCCTCGCGCCGAACAATCCGGCACTTCATCGGAAGCTTGTGAGCAGCGCGGGTAAGCGCCTCACGCGCAGTCTTCTCATTCGGGTAGGACAGCTCGAACATCACCCGTCCGGGCTTGACGTTCGCGACCCACCACTCGGGGGAACCCTTACCGGAACCCATGCGGGTCTCGGCGGGCTTCTTCGTCAGCGGGCGGTCCGGGTAGATGTTGATCCAGACCTTGCCGCCACGCTTGATGTGGCGGGTCATCGCGATACGAGCCGCCTCGATCTGGCGGTTGGTCACGTACGCCGGAGTGAGGGCCTGAATCCCGTACTCGCCGAACGCAACCTGCGTACCACCCTTGCTCATACCGCTGCGCTTGGGGTGGTGCTGCTTGCGGTGCTTGACCCTACGAGGGATCAGCATGTCGGTCAGGCCTCCGTTCCGGTGCTCTCAGCCGGAGCGGCAGCTGCGGCGGGAGCGTCGGCCTTGGGGGCCTCGGCAGCCGGCGCGGACTGCTGCTGCGGCTTGCGGCCGCGGCCGCCACGCTCGCCACCACGGCCACCACGGGCCGGGCGGTCGTTGCCGCCACCACGGGCCGGGCGGTTACCCGCACGGGCCGCGGCGTTCTCGGCGCGGACCTCGGCGATGTTCTTGACGTCGCCCTTGTAGATCCAGACCTTCACGCCGATACGGCCGAAGGTCGTCTTGGCCTCGAAGAAGCCGTAGTCGACGTTCGCACGGAGGGTGTGCAGGGGCACGCGGCCCTCGCGGTAGAACTCCGAGCGGGACATCTCGGCGCCGCCGAGACGGCCACCACACTGGATCTTGATGCCCTTGGCGCCGGCCTTCATCGTCGACTGCATGCTCTTGCGCATGGCGCGACGGAAGGAGACGCGGGAGGACAGCTGCTCCGCAACGGCCTGCGCGACCAGCTGAGCGTCGACCTCGGGGTTCTTGACCTCGAGGATGTTCAGCTGAACCTGCTTGCCCGTGAGCTTCTCGAGGTCACCGCGGATGCGGTCGGCCTCGGCGCCACGGCGGCCGATGACGATGCCGGGACGCGCGGTGTGGATGTCCACCCGCACGCGGTCACGGGTGCGCTCGATCTCAACCTTCGAGATGCCGGCGCGCTCCATGCCGGACGTCATCATCCGACGGATGGCGACGTCTTCCTTGACGTAGTCCTTGTACAGCTTGTCGGCGTACCAACGCGACTTGAAGTCGGTGGTGATGCCGAGCCGGAACCCGTGCGGGTTTACCTTCTGGCCCATTACCGGGTTCCTTCCTTGCTGCTGACGACCACGGTGATGTGGCTGGTCCGCTTACGGATCCGGTAGGCACGGCCCTGAGCACGCGGACGGAACCGCTTCAGGGTCGGGCCCTCATCCACGTACGCCTCGCTGATGACCAGCGAAGAGGCGTCACTGTGGTCGTAGTTGTGCGCGGCATTGGCAATGGCGCTGTCCAGCACCTTGCCAACCGGCACGCTCGCGGCCTGCGGGGCGAAACGCAGGACCGCCTGAGCCTCCGTGGCATCCATGCCACGGATGAGGTCCACCACTCGGCGGGCCTTCATGGGCGTGACGCGGATGTACCGCGCCTGGGCCCTGGCTTCCATGGTTGTCCCTTCGGTGTAAGTCATAGTCGTTCCACCCCGCGCTAGCGGCGCTTCGACTTCCGGTCGTCCTTGACGTGGCCGCGGAAGGTGCGAGTCGGCGAGAACTCGCCGAGCTTGTGGCCGACCATCGCCTCGGTGACGAACACCGGGATGTGGGTCTTGCCGTTGTGCACCGCGATCGTGTGGCCCAGCATGGCCGGGACGATCATCGAGCGACGGGACCAGGTCTTGATGACGTTCTTGGAACCTGCTTCGTTCTGAGCGTCCACCTTCTTTACGAGGTGGCCGTCGACGAAGGGTCCCTTCTTGAGACTGCGCGGCATCTAAACCCGCTCCTAGCGCTTCTTGTTCGTCTTGCGGCGGCGGACGATGTACTTGTTGCTCGCCTTCTTCGGCGAACGAGTACGACCCTCCTTCTGACCCCACGGCGAGACCGGGTGGCGACCACCGGAAGTCTTGCCTTCACCACCACCGTGCGGGTGGTCGACCGGGTTCATCGCCACACCGCGAACGGTCGGGCGAACGCCCAGCCAGCGCTTACGGCCGGCCTTGCCCCAGTTGATGTTCGACTGCTCGGCGTTGCCGACCTCGCCGATGGTGGCGCGGCAGCGGACGTCGACCAGGCGGATTTCACCGGACGGCATACGAAGGTGGGCCATGGAGCCCTCCTTCGCCAGCAGCTGCACGGAGGCACCCGCGGAGCGGGCGAACTTCGCGCCGCCGCCGGGCCGCAGCTCGATGGCGTGGATGGTCGTACCGACCGGGATGTTGCGGAGGGCCAGGTTGTTGCCCGGCTTGATGTCCGCGCCCGGTCCGTTCTCGACCCGGTCACCCTGCGACAGGTTGCGGGGGGCCAGGATGTAGCGCTTCTCGCCGTCCGCGTAGTGCAGGAGCGCGATGCGCGCGGTGCGGTTCGGGTCGTACTCGATGTGCGCGACCTTCGCCGGCACGCCGTCCTTGTCGTGACGACGGAAGTCGATCACTCGGTAGGCGCGCTTGTGTCCGCCACCCTGGTGGCGAACGGTCACACGACCGGCGTTGTTACGGCCGCCCTTGCTGTGCAGCGGGCGGACCAGCGACTTCTCCGGCGTGGACCGCGTTACCTCGACGAAGTCGGCGACGCTGGAGCCACGACGGCCCGGCGTAGTCGGCTTGTACTTGCGGATTCCCATTTCTCAGTCCTCGTCCGATATTCGGACCAGGGCGCTCCGTTAGGAGGCCTGGCCGAAGATGTCGATACGGTCGCCCTCAGCGAGGGTCACGATCGCGCGCTTGGTGTCAGCGCGCTTACCGAAGCCCGTGCGGGTGCGCTTGCGCTTGCCCTGGCGGTTGATCGTGTTGACCCCAGTGACCTTGACCGAGAAGACCGCCTCGACGGCCTGCTTGATCTGGGTCTTGTTGGCGCCGGGCGCAACGATGAAGGTGTACTTGCCCTCGTCGAGGAGCGCGTAGCTCTTCTCGGAGACGACCGGCTTGACGAGGACGTCACGGGGGTCCGTGAAGCTCTTGCTCAGCGGCGTCTCGACGGTGTTCTTGCCCTCGGTGGCGTGGCGCTTCGCCTTGGCGACGCGCGCTGCCTTGGCGGCCTTGGCCGCCTTCGGGGCGATGCTCGGGTGACGCGTAGCCATCAGGCTTCGCTCCCTTCGGTCTCAACGGCCTGGGGGCCAGACACGAAGGACTCGAAGGCGGCCTTGGTGAAGACCACGTCGTCCGAGACGAGCACGTCGTACGTGTTCAGCTGGCCCGGCTCCAGGATGTGCACCTGGGGCAGGTTGCGGGCGGAGAGCAGCGAAGTCTCGTCCGCGCGGTCGATGACCAGGAGCACGTTCTTGCGCTCGCTGACCTTGCCGAGCAGCGTCTTCGCGGCCTTCGTGGAGATGTCGCCCTCGACCACGTTGGTGACAACGTGGATACGAGCGTTGCGGGCCCGGTCGGTGAGGGCGTGGCGCAGGGCCGCGGCCTTCATCTTCTTCGGGGTCCGCTGCGAGTAGTCACGCGGCTGCGGGCCGTGGACGACGCCACCGCCTGCGAACTGCGGCGCACGGGTCGAACCCTGGCGCGCGCGGCCGGTGCCCTTCTGGCGGTACGGCTTCTTACCACCACCGCGGACTTCACCGCGGCGCTTGGTCTTGTGCGTGCCCTGACGGGCAGCGGCCAGCTGTGCGACAACGACCTGGTGGATCAGCGGGATGCTGATCTTCTCGACGTCGAAGATCTCCGCGGGGAGCTCGACGGTCCCGGCCTTGTCGCCTGCCGGCGAAAGGATGTCAATGGTGCTCATCGGTTCCTCAAGCCCCCTTGGCCGCGGTACGGACCAGGACGAGGCCGCCGTTCGGACCGGGAACTGCGCCCTTGATCAGGAGCAGGCCCTTCTCCGCGTCAACGGCGTGAACGGTCAGGTTCTGGGTGGTGACCCGCTCGTTGCCCATACGGCCCGCCATGCGGAGGCCCTTGAACACACGGCCCGGGGTGGCGCAGCCACCGATGGAACCGGGAGAGCGGTGCTTGCGCTGGGTGCCGTGACCGGCGCCGAGTCCCTTGAAGTTGTGACGCTTCATGACACCGGCGAAGCCCTTGCCCTTGCTCTTGCCCGTGACGTCAACCTTGACGCCGGACTCGAACACCTCGGCAGTCACCTCCTGGCCCAGCGTGTACTCGCTGGCGTCGGGGGTGCGGATCTCCACCAGGTGGCGGCGGGGGGTCACGTCGGCCTTGGCGAAGTGACCCTTGAGGGGCTTGTTCACCTTGCGAGGGTCGATCTCGCCGAAGGCGATCTGGACCGACTCGTAGCCGTCGGAGTCATTCGTACGGACCTGGGTAACGACGCAGGGCCCGGCCTTGACGACGGTGACCGGGACGACACGGTTGTTCTCGTCCCAGACCTGGGTCATGCCGAGCTTCTCGCCCAGGACGCCCTTGATCTGCTTAGTCATCTGTCCGCGCCTCTCAGAGCTTGATCTCGATGTCGACGCCGGCCGGAAGGTCCAGGCGCATCAACGAGTCAACGGTCTTGGGCGTCGGGTCGAGGATGTCGATCAGGCGCTTGTGCGTGCGCATCTCGAAGTGCTCGCGCGAGTCCTTGTACTTGTGCGGCGACTTGATGACGCAGTACACGTTCTTCTCAGTGGGCAGCGGCACCGGGCCCGCGACCGACGCACCAGTGCGAGTCACCGTCTCGACGATCTTCTTCGCCGAGGAGTCGATGACCTCGTGGTCGTAGGCCTTGAGCCGGATGCGGATCTTCTGTCCCGCCATGGCTACTTGGTAGTCCTTTGTCTCGAACGCTCTGGCTCCCGGGAGGCCCTTTTTTCTACTTCCTCCGACCCACGCGGTCGGGCGTGTCGCAGTCCCGCTCACGGAGATTTCCCGAAGGATTTCCCTGCTAGGGGCTGCGGCCCAGATGACCGCGGGTCCGGGGGAAGAAACCCACCGGGCGCCTGGCTAAGCTTCCGCACTGCACTTCCCAGAAGATTCCCGTACGTCCGCTCCAGCGCTGCCTTACGGCAGATGGGGCGACGAGTACTGTGGGACTCGCTTCCGGTCCCCCCGGCGGGAGGCGCGCAGCATCGGCACTCAACCGAGCAACCCCGACAGTCTGCCATACGAGCGTAGGACCTGGCCAATCGGGGCCGGAGAGACTACCCCGTACCCGCCGGAGATCAAACCCGACCCTCCAGCCGCGCGAGCCGGAACCCCTCTCCACCGGCACCCGGCCCCTCGTGTTCCGGTATCACCGGCGCCTTTCTCCCAAGTAACCCGAGGGAGAAAGAACCCACCAAGCCCCACCCCACCCGCCCACGGCCAGGCCCGCACGGCCACGGGCCGGTCTTGGTCCTTGTGCTGGTCGGCAACCCACGGGACGCCGCTCACTCACGCGAGTGAACATCACCTGCTCAGCTGGATTTCCGATCCCCCGACTGCCCTAATCTCAGCCCGAGCACGCAAAACAACAGCAGACATGCGACGGCCCCCGCCGGGACGGCAATCCCGAGGCGAGGGCCTGACCACCGAGGAAGAAAGAGGCTTCCCGATGGACACCCAAAACCTTAGCGCGCCCCCGCGCGCCCGGTCCGCCGTTGGCGGCAGTCAATCCCACGCACGAGCGACCCGGCGCCCCCGCAGCCAGCCCCGCCCCACCGCTGCGCGCCCGTCCGGCATCGCCCACGACAACACCCGCCACATCGCCCGCTTCACGGTGATCGGCAACCACCTCACGCAGCACCAGGACCTCTCCCTCCTGGCGATCGGCCTGGGCTGCCACATGCAGTCACTACCCGCCGGAGCCCGCGTCGACATCAAGACGCTCGCCGCCCGCTTCCCCGAAGGCGCGACCCGCATCGCAGCCGCTCTGCGCGAGCTGGAGGCCCACGGCTACCTGCGCCGCGAACGCGAACGCACCCCCGCCGGCCGCATCGTCACCCGCACGACATCCTGCAACCAGCCGCACGCGGCCCCGGCACGGCCCCCAGAGCCCAAGCCCAGCGAGCCCTGCGCCCCACACCCTCCTCGCAAGAAGGCCCGCCCCCTCCCTGCCGTGCCGCACCCGGCCTACCCGGCCCCACCCCTCCTCCAGCAGGCCACCGACCTGCTGGCCGATCTGCGCCACGAAGACCCACGGCTGCTCCTCTCGGCTCGCGACGCCGCCCACCTCGCCCCTGGCGTCGCCGCCTGGCTGGAACGAGACGTGGCCCCCGATGCCGTATGCCTCGCCCTGACACGCGACCTGCCCCCTGAGGGCCCACGCCGCCCGGCCGCGCTGCTCGCCCACCGGCTCACCGCACTGCTGCCGCCGACGCCGTCCGCACCACCGACCCGGCACCCCCTCCAGAACTGCGACCCCTGTGACCGCGCCTTCCGCAGCCCGGAATCAGGCCGCTGCCTCGCCTGCCACAGCGCCCCGCACGTCGCCTGACCAGGGGAAATACCCAGCAATGTTCGCGTCCCCACACCCCGCGAGCCCCAGCCGACTAACCTGGCCAGTGCACTCACGGGAGGACTCCATGAGCACGCAGTCAGACCATGGGCACGAGCTGGCGCCGCGCCCCGAGCAGACCCCGGACGCCCTGCGCGCCGCCCTCGCCGTCGTCGCCCCCGCGCGCCTGCCGGAGATGCAGCGGACCAAGGACGAGGCCTTCGCCAAGGCCGTCGAATGGCAGTCCCTCAGCCCGGTGCAAAGCTGGGTCCTTGCCTGGGCCCGGGACATCGAGATCGCCCGCCGCCCCGACCTGTCCGCCCGGCACGCCCGCGCCACGCGGGACCTTGAGCACGAGGACGCCTCCGTCGCCCATGACGCCTTGCGCGAGCTGAGCGGCGTCTTGGACGAGGCCATGAAGGCAGTAAGGACTTGAACTGGCGCTGGGAGTACGCCTTCGCGGCAGAGGAAGCCGCCCGCACCGCGTCACCAGCCTTTCTCGCCGAAGTGGAGCGCAAGGCCGCAGAGCTGGTCAGGGCGGCCGAGGCGCTGTACGTACACGGCCGCGGTCACCAAGATGTCGATCCGAAGGGCGGCGACATCACCGTCCCCGGCGGAATGTTCCGCTACCAGATCGTCGTACGCAGCGAACGCGTCTATGTCGTCCAGCTGACCTACCTGGGCTTCTGAGTCCAGAGAGTCTTAGAACGCCTGCAGGTAGACCCGCGCCCGGTCGGACCCGAGAGCCTGGACATGGATCTCGATCCACTGAACCTTCTTACGGTGCTCGTCCTTCACGCACGGCGGGCAGACGCCCGCCCAGCGCGCCCCCTCCAGCGTCTGCGGCTCGGCCAGCCCCAGATGTCCGAAGAGCTCGGCCTTCGGCACGGCTTCCGCTGTACGCGCCCTGAGGGGCTCTTCGGAGTGCAGCGCCTCCGCGACGCCCTCGGCGCCCTTCTCCCCCGTGACGAAGGAGAGGAGGTACACGTCCTCCTGCGGGTTGACCTGGACGGCACCTCTGAGCTGTGCCGCACCCTCGGGCACCGCCACGCCCATGAAGGCCGATGCCTCGTCCGCTCCCGCATCCCGGTCCCAGTGCCAGTGCCAGTCGCGGCCCTCGGTCACCGGGCGATCCCCCGCGTCCGGCACTCCGCACCCGGACAGCAGGAGGCCGGCCGCCAGGATCGCGACGGAGCACGCACCACGTCGGCTGATCATCTCGGGCCCTCCCGCCACAGTGATCACTCTCCCCCGCCACGCAACACGAAAAGGCCCGCACGACCGAAGTCGTGCGGGCCCTTCCGTTACTGCCGTACTGCTGTGCTCTCAGTTCAGAGCGACCGGGTTACCCCGATCTTCAAGCAAGCGGAGCTTACTTGTTGATCTTGGTGACCTGGCCGGCGCCGACGGTCCGGCCACCCTCGCGGATGGCGAACTTCAGGCCCTCTTCCATCGCGACGGGCTGGATGAGCTCAACGGTCATCTCAGTGTTGTCGCCCGGCATGACCATCTCGGTGCCCTCGGGGAGGGTCACGACGCCGGTCACGTCGGTGGTGCGGAAGTAGAACTGCGGGCGGTAGTTGTTGAAGAACGGGGTGTGACGGCCACCCTCGTCCTTCGACAGGATGTAGGCCTGGGCCTCGAACTCGGTGTGCGGCGTGACCGAACCGGGCTTGATGATGACCTGGCCGCGCTCGACGTCCTCGCGCTTGATGCCACGGAGGAGCAGACCGACGTTCTCACCGGCCTGGCCCTCGTCGAGCAGCTTGCGGAACATCTCGATGCCGGTGACCGTGGTGGTGGTCTTCTCGGTCTTGATGCCGATGATGTCGACGGTCTCGTTGACCTTGAGGATGCCGCGCTCGATACGACCGGTGACGACGGTGCCACGACCGGTGATCGTGAAGACGTCCTCGATCGGCATCAGGAACGGCTTGTCGACGTCACGCTCGGGCTCCGGGATGGACTCGTCGACAGCCTTCATCAGGTTGAGGACGGACTCACCCCACTCCTTGTCGCCCTCGAGCGCCTTGAGCGCCGAGACCTTGACGACCGGCAGGTCGTCGCCCGGGAACTCGTACTCGGAGAGGAGCTCACGGACCTCGAGCTCGACGAGCTCCAGGATCTCCTCGTCGTCCACCATGTCGGCCTTGTTCAGGGCGACGACGATGTACGGAACGCCGACCTGGCGGGCCAGGAGCACGTGCTCCTTGGTCTGCGGCATCGGGCCGTCGGTGGCGGCAACCACGAGGATCGCGCCGTCCATCTGCGCGGCACCCGTGATCATGTTCTTGATGTAGTCCGCGTGACCCGGGCAGTCGACGTGCGCGTAGTGACGCGTCTCCGTCTGGTACTCGACGTGCGCGATCGAGATGGTGATACCGCGCTGGCGCTCCTCGGGAGCCTTGTCGATCTGGTCGAAGGCCGAGGCCTCGTTCAGCTCGGGGTACGCGTCGTGCAGCACCTTGGTAATGGCGGCCGTGAGGGTCGTCTTACCGTGGTCAATGTGACCGATGGTGCCGATGTTGACGTGCGGCTTAGTCCGCTCGAACTTTGCCTTCGCCACTGAATCCTCCTGCGGAGTGGTTCTGTACGCCTTGCTTCATCGGCGCCAGGTGATCTTTGCTGGGATACCCGGGGCCCGGGGCACCCGGCCCGAAGAGGGTCGGAATGCCCCGGAGACTCCGGAGTCAAGCCTAAAGCGTCAACTCGGGTGAGTTACTCGCCCTTGGCCTTCGCGATGATCTCCTCGGCGACGTTCCGCGGAACCTCGGCGTAGGAGTCGAACTGCATTGAGTAGCTTGCGCGACCCGACGTCTTGCTGCGGAGGTCTCCGACGTAGCCGAACATCTCCGAGAGGGGCACGAGGCCCTTCACGACGCGAGCGCCGCTGCGCTCCTCCATGGCCTGGATCTGGCCACGGCGGGAGTTGATGTCACCGATGACATCGCCCATGTAGTCCTCGGGCGTGGTGACCTCGACGGCCATCATCGGCTCGAGCAGCACGGGCTTTGCCTGGCGCGCGGCCTCCTTGAAGGCCTGCGAACCGGCGATCTTGAACGCCAGCTCGGAGGAGTCGACCTCGTGGTAGGCGCCGTCGAGAAGCGTGATGCGAACACCAGTCATCTCGTAGCCCGCCAGGATGCCGAACTGCATGGCCTCCTGCGCACCGGCGTCCACCGACGGGATGTACTCCCGCGGGATACGGCCACCGGTGACCTTGTTCACGAACTCGTACGACGCCTCGCCGCCCTCGATGGGCTCGATCGCGATCTGCACCTTGGCGAACTGACCGGTACCACCGGTCTGCTTCTTGTGGGTGTAGTCCACGCGCTCGACGGCCCGACGGATCGTCTCGCGGTACGCGACCTGGGGCTTGCCGACGTTCGCCTCGACGCGGAATTCGCGCTTCATGCGGTCGACGAGCACCTCGAGGTGAAGCTCGCCCATACCACCGATGATGGTCTGGCCGGTCTCCTCGTCCGAGTGCACCTGGAAGGAGGGGTCCTCCTCCGAGAGGCGCTGGATGGCGACACCCAGCTTCTCCTGGTCACCCTTGGACTTCGGCTCGATGGCGACCTGGATGACCGGCGCCGGGAAGTCCATGGACTCCAGGATGACCGGGGCCTTGTCGTCACAGAGCGTCTCGCCCGTGGTGGTCTGCTTCAGACCCATGACGGCGACGATGTCACCGGCGCCCACCGACGCGATCTCCTCACGCTTGTTCGCGTGCATGCGGTAGATCTTGCCGATGCGCTCCTTCTTGCCCTTGACCGAGTTCAGCACCGCGGTGCCGGCCTCGAGGCGACCGGAGTAGATCCGGACGAAGGTGAGCTTGCCGAGGTGCGGGTCGCTCGCGATCTTGAACGCGAGAGCCGAAAGGGGCTCCTCGTCCGAAGGCTTGCGCTTGACGACGGTCTCGGGGTCCTTGACGTCGTGGCCCTCGATGGCCTCGACGTCCAGGGGCGAAGGCAGGTACCGCACGACCGCGTCGAGCAGGGGCTGGACGCCCTTGTTCTTGAACGCGGTGCCGCAGAACACGGGGGTGACGGTGGTGTCGCCGCCCTTGCCGGAGGCGATGGTGATGCGACGGATCGCCGCGTACAGCTGCTCCTCGGTGGGCTCCTGGCCCTCGAGGTACAGCTCCATCATCTGCTCGTCGTTCTCCGCGACGGCCTCGAGGAGCTTGCCGCGGTACTCGTCGGCGGCCTCGGTGTGCGTGGCGGGGATGTCGACGATGTCGTAGGCCTCGCCCATCTTGGTCTCTGCGGACCAGACGAAGGCCTTCATGGTGACGAGGTCGACGACGCCCTGGAAGTCAGCCTCTGCGCCGATGGGCAGCTGCATGACGATCGGGGTCGCACCGAGGCGGTCGACGATCATGTCGACGCAGCGGTGGAACTCGGCACCCGTACGGTCGAGCTTGTTGACGAAGCAGATGCGGGGGACGCCGTAGCGGTCCGCCTGACGCCACACGGTCTCGGACTGGGGCTCAACACCGGCGACGCCGTCGAACACCGTCACGGCACCGTCGAGGACACGGAGCGAACGCTCTACCTCGACGGTGAAGTCGACGTGACCCGGGGTGTCGATGATGTTGATGGTGTGGTCGACGTCGTTCAGCGGCCAGTGACAGGTGGTGGCAGCAGAGGTGATCGTGATGCCACGCTCCTGCTCCTGCTCCATCCAGTCCATGGTCGCGGCACCGTCGTGGACCTCACCGATCTTGTACGAGACACCGGTGTAGAACAGGATCCGCTCGGTGGTCGTCGTCTTGCCCGCGTCGATGTGGGCCATGATGCCGATGTTGCGCACCTTGGCCAGGTCAAGTGAAGTGGTAGCCATATCGGCTCAGTCTTCTCTCGGTCTCGATGGGGGTAGCGACTACCAGCGGTAGTGCGCGAAGGCCTTGTTGGACTCGGCCATCTTGTGGGTGTCCTCGCGCTTCTTCACAGCGGCACCAAGGCCGTTGGAGGCGTCGAGGAGCTCGTTGAGCAGACGCTCGGTCATGGTCTTCTCGCGACGGGCGCGGGAGTAACCGACCAGCCAGCGCAGGGCGAGCGTGTTCGCACGGCCCGGCTTGACCTCGATCGGGACCTGGTAGGTCGCGCCACCGACACGGCGGGACTTGACCTCGAGGGTCGGCTTGATGTTTTCCAGCGCGCGCTTGAGCGTGATGACCGGGTCGTTGCCGGTCTTCTCGCGCAGGCCCTCCATGGCGCCGTACACGATGCGCTCGGCGGTGGAGCGCTTGCCGTTCAGCAGCACCTTGTTGATGAGGGAGGTCACCAGAGGAGAACCGTAGACCGGGTCGATGATGACCGGGCGCTTCGGGGCGGGGCCCTTACGAGGCATTCTTACTTCTCCTTCTTGGCGCCGTAGCGGCTGCGGGCCTGCTTGCGGTTCTTGACGCCCTGGGTGTCAAGGGAGCCGCGGATGATCTTGTAGCGAACACCCGGCAGGTCCTTCACACGGCCACCACGCACGAGCACGATGGAGTGCTCCTGCAGGTTGTGTCCCTCACCCGGAATGTAGGCCGTGACCTCGATCCCGGAGGTCAGACGCACACGCGCGACCTTACGGAGTGCCGAGTTCGGCTTCTTCGGGGTGGTCGTGAACACACGCGTGCAGACGCCGCGGCGCTGGGGCGATCCCTCGAGCGCGGGCGTCTTGTTCTTCTCGACCTTGTCCTGCCGGCCCTTCCGGACCAGCTGCTGGATCGTAGGCACTACTTCTCCGGTTTCTGTGTGCCGAATAGTAAAGCTAACCTGGAACGTCGCCGACCCACGCGGTCGGGTGTGTCGAATGCTGCAGACTCCCGCCGCAAGGCGGAAGGGAGCGCAGATTGCGGTGGCCGTTCTCGGACTCGCGCTGCGGCTGAAGACACGCGCACGAGCCCAGGCACACCCCAGGCACAAGGTCTGAGCGTACCTACCTCATCGGGTTCGGTCAAAACAAATGCGGTGGGGGGCGACACGCCGGGCTTTTCGGCGCTGACCTGACCGGACTCGGCCACGAGGGCCGATTATCACCCGTTCCCTCCACGGACACCTCAAGTACGTTGACTGGTTGCGAGATCAGCGGCATCGGCGCACGTGAACACGGGGGCAGCGGGATGGCCGGGGGACAAACGCACACGCGGGACGATGACGGCCTGGACGACCGGGTGCCCTTTCTGGCGCGACTGGAGAGGGACGATCGCACGGCCCTGCTCGCCATCGGCCGACCCCTGAGCTATCCAGCACGAAGCGTCATCATGCGCCAGGACGAGCCGTCCACTCATGTCCTGCTTCTCCTTCAGGGCTGGACCAAGGTCACGGCCACTGCGGCCAACGGCTACGAAGCACTCCTCGCCCTGCGCGGTCCCGGCGACATCATCGGCGAAGGCGCCGCCCTGAGCGGTCGTGGCCGCTCGGCGACCGTGACCGCCCTGGAGCAGGTCGAAGCGACCGCCATCGAGGAGCGCCGCTTCACCCGGTTCCTCACGGGCAGCCCGCAGGTGGCGCTCAAGCTCCTCGGCCTGGCCACCGACCGTCAGCGCTCGACCGACCGCCGCCGTCTGGAGTGGGCGGCGCTCTCGGTGCGCGAGCGGCTAGCCGTCCTGCTGCTGGATCTCGTACGCACGCACGGGACGCGGACCGAGGAGGGCATCGAGCTGACCGTCCCGCTCAGCCAGCAGGAGTTCGCGGGCTCGGTCGGCTCCTCACGCGAGGCAGTGGCCCGGCTCCTGAAGGAGTTGCGCGACCGCCAAGTCGTCGTCACGAGCCGCCGCCGCATCGTTGTCGTACGACCCGACATCCTGCGCCGCATGATGGGTGGCGGAAAGTAGCTGAGTCGTCACCTGTTGTTGTTCTATGTATACGGTCACACTTCGTCCGTGTCATCCGCCCTCTGCCGTCCCCGTCCCGGACCGCCATCGTGCTGGTCAACGGACCGGCTCAGCGAGAGGCAGACATGACCGCCACTGTGAACCGCACGATCCTGCTCTTCGACATCGAGCAGTTCGGCAGGCGCGACGACGTGGAGCAGGCCTTCCTGCGACGTCTGCTGTACGACGTCGCCGACCAGACCCTCACGGCCGCGGGCATCGACGAGACTGCCCGGCTGCGCGCCGACCGCGGCGATTCCGTCATGGAACTCATCGACGCCAACATCCCGGTGTCCGTGCTCCTGAAGAGCCTGCTGGCCGAGACCCCTGCGCTGCTGCGCAACAAGAACCGCGTGGCCTCGAACAGCGCCCAGATGCGTCTGCGCATCGTCCTCTCCACGGGCCACGTCGCCGTGGACGAACTCAACGGCTGGGTCGGCTCGGATCTCAACCATGCCTGCCGACTGCTGGACGCAGCCCCCCTGCGCGAGGCGCTGCGGCAACGCGAGGAGGACAGCGTGCTGTGCGTGTCCGACGGCGTCTACCAAGGGGTGGTGCGGCACGGGCCCCTGGGCGTGCGGCCGGAACAGTTCCGGCGGATCACAGTGGACGCGAAGGAGGGGCCGACGATCGCGTGGGTGCACGGCGAGGCCGGCGGCGCCGCGCCGTCCACCGCTCACGAAGACAGAGCGCCGCAGGAACCCGAGCCGGGAATGCAGCACAACACCACGCACGTGGGCCGAGACCAGTACGGCGGCAACACCCACGTCCAGGGCGACGTCCACTACCGCTTCGGCGGAGGGGACGGACGATGAGCCAGGATGAGGCAGAAGGCACGGCCACGGCCGACGAGACCACCGAGGGCGGCGACCAGAAGCAGGAGGGGACGCCCGACGCGCAGGAACAGCGCCAGAAGGCCTGGGCCGCCCGGCGGGACCTGATCGAGCACGCCCCGTCCTTCGTCTCCAGCCTGGTCAAGCGGGACCAGTACGGAGTCAGCGGCGGGCACGTACAGGGCAACGTGATCTACCAGTTCGGCGGCCCCTCAGACACGCTCGCCGGCCCTGCATCCGGACCCATCCCCCGGGCCGAGATCGAGGCGCTGGCAGCGGTCTTCCAGCGCTGCCCCAGCTTCGACGAGGCGCTCGCCCGGCTGCGGACCGAGCGCGTCGTGGTCCTGTCCGGGGGCCACGCGACGGGCCGCCGCTCCGCCGCGATGATGCTGCTGCTTCAGCTGGGCGTGGAGCGGATGCGTGACCTGGAACCGGGCACCTCCCCCGCGGCATTGCGCGAGCATCTGGACGGCGCAGCCGGATACGTCCTGTGCAACCTGGCGACCAGCAGGAGTCGCCCCTTGCGAGAGCTGCATCTGCGGAGCATGCGCGAGCAACTGGAGCACGCCGGCGGCCATTTGGTGATCACGATCGAACCGTCTGCGGCGCTCGGCGACGTACCGTCCGTGCGCTGGGCACCCCCACCAGTGCAGGACATGCTGTGCGCCCATGTCACCCAGTCCGTGGGAGCGGCTGCGTGGGCGGAGCTGTGCCGACTGGCGCCGGTGCGGGAGTTCCTCGACCGGGAGCATCGACCGGATGAGATCGCCCGGTTCGCACAGCGGCTCGTCGCCCTGCACCGCGGTGAGACCAGCGAACAGGAGTTGGTCGCCCACGGACAGGCCGATGTCGCCGCCCAGGTCACCCAGTGGCTGACCGGCGAGAAGCCCCCGCTGCTCGACAAGGCGTTCCTCATCTCGCTCGCCGTCTTCGACGGAGCCTCGTACGCGGTGACAGCCGAGCTCGGCGACCGGCTCTTCGCGTTGCTGCAGAAGATCGAGGACCCCGACGAGCCACCCCGCATCCCCGTCTTCGGCAGCACACGGGCCGACCGCCTCCAAATGGCCCGCGCCGAGGGCCACATGGGAACGGAGGTCACCGAGTGGGGCGCGGTCGAGCAGTTCGTCGCCGGCTTCCGGGACCGGGACATCGCCCGGATCCTGCTCCACGAGGTGTGGAATCTGCACCCGTCCGCCCGCCCCGCCCTGGTCGCCTGGATCAAACAGCTCGCCAGTGACGGCCGCCCCCTCGTGCGTACCCGTGCCGCCGCGGCGGCTGCGCTACTGGCAGCGGCGGATCTGCCGTCCTCGCTGGCCCTGCTCATCGAGCCGTGGGCCGACGCGAACAGCCATGGCGCCTGGCTGAACGCGGCGAATGCCCTCACCTTGGCCGTACTCCTGAAAGTGCCCGCCGTCCCCCAGATCCTGCACGGCTGGTGCACCGGCGAGAACGAGAGCCGTCGCTGGACAGCCATCCGCGCATACGGACTGCTGGGCCCTGTGCTCCACGAGGAGGCCCTCCAATCCTTGCTGGACGTCGCCGGCCAACAGCGGTGGAACGCGGAAGAAGAGGCGGGCGAGCAGGAGGAGGCGCTGCAGCTCGCTGACGCCCTCGAACTGCTGCTCCTCGCGGTGGAAGGACCGGTCCTCGCCCGCCTCGCCGAATACATTCGTGACGATCACACGGTCCGGGATCACGCGCTGCTCGCCTTTCTCCACGCCTGCGAGCAACTGGAGGAGGACAGCGACCGCCCGCTGGTCCTCGGCTGGTATGCCCGCGCGGCAGACGAGGACACGCCCGAGGACCGGGAACACCTGCTCACCTTCTGGCACAACGCGCTCAACGACCGCGCCCACACCTCAGAGGCCCTGAGCGTGCTGCGCGATTGGGTGCGCATCGCGGACCGGGACCCGGCGTCCGAAGCAGCGCTCACCGCACTGCTTCCCGCTCTTGCCACCGCGCCCGCCGACCGCCAGCGCATCGGCCATCTGCTGCGCACAGCACGCGGCACCGACGGCCGGATACCGGAGGCGAGCACACGGCTGCTGTCGGCGCTGTCCGCTGCCTGACCCCTCGCCGAGGAGACGGAACATGGAAGACACCCACATACAGCCCGACGAACCCAACTGGCTGCAGCAGAGGCCCGAGTCCCCTACGACTTACTCGCAACGGCCCGACCCGGTGATCACCGTGTGGCAGTTGCCGCGCATCAGCCTCGGTGGCCGCCGCTACACCGGTCGCATCGACCACACCCTGGTCCTCGTCACCCGCAAAGGGGAGTACGAGACGTTCCCACCGCCCGCTCGCCCCACCTCCCTCAGGCGGTACGTAGCCCTGTACGAGGTGAACACGGACCCGCACTCCTTCTCGGTGCGTGTCCCCCTCCCCAGTTCGGTGGACAGCTTCGAGTTCGAGGCCGCCGTGGACGTCACCTGGCGCGTCGCCGACCCGAAGTGCTTCGTGATCAGCCAGGAGCGCGACGTCCCAGCCCTCCTCACCCGCGAACTGCTGCGGCTCATGCGCGCGGCTGGCCGCCGCCACTCCATCACCGCGAGCGCCGCCGCCGAGATCGATGTCCAGCAGGCGGTGGAGAGGGGTGGCGGCGTCGGCGGCCGCGAAGGCCTGTGGGTCGACTGCTCCGTACGCCTGCGGCGTGACGCCTCCGAGCGTGCCCATCAGGACCGGCTGCGGACAGCCCTGCACGAGAGGGAGGCTGCCACGCCCGAGCACGAGGTGGCGGTGCTGCGCGACGAGCAGGACCGGCAGCTCATGGCCGAGAAAATCAAGTTCTACGAGAGCCACCTGGCCAAGGGCGGTGTCGGCGCGCTCTCCCTGCACCTGGCCGAACACCGCGAGGACACCAAGCTGGTCCTGGAGCATCTCCGCGCCGACCAGGCCGAACTCGTACAGACCCAGCTCCATCTGATCGACCAGGCCCTGGAGAGCCAGGGCTTGGAGGACTACCAGATGGAGGAGCCCCATCGACTCATCGCCGAGCGCATGACGGACATCCTCAAGCCGACGTCCGAAGCCCCGGACGAACTCCCGCCCCATTACCCGGAGCTGCCCCCGCAGCCACCGGTCGAGAAGCGTCCGGAGCGCCCGGCATGACCACCGTGGGCGACCCCCGGACTCATGCAGGCGCACAGCTGCTCGCCGACCTCCGTACGGAGATCGCCCGCGCCGACTCCAAAGCCACCGTTCTGGTCGGAGCACTCAGCATGTCGACCGGACTGCTCGGCGGTCTGCTGGCCAGCCGAAGTTGGACCCCTTCCCTGCTCTCGGCTCCCGCCGGCGTCCTGTGGTGGGCAGGAGTCACCTCCCTCGCCGGCGCGCTCATCTCCCTCCTGCTCGCCGTGATCCCCCGCTACCGCAGAAGCCGCTGGAGGTCAGGCGAGCCACTTACCTACTTCGGCGACGTGCACCGGGCAGCACGGGCCGGACAGCTCGACGCCGCCCTAGCCGAGGCCGGGCTGGATCCCATGCGCGGTCTGCTCCCCACCCTCACCGAGACCAGCCGCATCGCGGCGCGCAAGCACCTGTGGATCCGCATTGGCCTGATCGCCTTCGGCTGCGCCTCGCTCCTGCTCACCGGATCGCTGCTCATCGACTGAACCGCCCATGGAAGGAGCACACATGTCCCCGCCTCCCGAACCCGAGATACCCCGCGCGCCGGAGCCCCCGGAGGACCCGGACCTCGCCTTCCGCGACGGACGAGTTCACATCACGGCCAGGCAGCGCCGTGCGGACGCTCTCACACTCGGCAGTCTGCTGCTGCACCTGCCCCACGTGGCCATGAGCGCGGCTGTGGTCTTCCTCGTGTCGTACGCCATCGATGCCCTCATCGGCATCCCCTGGTGGGTCGGTGTCGGAGCGTGGGCCCTGAGCGGAACTCTCGTCTTCCACCGCCCCAGCGAACGCGTCCTGGCCCGCCACCTCTTCGGCCTTCGCCATCCGACCCAGGAGGAGCACCGGCGATTCGGGCCGGTCTGGCGTGAGGTGACGGCGCGTGCCGGAGTGGACGGGAACGCCTACCAGTTGTGGGTCGAGGACAGCGATGGCATCAACGCCATGGCGGCCGCCGGGCACATCGTCGGGGTCACGAGCCATTCGCTGAACGAGCTACCGTCCGCCCAGCTCGGCGGCGTACTCGCGCATGAACTCGGTCACCACACCAGGGGCCACGCATGGGCATCGCTGCTCAGCTTCTGGTACGCGCTGCCGGGGCGCATCGCCTGGCGCCTCCTGCTCCGGCTCGCCTCGCTCGTCGACCGGCTCTCCGTGGGAGCGACGGCCGCCGTGGTCACCCTGGCCGGAGCCGCTTTACTGGCCGTCGCGGTCGCCACGTACGGCCTGGTGCTCCTGCCCCTGGTCACGCCTTATCTGGTGGCAGCGGTCGCCCGGCAGTCAGAACTCCGGGCTGATCGGCACGCGGCGGCGCTCGGCTTCGCGCCCCAGCTCATGGCGGTGCTCCGCAAAGAGCAGGCGGGCCAGGAATCAGAACGCGCCACGGCAGCGGCACTCGGCTCACCGCTCCGGGTGCCCGGCCTGATCGCCCGGCTGCTCTCCTCGCACCCCGATCTGCACACCCGGCTACACCACCTCCAGCAGGGTCTGGACGGCGGGCGCTGAAACGCCGAAGGGCGGCCACCCCTGTCGGGATGACCGCCCATCAACTCAAGCGGCTAGCTGAGCACGCCTACTGGTTGTAAGGCCCGTAGTCGTAGTCCTCCAGCGGCACAGCCTGGCCCGACCCCGTCCCGAAGGGCGAGTAGTCGATGTCGTCGTAGCCGACGGCCGAGTACATCGCGGCCTTGGCTTCCTCGGTCGGCTCCACCCGGATGTTGCGGTAGCGGGAGAGACCCGTACCGGCCGGGATGAGCTTACCGATGATGACGTTCTCCTTGAGGCCGATCAGGGAGTCGGACTTGGCGTTGATCGCCGCGTCCGTCAGGACCCTGGTCGTCTCCTGGAAGGAGGCCGCGGACAGCCACGACTCCGTTGCCAGCGAGGCCTTGGTGATACCCATCAGCTGCGGACGGCCGGAGGCCGGGTGGCCGCCTTCCGTGACCACACGACGGTTCTCGGTCTCGAACTTCGAGCGCTCGACGAGCTCGCCCGGCAGCAGCTCCGCGTCGCCGGACTCGATGATCGTCACGCGGCGCAGCATCTGCCGGATGATGATCTCGATGTGCTTGTCGTGGATCGACACGCCCTGGCTGTTGTAGACCTTCTGGACTTCGCCGACCAGGTGGACCTGGACCGCGCGCTGACCGAGGATCCGCAGCACGTCGTGCGGGTTGGTGGCACCGAAGGTGAGCTTCTGGCCCACCTCGACGTGGTCACCCTCACGCACGAGGACCTTGGCACGCTTCGAGATCGGGAACGGCGTCTCGTCGCTGCCGTCGTCCGGAGTGACGACGATCTTCTTGGTCTTCTCGGTCTCCTCGATACGGACGCGGCCTGCCGCCTCCGAGATCGGGGCGACACCCTTGGGCGTACGAGCCTCGAAGAGCTCGACGACACGGGGCAGACCCTGGGTGATGTCGTCACCGGCGACACCACCGGTGTGGAACGTACGCATCGTCAGCTGCGTGCCGGGCTCACCGATGGACTGGGCGGCGATGATGCCGACCGCCTCACCGATGTCGACCAGCTTGCCGGTGGCGAGCGAACGGCCGTAGCAGAAGGCACAGGTGCCGACCGCGGACTCGCAGGTCAGGACCGAACGGGTCTTGACCTCCTCGACGCCGTTGGCGACCAGGGCGTCGATGAGCACGTCACCGAGGTCGACGTTGGCCGGCGCGATGACCTTGCCGTCGATGACGACGTCCTCGGCCAGCATGCGGGCGTACACCGAGGTCTCGACGTTCTCCGTCTTGCGGAGCACACCGTCCTCGCCCTTGACCGCGATCTTCAGCTTCAGACCGCGCTCGGTGCCACAGTCCTCCTCGCGAATGATGACGTCCTGCGAGACGTCGACCAGACGACGGGTGAGGTAACCGGAGTCAGCGGTACGGAGAGCCGTGTCCGCAAGACCCTTACGAGCACCGTGCGTCGAGATGAAGTACTCGAGCACCGACAGGCCCTCACGGAAGGAGGCCTTGATCGGGCGCGGGATCGTCTCGTTCTTGGCGTTCGACACCAGACCACGCATACCGGCGATCTGACGCATCTGCATCATGTTTCCTCGGGCACCCGAGTCAACCATCATGAAGATGGGGTTCGTCTTGGGGAAGTTCGCGTTCATCGCCTCGGCAACCTCGTTGGTCGCCTTGGTCCAGATCGCGATGAGCTCCTGCGTGCGCTCGTCCTTGGTGATCAGACCGCGCTCGTACTGCTTCTGGACCTTCTCGTCCTGGGCCTCGTAGCCCGCGACGATCTCCTTCTTGGCCTCGGGGACCACGACGTCGGAGATGGCCACGGTGACGCCGGAACGGGTCGCCCAGAAGAAGCCGGCCGCCTTCAGGTTGTCGAGCGTCGCCGCCACGATGACCTTGGGGTAGCGCTCGGCCAGGTCGTTGACGATCTCGGAGAGCTGCTTCTTGCCCACCGAGTAGTCGACGAACGGGTAGTCCTCGGGCAGCAGCTCGTTGAAGAGCGCGCGGCCCAGGGTCGTACGCAGCCGGAAGCTGTCGCCCTGCTGGTACTCGGGCTCGCCCTCTTCGACGGCCGGCGGGGTCCAGCCGCGCGGCGGGATGGTGCCCACCGGGAAGCGGATGTCGACCTTCGCCTGGAGCGAGAGCTCCTTGGCGTCGAACGCCATGGTCGCCTCGGCGGAGGAGCCGAAGGAACGGCCCTCACCGATGACCTTGCGCTCTTCCTCGTCGGTCGTGAGGAAGAAGAGGCCGAGGACCATGTCCTGGGTCGGCATGGTGACGGGACGACCGTCGGCCGGCTTCAGGATGTTGTTCGAGGACAGCATCAGGATGCGGGCCTCGGCCTGCGCCTCCGCGGAGAGCGGCAGGTGCACGGCCATCTGGTCACCGTCGAAGTCCGCGTTGAACGCGGTGCAGACGAGCGGGTGGATCTGAATGGCCTTGCCCTCGACCAGCTGCGGCTCGAAGGCCTGGATGCCGAGGCGGTGCAGCGTGGGCGCACGGTTCAGGAGAACCGGGTGCTCCGCGATGACCTCTTCCAGGACGTCGTACACGACCGTGCGGCCGCGCTCGACCATGCGCTTCGCCGACTTGATGTTCTGCGCGTGGTTCAGGTCGACCAGGCGCTTCATCACGAACGGCTTGAAGAGCTCCAGTGCCATGGCCTTCGGCAGACCACACTGGTGCAGCTTCAGCTGCGGGCCGACGACGATCACGGAACGCGCGGAGTAGTCCACACGCTTACCGAGAAGGTTCTGACGGAAGCGACCCTGCTTGCCCTTGAGCATGTCGCTCAGGGACTTCAGCGGGCGGTTGCCGGGACCGGTGACCGGGCGACCACGACGACCGTTGTCGAAGAGGGCGTCCACGGCCTCCTGGAGCATGCGCTTCTCGTTGTTCACGATGATCTCGGGCGCACCGAGGTCGAGAAGCCGCTTCAGGCGGTTGTTGCGGTTGATCACGCGGCGGTACAGGTCGTTCAGGTCGGAGGTCGCGAAGCGGCCACCGTCCAGCTGCACCATCGGACGCAGGTCCGGCGGGATGACCGGCACGCAGTCGAGCACCATGCCCTTGGGGCTGTTGCTGGTCTGCAGGAACGCGGAGACGACCTTGAGGCGCTTGAGCGCACGGGTCTTCTTCTGGCCCTTGCCGGTACGGATGATCTCGCGGAGGCGCTCGGCCTCCTCGTCCAGGTCGAACGACTCAAGGCGCTTCTGCAGGGCAGCGGCACCCATCGAACCGTCGAAGTACGTGCCGAAGCGGTCACGCAGCTCGCGGTAGAGCAGCTCGTCGCCCTCCAGGTCCTGGACCTTGAGGTTCTTGAAGCGGTTCCAGACCTCGTCGAGACGGTCGATCTCGCGCTGCGCACGGTCGCGCAGCTGCTTCATCTCCCGCTCGGCACCTTCGCGCACCTTGCGGCGCACGTCGGCCTTGGCACCCTCGGCCTCGAGCTCGGCCAGGTCGGTCTCGAGCTTCTTGGCGCGGGCCTCCAGGTCGGAGTCGCGACGGTTCTCGACCTGCTGACGCTCCACGGAGACGTGCGCCTCCAGGGAGGGCAGGTCACGCGTACGGCGCTCCTCGTCCACGAACGTGATCATGTACGCCGCGAAGTAGATGACCTTCTCGAGGTCCTTCGGGGCGAGATCAAGCAGGTAGCCGAGGCGCGACGGAACGCCCTTGAAGTACCAGATGTGCGTGACAGGGGCGGCCAGCTCAATGTGGCCCATCCGCTCACGACGCACCTTGGCGCGAGTGACCTCGACGCCGCAGCGCTCGCAGATGATGCCCTTGAAGCGGACACGCTTGTACTTACCGCAGTAGCACTCCCAGTCCCGGGTCGGACCGAAGATCTTCTCGCAGAAGAGTCCGTCCTTTTCGGGCTTGAGCGTGCGGTAGTTGATGGTCTCCGGCTTCTTGACCTCGCCGTGCGACCACTGTCGGATGTCGTCCGCGGTGGCAAGGCCGATCCGCAGCTCGTCGAAGAAGTTGACGTCGAGCACTTGTCGTCAATCCCTCTTTCGGGGTCGTGTCTCAATCATGGTCTGAACGGGTCCGGGGAGAGCCGACCGGATACGAGATCCGGCCGGCCAACCCGTCAGACCTCTTCGACGCTGCTCGGCTCGCGCCGGGACAGGTCGATACCGAGCTCCTCCGCCGCGCGGAAGACGTCCTCGTCGGTGTCGCGCATCTCGATGGACATGCCGTCCGAGGACAGCACCTCCACGTTGAGGCAGAGCGACTGCATTTCCTTGATGAGCACCTTGAAGGACTCGGGAATGCCCGGCTCGGGGATGTTCTCGCCCTTGACGATGGCCTCGTAGACCTTCACGCGGCCGGTCACGTCGTCGGACTTGATCGTCAGCAGCTCCTGGAGGGCGTATGCGGCGCCGTATGCCTCCAGCGCCCACACCTCCATCTCACCGAAGCGCTGACCACCGAACTGAGCCTTACCACCCAGCGGCTGCTGGGTGATCATGGAGTACGGACCGGTCGAGCGAGCGTGCAGCTTGTCGTCGACCAGGTGGTGCAGCTTGAGGATGTACATGTACCCGATCGAGATCGGGTCCGGGAACGGCTCGCCCGAGCGACCGTCGAACAGCCGCGCCTTGCCGGACGGGAGGACCATGCGGTCGCCGTCGCGGTTCGGGACGGTGTGCTCGAGGAGACCGGCCAGCTCGTCCTCGCGGGCGCCGTCGAAGACCGGAGTCGCGACGTTCGTCCGCGGGGCCACCTGGTCGGCGCCGATGCGCTGCAGGCTCTGCGCCCACTCCTCGCTGAGACCGGAGACGTCCCAGCCCTGGCTGGCGAGCCAGCCGAGGTGGATCTCCAGGACCTGACCCGGGTTCATTCGGGACGGGACACCCAGCGGGTTGAGGATGATGTCGACCGGCGTGCCGTCCTCAAGGAAGGGCATGTCCTCGATCGGAAGGATCTTGGAGATGACACCCTTGTTGCCGTGCCGGCCAGCGAGCTTGTCGCCGTCCGTGATCTTGCGCTTCTGCGCCACGTAGACACGAACCAGCTGGTTCACGCCCGGCGGCAGCTCGTCGCCCTCTTCACGGTCGAAGACGCGGACGCCGATGACCTTGCCGATCTCGCCGTGCGGCACCTTCAGCGAGGTGTCGCGCACCTCGCGCGCCTTCTCACCGAAGATCGCGCGGAGCAGGCGCTCCTCCGGCGTCAGCTCGGTCTCACCCTTGGGCGTGACCTTGCCGACGAGGATGTCGCCGGCGACGACCTCGGCACCGATACGGATGATGCCGCGCTCGTCGAGGTCGGCGAGGACCTCTTCGGAGACGTTCGGGATGTCCCGGGTGATCTCCTCCGGGCCGAGCTTGGTGTCACGGGCGTCGACCTCGTGCTCCTCGATGTGGATCGAGGAGAGGACGTCGTCCTGTACGAGGCGCTGCGACAGGATGATCGCGTCCTCGTAGTTGTGACCTTCCCAGGGCATGAACGCCACGAGCAGGTTCTTGCCGAGGGCCATCTCGCCCTCTTCGGTCGCGGGACCGTCGGCCAGGACCTGGCCCTCGATCACGCGGGCGCCCTCGTCGACGACAACCTTCTGGTTGACGGAGGTGCCCTGGTTCGACCGGGAGAACTTGGCGATGCGGTACGTGGTGTACGTGCCGTCGTCGTTCGTGACCGTGACGTAGTCCGCGGAGACCTCCTGGACCACACCCGCCTTCTCGGCCTTGATCACGTCACCGGCGTCGACCGCGCAGCGGTACTCCATGCCGGTGCCGACGAGGGGAGCCTCGGCGGTGATCAGCGGCACGGCCTGACGCATCATGTTCGCGCCCATGAGGGCACGGTTGGCGTCGTCGTGCTCGAGGAACGGGATCATCGCGGTCGCGACCGACACCATCTGGCGCGGCGAGACGTCCATGTAGTCGACGTCGTCGCCGGGGATGTAGTCGATCTCGCCGCCACGACGGCGGACCAGGACGCGCGACTCGGTGAAGCGCATGTCCTCGCCGAGCACGGCGTTGGCCTGCGCGATCACGAAGCGGTCTTCTTCGTCGGCCGTGAGGTAGTCGACGTCGTCGGTGACGACACCTTCGACGACCTTGCGGTACGGCGTCTCGACGAAGCCGAACGCGTTCACGCGGCCGTAGGAGGCCAGCGAACCGATCAGACCAATGTTGGGACCTTCAGGCGTCTCAATCGGGCACATACGGCCGTAGTGGGACGGGTGCACGTCACGGACCTCGAAGCCGGCCCGCTCACGGGAGAGACCACCCGGACCAAGAGCCGACAGACGGCGCTTGTGGGTGAGACCCGACAGCGGGTTGTTCTGGTCCATGAACTGCGACAGCTGCGAGGTGCCGAAGAATTCCTTGATCGACGCCACCACGGGGCGGATGTTGATCAGGGTCTGCGGCGTGATCGCCTCGACGTCCTGGGTCGTCATGCGCTCGCGGACGACGCGCTCCATACGAGCCAGACCCGTACGGACCTGGTTCTGGATGAGCTCGCCGACGTTGCGCAGACGACGGTTGCCGAAGTGGTCGATGTCGTCGGTCTCGACGACGATCGACGTGCCGCTGTCGCCAACGGTCTCGACCTCACCGGCGTGCAGCTTCACCAGGTACTTGATCGAGGCGATGATGTCCTCGACCGTGAGGATGCCCGCGTCGAGCGGAGCGTCCGCACCCAGCTTCTTGTTGACCTTGTAGCGGCCGACCTTCGCGAGGTCGTAGCGCTTGGGGTTGAAGTAGAGGTTCTCAAGCAGGGTCTGAGCGGCCTCACGGGTCGGCGGCTCGCCCGGACGGAGCTTGCGGTAGATGTCGAGCAGCGCGTCGTCCTGGCCCTGGGTGTGGTCCTTCTCCAGGGTGGCGCGCATGGACTCGTACTCGCCGAACTCCTCGAGGATCTGCTCGGTCGTCCAACCGAGAGCCTTGAGCAGAACGGTGACCGACTGCTTGCGCTTGCGGTCGATGCGGACACCGACCATGTCGCGCTTGTCGATCTCCATCTCCAGCCAGGCACCCCGGGACGGGATGATCTTGGCGGAGAAGATGTCCTTGTCGGACGTCTTGTCGATGGAGGAATCGAAGTAAACACCCGGCGAACGGACCAGCTGCGACACGACGACACGCTCGGTGCCGTTGATGACGAAGGTGCCCTTGTTCGTCATGAGCGGGAAGTCGCCCATGAAGACCGTCTGGGACTTGATCTCGCCGGTCTCGTTGTTGGTGAACTCGGCGGTGACGAAGAGCGGGGCGGCGAACGTGAAGTCGCGCTCCTTGCACTCGTCGATGGAGTTCTTCGGAGGCTCAAAACGGTGGTCGCGGAATGTCAGCGACATCGACCCAGAGAAGTCCTCGATCGGGGAGATCTCCTCGAAGATCTCCTCCAGACCGGACTTGGTGGGGACGTCCTGTCCGCTGTCCAGAGCCGCCTCGACACGAGCCTTCCACGCTTCATTGCCGAGCAGCCAGTCAAAGCTCTCGGTCTGCAGCGCAAGAAGGTTCGGAACCTCGAGGGGCTCCTTGATCTTTGCAAAGGAGATGCGCAGCGGGGCGGTGCTTGCGCCGTTGTTCGTATTCGCGGTCGAGGCAGTGCGCGAGGCGGCCAAGAGGGGGTCCTTCCGAGGGCTCGGACTCACTACGCGCGTACCGGTCCCAGGCTGGGCACAGAGACAGAATTCCCTGGTCAGGGAGGATTCGGTCCACGGTGCTCAAGCATGGGCATGCCCCTGGTGACGGGCAGGAGGCAGCTAACAGGCAGCGCAAAGGGTCAGTGTAGCCAGTTGGCCCACTGATGTCCAGTGCGGGTTCTGGGAGACCCTCGTTGTTCTCAACCCCTGCTGCAAGCCACGCCCTCGATGCACATCGATACTGCCCTCTTCGCCGCCGATCCATGCCTCGGATGCGGATCGTTGTGACGACGCGTCCTGAGAATTGCGCGCTGCGTGCGGTTCGTCAAGGCCCCCCTGCCCCGACTTGGCTCTCGGATCGTCACCGTCACGGCCGTCCCAAGGCACAACGAAGATCACCATACTCGTCGGGACCGACAGCGCAAGGCAGCCGTAAGGGTGCGCCGGAGAACGCCGAAGGGCGACCACCCAGATGGGTGATCGCCCTTGACGAGGCGCTGCCTGAGCAGCGCCTGAAAGGAGTCGGAAGACTCGCGAGGTTACTTGACCTCGACCGAGGCGCCGGCAGCCTTGAGGGACTCGGCAGCCTTGTCGGCGGCCTCCTTGGCGACCTTCTCGAGGACCGGCTTCGGGGTGCCGTCGACGAGGTCCTTGGCCTCCTTGAGACCCAGGGAGGTGAGCTCGCGCACGACCTTGATGACCTGGATCTTCTTCTCGCCGGCGCCGGTGAGGATGACGTCGAACTCGTCCTGCTCCTCGGCGGCCTCGACCGGGGCGCCCGGGCCGGCCGGGGCGGCGGCGACGGCCGCGGCGGCGGTGACGTCGAACTTCTCCTCGAAGGCCTTCACGAACTCGGAGAGCTCGATGAGGGTGAGCTCCTCGAACTGGGCAAGCAGGTCTTCCTGGCTGAGCTTCGCCATGATGGGCGATCCTTCCACTAATTCGGCTGGTGCCGGGTGTATATGAAGGCGGGCGTACGTGCGGCCCGCTGCGACCGTCGCCCTAGCGGGCGGCGATCAATGCGCGAGCCGAATTACTCGGCACCGCCCTGCTCGGCCTTCTTGGCACGAAGCGCTTCCGCGGTGCGGACGAACTTCGACGGCAGAGCCTGGAAGAGCTGCGCAGTCTGCGTCTGCTTGCCCTTCAGCGCGCCGGCCAGCTTGGCGAGCAGAACCTCGCGGGACTCGAGGTCCGCGAGCTTCTTGAACTCATCGGCGGACAGCGCCTTACCGTCAAGGACACCGCCCTTGATGATGAGGTTCGGGTTGTCCTTGGCGAAGTCACGAAGACCCTTCGCCGACTCCACCGGGTCACCGGTGACGAAGGCAACCGCCGTCGGACCCGAGAACAGGTCGTCCAGCGTGTTGATCCCGGCCTCGTTGGCCGCGATCTTGGTCAGCGTGTTCTTCACCACGGCGTACTCGGAGTTCTCACCGAGGGAGCGGCGCAGCTGCTTGAGCTGCGCCACGGTGAGACCCCGGTACTCGGTCAGCACGGCGGCGTTCGAGCTGCGGAACTTGTCCGTGAGCTCGGCTACCGCGGCAGCCTTGTCGGGCGTCGGCATAGAGCGTCGGCCTCCTTCCGGGTGATGAGGACCGCTCAGAAGGGGCTGACAAAACAAAACGCCCCGGCGCAGGCGCACGGGGCGTGAGCTCGACCCGACGGAATTCCGTCCGGGAGCACTTCCACAGTCACCTGCGCGGGTCGTCCGCAGTTTCAGCGGATCCTTCGGCCACCGCACTCCCTTACGAGTGCACGGCAACGACCAGCGGTCTTTGGCTTCTGTGGAAGAGTACGCGAACGAGTTCGCGTCAAGCAAATCGGCTCAGATGCCGCTGTCGGTGTCGTCTCCCAGGCCGCCCGAGCCGCCCTTGCCGAGCTCCTTGAACATCTCCATCAGGTCGAAGGTCTTCCCGGCCGGAGGAGCGCTCACCTTGGCCTCGGAGCCGTAGTCGGAGAACGTCTGGGACGTCTTCATCGTGCCCTCGGGGGACTTGATGTCGATGTCCATACGGACCGGGTAGTCGTCCTCGTTGACCCAGACCTCGGTGTCGTAACCCTTGATGCCCGACTTCTCGATGCCCTTGAGCAGCTCTTCGCGCTCGCTCTTGCCGAGCACCTCGTCGAGGCCCTTGTTGGACTCCATCATTTCCTTGACGGTGAGCCGGCCCTTGTAACGCTGGGCCTGCACGCCGTCGACCTTCGCGGAGCCGACGTGCTTCAGGTTCGGCGAGTCCAGGAGCATGGCGAGCTGCTGCGCCGGGTCCTGGTTCATGCTCTCCAGGCCGCCGGTCATCTGCTTGGCGAGCTTCTCGTCACCGGCCTGCTCGGCGATGGAGTTCAGGTCCATCTTCATCCACTGCTTGCCGTCCATGTCCTTGGCGGCCGCGGCCCCCATGTCCATGTACATGACGTTGTCCAGCCACAGCATCCGGACCTTCTCCGGCGCCTCGGGGTCACCCTCCGTGAGCGCCGAACCGGACATCGTCATATCCATGACGGTCGGGTCCCAGCCCATGACGCCGGACATCTTCATCTCACCGGCGCCACCGCCCATCGACGCCGGTGCCGTCATCGTCATCTCGACCTTGGCCGACTTGGCCTTCGAGGTCTTCTCGTACGCCGCCGTGATGACCTCGGTCACCTTCGACCGGGACTGCGTCTCCCCCGAGTCCGCCCCCTCGGTCTTCTTGTCGTCGCCTCCGCAGGCCACGGCACCGGTACACAGCATCGCGGTGGCGAGCACGGCGCCCGCAGCTCTCTTCACAGTCATGACCCCACCCCTAGGAACAAAAGATCGACCAAGAACACATGATCGACGCAATTCGGTTTGGCGAGAATACCTGACGGCCGAGGTCAGGCCTGCGGCTGCTGATTCATGAGGTCCTTGAAGCTCATGGTGTCCGAGGCCGCGGGCTTCTCCACGGAAACGGGCGTGCCGTAGTCGCTGTAGTAGGCGGTCTGGGAGAACTCCCCGTCAGCCATCTCGCCCTTCTCGGCCTTCTTGACCAGCAGATCGTCGCCGTCGACCCAGATGTCGATCGTCTGCTTGCTCAGGCCCACCTGCTTGAACTGCTTGCGCAGCTCTTCCATCTGCCCGGCGTCGAGATCCGAGTTCTTGCCGGTGAAGTCCGCGGCGTCGACGGTCCCCGAGTAATGGGTCGTCTTCGTGCCGCGTACGGTCTCCTCGCCCACGCGCTTCACGTCACCCGAGGCAAGGAGCATCTTGACCGACTGGTTCGGCGTGGAGTTCTGCATCTGGTCCTTGAAGGCGTCGCCGGCGGCGCCGCTTATCTCGGCCAGCGTGGCGTAGTCGTACTCGATCCAGTGCTTGCCGCCGCCCGCCTGCGCCGCGAACTTGTCGCCCATGTTCGCGTAGAAACCGTTCTTCAGATAGCGGTAGTCGATCTTCGACTGCCCTATCTGCTCCATCTGCTGGGCCTGGGTCCCGCCCGTGAGCGTCGCCGTCATGTTGCCGGTGATGCCGTCCGACCACTTCATGGAGCCGGTCATGTCCATCGACATCTTGTTGCCCATGACCGTCTTGCCCTCGATCTTGGCCGAGTCGGCGTCGTCGGTCTTGTCCTCGATGGTGCGCAGGGCGGCCACGGGGCTGAGGGCGACGGAACCCTTGCCCTTGCCCTCCCCTTCGCCTTCCCCGCCGCCGGAGGAGCCACAGGCCGCGACCCCGGTCAGCGCGGCGGCCACCGCGATCGACAGGCCCGCGTGACGCATGGTCGTGCTGTTCATGACATCCCACCCCTTGCACTCGTGTGAATCCCGCACGCTAATGCAGTCCCCCGAAAGCGCTGAGGAACACGCACTAATACGAGGACGGGCCCCGCACCTCGAAAGGTTGCGGGGCCCGTCATCACAAACGCGTACACGACGCGGCTGCCGTCAGATTCAGACGGCGGCCGGGTCCTCCTCGACGAGGAGGTTGCGGGTGCGGTTGCTGTCCAGCGGAATGCCGGGGCCCATCGTGGTGGTGAGCGCGGCCTTCTTGATGTAGCGACCCTTGGCGGCCGACGGCTTCAGACGGAGGATCTCCTCCAGGGCCGCGGCGTAGTTCTCCACCAGCTTGGTGTCGTCGAAGGACACCTTGCCGATGATGAAGTGCAGGTTCGAGTGCTTGTCGACGCGGAACTCGATCTTGCCGCCCTTGATGTCGTTGACAGCCTTCACGACGTCGGGGGTCACGGTGCCGGTCTTCGGGTTCGGCATCAGACCACGCGGACCGAGCACGCGGCCGAGGCGGCCGACCTTGCCCATGAGGTCCGGGGTGGCGACGACGGCGTCGAAGTCCAGGCGGCCCTTGGCGACCTCGTCGATGAGCTCGTCGGCGCCGACGATGTCGGCCCCAGCGGCTTCCGCGGCCGCAGCACGGTCACCGGTCGCGAAGACCAGGACCCGGGCGGTCTTGCCGGTGCCGTGCGGGAGGTTCACGGTGCCACGGACCATCTGGTCGGCCTTGCGCGGGTCGACACCCAGGCGGAAGGCGACCTCGACGGTGCCGTCGAACTTGGTCGAGGAGGTCTCCTTGGCGAGACGGACGGCCTCGAGCGGGGCGTAGAGCTTCTCCCGGTCGATCTTGGCGTCCGCAGCGCGGAGAGTCTTGCTGCGCTTCACTTCTGCTCCTGTGGGTTTCAGGTGTGGAGTCGTGGTGTGGACCAGCGCTTGGCCCTACCACTGAGAAAGGTCAGACGGGGAAAGCTCTTAGCCCTCGACCGTGATGCCCATGGAACGGGCGGTGCCGGCGATGATCTTCGACGCGGCGTCCAGGTCGTTGGCGTTGAGGTCTTCCATCTTGGTGGTGGCGATCTCGCGGACCTGCGCCTCGGTGATCTTGGCGACCTTGGTCTTGTGCGGCTCGCCGGAGCCCTTCTCGACACCCGCGGCCTTGAGGATCATCTTGGCGGCCGGCGGAGTCTTGGTCACGAAGGTGAAGGAGCGGTCTTCGTAGACCGTGATCTCCACCGGGATGACCCAGCCACGCTGCGACTCGGTCGCGGCGTTGTAGGCCTTGCAGAACTCCATGATGTTGACGCCGTGCTGGCCCAGCGCGGGACCGACCGGCGGGGCCGGGTTGGCTGCGCCGGCCTGGATCTGGAGCTTGATAAGCCCCGTGACCTTCTTCTTCTTGGGAGGCATTGCTCTCTCCGGGTCCTAGTGAGAGTTTCCAGCCGCCATCCAGTCATCCGGATGGAGGCATACCGCACCACGATAACGGGTATAGTCGCGCGGCCAAAAACCGAGCAGGTCAGACAGGCTTTGAGAGCCGGTCTGACCTGGTCGGAGGCGTGTGTTCCAGAGGAAGCCGCTAAGGCTAGTTCTTCTGGATCTGGTCGAAGCTGAGCTCGACCGGGGTCTCGCGGCCGAAGATCTCGACGAGACCCTTGACCTTCTTCGAGTCGGCGTTGATCTCGTTGATCGTCGCCTGCAGCGTTGCGAACGGACCGTCCGTGACGGTGACCGAGTCGCCCACCTCGAAGTCCAGGACCTGGACCTCGACCTTGCGGGACGGAGCCGGCTTGCCCTCGGCCTCGGCGGCCTCACGGGCGGCCTTCTCCTCGGCCTCCGGGGCGAGCATCTTGACGATCTCGTCCAGGGTCAGCGGGTACGGGTCGTAGGCGTTGCCCACGAAGCCGGTGACGCCGGGGGTGTTGCGGACGACGCCCCAGGACTCGTTCGTCAGGTCCATGCGCACCAGGACGTATCCGGGGAGCTTGTTCTGACGGATGGTCTTGCGCTCGCCGTTCTTGATCTGCGCGACCTCTTCCTGCGGCACCTCGGCCTGGAAGATGAAGTCCTCGACGTTCAGCGAGACGGCACGCTGCTCGAGGTTGGTCTTCACGCGGTTCTCGTAACCGGCGTACGTGTGGATGACGTACCACTCGCCGGGGAGGGTGCGCAGCTCGTCGCGCAGGGCCACGATCGGGTCGACCGGCTCGGCCTCTTCCTCGTCCTCTGCGGAATCCGCGGACTCGGCGGCCTCTTCGGTCTCGTCCTCCGCGGCGGTCTCGACGTCCTCGTCGGCGTCCGCGGACTCGGCGCCGGGCTCGACGTGCAGCGCCGACTCCTCGGCGGGGGCGCCCGCGGCGGCGTCAGCAGCCTCGGCCTGGTCCGGGTCCTCGGCGTCCGCCGCCTCGACGATGTCGAGCTGGTCCTCCACGGACTCCGCGGAGTCCACGCGCGGCTCAACGGCGTCGTTCAGGTTCGGGTCAGACACGGTGGCTGCTTCTTCCTGGATACAGAGGGGTGGAACGCGCGAAACGGGCGCCGGGTACGGCGCCCTTCGCTCTTGGCTGTGCCATCGGCTCAGCCGAAGACGTACTTGACGGCCTGGTTGAACCCATAGTCAATCACGGTCACCAGACCGATCATGATGACGACGAAGACAATCACCACGGTGGTGTACGTCGTGAGCTGACTGCGAGTCGGCCAGACGACCTTGCGGAGTTCCGCGACGATCTGGCGGTAGAAGAGCGCGAGACGGCCGAAGGGGCCCTTCTTGCCGCGCTTGCCGCCCTTGCGGGCCTTCTTCTTGGACTCCGGCGCCTCGTCCTGGGCATCAGGCATGTCGATGGAGCCCACGGCGTCCGTCACTCGTCCTCACCTGATTCCGGGTCGTGGCCGTGCCGCGCCCGGTATGAGCCGCACGGCGGTGCAATGCAGTACGTACATGCGCACACATCCGAGAGGAGTGTGTAGCAGGGCCGGAGGGACTTGAACCCCCAACCGCTGGTTTTGGAGACCAGTGCTCTACCAATTGAGCTACGACCCTTTGATTTCCCCCAACCTACCGCATCCGCCCGGCTGCACAGAGTGCGAGGAGAGGGTGCGGCCGGTGAGGGCCAACGAGCAGTGAGTGTACGTGTTCTGCGGCGCCCCGTCGAACAGAAACAGATCCGGTGGCCTTGTCGAACATCTGAAACCCGTGTGCCGGGGGTCTTTCGGGTCTGGAACGATGGGGCGATGAGCGCTTCCACTTCTCCCACCGAGCGCCGGGTCTCCGCCCGCATCGGCGCGATCTCCGAGTCCGCGACCCTCGCCGTCGACGCCAAGGCGAAGGCCCTCAAGGCCGCCGGACGGCCGGTGATCGGTTTCGGCGCGGGTGAGCCCGACTTCCCGACGCCCGACTACATCGTCGAAGCCGCCGTCGAGGCCTGCAAGAACCCGAAGTACCACCGCTACACCCCGGCCGGCGGGCTTCCCGAGCTCAAGGCCGCGATCGCCGCGAAGACGCTGCGCGACTCCGGGTACGAGGTCGAGACCTCGCAGATCCTGGTGACCAACGGCGGCAAGCAGGCCATCTACGAGGCGTTCGCCGCGATCCTCGACCCGGGCGACGAGGTCATCGTCCCGGCTCCGTACTGGACGACGTACCCGGAGTCGATCCGTCTCGCGGGCGGTGTGCCGGTCGATGTCGTCGCCGACGAGACCACGGGCTACCGCGTGTCGGTGGAGCAGCTGGAGGCCGCGCGCACGGAGCGCACGAAGGTCGTCCTCTTCGTGTCGCCGTCCAACCCGACGGGTGCCGTCTACAGCGAGGCCGACGCCGAGGCGATCGGCCGCTGGGCCGTCGAGCACGGCCTGTGGGTGATGACCGACGAGATCTACGAACACCTCGTCTACGGAGACGCGAAGTTCACCTCGCTCCCCGCGATCGTCCCCGAGCTGCGCGACAAGTGCATCGTGGTCAACGGCGTGGCCAAGACGTACGCGATGACCGGCTGGCGCGTGGGGTGGATCGTCGGCCCGAAGGACGTCGTGAAGGCCGCGACGAACCTCCAGTCGCACGCCACGTCGAACGTCTCCAACGTCGCGCAGGTCGCCGCCATCGCGGCCGTCTCCGGCGATCTGACCGCCGTCGAGAAGATGCGCGAGGCCTTCGACCGGCGCCGCAAGACCATCGTGCGGATGCTGAACGAGATCGACGGCGTGCTCTGCCCCGAGCCGGAGGGCGCCTTCTACGCGTACCCGTCGGTGAAGGGCCTCATCGGCAAGGAGATCCGCGGCAAGCGCCCGCAGAACTCGGTCGAGCTCGCCGCGCTGATCCTGGAGGAGGCCGAGGTCGCGGTCGTCCCGGGCGAGGCCTTCGGGACGCCGGGTTACCTGCGCCTTTCGTACGCCCTGGGTGACGAGGACCTCGTCGAGGGCGTCTCGCGGATCCAGAAGCTGCTGGCCGAGGCACGCGACTAAATAGGTCACCTGCCATTTTCGGTAGGTCTACGCGCGCGTGCGGGCCGTCTCCCCCTCTCCGGGGAGGCGGCCCGTTTCTTCGTTCGGGCATGTGCACGATGTGGGGAAGTGGCTTCCGGAGGCCATCCACGTACGGCAAGATCTTCGAATGCTGCGTTCTTCAGGGGGGCACCCCCCGAACCCCCCGGGTGTACGTGACGTAAGAGAGCTGCCGAAGGCCCATCTGCATCTGCACTTCACCGGGTCGATGCGGCCCACGACCCTGCTGGAGCTCGCCGACAAGTACGGCGTACGCCTGCCCCCGGCGCTGACCGGCGGTGAGCCTCCGCAGCTGCGGGCGACCGACGAGCGCGGGTGGTTCCGCTTCCAGCGGCTCTACGACATGGCGCGGTCCTGTCTGCGGGAGCCCGAGGACATCCAGCGCCTGGTGCGGGAGGCCGCGGAGGAGGATCTGCGGGACGGCTCGGGGTGGCTGGAGATCCAGGTGGACCCCACGTCGTACGCCCCTCGGCTCGGCGGGCTGATCCCGGCCCTGGAAATCATCCTGGACGCCGTCGACAGCGCCTCTCGGGACACCGGCCTCGGGATACGCGTGCTCGTCGCCGCGAACCGCATGAAGCACCCGCTGGACGCCCGCACGCTGGCCCGGCTCGCCGTGCGGTACGTCGATCGCGGCATCGTCGGCTTCGGGCTCTCCAACGACGAACGCCGGGGATTCGCACGCGACTTCGACCGGGCCTTCTCGATCGCGCGGGACGGCGGCCTGCTCGCGGCGCCGCACGGCGGTGAGCTCAGCGGCCCCTCCTCGGTGCGTGACTGCCTCGACGACCTGCACGCGGGCCGGATCGGGCACGGGGTGCGGGCCGCCGAGGACCCGCGGCTCCTGAAGCGGCTCGCCGACCGGGGCGTGACCTGCGAGGTGTGCCCGGCGTCGAACGTGGCCCTCGGCGTCTACGAGAAGCCCGAGGACGTGCCGCTGCGCACCTTGTACGACGCCGGGGTGCCGATGGCTCTCGGGGCCGACGATCCGCTGCTGTTCGGGTCCCGGCTGGCCGCGCAGTACGAGATCGCCCGCAAGCACCACGCCTTCGACGACAGCGACCTGGCCGAACTCGCCCGGCAGTCGGTACGCGGCTCGGCCGCCCCCGTCGACGTACAGCAGAAGCTCCTTGCGGGGATCGAGGAGTGGCTCAGCGGCTGATGCCCGCGAGGAGCGTGCCGGCGAGGGCGGCGGCGAACGCGTCGACGGGCTGCGGGGGCTGCTTGCCGACCTTGGAGTCGTAGGCGAAGGCACGCTGGGCGCAGGCTCCCAGGAGGAGCGAGGCGGCGGCGAAGGTGTCGGCGTCGGGGGCGATCCGGCCGGCGTCGCGTTCGGTGCGGAGGTAGGCGTCGAGGGCCTCGATGGGCACATGCGGGCCCGTGCCCATCTCCTGCATGGAGTCCTCGTGGCGGCGCTTGAGCCTGGTCTCGGCGTAGAGGGATGCGGCGATCGGGAAGCTCTGGGCGTAGAAGTGGCAGGCCAGGCGGGCGATCTCGGCGAGGTTGTCCGCCACGGAGCGCTCCCCCGGATCTTCGGCGAGGCGGCGCAGGAGCGGGCCGAGGCGCGGCAGTCGCTCCTGGAGGACGCCCACGAAGAGCTCCTCCTTGCTCGCGAAGTGCTTGTAGAGCGCGGCTTCGGAGCATCCTGCCGCCTTGGCGATCTCCTTGGTGGTGGCACGGGCGAGGCCGATGGTGAGCATGAGTTCGTGGGCCGCATCGAGGATGCGGGCCCGGGTGGGCTTCTGCTGCATGTGCCGTCCAACCAACCTTGACGCATGGGTGAGTGAATACTCACCCTAGTGGTGAGTGAATACTTACCCACCTGGGGAGGGTGCACGATGAAGCTCACGGTGTTCGGTGCCACCGGCGGTATCGGCGGGGAGATCGTCAGGCAGGCACTCGCGGCGGGCCACGGAGTCACGGCCGTCGTGCGTGACCCCGCACGGCTGAGCGTGACGGGAGAGGGCCTTGAGGTGGTCCGGGCCGACCTGACCGATGCACAGGCCTTGCGGGCGGCGGTGGCCGGGCGGGACGCGGTCCTCTCGGGCCTCGGGCCGCGCAAGAAGGCGGACGCGGGCATCGCGGCCCGGCTGACGCAGACGGTGGTGCGGGCGATGGAGGCCGAGGGAGTGCGCAGGATCGTGGTGGTGAGCGCGGCGCCGGTCGGGCCGCCCGCCGAGCGTGAGCCCGCGGTCGACCGGATCGTGGGGTCCCTGGTCGGCAGGATCCTCAAGCCCGTGTACGACGATCTGCGGGCCATGGAGGCCGAGTTGGCCAACAGCTCCACGGACTGGACGTCCGTGCGCCCGCCGAGGCTCCAGGACAAGCCCGCGACGGGCGTCTACCGCACGGTCGTCGGGGGCACCCCGGCCAGCGGGCGGTTCATCGGCAGGGCCGATGTGGCGCACGCGATGCTGGCGGCGGTCGACGACCTGGCGACGGTGAAGCAGGGCGTGGGCGTGGCCTACTAGCCCTTACCGGCCCTGCTCCCCGGGCCCGTCCTAGAGGCTGACGCCCACCGTCACCGGCTCGTTGACCAGCGTGACCCCGAAGGTCTCCCGCACTCCGGCGACGACCTCGCGGGCGAGGGCGAGCAGGTCCTCCGTGGTCGCGCCGCCGCGGTTGGTGAGGGCGAGGGTGTGCTTGGTGGAGATGCGCGCCGGGCCCGTTCCGTAGCCCTTGGTGAAGCCCGCCTTGTCGATGAGCCAGGCCGCGGAGGTCTTCACGCGGCCGTCGTCGGTCGGGAAGGCGGGGGGTGCCGTGTCCGGGCCCAGGCGGTCCGCCACGCGCGCGTGGAAGGCCGCGAACTCTTCCTCCGTGAGGATCGGGTTGGTGAAGAACGACCCGGCCGACCAGCTGTCGTGGTCCTCGGGGTCGAGCACCATGCCCTTGCCCGCGCGCAGCTTCAGGACGGTCTCGCGGGCCACGGCGGCCGGGACCCGGTCTCCGGCCGCGACGCCGAGGGTGCGCGCCGTCTCCGGGTACTTGAGGGGGGCGCTCATCCCCTGGGCGTCTTCAAGGGAGAAGCGGACGCGCAGCACCACGAAGCGGTCGGGCTCGGCCTTGAAGCGGCTGTGGCGGTACGAGAAGTCACACTCGGCGTTCGTGACGGCGACCGTCTCGTGCGTCTTCCTGTCGTACGCGATCACTTCGGTGATGGTCGACGAGACCTCCTGGCCGTACGCCCCCACGTTCTGGATCGGCGTCGCTCCCGCGGAGCCGGGGATTCCGGCGAGGCACTCGATGCCCGCGAGACCGGCCTCCACCACGCGGGCCACCGCGTCGGTCCACACCTCACCGGCCGCCAGTTCGAGCTTCGTTCCGTCGAGTTCGAAGCCCTTCGTGGCGATGCACAGCGCGGTGCCGTCGAAGCCCTTGTCTCCGATGACGAGGTTCGAGCCGCCGCCGATGATCAGCAGCGGGGTCCCGGAGTCGTCGGCTTCGCGGACGGCGGCGATCACCTCGGCGTCGGTCGTCGCGGTGATCAGACGGGCCGCGGGACCGCCGAGCCGGAAGGTGGTCAGCGGGGCGAGGGGGGCATCGTGGAGTTCCTGCACGTGCTCAAGAGTACGGTCCGTGGCCCCGCCGCTCGGGCGGGGCCACGGACCGTGGGGTGCGAGGGGTGCGGCCGGTTCAGACACCGGCCGGCGTGCGCGCCTCGGTCGGGGCCTCGCCTGCGGCCTCGACCGCGGCCTCGGCCGGTACGGCGGCGGCAGCCTTCCCCGCGGCCTTCCGCCCCGGAAGCAGCGCGGCCGCCACCGCGCCCACGCCGACCACGGCGGCACCGACCCACAGCGCGGGCGCGAGGCCGTCCACGAAGTACTGGGCGGGCCCGTATCCGCCCTGAGCGGAGAAGACCGAGGCGAGGATCGCGATGCCGAGGGCGCCGCCGACCTCCCGCAGGGCGTTGTTGGCGCCGGACGCGATGCCCTGCTCGGAGGGGCGGACGCTGGACATCACCAGGTTGGCGGCGGGAGCGAAGTACAGCGCCATGCCGACGCCGCTGATGATCAGGGCGGGCAGCTGGGCGGCGTACGACACGTCGGGCTCGACGACGGCCGCGAACCAGGCGAGGCCGATCGCCTGGAGCGCGAGGCCCGCGGTGACGACGGGGCGGCCGCCGATCCGGTCCGAGAGGTAGCCCGCGATGGGCGCGACGATCATCGGCATACCGGTCCAGGGGAGCATCCGCAGACCCGCCTCGGTGGGCGAGTAGCCGACGACGTTCTGCAGGAACTGGCTGAGCAGGAAGATCGAGCCGAACATTCCGACGAACATCAGCAGGCTCGCGGCGTTGATCGCGGAGAACGCGCGGTTGCGGAAGAGCCGCATCGGCAGCATCGGGTTCTTGCTGCGGATTCCGTGCCGGACGAAGCCGCCGAGCAGCGCGGCGCCCGCGATCAGGCCGGTGAGGACGGTCGCGCTGGTCCAGCCGTCGATGTTGCCGCGGATCAGCCCGTACACGATGCCGAAGAGGCCGCCGCTGGCCAGCAGCGTTCCGGTGATGTCGAGCGGTGCTCCGGTGCCGTACGACTCGGAGAGGCGCAGCCGGGCGAGCGGCAGCAGCGCGAGGCCGAGCGGGACGTTCAGCCAGAAGATCCACTGCCAGGACACATGTTCGGTGAGGCTGCCGCCGATGAGCGGTCCACTGGCGACCGCGAGTCCGTTGACCGCGCCCCAGATCCCGTACATCATCCCGCGCTTGGCTGCCGGAACGGCCGCCGTGAGCAGGGTCAGCGTCAGCGGCATCATGATCGCGGCGCCGACACCCTGGACCGCGCGGGCGGCGACCAGGGCCTCGATGCCGGGTGCGAGGGCCGCGGCGGCGGAGGCTCCGGTGAAGATCGTGAGGCCGGTGATGAAGAGCTTGCGGCGCCCGAAGCGGTCACCGAGGGCCGCGCCGAACATCAGCAGCACGGCGAAGGTGAGGGTGTAGGCGCTCACCGTCCATTCGAGGTCGTGCAGCGCTCCCCCGAAGTCCTCGCGGATGGCGGGCAGGGCCGTGGTGACGACGAGGTTGTCGAGTGCCGCCATGAACCCGGCGACGCTGGTGATGGCGAGGGCCCAGCCTGCTCCCCCGCGACGTGCTGTCTGCTGTGACATTGCTTCCCCTGTGGTTAGTTATTGATGACTAACTTTCGCGGGCGCAAAAAACGCACCCCCCATGACACACGCGACTCACTTCTTGGGCTGCGCCGATTCGTAGAAGCCGGTCCACACCCGGTGATCGCCCTTGAACCCCATCGACACCAGGACATTGACCAGCATCCCGTAGGCGAGAAACTGTGTCGTCTCGTCGACGTCCGCCCCCAGCGCGAGGTGGGCCGTGTCGTACATCTCCATCCAGCCGGCCCGCAGCGCCTCGCCGAACTCCCGGTCACCGGACGCCTCCGCGGAGGCGATGGCTACGTACGTCTGCATCTGCATGAGCAGCATGTCCGGGTCGTCGGCGATGAGCCCCTGGTAGGCCTGGCCCATCGCATGCAGGGCATCCTGGCCCGTCAGACCCTCGGACGCCTTCCTGAAGACCTCTTTGACCTCTTCGAGGCACCGCTTGGAAGCGGCGAGGAAGATGGCTTCCTTCCCCGGGAAGAGACGGAAGAGATACGGCTGCGAGACGCCCACCCGCTTGGCGATCACTTCGGTGGACGTGCCGTTGAAGCCGCCGCGGGCGAACTCGATCATCGCCGCGCGGATGACGCTCTCGCGTCGCTCTTCTGCGCTCATCCTGACCATGCGAGTAAGTTAGTGGCCAATCACTACCTAAGTCAAGGGTCTTCGTCCGCCTGGTATTTCGGCCGACGGGAAGGCCGACAGGTAAGGCCGCCAGGAAGGCCGGCAGGGAGGCCGACAGGTAAGGGGCACCCGTCCATGACGGATGCCCCTTACTGCACTGATCCTTACTGCACTGGCCCTTACCGGACTGGCCCCTACCGCTTGACGCCGTACCGAAGATCAGGCGAGCTGGACCACGGCGCGGGACATGCCGAGCACCTTCTGGTCGCCGCTCTTGGCCACCAGGTCCACCCGGACCCGGTTGTCGTCGAGCTTCTGGGCGACCTTGGCGCTGACCTCGATCAGCGCGCCCTTGTCGTCGTTCGGGACCACGACGGGCTTGGTGAAGCGCACGCCGTACTCGACGACGGCGGCCGGGTCGCCCGTCCAGTCCGTCACCACACGGATCGCCTCGGCCATGGTGAACATGCCGTGCGCGATGACGTCGGGAAGGCCGACCTCGACCGCGAACTTCTCGTTCCAGTGGATCGGGTTGAAGTCACCGGAAGCGCCCGCGTACCGCACGAGTGTTGCTCGCGTCACGGGGAAGCTCTGGGGCGCCAGCTCGGTGCCGACCTCGACGCTGTCGTACGAAATCTTGGCGGTCATCGACTCACGCTCCCTCTGCCGCGGGGTCCGCCGCACGCGATACGAGCTTGGTCCAGGCGGTCACGACGTGCTCGCCGGCCTCGTCGTGGACCTCGCCGCGGATGTCCAGGATGTCGTTGCCCGCCAGCGACTTGATGGCCTCGATGGTCGAGGTGACCGTCAGCCGGTCCCCCGCACGCACCGGGCGGGTGTACGCGAACTTCTGGTCGCCGTGCACGACGCGGCTGTAGTCGAGCCCCAGCTGCGGGTCCTCGACGACCTGGCCGGCCGCCTTGAACGAGATGGCGAACACAAAGGTCGGCGGGGCGATCACATCGGGGTGCCCGTACGCCTTGGCGGCCTCCGCGTCGGTGTACGCGGGATTGGTGTCGCCGACGGCCTCGGCGAACTCACGGATCTTCTCCCGGCCGACCTCATAGGGAGCGGTGGGCGGGTAGGACCGCCCCACGAAGGACTGGTCGAGCGCCATGGACTCCGTACCTCCTGCAGGTATGGGTGAACGACGCGAGGCCGCCCCCGGAAAACGGGGACGGCCTCGTGTACGAGCCTGTGTCTAGCGCGTTTCGCGGTGCGCAGTGTGCGCGTTGCAGCGCGGGCAGTGCTTCTTCATCTCAAGACGGTCCGGGTCGTTACGCCGGTTCTTCTTGGTGATGTAGTTCCGCTCCTTGCACTCCACGCAGGCCAGCGTGATCTTCGGGCGGACGTCTGTGGCAGCCACGTGAGTGCTCCTTGACGGACGGATGGACGGATGAACGCAAAAAAATAGTAGCCGATCGAAGGTCCGACCCCACAATCGGCTACCAATTAGTAGCGGTGACCGGACTTGAACCGGTGACACAGCGATTATGAGCCGCTTGCTCTACCGACTGAGCTACACCGCTGCGATGCCGGATCCCCCCACCCGGAGGTGAGGATCAACCGACATCAGAGCCCCAATGCGGAATCGAACCGCAGACCTTCTCCTTACCATGGAGACGCTCTACCGACTGAGCTATTGGGGCGAGCGATGAAGACATTACACGGTCGGTCGCCGATCGCCCAAATCCGTTTCGCCAGGGCTGTCCGGGGGCAGTTCGGCACTCGTCCCAGCGGCCTCACCACGTCACTTCGGCGCCTTCCGCCACACCGGTTCGGCAGGTAGCTTCCTGCCGGTTCAGGGCCCGCGCCGCGCCCGTCCGGGGCCTCGCACCTTGCCCGCCGGGCGTCTCGCACCACGCCCACCCGGGGTCCCGTATCTCGACCGTCCGGGACCTCGTATCTCGACCGCCCGGGACCTCGCACCACGCCGGTACGACTATTTCGCTCCTCCTCGAAGAGGGCCGGTCGTCGTCCTAGGCTCGACCCACTCTGCGTGATCTTGGACGTCGTGCTCCCGGGCGCCCCCACCCGGGACGCCTCGGCCCCGGACGACGCCACGTCCCGCAGCCGCCCCCGAACCTCAGGAGCGCGATGCCCGACAGTCAGCCGCAGCCCCACTCCTCCGGTTCTTCCGGCTCCTCCGGCTCCTCGGGTGACGACGCCGACGCCACCTCGCTGCTCCTGTGCGGCGCCCGGCTCACCGACGGCCGGACCGTGGACGTGCGGCTCGGCTCCGGGCGCATCGAAGCGGTCGGCACCGCGGGCAGCCTGACCGCGCTCAACGCGCGCGTGGACCTCGACGGCTACCTCCTGCTGCCCGCCGCGGCCGAACCGCACGCGCACAGCGACACGGCCCTGTCCGCGGACGTCGAGGGCCCGGTCTCGTACGAACTCGCCGACGTCCAGCGCAGGACCACCGAGGCCGCCCTGCTGCAGCTGGGGCACGGAGCCACGGCGCTGCGCTCACACGTACGGATCGGCGACGTACCGGGGCTCACGTCGATGGAGGCGGTGCTGCAGGCGCGGCGTTCGCTGCGCGGCCTGGTCGACCTGACGGCCGTGGCCGTGCCGCGGCTGCTGACCGGGGCGGCCGGCGCCGACAGCCTCGCGATGCTGCGGGACGCGCTGAAGATGGGCGCCTCCGTAGTGGGCGGCTGCCCCGACCTCGACCCCGACCCCACCGGGTACGTGGAGACGGTGCTCGAGGTCGCCGCCGAGCACGGCTGCCCCGTCGACCTGCACACGGACGGCAGTGATCCGGCGCGGCTCGGGCGGCTCGCGGCGATGGCGGGCGGGCTGCGGCCCGGGGTGACGATCGGGCCGTGCGGCGGGCTCGGACGGCTGCCGTCGGACGTGGCCGCGCGGACGGCGGAACAGCTGGCGGCGGCCGGCGTGACGGTGGTGTGCCTGCCGCAGGGCGGGTGCGGAAGCGTGGACCGGCGGGGCGCCGTGGCTCCGGTACGGCTGCTGCGGGCGGCCGGGGTGCGGGTCGCCGCGGGCAGCGGGGCCATGCGGGACGTGTCGAACCCCGTGGGGCGCGGCGATCCGCTGGAGGCCGCCTACCTGCTGGCCTCGCGGTGCGGGCTGCGCCCCCAGGAGGCGTACGGCACCGTCAGCACGGCGGCGCGGGCCGCCATGGGGCTTCCGCAGGTGCGGGTGGAGGCGGGCTTTCCCGCCGAGTTGCTCGCGGTGCGGGGCGACCGTCTCGCGGGGGCGCTCTCGCTCGCGTACAGCCGCATCGTGGTGCACCGGGGGCGCGTGGTGGCACGGACGAGCGCGGTGCGGGAGTACTGCGACTCGGCAGCCGCCGTCGCCCTCGACCTGCCACGGCAGGGCCGCTCGAACGGAGCGGGGCCGGGCCGGGCGAAGGGTGCGGAACCGTCCTGAGGACGCGCAACCGTCCTGAGGGCGCGGCGGCACTTCCCGGCGTGCCCCTGTGTGCGCGGGGCGATCTTGCGGGAGCTGCCGTACGGTCGGAGACATGCGCATTGTCATCGCTGGTGGTCATGGTCAGATCGCGCTGCGGCTCGAGCGGTTGCTCGCCGCGCGGGGTGACGAGGTCGTCGGGCTCATCCGCAGAGACGGGCAGGAAGGCGACCTGCGGGCGGCGGGCGCCGAGGCCGCGCTGTGCGACCTGGAGTCGGCGTCCGTCGACGAGGTCGCCGGGCATCTGGAAGGCGCCGACGCGGCCGTCTTCGCGGCGGGCGCGGGTCCCGGCAGCGGAGCCGACCGCAAGAACACCGTGGACCGTGACGCCGCCGTGCTCTTCGCCGACGCGGCGGAGCGCGCGGGCGTGCGGCGGTACGTCGTCGTGTCGTCGATGGGCGCCGACCCCGCGCACGAGGGCGACGAGATCTTCGACGCCTATCTGCGGGCCAAGGGCGAGGCCGACGCGTACGTACGCGGCCGCAAGTCCCTGGACTGGACGATCCTGCGCCCCGGCATGCTGACGGACGACGCGGGCACCGGTCTCGTACGCCTGGAGGCGTCGACGGGACGCGGGCCGATCCCGCGTGACGACGTGGCCGCGGTGCTCGCGGAGCTCGTCGATTCGTCGGCGACGGCGGGCCTGACGCTGGAACTGGTCAGCGGCTCCACGCCGGTGTCGGTGGCGGTCAAGTCGGTGGCGGGCAACTGACGTCCGTCCCGTCTGACGTCAGTACGGGGATGTCGGTCTCCTGGATGTCGGTCTCCTGAGGGATGTCACGCGCGTGGGGCGATGCTTGGCTTGAGATGCCGCCTACTTGAGCTGCCGCTACATGAGCTGCCGCCTACGGGAGGAACGCCATGCCTGCTTCCCCTGTGCCCTCCGCCGTGCCCGCCGCGCAGGAAGCCCTGTTGCGGCAGATGTACGCCGTCTTCAGTACCGAAGAGCGCGACGCGTTCATCCCCCGCTCGCTGGCACCCGAAGTGAACTGGCCGAACCTCCTGGACAACACCCGCGCCCGCGGCATCGCGGCGGTACGCGCCTACTGGGCACGGCAGTTCGCAGTGATGCACCCGCTGGTGCACCTGGAGAGACTGCGGCTCGACGACGACGGACGGCGGGTCGTGGCGACCGTGCGGCCGGGCCTGCGGGACGAGACGGGCGATCACTGGGCGCCGCGGACGGTCGAGCACGTCTACACGTTCCGCGCCGACGGCCTGGTGAGCCGCATGGACGTACGCCAGCCGTGACCGTCCGCCCGCCTGGAGAGCCGTGAGAGCGCCTCAGAACAGCGGGAGCTGGCCGGGGAAGTCCGGGACCGTGTAACCGTCCAGAGCGGGCTGTGCGGCGCCCAGCAGGGCCTGCCTGCGCGAGCCGGGGCAGGAGACGAGGTCACCGCTGCCGCGCTGGCCCGGCGGATCGTGGCGCGCAAAACGCCCCGCGACGACGGCAATTTCACGACGGCACTCGGGACAGTTCCTGCGGCGCGATGACGTGGAGGGCGCTGACGACGTGGAGGACATGGACGACATGATCCCAGCGTACGAAAAGACCCCCTCCGCCTCGCGTTTCCGCAAGACCGGAGAGGGTCTCCTTCGTGTGGCGGCGCCAGGATTCGAACCTGGGAAGGCTGAGCCGGCAGATTTACAGTCTGCTCCCTTTGGCCGCTCGGGCACACCGCCTGGGTTGCTGCCTGGAAACGACCCGCTGGTGCGGTGCGCTCCGTGGCAACGACGTAAACGATACCCGATACACAGGGGTGCTTCGCCACCCGATTGATCAGCGCCCGGTGCGGAGGCGGTGGCTAGGCTTTGCGGGTGCGGCCGGGGACCGAAGGCCGTGCACCAGCCGAGTACGCAGACCCCGATACAAGGAGCCACAGGACATGGCCGACTCCAGTTTCGACATCGTCTCGAAGGTCGAGCGGCAGGAGGTCGACAACGCCCTCAACCAGGCCGCCAAGGAGATTTCGCAGCGCTACGACTTCAAGGGCACGGGCGCCTCGATCGCCTGGTCCGGCGAGCAGATCCTGATGGAGGCGAACGGCGAGGAGCGGGTCAAGGCGATCCTCGACATCTTCCAGTCCAAGCTGATCAAGCGCGGCATCTCGCTGAAGTCGCTGGACGCCGGTGAGCCGCAGCTGTCCGGCAAGGAGTACAAGATCTTCGCCTCCATCGAGGAGGGCATCTCCCAGGAGAACGCCAAGAAGGTCGCCAAGATCATTCGCGATGAGGGCCCGAAGGGCGTCAAGGCGCAGGTCCAGGGCGACGAGCTGCGGGTCAGCTCGAAGAGCCGCGACGACCTCCAGGCCGTACAGGCGCTGCTCAAGGGGCAGGACTTCGACTTCGCCGTGCAGTTCGTGAACTACCGGTAATTGGCGGCAGACAGCAGGCAGGACGCCGGAGGGCGGGCACCCGGATCGGGTGCCCGCCCTTGCTGCTGGCTGCAGATCGGATGGCGCCGTGAGCGGCGCGCGTGGCCTCAGCGGCGTGAGTGGCCGAAGAGGATGCGGTAGGCGACGAGCAGGACGAGCGAGCCGCCGATCGCGGATGCCCAGGTCGCGCCGTCGTAGATGTCGTTGGCTATCTCGCGGTCGAAGTAGCGGGCGGAGAGCCAGCCCCCGATGAAGGCGCCCGCGATGCCGATGACGGTCGTGCCGATGAATCCGCCCGGGTCGCGGCCGGGCAGCAGGACCTTGGCCACGACACCGGCGAGCAGCCCTAGAACGATCCAGCTGATGATGCCCATGCGGTGAACCTGCCCCTCTGTCGTGCTGTTGTCCTGAAGGACGTCACGAGAGCGGGGCACGGTTGCGGTGATCGGTTGGGTGCGGCGTATGCCACAACCGGTTTAGAGGCGGAGGCGCCGGGTCAGAGGCGGGGGCGCCGGGTCAGCGCGCCGCGAACGGCTGGTCCGTACGCACGATTTCGCGTCCGAGCGGCAGCAACGACACCGGGATCAGCTTGAAGTTGGCGATGCCGAGCGGGATGCCGATGATCGTGACGCACAGGAGGAAGCCGGTGACGATGTGGCCGATGGCGAGCCACCAGCCTCCGAGGATCAGCCACAGGACGTTGCCGATGCAGGACGGCGCGCCCGCGTCTCGGCGCTCAACTGTCGTGTAGCCGAAGGGCCACAGGGCATAGCGGCCGATCCGGAAGCTGGCGAGGCCGAACGGGATGCCGATGATCGTGATGCACAGGAGCACCCCGGCCAGGAGATAGCCGAGGAACATCCAGAAGCCGCAGAGGACTAGCCATATGACGTTGAGAATTGTCTTCACTGGTGGCGACCTGCCATCTGCTCGAGCCGGGCAATGCGCTCCGCCATGGGCGGGTGCGTGGAAAACATTTTGGACATGCCCTGCCCCGGACGGAAAGGGTTCGCAATCATCATGTGACTTGCCGTCTCGAGGCGCGGCTCGGGCGGCAAGGGGAGCTGCTTCGTACCCGCGTCGAGCTTGCGCAGGGCGCTCGCGAGGGCCAGTGGGTCCCCTGTGAGCTGTGCGCCGGACGCGTCCGCCTCGTACTCCCTGGAGCGGCTGATCGCGAGTTGGATGACGGAGGCGGCCAGCGGGCCGAGGAGCATGATCAGGAGCATGCCGAAGATGCCGGGGCCGTCGTTGTCGTTCGACCTGCCTACGGGGATCAGCCAGGCGAAGTTGACCAGGAACATGATCACCGAGGCGAGTGCGCCCGCGACCGACGAGATCAGGATGTCGCGGTTGTAGACATGGCTGAGCTCATGGCCGATGACGCCTCGCAGTTCGCGCTCGTCCAGGAGGCGCAGGATGCCGTCGGTGCAGCACACCGCCGCGTTGCGCGGGTTGCGGCCCGTGGCGAACGCGTTCGGTGCCTCGGTGGGCGAGATGTAGAGGCGGGGCATGGGCTGGCGGGCCTGTGTGGAGAGCTCGCGGACCATGCGATACAGCTGGGGTGCCTCGAATTCGCTCACCGGGCGCGCGCGCATGGCGCGCAGGGCGAGCTTGTCGCTGTTCCAGTACGCGTACGCGTTGGTGCCGAGCGCCACGAAAAGCGCGACGATCAAGCCCGTACGGCCGAAGAAACTGCCGATCACGATGATGAGAGCGGACAGTCCCCCGAGGAGTACGGCGGTCTTCAGCCCGTTGTGCCGGCGGTGCACGGTGCGCCCTCCTGTGGTGCGTGGGGGAACCCTCTGGCTACTGGTGCTTCCACTCTTCAGTGGACCCTCCCGTACTGGTCAACGCCAGGCGGGGAGCACTAGTTCCCTTGTGCGCGCAGGAGCGGTGCGGGCGCGGTGTGGGCCGCTCGGGTGATACCGCCCGGGTGACGCCCCGGCGGACCCCGCCGGGGCGGGGCCCGTCAGAAGAGACCGGTGTCGGAGAACCTCAGGACCAGTTGCGGCGCTCCGGAGAGCGCGACGCCCAGGACCGCGGTCAGGGCGATGGCCGCCGTCAGCGGGGCCGGGACGCGGTGTGCGACCGGCTCGCCCTCGGGGGCGCGGAACAGCAACGCGGTCCACTGGAGGTAGTAGAAGAGCGCGATCACCACGTTCACGGCCATCACCACGGCGAGCCAGCCCAGGCCCGCGTCGACCGCCGCCGAGAAGACGGTGACCTTGGCGAAGAGGCCGATGATGCCCGGCGGCAGGCCCGCGAGGCAGAGCAGGAAGAAGCCGAGCACCAGGGCCGCGAGGGGGCTTGTGGCGTACAGGCCGCGGTAGTCGCTGACGCGGTTCAGGCGCTGCGTACGGCCGACGAGCGCGGCGACGGCGAAGGCGCCGAGGTTCACGGCCGCGTACATCAGGGCGTAGGCGACGGTGGAGCCGATGGCCTTCTCGGCCTCCGCGGGGTTGTCGGCGTATCCGGCGGCCGCGATCGGCACCAGGAGGTATCCCGCCTGGCCGACCGAGGACCAGGCGAGCAGGCGTACGGCGCTGTACGCGCGCGTGGCCTGCTGGCGCAGCGCGGCCACATTGCCCGCTGTCATGGTGAGAGCGGCGAGCACTGCGAGAGCCGGGCCCCACACGTCCGCGTACGAGGGGAACGCGACGACGGTGACGAGGATGAGGCCGGTGAAGCCGACCGCCTTGCCGACCACGGAGAGGTACGCGGCGACCGGCAGCGGGGCGCCCACGTAGGTGTCCGGCACCCAGAAGTGGAACGGCACGGCGGCCACCTTGAAGGCGAAGCCGACGAGGGTGAGGGCGACGCCGGCCTGCGCGAGCGTGTCCAGCTGCCCGTCGACGTGCCGCAGCTCGTCGGCGATCTCCGTGAGGTGCAGGGTGCCCGTGGCGGCGTACACGAAGCTGACGCCCATCAGCGTCACGGCGGTCGCGGTGACGGAGGAGAGGAAGAACTTCAGGGCCGCTTCGGAGGAGCGCTTGTCGCCGTGCCTGAGGCCCACGAGCGCGAAGGCGGGGAGTGAGGCGACTTCGAGGGCGACGACGAGGGTGGCCAGGTCGCGCGACGCGGGCAGCAGCGCGGCCCCCGCGGCGGAGGAGAGCAGCAGGAACCAGAACTCCCCTTCGGGGAGTTCCTTCTCCGTGCCGTTCGCGTCCTTGAGGGCGCTCATCGAGAGCAGCGCGGCCAGCAGGGCGCCGCCCAGGACGAGCAGCTGGATGACGAGCGTAAAGCGGTCGGCGGTGTAGCTGCAGGCGTTCGCGCCGCCGGTCAGGCAGAACGTCGACCGGTCGTCGTTCAGGATCGGCAGCAGGGAGAGCGCGGCGACGGCGAGACCCGCCACGGAGATCCAGCCGAGCAGCGCCTTCTTCTTGTCGCCCACGAAAAGGTCGGCGACGAGCACGAGGAGACCGACGACCGCCGCGATGGTGGGCGGAGCGATCGCGAGCCAGTCGACGGACTGGACGACGCCGGCGGCGCTTTCGGCGGCCACGGTCACGACTTGCCTCCTGAGAGGAGCTGCTGCACGGCCGGGTCGGTGAGGCCGAGCAGCGCGGCGGGCCAGAGTCCGGCGAGGACGGTGAGGGCGACGAGCGGGGTCCAGGCGGCGAACTCATAGCCCTGGACGTCGGCGAGCGCCGGGGACGCGGTCTCGGCCGGGCCCTGTGGCAGCGGGCCCATGCAGACGCGGCGCACGACGATCAGCATGTACGCGGCGGTGAGCAGGGTGCCGACGGCGGCGATCGCCATGAAGGTGAGGAAGGCAGGGCGGCTGAGTTCGTCGGCGGGCTTGAACGCGCCGAACAGGGCGAGCATCTCGCCCCAGAATCCGGCGAGACCCGGCAGACCGAGCGAGGCGACGGCGCCGAAGGCCAGGAGACCGCCGAGGCGGGGCGCCTTGCCGTACAGCGCGGCGCCCGATTCCTGCGCGAGGGTGTCGAGGTCGCTGGTGCCGGTGCGGTCCTTCAGCGCGCCGACGAGGAAGAACAGCAGGCCGGTGATGAGGCCGTGCGCGATGTTGGCGAACAGCGCGCCGTTCACGCCGGTGGGGCTCATCGTCGAGATGCCGAGGAGCACGAAGCCCATGTGGCCCACGGACGAGTAAGCGATGAGGCGCTTGAGATCGCCCTTCGCGCCCTGCTTGGCGAGGGCGAGGCAGGCGAGCGAACCGTAGATGATCCCGACGACCGCGAAGGCCGCGAGGTACGGCGCGAAGGTCTGCATTCCGTCGGGTGCGATCGGCAGCAGGATCCGGACGAAGCCGTACGTGCCCATCTTCAGCAGCACGCCGGCCAGCAGGACCGAGCCGACCGTGGGCGCGGCGGTGTGCGCGTCCGGCAGCCAGCTGTGCAGCGGCCACATCGGCGTCTTGACCGCGAGCCCGATTCCGATCGCCAGAACGGCGATGACCTGCACGGACGTGCTCAGCCCGGGGTCGTTGTCAGTGGCGAGTGCCACCATGTCGAATGTGCCGGACTTGAGGCCGATGAGGAGGAGGCCGAGCAGCATCACGACGGAGCCGAGCAGGGTGTAGAGGATGAACTTCCAGGCGGCCTGCGTGCGTTGGGCGCCGCCCCAGCGGGCGATGAGGAAGTACATCGGGATGAGGACCATCTCGAACGCCAGGAAGAACAGCAGCAGGTCGAGGACGGCGAAGGTCGCGAGGGTGCCGGACTCGAGCACGAGGATCAGCGCGACGAATGCCTTGGGAGACGGGCCCGACGGCATTTTGAAGTAGGAGTACAGCGCGCAGAGGAAGGTCAGGAGCGCGGTCAGGACCAGGAGGGGGAGCGAGATGCCGTCGATGCCGAGGTGGATGCGCACGTCGAGTGCGGGGATCCAGCTGATATCGGTCGTGGCCTGCATCTTTGACGGGTGGTCATGGTCGAAGCCGAGCGCCAGGACGATCGCCGCGATGAGGATCGCGCCGGTCACGGTCACGCCGTGGCGCAGCACCGCCTGGTCGGGCGACTTTCCCTTCAGTCCGGGCGGGGCCGGGAGCAGGGCGGCCACCGCTCCGATGAGCGGGCCGACCACGATCAACGCCAGAAGAAGCTGCATCACGGATTCACTGATATCGATCACGGCTGCTCACGCTCCGGCGGTGGCGACGAGGACGGCGGCGACAGCCAGGACGACGGTGCCTGCGAGCAGCGCGCTCAGGTAGGTCTGCACGTTGCCGGTCTGCGCACGGCGGACGGCCGCGCCGAGCCAGCGGGGTGCGGTGCCCGCGCCGCGCACGTACGTGTCGACGACCGCGCGGTCGAGGAACCGGACGAGACGCGCCGCGGCCTGTACGGGGCGTACGAACAGGGCGGCGTAGACGGCGTCGAGGTGGAAGCCGACGGCGGCGTGCCGGTGCAGCGGGCCGAGCAGGAGGCGGCCGGGGTCGGCCGGGTCGTGGGCGGCGGCCACGTCTCCGTAGGCGGGGGCGTGCGTGGCGATGGCCTCGGCTTCGACCTGGCCTCCGTCGGCTCCGGCTGCCGTGTCGGCGGCGACCGCGCCCATCGGGTGGCGGACGGCGAGCGCCGTGGTGTGACGCCACGCGCCGTACGTGACGAGCCCGCCGACGAGGGCGAATCCCGTGCCGAGGACGGAGGTGGTGAGGGTCGGGGTGAGCGAGTGGCCGTCGAACCAGTCCGGCAGGACGCCGACGGTGAGGCCGAAGGCGAGTGAGGGGACGGCGAGCACCCAGAGCACGGCGGTCATCGTGATCGGCTGACGGCCGTGGTCCGGGGCTTCGGGGCCCTGGCCGTTGAAGGCGAGGAGCCACAGGCGCGTCGCGTAGGCGGCGGTGAGGAGGGCGGTCAGCAGGCCGGCGACCAGGACGATCCAGCCCGCCGCGGTGGGCGCGGTCTCGGAGTGGCCGGTGGCCGCGTGCTCGGCGGCGCCCAGGACGGCTTCCTTGGAGAAGAAGCCGCTGAAGGGCGGGATCGCGGCGAGCGCGAGGAGCGCCACGGTCATCGTCCAGAAGGCGTCGGGGACCCGGTCGCGCAGGCCCTTCATACGGGACATCGCGGCGAGGGAGTTGGTGCCGGCGGCGTGGATGATCACGCCCGCGCCGAGGAAGAGGAGCGCCTTGAAGGCGCCGTGCGACAGGAGGTGGAAGACGGCGGCGCCGCGGTCGCCGACGGCGAGGGCGCCGGTGAGATAGCCGAGCTGGCCGATCGTCGAGTAGGCGAGGACGCGCTTGATGTCGTCCTGGGCGAGCGCGGCGAGGGCCGATCCGGCCATCGTGACGGCGGCCATGACGGCGAGGACGACCATTGCTGCCGCGGATGCGGCGAAGACCGGGAGGAGCCGGGCCACGAAGTAGACACCGGCGGCGACCATCGTTGCGGCGTGGATCAGCGCGGAGACGGGGGTCGGGCCCGCCATCGCGTCGGGCAGCCAGGTGTGCAGGGGGAACTGCGCGGACTTGCCCGCCACACCGGCCAGGAGCAGCAGGGCGATGAGCGTCGGGTGGTCGAGGCCGCCGCCCGCGACCGTGCCGAGGACGGTCGTGATGCGGAACGACCCGGCGTCGACGGCCAGCGCGAACAGACCGATCAGGAAGGGGACATCGCCGAGCTTGGTGACCAGGAAGGCCTTGAGGGAGGCCGCGCGGGCTTCGGACGTCTCCCAGTAGTGGCCGACGAGGAAGTACGAGCAGATGCCCATGATCTCCCAGCCGACCAGGAGCACCATCAGGTCGCCGGAGTAGACGACGAGCAGCATCGCGGAGGTGAAGAGGGAGACGAGAGCGGCGTACGAGGGGTAGCGCGGGTCGTCGCGCAGGTAACCCGTCGAGTAGATCTGCACGCACGAGGCGACGACGCCGACCAGGACGGCGACCAGGGCGGCGAAGCCGTCGATGTGCAGGGCGAGTTCGACGGGGACCGAGCCGGTCGGGGTGAGCTCGGTGGCGGAGTCGATGTCGGGGCCGCCGCCGTGGCGGGCGGCGACCATCACGGCGAGGAGCAGCGCCGCCAGGGTGGGCAGTACCGCGAGGGGGCGTACGAGACCGGGGACGGTGCGGCCGAGCAGCAGACCGGCGACCGCGCCGAGGAACGGCAGGAGGGGGACGAGTACGGCGAGGGTGGTCGTGGTCACGCGGTGGCCTCAGCCTTCTGTGCCGGGGCGGGCTCTTCGCCTGCGGCGTCGTCGACGCCCGCAGCGGCCTCGGTGTCTCCGGTGTCGTCGTCGGGGCCCTCGGCGGTGTCGCGGAGTTCGTCGACGGCGGAGGAGCCGCGGTTGCGGTAGACCGCCAGGACGATCGCGAGGCCGATGCCGATCTCCGCGGCGGCGATGGCGATGGTGAACAGGGTCAGGGCCTGGCCGGAGTGGAGGGCGTCGCGGAGCCAGACGTCGAAGGCGACCAGGTTGAGGTTGACGGCGTTGAGCATGAGCTCGACGGACATCAGGACGAGGATCGCGTTGCGCCGGGCGAGCACTCCGTACAGGCCTACGCAGAAGAGGAGGGCGGCCAGGACGGCGGGATAGGCGAGGTGCATCAGCGCTGCTCCTTGTCGCTGGGGGCGTCGCTGTCGCCGGGGGCGTGGCGGGGAGTGTCGCCGGGGGCACCGTTCGTACGGGTGTCGCCGGGGGCGCCGTTCAGGCGGGTCATGCGGGCGTTCCTGCGGGAGAGGACGATCGCGCCGACCAGGGCGGCCAGGAGCAGGACCGACAGGGCCTCGAAGGGCAGCACCCAGTGCCGGAAGAGGAACTGGCCGGTCACGCCGGTGGAGCCCTGGGCCTCGTCGGCGGCGCGGTCGAGGTCGATCCAGGTCGTACGGAAGGCGTCGACGACCACCCAGACCAGGGCGGCCGCCGCGAGGACGGCCACCGCCAGGGCGACCGGGCGGTTGCCCGAATCGGCGTCCGGGGAGCGGCCGATGGGGGCCCGCGTGAGCATCAGTCCGAAAAGGAGGAGGACGACGACGGAGCCGACGTAGATGAGTACCTGGACCCAGGCGATGAACTCGGCGGTGAGGAGGAGGTACTCGACGGCCAGGCCGCCGAGCGTCGCCACGAGCCACAGGGCGGCGTGCACCAGCTGCTTGGTGGTGACGGTGACGATCGCCGAGCCGAGGGTGACGAGGCCGACCAGGAGGAAGGCGATCTCGACTCCCGTCGGGGAGAGGAAGCCCTGGGGGGCGTTGGCTGCGAGGTTCACGCGGATCCCTCCGGGCCGGCAGCTTCGGCTTCCTGTGCGGCGGCGAGCTTCTCCGCTGCCTTGCGGGCGGTGGCGATCTCCTTGGGCTCCTCGGCCGCGGGGTCGAGCGCCGGCGGGGCCGGGACCGTCCACATCCAGTCGCGGAGCTTGTCGCGCTCGTGGGTGAGTTCGTGGATGTCGGTCTCGGCGTACTCGAACTCGGGGGACCAGAACAGTGCGTCGAAGGGGCAGACCTCGATGCAGATGCCGCAGTACATGCAGAGGGAGAAGTCGATGGCGAAACGGTCGAGGACGTTGCGGCTGCGCTCGCGGCCGCCCTCGACGGCGGGCGGGACCGTCTCCTTGTGGGAGTCGATGTAGATGCACCAGTCCGGGCACTCCCGGGCGCAGAGCATGCAGACCGTGCAGTTCTCCTCAAAGAGCCCGATGACGCCGCGGGTGCGGGGCGGGAGTTCGGGCTGGTGCTCCGGGTACTGCTCGGTGACGGTCTTCTTCGTCATCGTGCGGAGGGTGACGGCGAGGCCCTTGGCCAGGCCGGATCCGGGGACGGGAGACATGGTTAGGAGATCGCCACCTTCACGATTCCGGTGAGCGCGATCTGCGCGAGGGCGAGCGGGACGAGGAGGGTCCAGGAGAGCTTCTGGAGCTGGTCCTCGCGGAGACGGGGGTAGCTGACGCGTAGCCAGATGACGACGAAGGCGAGCAGGCCCGTCTTCAGGAGGGTCCAGACCCAGCCGAGGCCGTCGGCGCCCCAGGGGCCGTGCCAGCCGCCCAGGAAGAGCACGGTGGTGAGGCCGCAGAGGACGACGATTCCGGCGTACTCGGCGAGGAGGAAGAGGGCGAAGCGCAGGCCCGTGTACTCGGTGTAGGCGCCGAAGATGATCTCGGAGTCGGCGACCGGCATGTCGAAGGGCGGGCGCTGGAGTTCGGCGAGGCCCGCCACGAAGAAGACGAGGGCGCCGACGATCTGCCAGGGCAGCCACCACCACTCGAAGGCGTTGAGGATGCCGGGCAGCGAGACCGTCCCGGCGGCCATCGCGACCGAGGCCGCGGCGAGCAGCATCGGGAGTTCGTACGCCAGGAGCTGGGCGGCGGTGCGCAGGCCGCCGAGGAGGGAGAACTTGTTGGCGCTCGCCCAGCCCGCCATGAGCGAGCCGAGTACGCCGACGCCCATGACCGCGAGCACGAAGAAGATGCCCGCGTCGAGGAGTTGGCCGACGGCGCCTTCGCTCGGGCCGATGGGGATGGCGACCAGGACGAGGAGGTAGGGCAGCAGGGCGACGGCGGGGGCGAGCTGGAAGATGCGGCGGTCAGCGTCGGCCGGTACGACGTCTTCCTTCTGCGCGAACTTGACTCCGTCGGCGACGAGCTGGGCCCAGCCGTGGAAGCCGCCCGCGTACATGGGGCCGAGGCGGCCCTGCATGTGGGCCATCACCTTGTGCTCGGTCTGGCCGATGACCAGGGGCAGCACGAGGAAGACCGCGAAGACGATGAGGAGACGCAGGGCGACGTCGAGCACGTCGGTCACTCCGAGCCTCCTTGGCGGTCGTCGCCGGGGGTGGTGGGGGTGGGGTTGGGCTTGGCGGGGGCGGGGTTGGCCGGGTCCGGCTCATCCGCTTCGGGCTTGGCCGGTGCGGGCTCGGCCGCTTCGGACTTGGCCGGGTCCGGCTTGGCGGAGGCGGGCTCGTCCGCTTCGGGCTTGGCCGGGGCCGGCTCGTCCGCTTCGGGCTCGGCCGGGTCCGGCTTGGCGGAGGCGGACGCGTCCGCTTCGGGATCGGCCGGGGCCGGCTTGTCCGCTTCAGGCTTGGCGGGGTCCGGCTTGGCGGGGGCGGGCTTGGCCGCTTCGGTCGCCTCGGTGGTGCCGTCCGCGGCCTTGGCGTCCGCGGCCTTGGCGTCCTTCGTGGTTTCCGCGGCGTCCGTGGCGTCCGTGGCGTCGAATGCCGGTCGTGCCTGGTGCCAGGGGGCGTCGGAACTGGCGGCAGGCTTCTCGGGCTTCGGCTCGGGGGCCGAAGCGGCCTCCGGCTGGGGCGTGGGCTCGGGCTTCGGCTCGGGCTTCGGCTCCTGCGGTGTCTCCGGTGCCGTTCGTTGCGATGCCGAGCCCTGGCTCACGCTGCGCGAGCGACGCGGGGGCCGCGCCGGGGCCTCCGGCTGCGCGCCCTCCGCCTGACCGGCAGCCGCCGCCGAAGCACCCGCTGCCGGAGCGCCCGCCGCCGGAGCTGCCGACGCCGGAGCCGCCGCCGTCTGGCTGGCCGAGCCCTCGCCCGCCGTGCGTGACCGGCGTACGGGGCGGTCGCCTGCCGCGCGGGCGGCGCCGCGGGCCGGGCGGGCCGGGGCCGCGGGGAGTTGGCCCTTCAGGGGGCCCCATTCATTCGGGTCGGGTACGCCCGGAGGCAGCATCTGGCGGCGCTTGGGACCGCCGTGCTCCGACTCCCCCGGCTCCTTCGCGCCGGGCCACGCCTTCGCGACCCGGGCCGCGAGTACGAAGTCCTTGCGGAGGGGGTGGCCTTCGAAGCTCTCCGGGAGCAGCAGCGGCACCAGGTGCGGGTGGCCTTCGAAAGCGACGCCGAACATCTCGTGCGTCTCGCGCTCGTGCCATGCCGCGCCCGCGTAGACGTCAACCGCGGTCGGCAGGACAGGGGCGTCGTGCGGAACGGTCGTACGGATGAGGAGGCGGCGTACCGGAGAGAGGGCGACGACGTGGGCCGAGACGTGGAAGCCCGTGCCCGGTTCGTCGACGGCGCTCAACCAGTCGAAGTAAGTGCAGGTCAGGGTCGTGCGCGCGGTTTCGAGCGCGGCGATCCACGAGCCCGGCGGGACGTCGACGGTCAGGAGGTCGTACGACTCCTCCGCCGTGGCCTCCGTACCGAAGAGCTCCTCGACGGGGCTCGGCAGCCAGCCGGTCATGCCTTCCCCTCCCCCGTCACGACCTCGCCCGGCACCGGCGGCTTCACGAGCCCGCTCTGCAGCGCCGCCGCCGAAGGCCGGTTGCCGTTGCCGCTCCCCCGACCGTTCTCACGGCCGCTCTCACCGCCGTACCGCGCGCCCAGCGACTCCGCCGCGATCTTCTCCTGGAGCTTGAGGATGCCCTGGAGCAGCGCTTCGGGACGGGGCGGGCAGCCGGGCACGTACACGTCGACGGGAATGATCTGGTCGACGCCCTTGGTGACCGCGTAGGAATCCCAGTACGGGCCGCCGCAGTTGGAGCAGGCGCCGAAGGAGATCACGTACTTCGGCTCGGGCATCTGCTCGTACAGGCGCTTCACCGCCGGGGCCATCTTGTCCGTGACCGTGCCGGAGACGACCATCAGGTCCGCCTGGCGCGGACCCGGCGCGAACGGGATCACGCCGAGCCGGATGAAGTCGTGCCGGGCCATGGAAGCGGCGATGAATTCGATGGCGCAACAGGCGAGACCGAAGTTGAAGACCCACAACGAATACCGGCGGCCCCAGTTCAGGACCACCTTCATCGGCTCGGGGGCCAGGCGTGAGAGCACGCCGAGCTTCTGCGGCTCGGGCGTGGAGAGCACGGTCGGCTCGGGCAAGAGCACAGGCTCCGGGGTCACGTCCATGTCAGGACGCCCTTCTTGTATGCGTACAGCAGGCCCACGGTCAGGAAGCCGAGGAAGATGAACATCTCCACCAGCGTCGTCGCACCGTAGCCGGGCGCGGCGAAGACCGTCGCCCACGGGAAGAGGAAGATCGAGTCGACGGCGAAGATGACGTAGAGGAAGGCGTAGACGTAGTAGCGGACCTGGGTGTGGGCCCAGCCGTCGCCGACCGGGTCGACGCCGCACTCGTACGTCAGGAGCTTTTCGGGGGTCGGCACCACGGGCCGCAGCAGCCGACCCGCGCCGAAGGCGACAGCGACGAACAGCACGCCGACGACGGCGAGCAGTCCGACGACGGAGTACGACTGGTAGTAGCTCGCCGCGACGTTCGTCACGTGCACGTCAGCCCCTCACTCCCTGACCGCCTCTGGCACTCATCACTGTTCGACGATCTGTACGCACGGGAGTCTAGGGCCTGCTAAAGGCGAGGTAAGCAGAGCGTCACGCATCGGCAAGGACTGATCCCCCGCGACGCCGCGCCGACCCGACGCCGGTCCGACGCCCACGCGGCACCGGTCCGGCGCCCACGCAGCGCCGACGCCGCGCCGACCTCGCACCGGCTGGTGGGGTTATCCCCCGGATGTCCGGGCGGCCCTCCTCATGGCATCGCGGCGGCGGGCCGGGCACGCTAGCGCGTATGACCGCACGCGCCTCGTCCTCAGCCATGTCCCCGCCGCCGCCCGCGCGCTTCGCGGCGTACGACCGGCAGACCTGGAGGGAGATCGCGCACCTCCTCGCCAACCTGCCGCTGGGCGTGGCGGGTTTCGTCTACGTGGTGGTGGCGCTCGCGGCCGGCGGCGGTCTCGCCGTGACGGTCATCGGCCTGCCGCTCCTCGCCGCCGCGCTGCTCGGCGCGCGGCAGATCGGCAAGGCGGAGCGGGCCAGGGCGCGGGGGCTGCTCGGGCTGCGGATCGACGAGCCGAGCCCGATGCCGAAACAGCGCGACCACGGTTTCTTCAGCTGGCTGTGGTCGAGCCTGAAGGATCCGGTCGGCTGGCGCACGATGCTGTACTCGTTCATGCGGCTGCCCTGGGGCATCGTGACGTTCACGGTCTCCCTGGTCGGGCTCTTCGTCCTGTGGCCCGTGCTCCCCTTCATCGTGCGCGGTCTGAGCAACGCCGACCGCGCGATGGTGCGCGGTCTTCTCTCGCCCTCCGACGAACTGGAGCGGCGCATCGTCGAATTGGAGTCGGACCGCGGGATCGTCGTCGACACGGCGGCGGCTGACCTGCGCCGCATCGAGCGCGACCTGCACGACGGGGCGCAGGCCCGCTTGGTCGCCCTCGCCATGGGGCTCGGTCTGGCCAAGGAGAAGCTCCTGGAGGACCCCGACACCGCGGCGGCGATGGTCGACGAGGCGCACGGCGAGGTGAAGCTCGCCCTCCAGGAGCTGCGCGACCTGGCTCGCGGTATCCACCCCGCCGTCCTCACCGACCGAGGCCTGGACGCGGCGCTGTCCTCGGTGGCCTCGCGGTGCACGGTTCCGGTGAAGGTGACGGCCGATCTGCCGACGCGTCCGGCCGCCGCGATCGAGGGCATCGCGTACTTCACGGTCTCCGAGCTCCTGCAGAACATCAGCAAGCACAGCGGGGCGCGTTCGGCGTCCGTGGAGGTGTGGCGGGCCGACCAGCGGCTGCTCATCCAGGTGTGGGACGACGGCCGGGGCGGCGCGAATCTCGACGGGGGCACGGGCATGGCGGGGCTCGCGGACCGGCTCGGCGCGGTCGACGGCCTGTTCGTGATCGAGTCGCCGGTGGGCGGCCCCACGACGATCACGGCGGAGCTGCCCTGGCGGGACCGCGACCGGGACCGCGACGCCAGGGGGTAAAGGCCGCGACGTAAGGGGGTGAGGGCAGCGACGCCAAGGGGTGAGCGCCGCAACCCCAGGGGGTAGGGAAAACCCCCGGTTCAAGACACCTACGCACCACATGGTCCCGATCACGCCGGGCCAGCAGTCTTGAGGTACGACGCCGAATCCGCACTCGGGTACGACGCCGACGCAACCCACGGCCGGGTGAACCGGTCGGACCGGGTGGACCGAGCAGAAACGGACGACACCGATGGCCACGGAGTACGGACAGGAGTACGGACGCATGAACCGTTCGGAGTTCCGGGGATCCGACCTCGACGAGCGGCGGCGCCGTATCCCCGCCGGGCTGCGCGCGCCGATCGAGGCCCGCGCCTGGAAGGAGTTCGGCCATGTGCTCCTGAGCCTGCCGATCAGCATCGTCACGTTCACGTTCGCGGTCACGATGCTGTCGCTCGGCGTCGGCCTGCTGATCACGTTCATCGGCATCCCGGTGCTCGCCGCCGGGCTCGCGGGCTGCCGCGGCTTCGGCTCCCTGGAGCGGGTGCGGGCGCGGGCGCTGCTCGACGTGGAGGTGGCGAACCCGGAGCCGCTGCGGCCCAAGAACGGCGGCGGGCTCATGGCGTGGATGGGCGCCGTGCTCAAGAGCGGCGCCTCCTGGCGGCACGCCCTCTACGCCTTCCTGCACATGCCGTGGGCGATCTTCTCCTTCACGGTGTCGGTGGCGTTCTGGACGTACGGCTGGGCGATGCTCACGTACCCCCTGTGGCAGTGGCTCTTCCCGCTCTACGGCGGCCAGGGCGGCATCCAGCTCTACGGCGACGACGGCCACCGCGTCTACCTGGACAACCCCTTCGAGATCGGCGTCACCGCCCTCACCGGCCTGCTGATCACGCTCGCCACCCCCTGGATCATCCGCGCCCTGACCACCGTCGACCGCGTCATGGTCGTCGGACTGCTCGGCCCCTCAAGGCTGGCGACGCGCGTCGTCGAGCTGGAGTCGGACCGCGGGGTCGTCGTCGACACGGCGGCGGCCGACCTTCGCCGCATCGAGCGCGATCTGCACGACGGTGCACAGGCCCGCCTGGTCGCCCTCGCCATGGACCTGGGTCTGGCCAAGGAGAAGCTGGCGGAGGACCCCGAGGCCGCGGCACGCATGGTGGACGAGGCGCACGGCGAGGTGAAGGTCGCCCTCCAGGAGCTGCGCGACCTGGCCCGCGGCATCCACCCCGCCGTCCTCACCGACCGCGGCCTGGACGCGGCCCTGTCCGCGCTCGCCGCCCGGTGCACGGTCCCGGTCCAGGTCGAGGTGGACCTGCCCGCGCGTCCCGCCGCCGCGATCGAGGGCATCGCGTACTTCACGGTCTCCGAGCTCCTGCAGAACATCAGCAAGCACGCGCGGGCGTCACGGGGCTCGGTCGACGTCTGGAAGATCGAGGACCGGCTGATGCTCCAGGTCACCGACGACGGGGCCGGGGGCGCGGATGTGACCGGTGGCTCCGGGCTCGCGGGGCTCGCCGAGCGGCTCGACGCGGTCGACGGGATCCTGGTCGTGGACTCGCCGGCGGGCGGGCCCACGACGGTGACGGCGGAGCTGCCCTGGCGGGCGTAGCGGGACTTCGGCGTCCACCCACCCGGCCGGCCCGCAGCGCGGGGGCGGCCGGGTGGGCTCTGCCTGTGCCGGTCCGTGCCGGTCCGGGCCCGCCCGTGTCCGCCCCGGCCCGCCGGGAGCGAACACGGGCAAGCGGTCTGTCCACGAAAGCCGTAACGCCCCCTCGTACGCGCGATACTGAGGGGCCGGGGACAACCAGAATCGAATATGCCGGGGGGCCGTGAACGTGGAGGACAAAGTGCGGGTCGTCATCGCCGAGGATTCAGTGCTGCTGAGGGAGGGCCTGACCCGGTTGCTGACCGACCGCGGACACGACGTCGTCGCGGGGGTCGGTGACGCGGACGCGCTGATCAAGACGATCGGCGAGCTCTCCTCGGCGGGCGAGCTGCCCGATGTGGTCGTCGCCGACGTGCGGATGCCCCCGACGCACACGGACGAGGGGGTGCGGGCCGCGGTGCATCTGCGCCATCAGTTCCCGGGCCTCGGGGTACTCGTCCTTTCGCAGTACGTGGAGGAGCAGTACGCCACCGAGCTGCTCGCCGGGTCCAGCCGTGGCGTCGGTTATCTGCTCAAGGACCGCGTGGCCGAGGTGCGGGAGTTCGTGGACGCGGTGGTGCGCGTCGCGGAGGGCGGCACGGCGCTCGACCCGGAGGTCGTGGCGCAGCTGCTCGGCCGCAGCCGCAAGCAGGATGTCCTCGCGGGGCTTACTCCGCGCGAGCGCGAGGTACTCGGTCTGATGGCCGAGGGACGGACGAACTCGGCGGTGGCACGCCAGTTGGTGGTGAGCGACGGCGCGGTCGAGAAGCACGTCAGCAACATCTTCCTGAAGCTGGGGCTCTCCCAGAGCGACGGGGACCACCGGCGCGTGCTGGCGGTTCTCACCTACCTCAACTCCTAGCGATGCGCCTGGCAATCTGACGCTTCGTCAGCTATTCAGGGTTCACGGGAGCACCAGCGACAGCGCGAGCCAGAGGCATGAGTACGCGGAACAGAACAGTCCTAGAACCAAAGGATGAGTGGGGGGCGTCTTCCATGACGGGCCGGGGGGTGAGGCGCACCATGACAAATCGGGGCATTGGCGCGTCTCAAAAGCGTGTCCGTCATGCGATCTACCCCAGGTAGGCGACCCTTACCGACGTAGGGTGGCCCTTGGGAAGGCCGGTCGCCCAGCCCTTCCCGCTCAGCCGCCCGAGGGAGGTCCAGTTCAGTGACCAGCCAGGTCAGTAGCCCAGCCGAGCAGGCCGATGGGGCAGTCGTCGGAGAGCAGCGCAAGCACGCAGGTGAGAAGGATGTCCGCCGTCTGGATCGGGTGATCATTCGCTTTGCGGGTGACTCGGGTGACGGTATGCAGCTGACGGGTGACCGGTTTACTTCGGAGACGGCGTCGTTCGGGAACGATTTGTCGACGCTGCCGAATTTCCCGGCGGAGATCCGGGCGCCTGCCGGGACGCTGCCGGGTGTCTCGTCCTTCCAGCTGCATTTCGCCGACCATGACATTCTCACGCCGGGGGATGCGCCGAATGTGCTGGTGGCGATGAATCCGGCGGCGCTGAAGGCGAATATCGCCGATGTGCCGCGCGGCGCGGAGATCATCGTGAACACGGATGAGTTCTCCAAGCGGGCGATGGCGAAGGTCGGCTATGCGGCCTCGCCGCTGGAGGACGGGTCGCTGGACGGGTACAGCGTGCATCCGGTGCCGCTGACGACGCTGACGGTGGAGGCGCTGAAGGAGTTCGACCTCTCGCGCAAGGATGCGGGCCGGTCGAAGAACATGTTCGCCCTTGGGTTGCTGTCGTGGATGTATCACCGGCCGACCGAGGGCACGGAGCGCTTTCTGCGGACGAAGTTCGCCAAGAAGCCGGAGATCGCGGCGGCGAACATCGCGGCGTTTCGGGCGGGCTGGAATTTCGGGGAGACGACGGAGGATTTCGCGGTCTCCTATGAGGTGGCGCCGGCGGCGCAGGCGTTTCCGGCGGGGACGTACCGCAATATCTCGGGGAATCTGGCGTTGTCGTACGGGTTGATCGCGGCGGGGCGGCAGGCGGATCTGCCGTTGTATCTGGGGTCGTATCCGATCACTCCGGCCTCCGACATCCTGCACGAGTTGTCGAGGCACAAGAATTTCGGGGTGCGGACGTTCCAGGCGGAGGACGAGATCGCGGGGATCGGGGCGGCCCTTGGCGCGGCGTTCGGCGGGTCGCTGGCGGTGACCACGACGTCGGGGCCGGGGGTGGCGCTGAAGTCGGAGACGATCGGGCTTGCGGTGTCGCTGGAGCTACCGTTGCTGGTGGTGGACATCCAGCGGGGCGGGCCGAGCACGGGGCTGCCGACCAAGACGGAGCAGGCCGATCTGTTGCAGGCGATGTTCGGGCGTAATGGTGAGGCGCCGGTGCCGATTGTGGCGCCGCGGACGCCGGCGGACTGTTTCGACGCGGCGCTGGAGGCGGCGCGGATCGCGGTCACCTACCGCACCCCGGTCTTCCTCTTGAGTGACGGGTATCTGGCCAACGGCTCCGAGCCGTGGCGGATCCCGGACCCCGAGGAACTGCCGGACCTGCGGGTGCAGTTCGCCTCGGGCACCAACCACACGGAGGCGGACGGCACGGAGGTGTTCTGGCCCTACAAGCGCGACCCGCAGACGCTGGCCCGCCCGTGGGCGATCCCGGGCACGCCGGGCCTTGAGCACCGGATCGGCGGGATCGAGAAGCAGGACGGCACCGGCAACATCTCCTACGACCCGGCCAACCACGACTTCATGGTCCGCACCCGCCAAGCCAAGATCGACGGAATCCAGGTCCCGGATCTGGAGGTCGACGACGCGACCGGCGACGCCAAGTTGCTTGTTCTTGGCTGGGGTTCGACCTACGGCCCCATCACCGCCGCGGTACGCCGCCTGCGCGCGGTCGGCGAGAGTGTCGCGCAGGCCCATCTGCGCCACCTCAACCCCTTCCCGCGGAATCTGGGCGAGGTCCTGAAGCGTTACGAAAAAGTGGTGATCCCCGAGATGAACCTCGGGCAGCTCGCCACACTGCTCCGCGCCAAGTACCTCGTGGACGCGGTCCCGTACAACCAGGTCAACGGAATGCCGTTCAAGGCCGAGCAGCTCGCCACGGCTCTCAAGGAGGCCATCAATGGCTGACACGAAGACCGAAGGCACCGGGAGCACGATCGAAGCGCTTTCTCTGGTGCCCAAGGCCGAGGCCAAGCAGTCCATGAAGGACTTCAAGTCGGACCAGGAGGTGCGGTGGTGCCCGGGCTGCGGGGACTACGCCGTCCTGGCCGCCGTGCAGGGCTTCATGCCCGAACTCGGCCTGGCCAAAGAGAACATCGTCTTCGTCTCCGGCATCGGCTGCAGCTCCCGCTTCCCGTACTACATGAACACCTACGGGATGCACTCCATCCACGGCCGCGCCCCCGCCATCGCCACCGGACTGGCCTCATCCCGACGCGACCTGTCCGTCTGGGTCGTCACCGGCGACGGCGACGCCCTGTCCATCGGCGGCAACCACCTCATCCACGCCCTGCGCCGCAACGTCAACCTGAAAATCCTGCTGTTCAACAACCGGATCTACGGGCTGACCAAGGGCCAGTACTCCCCGACCTCCGAGGTCGGCAAGATCACCAAGTCCACGCCGATGGGCTCCCTCGACGCACCCTTCAACCCCGTCTCGCTGGCCATCGGCGCGGAGGCGTCGTTCGTGGCGCGGACGGTGGATTCGGACCGCAAGCACCTCACCAGCGTGCTGCGCGAGGCCGCCGAACACCCCGGCACCGCCCTGGTCGAGATCTACCAGAACTGCAACATCTTCAACGACGGCGCCTTCGAAGTCCTCAAGGACAAGCAGCAGGCCGAAGAGGCGGTGATCCGCCTCGAACACGGGCTGCCCATCCGCTTCGGGGCCCCCATGGAAAACGGACTCGGCTCCAAGGGCGTCGTACGGGACCCCGCCACCGGCGACCTCAAGGTCGTCCCGGTCACGCCCGAGACCGAGTCGCAGATCCTGCTCCACGACGCGCACTCGACCTCGCCCACGACCGCGTTCGCCCTCTCGCGCCTCGCCGATCCGGACACCCTGCACCACACCCCGATCGGCGTCTTCCGCAACGTCCAACGGCCGGTCTACGACACCCTCATGTCCGACCAGCTCGACACCGCCATCGAACAGAACGGCAAGGGCGACCTGGCCGCGCTCCTCGCCGGCAACGACACCTGGACCGTCGTCGGCTAGCGCCGACCGATCCCTCCGAAGCCCGGTTCTGACCCTTCAGGACCGGGCTTCGTCGTACGTCTTGCGGGCGTCGCGGTTCGTCTTGCGGGCGTCGTCGTACGTCTTGCGGGCATCGTCGTACGTCTTGCGCGCTTCCTGTACGTCCCCCAGGCGCCGCTCTGTCCACTCGGCGAGCGCCCGGACCTGCTGACCGACCTCGCGCCCGAGATCGGTCAGCGAATAGTCGACGCGCGGCGGAATGACCGGCTTGGCGTCGCGGTGCACGAGGCCGTCGCGCTCCAGGGTCTGCAGGGTCTGCGTCAGCATCTTCTCGCTGACCCGGCCGAGGGCCCGGCGCAGCTCGCTGAAGCGGTGCGAGCGCTCGTCCAGGGCGATCAGGACGAGCACGCCCCAGCGGCTCGTGACGTGCTCCAGGACGAGGCGCTGGGGGCACATGCCCTCTTCTCCGAGGTTCCAGTCACTTACTGCCATGCCAGTACCTTACTTCAAAGTGGGTACTTTCCAATAGTTAGCGCCCGACGTAGGCTCATCGTCAGAAGCACACCAAAGGCACCAAAGTAATTAAAGGCACCAAAGGGAGTCACCAGACATGAGCATCGTCGTCACCGGAGCCACCGGACACCTCGGCCGTCTCGTCATCGACGGGCTGCTCGACGCGCAGGTGCCCGCCGGGCAGATCGCCGCCGTGGTCCGCAACAAGGAGAAGGCCGCCGAGCTCGCGGCGCGCGGCGTCGAGCTTCGGATCGCGGACTACAGCGCGCCCGAGACCCTGGCCGGTGTGTTCGCCGCGGGCGACCGCGTCCTGCTGATCTCCGGCAGCGAGGTCGGGCAGCGCGTGGGGCAGCACGCGGCGGTGATCGACGCGGCCCGTGCGGCGGGCGTCGCGCTGCTCGCGTACACCGGCATCCTCGGCGGACCCGACGCCGACTTCGACCTCGCGGCCGAGCACAAGGAGACCGAGCGGCTCGTGCTCGACTCCGGGCTTCCGCACACGTTCCTGCGCAACGGCTGGTACCACGAGAACTACACGGCCAACCTCGCCCCCGTCCTGGAGCACGGCGCCGTCGTCGCCTCCGCGGGCGAGGGCCGGGTCGCCTCGGCGTCGCGCGCGGACTACGCGGCCGCCGCCGTCGCCGTACTGACCGGTGAGGGCCACGAGGGCAAGGCGTACGAGCTCAGCGGCGACGTCGCGTGGAGCCTGGCCGAGTACGCCGCCGAGATCTCCCGGCAGACCGGCAAGGACATCGCGTACACGAACGTCCCCGCCGAGCAGAACCTCGCGATCCTGACCGGTGCCGGTCTGCCCGAGCAGTTCGCCGCGATCCTCGTCGACGTGGACTCGGCGATCGAGCGAGGCCGCCTCGCCGGTACGAGCGGTGACCTGGCCCGGCTCATCGGGCGGCCGACGACGCCTCTCGCGGACGCGATCGCGGTGGCGCTCAAGGGCTGAGGCGGGCTTCGGCGGGGCTTCGGCAGAGCTGCGGCCAGGGCTTCGGCAAGGCTGTGGCCAGGGCTTCGGCAGGGCTGTGGCCAGGGCTGGAGCGGGTGAGACCGGGGTCATTACCGTTTTCGTGAGACGGGCATGACACGGGGGTGGCCGGACCGCTACCTTCTTGAAGGCAGCGTGGGGCTGCCGTGCACCAAGGAGGGGCCGTGGACGCTGCCGCAGCTGAGCAGTCGAAGAGCGAGCAGCGCATAGGTCTGCTGAACGGCATCGCCGCCTACGGGATGTGGGGCCTCGTCCCCCTCTTCTGGCCGCTGCTCAAGCCGGCCGGGGCGGGCGAGATCCTCGCGCACCGGATGGCGTGGTCCCTCGTCGTGGTCGGCATCGCGCTGCTCGTCGTGCGGCGCTGGGCCTGGGCGGGCGAGCTGATCCGCCAGCCGCGCAAGCTGGGCCTCGTGACGGTCGCCGCGGGGGTCATCACGATCAACTGGGGCGTCTACATCTGGGCCGTGAACTCCGGCCACGTCGTGGAAGCCTCCCTCGGCTACTTCATCAACCCCCTGGTCACCATCGCGATGGGCGTCCTGCTCCTCGGCGAACGGCTGCGTCCCGTGCAGTGGGCGGCCGTCGCCGTCGGCCTCGCGGCGGTACTCGTCCTGGCCTTCGGGTACGGGCAGCCGCCGTGGATCTCGCTCTGCCTGGCCTTCTCCTTCGCCACGTACGGCCTGGCGAAGAAGAAGGTGGGGCTCAGCGGGCTCGAGTCGCTCGCCGCGGAGACCGCGATCCAGTTCCTGCCCGCGATGGGGTTCATCGTGTGGCTCGGCGTGCGGGGCGATGCGTCGTTCGGCTCGGAGGGCTTCGGGCAGGCGTCTCTCCTTGCGGCGACCGGTCTGGTCACCGCGATTCCCCTGGTCTGCTTCGGCGCCGCGGCGATCCGGGTGCCGCTCGCGACGCTGGGGATGTTGCAGTACCTCGCGCCGGTCTTCCAGTTCCTCCTCGGGATCCTCTACTTCCATGAGGCCATGCCGCCGGAGCGGTGGGCCGGGTTCGGGCTCGTCTGGTTGGCGCTGACCTTGCTGACCTGGGATGCGGTGCGCTCCGCGCGGGTCAATGCGGGGCGTCTTGCAGCTGCCCGCGGGGCTGCGGCTGCGCCTGCCGCAGGGCGGGAGACGGAGCCGATGACTCCCGCTGCCGGGCGGGAGGAGTCCGCGGTCTGAGGCGGGGCCCGCTTTCTGCCCGGGGTCCGCTTTGGGGGTGCGGGTGCGTTGTGGGTGCCGGTGCGTTGTGGGTGCGGGTGCGTTGTGGCTTGTCGCGCAGTTCCCCGCGCCCCTTACGGGGCTTCGTCTGCGGGTGCGTTGGGGTTGCTCGCGCCGTTCCTCGCGCCCCTTACGGGGCTTCGTCTGCCCGTACGTCGTGGTTGCTCTCGTCGTTCCCCGCGCCCCTTACGGGGCGCTCGTCTTCGCGTACTCGCTGAAGTCTCGTGGGTCGCGGCCCAGGACATCCCGTACGCCCGTTGTCGGTGTTGCGTTGTGGCCTTCGGTCAGCCAGGCCAGTACGTCCGCTAGGGCGCGGGCGGGGGCGGCGGGGACTTCGGCCGCGGTCAGTTCCGCCGTGTACGCGTCCGCCGTGATGTGCTCGAACCGCATCGGCCGCCCCCACGCCTGCGCCAACTCCGCGACCGCTTCGGCGAAGCTGAGCGCGCGCGGCCCCGAGAGTTCGTAGACCCGGCCCGTGTGCCCGTCCTCGGTGAGCAGCGCGGCGGCCACCTCCGCGATGTCGTGGACGTCGATGAACGGCTCCGGCACGTCGCCGACCGGCAGGGCGAGGCGGCCTTCGCGCAGGGCGTCGGCGAAGATGTCCTCGTCGAAGTTCTGGGAGAAGTTGTTCGGGCGGATCACCGTCCAGTCGACGCCCGCCTCGCGCACCACGCGCTCGGCCTCGGCCATGGACGGTTCGAAGGAGTCGCCGAACACCTCGATGCCCCGCGCGGACAGGACCACGAAGCGGCGTACGCCCGCTGCCGCCGCCCGGTCGACGAAGTCGGCGATCGGGCCGGGCTCGGGCGGGCCGACCAGGTAGAGGGCGGTCACACCGTCCAGGACCGGGGCCCAGGTGGCGCGGTCGTACCAGTCGAAGCGGGTCTCGCCGGAGCGGGACGCCGCGCGTACGGCACGGCCCTGGTCCCGCAGTCGGGTCACCAGGCGGCGGCCCGTCTTTCCGGTGGCGCCGAGTACGAGGATGAGGCCGTCGGCTGCCGGGGTGTTCTTCGCGTTGTCGGTCATGGGTACAGCCAACTACCCTCCTGGCGCAGGGGACATGGGCGCCCGTCTCGCCCGCATCGGAGTACGTCTACGGCCTCGCGGCGCCGTTTACGGTGGGGGCATGGACGCTCTGGGGGATCTGCTGCGAGGGGTGCGCGCGGACGGCGCGCTGTTCAACCGTGCCGTACTGACCGGGCCTTGGGAGACCGGCCACACCGAGGGAGCCGCGCTGACGCTGGTCTCGGTGGTGCACGGGACGGCGCGGGTCACCGCCGCGTCGGGCGAACCGCGCGTCCTGCGGGAGGGGGGCGCCGCCGTGGTCTGTACGACGGATCCGTTCACCCTGGCGTCCACGGACGACGGCCGCGAGAGCGAACTCATCACCGGCGCATACCAGTTGGACGGAGCGGTGGGCCGCCGTCTGATCAGCATGCTGCCGCCGCTCCTCGTGGTCCCGTCGGGCGAGGACTGCTTGCCGATCCTGGAGCTCATCGCCGCCGAGGTGGCCGCCGACCGGCCAGGGCGCCAGTACGTGATGGACCGGATGCTCGACTGGATGCTGGCCTGCACCCTGCGCGAGTGGTTCGACCTGCCGGACGCCTGCCCGCCCTCCTGGTACCGCGCCCTGGGCGACGAGGTGGTCGGCCCGGCCCTGCACGCCATGCACGACGAGCCGTCGCGGCCCTGGACCGTGGCGTCGCTCGCCGCGCGCGGGCAGGTGTCGCGCGCGGCGTTCGCCCGGCAGTTCGCGGAGCTGGTCGGCAGGCCCCCGATGGCGTACCTCACCGAGTGGCGGATGACGCTGGCCGCCGAGTTGCTCGCCGAGCCGGGGGCGACGGTGGCTTCCGTGGCGGGGCAGGTGGGCTATGCGGACGGCTTCGGCTTCAGCGACGCGTTCAAACGGACCCGTGGCATCGCGCCCAGCGGCTACCGGGCATCCCTGGCCGCGGGACGGGCAGGCTCCGGCTCGCTCAGGGCCGCGGGGTGACGGGCGCCGCTCGTACGGATGCGCCGCAGGGACGGTGAGGACCGCTCCGGCCGCCGTACCAATCACCCCACCGACCGCCTTGCGGAACACCCCTCCGACCGCCATGCGGAACACCGCGACCGATATGCGCTCTTGACGCGCGGTCAAGCTCACCCGCACCATCAGGCACGCCAATTCCGTTCGACGTTCACGGAATCGGTCAACCCTCACGGGCCCCCACGGCCCTCAACGGAACGATCCAACAGAACACGGAGCCCCCCACATGAAGCTCTCCGTTCCCGGACGCACCACGGCAGCCGCCGTCATAGCCGTCGCCGGACTCCTCACCACCAGCGCGATATCCTCCGCGGCCCCCTCCCCCACAGCGGCCGCTCCCGACATCTCCGTGGCCAACGTCCAAGGCCACCTCTCGCAGTTGCAGTCGATCGCCGCGTCCAACGGCGGCAACCGCGCGCACGGCAGCGCGGGCTACAAGGCCTCGATCGACTACGTGAAGGGCAAGCTGGACGAGGCCGGATTCACCACCTCCTTGCAGGAGTTCACCTCCAACGGCAAGACCGGCTACAACCTCATCGCCGACTGGCCCGGCGGCAGCGCCGACGAGGTCGTCATGGCGGGCTCGCACCTCGACAGCGTCGATTCGGGTCCCGGCATCAACGACAACGGCTCCGGTTCCGCCGCGATCCTGGAGACCGCGCTCACCGTGGCCAAGGAGCAGTACAAGCCCAGCAAGCACCTGCGGTTCGCCTGGTGGGGCGCCGAGGAGCTTGGCCTCGTCGGCTCCTCGCACTACGTCGACAAACTCCCCGCCGACGAGCGCAAGAAGATCAAGGACTACCTGAACTTCGACATGATCGGCTCCCCGAACCCGGGTTACTTCGTCTACGACGACGACCCCACGATCGAGAAGACCTTCAAGGACTTCTACGGCGGCCTCGACCTCGCCACGGAGCCCGACGAGGAGGGCGACGGCCGCTCGGACCACGCGCCGTTCAAGGACGCGGGCATCCCGGTCGGCGGCCTCTTCAGCGGCGCGGACTACGAGAAGACCGCCGAGCAGGCCCAGAACTGGGGCGGCACGGCCGGTGAGCCGTTCGACAAGTGCTACCACTCCGCCTGCGACACGGAGGAGAACATCGACGGGAAGGCCCTCGACACCAACAGCGACGCCGTGGCGCACGCGGTGTGGGGGCTCTCCGCCTAGGAACTCCGCGGGCGGCTAGGAACCATCCGCTCGCCTAGGACCCCTGCGGACGCCCAAAGCCTCTCCGGGTGCCCGCCGGCGAAGCACCCCCTGGACGCAATTACCTGCGCGTACATATAGTGCATGCGCAGGTAATTGCACGGCCCCGCGCGGCCGTGCGCCGCCACGCCATGCCACACACAGGGGGCCCACCATGACCCGAAAGTTCCTCTTCCTGCTCGGCAGCGCCCGGCACGACGGCAACTCGGAGACCCTGGCCCGCAAGGCCGCCGAGCAGCTCCCGCCGGACGTCGAGCAGCGCTGGCTGCACCTCTCCGATCACCCGCTGCCCGACTTCGAGGACCTCCGCCACGACGGCAGCCGCCCCCGTGCCCGCCCCCGCCCGGCCGGCGACAACGAGGCCCTGCTCCTGGACGCCACCCTCGACGCCACGGACATCGTCGTCGTGTCGCCCCTGTACTGGTACTCGCTGTCGGCCACCACCAAGCGCTACCTCGACTACTGGGACGCCTGGCTCGAAGTCCCCGAGGTCGACTTCAAGAACACCATGAAGAACCGCGCCCTGTGGGGCGTGACGGCGCTCGCCCACCGCGAGGAAGAGGTCGCGGAGCCGCTGATCGGCACCCTGAACCACGTCGCCGCCTTCTTCCCGCTGCGCTTCGGCGGCGTCCTGCTCGGCAACGGATCGAGGCCGGGCAACGTGCTCGACGACTCCGATGCCCTCGCCCGCGCCAAGACGTTCTTCGCACAGGAGCCGCCGCTCGCCCGTTACCCGTACGAGAGCTGACTTCCCGTACGAGAGCTGACGCCGGCTCCCCGTGCCGTCCTACGCCGTGATGTCCTTCGCCCCGAACCTCGCCCACGCCGCCGAGCCGAACAGCGCCGCGTACAGGCCCTGGAGGCCGAGGTTCCTGCCCAGCTCGTCCCAGTAGACGGGCTCGCGCATCAGGTCGGCGAAGGACAGCCAGTAGTGCGAGAAGAAGTACGGCTGGATGGCGTGCAGCTGCGGGATCTGGTCGAGGATCTGGATCGTGATGAGCAGGCCCACCGTCGTCGCCATCGCCGCGATGCCGCTGCTCGTCAGCGTCGACACGAAGAGCCCGAGCGCCGCCACACCGATCAGTGACGCGGCGACCACGAGGGCGATGAGCAGGGCGCGCAGCAGTCCTTCGCCGAAGCCGATCCGGGTGCCGGAGATCGTCGTGACCTCGCCGAGCGGGAAGAGCAGCGCTCCGACGGCAAGCGCGGAGAGCGCCACGACGAGGGTCGCGACCAGGCAGAACGTCATCGTCGTCGCGTACTTGACCAGCAGCAGCCGGGTCCGGCCCGCCGGGGCGACGAGCAGATAGCGCAGCGTCCCCGCGCTGGACTCGCCCGCGATGGAGTCGCCCGCGACGACGCCGACCGCCATGGGCAGGAAGAAGGGGAGCGTCGCGGCGAGGGCGGTGAAGACGAGGAACAGGCCGTTGTTGGTGATCTGCGCGATGAACGCGGGGCCGCCGCCACCGCCCCCGCCCAGCGTCGAACCGTCGCTGGTCTCGATCTTGACGGCGATGCCCACGAGGATCGGTACGGCGGCGAGCACACCGAGCAGGGCGAGGGTGCGCCAGCGGCGGAACGTGATGCCCAGCTCGCTGCGGAAGAGCCCGAGGGTCCAGATCCGCCGCACCTCGCGCGCGTCACCCCGGTCCCGTACCTCGTGGCCGTCGTGGTTGTCGTGCTCGCCGCTCTTGTCGTGCTCGCCGTGCTCACCGTGCTCGTCGCCCACGCCGACGGTCTCAGCCCGCGACATCGAAGCCCTCCCCCGTCAGTGCCACGAACGCGTCCTCGAGCGATGCCCTTTCGACGCCGAAGCCCCGCACCCGTACGCCCGCCCCGACCAGGGCGGCGTTCAGTTCCGCGAGGTCGGTGCCGGGGTCGGCCGGTGTGCCCGCGCCCGGCGGTTCGCCCGTCACGCGGTCCTCCGTCACGACGAGATCCGTCACGCCGAGTTCCTTCAGGACGCGGGCCGCGTCGCCCGTGTCCGGGGTCGTCACGGTCAGCCGTCCCCGCACACCGGCGGCGAGTTCGGCGACCGGGCCCTGCGTGATGAGCCGGCCCTGCGCCATCACCGCGGCATGCGTGCAGACCTGCTCGATCTCGTCCAGGAGGTGCGAGGAGAGGAACACCGTCGTGCCCTCCGACGCCAGCTCCCGCACCAGCGCCCGGATCTCGCGCATGCCCTGCGGGTCGAGTCCGTTGGTCGGCTCGTCGAGCACGAGGAGCCTGCGCGGCTGGAGCAGCGCGGCGGCGAGGCCCAGGCGTTGCTTCATGCCCAGTGAGTACGCCTTGGCCTTCTTGCCCGCGGCGGCCGTCAACCCCACCCGGTCCAGGGCTGCTTCGGCGCGGGCGCGGCGGGTGCGGGGATCGGCGGTCGGGTCCGCGGCGTCGTACCGCAGGAGGTTGTCGCGGCCGGAGAGGAAGCCGTAGAGCGCCGGGCCCTCGATGAGCGCGCCCACGTGCGGGAGCACCCCGCGGATCTCGCGCGGCACGGGGCGGCCGAGGACCCTGGCCCGGCCCGAAGTCGGCTCGATCAGGCCCATCAGCATCCGGATGGTGGTCGTCTTGCCCGAGCCGTTCGGCCCCAGGAAACCGAAGACGCTGCCGGTGGGGACCGTGAGGCTCAGCTGGTCCACGGCCAACTGCTTGCCGTAGCGCTTGGTGAGACCGGAGGTCTCGATCACGCTTTCCGCTGCACTGCCGCTGGTGCTCGGCACTTGGTCCTCCCATCGCCCGAGCGCCCGGTGGCTGCGCTGCCGGTCACCGCTGCGGCGGACTCAGGGGTGTGTCCCCTGAATCCGCCGCCGGTATGCCACGCGCGGGTGCGTAGTGGCTGTTCGCGCCGTTCCCCGCGCCCCCTAAGGGGCGCTACTTCGCCGCGTTCGCCGCCTTCACCAGGGCGTCCTTCGTCACCGCGCCCGCGTAGACCTTGCCGTCCTCGGTGATGAGGGCGTTGACCAGGCGCGTCTTGAAGACCGTGCCCGAGCCGAACTTGCCCGAGACCTGGTCGCCGAGCGAGTCGAGCAGCCGCTGCGCGTCCGCCGGTACGTCGCCGGAGCCGCCCGTCGGGAGGCCCTGGCCGCCCGGCAGTTCGAGCTCGGCGATGGAGTTCCAGCCCTTGCCGATGACGTTCAGACCGCTCAGGTCCTGCCCGCCCTTGAACTCCTTGCCGTTGAACTCCTTGCCGCCGAACTCCTTGCCGCCGTCCTTGAAACGGTGCGTCCCGGCCTTGGCTTCGTCGGCCTCCGTGACCTTCGCGCCCTTGGGCGGCGTGAAGTCGAAGGTCGACGCGGCCGGCTTGCCGAAGTCGACCTTCGTGAAGCCCGCGTCGACGACCGCGCTGCCGCCGCCCGCCGGGCTGAGCGTGAACTTCAGCGGCGTACCCGTCTCGGAGTCCACCGCGACCGTGATCTGGCCGACCGTCGAGCCGGTCTGCTTGGGCTTGATGACCAGGCGGTACGCGTCACGGCCCGCTACCTGCGCGGTGCCGTCCACCTTGACGGAGGTCGTGTCGTCGACCGCCTTCAGGGCTTCCTCGGCCAGCTCCTTGGGCGTGGAGGGAACGCCCTCGGGGAGGGCCTTGTCGCCGGAGCCCTTCCCGCCGGAACCCTTCTCGCCGGAACCCCTCTCGCCGGAGCCCTTGCCCTCGGCCTTCGAGTGGTACGCCTCGTTCGACTTGCTGTCGTACGCCCATACGTCGTCGCCGTTGTGGATCAGGCTGTACTCGGCGGCGTCGTCGAGGACGGACAGCTTCTGCTTGTCGGGGCCGTCGGCGGCGACGCGCAGCGTGTGCGTGCCGGAGGCCAGTTCCATCAGCTTGGACTGCGGGTCCGCGGCCGAGCCCTTGCCGTCCCCGCCCTCGTCGCTTCCGCCGCCGCCCGGGGCGAAGCCACCGGCCATGTCGCCGCCGAAGGACGGCAGGCCGAGGTCGGTGCTGATCTTCACGTTGCCCGAGAGCTGCTGCGTGTCCGACGCGGCGATCTTCTCGATCAGTTCCTGTGCGGTGACATCGGGCAGATCGGGGTCGCCCGAAGTGGCGAGCGCCGGGACGAGACCGATGGTCGCCGCCGCCACCCCCGCCACCGCGACGGGGACCACGTAACGCGCGGCCTTTCTGCGGCCCGCGCGCAGTTCCCCGGTCCCGCTGGTGTCCTGCTCCGGTTCGTACGGTGCCATTGTGTGCCCTACCTCCGTGGTCGGCGGCGGCCTTTCCCAGTACGTGCGTGCGTCCACCCTGTGCCGCCATTCTCACCCGAATAGGTCAGGAGTGGTTGTTCTTGCCGGACCTTGCTGTGTCCATACGACCAAATCGGCCAGCGAGAAGCGTCAGACCCCGGGAGCAACTCCACGTACTGCTGTGGGATGACACAGAGAGGCGGCGCCTCCCCCGTCCCGTAGGGGAGACGCCGCTTCAGCCCTGAGTCACCGGGCTCAACGCCGCACGAAAACGCGGCTCAGCGCTGCGCTGCACGAAGGCTCAGCACTGCACTGCACGAAGGCTCAGCGCTGCACGAACACGTAGTCCGCCTTGTACGGCACCTTCGCGATGGCGCCGGGCTTGCAGTCACCCGCCGGGGCGATGCCGCCCACCGTGTTCAGGCGCAGGATCTCCGCGGTGCGCGCGAGCAGCCCGTGCCGCTTGCCGGTCTGGGTTGCCGCCAGGTCGAGTTCGGGAATGTTCTTGTCGCCGTTCGGGGTCTTGGAGATCAGCTTGCCGGTGACCTGGCTGCGGTCGGGCGCGGTCCAGCGCGGAGTGCCCGAGTTGGGGGCGACGAAGTCGTGCGCGATGTTGCCGCCGAGCCGGGCGCGCACGTCACGCTGGGCGAAGGCGAACTTCCCGGAGCCGTCGTCGGCCTTCTTGCACTCGTAGATCTGCTTGCCCTCGATGACCGACGCCTGGAAGCCGGCCGCCGCGTGGCGGAAGTCGACGTCCGCGGTCACCTTGTGGAGCTGGCCGCGGACCGCGCCGCCGGGGAACTCGGCGGTGTGCAGGTTCGCGTAGAAGCTGCCGGGGTTCGCCTTCAGCTGTGCGAGCAGCGCCGCGTCGGCGACCCTGACCGTGCCGGTGACACGGTTGCCCTTGCTCTTGCCGAGCAGCTTCGTGAACTCGATCTTGATGCCGCCGTTGGTGCCCTTGACGCCCTGGTGGATGTGGAGGCCGGTCGGCTTGCCGGTGCCGCGCCACTTGACGGTGACGGACACCTTGTCGCCCTTGACCCGGACGAACTCCAGCGCCCTGCCGTCCTTGTCGCCGACCGCGGGCCCGCCGGGCACGGGCACCTCGTTCGCGCCGTTCATGCTCGCCGCGAAGACCGATCCGCCACCGGTCGAGCCATGACTGCCGTCGTGCGCGGCGGCTGACGGCGCCGAGACCGCCACCCCTCCCGCCGCGGCGACGGCCACACCGGCCGCGAGCAGAGCCCGGCGCCGGTTCGCGGAAGTACTTGAACTGCCACTCATGCCCATGATCAGAAATCTCCCCGTACCCGAGCCGACGCCCCCTGCGTCAGCTTCCGGGCATAGGTACGGAATGGATCCGATCCTGGACTCAATCCAAAGAAGAAATGGAGGTGTGACCTAGGACACACCCTGGGTCACATCTCCAGCATTCATCGAGAAGGCCTCAGCCCGCCCGGTGCACCACCAGATCGCAGAGCTCGACCAGCGCCGCCTTCGCGTCGCAGTCCCGCAGCGGCGCGAGCGTGTCCCGCGCCTCCTCGGCGAACCGCACGGTGTCCTTGCGCGCCTGCTCGAGGGCCGGGTGGGCCCGCAGCCGCGCCAGCGCCTCGGCGTGCCGCGCGTCGTCCGTCAGATCCGAGTCGAGCAGCTCGCTCAGGGCGATGTCCTCGGGGAGCCCGAGCTTCTCCACCCGCTCGCGAAGCCGCAGGACCGGAAGGGTGGGGATGCCTTCACGGAGGTCCGTGCCCGGCGTCTTGCCGGACTCGTGCGAGTCGGAGGCGATGTCGAGGACGTCGTCGGCGAGCTGGAAAGCCACGCCGAGCCGCTCCCCGTACTGGGTCAGGACGTCCACGACGGTCTCGTCGGCGCCCGACATCATGGCGCCGAACCGGCACGCCACGGCGACGAGCGAGCCGGTCTTGCCGCCGAGCACGTCGAGGTAGTGGTCGACCGGGTCGCGGCCCTCGGTGGGCCCCGCCGTCTCCAGGATCTGGCCGGTGACCAGGCGTTCGAACGCCTCCGCCTGGATGCGGACGGCGTCCGGACCGAGGTCGGCCAGGATGTACGAGGCGCGGGCGAACAGGAAGTCGCCGGTGAGCACGGCGACGGAGTTGCCCCAGCGCTGATTGGCGCTCTCGACGCCGCGGCGCACGTCCGCCTCGTCCATCACGTCGTCGTGGTAGAGCGTCGCGAGGTGCGTGAGCTCGACGACGACGGCGGAGGGCACGACGCCCGGCGCGTACGGATCGCCGAACTGCGAGGCGAGCATCACGAGGAGCGGCCTGAACCGCTTGCCGCCCGCACGCACCAGATGCTGCGCGGCCTCCGTGATGAAGGGGACCCCGCTTTTGGTGGCGTCGAGCAGACCTTCCTCGACGGCCGCCAATCCGGCCTGGACATCGGCTTCGAGAGCCTGGTCCCGCACGCTGAGGCCGAAGGGCCCGACGACGGTCACGAGGGGTTCTCCTGTCTGCTGACGATCACAAGTCGGTCACTCGCTGGATCACTCGGTCGATCATCACTCGGTCGATCTTTGCGTGATGACGGGGTCGATGACACGGTTTGTCGATGTGTCGCTGCCATCACACAAGTCAGCGTATCCGGTCGCCTTTCGATCACAGTGGGCACCCGCCTGTGCAATGCCGCCCAGGCGACGTTCGATCACCACCGGTATGTTCTTGATCAGCCGATAAGGGCCGGAAGACCGCATCATCCCGCGATCCGCCGAAGCTTCACGGCAAACAGAACCAAACGGAACTACCGGGAGCACAACCTTTGTCCCGCACCGAGGCCGACAGCGAACCGCCCGCGGACTCCCCCACGGATCCGCCGCCCGGCGACGACCACGCGTTCTTCGGGCAGCCGCGCGGTCTGCTCACCCTGTCCGGCCTCGAAGTCTGGGAGCGCTTCTCGTTCCTCGGCATGCAGGCCATCCTCGTCCTCTACTTCGCGGACTCCGTCGCGAACGACGGAATGGGCATGGATTCCGGAACCGCCGCGTCGGTGTCGGCGGCGTACGGAACGCTCGTCTATCTGGTGTCGGTGGCCGGCGGCTGGCTCGCCGACCGCATCCTCGGCTCGTACCGCGCGGTCCTGTGGGGCGGCATCCTCATCGCCTGCGGCCACTACTCGATGGCCGTACCGACGGCGACCATGACCTGGGTGGGCCTGGGCCTGATCAGCGCGGGCACCGGGCTCCTGAAGCCGAACGTCGCCTCGATGGTCGGCAAGCTCTACCGCACCGACGACCAGCGGCGCGACGCCGGTTTCGCGCTGTACTACATGGGCATCAACATCGGCGCGTTCGCGGGCCCGCTGATCACCGGCTGGCTCGGCGACCACAAGGGCTGGCACTGGGGCTTCTCGGCGGCCGCGATCGGCATGACCTTCGGCCTGGTCCAGTACGTCCTGGGCCGCCGCCACCTCGCCGGACGCAAGGCGTCGGCGGAGTTCGCGCTGCCCAAGACCGCGATGCGCCGCGCGGTCCTCCTGATCGTCGCGGGCATCCTCGCGTTCGCCGTCCTCGCGGGAGTGCTCGCCGCCGTCGGCTGGCTGACGATGGACCGCTTCGTCGACCTGCTCACCGTCGTCTCGGTGATCGCGCCGATCGTCTACTTCGCGGTCATGTTCCGCAGCCCGCGGGTGAGCGCAGAGGAACGCGGCCGCCTGCGGCCCTACGTGGTGCTCTTCCTCGCCTCGGTCGTCTTCAACTTCATCCTCTTCCAGGCCTACTCGACGATGATCCTGCTCGCGTCGACGAACGCCGAGACGTCGATCCTCGGCTTCACCTTCCCCGCGAGCTGGTACGCCTCCGCGCTCGGCGCCTTCGAGGTCGCGCTCGCCCCCGTCGTCGCCGCGGTCTGGGCCCGGATGGGCCGCCGCCAGCCGCACGCCTCCAACAAGATCGCCTTCGGCGTCATCCTGGGCGGCCTCTCGTTCATCCTGATGGTCCTGCCGACCTCGGGGCACGGCGACGACACGTACAAGATGGCGGTCTGGTGGATCGTCGGTTCCTATCTGCTGCTCGGCCTCGGCGACATCCTCGTGGAGACCTCCGGCATGTCGGCCACGACGAAGCTCGCCCCGCAGGCCTTCGCCAGCCAGACCATGGCCCTCTGGTTCCTCTCGCTCGCCCTCGCCAACGGCATCCAGGCACAGGTCGTGAAGCTGTACGGAGAGGTCTCCAACCCGGCGTACTTCGGCGTCAACGGCGCCATCGCGGTGGCCGCCGGTGTCGCCGTCGTCCTGCTCGCACCGTGGCTGCGCCGCACCATGCACCCCGTCCACTGAGGACACTGAGGTTCCCCCCATGCAGATTCGCACTTCCTTCCCGTACGAGACCACGCGCGAAGACGTCCTGATCCCCCTCCCGGACGGGACCAGGCTCTACGCCCGCGTCTGGCGCCCGGTGACGGACGAACCCGTCCCCGTGCTCCTGGAGTACCTCCCCTACCGCCTGAGCGACTGGACGGCGCCCCGCGACTTCCAGCGCCATCCCTGGTACGCGGGCCACGGCTACGCCTCCGTGCGCGTGGACGTGCGGGGGCACGGCAACTCGGAGGGCATGCCGGGCGACGAATACTCCCCGGTCGAGCTGGCCGACGGGGTCGAGGTCGTCAACTGGCTCGCCGCGCAGCCCTGGTCCACCGGCAAGGTCGGCATGTTCGGCATCTCCTGGGGCGGCTTCAACTCCCTCCAGATCGCGGCCCTCGCGCCCGAGCCGCTCAAGGCGATCGTCACGGTCTGCTCCGCGGACGACCGCTATGACAACGACGTGCACTACATGGGTGGTTCCGTCCTCGCGGTGGACATGCACGCGTGGGCGTCGACGATGCTCGCCTTCGTGTCCCGGCCGCCGGACCCGCTGTTCGTCGGCGACCGCTGGCGGGACATGTGGCTCTCCCGCCTCGAAGCCGTCGCCCCCTTCATCCACACCTGGCTCGACCACCAGACCCGCGACGCCTACTGGCAGCACGGCAGCGTCTGCGAGGACTACTCCGCGATCGGGGCCGCGGTGCTCGCGGTGGGCGGCTTCCACGACCCCTACCGGGACACGGTCCTGCGCCTGGTCGAACATCTGCCGGGCGACGTACGGGGCTTGATCGGACCGTGGTCGCACCAGTACCCGGACCGCGGTCTGCCGCCGGGCCCGGCGATCGGCTTCCTCCAGGAGACGCTGCGCTGGTGGGACCACCACCTGAAGGGGGTGGACACCGGCGTCATGGCGGAGCCGAAGCTCCGCTCCTGGATCAGCGACTCGCACCCGCCGGCGACGGTGTACGACGAGCTGCCGGGCGGCTGGGTCGGCGACCCCTCCTGGCCTTCCCCGAACGTCACGCCGACCCCGTACGCCCTCCAGGGCGCCCCGGTGATCGTGAACTCGCCCCAGCACACCGGCCTGGACGCGGGCCGCTACTTCCCCTTCGGCAATGACGCTGACCTGCCGCCCGACCAGCGGGACGAGGACGCCAAGTCGGCGTGCTTCGAGTTCGAGGTCCCCTCGGCCGTACGCATCCTCGGCCGCCCCAGGGTGACGCTGCGCCTGGCGATGGACACCCCGTCGGGCCAGGCGATCGCGCGGGTGTGCGACGTCGCCCCGGACGGCTCGTCGACCCTGGTCACGCGAGGCGTCCTGAACCTCTCCGCCCGCAACGGCCGGGACCGGGTGGACCCGTGGCCGGTGGGCGAGACGGAAGACGTGACCTTCGAACTGAACGCGATCGGCCACACGTTCCCGCCGGGCCACAAGATCCGCCTCGCGGTGTCGTCCGCGTACTGGCCGTGGATCTGGCCGCAGGCGGATTCGGCGGGCTTCGTCCTCGACCCGGTCGGCAGCGCCCTCGAACTCCCGGTGCGGGAGGGCGATCTCGACCCGGCGATCACCTTCTCCGCCCCCGAGCAGTCGGAGCCGCTCGGGGTGGTGTACCCCGCGACGCTCGACGAGCTGCGCCCCGAGCGCCTGGTCGTCCGCGATGTGGCGAAGGGCGAATGGCGCCTGGAGGTGGACCCGCGCTACGGCGGTACGCGGGTCTACCCGGACGGCCTCGAATTCACCGAGGACGCGGTGGAGACGTACACGATCAACGAGTTCGACCCCCTCAGCGCCCGCACCCGCTCGGACTGGACGATCCGGCTGCACCGCCCGGAACTGGCGTGGGACGTGTCGATCGTCTCCCGCTCGGAGATCACGTGCGACGCGGCGGACTTCATCACGTCGAACGAGGTGGTGTGCAGGGAGGGCGACGAGGTCGTCTTCCACCGCACCTGGGAGAAGCGCATCCCGCGAACGGCGGGCTAGAGCTTCACTCGGGGGAGGCCAGCAGCCGCTCAAGCACGACGGCCACCCCGTCGTCCTCATTGGACGAAGTCACCTCATCGGCGGCGGACTTCAGGTCGGGGTGGGCGTTGGCCATGGCGACACCGCGGGCCGCCCACACGAACATCGGCACGTCATTGGGCATGTCCCCGAAGGCGATGGTGTCCTCGGCGGACATCCCGATCCGCTCGGCGGCGAGCGCGAGCCCGGTCGCCTTGGTCACGCCGCGCGGCTGGAGCTCGACGGTGCCGGGCCCGGACATGGTGACGGTGGCGAGAGGCCCGACGGCGTCGCGCGCCACGGCGGCCAACTCGTCGTCGTTCAGCTCGGGGTGGCGCAGCAGCACCTTGCTGATGGGCTCGGCCCAGAGCGCGTCCCGCCTGTGCACGCGCACCGCGGGCAGGGTGGGATGCGGCATCAGATACCCCGGCTCGATGAGGGTGAGCCCGTCCACGCCGTCCTGGTCGACGGCGGCGTAGACCTCCCCCACCTCCGCCTCGATCTTGCCGAGCGCGGCCTCGGCGAGCTCGCGGTCCAGCGTCACGGACCAGAGCATGCGGTCGGTCCCGGCGTCGTACAACTGCGCCCCCTGCCCGCACACCGCGAGGCCGCCGCCTCCCAGATCGTCGAGCAGCGGCTTCACCCGCGGCGCGGGCCGTCCGGTCACCACCAGGTGGTGCGCCCCCGCGGCGACGGCCGCCGCCAGCGCGGCCAACGACCGGTCGGAGACGGTGTCGTCACCGCGCAGCAGCGTTCCGTCCAGGTCAGTGGCGATAAGTGAATATGCGAGGGGTGCAGCCATGATCCAGAGAATACGGATCCCGGGCGATGCTGAAAGCAGTGTGACGGGAGCTGTGACGCGCCGTGACACGCCGTGGTGCGCTGGTCGCACTACCGGCGCCCACCGGATTCACCGAGACGAGTCTGCGCGAACCGTCCTTACGGTAGTACTTGACCCGAAATCCTCATCCGGAGAAGAGATGACGCACGAGTTCCTCGCACCCCTGAGCGACACCATGCTGGAGTACTACCGCGAGATGGTGGACGTCATGGTGGAACTGTTCGACATGCCCCGGGCGGAAGCCGTCGCCAGGATCAATGAGCGGTACACGCCGGCGGACATCGAGACGCCGGAGCACGAAATCATGGGCCACGAGTTCCCCGAGTTCTGGGCGTACGGCCTCTACTACAAGCCCGACGCACAAGGCCGCCAACCCACGGGCGACAAGGAAGCCGACGCGGCCCTCGACTTCACCACCCTGCAAATCTGGCCCGCGCCACCACCGGACTCCCCGGCCTGGACGTACGCATCTGGTAATGAAACTCCCTCCGGCACCCGTCCCCACCTGCGTTCCTAGTAACTTTGCTCTTTGCACGGAGTGACTAGTGGTGGACACGTGGCGGGGGTTGCGGGATGGCGGGGAATCGTCCGGCGGATTGGCATGTCCTTGACCTGGACAAGGACCCGACGCCCGGTGATCCGGACCGGGTGCGGAATCTGGCGAAGAACCTGCACGACTTCGCCGACGACGTCTCCAAGGTCCTCCGTGACATCAAGGGCATGGCGGGCGAGGACGCGATCCTCACGTGGGCGGGCAAGACGGCGGAGTCGTTCACGGCGGAGTTCGAGGACGCGCCGGGCAAGCTGAAGAAGCT